>JANSYI010000017.1 GCA_024742475.1 bacterium | reverse complement strand
GAGCTCGAACGGAGCGGCGTCCACCACCCCCAGCGAGGTGTCTCCATCGAAGAACTCGACCGAGGCGACGCCCATGTCGTCGGTGACGTCGGCTTCGAGAGCGATGGTGCCGCCCTCGTCGACTTCGGCCGGCGCGGTGGAACCGTTGACGGTGAATCTCTCGAACTGAGGCGGGGCGTCGTTGGGGTCGATGCCTGTCTCGGAGCCCGTGGCGGTGGTGTCGGGGTCGACGCTCGTGGTGTCGCTGCCCGGGTCGCCGCTCCCTGAGCTGCCCTCGGCGGGGCCCGAGGTCATGTCGGTGCCCGTGCTGCCATCGGTGCCGCCGGAGCCCATCGCGGTCTCGGTGCTGACCTCCGGGGAGAAGCAGGCCGTGAGGGCGGCGGCGGCGGAGAGGAGGCTCGTGCGCTTCATGAAGCACAGCCTTCATGCAGGCCGCCGACGGTGTCAATCGGCGGGCCCGCGAAGGTGCAGGGTGTCCGCGATGCTGGACACTCGCGGACGCTTTAGCCCCCGCCGAGGGCCTCGTCGAGGTCGGCTTCGATCTCCTCGGGCGTCGTCTTGGGACCGTAGCGCTTGACCACGTTGCCTTCGGCGTCGACGAGGAACTTCGCGAAGTTCCATGAGATCACGGTGGAGCCGTCGGAGGCGGGGGCTTGCTCGCGCAGGTACTGGTACAGCGGCGCCGCGCCGTCGCCGTTGACCTCGACCTTGGCGAACATCGGAAAGTTCACGTCGTACTTGCGCTTGGCGAACTCGTGGATCTCGGCGTTGGTGCCGGGCTCCTGCTTGCCGAACTGGTTGCAGGGGAAGGCGAGGACGTTCAAGTCGTCTCGGCGCTCGTGCAGCGTACGCAGACCTGCGTACTGAGGCGTCAGGCCTCACTGGCTGGCGACATTGACGACGAGCGCGGCCTTGCCTTCGAACCGACGCAGCGGCACCGACTCCCCGGTGATCGACTCCATCTCGAAATCGTGGAACTTGGACATGCCCGCAGCGTAGCCGACGGCGGGCGGTCCGCCGGCGAATCGCTCATTTCGCGATGTTCTCGGGCGCGAACCCTTCGTGCTGGTCGATGAAGCACATCAGAGCGTCTGCGTCGACGGCCTCGAAGCTCCACGACCACGTCCAGCTGATCGCCGCGAAGCGAGAGGGCAACTCGACGTCGCGCGTGACGAGGATGCGCATGTCGGGTCGCTCCGCCACCAGGTTGGCCAGGACACGCAGCTCGTCGTCACAGTCGGTGCAGTCGTACGCCAGCACGATCCCGCCGTGCTCGAGGTTGTGCACGTAGGTCCCGCGGTCCACCGCGCTTTGGTGCAGGCCCCAGTAGGTCGCGCTCGGGTAGTGCGGACCGCTGTGCGGCGGGTTGGCGTCGTAGTCGACGGGCGAGAGTAGTGGGACGTGCTCGCGCCCCTCGCTGCAGTGCGACTCGCCGAGGAGCTCGGGGCATCCGTCGAGCTCCAGGGCCTGCGCCCGGACGCAGCCCGGGTCGTCTTCGTCCGCGACGGGGCCGGGGTCTTCCTCCGCATCGCAGCCGCCCAACATCAACACCACCAACCCACCCATGACCCGCCCGAGCATTCCGCAATCGAGGTGTGGTCTCGCGCCCAGAGGTTCCCGCGCGCCCGCTCAGACCGGTCGAACGTCCCCAGTTCGGAACTTCGACCGGTCTGAGCTCAGCACAGAGACCCCTAACGTCCGCAATCCGGAAGTTCGGCCGTGCTGAGCCTCCCGTCATCTCCGGACCCCCCGCGCGCTCGTCAGACCACGCGCAGTCGCGTGCTAGCGTGCTCGCGTGGACGAGTCCGGCACCGATTCGGTCGACAAGATGCCCGTCGGCGCCCGCGTGCGGCGGCTGCTCGGATACACGTGGCCCTACCGGGTGCGCCTGGGCATTGCGCTGGTGTGCCTGGCCATTGGGAGCGGCTTGGGCCTGCTGTATCCCGCCTATTTCGGCGAGGTGATCGACGCGGCGTTCAAGGACAAGAACGTCGACGCGCTGACCGAGCACAGCCTGACGCTGGTCGCGATCTTTGCCGTGCAGGCGGTGTTCGTGTTCTTCCGCCACTACCTGGTCTCGTGGGTGGGCGAGCGCGTCGTGGCCGACATGCGGGTTCAGCTCTACCGGCACCTCGTCACGCTGTCGCAGACCTACTTTCACAAGCGACGCACGGGCGAGCTGCTCTCGAGGCTGGCCGAGGACGTCGGCAAGATTCACGGCACCGTCAGCTCCGACGTCTCGATGGCGGCCCGCAACTTCCTCTCGCTCGTGGGCGGCGTCGGGATCTTGCTGTACACCAACCTGCAGCTCACCTTGGTCATGCTCGCCGTCGTCCCCCCGTTGGCGCTGGCCACGGTGTTCTTCGGCCGCAAGATCCGCCAGCTCGCGCGCAAGGCCCAAGACGAGCTCGCCCAGGCCAACGCAGAGCTTCAAGAGGGCATCGCGGGCATCGAGACCGTGCAGGCCTTCACCCGCGAGGACCACGAGGTCCAGCGCTACAGCGTCTCGATCGCGCGGAGCTTCGACCTCTTCATCAAGCGCGTGCTCGCCGGCGCGTGGTTCATGAGCACCTCGAGCTTCCTGGCCTTCTCCGCCATCGCCGGCATCTTCTTCTTGGGCGGGCGCATGGTCGCCACCGATTCGATCTCGCCCGGTGACCTCACCGAGTTCATGCTCTACACCATGATGGTCGCCGCCGCGGTCGGGGCGATGGCCGGTATCTGGGCGCGCCTGCAGGCCGCACTGGGAGCCACCGCCCGTATCTTCGAGATCCTCGACACCCGCTCGGACCTCGTCGAGCCCGATACGCCGGCGCCCATCGGGGAGCTGAAGGGCCACGTCTCGTTCGAAGCGGTCGGGTTCAGCTACGGCGACCGCGACGCCTCGGTACTCCAGGACGTGTCCTTGTCGATCGAGCCCGGCCAGACGTGCGCCCTGGTCGGCAGCAGCGGTTCGGGCAAGACCACGCTCGCCCGGCTCCTGCAGCGCATGTACGACCCCAGCGAGGGGCAGGTGACGCTCGACGGCGTCGACGTGCGGCAGTTCGCGCTCGCCGACCTGCGGGGCGCCATGGCCGTGGTCTCGCAAGAGCCCATCCTCTTCTCGGGGTCGATTCGCGACAACATCCGCTACGGCAACCTGCAGGCGTCCGACGCCGCAATCGAGCGCGCCGCAACCCTCGCCAACGCGCACGACTTCATCTCCGAGTTCCCCGACGGCTACGACACCAAGGTCGGCGAGCGCGGCGTGCAGCTCTCGGGTGGGCAGCGGCAGCGCGTCTCCATCGCGCGCGCGATCCTCCGCGACCCCAAGGTGCTCATCCTCGACGAGGCCACCAGCGCGCTCGATGCGAAGAGCGAGGGGCTCGTTCAAGATGCGCTCGAGAAGCTGCAGGCCGGACGCACCACGCTGGTCATCGCGCACCGCCTCTCGACCATTCGCGACGCCGATCGCATCGTGGTCCTCGACAGGGGCCGGATCGTCGAGTCGGGCACGCACCCGGACTTGATGGCCCTGGGTGGGGCGTACTCGGAGCTGGTGGCTCGTCAGGCCGAGGTCGCGGCCTGAGGGCGTCCGTCACCACGGGAAGTGGTACGTGTGGTGGGTGTAGGCCAGGACGCCGGTGACCACCAGCGCCAGTACGCCGAGTGTCAGGGTGAGCTTCGAGAAGACGCCGCGTAGCCCCGCGAGTGCCGTGAGCGTCGTGCCGTAGAACAAGAAGAAGCACATCGGGCTGGTGCCGATGGCTGCCATCCAATGGTGGTTGACCAAGTTGTCGCAGATGCAGTGCGGCGTGAGCATCACGACCGAGAGCACCATCGCGTCGCCCGCGAAGCGCGGTCTCGTGCGCGCGAGAACGAGGGCGGCGATGATGAGGGGTGCCGCGGTGCAGCGCAGGATCCCGCAGCGCTCGCAGCAGCCCCGCGCGAATGGCCCGCCGCACAGCCAGCAGCTCGCGATGAACGCCGCGACCGCGAGGGCGACGAGCGCGATGGCGATGCCGGGGCTCGGGGGCTCGAGGTCGCCTCGGCGACGAGCGCGGGCAAAGACCAGGCCGGCGGTGCCAAGGACGATGGCGACGACGATGAACACCCCCATCACCCCGGGGTGGTAGCCGTGCCTCGAGGTCAGCATCAGGCCGATCTGGCCCAGCGCCATGGCGACGCCCAGGGCGAACCCGGGCACGAGGAGCGCGTCTGGGTTCGTGGGGGGCGGGTCGGGGTCCCGCGTCCAGGCTCCCAGCATCATGGCCATCACCACCGTGAGGACGGCCGCGACCCACGCTTCGCTACCCCAGCTCGTTGGTGCTTCATCGCCGGGACCGCGGAGCTCGAGGACGCGCGTCTGAAACCCGATCGAGCTGCCGTACGTCCACGCACCGACGACGACCGAGAACCCGCCCAGCTCGAGCCCGTCGACGCGCCAGAGCCCGTCGCTGTACCCCAGCCGCCTCGCCCCCGGTGGCAGCGCATCCTTGTCCAGGGGCTGCAGTCGCTCTGCATCGATTCGCAGGGCCGCGGCAGCATCGATCCGGGCTTGCGACACCCAGGCCTCGCTGGGCAGGTCGCGGGTCCCCGCGGGCTTGTAGTTGCCCCGGTCGGCCGCCGTGACGCGGCCCGTACGATCGACGGTGACCCGGACGGCCTCCGTGTCGCGGGCGTACTCGAATGGCCTGAAGTATGCGACACGCCAGGCGACCAGCGGGGCGCCAGCGTCCGCGAACGCCTCGATCTCCTCGCGCGTGTGATCCTTGGCGAGGGCCTTCAAGGTTGGGCGATCGAGGATCTGCGAGACGCCGCGCATGGCGGTGTTCGGGTCCAGCGCACCAACGCTTGGCCACTGAAGCCCGTCGGTTTCGCGCAGGTACGCCGAGGCGCGCGCGACCACGTCCGCATGGTCCGCCTCGAAGAGGGCCTCGAACCCCTTCGGATCGAAGCGTCCCGCGTGCCGATGGCCGTGCGAGTCGCGGACCGAGAGCACGGCGAGCATGATGCCGAGCGCGACCAGCACCGTCGGCAGATGGGGCCGGATGGACCTCGACAGTGACACCAGGCGTTGAGGATAAACGAGCGTACGCACCCTTGGGGCTACATTCGCGACGGGCGACGGCTCGATGACACGAGCGGCCTCCACCCGTCTTCCCGCCCGCGCACCCCCGTGTTATGCCCCGCTCATGGCGGACGCCACCGAAGATCGCATGCAGAAAATCGTGTCGCTGTGCAAGCGGCGGGGCTTCGTGTTTCAGAGCTCGGAGATCTACGGCGGCCTGCGCAGCGCGTACGACTACGGTCCGATGGGCGTCGAGCTCAAGCGCAACCTGATGAACGAGTGGTGGCGCTCGATGGTGCACAGCCGCGAGGACATCGTCGGCATCGACGCGTCGATCATCATGCACCCGGAGGTCTGGAAGAGCTCGGGGCACCTGGCCAACTTCAGCGACCCGCTGGTCGACTGCAAGGTCTGCGGCGAGCGCTTCCGGGCCGACAAGGCGCCGCGGGCGGAGTCCGGCACGCCGGCCACGATCACCCTGGCCGACAAGGGCCGCGCCAAGGCGGCCCTGGAAAAGGTGCAGGGCCTGGCCGAAGGCATCGAGCGCGACGGTAAGACGCTCACGGGGGCCGTCGCTCCCGAACGCGGCTACGTCTGCCCCAACTGCGGCTCGCCGTTCCTCTCCGAGGAGCGACAGTTCAACCTCATGTTCCGCACCTCGCTCGGGCCGGTCGACCCGGTCGCGGCGATCATCGATCGCGTCAAGGCCTCCGTCGAGGCCGGCGACGACGACAAGACGCTGCGGGCCAAGGTCGAGGACGCCATGGCCGACAGCTCCGTCTACCTGCGCCCCGAGACCGCGCAGGCGATGTTCGTCAACTTCCTCAACGTGCAGCAGTCCACCGGCATGAAGGTGCCCTTCGGCATCGCCCAGATGGGCAAGAGCTTCCGCAACGAGGTCAAGGTCGAGCACTTCATCTTCCGCTCGTGCGAGTTCGAGCAGATGGAGATGGAGTACTTCGTCGAGCCGGGCCAAGGCCCGAAGATGCTCGAGCACTGGAAGGACGCCCGCCTCGACTGGTGGAAGTCGCTGGGCATCAAGGAGGAGAACCTCCGCCTGCGCCCGCACGAGGGGGACGAGCTCGCCCACTACAGCGACGGCTGCTACGACGTCGAGTACAAGTTCCCCTGGGGCTGGGACGAGCTCGAGGGCATCGCCAGCCGCACCAACTACGATCTCAACGCCCACTCCACCGGGTCCAAGAAGAAGCTCCAGTACTTCGACCCGCAGAAGACCGACCCCGACACGGGCAAGAACGGCTGGCGCTACATGCCGCACGTCATCGAGCCCGCCGCGGGGGCCACCCGCGGGCTGCTCGCCTTGCTCTGCGACGCCTACGACGAGGAGCCCGGCGACGCCGACGGCAAGGGGGCGCGCACCGTGCTTCGTTTGCACCCACGCCTGGCGCCGATCAAGGTCGCCGTGCTGCCGCTGGTCAAGAAGGACGGCATGCCCGAGCTCGCTCGCGAGATCGTGCAGCAGTTCTTCGCCGCGGGCATCAACGCCAAGCTCGACGAGCAGCACGCCATCGGCAAGCGGTACGCTCGCCACGACGAGATCGGCACCCCCTACGCCATCACCGTCGACAACGACACGCTCACCGACCGCACGGTCACCGTGCGCATGCGAGACGACCGCTCGCAAAAGCGCATCCCGCTCTCCACCGCCGTCGAGGTCATCACGACCGCCCTGGGCCAAGCCTGAACACGAGGTTCACGATGAACGCACCGCGCACCGTCCACTGCCAGAAGTACGACGAAGACCTGCAAGGCCTTCCCTTCAAGCCCTTTCCCGACGAGTTCGGCCAGCTGATCTACGACAAGGTCAGCATGAAGGCGTGGAAGGAGTGGCTGCAGGTCTCGCCGCGCTACATCAACACCTATCGCATCGACCTACAGTCCGAAGAGGGCAAGGAGTTCCTCCGCAAGCAGATGCGCATCTTCTTCGGCTTCGAAGAGGGCGAGAACGTCGAGACCGCTTGGGTCCCGCCCTCGCAAGAGACGTAGCGCGGCCTCAGGGGGCGACCCAGGGCGCGCACGTACGTGCATGACCCATGCTGTGCCGCAACGGAGGAGGAGCCGCGACCACTTCGGCTCCGGTCTGCCGGCCTGTTGCGCGAGACCACGTTTCGAGCGCTCGGCTTGGCGCTCAGAGGTCGCTTTGGGGGTGGCGTTCGTCCCGCAGCCCCCGCACCCTGAGCGCATGGGGGGTCTCAACAGGAACGTCGCCGCCGCTGCCGTGGGGTTGTCGATCACGGGGTGCGCGGATCCATGTTTCGACGACGGGCTGGCGCAGGGCGGATGTCCGAGCGTCGAGACCGAGACCGAGACCCAGGCCGACACGGACGAGACCGACAGCGCTGCCGCCACCGAAAGCGCGAGCGCCAGCGGCACCGACAGTGCCGGCGACACGGCGGGCTCCGGTGGTGGTGGGGAGTTCGAGTGTCCGGACTTCGACGAGGTCCTCCTCCCGCAGACGCCGACGTTTCAGCTGGTCATCGACCGCAGCGGCAGCATGGACGAGGACTTCGGTGGGGTCTCCCGCTGGGACGCGACCAAACAGACGCTGACCGATCCGCAGATGGGCATCGTCAGCGCGCTGCAGTCTCAGATTCGCTTTGGTGTGACCCTCTACAGCAACCCGATGGGTTCGCGGGGCTGCCCCACCATCGACGCACTCGCGCCGCAGCTCGATGCCGCAGACGAAATCTCGACGTTGCTCGACGGGCACATGCCAATGGGCGACACCCCCACCGGAGAGTCGCTCGAGCTGATCGCCGCCGACCTGCTCGCCGACGACTGGCCCGGTGAGAAGATCATCGTGCTCACCACCGACGGCGAGCCCGACACGTGCGAGCAGCCGGACCCCGAGACGGATCAGGAGATCGCGCAGGCTCGCGGCGCCGCCGTGGATGCGGTGACCAGCGCTCACGCCAACGGGATCCGAACCTTCGTCATCAGCGTGGGCAGTGAGGTCGGCGAGGACCACCTGCAGGAGCTCGCGAACGCAGGGCAGGGCGTCGGAGGGGGCGAGCCCGACGCGGAGTTCTACGTCGCCAACGACACCGAAGCGCTGGTGGCCGCGTTCGAGTCGATCATCGCCGGCGTCCGCACCTGCACGTTCGACCTCTCCGAACCGCTGGCGCCGGCGCAGATCCCCGACTGCGAGCTGTTGGTCAACGACGCGGCCGTGCCCTTCGATGATCCCGACGGCTGGGTGCAGACCGGCGACACGGAGATCGAGCTGCAGGGCGGGGCCTGCGGCGGCATTCAAGAGGGTGTCGTGATCATCGAGCTCAACTGCGGGTGTGAGGCGTAGACGATGCTCGGAGCACTCTCGTTGACGGTGACAGCCATGCTCCTCGCCCCCGCTGAGCCGCGGGGAGACGAGGGCACCGGCGAGTCTGGGCGCCAGCTGTCCGCGCGCGGGGAGTCCAAGGACCGCGACAAGTGGATCTACCGCCACGCGCCGACCCGCGGCATGGCGGAGCTGGGTGTGTACGGCGGCCTGTGGTTTCCCAACCGGCGGATCGAGCTGTTCGAGCCCACCGAAGGCCTTGCCGACGACGGCCATCAACCGTTCCGCCGCCTCGCCCCCGAGGTCGGTCTGCGCGCCGGCTACTACCCGTTTCGCTTCTTTGGTGCAGAGCTCGAAGGCGGGGTCATGCCCGGCCGCACGCGAGACACGGGCAACCCTGCGACCGCGTGGACCGTGCGGGGCCACCTCGTCGGGCAGATCGGACTTTGGAGCATCACCCCGTTCCTGCTGGTGGGCACCGGGATCTTGGGCGTCAGTGGCGATGCCCCGCCGGCCTCACTGGGCACCGAGCAAGACGTCGCCATTCACTTCGGTGGCGGCGCGAAGTTCTTCGTGAACGACCGCATCCTGCTGCGGCTGGATGTTCGCAACGTGGTCAGCAACCGCCTCGGCGTCGCCGAAGGCCTGGCCTCGAGTCCCGAGGCGCTCTTGGGCCTCTCGGTCACCCTCGGGCGGAAGAAAGAGCGGCGCGCCCGTCCCACCACGAGCGACCGCGATGGCGATCGCATCATCGACCGCGACGACTACTGTCCCGACGTGTATGGCCCCGGACCTCGTGGGTGCCCGCAGGTCTGCATCGACGACAACGACGGGGACGGGCTGGAGAACCCGGTCGACGCGTGTCCGGACGAGCCCGAGAGCCGCAACGGCTTCGAGGACAAGGATGGTTGCCCCGACGAGGTGCCGCCCGAGCTCGAGGAACTCGCGGGCATCATGGAGGGCATCACCTTCGATACGGATAAGGACACGATCAAGCCGGCGTCCAAGAACACCATCGACAACGCCGTCGACGTCATGAAGCGCTACCCCGACATCAAGGTGCGCATCACCGGGCACACTGACTCCCAAGGGGGCTACAGACACAACGTCGACCTCTCGCGCAGGCGCGCCGAGTCCGTTCGACGCTACATGGTCGACGCCGGCATCGCTGGCGACCGCATCGAGACCCGCGGAGTTGGGCCCGACGAGCCCATCGCCACCAACGAAACCGCAGCGGGGCGGGCCCTCAACCGCCGCATCGTGTTCACCGTCCTCGGCGAGGACGGGCCCGTGAAAGCCAAGGGGGCGAAGGCGAAGTGAGCCCATCGTCGTCTGCTGTAGGCGAGCGCCGGATCAGCCTGGCAGCCAGCCCACGGCGACGTCTGCGAGCACGACGTCCTCGAGGGTCTCGGTGACGCCCTCGTAGGTGACCTCGACCGCCGAGAGCTCCATCGTCGCGTATCCCTGCACCTCGAAGGGCGCAGCACCCTCGACGGGGTCGATCGTGATGTCGACGCTGCCCGCGGTCGCGACCCAGGTCTGCTCGACGACCGTCTCCTCGATGATGACGTCGTTGCACAGCGGCGCGCTGACGAACGCACCCACGAGCACCTCGAAGGTGACGAAGTCTTCGATCGGGCGCGTGGCTTCGTAGATCTCGCCGCTGGCGGCGGCGTCGGCGACCAGCTCGTCGTCGATGTGCATCACCAGGGCGATGGTGTCGTCGTCGGAGCGCCCGTAGACGACCATGTCGCCGCAGCCGCTGGCCTCGAGCGTGTCCTCGAAGCCGTCGGGCAGCGATGCCCCCGAGCCCGTGGTGTCGCCGCTCGACGATCCCGCGTCGGTGCTCTCGCCGCTGCTGGTCTCCGCGCCGGTGCTCGAGCCCTGCGAGGTGGAACCCTGCGAGGTGGAACCCGGTGTGGTCGTCGCACCCGAGGATCCGCTCGCGCTCGCGCTTGCGGAGGCTCCCGAGGACGCGCTGTCGGAGTCGGAGTCGGAGCCGCCGCTGGTCGAGCCCGACATCCCGTCCGAGTCGGTGCCCGTCTCCTCGCCCCCGTCGCAGGCGGGGAGGACGAGCGCGAGGCCGAGCACGGCAGGGACAAGGTCATGCATGGAAAGCGTCATGCCCCCTTGGTGTGCACAGCCGGCGGGTTCCATCACCGCCCGCGAAGAGAATCACCCCGGCAGCCAGCCGACCGCGACGTCCTCGAGCACGAACGCGTCGACCGACTCGGTGACGCCGCCGTAGGTCACCTCGAGCCCGGTCACGGTCACCGTCGCAGACCCCTGCGTGCCGAACTTGGGGGGATCCATCTCCGGGACCACCTCGATCGTGACCGTGCCGGCCGTCGCGACCCACTCTTGGTCGATCTCGTAGGCGCCAGGTTCGAGCGCGTCATTGCACTCGGGGTAGGTGACGTTGGTCCCGACGAGAACCGACAGCTGGTCGAACTCGCTGACGTCGTGCTCGGTGCTCTGCGTCTCTCCCGCGGCGACGGCGTCGGCGACCGGCGTGAAGTCGCCGCCGGTCCACAGCACGATCCCGATCGAGCCGTCCTCGGACACGCCGAAGATCGACATGTCCGCGCAGCCGCCGGGGCTGAGCGAGGTCTCGAAGCCCGGCGGGAGCGATGCTGCGTTCGAGCAGGCGCAGTCGCAGACCTCGGGGCCCGAACCGGGCTCGCATGCGGTGAAGCCGGCAGGTGGATCTTCGAAGCAGTCCGAGCGGGTGTACAGCTCCCAAGTGTCCTCGCCGGTCTGCAGGACGTAGACGTCGAAGCTCATGTCGTCCTCGCAGTAGGGCTGGTACCCGCAGCCATCCTCAGGGCCGTCGTAGTACCCGACACAGTAGCCGTTCGTGCCGGCCGAGACCTCGCAAGTGCCGCCGGCGAGGGAGACCTCGGAGGGTGTAATCCAAAGACAGCCCGCGCTCGCGCAGTCGGCTGGGTCATCGGTGGCGAAACATCCGGGCTCGCCGCCGCTATCGGTCTCGCCGGCGCTGTCGGTCTCGCCGGCACTATTGGTTTGGCCGCCGCCGTCGGTCTCTCTGCCGCCGTCGGTCCCGCTTTCGATGCCCACGGTCTTGCCGGGGGCGTCGCAGGCGGCGAGCAGCAGCGCCGTCGTGCACAGAAGAAGAGAGGGTCGTACGAACAAGCTAGTCATCATGCCCGGTGTGTGTGCACCGAGAGAACGTTCCATTACTGCGGCGTCGTTTTTTCTTCGCTGCACGCCGCGCGCACCTTCGAGAGCAGCGTGGTGTGCCCACTGCTCGAGTAGGCGTTCGCCTTGCCCGCGGCGGAAGCGGGGTCGGTCAAGCACGACACGATGACCTCGAGCGCCCGGCGCTCCGGAGCGAGAACCCCCTTCGGAAAAGACGTCGCGTGCTCGTGCAGCGTCGCCTTGGCCTGAGCGTAGCGCTTGGCACGGAGGTGCTCCCAGATCTTCGCGATGAGCCGGTTCTCGGCACCGAGCCGACTCGCCGCTGGCGCGGGGTTGGGTTCGGGTGCGGACTTGGGCGCCGGGTATCGGTCGCGGCGGGGCTGCTCGCGCGCGGCGTCTGGCTCTGGCTCTGGCTCTGGCTCTGGCTCTGGCGGCGAGACGGGGTCCGGTTTCGCGCGCTTGGTCTCGTGAGTCGGGGCGGCATCGGGGGTGACGCTCGCCGTCTCGCCGCCGCTGGCGGTGGCCTGCATCGCGGCTTGGCTGCCGGGTGACGCCTCGGGCTTGGACTGAAGAGCGCGCGTGGAGGAGACCGCGCCCCAGATGAGCACGGCGGCAGCGGCCGCGGCGATACCGGCCCACAGCCAGATCGGTCGTCCACCTGCGGGCGCGTCGAGTCGCTGCTGCACGCGCGCCTTGGCGTCGGCGGGCATCGTGGTCTCGCCTCGGTATGCCTCGAGCATGGTGCGGAGCTCGGGCGAGAGTGCGGGCGGCTCGTCAGTCATCACTCCCCCGTTTCACGAACGCCTCGAGGCGCTTGCGGGCGAGTCGAAGCCGGGAGTACGCCGTGCCCAAGGGGATGCGCAGGGCCGTCGCGACCTCGGGCCCCGCCATGCCTTCGATGTCGCTCAGCACGAACACCTCCCGCTGTTCGTCGGGCAGCTCGGCCAAGAAGCGCGCGACCAGCTCGGCCGCGTTGGCGCGCGTGGCTGCCTCCTCGGGGGTCGGCGCCGCATCTGGAGTTGGGGCCAGGCCGATCCTTCGCTCCGCTCGGGCGTGCGCACGGCGTAGGTTCGCACAGACGCCGCGGGTGATCGCGTACAGCCAGGTCGTCGGCGCCGCGTCCCCGCGAAACTCGGGCAACTTTCGGCGCACGACCAAGAACACCTCGTGCACGGCGTCTTCCGCCTGCGGCTCGGGGATGCCCACGCGCAAGACGGTCCTCCACACGAAGTCCGCGTGGGCGCGGTAGAGCTCATCGAGGGTGGGAGGCGGTTCATCGTGAAGCTGGGCGGGCGCCCGCACGTATCCTGAGTGTTCGCCGCCGCGCTCTCCCATCACCACGTCCGTCGATTTCTGAGGGCAATGCCGAGTCCGGCCCGAAAACCGAACGTGGAGGGGGCGTGCACGAGGCCGACGGGCTCGATGATGAACCGCGGGCGGTACGCGGTGACGAGTCCCGCGACGTGGGCTGTGATGCCCAGCCACGGGAGGACCCACCCCGTCGCGCCGGGCTGCATACGGGCCGCGACCCACGGCGTGCGGCGCGTGCGGGCGTCGCCGACCTCGACGCCGCGCGCCGTCATGGGCCCCACGACGACGCCCGCGCACAGGGGCACGCTCCATCGACGCGCCGGCGTCAGCACGCCGCATCCCTCGAGACCGAACGTGGCGAGCTGAATCCGCGCCGTGCTGCCGCCACGCGTACGGGCCTCGGACGGGGTCCACAGCGCGCCCGTGGCGTGTGCGGCCCAGTGGGCGCCACCCACACCCACTGCGATCTCGAACGCGCCGGCGGGGGAGGGGAGGGGACCGAGGCCCGCGCCGGCAGTCAGCCTGCCGTGGGCGAAGAGCGCCCTCGGTTCGGGTTCGGGTTCGGGTTCGGGGTCTGGCTCTGGGTCTGGGTCTGGCTCTGGCTCTGGCTCTGGGTCTGGCTCTGGCTCTGGCTCTGGCTCTGGCTCTGGCTCTGGCTCCGGGTCTGGCTCTGGGTCTGGCTCTGGCTCTGGGTCTGGCTCTGGTGGCACCGCCAGCGGGTCCAGGGTCATCACCATCAGCAGGACCGCGGTGTCGACGACTTCGCCGCACGTCGACGCCTCGTAGGCACGCGTCGAGGTCTCGGCGCCTTGGGAGAGCGTCAGGGTCATCGCGAACCCGGACTCACGGACCTCGATGACGCCCGTGGCCGACAGCGCCTCGGGCGGGGTAGGCCGCCCCTCGAGCGCATCGGCGACCTGCGCCCGCACCCACGCCGCGTCATGGCACGCCGGGGGAGCCTCCCACGACAGCTCGAGCGGGCCCGGTGACGCCTCGGGCGCGGGCTGCAGCAGGGCAGCGATGAGCAGCCAGCCGTTCATCCTAGCCCGTCGCGGGGACGCGGACGCTCTTGGCCACCTCGCGGCGACGCAGCTTCAGCATCCAAGGCGTGACCGCGAGGCCGACGATGAACCCGCCGAGGTGGGCGAACCAGGCCACCTGCTTGGCGCTGCCTCCGGTGCCGAAGAACCCCATCACCACGTGAAAGCCCACCCAGACGCCGAGGTACACCCACACCGGGATCTTCAGCTGAATCCACAGCACGACCTGGAACAGCCGCTGTCGCGGGAACGCCCAGAGATACGCCGCGAGCACGCCGGCGATCGAGCCCGACGCCCCGACGACCACGGTCGCCGTCTCCCGGGTCAGCCACGTGTGCATCAACCCCGCGAGCAGGCCCGTCCCGACGAAGAAGAGCGCGAAGCGAACGCGCCCGAAGAGGTGCTCGATGTTGTCGCCGAACGTATAGAGGAAGTAGGCGTTGCCCAGGATGTGGGCCCAGCTCCCGTGCAGGAACATGTAGCCGCCCAGCGTGTACCAGTCGTGCGCTTGTTTGAAGCGGCCCGGGACGATGCCGTAGTAGTAGGTGTCGAGCTGCTCGAGCTGCTGCATGCCAAACAGCACCGCAAAGGCGACGAGCAGGGTGTAGACGATCCACGGCGTGCCGCGTCCGGGGTTTTCGACCTCGACCGGGAGGTGGGTCAACACCTGCGCCGCCCAGATCGCGCCGCGCTTGAGCCACCGCTCGGTCCGCGTCCCTTGGCCCTCGCTCGTCGTCGCTTTGGCGAGCTTGCGTCGCTCGTGTCCGTCGAGCCACACACCCCCGCACGTCTTGCAGCGATCCACCGGGGTGCGAATCACCCCCGGGAGCGCGTGTTCCTCCATCGGGCCGTGCCCGTGCGGGCAGGGGCGAGAGGTGGCGTCGGCTTCTGGATCCAAGATGTCCTCGACGCCCTCGAGATCGCCCGCGAGCGTGTTGAGCTCACCGGCGTCGAACCACGCTCCGAAGCACATCGGGCAGGCGTCGATCTGCACGTCGGCCTTGCTCGTATCGACCTTGTTGCGACGAAACCATCCCGGCTTGTCGACTTGGACCCAGTTTGCGTGCTCGTCTCGCTGCAGATGCACCGGTACCAACGCGCTCAATCCGCATGACGGACACTGCGCGGAGACCTCGTGGTGATGGGAGAGTGTGGTCGAGTTGCCCACAAGCTGCGCGCGATCATAGCCGCGTGGCCAAGGATACGGAATAATCGCGTCGCGGTCGTCGTCTCTACCGACCGCGCAGGGGATGCCTCCAGGTCGAGGCGGCCCCAGGGCTTTTCAGGGGAAGCGTAGGAAACATGGCAGCGGATCTCGTTCAGAAACTCGGTTTGTTCACTCTCGCCGCTGCGGTCTCGCTCGGCGCTCTCGCCTGCAAGAAGCCCGAGGGGCGCAGCAACAAGCGCACGGTCAAGGCGACGATTGCAGAGTTCGATCCGTCGAAGATGAGCGTCGACCTCGACGCCTACGGCACAGAGCGCGCCGACGACTGGGAGGTCTCCCAAGCGTTCAACCGCAGCTTCGACGGCTTGGACGAGTGCGTGGCCAAGGCCAAGAAGAAGCACGGCGTCGCCGAGGGCGAGGCGCTCGAGGGCGACGTCGACTTCGCGGTCCAGCTCGACCCGAAGAGCAAGCGGCCCATCGCCGTCAACGCTACGATCGACTCCAAGTGGAATGACAAGAAGGACCTCAAGGACTGTCTGCGTGACGCGGTGGCCGGCGTCGGCTTCCCCACCTACGACGGCCCGCCGCAGGTCGCCGAGTTCTACACGCAGCTCGACCCGGGCAGCGACTACGAGGACTAGGCCCTCTGACTACCGCGGCGGCACCAGCAGCTGCGGGTCGATGCGCGTGTCCCCGAGGTTCATGCGCCAGTCCAGGTGAGGACCGGTCGAGCGCCCCGTGTTGCCCAACGTGGCGATCGTCTGCCCTTGTTTCACCTCGTCGCCGACGCTCACCTTGATCTTCTGCAGGTGCAAGAAGGAGGAGGTGACGCCGTGGCCGTGGTCGATGATCACCAGGTTGCCCGACAACGGAACGTCCTGCTCTGCGAAAACCACGACGCCCGCCGCGGGCGCCCTGACCGGGCTGCCCACGCGGCCCGCGATGTCGACGCCCCAGTGAGGGCCCTTCTCCTCGCCATTGAGGATGCGCTTGCGGCCGTAGGTCGAGGTGATCCTCCCTTTGGCCGGCCAGATGAACCCGTCGCGATAGAAGGCCACGGTGCTGGACTTGCGGCGGACCTTCTCGATGCGCTTGCGGCTCTTGCCCAGCGCTCGCTTCGTCTCCTTGTCGGGGTGGACGAACGCCTCGGGCAGGCCGTCGATCGCTTCGGGCTCGAAGGTTCGATCTGCAACGTGAAGGATGCGTCGAACCGGCGGTCCGTCCTCGAAGCTGAACGCCAGCAGCGCCCGCGGGGGTGCATCGCGTCCGAACCCGATGACGAAGTCACCCTCCTCGGACACGGGTCGCTTCCCCTTGTTGAACCACACCTTCGTGCCTGGCGGGACCTTGCCCACCACCAAGCTGCCGTCGGTCAGCTCGCCGGTCAGCGTTACGCGAGGGTCGGGCTGCGCCATGTAGTTTTCGTCGGCGCGCAGCTCGATCTTGATCGGCGTCGTCTTGCCGTCTGCGCTTTGCAGCCCCAATGAGCCCTTGAGCTGCATGTCGATGGGGAGGCCGGCGGCGAGGTCGTACCGGGCGTGCAAGGACGCCTTGCCATCGACGGCCATGGCCTGGGTCCCAAGCGCGGTGACGGGCTCGATGGGGTCTGCGCTCTCGAACACCACCTTCGCCCGGAGCTCCAGCTGGTCGCCGTCGATCTTCTTGGCCTCCGCCTCGATGCGCTCCCACGCTGGGATGCCGAAGACCTGTACTTCGCGCTCGATCGTCCAGGTTGCGCCGGGGCTGAGACCCTCGGGCGGGGTGGGGAGCACGACGTGGCTCATGGCGAGCTGCAGGCCGCCGGCGATGGAGGCGATGTGTGGGTCGTCCGTCACGGGCCAGGGGAGGGCTGCGACGGCACCCCAGCCGTCGCCTTCGAGCGCGTGGGCGGTGGGTGGGTCGCTCGGCGCCAAGGCGCCTTCGAACTTCTCGAGGAACGCCTCGTCGGCGCCGTCGGTCACGGGGAGCACCACGCGAGTCGGGCTCCAGCGCAGGCGGAGATCGGCGTTGGATCGTTCGGAGAGACGGGTGTCGGCGAACACGCGAACGACGGGGACGTGCAGCGCTTTCTTCTCGGCGATCCGAACCTCGAACACCAGCTCTCGCATCGTGCCGGGGACGAAGGCGGGCAGCGGCGCAACGGGCTTCTTGAACGCGTCCAGCCGCACGCCCGCCTCACGCGGTGCGTCTTCGACGATGACGGCGCCGGCGTCGGGGGCGGTCGCGTCAGCATCGGTGATCGCCGGTGGTGGCGTCGTCGTCTCGGGCTCGGTTGTGTCGTCGCACCCGAATCCGCTCACCCACGCCAACATCACCGCCCACCGAACGCGTCGCACCCCCCAAGCATCGTCGATCCCGGGGCTGACTCGCGACCGAACTCGCGTCCGTGCCTGCGGGGTATTCGCTCCCACCACGCCGGCAGAGACTACGCAGACGCCGCGTCCTCAGCGAGTGACGCGGCGTCGTCTGGGGAGCGAGATGGGGAGCGGGCTCAGCGGCCGATGCCCGCGTACTTGAAGCCCATGGCCTCGAGCGCCGCGCGGTCGTACTGGTTGCGACCGTCGATGATCACCGGGTCGTCGGCCATGAGGCTCTTGACCTTGGCGAAGTCCGGCGAGCGGTACTGTCGCCACTCGGTCATGAGCAGCAGGCAGTGTGCGCCCTCGACCGCCGCGTAGGGGTCGGAGGCCAGCTCGAAGCTGCCGGTTTGATCTTGCAGGTCGCGGATGAAGTTCTCGCCACCTTCGGGGTCGTGGCCCCGGACGGTCCCGCCGTCGGTGATGAGCGTACGAGCGACGCGCAGCGCGGGCGCCTCGCGGACGTCGTCGGTGTTGGGCTTGAAGGCCAGGCCCCACATGCCGAACTTCTTGCCCGCCACGTCGCCGACGAGCTGGCGTGCCTTGCGAACCATGAGCACCTTCTGCGCTTCGTTGATGCGCTCGGCGGCCGCGACGAGGCTCATCGAGAGGCCGTGCTCGCGCGCCGTGTTGATGAGGGCGCGAGTGTCCTTGGGGAAGCAGCTTCCGCCATATCCCGCGCCGGGGTAGAGGAACTTGTTGCCGATTCTGGGGTCCATACCCATGCCGGTGCGAACATCCTCGACATCCGCTCCCACCAAGTCACACAGGTTGGCGATGTCGTTGATGAACGAGATCCGAGTCGCCAGGTACGCGTTGGCGGCGTACTTCGTGATCTCCGCCGAGCGCGGCGCCATGAACAGGATGCGCTCGGAGGCCCGAAAGAAGGGCTTGTACAGCTGATGCAGGACCTCGCGAGCGTTTTCGTCGTCGACGCCGAGCACCACGCGGTCGGGCTTCATGAAGTCGTCGACGGCGGCGCCTTCCTTGAGGAACTCGGGGTTCGAGGCCACGACCACCTTGTGCGACGTGTTCTCGGACATGATGCGGCTGACCCGCTCGGCGGTGCCCACGGGAACGGTGCTCTTGTTGACCACCACCACGTCGTGGTCGAGGTGCTCGGCCACCTGCTTGGCGGCTTCGAAGAGGTAGCCCAGGTTCGCGGACCCATCGGGGCCCGAGGGGGTGCCGACGGCCATGAAGATGACGCTGCCGTGCTTTGCGGCGTCGGCGTTGGAGGTCGTGAACTTGAGGCGACCCGCCTTGACGTTGCGCTCGACGAGCGCTTCGAGGCCAGGCTCGTAGATCGGGATCTCTCCGTTCTCGAGCATCTGGATCTTGGACTCGTCGATGTCCGCACACACGACGTCGTTGCCGTGGTCGGCAAAGCCGGCCGCTGCGACCAATCCCACGTAGCCCGTACCGATGACGCTGACCTTCATAGTTGCCGGGACTGTACGGTAAAAGGAGGGGGGCTGCCACGGTGAGCGACGCGTCGAATGGGGACTCCGACCTGCTGACGTCCCCCCTGCAAGGGTCGGGCGTGGGCCGGCTGTTCGTCATCGGGGGCCCCATCGGACTGGCGATCGCGATCGTCCTGAGCCTGTGGGTGTCCTACTTGCACGTGCGTTTCACCGCAGTGGTTCAGTCGCCGACCACGATGGCGGCGGGGCGTCCGTTTCCGGTC
The DNA here is from genome assembly GCA_024742475.1 of bacterium. GTDB lineage: Bacteria > Myxococcota_A > Polyangia > Nannocystales > Nannocystaceae > CAJXVA01. The sequence continues at coordinate 174,452 of JANSYI010000017.1, read as the reverse complement.
CGCGCGCAGGTCATTCCCGAGGGGTCCGCCCCGACTCCACCGGTGACGGGCCAGGTCTGGATCGAGCGCGACGGCACGCGGCACGAACTGGGCGCGCTGCACACCACGGGTGAGGGGGCGATCGCCCAAGCCACGTTGATGACGCCCGTGGGGCTCGCACCCGGCCCCGCGCAGCTGCACGTGCAGCTCGAGTCCTCCTCGCCCGAGGCGATGGCGCCGATGCACGAGTCGGTCGCGATCGAGATCGTCGAGGCATTCGGGACCACCGAGCCCGAGCCCATCGTCGCCGGGTCGACCCTGCAGCACGGGGACGACTCGGATCCGCAGCCCACTGGGGCCCGGATCGCGGTGCGTGCCCACGGTCGCTTGCTGTCCGAGTTCGACAACACGCTGTACGTCCGCGTGACCAACCCCGACGGCACGCCTCGTGCGGGCGACGTGGAGGTGGCGCTGGTCAGCGGTGGCTTCGCGGGCCGTACCGGCGACGCGACGACGCCTCCGCTGCTCGCCAAAGGGACGCTCGACCCGTGGGGCGTGCTGTCCCTGCACGGCGTGCTGACCTCGGCGGTGTTGCGCGTGCAGGTGCGAGTGCTCGACTCCGCCGGCGCGGTGCAGCACCGACGGACGGTGCGCATGGTCAGCTTTGCCGGCGGCGTGGTGCTGCGACCGGGCGCGTTGACGCTCGCCAGCGATGCACCCTCCCTGGAGCTGGGCGTGGAGTCGCTGCGTCGAAAGCGGCCGGTCTACGTCGACGTGCACGAGCGGGCCGGCGCCTGGGTCTCCACGCTCACACCTCCCTTGAAGGTGGGGGAGCCACCACGCCTGTGGTCTCTCGACGCGCCGCTGCAGCCGGGCGTGGTGCAGTTCGAGGCCTACCCGGCACCCAACGCCCCGGGCGAGAGCACTGCGCTCGCGCGGGTGCAGGTGGTCGAGGGGGACCCTGCGGATGGGGCGTCGTTGCAACCCCTGATCGACCTGCAGCGCGCAGGCGTCGACGCGCCCCGGGTCGAGGCCAACTACGAGTCCGCGCACGAGACGAAGTACTGGGCGGCGGTCGAGGCCATCACCCTGCGCGGAGACCAGGTCGACGCCGCGCGGGCGTACCTGCTGGGCACGCTTCCCCTGTCTGCATATGGACCCCAGGTGGCGATCGTCAACCGCGACCGTGTCTTGGACGCAATGGCCACCAAGAAGCGCACGTGGACGCTCGCCATGCGAGGCGTACTACTCGGAGGCGGCGGACTCTTCCTGGCGTTGATGACCTTCACGATGATGCGCAGCCACGCCAAGGGGGCCGAGTCCACCATGGCCGCCTTGGCCAAGATCACCGACGAGGACGAACGGGCCGACGCTCGCGCAGAGATCGGCCGGGCCAAGCGCGCGGCGCTGATGCGCGGCCTGGGCGTGATCATCGTGATGGCTCTTGCGCTCATCGGGGTCACGATCTTGCTCGAATCCCTGCTGTGGTCGCACTGAGCGCGCGTCCGATCCGGCGGGCACGCGACCAGGCGGTTGTTTGCGCTCGAGTCCCTCGATGGTGCACACCGAAGGGGTGACGGCTGCTCGCGCCATGATCCTCGCCGCTGGTTTCGGGACTCGCCTGGGCGCGCTCACCCAGCAGCGACCCAAGCCGATGCTCCCGATCTGCGGGACGCCGCTGGTGCGGTGGTCGGCGCGTTGGCTGGCGCATCACGGCGTGGGAGACATCGCCGTGAACCTCCACCACCTCGGTGCGCAGATCGAAGCCGAGCTCGGTCGGGGGGAGGGCATCGGCGCGCGGATGCACTACTCGCACGAGGAAGGCATGATCCTCGGCACTGGCGGCGGCTTGCGGCACGCCCGGGCCCTCATCGACGGTGGTGATGGCGCGCCGATCGTCGTGGTCAACGGCAAGATCATGGTCGACTTCGACCTCGCTGGACTCATCGCGACGCACCGAGCCAGCGGTGCCGAAGCCACGATGGTGCTCCGCCCCGATCCAGAGGCGACGAAGTGGGGGAGCTTGCAGCTCGATGAGGATGGCCGGGTGGTGCGCCTGCTCCAAGGGATCCCCGATGCAGACCCCGACGCTCGGCCGACCTCACAGCCGCTGATGTTCACTGGGATTCACGTGTTCGAGCCCCGCTTCCTCGACCGGATCCCGCCCGACGGTGAGCAGTGCATCGTCCGCACGGCGTACCGCCAGCTCTTTCACGAGGGCCGAGGCCTGCACGGGGTGATCACCGAAGACTACTGGTGGGAGCACTCCACGCCCCAGCGCTACCTCGAGGGCGTGGCCAACGTGCTGAGTGGAAAGGCGTCGCTCCCCCACGCCGAGCAACCTCTGCGCGGGGTCGACGACTCGGCCGACGTTCACGCGTCGGCTGAGGTGGTCGGTCCGGTCTGGATCGGACCCGGCGTGACCGTGGGCGCGGGCGCGCGCATCGGGCCGCACGTTCAGCTCGGGGCGGGCGTCCACATCGAGGCAGACGCCCGCGTCGAGCGCACGATCGCCTGGGAGGGCGCGCGGCTGTCGGGCACCGTGCGTGATGCGGTCGTTCCGTCGCCGTAGTGGCCCCAACAGGCGTTCAGCCGTGGGGTCCGTCAAATCTGCGGGCAGGGCTCGAGTTCGATATCCTGGTTGGGAATGACGGTCGGTGGGCACGGAAGCGATGACGCCCCCGGATCCGATGATCGGGTGCCGATCATTCTGGTCTGCTCGACCGGCGATCTCGAGCTGGCCGACGGCGCCGCGACGGGCCTGCGCAGCCGTGGGTTCGACGTCGCGGTGATGGGCGCTGCGGAGGATCAGTCGAGTCGGCTCGCCGAGGTCGTCGAGCGCTTCGAGGGGCAGGGGCTGTACGTCTTGTGCCGAGGCGGGCAGCTCGACCGCGACGGGGTGGACCGCCTGCGCGCGACGCTGCGCTCGCTCGAGGTCCCCTTCGGGCGGACGCTGACCCTTCCCACCACCGCGCAAGGTGGCGCGCGCGGTCTCGAAGAGCGCATCGTGTCCGTGGCGCGGCGCATGGTGACCGGGCGCTTCGAGAAGACGCAGATGTCGATCGCCGCGGGCACTGATGCGTCGCTGCCCGCTCCGCACGCCGAAGCCGTCGACCCTGGGGACGCGCAGGCGCTCGACCCCGGCGACGTCGACCGCTGGGTGGATTCGCTGGCGGGCGGCACGGTGCCGCGACTCGAGGACGCACCGGGGGCCGGGTTCGGCGAGGATGGTCCGACCGCCGTCGTGAGCCCCTCGCCTGGTCTCGCGGGCGAGGGCGGGCTGGAGACCAACCCATCGCTCTCGAGCGCGGTCGTCGACGACTACGAGCCGATCGATCGGACGATGGTCACGCGCCATCCGATGCCCGAGGTCGAGCGCGAGGAGTCCTCGGCCCCGACCACCGCATCTGCCCCGCGTGACGACGACGACGACATCGACGCGTCTGCGTTCTCGTCGGGCCCGAACATCCGGCTCTTCGTCGGAGGAGGAGTTGCCCTCGTGCTGATCATCGTGCTTGCCATCGCCCTGTCGGGATCCGACGACCCACAGCCCGCCGACGACGTGGTCGCGGCGGCTGAAGAGGCCGCGCCCGCCGAGGACGCGCCGCCCGCGTCGCCTTCACCCGTGGACGCGAATGCGGATGCGGACGCGGACCCGCAGCAGGCCGACGCCGAAGAAGCACCGGCAGCCAAGCAGACGCCGCCGACCGAGGAGGCCGCAGCGGCCGCGCCCGAGGAGGCCGCAGCGGCCGCGCCCGAGGAGGCCGCAGCGGCCGCGCCCGAGGAGGCTGCAGCGGCCGAGCCCGAGACGTTCGACCTCGAGGGCGCCGAGAAGGCACTGTCGCATCGGAGCACGGTCGACCTCGCGCTGCTCGACGATGCCCCGCTCCCGCCGTCTGCGCCGGAGAACCGAGCGGCCATCGCCCAGGCGCTCGAAGAACGTGAGATCCGATCGTGGAACGCGTTCCTCATCGCCGGGGACGACGCACCCAACCTCGTCTTCAAGGACGCCGAGACGTTCTGCAAGACGCTCAGCGCCGGCGGAATCTCGGGTTGGCGGCTGCCCTCGATCGGGGAGCTGCTCTCGCTCTCGGGTGCCAAGCTGTTGGATCGCAAGGGCGTCTTTTGGAGTGAGACCCCCGGCGACGCGTTCGGCGACACGCGGATGGTCGTCAACGCCAAGAAGGGCAGCACGGCGTCGGTGACGGTGGGTTGGGATGGCGCACGCCCGATCTGCGTGCGCGTGCGCGAGTGAGCCCTGCGACTTTGCGGAAAGCGCAGGAAACTGCCAAGCTTCGCAAACCATGCGCGAGCACGCACTTCGGCGCCCTTCGACGTGGAGCGCGGTCCTGCTGGGGGTCGCGTTGGCTGCATGCGGCCGATCCGGCACCGACCCGCTGATCGCCCGCGCCGATGGCACGACCGGCTCGACGACCGACTTCGGCACGACCAGCGGGCTGCCGGGCTCCTCGTCCGGGACGACGCTGGACCCGATCGGATCGAGCAGCTCGTTCGGCACCACGAGTCTTGGCTCTTCGACGGGGCGGACCTCGTCGACGAGTGGCGACACCGGCTCGACGGGCTCCAGCGGCAGCTCGACCACCGACGGGTCGAGCTCGTCCACCGGCGAGCCTCCCGACTGCGACAACGGCGTGTGGAACGGCAACACGAGCATCGTCTCGGTCGCCGAGCTCGAGTCCCTGCAGGGCTACACCGCGATCACGGGCAACCTCGTCGTGTTCGGTGTCCCCGACGCGGTCGACCTCGCACCGCTCGAGTGCCTCGAGTCGGTCGGCGGTGCGGTCGAGATTCGTCAGAACCCCGACCTTCTCAGCCTCTCGGGCCTGCATCGGCTCGAGTCGGTCGGCGGCTACGTGCACGTCCGCGACAACGCCTCGCTGGGCTCGGTCGGCCTCGACGCGCTGCAGTCGATCGGCGACTTCTTGTTCATCCAGAACAACCCGTCGCTGCAGACGGTTCAGGACCTCTCCAGCCTGACCTCGGTCGGCGGGCGACTGCGAGTCTGGAACAACGACCAGCTCTCCTCGCTGGCTGGGTTGGGCAGCCTCTCGGGCACGGTCACCGGGCTCGAGATCGGAGACAACGCCGTCCTCGGCGACCTCGACGCGCTCGGCGGGCTCTCACAGGTGGCCGGCCCCCTGATCGTCGCGGACAACGGCTTCCTGTCGGATGTCTCGGGTCTGGGTGGGGTCGTCGGCAGCGTCTCGGGCCTTTGGATTCAGCGCAACCCGCAGCTCGACGACTTCGATGCGCTCGCAGGCATCACCGCGGTGGGCAACTCGGGCGTCCGCGTCGAGGGCAACACCTCGCTCGACAGCGTCGCCGGTCTGTCGACGATCAACTCGATCGGCGGCAACCTGTGGGTCGAAGGCAACTCCTCGCTGCCCAACCTCGATGGGCTCGGCGGCGTCTCCTCCGTAGGGGCCAGCGTCGTGGTTCGCTTCAACGACAACCTGCTCGACGCCGACGGCATCGCTGGCCTGCAGGACGTGACGTTTTGGTTGCTCATCGAGGGCAACCCGCAGCTTCAGTCGGTCGACTTTCCGCAGCTTCAGTCGGTCGGGGGCGTTCTCAGCGTGTCGTTCAACGCGTCGCTGCAGACGCTCGGCGGCTTCGCCCAGCTGAACACCGTCGGCTCGTTGGTCCGCATCCTCAACAACGCGTCGTTGACCAGCATCAACGGCTTCGGTGGGCTCGAGTTCCTCGACGGAGACCTGCGGGTCGAGAACAACGGGCAGCTGAGCACGATCAACGGGTTCGACTCGCTGCTCGACGTGCAGGGGCGCATCGTGGTGCAGAACAACCCTCTGCTCCTCCACACCGACGGATTCTCGGAGATCGTCTTCGTGGGGGACCGGCTGATCTACATCGGGAACCCGAGCATGATCCGGGTCGACTTCTCCAACCTCGAGATCGTCGGCGATGGCATGCAGGTCCGGGAGCACGACAGCGTCGTTCAGATCCTCATGCCGGCGCTGCAGTCGGTCGGCGGGTTCTTCTACCTGGGGGAGAACGCGTCGCTGGCCACGATCGGCGATTTCGACAGCCTGGTCAGCGTGGGCGCGTACTTCACCCTGCGCAACATGCCCTCGCTCACCAGCATCGATGGCTTCGATCTGCTCGATACGGTCGCCGAGGACTTCCAGATCTCGGGCAACACATCGCTGCCGACCTGTGATGCACAGGCGCTCGAGCTGCAGCTGTCGAGCATCGGCGGAATGACCACGATCACGGGCAACCTCGCCGACGCCTGCGGGGCTTGATGACCGACTGGCTTCGCGCTCGGGCACGTCCGCTCCTCGCGTTCGTGTTCACCTTTGGCGTGCTGGCGTCGATCGCCGGCGAGACGCTGATGAAGCCCAGCGCCAACAACCACTTCGTCCACATGGCGTCTGGGTGGCTCGAGGGGCGGCTGCATCATGAAGGCAAACCGCCGGGGTACTGTGACGCGAAGCGCCGTCGGGCCCGCAAGTGCCGCTACCACCGGTTCGACGACTGGGCGGTGCTCAAGACCCTCGAGCTCGACGACGGCACCCGCGTGCAAGGCTACCCGTGTCGGACCCAGGCGTGCGCAGACGCGCGCAGAGCCGAGGGCGTGGAGACCTGGTACCTCACCGGCCAGGGGTGGACCAATCTCGAGCGCGGTTCATTTCGCCGCCGCGAAGAGACGTGGTTCGTCAGCTTTCCCCCCGGGCCCGCAGCGCTGCTGCTTCCGTTCGTGGCGGTCTTCGGCCTTGCAACGCCCGACGTCCTGCTCACCGCGATCGCGGCCGCGTTCTTGCCCGTCGTGTTGCTCGGCTTTCTGGACCGCACGCGGGGCAGTGAGGACGGCAAGGGCACGACGCACCTCCTCATCGCGTTGGCCGTGGGCCTGGGGTCACCTGCGTGTTTCCTCGGTGCGAGCGGCAGCGTTTGGTTCACCGCGCAGATCCTGGGCGCGCTCGCGCTGATGGCATTCGTCTCGAACGCGTGGGAGCTGCATCGGCCCGCGCTCGCGGGTGTGTGCCTGGGCGTCGCTGTAGCGTGTAGACCGACCATGGCGGTGGCCGTGCTGTTCTTCGGCTGGGAGTGGTGGCGAACCGGTCGCTCGATACCGGCGTTGGTTCGGTTCGTCGGCCCCGTCCTCTTGATTGGGGCGGCGCTGATGGCCCTGAACCTGGCGCGGTTCGAGGACCCGTTCGAGTTTGGGCACCGCTTCCTCGAGATCCGCTGGCAGCCCCGCATTCAGCAGTACGGTCTGTTCCACCCGCGCTATCTGGGCCGAAATCTCGAGTGCCTGCTGTGGCTGATGCCCAAGCAGGCGTGGCCGCTTCGCGTGTCGCTGCACGGCACCGCGCTGTGGCTGCTGTCGCCGTGGGTGTTGCTGGTGGTCTTGGTGCGCGGCGACTTCGGGCAGAAGTGGGGCCTGGTGCTCACCGTCGCGGCGCTGATGCTTCCCGCGCTCCTGTACCAAAACAGCGGCCAGACGCAGCCCACCTACCGCTTCGCGATGCTCTGGCTGCCCGTACTCGTGCCGCTCCTCGCCCACGGATCCGCGTTTCGGTTCAAGCGAGCCACCATCGCGCTGGTCGTCCTCTCGGTGCTCTTGCAAAGCTGGGCCGCGTGGATGTTCGTCCGCAACAAGGGCGAGCTCTTCGTGACGGATCCGCTCGGCTGGCCGTTCGAGCACGAGTTCGAAGACGTGTAGTTCGAGAAATCGCTTGCGTCCCCGCTGCGGGCGGTCACTCTGTCGGGCGGAGGTCCATCCGTGTTCATTGCCCGCCCAAACGCCTGGTACCCGGCATTGCCCTCGAGCATCGCGCTCGAGGCGAGCGATGCCCGTGGAGCCTGCGAAGGCGGGTCGTGGCTTCGTGCTGCGCACGTGATGGATCGCCTCGCCCTCATCAAGGGTACGCACCGGGTCCGCTGACTCGGGGCGTGTCCCCAAGGCTTCCCCGTCTTCCCCGTCTTCCCCGTGGTTCCGCGTGGTTTCGCAGGCCGCGGAGCGGGCGCGAACGTGCGTGCGCGTCGTCGCTGATTACAGCGCGAGCTTTGGCTCGAGACTTGGAGAGTAGAGATGACTTGGACGAAGAACGAATACGACACCCTGACTACGCGCCCGAGCCGGGACGCGCAGTTCTACCTGCAACGCCATCGTCGGCGTCGCGGGCTCTGCGTGGAGGATGGCGGCGGCCGCCTCGCCCGGTTCGGAAGGATCGCGCGCTACAAGCAAGCCAAGGTCGAGGACGTGATCGCCGGCCGGCTCGACCGCGTCTTCGTGGCCGAATACAACCACTACGTGTGGCGTGTACGGCCGCACTGCGCGTACTGCAACGTCCTGCTGACGCGGACCACGTTGACACGAGACCACGTGATCCCCCGCGCAGCCGGGGGGGGTCCGGGGGAGAACCTGGTCCCGTGCTGCGGCCCGTGCAACCGGGCCAAGGCCAACCACACCCTGCTGGAGTTCCTCGTCCGCCGCGGCGCGGTCGGGCGCTCCACCTCATCGCGTCGCTGCACGGCGGGATGAGTACTCGAAGCGGCGACGCGTGCCATCGTGTGCGCGTCGCCGCCGCTGGTGCGTAGAGGCCTCAGCCCTGCGAGATCTCTACGCTGTAGTCGACGACCATGCGGCTCCCGCTCCAGCTGGGGAACTGCGACTCGAAGACGGACCGGCGTGCGCATGCGCGAACGATCGGTTGGTCGAGCTCGGTCGAGGTGGTGACGGAGACCGCGGAGACGTTGCCGTCGGGCTCGAGCTCGAACTGGAAGTCGAGCGCTCCGGTGCCCGCCGCTTCGAGGTCGTAACAGGCGGCGAGATCGAGGCACTCGAACAGGGCCCCCTGAACGGAGAGCAGATGCTCGTGGAGCTCGTGATCCTGCAGAAAGGCCTGACCCTCGGTGTGGTTGGCCGAGCGTCTTCGGGCACGCCGGAACTCGGGGATGTGCGAGTCGTCGAGGAGGCTCTCGATCGGCGGAACCTCGCTCTGCAGGAACGGGCACTCCGCGGACATCCGCTCGTTCATCGTCCCCTCGTCGAGGCTGTGGTTCGAGACGGTCCGGCCGCCCAGCTGGAGCTCGTCGCCTTCGCAAATTCCCAGCTCGCACTCGGGGACCCCGTCGCACGCACCGTTGGCGCACGGGTCGGATCCCTTCTTGGAGCAGCCACCCCCCCAACCCGGAACGGTCAGCAGCGATACCGCGATGAGGAGTCGAACTGCACCGCCGAGCACGAGGTCATCCTAGCAGGTCCTCACGCGCACGAGCGCGCTACGATCGCCGTGAACGAAGTTTCGTCGGAGAGTGTACGCCCCGATCGCACCCTCTCATCGCTGGTAGCATCCGTGGCGAATGCAGGACGACTTCGAACTGCTCGAGGCGTGGCGGGCCGGCGACTCCAGTGCCGGGAGCGAGCTGCTGCGTCGGTACTTCGACAACCTCTATCGCTTCTTCTCCAGCAAGGTCGACGATGAGGTCGAAGATCTCGTTCAGCTGACGTTGCTGGCGTGTGTGCGCTACCAAGAATCACTCGAGGGGGTGCAGAGCTTTCGCGGGTACCTCTTTGCGGTCGCGCGCAACGAGCTGTACCGACACCTGCGACGTCGGGCCAAGCGCGATGTCGTCGACTTTGGTGACACCTCGGTGATCGCCTTGGGGGTGTCACCAACATCCCTCGTCGCACGTCGGCAGCAGCAGAAGCGCCTGGTGGCCGGCTTGCGCACGCTCCCGGTCGAGCTTCAGCTGCTGCTCGAGCTCCACTACTGGGAAGGGCTGTCGACATCGGAGTTGGCAGGGGTCATCGACGCGCCGCAGGGCACGGTCAAGAGCCGCCTGAGGCGCGCGCGCACTCTCCTGGCCGAGGCCCTGCAGTCGGCCGAAGCCACGATCGACAGCGCGCTGACCAGTCGCGACGTCTTGGGGAGCTGGGCCGAGGCGATCCGGGCGGCGAAGAAATCGTAGCGGAACCTCGCCGCGCTCGGGTTGTCGTTCCGTGCAGGACACGAGCCATGCCCAAGAAGAAACGCGTGACGATCCCGCCGCTGCAGGTCGACCTGATCCCGGTCCTCAGCTGCATGTTCCTCCTGGTCCCGGCGCTGCTGCTGGCCATGGAGGCCGCAAACTGGGCCTCCGTGCCCGTCAGCCCGCCGAGGTTCACCCAGGAGGCGTTGGGACAGCCCTCGCCCGACGAGCCTCGAGCGCTGCGGGTCGAGGTGCGGGAGGACGGCTATGCGCTCTCGCTGGGCCCCTGCCCGACGTGTGCGCCCGACCAGGTCGTTGCCCTCCGTGGCGAGGATGGCCTCGACGGGCTGCGAGAGGTCGCGCGTGGGATCAAAGCGAGCCACCCGGGCGTCGAGCAGGTCTATCTCAGCGCCGAAGCGTCGATCTCCTTGCAGACGCTCGTCGAGACGATGGACGTGCTGCGCGGGGACACCTGCTCCCTCGCACCCGATAGCACCCGCGCGGGCTGTCTGTTCCCCGGCGTCGTCATCGGCGCCTGAGCGAGCGCCTGCCGCAGCGTCGTCGGTCGCTCACTCCACCACGCGGTGGATGTAGAGGCCGGCGGAGCCGTTGACGCCGCTCTGGTCGGCGGCGCCGGAGCGCTCGAAGGTGGAGTACTCGCCGTCGTCGTCGAGGTCGCCGAACGCTTGCGCGGTGAACTGGCAGGCGCCGAACCCGGTGTTCGAGTTGCTCGACGTGTAGTTGTAGTGGAAGTAGTGGCCCTGCTCCATCGCGAAGCTCAGCGCGTTCCACATCTGGTTGCCCGACCACTCTTCGACCGAGTAGTAGCCACCGCCGGCACCCCCGACTCTGGGGATGCAGCGACCCCCTGGTCCCTCGTTGCAGTTCACCAGAGGCGTGAACCCGGCCTCTCCACCGGTCGGGGACGAAGGCGGGTGTGGGCACCGGTGTGTTGCGCCGTCGGCAATCGCACCTCCGTCGCCAATGTGGACGACTTCACCACGGTCGACGCGGTCGCTGTTGAAGTAGGCGCTCGTGCCGTCGAACAGCTTCGCGAGCTGGCCGTTGGCCTCGGCCGTCTTGACGCGGCGGAAGTAGAGCGTGAGGGTCGGGACCGCGATCGCTGCGAGGATGCCGAGAATGGTGACGACGATCATCAGTTCGATGAGGGTGAATCCGCGCTGACTTCGAGATCGCATGTCGGCATCCAAACCGGGCCGGCGGGCTAAATGCCGAACCTTTCGTGGGACCGCTTGCACCTTTCTTGCCGACTTAAACGACAATGATCTTCGGCCTGCCAGCTGGCCTTTCGGGGCCTTGGCCGACGAAACACGGCAAAGGTGCCGAAAATTGGCACGTGAGCGGCGCTACGGATTCATCACGTTTTCGGTATACCTGACACGCCTTGGCCGACGATGACGCGAACACCCGGGTTGTGACGCTCGAGGACACGGGCTGGGGGCGCCTGCTGTTTGCGCTGCTCTCCCAGCGGTTCACCGGCCGTGCCGAGCTCGATCAGGACGGCACGCGCCGAAGCATCGTGTTCGACGGCGGGTTTGCCATCTGGACGGACTACGACGTCCCCAACACCGGCCTCTCGGAGATCCTCGCGTCTGCGGGGATGCTCGCCGACGACGAGGCCGCGGCGCTGCGCCAGCATGCGCCCGATGACAGCCTCGATGCCTTCGCGAGGGCGGTGGCCGACGGCACGGTGGACGCGGAGACGGCTGCGATGGCGATGCGCGACCAGTGCGAGCAGCGCCTGATCGCGACGGCCGGGCGCCGCGGCGAGTTGGCGCTGCGCGACGAGATCGACCTTCCCAGCGACGCGCTCGACCATCTCGAGCCCGCGCGGACGCTGCGGGTCATCAACTTCGGGGTCCGCAACCACTGCAGCCCCGACCGCGCCGAACGGGCGCTCGAGCATCTCGAAGACGTCGACCTCGAAATCAGTCACGCCTACGGGAAGTACGGCGAGCGCTTCGGCTTCGACAGCGGTGAGAAGGGGACCCTGCAGCTGCTCGGAGACCGTGCTTCGTTCAAGCTCGACGACCTCCTGCAGATCTCCGGGCTCGACGCCGTTCGCGGTGTCCAGCTCCTGTACACGCTGTGGTCGTGCAACATGCTCGTCGAAGCGGGCTCAGAGTCCGATGTGTCCGCGCAGGACGTCTCCGGGGGACACAGCGAGTCTTCGCTCGTGCAAGAGCTCGTGGTCGCGAAGATCGAGACCGGCGCTCCGGCCTACGAGGTCTTGGCGCTGGCCCAAGACGCGACGCTCGACGAGATCGACACCGCGATGGACGAGCTCGCTGCCAAGGTCGCCGGTGAGGTCGCCGGGGCGTCGCTGGAGGAGCTCCGCACCCGAGCCTATGTGCAGCGTGAGATGGCCGCGCGCACGATCGCACGCAAGGCGCTGGCGGACCGGCGCTGGTCTCGCGCCGTGTCCGCGCTTCGCGACGTACAAGCGCTGCGCAACGATGAACTGCCCGTTGCGCTCGACTTGGCGTGGGCGGTGTGGAACGACGAGGAGCGCCGGGGCGACGCCCAGATGCGCGCGCTCGATGAGGCGATCACGGCGTGCGGCGAGCAGGACGACGACGTGCTCGCGCGCGCGATGTTCTACCGCGGCCACGTCCGGAAGCACCAAGGGCGCGCCAAGGAGGCTCTGGCCGCGTTCGACCGCGCGGCCGAGCTCGACCCGCGATTGCTCGACGCCCAGCGCGAGGCTCGGGCGCTCTCCGGTAGCGCCCAGACGAGCGGCAAGCAGTCCAAGGCGTCTCGAGGTGGCGGCAAGGCGCCTTCGAAGGCCCAGCCCAAGCCCATCGCCGGTGTGAAGTCCAAGTATTGGACGGGCGCCTGGCCCTACATCTGGGTCTTCGCCGGGATCATGCTCGCGGTGATGGTCGGCGCGCAGGTGCTCCTGCGCCTCGACCGCGAGTTCTAGCGACGAGCGGCTATGCCGACTTGTCGAGGTGAACGTCCATCTGCGGGAAGGGGATGGAGATGTTCGCCGCATCGAGGGCTTCCTTGACGGCCTGCGTGGTCCGGTCCCAGACGTCCCAGTAGTCGGCGGTGTTGCACCACACGCGGACCTGGAAGTCGACGGACGAAGCCCCCATGGAAACCAAGAAGACCTGGTGTCCCCGCGCCGTTCGTCCCTCGATGGAGGCCGCGGCCTTCTCGAGCACGGCTCGGACCTGCTGCAGGTCTGCGCCGTAGTCGACGCCGACGTCGATGTCGACGCGCCGCTGCTCGTGGTGCGTGACGTTGACGATGTTGCCGCCGACGACTGCGGAGTTCGGGAGGATGACGCGCTTGTTGTCGAGCGTGTCCAGCGAGGTCACGAACAAGCCGATCTCGGCGACGATGCCGTCTTCTCCGCCGGACTTGATGTAGTCACCGATGTTGAAGGGGCGGAAGGTCAGGAGCATCACTCCGGCCGCGAAGTTGGAGAGCGTGCCTTGAAACGCGAGGCCGATGGCGAGTCCTGCGGCACCGATGACCGCCGCGAAGCTCGTCGCCTCGACGCCGAACACACCCAGGCAGCTCGAGACCGCGATGAGGATGATGCCCCACCGAGCCAGCGACCCGAAGAACAGCGTGAGGGCCTCGTCGAACTTGCGCTTCTGCAGTGACTTGACGACGCGGCCTTGAATCCACGCCGCGACGCGGAAGGCAAGCCAAAGACCGACGAGAACGCCGAGTACCTTGACGCCGTAGTCGAGGAGCTTGGGGAGGATGCTGCTGAGGAGCTCGTCCATGGAGGCGGGCTTTGCGAGGGGCGTACCAACTCCCTCGCGGCCAGCCGTGTCGCTGCAAGCACGACGATCCGCGCGCGCATGCGGGGCCGCTGTGGCGGGGCGTTCCGCCTCATCGACCCTTTTGAGGCCACCGCGGAGGCGGTATGCTCAAGCGTGACCCGACGCCTGCTCGACGCCCTGCCGGCGTTCGCCCTCGTGGTGTCGGCGTGTGTCGGTACGGTGCAGGGCGAAGGTTCCGATGCGTCGCGAGGCCTCGATGCGGGCGCAACATCGGACGACTCGACCACCTCCGCGGGCAGCTCGGAGAGCGGGGCGGCGCTCGAGGGCTGCGGAGAGAACCTGCTGGGAGACCCCGGCTTCGAAGGCGGGAGCCCCAACGAGGTGTGGGTGGCCGAGTCGGACCTGTTCGGCACGCCGATCTGCTCGATCGACTGCACGGACGACGTCGGCGCGGGGCCGTTCGTCGGAGATTGGTGGGTGTGGTTTGGCGGGCTTGCCCAGCCTGACACCGCGTTCGTCCGTCAGAGCGTGTCGATCCCCGAGGGGATGGCGATGCTGCGCTTCGGGTTCTCGGTCAATGCGGGCGCGGGGACGGGTAACGACGTGTTCACGGTCAGCGTCGACGAGATGACGCAGCTTCAGATCACCGACGCCGAGGCCGAGTCCTACGGTGGCTGGCGGTTGGTCGAGGTCGACGTGTCGAGCTTCGCGGACGGCGAAGAGCACGTCCTCTCGTTCTCGGCGTCCATCGCCGGGGTGGGGGTGACCAACTTCTTCGTCGACGAGGTCGAGCTTCGATCCTGCGAGGACGGCTCGAGCAGCTCGAGCGGCTAGCGGCATCCGTCGAAAAGGGCAAGCGAGGCGGCGCGGGGAGTTGCACCACAGGCCGCTCTAGAGAGGCGAACCGCTAAACCACGCGCGCCATAACAGCGCCCCCGAAACGCGTTTCTGCGTTGGTCAGGTCTCGCAGTGTGCCCAACACAGCTTCGCCTTCCCGCCTTGAACCGCGTTCCGCTGACGCCGTTCTGCCCCACGCGGTTTAGCGGTTCGCCTCTCTAGCCCTTCGCTGTGGCGTGCACGAAGGCGCGTCGGGCACGGGCGTCGAGGCGCGCGAGGTCCAGGGAACTCGCACCGGGCAGCGCTTCGGGCACGTCGACGTCCTCGAGCCACACCGGCGGGGTGTCGTAGCGGGGCCGTGGTTCGAGCCGGGTCGCTTGTGAGGCGAGCCCGCAGCGGTCGATGGCCCCGGTCGCGGCGTCGTACCAGTCGTACCCGTGGACGTCGCCGGGCTGCGAAGCCTTGGTGCCGCGGTGGCGCATTCAATACCCGTGGGGATGCGCGCTGTGCCAAGCCCACGCGGTTCGAACGATGGCCTCGAGCGTCGGGTACTGGGGTGTCCACCCCAGCTCGGCCCGGATCTTGGTGGAGTCGGCGCTCAGCGCCGGGGGATCGCCCGGGCGGCGCTCACCCATGACGCGAGGGATCGGATGACCTGTGACCGCGCGCGCCGTCTCGATGACCTCCATGACCGAGAACCCGGTGCCGTTGCCCAGGTTGTAGATTCGGCTGCGCTCCTCGAGGGCTCCGAGCGCCAAGATGTGGGCCGCAGCGAGGTCGATCACGTGGATGTAGTCGCGAAGACAGGTGCCATCGGGCGTGGGGTAGTCGTTGCCGAACACGGTGATCGAGTCTCGGCGGCCCTGCGCGACCTGGAGGACGAGGGGAATGAGGTGCGTCTCGGGGTCGTGGTGCTCGCCCCGTTCTTCGCTCGCGCCAGCGGCGTTGAAGTAGCGGAGGAACGCGTAGCGCATGCCGTAGACCGACTCGGCCCAGTGAAGGATGCGCTCGAGGATGTGCTTCGACTCGCCGTAGGGGCTGCCGGGGATGATGCGCTCCTGTTCGTCGATCGGGATCTTGGTCGGCTCGGCGAACAGGGCGGCGGTGGAGGAGAGGATGAAGCGCTTGACGTCGTGCGCGACCATGCTCTCGATCAGGTTGAGCCCGTTGCGCACGTTGTCGCCCACGTAGAGGAACGGCTCGCGCATCGACTCTCCCACCTGCGAGCGAGAGGCGAAGTGCATGACGGCGTCGGGGCGGTGCTCGGCCATCAGGGCATCGACGGCAGCCCGATCGGCGAGGTCGCCCACCACGAGCGTCGCCTGCGGATGCACGGCCTCGCGATGGCCCAGCGAGAGATCGTCGAACACCACGACTTCGGCGCCGGTGGCGATCAGCTGCTCGACGGTGATACTGCCGATGTAGCCGGCTCCTCCCGTGACGACGACCTTCATGTGGCCGGAGGATAACATCGCGCCTGCCCGAGCCGACGATCGCGCACTTGCAGCGCTGCGTGACGCGTGGGTGACAAGTCGCGATTTGGGGCCGCAGCGGCTTGAGAGCAGTGGTCCATCACGATAAGCCCCCGCCGACATGGTTCGCCTTTCGCGTATTTCTTGGGCTCTTCTTCTAGTTGCGACCGCATGCAGTGACGACGTCGTGGGTGCAGGCGATACCGACGACTCGACGGGGGCTGACACGACCGGCGGCGAGACCGTCGACCCCACGAACGTCACCACGAACGTCACCACGACGACGGACACGACGGGCGACACGGACGAGTCGACGACGAGCGTCGATCCCGACACGGGCAGCACCACCGACGACCCGACCGAGGGCACGACCTCGGGGTCCACGACCGACGCCGAGAGCTCGAGCTCCGGCGACGAGAGCTCGAGCTCGACGGGCACGCCCGAGACGTGCGGCAACGGCGTGCTCGACATGGACGAGGAGTGCGACGCACTGGATCTCGACGGAGCGACGTGCGATTCGCTCGGCTTCGCGGGCGGCACGCTCGCTTGCGCGGCCGACTGCACCTACGACACCTCCGGGTGCGAGACCTGCGGCAACGGCGTGCTCGACGAGGGCGAGGACTGCGAAGGCGACGACCTTGGCGGAGCCACGTGCGCGAGCATCGACATGGGCTTCACCGGCGGCGCGCTCGCCTGCGATGCGACCTGCGGGTTCGACACCTCTGGCTGCACATCCCTCGACCAGCCCGCGATGGGCCAGGTGATCATCTCGGAGATCATGCCCAACCCCTCGGTCGTCGCCGACGGTGACGGCGAGTGGTTCGAGCTTCACAACCCCAGCGAAACGGACACCTACCAGCTCGGCGGCTGCGAGATCGCGGGCAACGAGGGCGAGGACGTCATCCCGCTCCCCGACCTTCCCATCCCGCCCGGCGCCTACCTGACGTTCGCGCCGAGCAGCATGGAGGACGTCGGCTTCGTCCCCGACTACGAGTGGGAGGTCAACTACTTCCTGTCCAACGGCGGCGACGTCGTGACCCTCGTCTGCGACGGCATGACGATCGACTCTGTGGACTACGACGCGTTCGCGTTCTCAGCGGGGAACGGCCTGAGCCTCAACCTCGACCCGGGCAGCTTCGACGCGACGGCCAACGACGACGGCGACAACTGGTGTGATGCGCAGACCGAGTACAACTCGAACGACACCAACACCGACCTCGGCACCCCGGGCGCTGCGAACGATTTGTGCCCACAGCCCGTCGTGGTGGACTTCTGCCGGCTGCAGTTCCCGAACGTGATCAACGAGGACGCGGGCGCCACGCTCCCCGTCTACGGTCGGGTCTTTGAGGCAGGCATCACCGATGTCTCCGCGGGCAACGACCCCGCGCCCGGCTTCGGCGGCCAGCTCGGCTACGGACCCGACGGCACCGACCCGGCCGTCGACGGCGGCTGGACCTGGATCGACGCGGTCCCCAACCCCGGCTGGGACGGCACCGCAGCGGGCGAGCCCAACAACGACGAGTACCAGGTCGACTTCACCGTGCCTGCCCCCGGCGAGTACGACTACGCCTTCCGCTTCACCGCCGACGACGGCCTGAGCTACCTCTACTGCGACGGACTCGATGCGGGCTCGTCGGACGGGTATCAGATCGAGAACGCGGGGCAGATGACCTCGAACGGGACCGGCGGAGTCTTCGAGCTTTACTTCTCGGAGTACGTCGAGGGCAGCGGCAACAACAAGGCTGTCGAGATCTACAATAGTGGCGCGAACGACGTCGACCTGAGCGCTTGTCAGCTGCAGCAGTACAACAACGGGGACGACACGGTCTCGTTCAGCCTCGACCTCGCGGGCACGCTCGTCGCCGGCGATGCGTTCGTCGTGTGTCGTTCGTCGGGTGACGCCGAACTGCAGGCCGTCTGCGACCTGTCCACGGGAAACAGCGCCGTGAACTTCAACGGTGACGACAGCGTCGCGCTCTCGTGCGACGGAGTGCTCCTGGATATCATGGGGACGATCGGACTCGACCCCGGATCATACTGGCCCGACCCCGACATCAACCCGGACCCGTCGGTCGACACGCAGAACGAAACCCTCCGACGGAACTGCGACTCGGTCCCTGATACCGACGGGACGGACAACTACGACCCCGGCACGGACTGGACGTCGTTCCCTCAGGACACGTTCGACGACTTGGGCCAGTACATCTGCGACTGAAGGAGCCAGCGCGATCGTAGGGCTCTCGCTTGGCGACGCGGCGAACCACGTTTCGTCGCTCGTCGGCCGCTGGGCAGAAGGGGGGCAGTCGAGAGGGTCTTCGCTTGTGGCAGCCCGAGACGAGGCATCAACGAGCCGGACGACGGACGAACTTGGTTCCGGAGGGATTGTCCGGTGGTTCTGGGACACCAGCTCGCTGGCTGCCACCAGACTCGCCGCTAAATCTCAGACCGCAGCACCATCACCGGGCCGTCGCCTGCGCCCGCAATCAGGATCTCGTCGGCACCGTCCCCGTTGCCATCTGATGCATCGACCATGAAGCCCGCGTAGGGCAACCGGACAGTAACGAGCGTCGGTCCGTCCGCTGAGTCCCCGAACATCGTGAGCTCCGGAACCTCGTCATACACGACGAGCAGTTCCGCACCGGGGGTACCATCGAGTTCAGCGCTCGAGATGTCGGTCGGCGCGCCGCTGGATGGAAGTTGCTCGCGACTGCCGAAGCCAAGCGCGCCATCCCCGGCGAGCACGTACAGCAACCCGGCCTCCACGAAAACAATGTCGGCAGCGGTTGATCCGGCGACCTGCGCAACGGCAACGTCCGTAATCGCTTCACCAGGCGCGGACTCGTAGATGTCGTCAAGCGACACAGGGACGATGGCCTCAGCAGTGCCAAGCATCGCTCCGATTTCTGCGGTTCCCGAACGGCTACTCGAGACCCATATCGCGTCCGAGAGCCCATCTCCGTTGAGATCTCCGGCTGCGAGTGAGTCCAGCGCGGTTCCGACACTGGACCCAGGAGAGGGATCGAGTTCGTCTAGGGAAGGGCTGCTGATTACGGGAATGACTCGATGCGGGGACTCAGATGATCTGGTTCCAGCGAGCACGTCGAGAACACCGTCGCCGTTGAAGTCGGCAGGGACGACAAAGGCTGCGGAGCCGTCGCCGACAAAGCTGGTAACCGCCAGTTCGATTGACTGTGCCTCCGAAACCTGCCAAAGGCCGAAGCCGGTAGCCCGTCCCGCCAGCTGCATATGCCCATCTCCTGCGAAGTCCCGGAGCGCACAGGTGGACGGCGCGAGCCCGGTCACCGTCAGCGGGGGTCCGAGCTGACCGTTCTCAGTCCCGAGTGAAACCACAACGGCGACGCCTTCCTGTCCAAAAAGGACATCGCCATAGCCATCGCCGTTCGCATCTCCAGCGCCAAGGCAGACCACGTACTCCTCGTTGTCGATCGTCCCCACTGGTTCGTAGCAGTATTGCCCGGTGCTCGCCACTCCATCTCCACACTCCGGAGGTGGGCCGTCGGTGTCAGTGTCCGTGTCGAGACTCGTGGTTGGAAGCAGACCGGACGAGTTCATCGACCCGGCCGTGCCAGTCGTCTCGGAAGTCGAAGTCTCTCCCGTCGACGACGAGTCCGTCGCCTGCCCAGTGTCAGCTCCAGTCGTGGTCGATGATGACGGGTTCGTAGTGTCGGCGGAACCCTCAGTCGCTTCGTCTTCGATGGTGGCGCTCGTAACTTGGTCTGGGGCGAAGCACGCGGAGAGAAGAAGAGCGCAGGGTCCGAGCGTCATCCTCGACATGCCCAACTCTAGCGACTCGCATTCGCTCGAACCAGGCATTCCTCCGGTCGGAGGAGCCAAGGATGTCGGATGTGTCGAAGTCGAAGCGGTTCGGGTTGATGATTTCAGCGGCTTGTGCGAGGTTTGCGCAGTGTGCTGCCATCCCCTAGCTCTCGCTGTCGTGGCTGTTTGTTGCGGAGCATGTTTCGTATCGAACCCCAACACGCAGGGCGACGATTCGGCTGATTCTGCGTCTAGCGGGGCCGGTGCAACCGGTGGGGCGGGAACGGCGACGAGCACAGGTGCTGATGCCGGCTCCGGTGAGTCATCGACGGAGACGAACGTCGCGCTCACGTCGTCAACGTCCGGCACGGGAGTCGCGTCGGTGGGAGGGTCGACGACTACGAGCGGCGTCGAGAGTGGAGACGCCGTGACCGATGGAGAAGGATGCGGCCGAGGTTCGTCGTGTTTGACGCCGGGAGGGTCAGGCTGGGTAGGTCCGGTGGTCGTCTACGATCTGGAGAATGGGGCTCGGGGACCGGTTTGTCCTGCGTCCACGGACTCGATGAACCTCGACCTTTTCTACGGACTCGCCGCAGACCCTGCAGAGTGCGATTGTTCCTGCCTGTCACCAACAGGCGGTGGCTGCGGGACGACGACGCTCGAGTTTCACGGCTCGAGCGACGACTGCTCCTCGCTACAGGAGTCCGCTACCGTCACAGCAGGTGTAGCCGGTGGAGCCTGTCTCGACTCGTTTCCTGGACTCGGCTTCTGGCGGGCAGCGCCTCTCGACTACACCGGCGGCGCATGCGAGGTGAGTGCGACGGAAGAAGTCCCGCCGCCTGTTTGGGCCGGTCGCACCACCGTGTGCGAACTTGAGCCAGAGTCCACGTCCTGTTCCGGTGGAGGAGGCTGCTACGCGAGTGTAGATCCTCCGTGGAGAGTGTGCCTGCTTCGGGAGGGCATCCACGAGTGCACATGGCAGGATGAGTATAAGCAACGGGAGTTGCGCTGGCAGTCAGTCGATGACAACCGCGAGTGCTCCGCGTGCGAGTGTGGCCCGACGCAGGGGCAGTGCGAGGGCGACATTCTTCTGTACGATGCGGAGGAATGTTACAGCTCGACACCGATCGCGATCCCGACCGACGGAAGCTGCCACGGTATCGAAACCTACTTGCTGAGTGCTGCTGTTCCGGCTTCGGATGTGGCATGCGGCGGGGACTGCCAGAGCGTAGTTGACGCGACTTGCCAACCCGCCGGTGGGGCGCCAATCGGGAAGGCTTCGCCGTCCGAAGCGGTCACACTTTGCTGCATGTAGCCGCGCGTGCGTGATCCCGAAGCGCTCGTCTGGGTTGGAGGCTCCCAAGGCGTCGCGACCTGTCGCAGCACTCTAGGACGCCTTATCGGGAGGCGACTTCAGCCATCCGCCAGACGCGGGGGCGCACGCGTGTTGTGCCCCGGCTCGCTTGCACCCCTCGGCAATCCTTGAAACCCTCCCGCGGACGTGCGTCGCATCGCCATCACGGGGCTGGGCCTGCTCCTGTCCGCCTGCCTGACGCCTCCGCCGAGCGTGGAGTCGACACAGGCGCCGGAGGTTGGCGCCGTGGCTGCGGCGCAGGAGGCTGCGGTTCTGTGGGCGGGTGTCTCGCCTGCGGCGGCGTATCCCGCCGGACAGACGCGGGCGTTCGAGTTCGTGCAGTCCGGGCGTCGGATCGGGCGCTCGTGGGGGCGGTACGTGGGTCCGCTCGAGGAGCAGCCGACGCACCACCGCTTCGAGACGCGCATCGAGCTCGAGCTGCCGGGGCGTGCGCCGCTGCGGTCCTCAGGGGAGCTCATCCTCGACGAGCAAGGTGCGCTGGTCCGAGGCTTCGAGCGCAGCGATGCAGCAGAGCTGACGTTCGTGCGTGAGGACGACACCCTGCGCATCTCCGACGGGCAGACCGAGCAAGAGGTCGGCTACGACCCGCAGACCGTCCCCACCGGGGTGATGGCCCACTCGGCGATTCTGCACGAGGAGCTGCTGCTGCGGCTGCGTCCGCTGCAAGCCGGTACCCTCGAGCTGCGGCTGCTGTCGCTCTCGGGCGGCATCCCGGCGCAGTGGTCCGGCGAGGTTCGTCAGGCCCAAGGCGCGGTGATCGTCGAGACCAACCTCGGCGAACGCATCACGCTGCGCGACGGTTTCATCGAGTCGATCTTCGTCTCGGCGAGCGAGCTGAGCATCGAGACCGTGGCCGAGCCGTGGCCGACCTGGGAGATCCGCGGTCCAACGCGGCTGACCTACGCCAAGCCCCCCGGCGCGACGTTTTCGCGGCGCGACGTCGAGATCCCAGGCTCGAAGGACGGCCCCACCTTGGCCGGCGAGGTGCTCGTCCCGCGAGGGGAGGGGCCTCACCCCGCCGTGCTCTGGGTCGGCTCGACGGGGCGCGAGGATCGCTACGGTTTTGCCGGCCCGCCGCCGGTCGACCTCGGCGCGCACGAGATCACCGACGCCCTCGCGCAGGCCGGGTTCGTCGTGTTGCGCTTCGACGAACGCGGTCGCGGCGAGAGCGAGCCCGGGCCGCTCTCGTTCGTAGGCCAGGTCGACGACGCCAAGCGAGCCTTTGGCATGCTGCTCGTCCAGCCCGAGGTGGATCCAGACCGCGTCGTGCTCGTCGGTCACGGTGAAGGCGGCCTGCGGCAGCTCACCCTTGCCGCCAACATGCCCCAGGGCATCGTCGGGATCGCGCTGCTCGCCACGCCCGGACGTCCCTACCGAGAGGTCTTCCTCGAGCAGGCCGCCGCCGCGCTCGCCGAGCTCCCCCCCGAGCTGCGTGCGGGCGCCGCGACCCAGCAGCAGAAGATGGTCGAGGCGGTCGAGGGTGGGGGCGCCGTGCCGCCCGAGCTCGAAGGCGAGGCCCAGTGGCTCCGGGAGATGTTCGCCGTGCGTCCCGCCAAACTCTTCGGGCGGCTTTCGGCCCCCGTGTTCGTCGCGCAGGGCGACAAGGACTTCGAGGTCGATCCCGACGCCGACCCGATCGCGCTGCGCCGCGCTGCGAAGAAGGCCAAGCTCCAGGTCGAGCTGCGTCGCTATCGCGACCTCGACCACCTCTTCAAGCGCGAGCCGGGCCGCTCCATGCCTTCGCGCTACCTCGAGCCAGGCCGCCACGTCGACGCCGCGTTCATCGAGGACCTCGTCGCGTGGGCAAAGGCCCAGGCAAAGCCGTAGTCTGCCCGCCTCACCGACCTGCGCACCGAAGGTAGCGGTCGAGTCGAATCACCGCCGCGTCGTCGAGCGAAGCGTAGCTTCCGACCGCGATGCCGGGCTCGAGCGCCGACGGAGGCGCCAGCAGGTCACTCGACGTGAGGTCGAACCAGCCATCGTCGTCCTCGGCGCGGTACTGGTAGTGGACCTGATCGAACTCCAGCGCGAGACGTAGCTCGATGCGCCCCGGGCCGACGCCGACGCTCTCGAGCGTCGCTGCGTTCGCGCGCGCCTCCAACATCGAGTTGCCCGAGAGTACGAGTGCGTGGGAGATGCCGGCCTCGGGGACCTGCAGCTGCAGGAACACCTGACGCGTTGAACCGGTTGGGGGCGTGTCGATGACGACCGCGACGCTGTCCAGTCCGTCCGGATCCGGCTCCCCGACGCCAGAGAAGCCGCCGCGGCCCGGGCCGACCGTCCATTGAGCGGCGCCTTCCACGAAGCTGCTGCTCCACGGGTTGTCGTCCACGGTCCACGCAGGGTCGAACTGTGGCCCGTCGAAGAAGTCGAGCAGCCCCACGTCGCAGCCGGGATCGAAGGGCCCAGCCGTCGAGGAACTCTCCGACCCGTCGCTCGAGTCTGCTGCGCTCGTCGTCCCGGTCGTCTCCGACGTGTCGGTCGTGTCGAGCGTGCCGGTCGTGCTCGCCGTCGCCGTCGCTGCGTCGGTGCTCGAAGGGGAGGGCCCGGTCGTCGAGCCCTCGGTCCCAGGCGGCTGCGTCGAGGAGCTCTCGAGCATTCCCGTCGACCCCTGCGCGGGGACGCAGGTCTCTGCCAGGTCTCCGGCGAGCTGGCCGTAGCGGCGCGTCGAAGCGCACGTGGGGTCCGGAAAGCTGCAGAACCCGGTGGTTTCACAGTACCCCGCGACACCCTCGAGCATGCATTGGCTGTCGGCGTTGCACTCGAAGTTGCCCTCGGAGCGACACCCCAGCATGAGCCCGGCGACGCCCACGAGGCCGACCCATCCCCGCACCCTCATGCGACGAGGCTACCACGCGCGCGGCGGCCCGAAGCGCCTCGGGCCCGCCGCCAAGGACCGGCCCCCAGGTCAGGTCGTCGCCATCACGGCGTCGATCGAGGCACCGAGCACGTCGACGATGTCATCGGCTTGCCCCTTGGACAGCACCAGGGGTGGCGCGAAGAGCAGATGGTCACCTTGGGTGCCCTCGACCGTTCCGCGACAGGCGTAGGTCACCACGCCCCGCTCGAGCGCGGCCGCTTGCACCTTCTTGGCCACGCCCAACGCGGGCTCGAACGGCGCCTTCGTGGCCTCGTCCTGCACGAACTCCACCCCGAGGAACATGCCCAGTCCACGCACGTCTCCCACGCCTCGCCGATCGAGCAACGTGCACAACCCTTCGTGCAGATGCGCGCCGACGCGGGCGGACGCCTCGACCAGCCTCTCGTCCTCGATGACATCGAGCACCGCCTCGCCGACCGCAGCGACGAGCGGAATGCACGAGTAGGTTTGCCCGCTCTGAAACGGAAGCCCGCTGCGGACGATCGGCTCGAGCACGCGGTCGTGGGCGATGACGGCCCCCATGGGCACGTAGCCGCCGCTGATCCCCTTGGCGCACGCGAGGATGTCCGCGTGGTTGCCGAAGTGTTCGCACCCGAAGGCTCGACCCGTGCGGCCGAACCCCGTCATCACCTCGTCGGCGATCATCAGGACGTCGTGTTCACGGCACAGGGCGGCCATGCGCTCGAAGTACCGGGGGGTCGGGGCAACCGCCCCGAGCGCGGCGCCAACGACCGGCTCGGCCAAGAACGCGATGACCTCGTCGTCGTGCTGGGCGAGCACCTTGGCCGCCTCGTCGATGAGCGAGTCCTCGTACGCCTCCTCCGAGAGCTCCGCCGGGCGCCGCCATGGAAAACACGGAGACAGGTGCAGGTGTTGCCCGCCCATCAAGCCCAGGTAGAAGTCGCGCCGCGGCTTCAGCCCGCCCACGTCGAGCGCGAGGATCGAGTTGCCGTGGTACGAGCCGCGCCGGCCGAGCACGCGCGTCCGAGAGGTGCGGCCCTTGGCGCGGTGGTACTGGTACGCGAGCTTGACCGCGTTCTCGATCGCCTCGGTCCCTCCACAGATCGTCCAGGCCCGGTTGAAGCCCTCGGGGGCAAAGGCGCACAGCCGACCCAGGTAACGCTCGAGCACTTCGCTGTGAAAGACGTGCGTCGGGTGGACCGCCAGGGTCTGGGCCTGGCGTGCGAGCGCCGCTGCGACTGCGGGGTGACCGTGTCCAATGTTCGTGACCGCCGCCGTGCATCCGCTCGCGTCGAGGTAGCGGCGTCCGTCCCGGTCGATGACGTATGCGCCCTCCCCCGCGACGATTTCCGGGTAGCTCGCGTCGTAGTCGGCGCAGACCAGGTGGGAGTGGATGACGTGGCGAGGCCGCACGCTGGGCATTGTAGGCGACGCGCAAACACGAAGGGCCGACGCCCTGCGGCATCGACCCTTTCGTCATCGTTGCTTCGATGTCGGTCCGAGGACTAGAAGTCCGCGAGCAGCTGCGCGCGCTTGGTCTTGTACTCGTCCTCGGTGAGGAGGTCGGCTTCGAACGCGGCCTTGAGCTTGCCGAGCTTGGCCTCCAGCGAGCCAGGTGCAGGTCCGGCCGCGGGAGCCGCCTGCGCGGGTGCGCCTTGCGGAGGGTGCTGGCCCTGCTGCGGATGCTGGCCCTGCTGCGGATGCTGGCCTTGCTGAGGCGGGTATCCGGGCGGGGGCGGATACCCGTGCTGCGGCGGCGGGTAGCCGGGGTGCTGGCCGTAGCCCGGAGGCGGGTAGCCGTAGCCCGGCATCGCCTGGCCCATGACGTTGCCCATCATGTTGCCCATGCCCATGCCCATGCCCAGCCCCATACCGGCCTGCATCACGCCCGAGCCTTGACCGGGCTGCTTGGCGGCGTCGCGCATCGCCTGCATGCCTTCCCAGGCCAGCGTGTTGTCCACGCCCCGCGCGGACTGAGCCGCGGCTGCGTCGAGCGCCTTTTCGATCTCGGCCGGCAGCGAGATGTTCTCGACCACGAACGAGGTGAGCTGGATGCCGATCTCGGCGATGTCCGCGTTGATGCCCTCGAGGACGCCCTTGGCGAGCACGTCGTAGTGCGCGGCCATGTCTGCGACGGACAGCTCGCTGGAGGCGGCGGCCTTGGTGAAGCCCTGCAGCAGGCGGCTGCGCACGTAGCCCTCGATGTCGTCGCTGGACATGAACCCCTGTGTGCCCACGACCTCGTCGAAGAACTTGCGGGGGTCGACGATCTTGAAGTTGTAGCTACCGAACGCCCGGATGCGGACGCGGCCAGGGCGGTTGCCCACCGCAAACTCGGGGTCGCGAATGAGGACCGGCTTGGGCGTGCCCCACTTCTGGTCGAGGTACTGCTTGAGGTTGATGAAGTAGACCTCGGCCTTGTAGGGGCTGCTGAAGCCGTACTTCCAGCCCTTGAGGCGCGAGAGCACAGGGACGTTCTCGGTGGAGAGCGTGTGTGTGCCGGGGCCGAAGACATCGGCTGCCTTGCCCTCGTTGACCAGCACGCACGCCTGGCCGTTGCGGCAGACGAGCTGGGCGCCGTTCTTGATCTCGTGGTCTTCGTCGGGGAAGCGCCACACGAGCGTGTAGTTGGTGTCGTCGAGCCACTCGATGATTTCGATCACCTGGCTCTTGATGAAGCTCATCAGTCCCATGCGTTGTGTTCTTTCTTGGCTGGCGTGAGGGCGGGGTGGGGTACAGAGGGCGCGTTGGCGCTATTCCAGCGAGGCGCGGGACGCCTCTTGCTCGAGATCGCCGAACTCTGCGTTGGACAGGCCGAAGGCGTCGGCGATCTCACCGAGCGCGTGGCGCTCTTTGGAGCTGAACTCGCCGTCGGCTTTGATCATCGCGATGGCGGCCATGATGAACATACGCCGCTGAAAGCTGGTCTCGAGGATCTGCGCCGCCTCGTGCATCGAGAAGTCGGCGCTGCCCTGCAGGTCGTCGTACTTCAGGCTGCTGCCCGACTCTTCGAGGAACTCTCGAAGGAGCGCCTCCTCGCGCCCCTCGATCCCATCGACGTTGGCGAGGTGAAAGAGGCCGCGCGCGAACAGGTCGGCAGCTTCGGTGGTCAGGCCGCTGTTGGTTTCCGTCATCGTCGGGCGTGATGCTACGACGACGCTCGCCGACGATCACGCGTGATCCACAAAGACGAGCGCCCGCGGCCCCCGTGGATCGGGTGGGCTCGCGGGCGGGATCCTGCGACTCGTTGGCCCCTGGCTACAGCGAGGGCGCGTTGACGACGAACTCGCGGTGGAACAGGACCTGCTGCTCGCTACCGGGCGCTTGGCCTGCCGTGTCGGCGAGCACGTCGACTTCCCAGTGGCCGGACTGCTCGGGCGCGATGTCGAAGCTGGTGCCAAGCGCCATCGCGTCGCTGGCGACGAGGGTACCGGGCACTTCGACCACGAAAGCGTCGTGTTTCCAGCGGTAGACCACGCGGCGGCTGCTGAGCAGCCCATCGGCCCGTACGTGGAGGTAGACGGTGCCGACATCGGCGTCGAACTCGGCGCGGTCTTCGAGCGGGCCGTCGGCCTGCGGTGCGAGCACGGCCGACACGCGGACGGCCTGTGCGACCTGCCCTGGCTCGGCTGAGAGCGCCGCGTGCTGCATGCCACCGCCTGCGTAACCGCCGCGGAGCGTGCCGTCGGCCTCGAGCTGGTCGGCGGTGATCGGAGCGTCGACACAAGCGGGGAGCGTCAACGCCGCACCGAAGCAGAGGCCGAGGATGTGGAGAGCTGGGGCTCGCACGCGCGCCGATCCAGCACGTTCCGTGCCACGATCGGATTTGCGTTCGATCGACGCGTTACCGTGGGATCTCTTCGATGAAAGACACCTTTGATGTCTTCGATGACATCAACAGTGACCAACACGAACACAGGACGCCGCACGTTATGCTGCGGGTCCATGCTGCTGTGTCTGCGACGAGCGCTCGGCGTCTTCCTGGTCTTTGCGCTCGTGGCCGCCTGCAAGCGTAGCGACGCGCGAGACGCCAACCAAGATTCCGGCGAAACGAAGCAAGAGGCGAGTGCGGAAACGCCCGAGCCGGATCTCGCGGACCGCGCCTTCCCGCTGCTGGCCTGGTCGGTGCACCTCATCGAGACCGAGTACTTCGACCAGAGCCGCTTCGACGCCAAGGCGCAGCTGAAGTCCGCGCTCGAGGGCGTGGGCATGCAGACGCCCGAGTTCTTCGCCGAGGTCGAGGGCAGCGACGTCTCGCTCAGCGTCCGTGCGGCGCGCGCGACCTATGACCTCGGGGAGGTGGAGACGCTCGCAGACGCGGCCGACATGCTCGAGCAGATGCTGGTCTTCGCTCAGACCGAGCTCGACCTCGAGCCCGAGGCACTGCACGCGATGGAGTACGCGGCGATCAACGGCCTGCTCGCGCCGCTCGACCCGCACACCATCTTGCTCACGCCCGAGGAGCACGCCGACCTCGGAGAGCGCACCCGCGGCTCCTTCGGCGGCATCGGGGCCGAGATTCAAGTCGACGGCCGGGCGGTGGTCGTCGTCCGGGTGCTGCCGGGGATGCCCGCAGAGGAAGCCGGGCTGCGGGGCGGTGACGTGCTGCTGCGCATCGCCGGTCAGTCCACGGTCAGCATGTCCGTGGCCGAAGCGCAGGCGCTGCTGCGAGGTCCGGTCGGCACCACGGTCGAGGTCAAGGTCCGCCGCAAGTCCAAGTCGCTCGACGTGACGATCGAGCGGGCGCAGATCCGGCTCGACTCCGTCACCGCGACGGCGCTGCCCGGTGGCGTGACCTACTTCCGCATCGCGCGGTTCCAAGAGGACACCTCGGCCAAGCTGCGCGAGGCGATCACCGCGGCGAGCGAGGCCAACGCGCTCGAGGGCATCGTCATCGATCTGCGGGGCAACGGTGGCGGGTTGCTCGTCGAAGCCACGGAGATCGTCGACCTCTTCGTCCCGCGCGGCGAGCTGGTCATCGTTCGGAGCGTGTTCGGCCGCGAGGTCGACGAGGCGCGCGAGAACACGGCGGTTCCCGGGGACGTGCCGGTCGTCGTGCTCGTCGACGAAGAGGCGGCCAGCGCCGCGGAGATCGTCAGCGGCGGGCTGCAGGCGCTGGGGCGGGCGGTCGTACTCGGGCGCTCGACCTTCGGCAAGGGGTCGGTCCAGGTCGTGCGTCCCGCGGCGCCGTACGGTCGCGAGCTTGCGCTCAAGCTCACCATCGCCGAGTACCTCGTCGCGGGCGACGGGAAGATTCAGGCCCGCGGCGTCGTTCCCGACCTGGAGCTGCTGCCGGTCGAGCCCACCGGTCTGGACCACGTGGTCCGCTACTACGACCTCGAGCGGTTCGAACGGGCGCGGGAGAGGGCCCGCATGGCACACCATCCCTCGGCTCGACACGAGACCCTCGATGCGCGTGAGATCGTCTCCGACGCGCGCCTGCGCTACCTGTCCTCGCTGACGCTGCCGCCAGAGCTGCAGGGGGTGGCCGGTCTGCCCGAGGTGATGCGCGACCCCGAGGTGCGCATCGCCGCCGCCGTGGTCAAGGCCGTGCCCTCGGGCCTCGACGCGCCGGGGCGCCGCGCTGCCGTCGCGGCGGTGCAGGAGACGCTGCAAGAGGCCGAGGCGCCCCGCATCGCGGCCGCGCTCGCCAAGGCCGACGTGATCTGGGGTCCCGAGGGGGACCGCGACGCGCCGCTGGTCGCCACCGCGCGAATCTTGACGCCGCTGCCGATCGAAGCGGGCAGCGCCTTCGAGCTCGAGGTGTCGGTCACCAACAACGGCTCGGAGGTCGCGCGCCGGGTCCATGCGATCACGGACTGTGAGCGCGAGCGCCTCGATGGCATCGAGCTGCTCTTCGGGGACATCGAGGCGGGGCAGAGCCAGACGCGAACACTCGAGCTTCACGTCATGCCCTGGTACGCGGACTTCGTCGGAGACCTCGACGTGCATGTACACGCGGGGGAGCCCGACGACACCCCCGACAGCACGTCGCGGGCGATCTTCGAGACACGAGCCCTGCCTCGGCCCGCGCTGTCGTACGACGTGTGGATCGTGGACGACCCGGCGCTCGTGGGCGTCGCGCCCAAGCGCCCCGCGTCCGAACCCGTGCCGGGGCTCCCCGAGTTCTCGGTGCAGGGCAACGGCGACGGCATGATGCAGCCCGGTGAACGCGTGTTGCTGGCCTTTCGAGCCTACAACCACGGCGAGGGCGACAGTCCAGACGTCCGCGCCTTCCTTCGCAACCTCTCCGGCGAGCAAGGGCTGCTCGAAGAGGGCTTCGTGCAGCTCGGTGCACTGCCGGTGGGCGAGTCCGTGTCGGGGGCGTTTGGAATCTGGGTCAAGGACGACGCCGACCCGTCGCGGCCCTTCCTCCTCGACCTGACCGTCGGGGATGCGGTGCTGCGGGTGACGGCGTCGGACGCGATGCGGTTGAAGGTTCTACCCAGCGCTCGCGAGCGGTCCGAGGTCGCGTCCGCGTTGCGGGTCGGGGCCGAGCCGTTGGCGCTCCGCAGTGGCGCGCACGCGTCTGCGTCCGTCGCGGCCGACGTCGCGCCGGGCACGGTCCTGTCCTTCGAGGGCAAGTTCGGTGCGTGGCTGTACACGGTCGCCCCCGACGAGCCGAGCCGCCGATGGTTCGTCGCCGAGGACCACGGAGGGTTGTCGGAGGCCGACGCGAAGTCGGCCTCGCCCAAGGGCATCGTTGCGCGACGCGGTGTACGCCCGCCGACCCTCGACCTGCGAGCCGTCCCGCGCCGAACGACGGCCGCGGTCCTCGAGCTCGAGGGCGTCACCTCCCACCCCAGGCACCTGCGGGACGTGGTCGTCATGGTGCGTCCTGCGGGTCCGGGACAGTCGGACAAGAAGGTCGAGTATGTGACGGCGGGGCCCGACGGCGAGACGCTGGAGTTCGAGGCTGAGATCCCCTTGGAGCTGGGCGGCAACCGCATCCACGTGCTCGCGCGCAGCGACGGCGACGTGCAGTCGTCGCGGGAGCTGTGGGTCTACCGCGCGCAGTAGTGCGTCATTCTTCGCGCGGAGGCCCCTGCGCCTCCATCGTCTCCGGCGGCGGCGCGTCCTCGTCGTAGGCCTCGGCGATGATGCGCTCGAGCGTCGCCGGCCGCGGCGCGACGGGATCCAGCCCACCGGCTCGGCCCGAGAGCGTCAGGCGGACCCGCTCAGGCGTGCCTGAGGCGATCGTCTTGGCGGGCAACGCTTCGACGCGCCAGCGGTCGATGCCGCGCGCGTCGAGGGCAGCGCGCAGGGCGTCCGTGCGAGCCTCGGCGAGCCGGCGATCGGCGCCGGCGTCCTTGGAGCGCGGGACGAACACGGCGAGCTGGAGCCGCTCGATCCACGGGTTGAGCCGGAGCAGCTCCGCGATCTCGTCGAGCTGTCCCTGCATCGTGGGGTCGACGGCTGCGGATCCGGGCGCGAAATGCAGCGCAGGCAAGACGCGCCGCGGCTCGAACGTCTCGAACGTCTCGCCTCCGTCGGCGAGTCTGCGATCGGGGCAGCCGTCGAGATCGCGGTAGCCATTGATCACTTCGGGCGCCGACGGGCACAGATCGACGACGTCGGCCAGGCCATCGCGGTCATCGTCGAGCTCGGGGCAGCCGTCGCCGTCCTCGAACCCATCGCGGTCTTCGGCCACGTTGGGACACAGGTCGGCCGTGGCGCGGACGCCGTCGCCGTCGGGATCGCTGGGGTGCCGTGGAGGGGTGGGCGCGGGCGCGTCCAGGGCCGCCAAGAGCGCTCGATCGTGCGTCTTGGCGAGGGCGATGGCGCTCGGGCGTTCGTTGCCCACGAAGGCGGATTCGTTGCGCACGCGGCTCGCGGGCGCGAACCCGGCCGAGAGCCCCAGCTGCAGCGTCGGGAGACCGATGGTGTCGAGCACCGTGCTTCCGCCCCACAGGTTCATCACCAACCCGCCGCGCGTCTGCCAGCGGAACCCTCCGCGAAGCGCGAGCGGCGAGTCTGCGCCGCGGACCATCGACGCTTGGCCGTCGAGCTCGCCGAACAACGCAAACGCCTCGCGCGGAGAGACGGGGACGCGGACCGCAACTCTGTAAGGGACGACGTCGCCCCCGATGGCTCCGCCGCGGTTGACCTCGGGCCGGACGCTGTAGCCCAGGTTCGTAGCCACCTGGATCCCTCGAGGGCCGCGGTACTCGGCCAGTGCGAGGGGCGTGAAGGTGGGCCCCCCAAAGCTGGTGAACGCCGATGCATGTCCCGAGGGAGCGGTCGCGTCGAAGCCGACGCCCAGCCCGAAGCCTCGGCGCGGCGTTCGGAGCAGGGTTCCCCGGGCGCCGATGCGGAGATCTCCTACGGCCGCGCCGGGGAGCGTGACGATGCGGGCCCCCTCGACCGTGGCGCCGCGCTGATGCAGCGCCGTGGGCAGGGCGAGCTCGAGCTGGGCCCAGTCGGCGATGCCGAACGCGAACATGACGTCGGCCTGCAGGCGGGCATCGACCATCGGTCGGTCGTCCGTGGGCGCTCCGAACCTACGCAGGTACGTGGTCGCGACGGCCGCCGAGGGTGTCCACGCGGGCAGGACCTGGCTGGAGTCGGTGGCGAGGTGGCCCGTCGTGCTCGCGCTATGGCGCACCGTGTCGCCGGGAGCCGCGTGCACGACACCGGCGGGCCCGAGCAGGGCGACCGTACAGATGGCGACGCGGCGAAGACGGGTAGACCCCACGAGACGTGCATCGGGCGGGTCTGCCGGGCCTTGATGCCCCGGCCGGACTTGGTCCGCTGCGTCAAACGCGCGGCATCATCGGGGTCCCTGGGAACCTTTGGCGAGCATGACGGTCTGACGTCGTGCAAGATCCCGATGCGAGGCCCCGTGAGCGAGTCCGAAGAGCACCCCGACGACCCCGAGCACGACGATGCGCCCGAGGGCGCCAACGCGTCCGGGGAGGACGACTTCGAGGACGATGACCTCGATGACCTCGACGCGCTCGGCGTCGATGGCGTCGTCGCCCAGATGACCGGCGACGAACCTCCGCGCCGCAAGCAGCACCGCCCGCCGTGGGTCTCGGCCCTGGTCGTGCTCGCGTGCCTGTATCCGCTCGTGAGCATGTGGGGCGACTTCCGGTACTGGCTGCGCGACGCCGAGCCCGAGCCGCTCGGCGACTCGATCGAGATCTTCGAGCCCGGCGCCGCAGTGCCCGACCTCGCCAACCGCTACGTCACGATCGAGGGGACGCCCGACGTGCAGTGGGCGTCGGTGCTCACCAAGAAGAGCGGCGCGAAGGTCAGCTACCTCCGCGTCCTCGAAGGCGGGGGGCGGCTGTTCGCCGCGGTGCCTCGTCCGGCCCGCGACGACGCGACGACGCCCGAGTACCCCAGCACGTTCACCGGACGCGTCTCCCGTTTTGGAGACGCCCGCGCCTACGGCTGGGTCGCACGGCTGTACGCCGACGAGGGCGTGACGCAGCTGTTCGATGTCACCGCGGAGGCCATCGCCGACGCGGCGGCGGCCGGAGACGCCTCACTGCGGCTGCCGACGACCGACGGGCGCACCGTCATCGCCGAAGCCGACGACCGGATCCGCATCGTCACGCGTCGCGACGACGCCCGCGTCCTGCTCGGCGTGGAGTCCTTTCCCGATGCCGAGGCGGCCCAGGCCGCGATCGCGGCGCTGGGGTATCCCTACATCTCGCTGGGCGAGGGCCGGACCGACCTGCGCCGCTACGTCGTCCGCATCCCCGCCGCGAAGCGGGAGGCCGCTCGCAAGGCGCTGCTCGCCAAGGTCGAGGGGGAGATCGATGAGAGCGACCCCAAGGAAGGCGTCTCCGTGTTTCCGCTCTCGGCCACCTACACCGCGCCGGCCGGGGAGTTCTCGGTCGAAGGGGATGCGCTCGTCTTCCCCTACGGCGACAACACGACGTCTCCGGGGTACACCGAGCGGGCGGGCGCGCTGGTCGAGGCCGAGCTCGACGGCGGACGCCTGCGCATCCCGCTGTCCGAGGTGCACTCGGCCCGGGTCGAGAAGCCGGTGTTCGTCGACCCCGACGGCTACCTGATCGAGGTCGGCGTCGACCCGAGCTCGCAGCTGAAGTGGGCCATCCTCTGGCTTCTCGTGCTCGCAGTGGCGCTGACCAACGCGGGGATCCTCGTCGCCAGCGCGCGCCGACGGATGGGCTGACCAAACGCCCGTGAGGCTGCGCCGACGCGCAGTATCCGCGGAAATCGGCCCTGGACGTGGTCAGTCTTGGACCGACCCCGGGCTCATGGGCTACGGTCAGGGAGCCAGATCGTGGGCGAGGCCTCGAACATCACCCTGCAGTTCTTGGGCGCCGGTGGGGCGTTTACCCGGATCTACGGAACCACGTGCTCGGTGCTCTCGCTGGGCGACGAGCGCTGGTTGATCGACTGCGGTCGCCAGGCGCCCGACCAGCTCCATGCCGCGGGCATCGCATGGCACGACATCTTCGGTCAGCTCGTCACGCACGTGCATGGAGACCACACCTACGGCCTCGAAGACTTCGCGTTCTCGCGGTTCTTCTTCGCCAAGGGGGAGATGGGCGCCGTCCGAGAAGGAGGCCCTCGCCCGAAGCTGGTCTGTCACAGCGCCGTGGAGGAGGAGCTGTGGGAGTCGCTTCGGTCTTCGCTGCGCTACGTCCCGCCTCCGCTGCCGCCCAAGTCCGGCACGCTCGACACCTATTTCGAGACCGTCGCCGCCTACGCGAGCGAGCCTCCCGCCGACAACCCGTGGCACCACGCGGAGTCGTTTCGCGCCGGAGCGCTCACCGTGCACGCCACCGAGACCGAGCACGTCCCCGGAAAACCCTCGACCGCGCTGACCATCGAGGTGGGCGACGGCAAGGTCGCGTGGTGGAGCGGCGACAGCACGGTCGACGCCGAGGCTCTGGTCGCTCTCGAGCCGCGGACCACGGTGTTCTTTCACGATTGCACCTTCGTCGAGTACCCCGGCCAGGTGCACGGGTCGTTCGCCGCGCTCGAGAAGTTGCCCGAGGTGGTGCGCAGGAAGCTCGTGCTCATGCACCACGAGGACGACCTGCAGGATCACCGCGTTCGAGCCGAGGCGCTGGGCTTTCGGGTCGCGTTGCCCGGGCAGCGCTTCGACCTCACCACAGGCCAACGCGAGCCGACGCTGGCCGACTGACGCTCGCTACTCGCTGCGATGCGTGCCGCGAATGCGGTCGAAGAGCATCGGGAAGTTGCACGGCTTGTGCGTGCTGTCGAGCTGGGCGAGCAGGATGCGATCCATCGCGGTCCGCACCGCGCCGGTAGACCCCGGCAGCACGAAGACGAAGGTGTCCGTGCACAGTCCCGCGGTCACCCGGCTCTGAATCGTCGATGTGCCGATCTCCTCGTAGCTGAGCATGCGGAACAGCTCCCCGAAGCCCGGGATGGACTTGGTCACCAGGGGCTCGAGCGCCTCGGGGGTGATGTCGCGGGGTGTCATGCCCGTACCGCCGGTGGTGATGAGCACGTCGACCGCAGGGTCGTCGATCGCCTTGCGCATGTGGGTGCGGACGGCGCCCAGGTCGTCGGGGACGATCGCCTTCCATGCGATGTGATGACCGGCGCCGCTGAGCTTCTCTACGGCCAGTCGGCCCGAAGTGTCCGTGGCCTCGGTACGGGTGTCGGAGATCGTCAGCACCGCGGCGCGCACGGGCAAGAAGGTGTCGGAGACCATGCGCGCGCACGATACCGAGCCATGACATGACTGTCAGGGTGGGCGGCGCGATCGCGCCGCTGGTGTCGCGCCGCGCCGGTCGGCTCGGCTCTAGGCCGGGGTTTTCGCGGTTGGCATTGCACGTGCTTACACTCGGGCCGCCGGCGGTCTCGGGGGGAGGCCAAGCTGAGCCCGCTGGCGGCTTGCTTCGTGGCCTTGGGCCAAGACTTGGAAACAACGATGAAACGACTTCTTGCTGGATCGATGATGACTGCCCTGACGGGCGCCCTGCTGATGGCAGCACCCCAAGAGGCCGAAGCCTGCGGGGGCTTCTTCTGCGACGGTGGCCCACAACCCATGCCGGTCGACCAAACCGGTGAGGACATCCTCTTCGTGATGGACCAGGGCCAGGTCGAGGTGCACATCCGCATCGAGTACGAAGGAGAGGCGGAGAACTTCGCGTGGGTCATCCCGGCGCTCTCGGTGCCGACCGAGTTCAACGTCGGCTCGCAGGCGCTCTTCGATGCGATCAAGCAGGCCACGGTTCCGACCTACGGCATCACCAACCAGCCCGACGACTGCAGCCTCGACGATCCGCAAGGGTTCGGTACCGCGGGGGATAGCGCCGGTGGTACCGGTGCTGGCGACCCCACGGGGGACGACGGCAACGGCGGCGGCGTGGTCGTCAAGGCGGTCGAGCAGGTGGGCGCTTTCGAGATCACCGTCATCGGGACCGAGGGCGAGCTCAACACCCAGGCCGTGTTCGACTGGCTCGAGGAGAACGGCTACCAGCAAGACGAAGCCGCGCGTCCGATCATCGAGGAGTACCTGCAAGAGGACCACGACCTCATCGCGATCAAGCTCATCGGCGGCGCCGGGGTGGACGAGCTGCACCCGATCGCCTTGCGGTTCGACCACCCCGAGCCGTGCGTGCCCCTTCGCCTCACCCGCATCGCGGCCGTGGACGACATGGACGTCCGCACCTACTTCCTCGCGGACGAGCGTGTCGTCCCGAGCACCTACAAGCACGTGCTCGTCAACCCTCTGAAGATCGACTGGCCCAATCAGGCGTCGAACTACAAAGAGGTGATCACGCGGGCTGTCGATGCCGACGAAGCCGATGGTCGGGCGTTCGTCACCGAGTACGCGGGACCCAGCGACGTCGTGCAGACCTTTGGCGTGTACCAGGAGACCTGGAATGCAGACGCGTTCGAGGGGCTCGACCCCGAGCAGGTCATCTCGACCCTGACCAGCCAGAACCTCTTCACCTGCGGGTGGGACCCGAACACGGGCGAGGACTTCTGCGCCGGCACGCACCCGCTGGTCGATGGGCTCTTGCTCGACTACGTCATCCCCGAGGGCGTCGACCCTCAGGACTTCTACTTCAACCCCTCCGAGTACGCCGACCAGATCGATCTCGACGTCTGGAACGACGGGATGGACTTCGCCGCGAGGCTGCGCGAGCGGGTGATCGAGCCGGGCTTGAACGCGATGCGGCTCCTCGA
The DNA here is from genome assembly GCA_024742475.1 of bacterium. Classification (GTDB taxonomy): domain Bacteria; phylum Myxococcota_A; class Polyangia; order Nannocystales; family Nannocystaceae; genus CAJXVA01. The sequence goes on along the minus strand of JANSYI010000017.1, from coordinate 137,300 downwards.
CACGCACGACTACCTCAGCCGCATGTACACGACCATCTCGCCCGACGAGATGACCAAGGATCCGATGTTCCACATGAACCCGGACCTCGAGGAAGTCACCAACATCCGCACCGGTACGAACCGACAGCTCTGCAACGGTGACAGCATCTGGACGCTGCCCGACGGCCGTGAGGTCTACGTGCCCGCCGGCGACCCGTGGCCGAACATCGGTGGCGACGAGTTCTGGGAGGAGGAGGTCGACGAGATGCCTGCCGCGGGCGCGCCGATGATGCTGGTGAACAACACCGAGGCGATCAACACCGCGCTGCGTTCCTACAACGTCGAGGCCGGCTGGGACGGTGAGCCGCCCGAGCCGGGCGCCAACGTCGACGAAGGGCCCGAGCCGGGCGTCGAAGGCTGCGGCTGCACGACCGACGACTCGAAGACCGGCGCGCTGTGGTCGGCCGGCTTCCTCTTCGGGCTCGCCGCGCTTCGCCGCCGCAAGCGTCGTCGTTAGCCGCCTCGCGGTTCGCGAACCGTGGCGCCCGTCTGCTCGAGGAGCAGGCGGGCGTTCTCGAGTCTGCCCTCTAGGAGGACGAGGGGAGGGCGCGCTGGGCCGTATCCTCGGCCTCCATGAGCGCCTGGGAGGCGACGGCCTGGGCGTGGGCAGCGGAGCGTCCGAGCTTGGCGAAGTTGCGCAGGATGAGCACGGTGCCCAGCGCCCCGAGCCCGAGTCCCCCGAACACGAGCGTGGTCGCGCCAAACAGCCAGCCCAAGGCCAGCATGGTCAGGCTGACGCCGCCAACGCCCGTGGCCGCCAGGCTCTGCACGCCCTTGCCGGCCGAGGTGTCGACATCGACGCGGACGAGCGCACCTCCGGCGCCGTCGGCCGTGCTTCGAATCTTGTACGTCAGGCCGGCGTCGTCATCGACGAGGTCCGCCTCGCCCTCGCCTTGGCCGTGTCCCGTTCGACCCGTCTGACGCTCGAGCGAGGCCCGGACGGCGGCGAGCGCCTCGGGGGGCGGGGCCGGAATGCGCGACTCCACATGCGCCGCCGACGTGCCTCGCGTCAGCGCACCCACTGCGCTGCCCGAGTCCACCGTGGCGGGCAGGTCGCCGTTGCGTTCGGCGAGCGCGACCCGGAGCTCCTGCGGAGAGATCCCCGCCTCGGCGGCGGCAGCACGCAGCTCCTCATCGGTGAGGTTTGCCATCGCACCGGAGACTACCGCAGGTTGGCGCGCGACCGGCCCGACCAGCCCTGGCAGGCTACGCAGGCCCAGCGACGCGGTTCCGGCCGCCACGCTTGGCCGAGTACAGGTACTGGTCGGCCTCTTGGACCAGGTCGGCGCCCGAGGTGTGGCGACCCGGCGTGAACGCGGAGACGCCCAGCGACATGGTCACCGGGATCTCCTTGCCGCTGTAGACGAAGCGCGTCGCTTCGATGAGCGCGCGGAGTCGATCTGCGAGGACCATGGCTTCGGGCCCGGCGCAGTCTCGCATGATGATGCAGAACTCTTCGCCGCCCATGCGACAGAACGCATCTTCGGCCCGCAGCGAGCCCATCACGGCCGCGGCGAGCCGCTGCAGAACGTGGTCGCCTGCGGGGTGCCCGTGCGTGTCGTTGATCTTCTTGAAGTGGTCGACGTCCATGATCACCAGCGACAACGCGAGGTTGTGCCGGGACGCATGGCTGAAGTCCTTCTCCATCTGCTCGGTGAAGAAGCGCTTGTTGTACGCCTGGGTGAGAGGATCCCGGGTCGCGCTCTCGTAGAGCTGCTGCTGGAACTGCTCCTCCAAAGAGTCTTGGTAGGAGAACTTGAGGATCGTGACCGAGCCGACCTGGATCCGATCGCCGTCGCTGAGCTCCATCTGGCTGACCCGCGTTCCGTTGACGTAGGTGCCGTTGGTGCTGCCGTTGTCGTTGAGCAGCACGGTGCCGTCGTCGCGCCGCTCCATGTTGGCGTGGATGCGCGAGACCCCCTCGTCTTCGAGGCGGACGTCGGCTTCGAGTGACCGTCCCAGGTTCACCCGTCCGACGGGCACCTTGAACATCTTGCCCACGGACCGACCCGACAGGACGATCAAGTAGGCGTTCACCTCGCTGGACGCCCAGCCCTCTACGGGCTGCCGACGTCGGATGACGGTTTGTTCCTCGTTCACCCTGAGCAGCCATCGTAGAACAGACTCCCCCGGGGGACCAGGGGCTCCCTGGCGAAACCCAGCTCCGGGGGGTGCGCGCGCAACGGAGACGTGCGGGGACGTGGTATATCGAGACCGTGTCCACGGCTCGGCTGGAGCAGCGATTGCACGAATTCGCCGCCCAGGGGGTGAGGATCGTGGATCCCCGTCAGACCTTCATCGACGAGGATGTGGTCGCCGAGCGGGTACGGCCGGGTGCGACACTGCACCCCGGAGTCCGGCTGCACGGCGCGCGCACGTTCTTGGGCGAGGGCGCGCAGGTTGGGACCGAGGGGCCGGCGACCGTTCGCGACGCCGTCTTTGGGGCGGGGGCCTCCGTCGCGTCGGGCTACGTCGAGGGCGCGGTGTTGTTCCCCGGCGCGAGTCTGGGCGCGGGCGCACACGTTAGGCCCGGGACGATCCTCGAAGAGCAGGCGTCGACGGCTCACGCGGTCGGGCTCAAGCACACCATCTTGCTCAGCTTCGTGACGCTGGGGTCACTCATCAACTTCTGCGACTGCTTGATGGCGGGCGGAACTTCGCGTCGCGATCATTCCGAGGTCGGCAGCGGGTTCATCCACTTCAACTTCACGCCGTGGGGGGAGCGAGGCGACAAGGCCACGCCGTCTCTGCTCGGGGACGTGCCGCGCGGCGTGTTCCTGCGCGAGCCTCGGATCTTCCTCGGCGGGGCGTCCGGGCTCGTCGGCCCCGGCGCGGTCGGCTTCGGGGGGATCACAGGAGCGGGGCAGGTCGTGCGAAAGCCGGTGGGGGAGGGGCGCTTGAGCCTGCAGCCGATTCGCGAGCTGGACGCCCAGCGCGATCCAGGACACCTCGACCGCGCGCACCCGCGAGCCGAGCGCAACGTCGCCTACATCGGCAACCTCGTCGCGCTGCGTGCCTGGTACCGCCATGTGCGACTCGCCCGCGCCACCGGATCCCTGCGGCTCGTCGTGCAGGCCGGCATCGACACGCTGACGATCTGCATCGCCGAGCGGGTCAAGCGACTCGAGGCGTTCCTCGCCGAGCGCGGTGAGGCCATGCCGACGCTCACCCTCGAGCCGCCGGAGGCCGGCGCGCAGGGGTGCCCGCTTCGGGGAGCGCTCGAGGGGGCTGCAGCGGAAGACCACATCACGTGGGTGCAGGCGCTCGACCCCGCGTCGGTGCAGCGCGGGATCTCGTGGCTGCGCTCCATCGCGGACTCCGTGGCCGGCTGATCCCGGCGATCGGGCGCCTACGGGACCGCGCGCCCGGCCTGCGGTTCGGCGTGCTCCCCGGTGGTCCACAACCGGACGAGTCGAGCGGCAGGGGGAACCTCCTTGGACCTGGCACGCGGGTTGGGCCGCCGCATGTTCGTTTCACCGGTCAAGGACGAACCATGAAACGACCCATCCTACTGAGCTTCTTTTCCGCTGCGCTCCTCCTCGGTGCTTGCGGTGACGACACGACAACCTCCGGCCCCGACAAGGTGGACGCCGACGACCAGGAGATGACGCTCGATCCCGACGGCGACGGCGTTGCCGAAGGCCAGAGCCTGGGCGACCGCGCTGCGATGTCGTTCTCCCTGAGCGAGCCTCTGCCCGAGATCTCCGGGTCCGACTACGACGATGGCGCGCACCGCTCCTTCGACGCGACGGACGACTTCGCCCTCGGCGACGTCGCGGAGGCGCTCGACGTCACCGTCTCCAGCCCGCGCTCGGGCGTGAGCTTCTCGATCACCACCGACGGAATGCTGGTGGCATCGCCGCCCAGCGCTCCTGGTGAGTGGAGCGTCACGCTGAGCGACGATCGCACCGACTTCACCATCGAGTGGTACAACGAGACGACGACTGGCGCGAGCATCCAGCCCGGCCAGAGCTACGACGTCATCTACTCGGTCAACTCGAACTGCTGCGTCGCAACCGTCGCAGACCAAGCGCTCGAGTTCTCGCTCGAGGGCTGATCATGGCCCGCGGGATCGCCACTGCGACCCTGCTGGGCGCTTGCCTGCTCGCCCCCGAGGTGAGCGCTCGCGAGCCGGTCCACCCCGACCTCGGACCGGTTCGGCATCGAGACCCATCAGGGCGGCGTACGCTCTGGCTGGGCCTCGATGCAGGGGGCGTCGTCCTACCACGTCGCCTCGGTTGGTATGAAAACCGCGTTTGGACTGCCCACGTCACGCCGACGTGGGCGTTTTCGCTGGTTGATGGGCTCGCGCTCGGAGGGCGACACGGCATGACGCTCTACGACGTCACCGGACGCAGCGCGGACGTTCGGCTTCGCCTGCACCACCACCAGCTCGAGCTCTCGGCCTCGCCGCTGGCCCGCTGGGGCGACACGGCTGCGCACGACCGGCTCTTCGTCGGCGTGTCGACGCACCGCGTCGTCGAGATGCACGTCGAGGACGTGGACGTTCATCCCGGTGGGGTGGGCGATACGGTGGCCGAGCTCGGCTACGGCATGGAGCACCCTCTAGGGGCGCGCTGGGCGATCGCGTGGCGCGCCTCGGGTCGCTACGCCTGGGTCTTCGAGGACACGCAGCGCATGGCCTCGGCTGCCCTGCGGCTGAGCTTCGAACCTCGTCCGGCCCACGCGCTGTGGGCGGGGGCGCAGCTCTATATGGTGCATCGCGACGAGGGGGCCGTTGGCGGTCGACCTCGCCTCAGCGCGCACGGTGTCTTCGAAGGGCAGTATGCGTGGATGAGCGACGCGGGCGTCGGCCCGTTCGTCGGCGCGCGGCTGGCGACACACTTCGGCTCGGCGACCACGCCAGTCTTCGAGACGCGGGCGGCCGCGGTCGACTCCGCGTATGGCGAAGTCACGGTGGGCCTGCGGGTTCACTTCCGCTGAGCGCACGACGACGAAGAGCGAGACGCCACCGAAGCGTCTCGCTCTCGCTCTCGCCGCGTTCGCGGGGCGACCCCTACGCGGCGCGCTTGGAAGGTTCGGGGCGGCCCGACGCGGTCGGGCGGTGCATGTCGCTGCCGACCTCGTCGACCCAGCCGCGCGCCTGAAGCTTGGCGACGAAGGCCGTGCGCGGGTTGGCACGCGGCTTGGGGGGCGTCCGGTTGACCTGGAACCGAGCCCCCGCGGCACGCAGGTCCTCGAGCAGATCGGAGCCCTCCTCGCCCCGAAGGTATCGGTAGCGCTCGACGTGGGCGACCAGCGGCGTGTATCCGCGGTCGGTCAGCGCAAAGCAGACATCCATGAGCTCCTCGGGGGTCTGGGATCCCGTCGTCGTCTCGAACAGGACGTACCGCTCGGGCCCGAACGCCAGCACCGCGTCATCCTTGACGCGCTGCAACAGCGAGGCGTCGAGCCAATGCTCTGCGCCCAGCTCGAGCTCGACCGTGATGTCGCCGGAGCGCTCGGCGGCGCGTACGAGGCCGTCGAACGCTCGGCGCAGTCCATCGGGCTCGTTGTCGAACTTTCCCGGATACATGTGCGGCGTCGCGATCACTCGCTTGGCACCCTGAGCGCCGAGCATGCGGAGCATGGCGAGCGACTCGTCCATCGAGCGGCTGCCGTCGTCGACCTCCGGGATGACGTGGGTGTGGCAGTCGCGCGGGCGCAGCGTCACGGTCCCGTCCTGGGGCCGGCGCTGCTTCTTTCGGAACAGACCGAACATGCAACCTCCGTAGCGTCGCCCGGCCGCGGATCCACCCCGGGTCCCGTCCGCTACTGGGCCGCTTCGGGCGCGAGGGCGGCGGCCTGCGTGGCGGCGTTGGTACCACCTTGCACCGCGAGCCCCAGCGCCTGGGCGCCAGCGAGGAAGGGCAGGACCTGCTGCATGTATCGGCTCGCGGTCGACAGGCCCGTGGGCGCGATGACCACGCGGTCGCCGGGGCGCAGCTGGATCTGGTGGTCGATGAGCAGCGCGTCCTCGAGGTTGATTCGATAGACGACCGGCTCCGCGAAGCCGCCGCGAATGACGGCCAGCTCGCGCCGCGCTCGGGCCGGCGTGGGGCCGCCGGCGGTCGCGAGCGCCTCGGCCAAGGAGAGTCGGCCGTCGGTGAGAGGGACCGGCGTCGGCGTCTTGACCTCGCCGAGCACGAACACCTTCAGCGTGGACGCGTTGGGCACGTACACCAGGTCTCCCTTGCGCATGTAGACGTTGCGCGAGACGTCTCCGCCCTTGACCAGCGCCGCCAGGTCGATCGGCAGGAGTTGCCCGTTTCGGACCACGGTGGCCCCTTCCAGGCTCCCCGACTCGCCCAGTCCCCCCGCGAGCGTCAGCGCTTCGATGAGCGTCGTGTCGCCATCGACGGGAAACGACCCGGGCGCCTTGACGTGGCCCAGGACGTGGAACTTCTGCGACTCGTGCTCGAGGATCTCCACGTGCACCTCGGGGTCGACCACGTACTTGGCCGCCGCAGACTTCAGGGCGACCTCGAACTCCGTCACGGTCAGCCCTGCGGCCTTCACCCGCCCGACCACCGGCAAGTACACGTGGCCGTCCTTGCGAATGGTCGTGCCCGCGATCTCGCCCATACCCACCCGCTGTGAACTCATCTCGGGGTGCTGCATGACGAAGACGTCGAGCACGTCATTGGCACCCAGGCGGTATTCGTCACGCTCGACGGTGAAGTCGTAGCGGACGCTGCCTCGGTCGACCTCGACCGAGCTGTCGGCGACGAGATCGTCGAGTCCGCGGAGGTCGACACCGTCGGCGCGCTCGCTCAGGCGTTCGTACCGAAATGTGCCGGTCGCACAGCCCGCAAGGATCGGTTGGCCGAGCAAGGCGATCGCCGCAGCGGTTCCAATGCGGACCAGGTCCCGGATCCGGCCGGAGAATCGGCTCTTGGAGCGGCTTGTTCGGTTGCCGCGATTTGGCGTCCGCCCTACGAGGAGGAGGCCTTGGTGACGAGTTGAGAAGGACTTCTTCATGACGGCCGTGGACACTTCATTGAGAACCAAAACTGAGCCTGCAAGTGCACCAAAAGGATCTTCCGCATCGGACGTCCGGCCCGGACTTCCGACGGTCCCTTGGGGATTGGGTGCAAAACTGACCCTCGACGTCGTCGGGCTCACCGTGGCAGCGGCGACCGCCATGGCGATCACGACCGGTACGCCCGCGGTCGGGCTCGCACTATGCGTCGCGGCGCTGCGTGTGACGACCCTGGCGATGCGCGGGACGTACGCCCACAGCTGGCGGCACACATCGTTGCGGGACACATTCGTCCTCGTGCCGGCCCTCCTTGGGCCGACCGTCGTCTTCGCCGTCGCGGCGGTGATGACCTCTGCCGCCGAGGTCGTCGCGACGCTCGTGCTCGAGGGGCTCTTGGCGACGTTCGCGGCGCTGGCGGCTCGGGCGAGCGTGCGCTGGCTCGACGAACGGCAGGCGCGGAGCCAGGCCGAGGCCGTCGCTGAGTGTCCGGCGCGCCCCGTGCTGCTCGTGGGTGCCGGCCGAGCGGGAACCCTCGCCGCGCGAGAGCTCGGTCGTCGCCCCGACCTGGGGTACCGACCCATCGGGTTCTTGGATGATGACCCGAGCCTGAGGGGCCGCCGCATCGAGGGCCTGGAGGTCTTCGGGACCACGGCCGACGCCGAGACCGTCGCCGCTGGCCTCGGGGTCGAGTGCCTGATCCTCGCGCTCCCCTCGGCGACGCCCGCCCAGCGGCGCTCCATCGTCGCCCGGCTCAGCGACGCCGGGCTCGACGTGCGCACCATCCCCGACTATCACGACCTGCTCGCGGGCAAGGTCGAGCTGACCAAGATCCGTCCGGTCAAGGTCGAGGACCTGCTCGGCCGCAACGTGGTGGAGACGGACGCATCTCGATGGAGCGAGATCGTCGCGACGATCAAAGGAAAGCGCGTGCTCGTGACCGGGGCTGGAGGCTCGATCGGATCCGAGCTGTGTCGGCAGATCGCCGACCTCGAGCCCGAGCGGCTCGTCCTGCTCGAGGGAAACGAGAACAACCTCTTCGACATCGAGGGCGAGGTCCGCAAGCGGATCGGAGCGCGCGCGGTGCCCTGCTTGGCCGACGTTCGAGACGTCGAGCGCATGCAGCGGGAGTTCGCCCACCACCGGCCCCAGGTCGTCTTTCACGCGGCTGCCTTCAAGCACGTGCCGATGATGGAGCTCCACCCCGATGACGCGATCCTCAACAACGTCTTCGGAACGAAGACGGTCGTCGAGGCGGCCGAGTCGGTCGGGGTCGAGCGCTTCTTGTTCGTGTCCACCGACAAGGCGGTCAACCCGGCGAACGTCATGGGGGCGAGCAAGCGGATGGCCGAGATGGTCGTGCAGGCCCACGCCTCGCGCAGCCGCGGGCGGTTCTGCTGCGTGCGCTTCGGCAACGTGCTGGGCTCGCGCGGCTCGGTGATTCACACCTTCCGTCGTCAGATCGAGAACGGTGGACCCGTCACGGTCACCCACCCCGACGTCACGCGCTTCTTCATGACCATCCCCGAGGCGGTGCGGCTGCTGATTCAGAGCAACGCCGTGCAGGACGGTGGGGAGGTCTTCCTGCTCGACATGGGCGAGCCGGTGCGAATCATGGATCTCGCCAAGCAGATGATTCACCTCTCGGGGCTCACCGAAGAGGACGTGCCGATCTCGGTCTGTGGGCTCCGCCCGGGCGAGAAGCTGTACGAAGAGCTACTCCGGGACGAAGAGGGGACGCTGCCCTCCAAGGTCGACGGTGTGTTCCACGCCAAGCTCGCGCCCGTGAGCCCGGCCTCGCTGGGAACATGGCTGGGACGACTGGACAGCGCCGCAAGATCGCACGACGAAGAGACCATCCGGCGCATCCTGGCGATCGCAGCCGGCTACCGACCCGACCCGGCGGCGGCACCCGTCCCGGCTCCTCTCCCCGCCGTCTCCACCAAACGCCGCGAAGTTGCGTAGTCGCCATGAAGATCCTCTACTTTCACCAGTACTTCATCTCCCCCGCGGGCGCCGGTGGCACCCGTTCCTACGAGCTTGCACGCCGTCTCGTTCGCCGCGGGCACGAGGTCACGTTGGTCACGTCCAACGCCTTCATGCCCGAGTACGAGGGCATGACGCAGCGGCTCGAGACTGAGCTCGACGGGTTCAAGCTCGTCGTGTTGCCCGTCGCCTATACGCAAAGCATGTCGTATGCGCGTCGGACTGCGGCTTTCTTTGCGTTCGCTGCGGCGGCGGCCAAGGAGTCGCTGCGCCACCAGGCCGACGTCGTCTTCGCCACGTCGACGCCCCTGACGATCGCACTGCCGGGCTTGTTTGCGCGGATGAAGACGGGGGCTCCGTTGGTTTTCGAAGTGCGTGACCTCTGGCCCGAGCTGCCGATTGCGATGGGCGCGATCAAGCATCCGATCGCCAAGGCGGCTGCCCGCACCCTCGAGTGGGTCGCCTACCACGGCAGTGAGCAGGTCGTGGCGCTCTCGCCGGGCATGGCTCGCGGGGTCGAGGCGCGGGGCATCTCGCGCGGGCGCGTCACCGTGATCCCCAACGGATGTGACGTCGACCTCGGCGAGGTCTCCCGAGACGAGATCGCCCGGTACCGAGCGTCGCTCTTCCCCGACGTCCGTCCCGACCAGCCGCTGGTCGTCTACGCCGGTTCGATGGGGCGTTCGCACGATCCAGGGTGGCTCGTCGACGTCGCAGTGAAGATGCACAGCGTCGACCCCGACGTGCGATTTGGCCTCGTCGGCAAGGGCGAGCTCGCGCAAGAGGTGCACCGCCGCGCGCAGGAGGCCGGGGTGCTCGACCGCAACCTCTACGTGCGCGGGCCAGTGCCCAAAGCCGAGGTCCCGACGCTGTTGCGCAGCGCGCAGATGGCCGTCTCGACCATGGCTCCGCTGCCCGAGCTCGAGGACAACAGCGCCAACAAGTTCTTCGACGCGCTCGCCAACGGGGTGCCCGTGGCGCTGAACTACGACGGCTGGCAGGCGGATCTCGTCCGCGAGTACGAGGCCGGGATCGTCATGCGGTGCGCTCGACCGGCCGAGTCGGCGCATCGGCTCTCCGCGGCGCTGCGAGACGCCGAGGGCCTGGCGAAGATGCGTCAGGGCGCCGCACGGCTGGCGGCCGAGCACTTCGACCGAGAGAACCTGACGACGAGCCTGGAGCAGGTGCTGACCCGGGCCGTGCAGACGCACGCTGCGGCATAGCGGCGCCCCCAGCCCATCGTCGAATATACTCTCGGCGATGGGCGATCGCGGATGAAGGCCGAGCGAACGCGTCGCGTCGTGATCATCGGCAGCGGGTTTGGAGGGTTGTGCACCGCGATTCGGCTGCAGGCGCAGGGGATCTCCGACTTCTGCATTCTCGAGCGGCGATCGTTCATGGGCGGGACGTGGTGCCAGAACCGATACCCCGGAGCGGCCGTCGACGTGCACTCCCCGCTGTACTCGCTCTCGTCCGAGCCCTGGGATTGGTCGCGCATGTTCGCGGAGCGCGATGAACTCGAAGCGTACACCCACGCGGTGATCGACAAGCATCGCCTCAGAGACAAGACGGTGCTCGGGGCGAATGTCGAGGCGGTGGTGTGGGACGAGACGCGCCGTCGATGGATCATCGAGACCGAGGCCAAGGGCACCTTCGTGGCAACGGTCGTCATCAACGCGTCGGGGCCACTGAGCACGCCGGTCGTGCCCGACGTGCCGGGCAAGGACACGTTCGAAGGAGCCTCGTTTCATACCAACGCGTGGGACCCCGACTTCGACGTCTCGGGCAAGCGGGTCGCGGTGGTGGGCAGTGGCGCGAGCGCGGCTCAGGTGATCCCCGCCGTTGCCGACCAGGTCAGCGCGCTGCACGTGTTTCAGCGGACTCCGCATTGGGTCTTGCCTCGGCCGGACCGCGAGTTCTCGGCGCTGCAGCGAAGGCTCCTCTCGATGCGGCCGGTTCAACGGGCGCTGCGCTGGGGCATCTACTGGATGCTCGAATCGCGTGTCGTCGGCTTCAAGTACTCGCCGTTCGCCCTCGAGCACCTCGCACAGCGCAAGGCGCTCGCGCATCTGCAGGCACAGGTCTCCGACGAAGGCCTTCGGCGCACGCTGACCCCCGATTACACGATCGGATGCAAACGCATCATCCTCTCGGACACCTTGTATCCGGCGCTAGGCAGGCCGAACGTGACGCTGCATGACGCCGCCGATGCAATCGAGCGGGTCGTGCCCGAGGGGGTCGTCACCAAGACGGGCACGAGGATCGAACTCGACGCCATCGTGTGGGCCACGGGGTTCGATGCGACCGACGGGGTGATTTCGTATCCCGTAGTCGGGCGGGGCGGTGTGACGCTCGCCGGATTCTGGGAGGCGTTCCCACGGGCCTACCTCGGTACCGCAGTCCCCGGCTTTCCGAACTTCTTCATTCTCACCGGGCCCAATACGGGCATTGGCCACACCTCGGCGCTCTTCATCATCGAAGCGCAGCTCGAGTACGTGCTGCGCTGCCTCGAGGAACTCGAGCGCTCAGGGCAGGGCACGATCGAGGTGCGCGAGGAGGCGGAGGCCGAATACACCCGCATGATCCACCGCGAGATGGACAAGACCGTGTGGAAGCAGGGCGGGTGCCGCAGCTGGTACCACGGCAAGCACGGCCACGTGGTCGCGATGTTTCCCGGCTTCAGCTTCATGTATCGCGCGATGGCCAAGCGCTATCGCGCCGACGACCACGTGCTCGGTGTGTAGGCGCTAGCGACTCGCTTGCCGCATGACCTTGTCGACGGCTTCGGCGACGTCGTCCATGTCGGAGGCGTCGCAGGTGTGGTGCACCTTGAAACACAGCGACGCCGCGCCGATGGCCGTGGTCACCGGCAGCGGGGCCCGGGGCCGCCACGCGTCGGGAAAGGCCTTCTCTCGATAGATCTCCGAGCAGCTGCCGCTCTGGCACGGCACGCCCTCGGTGCTGACCGCCGCCATGATGCGATCGCGGTCCCAACCCGGACGCAGCGCGTCGGCACGGACGTAGGCGTAGAGGCGGTAGTAGGCGTGTCGGGTGTCTGGGCCGGGCGTCGGGACGTGCAGTGCTTCGTGACCCTGCAGGCGTTCGATCAGCGCGGATGCGTTGTCGCGACGCGTGTCCACCCAGGACCGGAGCTTGCCCAGCTGCACGCGGCCGATCGCCGACTGCATCTCCGTCATCCGGCCGTTGGTGCCGACGGATTCGTGCAGCCAGCGAAAGCCCGGCGGATGTTCGCGGCCGTAGACGGCGTCCCAGCTCTTGCCGTGGTCCTTGCGGCTCCACATGCGCGACCAGACGTCCCGCCGCGTGGTCGTGACCATTCCGCCCTCACCGCCGGTGGTCATGATCTTGTCTTGGCAGAACGAGAAGGCCGCCGCGTCGCCGAACGACCCGACCGACCATCCCTCGATGCGAGCGTCGTGGGCTTGGGCACAGTCCTCGATGAGGGACCACCCCCTGCGGTCGCACAGCTCGCGAATCTCCCGCATGTCGGCGGGCCATCCGCCCATGTGCACGACGATGACCGCGCGCGTGTGCTCGTCCGCGGCGGCTTCGATCGTCTCGGCGGTCAGGTTGCCCGACTGCGCGTCGACGTCGGCGAATTGAGGACGCCCGCCACACAGCGCGACGGCGTGCGCGGTCGCCACGAAGGTGCGCGAGGGCACCACGACCGCGTCGCCGGGGCGAAGGCCGACGCCGTGCAGACAAAGCTCGAGCGCGACCGTGCCGTTGCTGCACGCGATGGCGTGCGGCACACCCACGAACGCGGCGAACTCCCGCTCGAAGGCGCGCCCCACCTCGCCGGTCCAGTAGTTCACCTTGCCCGAGGCCAGCACCTCGGTCACGGCCGTCACTTCATCGGCGGGAAAGGTCGGCCACGCAGGCCAGGCGACGGTGCGCACGGGGGCACCACCGTCGATCGCGAGCTTGTTCAGGTCCACGGCTGCTTGCACGGAGCTCTCCTGGGTGACGCGGCGATGGGCCGCCCAATGCCCTCATGGGACGGCGGCGAGGCCGAATCCACCCGCAGCGGCGCCCAAAATGGGCCACCTCCCCAGGGCGGGGGGCGCGTCAGCCCAGCGAAGGCTCGAGCAGCGGGAGCGCCTTGGCCGGCGTCATGATGGCGAGCAGGGTGCTCATCTTCGGGCCGCGGTCACGGCCGAGCAGCAGGTCGTAGACGACCGGAAAGAACGCCTTCATGTCGACGCCGCTCTTGGACATCTCGCTCATCTTGCCGCCGAGGTCGGTCTCGGTGGGGTTGGCGTCGGCCCGCAGAATTTCCACGAGGCGTCGCAGGGGTTCGCGCTGGTCCTCGGGGATGTCGCGGGTCACCGGCTCGGTGCGAATGCGGTAGCGGAAGTCCTCGGGCGCGTACTGCTCGACCCAGTTCCACACGCAGCGGGCGCGCTGCTCGAACCGGGCGCGGTCGGCCTCGGGGAGCTCGCCCGTTGCTACGAAGTAATCGCCCGTGGCCGCGATGTCGCCGTCGAAGGTCTGCAGGACGGTGCTCAGGTGGCGGAACGCGATGAGGGTGGGCGGCGTGCTACCGGGCTCGATGGTTCGCTCGGGCACCGAGGCGAGCTCGAGCGTGCGCCTGGCCGTCTGCCGCTTCTTGTCCTTCTTGCCCCCGTCTTCGGCCTCGTGGGCGAGCCGCACGGTGCGGTCGTAGTCCTCGTAGAGCTTGATGACGTCGAGGTCGAAGGAGATTGCGAACTCGGTGTTGGGCCGGTAGCCCGCGAAAAGCCACCGCAGCACCTCGGGCTCGTAGACCTCGAGACAGGTGGTCACGTCGACCACGCCGCCCTTGGAGGAGCTGAGCTTGCCGCCTTGGCCCTTGGCCGAGACGAAGTCGTAGCCGACGTACTCGGGCGCGACCCAGCCGTAGATGTCGCGGACGATCCCCTTCGCCGTGTCATAGCTGCCGCCGGCCGAGCTGTGGTCCTTGCCGCCGGGCTCGAAGCAGACCTTCTCGTAGCCCCAGCGCATCGGCCAGTCGACGCGCCAGGGGAGCTTGAGGTCGCTGCCGTTCTCGAAGTCGACGGCCTCGTCGTGGCCGCACCCGTTGCAGTGCACCTGCACGGTCCACTCGCCGTCGTAGTCGAAGCTCAGGTCGTCCTTGCCGCAGCGCGTGCAGAAGCCGGCCAGCGGGAGCCAGTCGTCCGCGATGCGGGTACGCGCGCCGGTGGCCTCACGCGCAGCGTTGAGCAGGTCACGGATCACGGCGGCGTTTTGCAGCGCCGAGCGAATGCCCGCGGCGTACTTGCCGGCGCGATACATGCGGTGCTGCCGGATGAACTCCGGCTCGATGCCCAGCGGCGCGATGCTCTCCTCGAAGCGGGCGATGTTGTGGGCGGCGTAGCTCTCGTGCGTGCCCCACGGGTCGGGCACGTCGGCGATGCTCTTGCCCAGCTCTCCTTGCAGCATCTCCTGCTGTGGGGCGTCCTTGGGGACCTTGCGGAAGACGTCGAAATCGTCCCAGGAGTAGATGAACCGGACCTCGACGCCGCGGGCGCGAAGCGCTCTGGCGACCAGGTCGACCGTGATCACCTCGCGGAAGTTGCCGATGTGCACGACCCCCGAGGGCGTGATGCCGGCCGCAACCACGATGCGTTTCACATCCGGGTGAGCACGCAGCGTCTTGTCGGCGGCGTGGTCGGCCCAATGGTTGAGGTACGGATCTCGCGCTCGGCGTTCGCCGGTCATCCCCGGCTTTTACCCCAACGACTGCGGGTTCGCATCCGCCTGCGCCGAAGCGAACGCGAAGGAGCGAGCTGCCCTCCGCCCCACCACCGCCGAAGCGAACGCGAAGGAGCGAGCCGAAGGCGAGCGAGCGAGGGCGCTCCGCGCCCGACCTTGGAGGGAGGCGCGAAGGGGGCTATGCCCCCGCAGCGTCGGGAACCGAGAGGTTCCCCCTAAAAGGAAAAAAACCCGAGTCCTTTCGGACTCGGGTTTTTGAGTGCTCGGGGAGGGACTTGAACCCCCACGTCCGAAGACACACGGACCTGAACCGTGCGCGTCTACCAATTCCGCCACCCGAGCGGTGGGGACGCGAAAAGTAGAGGCTCCCCGGCAGAGCGTCAAGTCTTTGTGCGACCCGGTCAGGCTTTTTTCGGCGAGGCCGTCACGACGCCCGTCTCCCAAGGATCGTCGTCACCGCCGTCGTCGCCCTCGTCGTGCAAGGCCTCGACCACCATCCGCGGAGTGCGCGGGCCCTCCTCGTCAGAGAGGCGCTTGCTCGAGTTCGTCTCGGTGACCGGCTGCGGCACGCCTGGCGCGACCTTGGGCCCACTCTCAGGCCGCAAGCGGCGCACCGGAGCCCCAGCATCGGCCGCGTCGAGCTCCATCATCGTTCCACCTTCGCCGGCCAGATCCGCGAACAGGTCGTCGACCTCGTCGAAGCCCGACTCGGGGTCTGGCCCTGCTCCGATGCGCGCAAGCCGAGCCCTCTCGGATGCCAGCAGGCGCTCTTGCTCGAGGGCTCGAGCCTCCGCCGCCTCGAGCAGCTTTCGCGCCACCTCCAGCTCGTCGCGCGTCTCGTCGAGCTCCTCTTTGACCTTCTCGAGCTGGGCCAACGAGGCTGCGAGCCGCGCGGCGTTACGGTCGGCCGCGTCGGTCATCTCCCAGATCTTCTGCTCGGCCGCGTCGAGCTCGCGGAGCATGTGCTCCTGCTCGTCCGCCCGGACCTTCGCTTCGAGCTTGTATCGCTCGACGCGGGGGTCTTCGGCCGTCGTCGTTGCGCTCGCACGAACCGCGAGCTGCTCGCTGTGCCGGCGCGCCTGCGCGGCCAGCTGCGCCTTGAGCCGGCGGAGCGCGTCGAGAGCCTCGGGCGGCCAGTCCTGCCCCCCGCTGGGCGCAATCTCGGGCACCTCGGACGGCCACGTCTGCTCGAGTGCCTGCTCGAGCTGCTCGTTGGTCTCGGCCGCAGCCTCGAGCTCGCGCCGCAGCTTGTAGAGCTCGACTCCGCTCGACTCCTTCGCGTTCGCGATGTCCTCGAGCTCCTGCTCGCGCTCGCGTAGCCGTCGGCGAAGCGATTCCTCTTCGCCCCGCGCATGTTCGAGGTCACGTTGCAGCACCTGCTCGCGCGCCTGCGATGCCTCCACGGCCTGCCGACGCGTCTCGAGCTCGGCCTGCAGGTCGGTGACCGAAGCCGCCATCTGCTCGACCTCGAGCGCCTTCACCTCGAGCTCGCCCTCGAGCGAGGCCGCCGTCGCCGCGTTCTGCTCGGCGGCCTTGCGAAGCCGCTCCATCTCTTCCCCGACCTCGGAGAGCTGCTGCTCCCTCCGGCGGACCAACGCCGTGGCCTCTTGCTCGCGCGCCGACAGCTGCTCCTGTCGAGCCTTGAGCTCGGCCACGGCCCGGGTGCGCTCGGCAAGCTCGGCCCGCAGCCGCGCCATCTCTTCGTCGTCGGTCGAACGCGACTCGGTCTCGCTTCGCAGCCGGCCGATCTCTTCTTCGTGGGCACGCACGGTCGCCCGCAGCTCGGCCCGCTGCAGCTCCATGCCGTGCAGCTCGGAGGAGAGGCGCTCGACGTCCTTGGCGTTGTTCGACTCGGCCTGCAGCGCTCGCTCGGCCCGCTCCTTGAGACGTTCGGCCTCACCCGCCGTGCGCACGTTCTCCAGACGCGCCCGCTCGAGCTCCTCGCGGCTCGCCCACAGTCGCTCTTCGAGCGCTTGAATCTGCTGCCGACGGCGCCCGAGTTCCTCTCGAAGCCGCTCTCGGTCGGACGCGACCTCGGCCAGCATTCGACCTTGTTCGACCGTCTGCGCCGCCTCGGCCGACAGCGCCTCCTCGCGGCTGTGCGCCTGCGCGAGCAGCGAGCGATGGTGTTCGAGCTCGGCGCGCGTGACCTCGAGGTCGGTCGTGAGCCGGGCCACCTCCTCGACGCGCTGGCTGAGCGTCATCTCGTGCTGCGCAAGCCGTCGCCGCGTCAGCTCGAGCTCCGCTTCGACGCGCTGAGAGAGCGTCCTGGTGCCCTCGCGCTCGGCGATCGCGACCTCCATCTGCCGCGTCACGCTGGCCCGCTCGGCTTCGAGCGACTTCACCTGTGACCGCAGCTCGTCGACCTCGTCGTGGCGTGAATCGAGCTCGCTTTGTCGGGACGCGCTGGAGTCGTTGGCCCGCTGCACCGCCGCTTCGAGGTCTTTGACCTGGCGGGTCAGGATCTGGAGGTCGGTCTTGGCCTTGCGCGCCCAGTCGCGGGCCTGATCCAGCTCCTTCTGCAGGCTCTCGACCTTGCGGGTCGCGGACGCCTGCTCGGCAGCCCTGACGCGGTCGTGGGCGTGTTGCCGCTCCAACGACTCCACCCGCTCGGACCGACGCTTCAGCTCCGTTTCGAGCGCAGTCACGCGGTCGGCTCGCTCGGCCGCGAGCGTCGTCGCCTCGGCCAGCGCCGCGCGAACCGGCTCGAGCTGCGCTTCGGTCACCGCCTGCGCGCCGCTCGACACGCCGGCGGGCACCAGCAGACAGCGGCCCATCACCCACTCGCGGGCTTGCGGCGACGGAGCGGACATCGTCGCGAGCGCGACGTAGTGCGAGGCGTCGGGCTCGGCGCCGACCAGCGACTCGTCGAGTTCGAGCCGCGGCGGGACCCCGTCGTCATCGAGCACGGGTGCGAGGCTCACGCCCTGCCACGGTAGCTGCGCCAGCATGAACACGTGCGGAAAGCGCTCGCCGAGCTCCTCCTCGAGGGTCCAGAAATCGACCTCGGCACGACCGTCGTGGGGCGCCCGCGCCACGAACCACCCGTCGGCGTTCAGGGAGGCCGCCGCGTGATGCAGCCAACGACGGCGCTCATCCGCCGCCCGCTCCGCATACGCTTCAATCGCGATCACCAGGTCGAACCGCTCGTGCGGCTCGGGCCATCCCCGGGAGCCGTCGAGCCCGGGCTCGTGGACCTCGTCGCTCTCGACCACGCGAACGTGGCTCGCTCCCGCGGACCGGAGCAGGCGCGCGCCCTCGAGATCTCGCGGCGCGATCACCAACACGCGACGGCCGACCGCCCACGGTTGCAAAGCGACGTATGCGGGCAGGAGATCCACCGAAGGCGCCAATCATAGCGGTGCTGCCGTCACCGCCACAAACTCGGCGCAGGAGAACGGGTGAGCCCCCGTAGTGGCCGCTGCGACAGCCTGCTAACGTGAACGGAGCGATCCTGAACGATGGCACAGGCGATCAAGTACAAGAAGCCCCGGCGGTTCAACTCGGTGACGGTGGTCCTGCTCGTCATCACGGGGCTGACCATCTTCTTCGCCTACCAGTACCTACCGCTGTTCATGCAGAAGCAGGAGGCCTACCGGGTGCTGGAGGAAACTGGCTCGGCGTTCGCGGGGAAGCGCACCTACTACCAGAAGAAGGCCGACGCCACCGAGGCCCTCCGCCAGCGCATGACCAACGACCTGCGGCGCGTGGGTGTCCAGGACCCCGACCTCGAGACCTGGATCGAGCTCGACGAGCACGAGGCCGAGTTTGGCGCGGTTTACTCGATCTTCATCGAGTGGCCGTTTCAGCTCATCCCCAAGCAAGAGTTCGTTTACGAGGTCCAGCACATCGTCACCTACTGAGGTGCTGATCCGCGCGTACGCGGCCTGAGACATCCTGATAGGATGCGGACTGCGGCGATCCCATGGGAGCCAGGCTGATTCTGGTCAAGGGCGAGGGCCCGAGTGAGTACTTGCTCACTGCGTTCAACACGATTGGACGGCACCCCGACAACACGGTCCAGGTGCTCGACCGGATCGTGTCCAAAGAGCACTGCCGCATCACCCGCGGACCGCAGGGCGGCTACATCCTTCGCGACGTCGGATCCCTCAACGGCAGCTACGTCAACGGCCAGCGAGTCAGCGAAGCACGCCTCGCCAGCGGTGACGAGCTCTCGCTCGGCAACACGCTCCTGCGCTTCGAGGACGACGAGGAGCAGGCCTCTGCGCCGGCCGCCAGCCACTTCACGGTGATGACGGACATGCTGCAGAGCCAGGTCCGCAGCCGCGTCGAGGCCAGCACCAGCTTCCTGCCCGCCGCGGAGATCGACGACTTCGAGTCGCTCAAGGCCGACTACGAGAAGCTCCGCATCGCCCACCAGCTCAGCCAGAAGCTCTCGGTCGACGCCAACCTCGACGACCTCCTGCAGAAGATCGTCGACGAGACGTTCCAGCTGATCAAAGCCGATCGCGCCGTCATCCTGCTGCTCGACCCCGACACGGGCGACCTGGTGCCCCGCTACGTCAAGCAGAAGCGCGAAGGCGAGGAGATCCAGCTCTCGAAGTCGATCCTCGCCGAGGTCCGCAACAACAAGCGAGCCGTCCTCTCCTCCGACGCCATGCTCGACGAGCGCTTCAAGGCCTCCAAGAGCATCATCATGCAGGGCATCCGCTCCACGATGGCGGTGCCCCTGCTGTACGGCGAGAACCTCGTCGGCGTGATGCACATGGACTCCACGCTGACCACCGGGGCGTTCAAGGAGAAGGACCTCACGCTCTTCCAGGGCATTGCAACGCAAGCGGCCACGGCGATCGAGAACCATCGCCTCGCCAAGAAGATCGAGCGTGAAGCGGGCCAGCGTGCGCAGTTCCAGCGCCTGCTCTCCCCCAACCTCGTCGACCAAATCGTCCGCGGTGCCCTCCAGCTCGACCAGGGCGGCACCAAGCGCGAGGTCACCATGCTCTTCGCCGACATCCGCGGCTTCACGCACATGAGTGAGCGTCACTCCCCCGAGGAGATGGTCAAGACGCTCAACGACTACTTCGAGGTGATGGTCGACGTGCTGTTCGCCCACGGCGGCACGCTCGACAAGTACGTCGGCGACGAGATCATCGGTCTGTTCGGCGCTCCGGTGCACCTGCCCGACGCGGCCGACCGCGCCGTCCGCTGCGGCCTCGAGATGCAGCGGGCGTTGGCCGAGTTCAACAGGGTGCGCGAGAGCGCGGGGCTCGAGGCGATTCACATCGGCGTCGGCATCAACACGGGTCCCGTCATCGCGGGCGCGATCGGGTCGTCTCGAACGCTGCAGTACACCGTGATCGGAGACGCCGTGAACGTCGCAGCCAGGCTGTGCAGCGCCGCCAAAGCGGGCGAGGTCCTCCTCTCGGAGTTCACCATGCAGAGCACCCGCGGCTCACTCAACGCCGAGAAGCGAGAGCCCGTGCAGGTCAAGGGCAAGTCCGCCGCGCTCAACATCTACGCCGCGCTTCAAGACCCAGGAGCCCCCGGCACCAACCCCACGTCCCGCGCCACACAGTCCGTGCAGCGTTGACTCCGTTCGGCCCCCTCCACGCGCACCTCCCTCGTCTGCAGGCGCTCGTCGCCGGAGACGACGCGCTTCCCACGTTGCCCACGGCGCCGATCGGGTCGTTCGGCGACGACCTCGCGCTTCGCGGCAAGGCCCGCCTACGCGTTCGCGTCGTGGCCAAGGGCACCGGCGGACGTCTCCGCCTGGACTTTCGAGACAGCGACACCGCATCGGATGCGGACGGCTTTGGGCTCGATGAGGATGACCTGCGGCTGGCGAGCGTGCTGGCCCTCGCCGCAGCGCTGGGGACCGAGCCCGACCGGCGGTGGCTCGACCATCTCGACGTCCTGCACGAAGCGGGGAGCTGGGTCGGAGGCGTCGCGGCATCCGATCCGGGACGACGCGCCTTCAGCCTGGCGCGCGCGTTCGATGCGGTCCTGGGCGCACTGGCAGCGAGCTGGCCCGGTCGGGTTGGCGCCGGCTCCAACACGGTCGGTGCAGTCGTCGAGCTTCGAGCAGACGACGACCAGCTCTGCGAGGCGATTCCCGGCGGCGAGGGGGCGACGCCGAGCCGTAGCGGACGCTCCGGTTGGACCAGCCCGATCCTCGGCATGGTGAGTACGGCCGCGTTCGTGCCGTGGCTATCGATCACGCAGCGCTCCCGCGAACGTTCAGGCGGCGGCGGTGCCCGGGTCGGAAGCGACGGCGTCATACGCACGTACGCGGTCACCCGAGACGTCACCGCTCTCGTCGGCATCGACCGCGTCTCCAACCCACCGCACGGCATCGACCGGGCCGGGCCACCCCGTCCTTCGGTGGCCGTACGCATCGACGGCTCCGGCTCCAGTGAACCCGTCACGCCGTGGACCCCATTCACCCTGACGGCAGGCTCGACGCTCCACATCGAGACGGCCGGGGGAGCCGGGCACGGGTTTGGCGGCTACGGAGACATCGAGTTCGACCCGTCCGACTGGTTCGGGTCCAAGGACGACTGAGGCCCCGGGCACTGCAGCGCCACGTGGCCGACGAACTCGAGCGCGGCACGCTCGTCGGTCTGTGGCCACGCGCAGCCCATGCCGCCCTCGCAGACGTCGTCGCAGCTGCCGCGGGTTGGCTCTCCGCGATCGCGCTCGAGCGCCATGCACAGAGAGCTCCGGGTGTTCGGGCCGATCGGCCCCATGTCGATCAGCACCGAGGTGACCGACGGCACGTCACCGACACAGACCGCGCTACACGTGGCGGGCTCCTCGAAGAAGCCGGGCACGCTGCAGGACACCGCGTCGCGCTCCATGTGCATGGTGCCGCTGACCGAAGTGCGGAGCGTGCTGGCCGACCCCTCGAGGGCGGTGTCGCAAGGCTGCCCGCAGATCTGCGTGACGAGCTTGTTGACCCCCTCTTCACCGCGCACGAGCGTCGACGGCGCTGCGGGTTTCGGCGGGGGCACGGCCTTCGAACGCGGGGTGCATGCGAGCGAGGCTGAACAGATCATCCACAGGGCCCAAAGCCGGCGCACGGCATGAGAATAGCCGCGCGCACCCGCATTCGGCCCACGGGGAACCTCACGGGCTCCTCGTCGCACGTCTCAGCCGACCGCCCGTCGGCTCCGATGACCACCACTCGCCTCGCTTCAGCCCTCGCCGTGCTCGCGGTTTGCGCGTCCGTCTCGAACGCTCGCGCGGCCGGCGGCTTGAAGGTCGAGGAGCACCGGCCCGCGACGTGGGATGACGACTTGGATCAGCTTCGCGACGCCGGGCTCGGTCAGTCGCGCGGCGTGCCCATCGTCCCCACCGGGCTGCACGACGCGCCGCGTTCCTCTCGCGACACCCAAGCACCCGCGGTCTTGTTCCTGAACTTCGACGGCGCCGAGCTGATCAGCGGACCCGACGACGCGCGCTCCAACGTCACCACGATCGCAAACATGGCCGGCCCCTACCCTGCGTACGGCGACGAGGGGTCCAAGCGAGCGGCGATCATGCAGGCGGTCCGCGAGGACTGGTCGGCCTACAACGCCGTGGTCACCGATCGCCGCCCACCCGAGGGCGACTACATCATGACGATGGTCGGCCCCGGCAACCCCGACAACGACTCGAAGCTGGGCATCGCGCTGCTCGACTGCGAAGACGCGCGGACCCGCAACAACGTCGTGTTCGCGTTTCACAGCGCGAACGACAGCCACACCGCGACCAGTACCGCGACCACGATCAGCCAAGAGATCGGCCATTCGTTGGGTCTCGAGCACGTCAGCGAACCGGCCGACATCATGAACCCGACCAACGTGGGCGGAAACCCTTCGTTCAGGGACGAATGTCTGCCGCTGAGCTCGACCGACGTGCAGTGCCCCGACCAGCATGAAGCACAGTGCGGTGTGCCCGACCAACAAAACGCGCACGCCGAGCTGTACACGCTCATCGGGCCTGCCACACCCGATGCCTCGGGCCCCTCCATTCAGATCGCGGCGCCGCTCGAAGGCGAGAACTTCGAGCTCGACGAGCGGTTCGAAATCATCATCGATGCCGATGACGGCGTCACGATTCACAAGGCCGCGCTGTTCGTGAACGCCGTACTGCAAGACACCGACGATGCGGCTCCGTTCGGCTGGACGGCGCAGCAGGACGTCGCGGGCGAATACGACATTCGGGTCGAGATCCAGGACACGCAGGGGTTCATTCGGGTGAGCAACACGGTGACGATCACCGTGGGTCGAGCAACCTCTGCCGACGACGCGGGCGCACTCCCTCCCCCCACGTCCTACGGCGCACCAGGAGAACCCGAGACCTGCGCGTGTACGTCCGGCTCCCCATCGAGACATCTGAGCACCTGGGCACTCGTGCTGTTGATGGGTCTCGTTGCGCGCCGCCGCGGTGGTTGAACCTGCTGGCTTTTCCGAGCTTTGGCGTTTTCGGGCTAACCTTCGGGTTCGGTGAGCAAGCTGAGTCAACTCTGCTCGTACCTCGAACGGCCGGATGCCAACGAGCTCGCGTTTGCCGTTGGCTCCCCGGCCATCGTGAAGTCGACCACGCGCGACCTGCCCGTGACGGTCACCCCACTCAACGCTCGCGCGATCGCTCGTTTCTTCGAGGGCACCGACGTTGCGTCGCTGCTGGTCGGCGGAGACAAGACCCGGGACGTCAACTTCGACGTCGGCACGCAGCGCTTGACGGCGACGGTCGTCAAGAAGGGCGTGAAGCTCAGCGTGACCGTGCGACTGCGGGGCGCCTCGAGACCCAAGCCAGCCGCGAGCACCCCCTCGCCCACGCCCAAGCGGGAACGTCGTCAGCCCAAGCCCGACGAGGCCCCGGCCAACAAGAGGAAGCCTCGAACCGTCGACATCCCCTCCCTCGGGGGGCCCGAGACGGGTCTTCCTCGGCGCTCAGTTGCGCCGGAGACCACCTCGACGAGAGCGCCGCAACCGGAGACCACCTCGACGAAAGCGCCGCAACCGGAGCCGCCGCCGAAAGAGCCCGAGTCCGCCCCCGTCGCGGCACAGGCCGCCTCGCCGGCTGTCGTCGCGGCGGCGCAGTCCTCCTCGCCCGCGGCCGATGGTCTGGGGTACCGCTTGGCGCCGCGTCGCGTTCGCCCCGCCGGCACCCCACGCCTCGACGCCATGCTGCGTCAGATGGTCGAACTCGACGCGAGCGACCTCCACCTCTCCGCGGAGAGCCGACCGATGGTTCGACTGCACGGGAAGATGCAGCCACTCGAAGGCCATCCTTCCTTTCCCGCCAACGAGCTCGCAGAGCTCCTGCTCGAGATCGTCGACGACAACGCCTACGCGGACTTCGTCGAGACCGCCGACGCCGACTTCGCCTACGCGATCCGCGGAGTCGCAAGGTTTCGCGCCAACTACTTCGCCGACCGCAAGGGCATGGGCGCGGTCTTTCGGCAGATCCCTGTCGACATCCTGACGCCCGACGTCATCGGCCTTCCGCCCAAAGTCCTGGACCTGTGCTGGCTCTCCAAGGGCCTCGTGCTCGTCACGGGCCCCACGGGCTCGGGCAAGTCGACCACGCTCGCGTCGATGATCGACTTCATCAACCGCAACCGCGACGACCACATCATCACGATCGAAGACCCGATCGAGTTCGTCCACGACAACAAGCGGTGCTTGATCAACCAGCGCGAGGTCGGGCGGCACACCAAGTCGTTCAAGTCCGCCCTGCGTGCGGCCCTGCGCGAGGATCCCGACGTGATTCTCGTCGGCGAGCTTCGGGACCTCGAGACGATTCACATCGCGCTCGAGACGGCCGAGACCGGGCACCTCGTCTTCGGCACGCTGCACACGACGACGGCACCGAGCACCGTCGATCGTCTCATCGACCAGTTCCCTGGCGACCAACAAGCGCAGATCCGAACGATGCTCGGCGGTTCGCTGCGTGGCGTCATCGGCCAGACCTTGCTCCGCCGCAAGACCGGCGGTCGGGTCGCAGCCTACGAGATCCTCTTGCACACCAACGCGGTCGGCAACCTCATCCGCGAAGGCAAGACGCACCAGCTCAAGAACACGATGCAGGTGAGCAAGGATATCGGCATGCAAAACCTCAACGACCACCTCGTCGCGCTCGTGCAGGACGGCACGGTCGAGGCCCGAGAGGCGTACCTCAAGGCTGTGGACAAGCAGAACCTCGTACAGATGTTCGAGAAGGCGGCGATTCAGTTCGACGCCCCCGAGGAGTGAGCCAAGCGCGCCGCCACGAAGAACGCCGCGGAGGGTCTCCCCTGCCGCGGCGTCGTCGTCGGCGAGTTTCGCCTGCTCAGCTGACCTGCACGCCGATTGCTCGCCGAGCCGCGAAGTAGTCCTCGCTGATGCTGTAGAGGACCAGCTCCTTGATCTTGTCGCGGGGGCCCATCGCGCTACCGAGCATCGCCTGCTCTTGCGAGATCATCTGGCCGGCGATCCGCAGGTCGTGGCAAAGGAGCAGACCGACGCGGTAGCTGGTCAACTCGACCGCCGCCGCCCACCGCTTCACGTCGGTGGAGCCGCCCGCATCCACGAACTTCTGGATGAGGCTGCGCAGGCGGTCGAGCGCCGCCGGCTGCATGCGGCTGGTGATCTCGCGCGCGATCTGGTCGAGCGCGGTGCTTTGATCGCCGACGGGCATGCCCACGGCGCGCAGGCAGGCGAGGAACACCTGCTTGAGGTTCTGCGGTGTGCGGTCGAGCGCGACGTAGCAGAAGTGCGGCAGGTACAGGTCCATCATGTGCCGCCCCAGCGCAAAGGCCAGGTGCGACTCGGACTTTCCGCGAAGCAGGTTCTGGAACACGATCATCGACGGATGAATCGCGTTGTTGCGCTTGAAGTTCATCAACTTCAGGTCGCCGGGATCGCTCGGACGCAGGAAGACGTCCGGCTTGGAGACGTTGAGCACGTCCTTGGTGTACTTGGCCATCCGCGAGAACAGCGAGGGGTCGATCTCGACGTCGATGACCTCGTTGGGGTTGAGCGTGGCCGGGAGGTCCACCGCACGCCATGCCGCGACGGCAGGCGCGATGAGTCCGAGGATGCCTGTGAGGTACAGGTCCTGGTCGGGGTGGAACACGTGGCGGCGAAGCGTCTCTTCGCTGAGCCGCTGCCGCGCCATGACGAAGTCTCCACGACGATGCTGTTCGACGAACGCTTCTTCCTCGGCCGTGGCCTTCTTGAGGAAGCTGAGCACCGAAGCCACGCAGTAGGCTTTGTCGGTCGCGCTGGCCTTGATGTAGATGTTGAACAGCGCGTGGTAGCTCTCGTAGCGGAACGGCTCGCTCGCGATCAGGATCTGGTGCTCGCGCACCGCCTGGTCCACGTACTCGACGGGGTCGTCCACCATGAGCCGCTCGTAGAGCTCGGCCAGCTTGATGTGACGCGTCACATCGTCTGGATCGAGCTTGGAGGCCACTTCGAAGGCCGCCGCAGCTGACTTGTAGTCCTGCATCCGCGACCGATAGATCTCGGCGAGGTTGCTCCACAGGGTGACCTTGAGCGGCTCGTTGCCCTCTTGAGGGAGGCGCTTGAGCATCTTTCGATAGGCCCGCTCGAGCGTCTTCCACTCGCGATCCTTGGTGAGCATGGTGTCGATGGCCTGGAAGGCCTTGAGCATGCCCGGGTCGTCGTCGAGAACCGAGTTGAAGCGGTCGATGGCTTCGTTCGGATCGCCGAGTTCATCGCGGAACAGGACCGCCGCGGTGTAGTTGTAACGGCTGCGCCGGCGCACGTCGGTCTCGATCTCGACCAAGCGGTCGATCACCGAGATGGCCTCTTCCCACCGCTTGGCCGTGGTGTAGAGGTCGAGCAGCGTGTGCAGCGTGGGGTAGTCCTCGGGCCGCAGGTCGAGGGCGGACTGGTATGCCGCCGCCGACTTGTCGCGGTTGCCGAGCTTCTCGACGTAGAGCTCGCCGATGTCCTTCCACAGGCCGAACTGCGCGTCGCCATCGGGGGTGATGTCGACCAACGCACGCTTGGCTTCGATGACGCCTTCCCAATCGTTCGCCTGCGCCCGCAGGTTGATGACCGAGACGAGCGTCTCGTTGTGATGCGGGTTCACTTCGAGGGCTTTCTCGAAGTAGTTCAGCGCCTTGCGAGGCTCGCTCTGCCGGTTCTTGATCGTACCGAGGCGGTGGTAGACGCGGACGGTGTCCTCGTCGGCCTGGGTGTCACGATGCTGCACCAAGATGGTCTGGTAGAGCTTGAACGAGCGGTCCCAGTCTTCCTTTTCGAAGAGCAGGTCGGCCATGCCCACCAAGACCTCGTGGTCGGTGGAGTCGATGTCGTAGGCGCGCTTGTACTGCTTGAGCGCCTTGTCGACGTTGCCGAGCTTGCGAGCCACGCGAGCGGCCTGGACGAACAGCTCCTTTTGGCCATCGTCATCGAGCTCGAGCTGGTCGACTTTGCGGGTCAACATGTCGAGCACCGGGTCTGCGGCCTGCCAGTTCTCCTCCTCGGTGTAGACCTCGGCGAGCACCGTACCCACCCGAACGTGTTCAGGGTCGTTCTGGAGGGTCTTGGCGAACAGCTCGACGGCGTGGGTGCGGTCCTCGAGCTCCTCGAAGTTGATGAACGCAGCCTCCGCGGCCAGATTCGTCCGCTCGAGCGTGTTTTGCGAGTACTCCGCGGCAGCCTCGAGGGTACGAGACGCCTTGAGCCAGTCCGCGCGCTGCTTGTAGATGTCGGCGAGAAGGATGAGCGCGGGCACGTGGCCGGGCTCGACCGTGAGCGCCTGATTGAGGCGCATCTCGGCTTCTTCGCTGTTCATCAGCTTCTCGTGCTGCACGCGACCGATGCGGGTCAGCAGCTCGATGCGGCGGTTGGGGTCGGGCGTGAGCTCGACCAGACGACCCATCGTCTCCACCGCACGCGGCCAGTCCTCCATGGTCTCCTGGAGGCGCGAGAGCGTGTTGGCGGCGTCGAAGTTGTGCGGATCGATCTCGAGGATCTCCTCGTACGTTTCGATCGCACGGTCGACGTCCTCGACCTGCTTCTCGAACACCTCGCCCATGGCGGAGAGGAGTTCGATCTGCACGGCGGGGTCCTCGGTCGATTGGATGTGCGAGCGGTACGTCTCGACCAGCTCGGTCCATTTCTCCAGGCCCGTGTACAGCTCTTCGAGCTGCCGGTAGGTCACGTCACGCTGGGGGTCCAGCATGATGACCTTCTCCAGGACCTCGGCCGCACGCTCGTGGTCCCCCGAGAGGGACACCAGCGCGTTGGCCATCTTGTCGTAGATCGCCACCTGGGCGTCGACGTCGGCGGTCGCGTCGAGTTCGGCCTCGAGGATCTCGAGGTACTCGGGGATCTGGTTGCCGTTGAGATAGAGCCGCTCGAGCGCTTGCAGGGCGTCGAAGTCGGTGGGCTCGGCCGCGAGGATGTCCTTGTAGGTCTCGATCGCAGCGCCGTTGTCGGCGAGGTTGGCCTCCTGCACGTAGCCGATGTGCTTGCGCAGCCGCAGCCCCTCATCGGGGTCTTCGGCGATCGCGGCCCGGCGGTCGAGCACGCCGACCAGTTCGGACCACGACTGCTGCTGCTCGTGCAGGCGAATCAGCGCGTCGAGAGCTGTGGTGCTCTCGGAGTCGATCTCGAGCACGCGACGGTAGGACTCGACAGAGCCCGCCACGTCGGAGAGGCGCTGCTCCTGCACTTCGGCCAGCTCGAGCAGCACCGTCGTCTGGCGCTCGGGCTCGGGCTCTTGCTGGACCAGACGCTCCTGCGTCTGCGCCAGCTCGTTCCACGACTCCGACCGCTTCTGGAAGTTGGCCAGCTCGCGCAGCGCGGAGACGCTCTCGGGGTTGAGCTCGAGGGCCTTCTCCAGCGACTGGATGCCGTACTCGGCGTGGTTGAGGTGCTCGCCGTACCAGCGACCGATCTTCACCCAGAGCTCGCATCGCTCCATCGGATCTTCGATCTGCTGGACCAGCTCGTTGTACTCGTTGAGCAGCTCGGTCCACTTGCCGTGCTCGGTCGCCAGGCGCTCGAGCTCGCGTGCCGTGTGGTCGTTGGCGTAGTCGACGTTGAACGCCGCTTGCAGCGTGGCGAACGCCATGTCGGCCTCGCCCAAGTGCTCCTCGAACACCTTTGCGGCGTTTTGGAGCACTTCGACGCGGGAGTCGGCGTCATCGATCACCTCGGCGCGATTGATCAGCAGCTCGCCAAGAGACTCGTAGTCCTCGGTGTCGCGGAAGATCTGCTCGAGGGCCTCGCCCGCGGGTCCGTGCGCGAGGTCGTGCTCCAGGATCTCCTGGTACGCGCCCGCAGCCTGGTTCTTGTCCTCGAGGCGCTCCTCCCAGATCGAAGCGATCTGCATGAGCACGTCGATCTTCTCGTCACCCTCGAGCACCTTCGCCTTCTGCTCGAGGGTGTTGATCGCCTCGTTCCAGCGCGCCTCCTGGGTGTACAGGGCCTCGAGCGCCGCGAGAGCCTCCATGTTGCCCGGCTCCATGTGCAGGACCGAGTGCCAGGACTCGATCGCCTGGTCGGGTTGCATGAGGTACTCGCCGTGAATCCGGCCCGACTTGGCGTGCAAGTCCTTGAGCTCTTCTTGACCGATGACCTCGGGGCCTTGGGCGATGAGGCTCTCGAGCACCTGGATGAGCTCGACCCACGCCTGCGAGTCCTCGTAGATCCGATGCAGGGCCTGCAGCGTCTCGAGGTTGTTCGCGTCGAGGTCGAGCGCGTTGAGCCACGCGTCGAGGGCGTTGCGCTCGCGGTCGAGGCGCTCGCCGTACACGCGTCCGAGCGTCTGGTAGGCGTCGACACGCCGCTGTGCGTCTTCGATGACGAAGACCTGACGCTCGAGGATCTCGACCAGGTCGTCCCAACGCTCGGCCTTCTCGTGCAGCGCCGCCAGCTCGCCGAGTGCGAGTGGGTCCTCGCCCCGAAGGTCGAGCACGCGGTTCCACAGGTCGATGGCGTCGGGCTCACGGTCGAGCGCGTCCGAGGCGATCTTGGCCATGCGCTGGTAGCAGTCGGCCGTGTCCTCGTCGGTGTTCGCGACGTCGACGGTCTTTTGATAGACGTCGAACAACTCGTCCCACTTGTGCTGATAGAGGTACAGCGCCTCCAGCCGCTCGAGGGACTTCATGTTGGCCGGGTCGTTCTCCAGAGCCCGGGTGTAGGCAGCGACCGCCTGCTCGTGGTTGTGCAGGTCCCGCTCGAACGTCTCGGCCAGCCGCACCTCGAGGTCGACGAGTTCCTCGCCGTCCATCGTGATGCGAATCCGCCGCTGGAGGATCTCGGCCAGATCTTGGGCCATGCCCAGCTGGCTGTAGATCCGATCGAGTGCGGCGAGAGCCTCGCTGTTCTCGGCATCGAGCTCCAGCACGGCGCGATAGACATCGATCGCGCGTCCGCCGTCTCCGAGGCGCTCATCGAGCACCTTGGCCGACCGCATGAGGACGACCTGCTTGACCTCCGGTGACTGCGGAGCCGACTCGTCGGCGAGGATCTTCTCGCCCGCTTCGACGATGTACTCCCACGCCCCGGTCTGCTCGGCGAGGCGGTCGAGCTCTTCGTGGACCTCTTCGCTCGCCGGCGCGTCGAGGTAGGCGCTGAGCCACCACGAGCACGCGTCGGTGAGGCTGCCGAGGCGGTGCTCGCAGATCTCCGCCACATCGCGGAAGATCGTCAGCCGCTCGTGGGGATCGTCGGTCGCCCCGAGCTTCACCGAACCCAGCTTGACCAGCGCCTCCCAGCGCTCGGCCGCCTGGTAGATGGGCTCGAGAATCTCCGCGATCTCGCTCTGGTGCTCACCGCTGGTGAAGATGACCTCCAGCGCCTGGAGCGTGTGCTCGTGGGCGGGGTCGATGTTGAGGATCTCCCGATAGGCCTCGATGGCCTTGGCGGAGTCCTCCATCTGGATCTGGTAGGTCTGCCCCATCCGGAAGTAGTGCGCGATGAGGTCGTGCTCGTCTCCGGTGATGGCGATCTGGCGACGGAGGTTGTCGACCAGATCGGGCCACCGCTCGGTGGCGGTGAAGATGCGGTCGAGAGCCGCGATGGCATCGGCGTCTTCGGGGTCGTTGTCGAGGACCTCGAGGTAGCGACGAATCGCCTCGTCGACGTTCCCCAGTCGCTCTTCTTGGATCCGCGACAGTCGCGAGAGCATCTGGGTCTTCGCCGTGGGATCGAGCAGCTTGTCGGCCTGCTCGGAGAGCAGCTCGGCGAACTTGTCCCAGTCGCCCGTGACCTCGGCGAGGCGCTCGAGCTGCTCGACGGTGGTCTCCGACTGCGGGTCGGTGGCCAGCGCCCGAGCGTAGGCGTCGAATGCCTTGTCGAACTCGGAGAGCTGCAGCTCGTAGATGCTCGCCACCTGGTGGAGCCGCTCGATCTTGCCGACCGGATCCTCGGTGTGCTGCACCATGACCTCGTAGATCTCGACCAGCTTCTCCCACTCGGAGAACTGCTCGTACCGGGGCGCGAGCACCTGTGCCGCGGCCATCGGCTCGTTGTCGCCGTGGACGATGCGCTGAAGCGCCTCGATGGTGGGCTCGTGCGAGGGGTCGTGCACGAGCACCTCGCGGTACGCCTCGATGCCGCGCACGGTGTCCGCGAGCTGGTTCTCCCAGAGCTGGCCGACGCGGTAGCGCAGGGCGGTCTGCTCCTGGGCCGTATCGAAGGCATCGACGGCACGCTCGAGGATCTGCATCTGGTCGAGCCAGCGCTCGGCTTGGCCGTAGAGGCGGTCGAGGGCCTGGATGGCCTGCGGATCACCGGGCTCGATGTCGAGGACGGCCTGGTACGTGTCGATCGCACGGTCGGTGTCCTGCAGCTCGGCGTCGTACACCTGGCCCAGGACGTACAGCGCCTGGCGACGCTCGTCGGGGTCCTCGGCCAGCTCGCTCTTGCGCTGATAGACGTCGCGCAGCGGCTCCCACCGCTCGAGCCCGACGTAGAGGCGCTCGAGGGCTTCGAGAGCTTCGCGGTCGGCGTCGTCGATGGTGAGCACGCGCTGATAGAGCTCGATCGCCCCCTCCGCGTCTTCCATCGCGCCTTCGCGGATGCTCGCCGCGTAGGCCAGCATTCGCTTCTGCTCCTCGGGCGTCTCGGTCATCTCGGCCTTGCGCACCACAGCGGCCACCAGCGGCTCGAAGTTGTTGGTGCGGGTGTGGACCTCGATCAGGGCGTCGACGGCCTCGAAGTTGGCCGGATCGACCTCGAGCATCTTCTCGTACGTCGCCGCCGCGTTCTCGGCGTCGTCGATCGCGGTCTCGTAGATGCGCGCGACCTTGCCCAGGATGGCGAGCCGAAGTTGGTCGTCGACCACGTCGTCGACGACCTTCTCGTAGAGCGCGACCATCTCGCTGAAAGCCCCCATCTGGTTGGCCAGGTTGTCGAGTCGGTCCCGCGTGTCTTCCCGGCTGGGATCTTCGACGAGGGCGCGTCCGTAGGCGTCGAACGCCTTCTCCGGCTCGTCGCCGGCCAGCTCGAACAGCTCACCGATCTGGTGGAGCAGCTGGATCTTCTCGCTCGGCTCGAGCGAGTTCTTGACCATGATCTCGTAGGCCGCGACGAGCTTGTTCCAGTCGTTGCTCGCCTTGTAGATCGGCTCGAGGATCTTGGCGACGGAGAGCTGGTGGTCCTCGTCGTCGAGCAGCGTCTCGAGGGCTTCGAGCGCCGACTCGTTGATGGGGTCGAACTCGAGCACGCGGTGGTAGGTCTCCACGGCGAGCGCGGGCTGGCTGAGCTTGGTGAGCTGCAGCGAGCCCAAGCGCAGGTTGAGTTCGATCTGCTCGGTGGGATCTGCCGTCAGGGACAGCTGCCGGCTGAGGTTCTCACTGAGCTCGGGCCACTGCTCGGCCTCGAGGTACAGACGGTCGAGCGCTGCGATCGCCCGCGCGTTGACGTCGTCGTCGGCGAGGATCTCGTTGTAGGTGACGATGCCGTCCGCGGGGCGTCCGAGCATGTCGACCTGCAGATGAGCGATCTTGAAGCGGAGGTCTTCGCGGACCTGCGGGTCGCCCTCGAGCTCGACTTTGCTGCGGTAGACCTCGAGAAGCTGCTCCCAGTTTTGGTCGCGGGAGTACAAGGCTTCGAGCGCGTCGAGCGAGCCGGAGTCTCCCGGGTCGATCTCGACCGCACGCTGGTAGCACGCGATCGACTTCTCGCTCTCGCCGAGCTGCTGATCGTACAGCGTGGCCAGGCGGGTGAGGAGTCGGCGCATCAAGCCGCTCTCGAGGTCCTTCGAGACGGCCTCCTCGTGGAGGTCGGCGAAGTCTTGCCAGCGGTCCTCGACCGCGGCGATGTTCTCGAGCGACTGCGCGGCAACGTCGTTGTCGGGCTGCTCGCGGAACGCTCGCGCGTAGACGTCGAAGGCCCGGGTGCTGTCCCCCATGGACTGGGCAAGCAGCTCACCGATGCGCAGAAGGAGGTTGACTCGCTCCTGGGAGTCGTCGGCTGCGTCGGCCTGGATCTGCAGGCACTGAACCTGCTCGGCGTGGGCTTCCATCGCCTCGTAGATCGGCAGCAGGATGCCGGCCACCTTCACGCGCAGAGCAGCCCGCTCGGCTGGCTCTTCCGCGCCTTCTTCCTCGGGTCGCTCGAGCCACCCTTCGAGGCGGTCGCGAGCCGAGTCGTTGGCCGGGTCGATCTGCAGGACCTGGCGGTACAGTTCGACCGCTTCCTCGGGCTTGTCGAGCCGATCCTGCATGATCACCCCGAGACGAAGCAGGTATTCGGCGCGGGTGCTCTCGTCGACGTCCCCTTCGGACGCGACGGCAAGCTCCCGCTCGAGCACGCCCGCGAGGTCTTCCCAGCGCTCGAGCGTGCTGTAGATGCGGTCGAGCGCCCCAAGCACGGCGGTGTCTTCCACGCCCGAGTCGAGCACGGCGTTGTAGGCCTCGATGGCCTTGTCGTGGTGACCGAGCTGCTCGTGAATCGAGCCGATGCGGGTCTGCGTCGCGCGACGCTCTTCCTCGTCGGTGGACAACGACAGCTTCGTGTCGAGGACGGCGAGCAGGTCCTCTTCGCGCCCGAGCGCGAGGTAGAGGCGCTCGAGCGACGCGAGCGCGGTGGGCTCCTCGGCGTCGATCTCCACGATGGCCTGGTTCACCGCGAGCGCAGCGTCCAGGTCGGCCATGTGCTGTTCGTTGATCTCCGCGAGCTTCAACCGCAGCGGGAGGCTGTCGGTCGAGTCGCCGTACTCCTTGATCGCCAGCTCGAGCGAGCCAGCAAGCGCCTGCCACTGGTTGGTCGACTCGGCCAGACGCTCGAGATGCTCACGCGCGTCGGTGGCCGTGTGGTCCTCTTCGAGGGCCTTCTGATAGTAGGAGAACGCGGTCTCGGGGTCGTGTGCGATGCGCTCGGCGAGGTCGGCCAAGCGGCGCAGCAGCCCTTGGCGGGCCTCCTCGTCCTCTTCGCTGTCGAGCTTGATGCGCAGAGGCTTCGCGAGGTGGCGCTCGTCGCCCGCCTCCTCGTAGAGCTCGATCAGCTTCTCGGCGACCGTGAGGTTGTCGCCGTCGGAGAGCGCCTTCTCGAGGGCTCGGACCGCGCGTTCGGGCTTGCCGATCTTGTCGCGGTACAGGTCTGCGATCTTCAGCTGCAGCTCGACGCGGCGCTCACCCTCGGCCCCGTCGACTTCGCGCTCGAGCACCCGGATGAACTCGGCCCACTTGTCCTGCTTGGCGTAGAACTGCTCGAGGGCCTCCATGTCGCCTTCGGCGATGTAGAGCTTCTTGAGCTGATCTTGCGCCCGGCGGTTGTCCGGGTCGATCGCGTGCAGGGCTTCCCACGTGCGGATGGCCGACCCGTTGTCCTTGACCTTGTCGGCGTACAGCAGGCCGAGCTTGACCAGGTACTGCGACTTCTTGGCCTCGTCCTCGGTGACCTCGATCAGGCGCTCGAGGGTGCCCGAGAGGGCCTCCCAGTTCTTCTCGCGCTCCTGCATCGACTCGAGGTTCTCGAGCGCCTCGATGTTGTCGGGATCGCTCTCGAGCACCTGGCTCCAAAGCCCGATCGAGATCGCGGGCTTCTTGATCTTCTGACCCGCGACGCGAGCGACCTCGAGCAGCTGTGCCTTGCGCTCCTCCGGGTCCTCGATCAGCGCCAGCTCCTTCTGCTGGACCGCGAGCATCTTCTCCCAGTCGCGACGGCGCTGGTACAGCTCCTTGAGCTTGCTGATCGCCGTGGGGTCGTACTCGTCGCACTCGAGGACGGCCTCGTAGCTCTTGATCGCCTCTGCCTGGTTGTTGAACTTCTCCAGGAACAGCGCGCCCGCCTGCAGGTGCAGCGCCTTGCGAGCGTCCATGTCCTCGACCAGCTCGGCGCGACGACGGATGCGACCGATGAGGTCGGGCCACCGCTTCATCGACTCGAACTGGTTCTGCTGCTCTTCGACGACCTTGAGCAGGCGCTCGGTTTCGCCAGCGGAGTCGAGGAGCTTCTCGAGTCCGCCGAGGGTGGTGACGACCAGGCCAGGCTGGCGCAGACGCTCACGGTAGAGCTGGACCAGCTCCCAGTGCAGAGCCTCCTTGGCCTCGAGGTCCTCGTCGGGCGTGCGCTTGATCTGGTCCTTTAGCAGATCGGCGACGTTGCTCCACTTGTTGTTGTCGACGTAGAGCTGCTTGAGACGCGCCCGCGGGTACGTCTTCTCTGGCATCTTGCTGACGGCGTCGCGCCACGCGTCGATCGCCCGCTTGCCGCCCTTCTTCTCGGCCTCTTGCGCCTTCTCGATCAGCTTCATCTGATCGGCGTCGAACTCCTCGTCCCCAAGGGACACGGGATCGGCGGCGGGCTCAGGCTCAGGCTCGGGCTCAGGCTCAGGCTCAGGCTCAGGCTCCGCTTCGGGCTCGGGCTCCGCTTCGACTGCTTCCGCTTCGAGCTCCGGCTCAGGCTCCGCTTCGACGGCCTCCGCTTCGGGCTCAGGCTCCGCTTCGGGCTCAGGCTCAGGCTCCGCTTCGGCGGCCTCCGCCTCGGGCTCAGGCTCCTCTTCGACGGCCTCGACCTCGGGTTCGGATTCCGGCGCGGGTTCGGGCTCCGGCTCCGGCTCCGCTTCGACGGCTTCGGGGGTACCGAACGCGTCGAGGTCGACGGGCTCGAGCGCACCCACTTCGCTCTGGTAGCGGGTGACGGTGGGGTGGTCGGGCGCGACGTCGACGGCCAGGCCGAGGAAACGACTCGCCGTGCCTGCGTCTTCGAACGAACGCCACGCGAACGCACCAGCTTCGAGGCCCAACAGCACGCGCTCCGCGGGATCGCGAAGCGCTCCGATGCCTCGCTCTGCCAGAGGAATGAGCGCGTCGGCTTGGCCCGACTCGTCCGCGCTCGCGACCAACTTGCGGAACGCGGAGACGTTCCACAGCGTCTCTTCGGCCGAGCCCAGCGTGCCGGACGAGTACGCCAGGTCGAGCGCCTGGTGATAGAAGTACGCCGCCATATGCGGGTTGTTCAGACGGACGTCCCACACCTCGGCGAACTCGCGAAGCATGTCCACCTTCTCGGCGTCGGAGTCCAGCAACTCGACGCGGGTGTCTTGCAGCTTCTGAACATGCTGAAGCTGCCCCGCCGAAGCGAGCATCGTATCGGCGAGATACCCAGCTTCGCCGTTCTTCGGATCGGACTGCAGCGCCTTGAACAAGAGCGGCAAGAGTCGATCGTCTTCGGGCGATTCCTGCTGAAGGATTCGCGCGGCCTTGAGGTACAGCGCGGACAGCTGCGGTCCACGGTTCTCGACCTTTGCACCGAGCGGATCGTCCTCGCCCGTGAGCGCGCTGAGCTGCGCGTAGACGGTCTCCAAGCCCAGTTCCCAGTTCGCGCGGTCGTACAGCGTCTCCTGGAATCGAGCTTGGAACTGCTCGTTGTCCGGCTCCGCTTCGGTGGCTGCAGCGAGGTGCTGCTTCGCCTCGTCGAGGTTGCGAAGGTTGAGTTGAGCGGTACCGAAGTCGTAGTGAAGACTTCCAGTCAGAGCGTCGTCGCGGTTGGCCTTGAGCTCGAGACCCATCAAGCGCGTGACCATCTCGAGGTTGGCCATCGTCGCGTAGATCTGTCGTGCACGACGCAGCGCTTCGAGGTTGCTCTGATCGAGCTTGAACGCCTTCTGGTACGATTGCATCGCACGCGCCTTGTCGAGGAAGACGTCCTCGCACGCGCGTGCGAGTTCGAAGAACGCCTTCGACTGTTCGGTCTTGTCGCTCGCGGCGCCGGCTTCCGCTTCGAGCTCGTCGACCACGGTCGACCAATCGTCGACCTCGCGAAGACGTTGTTTGATCCGCTGGGTGAGTTCCATGTGGGCGCTATCCTTCGAGACTTACAGGGAAAACCCGCGCTCGAAACGCTGCTGGATATAACACGCGCGCGGCGTCGCTCACAAACGCCTAGGCACCCCTGCGCGCCCAATTTCCGCACCTTCGATCTCGACCGGACAACGCCGACTCGACCCCGATCAACCCACGTGAACTCGGGTGCAGTGACCCAACAGAACGAGACCGGCCCACCGACGCGCCTCAACGAGAAAACCCGGACCGATGCCCGGGTCTTCAACGGGCACGAGGCGGGAGATGAATCCCCCACCGCTGCCCCTTAGCAGGAGAGCGAGCGCCCCGAAGGGGCGCGCAGCGGAAAAAACAGAAAAGGATGAGCGCAGTCTCCCCAGCGAAGGGGGTTCGGAGGGGACCCCTCACCCGCTGGGGGGGTCCCCGTAGAACCCCCGGAGCACTACCCGCGAAGGATCAGATCACGTCCTGCATGCGCGCGATCGTGCTGTTTGCGGCCTTCTTGAGGTGCTCGGGCACGTCGTTGCCCGCCTTGGAGAGGAAGCCCTGGAGCGCCTCGATGGCCTCCTTGCGCTTGCGCATCTCGGCGTAGGCCATGCCGAGGCCCAGCAGGACGTCGGGCAGGTCGGGATCGATCGCTTTGGCGGTCTTGAACGACTCGACGGCCTCGGCGGGCTTGTTGAGGGCCATCTGCGCACGGCCCAGGCCGTTCCACATCTTGGCGTCGTTGTCGTTGACCTTGACACCGGTCTCGAGAACGGCTTGGCCCACGTTGGCGTGGCCGTAGTCGATGTACATGTTGCCGAGCGAGACGAAGGAGTCGCTGAAGCTCGGGTTGAGCTCGATTGCCTTGCGGAACGCACCGTCGGCTTGTACCGGCTGGTCGAGCGCTTCGTAGATGACGCCCATCCGGAAACTCGCCTGGTAGTGGTTCGGGTCGAGCTTCATCGTCTCTTGGTACTTGGTCAGCGCCTCTTTGTACTTGGCCTCTTTGTCGGCCTGAAGCGCGCCCGGCTCGTCACCCTGTGCGGCCGTGACCACACCCAGCTTGAACATGTAGTTGGCGTTGGGCGCCTCTCCCATGTTGTCCACGGCGTCTTGGAAGGCCTTCTGCGCGTCGACCAGCTTGTTCTGCTTCTGGTAGACGATGCCCAACGTGTAGTGCGCCTTCGCGTTGGTCGGATCGATTTCGATCGCTTCCTTGAGGTAGCGCTCGGCCTGCGAAGAGTTGCCCTTCTTCTCGGCCTTGATGCCTTCGTTCATCCGGTTGGTGGACTGGACGCGCTGGCGACTCGCCAGCTTGCAACCGGGCGCGGTTGCGACAACGGGAACGGACAACGCGAGAAGAAGAACGATGCGGCGCATGTCGTGGGTGGCCCCGCCGGGTGAGGGGGAACGGGGCGGCTCGGTCTCGGATGGTATCGGCGCCGCTCCTAGGTGACAAGGGCGAGGGCGCCTCTTCGGGGAACCTCTCGGTTCCCGTCGCTGCGGAGGCCAAGCCTTCCTCCGCGACTCCCTCCAAGGTCGGGCTGCGCCCTCGCTCGTCGCTCCGCGACTCCGTCGCGTTCGGTTAGGTGGTGCTGTCCCGTACCTCTCCGAGGGCAGCGTTGGAGGGAGCGAGACAACGGCGAGCGAGCGTGGGCGCCAGCCCAACCACCGACGCTCGGAGGCGGAGGAGCAGCCCCTCCGGGTCCGCGAGCGAGGGCGCCCCGCCAACCACCCACGCTCGGAGGCGGAGGAGCGAACCCTCCGGCTCCGCGAGCGAAGGGCGCCCCGCCAACCACCGACGCTCGGAGGCGGAGGAGCGGACCCTCCGGGTCCGCGAGCGAGGGCGCCAGCCCGACCTTGGAGGGGTGAGCGAAGGGCGGCTTTGCCGGCCGCAGCGAGGGGAACCGAGAGGTTCCCCTTACAAACCAATCAGGGTGAGCGAAGGGCGGCTTTGCCGGCCGCAGCGAGGGGAACCGAGAGGTTCCCCTTCCAAACCAATCAGGGTGAGCGAAGGGCGGCTTTGCCGGCCGCAGCGAGGGGAACCGAGAGGTTCCCCCTACAAACCAATCAAAAAAGGCGAACTCCGAGGAGCTCGCCCTTCTCTGTCTTCGATCCGGTCTAAATCAGCCGGGCTCGAGGACGAACGGGTAGGTGACCACCACGTTGCCGCCGCCTTGCGGCTTGGGGAACTTCCAGCGCTTCACCGCCTTGGCCACGCAGTTGGCGACGTTCTTGTCCTTGAGCGAGGACTGAGCCACGACAGCGACGGGCACCTTACCGGTGGGTCCGATGGTGAACTGAACCGCGACGCGACCCTTGAGGTTGGGGTCCTTGACGAGGCCCTGGTTGTAGCAGTGGCGAACCTCGTTGATGTGCGCGCGGACGATACGGCGGATGATGTCCTTGTCGAGCGCACCCTTGACCTTGGCCTTGG
The DNA here is from genome assembly GCA_024742475.1 of bacterium. Lineage (GTDB taxonomy): Bacteria > Myxococcota_A > Polyangia > Nannocystales > Nannocystaceae > CAJXVA01. The sequence goes on along the minus strand of JANSYI010000017.1, from coordinate 97,958 downwards.
CCTGGCGGATTCGGGGGACCCGCTTGCCGCGGCCACCGAACCCAGCACCCGATCCGCGACCGTAGCCGGAACCGGTGCCGCCGCCACCACCCTTGCCGATGAGGCCGGTGTTACCGAGGCCGATGGTGCCTTCGCCGGTACCACCGCCACCGCGGCCCGTACCCACGAGACCGAGTCCACCAACACCGAAGGCTTCACCCACCTCGGTTCCGGTGAGGCCGCCCCAGACGTCCTCGTCGTCGTTGCCGACCGCGAAGGCGCCGCCGTAGGGCGAGGCCAGGAAGTGGCCGCTCTCGGAGGACATCATGCCGAGAATACCGGCCTGACGCGCCTGCATGTCCGGGTCGAAGTTCCGAGCCATCTGCGGGATGGCGTCCTTGGGGCCCTTCATCGCGTAGAGGCCGGACTTCTGCTTGGACGTGGGCTTGCCCATCTTGCCCTCTTCGCCCTTGTGACGCTGGCCGGTGCCGCCGGCTTCGTCGTCGGAGTTCTCCTGCTCTGGCGGAGGCTCTTCTTCGGGCGTCTCGTCGGGCTGGTTCATGTAGCCGACGAAGCGGTTCTCGGACATGTCGTCGTCGAGGCTCATGCCGTCTTCGGGGGGAAGCGCCAGGTGAGCGAGGACCAGGAGCGAGCCCAGGACGACCAGCGACGCGGCGCTGTAGAGCCAGAACGGCTTGTCGGTCTCGGACTTCTGGGCAATGACCTTGCCGGGCGGGACCGAGTTGACGTGGAAGACCAGCCCGTTGTGCGCCACCTTGCAGTGCGCGCCGGCGGGGATGGGGAAGGAGTAGGTCGAGCCCATGGCCGCGGCGCGACCGGAGCTGACGAGCTCTTGCAGGCTGAGCTTCTGACCATCGAGGGTGACGTCACCCGTCATCTCGGCGGTGAAGTTCAGGCTGGAGTCACCCGAGTCGCTGCCCCGAACGAGCGGGAAGGCGGCCGAGTCGGGCAGACCCGCCGGCGGTGCCGCAAAGGTCGAGTCGTGGCCCTCGCCGATGGTGTAGTTGGGGACGCCCTTGTCGCCGAGGCGAGCGACGCCGATGCCGAAGGGGACCAGACCCACGAGGGCGAGAGCGATCCCGATACCGCCGAAGTGCCCCGGAGCCTGAGGCGCCGGACGACCCGCGACCGCGTTGTCGGTCTTCTCTTGGTCGTAGGTTTCCCAGTCGCTGCTGATGAGGAAGGTTTGGGAGGCGAGGAACCCGATCCCGCCCACCATCATGAGACCACCGAGCGCCAAGAACACCGGCGCGGACGCGCGGCGGCTCTTGGTCTGCCCCACGTGCTGCACGTCGAGGACGGTGCGGCCGTAGATGGTCATGACCTCGGTGACGGTCGAGCCGTCTTGGCGCTCGACCTCCGACGCATCGACCTGCATGACCGGGCGAGCTGCGGCGCCCATCGGAGCTGCCGCTGCGACAGGCGCTGCGGCTGGAGCGGCGGCTGCCGCTGCAACCGGAGCGGCTGCTGCAACGGGCGCGGCTGCGGCGACGGGCTGCTGCGAGGGCGCCGGGCCAACGACGGTCTGATCCTGTGCTGGAGCGGCGGCCGCGGCGGGCGCTGCGGCGAAGCCGACCTCGACGCGGTAGGGGCCAAACTCGAGCGCGTCGCCATCTTTGAGGACGGCGTTCTTCTCGACCCGCTGGCTGTTGAGCTGGGTTCCGGTGGAGCTGCCGAGGTCGATGACGCGGACGTCCGAGCCCGAGACCTCGATGACGGCGTGCATGCGCGCGACCGCGTCGTCCTCGAGGCAGAGGTGCGAGCTCTTCAGCTTGCCGATCTTGATGACGTCTTGGGAGAGCGTCTTCTCTTCGACCAGCGAGCCGTTGTGGAAGATTCTGAGTTGGAGCGTCTGGGACATCGGGAGGTCCTTCGGGTTCAGGCGGCAGGACACCCAGGGTTCTGGGAAGTTCCGCCGAGCCTGATCTTTTTTTTCTCGGGGTGCGCCAGGCCGCGCCCAGGGCGCGGTTCGCGGCGGAAGGGTGCTTAGATGTCGAAGGAGAGCGAGATCAGCTCGGAGATGAAGTGCGGGCGGATCGTGATCAAGCTGGCGTGCTTGACGCGGGCGCGGGAGTTCACGTTCGCGCCGTCCGGGCTGAGGATCTCACCGTCGACGTTGTCGTCGTCGAAGTCGTAGACCGTCGTGCCACCGTCTCCGCCCCCAACCCGTGCAGCGTCGTCCGCGTCCTGATCGGACGGCTGGGCAAACGCCGTGGAGGCCGTGGCCATGGAGAGGGCGATTGTGGTGCTGATGGCAAGGAGTTTTGCGCGCATGGGGGTCTTCCTCTTCGAAACGGTGGCCCCTGGGTCGCGCCGAGCAAGTCGCGGCACGCGGGCTTCGGACGCACCCGTGGCGGGTCCACCGTTCGCGCGCATCGTATCCGTGCCCCGGGGGCGTTGTCCACTAGATCGAAAGCGCCGAAATCGCCGCCGCACGGCTGTCTGAAAGCCGTGCGGTCTGCGCGACTGCGATCACCGATACCGGGTTTTCAATCCGGCGCTTTTTCGTCGGCGGGATCCGCCGTCTGTAGGGCCTCCTTGGCCTCTCGCTCCATCCGGAGGAGCTCCTCGCGCCGCTTCGCTCGCTCCTCGCGTTCCTGGGCCTCGAGGCGCTCGACTTGGGCTTGAATCTCGGCTTGTGCGTCGAGGATCTCGGCATACTCGTCGATGTTGGCGACGCGAAGCTTCGCGTGGGCCACGGCATCGGCATACCGAGGGTCGGCTCCGGCCTGGCGAAGGAATCGCTCGAAACGTTCTCGCGCGATCTCGTTGTCGCTCAGGCCATCGCCGTCCTTCGAGGGTCCGATGTGATCTTGATAGAGGATGCCCATGTTGTAGAAGGCGCGCGGGTCGGTGGCGTCGAGCTGATGGGCGCGCGCGTACGCCTTCTCTGCGCCAGCGAAGTCTCGCGTGCCGCGTTTGGCGACGCCGAGGGCGAGCGCCACCTCGGCTGCGCGCGCACCTTTGGCGAGCCTGGTCGCAGCGGCCAGGTTTCGCTCGGCCGCAGCGAAGTTTCTCAGCTCGAGTTCGATGAGCGCGGCGTTGAGGCGCGCGTCGACCAAGTCGGGGTCGCGCTCGAGCGCCTCGTTGAAGGACTTCAAGGCGCGCGTGGGCTCTCGCTGGAGGACGGCCAGCAACCCTCGCAGGTTCCATAGTTCGGCGGACGCCTCACCGCCGACCTCTTCGGTGCGCTGCGCCTGCGTGATGACCAAGTTGGCCAGCAGTGCGTACGAACGATCCCCCGCCGATGCGCGGTCGTAGTAGAGCCGGGCAAGCCCCTCGTAAGCTTCGAGGTTCTCGCTGTCGATGGCGAGCACGGCCTGAAGCTGTCGCTTGGCCCGCTCGAAGTCGGCGAGGTCTTCGGAGACTCGATAGCGCTCGCGGTACAGATGCGCCAAGTTGTGGCGCGGCGCGATCGCGGTGGGGCGGATCCGGAGGGCTTGCTCGTACTGGCGCACCGCCTCGTCGGTCCGACCTTCTCGATAGGCGAGCGCCCCGAGGTTGTTGTGAACCTGCGGCAGCTTGGGCTGTGCGTCCGCGGCCTCGCGATAGGCGACTTCGGCCTGCTTCGGATCGCCGCACGCTTCCCACACGACCCCCGTGTTGAAGCGGTGCAGCGCGTGACCGGTCCGCTGGAAGCGAACGTCGAACGCGTCGGCGTGCTGCTGACACGTCTTCGCGTCGAGGGCGTTGGCCGCCTTGGCTCGTTCGAACGAGGCCGCAGGATCGGCGATGCCAGGGTCGACGATCGCTCGCGGGCCGCGGCCGTCCAGTCCGCCGACCGTGGTCGCACAACCGAGCACCGCAATGCTCACCCAACCCAGCCAAACCGTCCGACGCATGAACCCTTGCACGGGGCTGCCCGGCGCGTGTTCCCGCGGTCGCGCTACTCGGCCAAGAACTCGACCACGTCGGGATAGACGGTCTGGATCGACGCGAGGTTCTCGGTGCCGATCGACGAGCAGTGCAGGACCTCCTCGAACGCGGCCGAGGTCGCGTACTCGACGATCGCCCATCCGGTCTCATCGTCGAGGAGGGCGTCGCTGCACTGGAAGAGGAAGCCCGCGGCCCCTGCTCCGCACACCCCGGTCTCGTCGGCGATCTCGAGCAGATTTTGTCCCGCTTCGTTGGAGGCCGTGCAGATCTCGGAGGGCACGAGGTGTCCGGCGTTGCCGATGCCGACGAGGCGCTTGGGAGACGCGGACGAGCCGTACCCCGACTGAAGTGCGGAGTACTGGACCACGGTGTCTGCCGTACCGCCGAGGATCATCGAGGAGACGATCGCAGACCCGCTGCCGACCACGGGTCCCGCAGCGAGCGGGATGATGACCTGCGCGTCGTCCGAGTAGGGGCCCACGGCGCCGCCGCCCGCGGAGTGACCGGTCATGCCGATGCGCTCGGCGTCGAGCACCCCGGCGAACTCGGACAGCGCCGGCGTCTCGCCACGAATCGCGGCGAGCATCGCCTCCAGATCCGAGTCGAGGTCGCGGGGCGCCGCCTCGCCACCGCACAGCGGCGCGAGAATGTCGCGCAGCATCAAGCCGGGGTGGTCGGCGGTCAGCACGACGAACCCGCGGCTGGCCCAGTGCGTCATGTGTCGCAGCGACTGCGTGCGCCAACCCGCGGTCCCGTGCACGAACACGATCACCGGATACGGGCCGTACGCGTCGTCGATGGGGAGGTCGCGTCCGCAATCGCAGATCTGCCAGGGGTTCTGCTCGTCGCTGATCTTCGCCGCCTCTTCAGGTGGGAGCGCGTCTCGAATGTCGAAGCGCACCGGGTCGCCGCTGGGTTGTTCTGCGGCCGGGTAGAAAACCTCGACCGTCAGGTCGTCTACCGTGACGGTTCGCGTCCCCACCGGCCACGGTCCGCGCATCGACGTGTCGTTGGGCTTTGCGCGCAAGGTAGCGCCCTCGCAGGCGTCGGTGTTCTCGGCCGAGGAGGCCCCAGTGCTCGAGGTGTCGCCCGTCGAGACGTCTGCCGCACCGGTCGTCGTTGTCGACTCGTCAGTCGAATTCGTTCCGGACGTCGAGGCGCCCGTGGTGCCCGTGGCTTCGGTCCCGCCCGCCTCTCCCGACTCGCCACCGCCACCGCCACCCTCATCGTCGTCCGATGGACACCCGAACAAGAGACAAGAACCCAAGACCCACCCGATTCGACGCATGCGCGGAGCCTATCGAAGTTTCTGGACGGCTCCGGGGAAGGACGCATCAACCACGAAAAAGCGGCGGACCAACCGGCCCGCCGCCTTGCGCACAGAGTGCGATGAAGACTACTTCTTCTCTTCGGCCGCAGCCGCGCCACCGCCCGATGCGGCAGCCGCAGCGTCGCGAGCTTTCTTCTCGAGGTCGAGCAGGCGCTTGCGCTCCTCCGCCTCTTGCTTCTTCTGAAGCTCCTCGAGTTTCTTGGCTTCGGCCTCGAGCTTCTTCATCTCCTCGAGGTCCTTCTTGTACTGCTCGATGTTCTCGATGCGCTGCTTGGCATCGGCCACCGTCTCGGTCAGCTCCTTGTCACCAGACGCCTTGCTGATGAACTTGTTGAAGAACCCCTTGGCAGTGTCGTTCTCCTTGAGCCCGTCGCCGTCGCTGTTGGGGCCGATGTGGCCCTGGTACAGCACGCCGAGGTTGTACAGCGGGCGCGGGTCCTTGGCGCTGATGTCCATCGCCTTCTGGAAGGACTTCTCGGCCTCTTTGTATTTCCGAAGACCGCGTTGCGCGACACCGAGGCCAAGGTAGGTCTCGACGTTCTTCTTCTGGCGCGAGTCCTTCAGCGCGATGTTGAGGCTCTTCTCCGCCTGCGCGTAGTCGCGGAAGCGGATGGAGATCATCGCGATGTTCATGTGCGCGTCGGCGTGGTCGGGCTTGATCTCGGCAGCCTTGGTGAAGGCCTTGAGTGCGTCGACCTGGTTGTCACGCTCCATGAAGATGAGCCCCTTGATGTTGTAGATGTCGGGGCTCTCGACGCCCGACTCACCGAAGACGCGAAGCGACTGGGTGACGACGAGGTCGGCGAGAAGGATGTACGACTTGTCCTTGAGACGGCCGCGGTCGTAGTAGAGGCGCGCGAGGTTCTCGTAGGCGAGCTGGTTGGACGAGTCGACCGCGAGCACCGTCTGCAGGTTGCGCTCCGCCTTGGAGAAGTCGTCCTGCTTGGGGTCGTTGGAGTACTTGTCGCGAAGCGCCGCCGCGAGGTTGTTTCGCGGAGCCTTGGTCTTGGGGTTGGCGTCCACGGCCCGCTTGAAGTAGTCGAGCGCTTTGCTCTCCTTCTTGCGGTTCCAGTAAATGACGCCCAGGTTGTTGTAGGCGAGGTCGAACTTGGGCTCCTTTTTGATGATCGCCTCGTAGATCGCCTCGGCCTCCTTGGTCTTGCCGCACTCCTCGAGCACCGCGCCCGAGTTGAACCAGGCGATGGTCATCTGGGAGCCGTACTCCTTGTAGACGGCCTGGAAGTCCTTGGAGAAGGACTCGCACTGAGCCGCGCTGAGCTTGCCCGAGGCCGCGGCCTTGTCGTAGCGCGCGGCCACGTCGGAGAAGGCCTTCTTGGCTTCGGCCGACGCCTTGCTCGGGTCGGTCGCCGCCCCCGCGGCACCGCCGGCGGGGTTGTTGGTTTCCTTGTCCTTGTTCTTGCAGGCCGCGCCCGTGGTCAGAGCCAGGGAAAGGGCCATGAGTCCGAAAAATCGTTGGATACGCATATCGGTGTTCCTCGTGATGTGATTCGGGCCGATGACCTAGAGGCCTTGCTCGGACGCTCCGTCCTCTTCCTTCTTGGCGGCTTTCTTCTTTGCCTTGGGCGCCTCGCCGTCGAGCGAGGTCTGAACGCCGACGACGTCGAGGCGGCTGTCGGTGTAGACCGACGTGCCGAACAGCTCTTCGGTGGCCGGGAACTTCTCCGGGTCACGCTGCTGGAGCTCGGCCTCACACATGCGGCTGAACTCGTTGAAGAACTGATACTCGGTGGAGCGCTCGAGGCAGTAGGTGAACGCGTCGTTGGCCAGCTTCTGAGGCATGGCGGCCTGGTCGGCGAGAGCATCGCAGTAGGCGAAGACCTGGTCTTCGACCTTGAAGCTGCGAGGCACCTCGGCGCGATACAGCTGGTCTGCGAAGTTCTGCATGGTGATCGCCGAGCGTGCCGCGGCGGCCAGGACCCAGTACGGGCTGCCCGAGGCCTTGACCTTCGCGTAGCGCTCTTGCAGCTCCTTCGCGAGCGCGACCTTCTTGTCGAAGAACTCCTTGAATCGCTTCTTCGACTCTTGGGCGGTCTTCATCTGCTCTTTGTACTCACGCTCCCACTTGGGAAGACCGGAGTCCTTCTTCCACTCCTCGACGGTGAAGTCGAGCCCCTCGGGCATCGTGTTCTGCAGGTACTCCTCGTACCGCTGGTCGGCGGAGTAGACCATCGACATGCCGACGGCGTTCTTGTACGCCTCGGCGCGCTCGACCTCGTCCTTGGGGATGCTGGGCTTCTTGCCGGAGAGCTTCAGCGCCGTGGAGAAGTGGCCTTGGGCCTGCTTGGCCTTCTTGGCGTCGCGGCTGTGGACGGTGACGATGCCCTGGGTCGGGTTACCGCAGTACTTCGGAAGGTCGTTCTTCTTCTTCTTGGCCTTGCGGCGAAGCTTACGGGCCTTCTCACGGGTGTCCTTACCCGCGCTGGCTTTTTGGCGCTTGACGCTGATGCAGCTGTCGAAGAGCAGCGGCTTGGAGCACGACTGACGCCAGAGGATCTGGCCGATCGCCGCCTCGGCGACGACGCGACGGTCGACGCCACCCTTGGTGCCGTATCGCGAGACGAACTCGCGAGCGTGCGCGAGCCTCTCTTCTTCGGTGTCGAGCAGCTCGTGCTTCGACCAGAAGATCTTGGCGGCAGTGCTCGGGTCCTTGCGGCGGTAGAGCCCCTCGAACTTGGTGAGGTTCGTCTGCGCCTTCTCTTCGTTGCCGAGGCCGAGGCGGAACAGGTACGCGTTTTGGAGGGCTTCGGGCGTGAAGTCGTCCTTGGTGTACTTGTCCGCGTACTGCTCGTAGCGCGACGCCGCGTCGTCGTAGTACGCGACCGCCTGGTAGTTTTGGCCAAGCTCCTTGAGCGTCTGCTGGTAGTGCTCGCTGCTCGGGTGCGCCTCGAGGAGCGCGGTCCGAATCTTGATGGCCTTGCCCACGAGGTAGGCGGCTTCGTAGCAGCGTGCAGCGTTGAAGAGCAGCGTGTCGGCGCGGTCGTGGTCTTCGTGGTCGTTGTAGACCTGAACGAAGGTGTCGGCGCACTTGACGTAGCCGTCCGGGTCGCCCTGCTTGCCCTGCTCCTGGTAGGCCATGGCTTTCTTCCAGCCGATGCCCGCGAGGTAGCCCGGGATCGCCTCACGGAGGCGAGCCGATTCCTCGTGCTTCCACAGCTTGGCCTTCTGCAGGTCGGTGGCCCACTTCTCGAGCTCTTCGGACGCGGCGACGGTCTGCTCGGGGGTGTTGTCCTTGTCGGTCCAACGGATGACGAGCAGGTCGACGAGCATCTCCGCGGCCCAGGCAGCGTAGACCTGGCCGTCGAACTTCTTGACGATCTCCTTGAGCACAGGTTCGGCTTCGTCGAACTTGTTGTGGATCATCATCAGCTTGGCGCGGTGGTACTGGATCTTCGGGAGTTCCTTGTCCTTCGCGTCCTTGATGTACTTCTGATAGACGTCGTAGGCGCTGAGCATCGCCTTTTCGTCGTCGGTGTACTCCGTCTCGGGGAACTCCTGCGCCGTGTTGGTCTCGGTGTCCTTGTCCCGCTTCTTCTTCTTGACCTTCTTGTCTCGGTAGACGCAGACGCCCTCCGAGTTGGTCTTGCAGGCCTTCTTCTTGCCGCCGGTCTCGTCGTACTCGAGGGCGTTCTTCATCGCCAGCATCTGGGCGTAGGCGGCGTCCTTGGTGTACTTGCCGTCGGGCTTGATCTCGAGGACCTTGACGAACTCGTCGTGCGCGTTGCGGAAGTGCTTGAGGCCCACTTCCTGCTGGTCACGGCTCTTGGAGTTGTAGTTGTTGACCCCCTGCGCCCACAGCAGCTCCGCAAAGTAGAACTGCATCTCGTAGGCGTCCTTGTCCTTGGGGAAGTGCGTCGTGAATGCACGGTACGCCTTCTCGGACAGGTCGTAGGTCTCGGGCTTGCGGGTCTTCTCGGCTTCGTCGTGCCAGACGGTCGCCATCTGCCGCATCGTGTCGCGCGCCTCGTCGCGGCACTTCTTCTTGGTGGCCTTCTTGAAGTTGGAGTCCTTGTAGTCTTCCCAGAAGTTGGCGAGACGGTCGGTCTCCTTCCACTGGATCTCCTTGTTGTCGGTCGCGAGCGCGTTGACGACGACCTGGGCCTGCCACTCGCAGCGCTTGGGATCCGAGCCGAACTCGGACTGCAGCGTCTTGTAGATGGAGGACGACTCGACGTACATGCCGTTGCCGAAGTAGGCGTTGGCCAGCAGCTCCATCTGCTTCTTGGCCATGTTCTCTTCCTTCTTGGGGCCGTTGCCGACCTTCTGGAAGAAGCCCCAGGCAGCCGAGGGCTTGCCCGCGTTGACGTAGGCCTTGACCATGTCGCGGCGAGCGTCGCGGCGGAGCTGCTTGGCGTTGGCTTCGCTGCCGGCCTTGCCCGAGAGCGTGGCCTTCACCGTGCGCACGAAGTAGTCGAGGCTGGTGCGGTACTGCGGCTCGGCGGTGCCGATCGGGTTGAGGTGGCACCAGCCGATCTTGTAGAGCGCGTACGCGTAGACGGGGCTGTCGGGGTAGCCGTCGACGATCTTCTGGTAGAGCTGAAGCGCTTCGTCGATCTTGTTGTTGCCGAACTTGAAGTCCGCGAAGCTGAGGTAGGCGTTCGGGATGTACTTCGACGTGGGGTAGTCGCGAATGAGGCGCAGGTACGCGTCCTGCATCTCCGCGTCACGGCCGAGCTGGCCGAGCTCGAACGCGTAGAAGTAGATCGCCTCGTCGAGGCGCTTGTACTTGGCGAACGCCTTGGAGTTGACCAGCGCCTTGTAGATCTTGACCGCGTCGGCCGAAGCCTCCTTCGACTTCTTCTCGAAGGTCTTCTGCTTTTGCTTGAGCTGCTTGGCCTTGGCACCCTGGCCCGCCTCTTCGGCGGCATAGATCTGCTCGTACAGCGAGCCGGCCTGGAGGTCGAAGTAGGCCTTCTTGTCGAGGTAGTGGTCCGCGAGGCGGAACAGGAGGTCGGGATACTCGGGATCGGTGGGCTCCGAGGCGTTGAGCAGACGCTTGAGCGTGCCGATCTGCTTGTCGGCGACCTCCTGCGCGACGGCTTCCTTCTGCCGTGCAAAGGCGGCGGCGTCCATCATCTGGACTTCCTTCTTCTTGTCCTTCTCGGCCGCCTTCTGCTTCTTCTTGAACTTGGTGTCGAGGGTGTTCTTGGCTTTCACCTTCCCCGACTTCCGCTCGTAGCGGACGGCCTTGTCCCCATCGGCATCCTGCGCGAGCGCCGTCGTGGGGCTGGCGAGCAGCATGGTGCCGATGACCCCGGTCATGATGCCGAGCGCCACGGGCGAACGGCTGTACTTGTAGTTGTTGGACGACATCTTGGACCTCTTCTCGTTGGCCGCCCCTGCCCCGGAGGGTTCGAGTACGGCCGGCTTCCGTTCCTGAGTGGTTTGGCCCGGGAAAAGTTCCCGAGCCAGGGAGAGCCGGACCTCGTGCGCGCCACGAGAGCCGGCTCGGGTAAGCTCATTCCTTACAAAGACTGGTGACCTCGTAGCGGTAGTAGCCGAGTTCGTCCTGCCAGTATTCGCCGTTGTAGTTGTAGATCTCGTGCTCCTGATCGATGTCAGGGGTCTGAGGCTTCGGAGGCACCGATTCGAGCTCTTTCTGCTCTTTGCGCTTCTCCTGAATCTCGTACTCGACCTTGATCATCTCTTTGTTGAGCTCCTTGATCTCCTTGATCTGCTTGGTGATCCGGGAGCGAGCTTCGGCGCCCGTGCGCTCCTTGGCGGCGGAGGCGGCCAGGTCGAGATCCTCGCTGACGCGCTCGCCGACCCCGCTACCGATGAACTCGCCGCTCATCTCCTCGAGGAGCACCTGCTCGCGCTCGAGCTCGTCGACGTACTCGAAGTACTTGGAGAGGGTCTTGTCCTGGAGCGCCTTCTGTGCGACCTGCTCGACGAACGGGTCGAGACCCGAGCTGTCCTCGAGGATCTTGTCGGCGAGTTCGTACAGCGCGAAGTCTTCGGGCGCTTGCTCGAGGATGCCCTGCAGCTCCTTCATGGTGTCGGGGTAGCGACGGTTGAACTCGTCGACCGTGCGCTTCGCCGAGTCGTAGCGGCAGTTGAAGTAGTACGTGACCGCCTTGAGCTTCAGGGCGTCGGGGTAGAGGTAGTCGTAGAAGAACGGCGCGTTGAGCGTGTGCACGTAGCCCAGCGTGCGCTGGTAGTGCCGGTTCGCGTTGGCGTCGTCGACTTCGACCTTGCGGAACTCCGCCCAGGCGGCCCAGTGCACGCCGTCGAGGAAGTACTTGGAGGTGAGGTCGATCTGGTCGAGGTACTTCGTGGCGGTGTCGAACTTGCCGACCATGTAGAAGATGTTGGCCAGGCCCAAGGACGCGAGGTCCTGGTACTGCTTCATCTCTTCTTCGAAGCTGAGCTCGACGCTGGTCTTGTCCTTGCGCTTGCGCTTGCCCTTGTTCTTCTTGGCCAGCGCACGCTTCTCCTTGCGGGCCTTCTTCTTGTTGGCCTTCTTGTTGGCGGCGGCCGCGTCACGCAGCTCGACCGACCGACGGATGACCGACTTGAACGCCTCGACCGCGGGCTCCCCCTTGAAGTCGCGGGTGTGCGCGACGCCGAGGAAGAACTGCGAGGGGATGTAGTAGTCGGAGTTCTTGGGGACCTGGTCCAGCAGTGCGATGGCTTGCGGCAGGTCGCCCTTTTGGTAGTGGAAGCGACCCAGCAGGTAGTAGAGCTCGTCTCGAACCTCGTCGAAGTCGGCGTCCTCGAGGTCGGTGGGCTTGTACGTACCGATCTTCTGCAGCACCTCGGCGCCCTCGGGCAGCTCGCGGGACAGCGACGCGAGCCAGGGCAGCGTCAGCTTGTGGAACGGGTGCGAAGGACCGGCGGCGACGATCTCGTCGAAGATCGAAAGCGACGCCGAGTAGAACTCGAGCTTGTAGAGCGCCTTGCCGAGCCAGTACTGCGCGCGCGGCTGGTCTCCGGGGATCTCGCCGGCGGCGATCTTGTAGAACTGGATCGCGGAGGCTTGAAAGTCCTCGGCCTTGTAGAGCGCTTCGCCTTGCGCGTTGGAACCACCTGCGGTGGCCGAGGGCGCGGGCGCTGCGGGCGGCGCCGGCGGAGCAGCAGCGTCGGGCGCAGGCGGGGGACCGCCTCCGGGATCGGGCGGCGGCGGCGGACCCTCGAAGGACGCGCTCGCGCTCGTCGCCGTCAGAGCGAGGGAGAGGCCCAGCACGATGCTGAGACGGGAAGACAAGGAGGACGCCGAGTGCCTGCGCGAGGTCTTGTTGGACATGAGGATTTCGAGTTGGGTGTGGGGCTGGCCTAGGGCCACGTCGGGTCCAGAGCGGGTCGGGCTCTGGGATGCGGACGGGGCGTGACGAGCCTCCGTCCGGTCTCGCGAGGGCACCTGGGTAGGACAACCCCCTCTTCGACGGGGATGGACACTACCAGTGGCCGACGCCGCGTCGCAAGACCGCACATCCGGCAGCAACCGAGCGATAGCCGGCGCTTTTCGCAGTTTTGATCGGTCGGTGATCTTGCGAACTCCCGGGACCACGGCGCTGGTGTCACGGGGCGTCCGCGCGGGGGGTTCCCATCCCTTCACGATCGGCCGCGGCTGGCTTCTGGGGCCGCGGGAGCCTTCTGCGCCGCGGCGGCTCGAGCGACCGGTCCACACGCCAAAAGCCTTGACTGGCCACCTCATCCCCGAAAGCCGCTTTACAGTTCTTTCACTGCACGTGCGTCAGGCTGCCCCGCAGGGAGATCCGCCACACCCGCGAAGCCTCGATCGGCCCGAGGAGATCGAAACGGCCGACAACTGCCGTTCTGACGCGCTTGACCGCGCGGCCCGTAGGTGTACGATGGCGCGAGTTCGGAGGTGGTGCCCCGGCGTGCCCCGGACCTGGCCCTAGCGTGGCCAATGGCTTTTGCCGCCGTCATCCCGTCGCGGAGACGTCGGCCGCCCCCCCGAGAGCCCGACATGCAAACGAACGAATCGTCCCGTCGCCTCCCGCTCCAGTGGCTCCGCCGTGCCGCCATGACGCTCGGTGTGCTCTGCATCGCGCCCGCCCTCTCCGCCTGTCCAAAGGGCGACGTGGGTGCGCCGTGCAACCACGGACGGATCGAGCCGCCCGAATCCAAGCTCGTCACGTTCCCGGCGCTCAGCTGCGACGAGCTGCTGTGCGTCTACGCCGACGAGGAAGAGGCACCCGCGTTCGGTTGCGAGCCTGGCCCAGCAGGAGACCAGAGCTGCAACGAGGTCGATCCCTCGAAGAACCGCTTCGAGTGCGTCGCCGACAGCGAAGGCGTCGGGAGCTGCAAGCTTCGCAACCAGTACGTCCTCGAGCGCTCGATGTGCTCGAAGAAGTGCAGCAGCGACGCCGACTGCCAAAGCGCTGGTATCACCCAGCAGGTCGTCGTCGACGACACCGCGTGTGAGTCGGGCTTCACCTGTGCGCGGATTCAGACGCTCGGCGAGTTCTGCTGCGAGAAGCTCTGCGTCTGCAAGGACGACCTCAACCAAACCGCCGCCGACGACATCGAGATGGCCTGCGCGACCAATACCCAAGAAGGTTGCTGCGTTCCGCCCTCGGGTCAGGAAGACACCTTCGTCATCCCCGACGCCTGCGGTTCCTGAGCGGCTCGCCGCCACGCACGAGCGCCCCTCGTCCTCGCGACCATCGCGACGGGGGGCGTTCTTCTTTTGGTTCACGCCTCGTAGGCGTCGGCCAGCCACGAGACGCGGAGGCGATCCCCGTGCATGACGACGCCAACGACGTCGAAGCGGACCGCGGCCTCCTCCCACAGCCCCTGCTCGAGCAACCACGCCGTGGCGGCCCGCACGACCTGCCTTTGTTTGCCGCGATCGACCGTCTCGAGCGCAGTGCCCCGGTCGACGCGGCTGCGCGCACGGACCTCGACGAAGACGTACTCGGGCTCGGCGAACCGGGTGTCGAGCGCGATGAGATCGATCTCTGCGCCAACACGCTCGACGTTGCGCTCGAGGATGCGCAGCCCCTGGTGCCGGAGGTAGTCGGCGACCCGCGCCTCGACGCGCTGCCCGATCGCTCGGGTGGACGGCTCTCGGGGCACCTCCAGAGGCTGACACGACGCAGCCGCACGATCGCGCCGCCGAGCCCGACGGGGACAGGTACCCCAACGCGAAGAGCCGACCGCAGTTCTGCAGGATCTGCAGAATCTGGGGCCGGCTCCGGCGTCGACTCCTCGAAGGGGCCTACTCGGCCTTGTTCTTGGCGGCTTCGGCGGCGGCGGCTTCGGCTGCTGCAGCTTCAGCCGCGGCTTCGACGGAGGACTCGGCTTGAACCTGCTCGGCCTGGGCCTGCTTCTCGGCCTGACGCGCGAGGATGGCACCGTAGCCGCCGAGCTTCGAGGTGATGCGCGCCGCGTTGCCGCGGAGCTCGCGGAGGTAGTAGAGCTTGGCGCGGCGAACCTTGCCGCGGTTGACGAGCTCGACCTTGGTGACGCGCGGCGAGTTCTCGGGCCAGACGCGCTCGACGCCCACGCCGTGCGAGCTGGAGACCTTGCGGACGGTGAACGAACCGCGGCCGCCACCACGCTTGCGGTGGATGCAGACGCCTTCGAAGACCTGGATGCGCTCCTTGTTGCCCTCGGAGATGAGTGCGTGGACGCGAATGGTGTCTCCGGCACGGAACATGGGAAGCTCGTTGCGCTTCTCTGCCCGTTCGATGGCCTCGATGGCTGGAATGCTGTTGCTCATGACGTCGCCTATCCGTCGTTCTCTAGTCGGGTGAGGAGTCCTGCCAGGCCAAGATCGACGACCATCAGCGCTGGCGGGCGCGAAGAGTCCTCGATCCCCGGGCCGGTTGCAAGGGTTTGATCTTGGGTTTGCGCACCTTTTCCTGCAGAGGGCGCGTGGCCATCCGTCCAGGAGCCCGCTGGCGCATAGACCGCTTCGGCGTCCACGCCCCACGGATCGAGGCCCGCGATGATGATCGCGCTGCGCGGGCCTTCCCCGTCGGGGCCCCGCAGCGCGTCGAGCAGGAGCGCGGGATCGGTCAGCGCCTGCGGGCCCGCCGGGCGATCTCCTGCGAGATCCGCCGGCCGCGCGAGGGCGATGGACGCGGGCTTGCGCCCGTGGCGCTGTCGCAGCCGCCGTCGAAGCTGCGCCAGGCTCGGGAAGCCCACGACCTTGATGCGCCCCCCGGTGGCCTGCACCCACGGCATCACGGCAGCGGGGTCGGTACCGAGCACGACGAGCGCCATGACATCGTGACGCCGCAAGACTTCGACCCACTCCGCCGACGGCTCGACCGACGCCGGGACCGCGACGTGAAGTTCAGCGGACAGTGGCTCGACCTCCCGAAGGTCTCGCCGCAGCGCGAAGGTCCGAGCGCGCGCTTGGTCGCGGCGCCAGGCAGCGATGGCCTGGTGGTTGCCGCCGAGCAGCACCGGCGGGACCTCGTGCCCGCGAAAGACCTTGGGGCGCGTGTACTGAGGGTGCTCGAGATAGGCGCCGCCGGGGCCCGCGGCGAACGACTCGGTCTGCGTCGACTCGGGGTTGCCGAGCACGCCCTCGCGCAGGCGCGACACGGCTTCGATGATCGCGAGCGCCGCCACTTCCCCGCCGTTGAGGATGAAGTCGCCCAGCGAGTAGCAGGCGTCGACGAAGTGCTCACGGACGCGGTCGTCGATGCCCTCGTAGCGACCGCACAGCAGCGCGATACGGTCGTGCTCGGCGAGGGCTTCGGCCGCCCGCTGATCGAAGCGCGGTGCTGACGGCGTGAGCAACACGCGATGCATCGGCCCGCGTTCGCGCTGCACGTGTTCGATGGCACGCACGACGGGCTCGGGCTTGATCACCATGCCCGCGCCACCGCCGAACGGAGTGTCATCCACGCTGCGATGCTTGTCGGTGGTGAAGTCGCGAAAGTTCGTCGCTCGCACCTCGACCAGCCCGCGGTCGAGCGCCTTGCCGAGCAGACCAGTCCTCGCGAAGGACTCCACCGCATCGGGGAAGAGGGTGAAGACCTCGAAACACTGCAGATCGCCCATCAGGGCTGCTCCAGCGCCTCGGGGAGCATGCCTTCGGGCGGGTCGACCACCACGCGCTGATCATCGACGTCTTTGACGAAGCCGGGCAAGACCGGAATCAACCAACGACGGGCACGACCGCGATCGAAGTACTCGATCTCGAAGAGATCTTGCGCGCCGTTGGTAGTGACCGCGACGACCTTGCCGAGGCGTTGCACCGCGCCGTCTTCGAGCAAGCGCTCGACGACGAGACCGACCGCGTCGGCGAGGTAGAACTCGTCCTCCTCGAGCTCGGGCAGCGCGTCGCGGAGCACCTCGACGGTGAGTCCTCGCAGCGCCTCGGCGCCCTCGCGATCGGTGACGCCTTCGAACTGCACCCGTGCGGCGGGTTTGCCCGGCACCATCGCCATGCCCTGCACGCGCTTGGTGTGCACGATGGCCTTGCTCTCGCGGTCGACGAGGATGAGCTCGACGTCGGGTGCGAGCGCCTCGGATCCGCGATCGAACAGCTGAACGCGAACCATCCCCTGCACACCGTGTGCGCCGGCGATGTAGCCAACACTCAAACGCGTTGCGGCGTCCGTGTCGTTCGACATGCGGGTTCTGCCTTGGCTGAGCGCGTCCGCGATGGGACGCGCAGGTCGCTTCACTCGATGATCTCGAGGTCAGCGCGCTTGCGCAGCTTCGACGCCGCTGCGCTCAAGATCGCGCGCATGGCCTTTACGGTGCGGCCTTGCTTGCCGATGACCTTGCCGAGATCGTCCTTGGCGACGCGAAGCTCGAGCACGACGGTTTGTTCACCGGCGATCTCATCGACATGGACGTCGTCGGGTTTGTCGACGAGGGAGCGCGCGATGAACTCGATGAGCTCTTTGAGCGAGATGTTGGAAGACATGAAGGCTCCAGCGGCAGCGTAGCGGTACGTCCCCAAAGGACGTGACAGAGCGGTACAGGTGTTGGCCGCGTAGGTGAAGATCATCCCACACGAAACGGGCGCCGGCAAAACACGAAGTTTGCCCGACGCCCGTTGCAACGCCCCCCTCCGCCGGGTGGGCAGGGCTGTGCGCGAGAAGCGCTACTCTTTCTTGGCGGCCTCGTCGGAGGCGTTGCCGAAGTTCTTGATCAGGCGAGCGACGGTCTCGCTGGGCTGAGCGCCAGTGCCGAGCCAGTACTCGACGCGCGGCATGTTGAGCTCGACGGTCGAGGGATCCGTGTTGGGGTTGTACGTGCCGAGCTTCTCGAGGAAACGGCCATCCCGCGGGGAGCGGGTGTCGGCGGCAACGATACGGTAGAAGGGGCGCTTCTTGGCGCCGCCACGAGCAAGGCGGAGTCGAACGGACATGTCTGGGTCTGACCTTCGGCGGAAGGGTGCGCGAAGGTAGCGGCAGCGAAGGGCCCGGTCAAGCTGGCGAGGCGGACAATGTGCGGCCCTGGCTCGCGATCTGATCTCACGCCGGGGCAGAATGGGACCGCGCGCGACGCGCCAATGGCCAACGCTTCGAGATCGTGTCAAATGGCGGGCTTCGATGGACGCGCGCAAGGTCTATTTCGTCTCCCTGGGCTGTCCGAAGAACCAGGTCGACACCGAGGTGATGCTCGGCGTGGTCCGGGACGGCGGGCACGCGGTCGTGGATTCGGCCGAAGACGCCGACACGCTGGTCGTCAACACGTGCGGGTTCATCGAGGCTGCGAAAGAGGAATCGATCGACACGATCCTCGAGCTCGCGCAGGCCAAGCAAGGCACCGACAAGACGCTCGTCGTCGCCGGGTGCCTGTCGCAGCGCTACCCCACCGAGCTGGCTGACGAGATGCCCGAGGTCGATCACTTCTTGGGGTCGGCCGACATGCTGGGCCTGGCCAAGGTCCTCGGCGGCGGGGGCAAGCGGCTGGGGGTCAGCGCGCTGTCCAAGCGCGCCTATCTCTACGACCACGAGACGCCCCGCGAGCTCACCGGCGTTCGCCACACGGCCTACGTGAAGATCGCCGAGGGCTGCGATCGTCCGTGCGGCTTCTGCATCATCCCCAAGCTCCGCGGGTCGCAGCGCAGCCGCTCCGTCTTCTCGGTGGTGCAAGAGGTGCACGCGCTCGTCGAAGCCGGCACCAAAGAAGTCTGCCTGGTCGCGCAAGATCTCACCCGCTACGGCACCGACCTCGAGACCAAGACGAACCTCGAGCAGCTCCTCGACGCGCTGGTGGAGATCGACGGGCTCGAGTGGATCCGTCTGCACTACGCCTATCCGTCGGCGGTGACCGACGGCCTGATCGAACGCATCGCGATGCAGCCCAAGATCGCGACCTACCTCGACGTGCCCATGCAACACGTCGACACCGACGTGCTCAAGGTGATGCGTCGCGGCTACACCGAGCGCGCCGTCATCGAGCTCACCGACAAGCTGCGGCAGGCCAAGACCCACGCCGGGCAGCGCCTGTGGCTACGCACCACCATGCTCGTCGGCCACCCGGGCGAGACTCCCGAGGCCTACGCCCGGCTCGAAGAGTTCGTCGCGCGCGGCGACATCGACCACCTCGGCGTGTTCCCGTGGTCCCGCGAGGACGGCACCGTTTCGGCGATGCAGCCCAAGCGCGTCGACGAGGCCATCGCGGCCGAGCGCGCGGCCAAGCTCATGCAGATGCAGGAGTCGATTCGCGCCGAACGGCACGCCGCGATGGTGGGGCAGAAGATTCGTGTCCTGGTCGACGGGCCCAGCAGCGAGAGCGAGCTCCTGCTCGATGGTCGCCACGAAGGTCAGGCGCCCGAGATCGACGGCAAAGTCGTGCTCACCGACGGCACGGCCCAGCGCGGCGACATGGTCATGGCCACGATCACCCAAGCGTCGGCGCACGACCTGGTCGCCTCGCTCGACCCGGACGCCGCGGCCGAAGCGATCGAGGACGCCCGCGACTCGTAGATCCCCCGACCCGGCGTGGTACGGTGAAACGGTGAGAACGTCAGGGTGCTGGTACGTGGCGGCGCTGCTCCTCCTCGGCTGCTCGTTCGAGTCGCTCTCGGCAAGTGATCCTGCCGTGAGCGACGACGAGACCGCGACCTCGTCGGAGACGGACGCGGTCGACGGCCACGACTCCAGCTCCTCCTCGGCAACGCAGACGGACTCGGCGACGAGCGGTCCCGACACCGACCCACCGGCGCCTTCGACCTCGGGCCCGAGCGAGACCGACGCTGATCCGAGTGACGACACGACCGGGGGCACCGACGCCGAGCTCGGGTGTCCCGACCCGCTCCCGGACGCGTGGATCCTCTGCGAAGACTTCGAAGACATCGACGACCCCTCGTCGCACTTCGCGTGGTGGGCCGGTGCTGGCATCGCGCTCGAAGGACCGGGCCGGGAGAGCCCGACGGCGTTCGAGGTCACGCATTTCCCGGGCGAGAGCTGGTCGGGCGTCGCCGAGATGCGCTTCGGATCGGGACCGGCGGCGAACAACGTCGCGCAGCCCGACGCGCTGTTCGACGAGATCTGGGTCCGCTTTCACACCCGCGTCGACGACGGCTGGCCCGTCGAAGGCCCCGGCGATCTCGTCGAGCTCGAGGGCATCGACGGCGCCGGCGCGATGGCGTTCATCTCGCGCGCTTCGGCCACCCAAGACGCGCCCCAGGTGTGGAGCGGCGCCTACTCGTGCGTGGGCTACGACCAGGTCTACTGCGACGGCGTCGAAGACTGGGTCGACCTGACCTGGCTCGGTGGGCAGCGGGGCCAAGCCGCCGTGTTCGCCGCGCCCACCGCCCAGGAATGGACGTGCGTGGTCATGCACGCCCGCCTCAACACCCCCGGGGCCAGCGACGGCATGATGGAGGTGCGCGTGAACGGCGTGCCCGACAGCCAGGTCTCGAACCTGAACTACCGCGGCGTCCTGGACGAGCTGGGCTTCAACCGCATCGGCCTGCCCACGTTCATGGAGGTCCCGCTCCAGCAGACGCACCAGCGCTTCATCGACGACGTCGTGGTGTCCGAGGAACGGCTCGACTGCGACGACTTCATTTGATGCCGACGATGTACACGAGCCAGCTCTCCTGGTTCTCCTCGCATTCGGTCGCCACGTACTCGCCCGTGCCGTCGCCGTCTTCGTCGGTGCGCTCCCAGTAGACCTTGGTGTCGGAGAACCCGGCCTCGAGGAGGACCTCGCGCAGCTCGGGCACGGTCCACAGGCGCCAGTCGTAGGTGAACGCCTTCTTGATCTTGCTGCCGTCGGGGAACTTGAAGTGGATGTGGCAGAGCGTGTGATGGTTGATCGGGTTGTACTCGGCTTGCTGCCAGATGTACGTGAACCCGTCGAGTTCGCGCTCTTCTTCAGACTCGACGATGGCGTCGAACCCACCGTAGAGCTCGGTGATGAAGATGCCGTCGTCGGCCAGCCCCTGGCGCGCGACCTCGAAGTAGCGGCGCAGCTCGTCACGGCGCTTGAACACGCCGTAGCTGAAGTTCAGGGCGCACGTGATGTCGGTGGGCTCGCCGAGGCCGTCGAGCACGTTGCCCTCGACGAGCTGGACCCTGCCCTGCGCGGCCTCGGACAGCTTCGCCAAGTTGTGCGCCCGACCCCACTGGAGCGTGGGGGCGTCGAGATCGATGCCGATCGCCGTCCGGCTCTTCTTGCTGTCGGCCCACGTGCAGCTGAGGTACGCGGTGCCGCAGAAGTCTTCACGCATCGACTTGGCGGTGCGGCCGCGCAGCTCCTTGTAGACGGTGGAGAAGTACTCGACGTCGGCCTCGGGCGACTGCACCGCGGCTTGGTACAGCTTGTGTCGGTCGGCACGGGACGCGATCGACTTCTTCTTGGGCTTCGAGCGGCCCTTGCCCTTGGACTTTTGCTTCTTCTTGCCCATCAGTACTCCGCGACCAGGTAGGTCCACCAGGACTCTTGGTTTTCGACCCGCTTGGGCTCGTAGAAGCGACCCGTGCCGTTGCCCTTCTTGTCGGTCTTCTCCCAAAGCCGGTGCGTACGCGAGAACCCGGCCTCGTCGAGCACGTCACACAGCTCGGGCATCGTCCACAGGCGCCAGTCGTACTCGAACGCGGGCGCGAGCTTGGAGCCGTCGCTGAAGAAGAACGCGATGGTGCAGTACAGCTCGTGCGTGAGCGGATCGAAGCAGTGCTGCTTCCACCGGTAGGTGAAGCCATCGAGGTCGTGGCGGTTCTCGTCGGGGCCCATGGTCTCGGTGCCGCCGAGCACGTCGAGGAAGAACAGCCCGTCCTTGGTCATGTTCCTGCGAGCGTTCTTGAAGTAGGCGAGCAGCTGCTTGCGCTCCTTGAGGCAGCAGTAGCTGAAGTTCAGCGCCGCGGTGAGGTCCGCCTTGGGGCCGCGTGCGGTGAGCACGTTGCCCAAGGCGAGCTCGATGCGCTGAGCGTCGAGCACGTCGAGCGAGCCGATGTTGTGCTCTCGGCCCCACTCGAGCGTGGGCAGGTCGAGGTCGACGCCATAGGCGGTGCGGTCGCTGCCGCCCTTGACCCACTCGGTCGAGAGCGTCGCGGTGCCGCAGAAGTCCTCGCGAAAGGAGCGCGCGGGCTTCTTCCGGATCTTCTTGTAGAGCTTGGCCAGGGTCGCGACGTCGGTCTTGGGATCCTGAACCGCCTGCTCGTAGAGCACGTGACGGTCGGCCCGTTCCGCCATCGAAGCCTTCTTCTTCTTTTTCTTCTTGGTCTTCTTCTCGTCTTGGGAGCGCTTGTTGGAGATGCGCTTCGGGGAGGATGCGGTCTGCGTCTGCATGGGACTTCGAGACCTCGTCGGTGCCCGACCCTCCAACCCCTCCGCGATCTCGCGAGGGATGGGGGCGGCGGGCTCACCCGCCGAGGTATCGAGTGAGCCCGTTGTACGCCTCGGTCAGCCTTCGCGTGACCTCGGTTGCCGCCTTGTACTTCTCAGGGTCGGACGCGTGGCGGTCGGGATGATACTGCAAGAGGAGCTTGCGGTAGGCCTTTCGAACCGTGCGCAAGTCGGCCCCCGGTTCGACCTCGAGCGTCTTGTACCAGCGCTTGCGATCGGCGACGGGGTCGGTGGGCGGCGCCCCGCGAACGCCTGCGCCCGTGCGGGCTTTTTCGTAGGCCCGCTCCCACGCCTCCTCGGCGGCGTCCTTGAACATGCGAGCGCGCCTCCCGGCCTTCTTGCCGACCGAGCCCCCTTCGGCGTCGCCGCTCGTCGTGCTCTCCTCGGGCTCGACCGCAGCCTCGGACTCACCGTCGGAGTTGAGGAGATCGCGCAGAGCGTCGGAGGAGAACGCGTCACGGAAGTCGGTGACGTTGGCCCGGGCCAGATCGAGGAGGCGCTTTCCGATGCTCACTGCAGAACCTACGGCAGGTTAGGAGGCTTCGAGTATAGGCCGTCTCAGAGGTCGCTGCCGTCGTCGGCCGGCAGATCGGTGTCTTCGATGATCTCCACGTCGACGGCACGCAGATTCACGAGGGTCTGCGCGGCCTCCTCGTCTTCGCCGTCGTCCGACCCGGACACCACGCGCCTGGCCCGCACGTCCGCCGCCGACCGCTCGAGGTCGTCTTCGGCGGTGACGATGGGAGGACCCGAGTCGCGGGGGCGATTGCGCCGGACGACGTCAGCGACCCGCAGCAGCATCTCGGGGTCGAGCTTGGTGAACTCGAACCCCATGCCGACCGGGTCGGATTGGTGCCGGACCACGCGACCACGGCCCTCGATGAGGATGGGGTCGTCGATGACCACGGTGAACCGCAGGTCGACCTCGGCACCGAGAGGCAGATGGCGGTCCGTCTGCACGAACACGCCGTACTCCGAGAGGTTGGCGACGTGAATCGGCGTGTCGGCGTCGCCGCGAAACTCGAAGTTCACGTCGACGCGTTCGGCCCGACGTCGATCGTCGGGAAGCTCGCCGGTCTCGCCCATCGTGCGGAGAGTCTACCAGCGCCTCACGCGGAGGCGGACGCGTCTTCGCTGGCCTCGGCGCGCTTGCCGTCTTTCTTGCGCGGACCCTTGCCGGGCTGCTTGCCCTTCACCTCGAACTGCTCGACGTGGAAGTTCTTCCTCGAGTGGATCTCGATGGCACGGTGGACGCGCTTGACGGTGTCATCGACCGCCATCGACTCGGCGCCGCGCATGAGCTCGGCGACCTCGGGGTTGGCGTAGACGGCGATGTTCTCGCCCGTGATGTGTGCGGCATCGCGCCGGATCTCCCGGAGGATCTCGTAGGCGACGGTGGACGGCGACTTGGTGTAGCCCTTGCCGTTGCACTGCTTGCACGTGGCGGTGAGCATGCGGCCCAGGCTCTCCCGGGTGCGCTTGCGGCTCATCTCCACCAGGCCCATCTCGGAGATCTTGGTGATGTGCGCCTTTGCGCGGTCCTTGCGGAGCGCGTCTTGGAGCTTGCGGTAGACCTTGCGACGGTTGGACTCCTTGTCCATGTCGATGAAGTCGATGATGATCAGGCCGCCGACGTTGCGCAGGCGGAGCTGATCGGCCACCTCTTCGGCCGCTTCGAGGTTGGTCTGCGTGATCGTCTCTTCGAGCGTGCGGCCCTTGGAGCCCACGAACTTGCCCGTGTTGACGTCGACCGCGGTGAGCGCTTCGCCCTGGTCGAAGATGAGCGACCCGCCGCTCTTGAGCCCGACCTTGCGCTCGAGCGCGCGATCGATCTCGAGCTCGATGCCATAGCCGTCGAAGATCGGCTCACCGCGCTGGTAGAGCTCGATCTTGTCGGCGTAGTCGGGCATGAACGTCTCGACGAAGCGCTTGAGGCGGTCGTGCTGGACGCGGTCGTCACAGATCACGCGGTCGAGGTCGGGCGAGAGGTTGTCCCGGACGACGCGGAGCGTCAGGTCGAGGTCGCGGTAGAGCATGACGGGCGCACGGTGGATGCGCTCGTTGGCCTTGATGTTGGCCCACAGCCGCAGCAGGTAGTCCATGTCGGCCCGGACCTGCCCGTTGGTGGCGTTCTCGGCGACTGTGCGCACGATGAAGCCCGCGCCCTTGGGCCGCATCTGGTCGACCAGCTTGCGCAGGCGCCTGCGATCGCGCTCCTTGGCGATGCGTCGCGAAATGCCAATGTGGCTGACGGTGGGCATGAACACCACGTTGCGCCCCGGAAGCGAGACGTAGGAGGTGATGCGGGCGCCCTTGTTGGAGATCGGGTCCTTGACGACCTGCACGAGGATCTCCTGGCCCGGCTTGACGAGCTCGGCGATCGGCGCGGGCTTGCCCGAGCGCCGCGGAGGCGAGACGCCATCCTTGCTGACGCGAAGCTTCTCCTCTTCGTCGCCGCTGCCGCCCTTGGTCTTGGCGATGTCGCCCGCGTAGAGGAAGGCGGCCTTCTCTTCGCCGATGTCGACGAAGGCGGCCTGCATGCCGGGGAGCACGCGAAGCACGCGACCCTTGTAGACGTTGCCGACCGTGCCGCGGGCGCGCTCGCGCTCGACGTACAGCTCGGAGAGGATTCCATTTTCGATCAGGGCGACCCGCTTCTCGGGGCCGTCCGCGTTCACGACGATGACGGATTGTGCCATTGGTTTTCGGTTGAAAGTCGGAGGTCTCGTTGGAGTGGCGGGCGCCCAGTTTGGCGGCAGCTTGCGGCGTGCGCGTCTTCGGAGTCGCAGCCTCGTCACTCGAGGGGAACGGCGTACGTTGTTGCCGTCGGGGGAAGTCGTCCCGGCGCGCGATCTGCGTGCGCCGAGTGGCGAGCACACTAGCAGGTTCTGGGACCCGATGATATGGGACGGTCCGTGGAACTTCGGCCGTCGGTTCGCTCGTACTCCTTTGACAACGCTCAATTTTCTGCCCTTCGGCAGAAGGTGGGCAGCGGCAGCCTGGACCCCAAGGCCAACCGGCTATCGACGGCCCCTGAGCCCCTGACGGAGGCCCCGGTGGACCTGCGACCCACCGCGCCCGATGCCGAAGCGGTGCGGGCTCGCGCCACCGCCACGGGCGAAGCGGCGATCAAGGCGGGCAAGGTCGCCATCCTCGTGCTCAACGGCGGCATGGCGACCCGTTTCGGTGGCGGTGCCAAGGGCATCGTGCCCGTGGTCCCCGGGCACGACGACGTCAGCTTCTTGGCGATCAAGCTGGCCGAGATCAAGCAGCGCGCCGAGACGCTGGGCGGCTCGATCCCGGTGGTGCTCATGCACAGCTTCGCGACCGAGGGCCCCAGCGAGGCGCACCTGGCCGAGATCGGGTGGGGAGGCCTGCCCGAGGCCGACCGCTACAGCTTCTCGCAGTCGATCATGCCGCGCGTCCTGCCCGACGGCACGCCGCTGCAAGATCTGCCCGAGGCGGCCGACCTCCCGCCCACCGCGCTCTACTCGGCGCCGGGCCACGGCGACACCCTCGGCCGACTGCGCGGGAGCGGCGTGCTCGCCAAGCTGCGCGAGCGAGGCGTCGAGCACATCCTCGTCTCCAACGTCGACAACGTAGGCGCCTCGCTCGACCCCTTCGTGCTCGGCGCCCACATCGAAAAGGCCGACAAGGGCGCCGGCATCTCGGTCGAAGTCGTGCGCCGGGTCGAAGGAGACGCGGGCGGCTGCATCGCGCAGCTCCCCTCGAACGGCCGGCCCGCGATCATCGAGGGCTTCCGCCTGCCCGAGGGCACCGACCTCGCCGACTACCCTCACTTCAACACCAACACCCTGTGGCTCTCGGCCGCCGCGGTCGACATGGACATCCCCCTGACCTGGTTCGCCGTCCGCAAGAGGATCGACTGGCCGCAGGGCGCCCGGGAGCTGACCGACGGCAAGCTCGAGGTGGTGCAGTTCGAGCGGCTGATCGGACAGGCGACGGAGTTCATCCACAGCGCCTACCTCGACGTGGATCGAGACCGACGTTTCCTGCCGATCAAGACCCGGGACGACCTGGCCAGCGCCGCCGACGACATGACCCGCTTCGCGAAAGAAGCCGGGCTGCTGTCCTGAGCCGCTATGGCGCGATCAAGGTGATGGTGATCCCGCCGTCGCCACCTTCGCTGCACTCGCCTTCGAAGTCGCCGGCGTCGGCGAAGCAGTCGCAGGTGTAGTCGGCAGTGCAGCTCTTGGGCGTCGCGATGCAGTCGTACTCCGTCTCCGCCTTCGGCACGCCCGGGATCAGGATGTCGCAGTACTGACTGGGCGCATCGCAAGAGAGCGCGGGGCCGCAGTCGAACTCGAACGGGTCGCACTCGAGGCTCTGCACGCAGCCGACCTCCTCCACGAAGTTCGCGTCCGGACCACAGTCGCAGCCAGGGATGACTGCGGCGCACTCGTTGGGCGTTCCGCAGAAGTAGTGGTCACACGTGGCGTCGTCCCAGGTGCCGCCCGAGTTCTCACAGTACGACTGCGCGTCGAACTGCTCGGTGTCGAAGCCGGTCCCCGACTCCGAGCCGGTGGTCGCGCTCGCGCTCGCGGATTCGGTTCCGCTGATGATGCCGGTGTCGTCCCCGCCATCGGTCGCAGTGCCGCTGATGACGCCCGTGTCGTCCCCGCCATCCGTCGCGGTGCCGCTGATGACACCCGTGTCGTCGGCGCTCCCGCCCGACTGGGAGTCGGAACCAGAGGCGCTCGCCGAGCTCTCGGACGAGCTCTCGGAGCTCTCCGTCTCGAGGCCGACGTCCTTGTCGGTGATGCAGCCGATCAGGGTCAAGGAGAGGAGCAAGGAAGAGGCGATGTTGAGGCGCGTCATGGTTTCACCTTCGGCTTCTCCGGCCGAGCCGAGGATCGGATCGGTGCAGTGCAGATTTCGAGCGCCTGGATCGCGAGCGGATCTCCCGGCGATCGACCGGCGAGCAGCTTGGCCTCGCCCCGAGCCTGAGCGGTGCGGCCGAGGTCGCAGAGCACCCGGATGCGAGCCCGCCTGCGACCATCGGCGAGCTGGCCGTCGGGAAAGCGTCGTGCGTGCACGTCGAGCTGAGTCAACGCGTCCTCGAGTCGTCCCGCGACCTGGGCTCGCTTGGCCGCTCGCAGCAGCGCCGCTTCATCGTCGAGCGAGGACGTCTCGACCTCCGGGCTCGACGCCGCGCGGCGCGGACGAGCCGTCGCGGCGGGCATGGCCTGGGGCGTGGGCGTAGCACCCACCGGCGGCGCGGGTGCGGGGTTGGGTGCTGGCGAGGGCGACGAAGCGCGGACGTCGGACGTGGGCACCTCCGCGACGACCGGCGCGGGCTCGACCTCCGGAGTCAGCACGACGACGCCCACAACGGCGGCTGCGCTCACGACCAACATGGCGGAGATCGCCTTGATTGCGGCGAGGGAGCTGCCGAGCCCGCTCGCGGCGGCACCGAAGCCCAGGTGGGGCAACAGCGCGCCGAAGGGCGGGAGCACACTGGCCGCCGCAGCGTCGGGCTCGCGCGCGTCGTCCATGAGCGCCCGGTGGAGGCGTTTGCGAACCCGACGGACGCGCCCGTAGACCGCCTCGGTGGAGATGCCGACCACCTTCGCGATCTCGGGTGCGGTGCGACCTTCGAGCTCGCTGAGCATGAAGACATGGCGGTGGCCGTCGTCGAGCTGCGCGAGGAATCGCCGGAGAAACGCCCGCGCGTCGGCTCGCTCGGCCGAGGAGCGCTCGGTGACGACGTGGACGTGGCGCAACGCGGCCCGCTTGCGATCGCGGCGGGCCTGGCTGCGTCGGTACCGAAACGCCACGCGGTGGGCGAACGCGGTCAGCCACGGCCGGACCGGGCGCGTGTCGTCGAAGTCGGGCCAGCGTCGGTACGCGGCCACGAACACGTCTTGCACCGCGTCGTGCACCGCCTCGGAGGGCACGGCCAGCCGACCCAAGACCGCCGCCACGAACGGCCCCTCGTCGCGGTACGTGCGCTCGAACGCGCGCAGCTCGGGTGCGTGCAGCATGCCTACCGGGACTTCTCCGGCCGACCCGCAATCTGGATCGGCCACAGAAATTCTACGCCCACGAGCGCTCGCCCGCCGACGACCGCCGGCGCCCACGCGCGCGATCCATCGAGGGTGAAAGCGCTCCCCACCAGCGGCACGACCCCGGAGAGCTGTCCGGTGAACGCCCAGCGGTCGGCGAAGAACCACGCCACGCCCGCACCGGCGCTGGCCTCCAGCCAAAGACCACCGCGATCCCGCGCCGGGCCACGCGTGATCGAGCGGTTGCCGCCCAGCGCGAGTTCCCCGCACATCGGAAACTCGACCCGGCGCCGCGACGGCCGAGCGCACACCCTCGCTCCCGCCGTCCCGACGAGCACCCGCATGCTGCGCTGCTCGTCGAGCGCGACCTCGGGCGCGGCGTGCAGGCGGCCGCGCAACCCCAGCCGAAGTCGGGGCCAGGCGTAGCCCAATGCGAGCTCGACCGCGAGGCTGGGCCTGGGCACCGACTCCACGCCGACGCCGGACGCAAGCGCCAGAACGACTCCGGTCGGCAGGGGCTCGTCGGGCGCGGGCCCAGGCTCGACCCGCGGCTGCGGCGCGGCGAGCGGCTCAGGCTCAGGCATGAGAATCGGCGCAGGCTCAGGCTCAGGCTCAGGCTCGGGGATCGGCACCGGCTCAGGCTCAGGCTCAGGCATGGGAATCGGCGCAGGCTCGGATCCCGCAACCTCGTCGAGACGCGTGGCGATCAGCAGCACCGCCGCCTCCGCCAGGGCGTCGCAGTCGTCGGCATGGAGGACCCTCGCGTCCGACACGTCGCCAAGCGCGATCGACAGGTGCAGGGTCCACGCCCCGTCCGCGTCGAGCTGCGCCCGAGCGTCGACGACCAGGTCCCCCAACCCCCCGGCGGCGTCGATCCGCGCCTGCACCTCTTCGACTTGCGGACAACCCCCCGGGGCCTGCCACCGCAGCTCCCCCTCGAACAGCGTCACCGCCAGCGCCCACGCGAGCATGCTGTGGAGGGCTTACGCAACCGGAGCCACGGAGACAAGCCAAGCAAAAAAACGGCCCACGGGCCGTGACCCTACGCAAACAACGGCGGTCGGCAGCGCACGACACCCATCCGACGCTTCCGTCTATGAGGGTCGACATGCTGCGAGCGACGCAACTCCTCCTGACAACCTCTGTTCTCTCCCTCGCGCTGCTTGGCGGCTGCGACAGCGAGAAGAAGGCCGAAGACTCGAAAGAAGACGCGGCCGAAGAGAAGAAGCCCGCCAAGAAGCCGATGGCCGAGCTGTTCCCCGGCAAATCGCCCGAGCTCCCGCCGCCGCTGGCCAGCGTGAAGCTCGGCGGCTCCGAGGAGGAGGCGGAGAAGGCCGTCCCGGGGCTGACGAGCAAGCTGGTCGCGCTCGACGAGTACGAAGGCGATATCAAGGCGGGCTCGTTCGCCACCGACCGCGGTCCGGCCAAAGTGCTGGTGAGCATGCGGTTGTCGGTGCCCACCAAGGGTGACGAGCTCAAGGCCATGCTCACCGAGAAGTGGGGCGAGCCCAAGAAGCAGACCGAGCTCGGGAAGGACGTCTTCGCCTGGTACAACGCCGAAAAGGGCCTGCGCGTCTACCTCAAGGAGAGCTTCAGCCCCGACACGAAGGACGTCGAGTACTCGGCGTACATGCCGTTTGAAAAGCTGATCGGCACCGACAAGGCCAAGTTCGGCTTCGAGACCGAGCCGCTGCTCGGCATGGACCTCGCGGGGCTCAACGAGCACTACGGCGACGTGCTCGAGAAGCTCACCAAGGAAGAGGCCAAGAAGAAGCGCGAGCAGATGAAGAAGATGTTCGGCGACAAGGTCGACATGCTCGGTGAGGCGCAGGCCAGCACCGACATCCACCTGCTCCCGACCGAGCTCGAGTCGTACACGACGACCGTCTGGCCGACCTTCGACAAGGAGACCGGCAAGATCAAGAGCGTCCGCTTCACCGTCCCCTTCGAGGGGCAAGAAGGCTACGACAAGGAGCTGATCGCGACGATGAAGAAGGTCTGGGGAGAGCCCAAGGAAGAGGAGAAGTACGGCAAGAAGCGCTGGGTCTTCTCAGAGGAGCCCTTCATCGTGGTCGAGGACAGCATCGGCCGCGCCTGGGAGATCGAGAAGATGGCCAAGCGGGACTGACCCCGTCGCTGAGATACACTCGACGCTCGATGCGCGTCGCGTTGAGCATCACCGCGGGAGCTCTGCTCTTGGGCGGCTGCCGAGAGCCGCCGGGGTTCGCGTGTTCGACCGACGAGCAGTGCATGAGCCTGGCGGGCAACGCCGGGCTGTGCTTTCCGATCGGCGCCTGCGGGTACCTCGACCCCGCCTGCGCCAGCGGCTACCGCTACAGCGGCAACGCGCCCGAGCCGTGGGCCAACGCGTGCGTCGTGCCCGAGGACTCGATGGGCACGACATCCTCGGGCGATGCCTCGAGCACCCAAGGGCCAAGCACGGGCGGGGGGTCGAGCGACGGCTCGGGCTCGTCGACGACCGGCCCGACGCCGCCCGAGTGTGGCAACGGCGCAATCGAGCTGGGCGAGCTGTGCGACGACGGGAACGATCGGGAGGCCGATGGCTGCAACCCCGACTGCAGACCCTCGGGCATGCTGCTGCTGAACTTCTCGTCCTCGCTCGAAGGAGACGACCAAGCCGAGGCCGCGATGCTGACCCCCGACGGCGACATCGTGGTCGCGGGCATGTTCGGCCCCAGCGGTGCACGAGACGGCTTCGTCACCCGCTTTCGGCCCGATGGAGCGACCGTCTGGACCCGGACGATGGCCGGCAGCGCCGGACGCAGCGACGCGATCTGGGCGCTCGCGCCGAGCCCCACCGGCAACGTTCGAGCATTGGGCCAGATCGTGAACGCGGTCGAGCCCACGAAGAAGATGATGAAGAAGGAAGTCACCCCGCGGGAGGACTTCTGGCTGACCGAGTTCGACGCGACGACCGGAGACACGCAGTGGTCGTTCGTCGTCGGAGACGAGCCACCAGCGAGCGAGCGAGGGTACGCGATGGTCTCCCTGCCCAGCGGGGACATGGTCGTCGCGGCGCGAGTCGGAGCTCCGAGCAACTCCGACTTCGGCGTCATTCGCTTCGCGGTCGCGGACGAGGGCAAGAGCGGCATGGTGATCAGCACCGTGTGGTCGCAGACCTTCGACGGGGGCGAGAGTCTTCGAGACTTCGCCGAGGCCGTCGCGTACGACCCCGCCGGGCGCGTCGTGGTGGGCGGCACGATGGAGTACGAACCGGCCGATCTCGACCGCCACCTGCGCGCGCTCGACCTCGACGGCAACGCGTTCGAGCCCCCGTGCGAGGACCTCGGCGGCGACGATGACCTCGCCGCCGACGATCGGATCTTCGCAGTCGCCGTGGGTCCCTCGGGCGAAGTGGCGGCTGCGGGCCGGGCCACCCGCGAGACCGAAGAGTCGACCGACGCCTGGCTGGGCTACTACCCACCCGGCTCGTGCGCGCTGCAGTGGGTGGAGACGCAGCCGGGGCCCGGGCAGGACGCCGACGCGTTCACGAGCGTGGCGATCGACGACCTCGGCAACATCGTGGCGGCCGGCTACCTCAACTCGGGCAACACCGAAGACGCCTGGCTAGCCAAGTACGACACCACTGGGGAGCAGCTGTGGGCGGTCGAGCCCGTCGACGGGTCGGGCAACGGAGACGACCGCATCGAAGCCGTGGTGCTCGGACCGGGGCGAGAGATCACCGTGGCTGGACGCATGACCCGCCCTGGCGAAGACGACACCTGGGTCGCTCGCTACACGCCGTAGCAGCGTTCCCCGCGCCCGGCCCGTGCGGTACTCTAGGCGGGCAGTGGGGGCAGCGCAGACCGACGACCAGACGTTGGTCACCGCGTGGCAAGCGGGCAACGCCGAAGCAGGCGGTGCGCTGGTCCAGCGGTACTACCCGAACGTGCGCCGCTTCTTCGACGTGAAGGTTCCCCGCGTGGCCGAAGACCTCACGCAGAAGACGTTCCTGGCCGTACAAGAGAACCTAGGCAAGTTCCGGGGCGAGTCGTCGTTCAAGTCCTACCTGTTCGGCATCGCCCGCAACCAGCTGCTGCGCCACCTGCGATCGAGCGCACGCGCGCAGGCGTTCGAGCGCAAGGTCGCCTTCGGCGGCACCTCTGCGCAGACGTCGCTTTCGATGATCGTGGCCAACCGGCAGGAGCACCACCTGATCCTGCTCGCGTACGCGAAGCTGGGGCCCGACCAGCAGATTGCGGTCGAGCTGTTCTACTGGGAGGACATGTCGACGCCCGAGATTGCGGCGGTGCTCGACATCCCGGTGAGCACGGTGACCACCCGGCTCTCGCGCGCGCGTGGTGTGCTGCACGACAAGATCGTCGACCTCACGCAGCCTGGGGCGGTCCGAGACCGGGTTCTGGGGCAGCTCGATGCGTGGACGCGCTCGCTCGTGCCGCGCCCGGGCGCGTGAATGCTCTACACTAAAGGGGTGTCGTTGGGGCACATCGGCAGGTACGAGCTGCTCCAGCCTCTGGGGAGGGGCGGGATGGCCGAGGTCCACCTCGCGCGCCCCGTCGGTGACCCGCGCAGCGTCGTGTATGCGCTCAAGTGCATCCTCCCGCACTTCGCGGACGACCCGCGCTTCGTGCAGATGTTTCACCGAGAGCTGTCGATCGCCTCGGGCCTGTGCCACCCCAACCTGGTGTCGGTGCTCGACCACGGCCGGGGCGACGGTCGGGCGTTCATGCTGCTCGAGTACGTGCACGGGCCCGACCTGGGCAAGCTGCTGCGGACCGCGGGCGAACGAGACGTCCGGCCTCCGCTCGACGCGGCGCTCTCGGTCGTGGTGGCGGTCGCCCGCGGCCTTCATCACCTCCACGAGTGGCCGGGCAAACACGGCGGCGCGCCCGGCTTCGTGCACCGCGACGTCTCCCCCTCGAACGTGCTCGTCGGCTACGACGGCACGGTCAAGGTCACCGACTTCGGCGTGGCCACGGCGACGGCCCACACGCGCACCACCGAAGCGGGCGGGGTGAAGGGCAAGATGGGTTACCTCTCCCCCGAGCAGTGCCGCTCGGACGCGCTCGATCGGCGTAGCGACGTGTACGCGCTCGGCGTGCTGCTGTACGAGACGACGCTGGGCGAGCGGCTCTTCTACGGCGACAACGACTACGCGGTGATGCACCAGATCATCAGCGGCGAGTACGAACGCCCGACCGACCGCGACCCGGACTACCCCGCCGAGCTCGAGGCGATCGTGCTCACGGCCCTGGCCCACGACCCCGAGCAACGCTTCGACACGGCGGAGGCGTTCGCCGACGCGGTGCAGGCATTCGCCAATGGGCAGGGCCGGGGGCTCGACCTCGGCAACGAGACGGTCGCTCGCTGGGTCGCAGCCTGCGTGCCCTGGCAGCCCTACCCCGCCTTTGCGCCTCCGCTGCCCGCGCCGACGCCCGTCCCCGCAGTGCGAGCAGCCCAGGCCCCGCCACCGCCGAGTCGGTGGCCACTCGTGCTCGGCTTTGCTGCGCCGACGCTGCTCGCCGCCGGGGTCGCCGCGATGATGGTGACGGGCGAAGACGACGCCCCGGCACCGCCCCCGAGCCCCGCGGTCGTGGCCGCGCCTCCGGCTCCGCCCACGCCCGTGCTCGAGGCCCAACCCGCGCCGCCGCCCGCTGAGCCGGCTGCGATCGCCCCCGAAGTCATCGAGCCAACCCCGCCCCCCGAACCCGAACCACCCGCGCCTCCTGCCGAGGCACAACCCGAGGTCATCGAGGCGTCGCCCGCCCCGCCGGTCGAGCCCGTCGCCGCCCCGACCAAGCCTACGCGCCGCAAGAAGAGGCGCCGCCACAAGACGAAGTCGCGGCCGCCGGGGTACGATCTCGACGCGCCTCGGCCCCCGCAATGACGCTCGCCCTCGCACTGGTGTTCGCGCTGCTCGACCCCGACGCGGCCGCCAAGATGGCCGAAGAGGCCGACATCCTCTACGCCGAGGAGAAGTTCGGCCAGGCGAGTGCCGCATACGCCGACGCGTACCAAGACGACCCCAACCCCGATTACCTGTACGGCTGGGCGCAGTCCGAGCGCCGGGCCGGCAACTGCCCGCAGGCGATCGAGCTGTACCGGGAGTACGCCGCGCTGCGCGTGTCCGAGGCCGCGCGAAGTGCCGCAGCGACGAACGCCAAGCGATGCGGCGGCGACATCGAACGCACCCCGCCGCCCCCCACCGAGGCCACCGGGCGCCCCGAGCCGCAAACGCACCGCGACAGCGACCGCGAGGCATGGCGCAGCGACGCGGTCGGACTCAGCCTCGTCGCGGGTGGCGGGGCCCTCGGCGTCGCATCGCTCGTGCTCGCGGTCCACAGCCAGCAGCAGTGGCGACTGGCCGCCGAAGCCGACCTCGAAGCCACCTACGCGAGGAAGATCGACCGCTCCAGACAGACCCGCACCGCCGCGATCATCTGCGGGTCGATCGGCGCTGTGGCCCTGGTCGCCGGCGCGATCCGGCTGGCCGTCGTCGACCGCAACGACCGCGAACGACGGCTAGCCTGGACGCTCGGACGCGGCGTCCGGTTCTAGGGGGGGCGAACCGCAAAACCGCGTGGGGCAGAACGGCGTCAGCGGAACGCGGTTCAAGGCGGGAAGGCAAGCTGTGTTGGGCACACTGCGAGACCTGACCAACGCAGAGACGCGTTTCGGGGGCGCTGTCATTACCCGCGTGGTTTAGCGGTTCGCCACAGAGCAGCTCTTTTCGTGGGCCAACATCAAGAGCGTCCGCTATGACAGGGCAACGGAAGCGTGGTCGTCACGATCCGCGACATGAAGCCGAAAGGAGGGTTGTTCATCGTGCCCCATCCACTCCTCGTACAGCGGCCGCGAGCGCATCGTGAACCTCCGACGAGACGGGGTTGCCTTCGAAGTGAATGGACCGAAGCGTGGGGTGGCGCTTCGCAGCTTCGAGGACCGCCTCTGCCCCGGCCTGATGAATCGCGTTGCCATCGAGGCGGAGGATCTCGAGGGCAGTGTTGCGACCGAGCGCTTGCGCCACGTGGCGCGCTCCGCGGTCGGACACCTCGGTGTGATGGAGGCTGAGGGAGAGCAGAGACCCGCTGGCAGCGACACCTTCGGCGAGCGCCGCCACGCCCGTGTCCCCCAACGGGTTGCGTCCGAGTCCCAGCTCCTCGAGGGTGGTGCACGAGGCCAGGATGCTCCCGACCGACCGGGACGCCCCTTCACCCAGTCGGTTGCCCTCGAGGCACAGCGTCATCAGGCCGCGTTGGGAGGCAAGGGCTTCGGCCAACGCCGAGGCTCCTTCGTCGCCGATCGTGTTTTCGGACAGCCAGAGTTCCCGCAGGGCTGTGTTCGCACGCAGCCCAGATGCCAACGCCAACGCATCCGCGTCGGTAACGCTGCAGCCTGACATCCGCAAGATCGTCGTGTTGCTTCGTAGCAACGCGTCGGCGATCGCCCTCGCACCGGCCGTGTCGAGGGGGCCGCGAACCGTGACCTCGGCCGCCCCGGCACGCAACAACTCCGGCACAGCCCTCACCTCCGCGACAGACCTCTCCCGGGTGCAATGCACCTCGATGAAGGGCATGGACCCTCCGCGACCCGTCGGCTCGTCGATCTCCGCGCAAGCGACCAAACCGTAGGCGCCGAACTCTCGACGCACCGACGCGGCGTCGTAGAAGAACATCGGGACACCCGGCAACCTCTCGTACCAGTCTTCCCCGAGCCGCCGACCCGCGCGATACATCGGCGCGCTCTTCGAGATCAGCGTGAAGACCATTCGACCTCCCGGTTCGAGCCGGCGGTAGCAGTCGCGAATGAGCTTCCGCCGATGTCGCTCATCGAGGAGGTAGACGAGACCGTGGCAGTAGATCCCGCCGTAGGTAGACCCATCGAACGGCATGTCGATGACCGACCCATGCACGATGGGAAACGTCAGACCCAAGCGTGCGCGCGCGTACGCGATCGCGCGTGCAGAGAGTTCGATGCCCGACACCGACATTCCACGGTCGAGGAAAGGCTGAGCGTTACGTCCGTAGCCGACCCCGGGAATCAGTACGCGCTCGACTCCTGCGCTCGCGAACACATTGGCGGTTGCGCGCGCGGACGCAGTGGGCTCGAAGCCCCACATCAGTTCCTTCTCCCCGAACGCAGCGTCCCAGAACTCGCCCCTCGGCCCGGACCCGTCCCGTGGTTCAACCATGGAGACGGGCCTCGACGACCGCCAAGGCGCCTTGATGAGAGCCAAGCATGCGACCACGGTAGGTGGGCGCGGCGAGGCGCGGCAGAGCGGAAGTTCGCGTTCGATCGGCGGATCTTTCGATCGTGTTCGCCACGAGGACCGGTGAACGAACAGCCGTCCACCAGCCTCGTCGCGTGTCGGACCCTACGCCACCCCGAGGATGCTGCCGGGCAGCGGCTCGACGGGCAGCGGGAATCGAGCCTGCAGCGCGTCCGAGACGCCAGCGAGCTTGCGCAGCTCGGCGTGTACGTGGGCGGGCGTGAGCGTGACGCCGTCCTCGGACAGCGCGAGCGTGTCGGGGTCGACCCGCAGCGCGTACTGTTCGTCGTCGGTGGCGCCGACCATGCGGTTGCCCTCGATGCCTTGGCCCATGAGCATCATGCTGGTGACGGGCCAGTGGTCCTTGCCGTTGTTGCCGTTGTAGCGGTTGGTGCGGCCGAAGTCGGAGCCGATGCTCATCACCACGCGGTCGGCGACACCGAGGCGCTCGGCCTCGTCCCAGAACCGCATGATTGCGCCGAAGAAGCTGGCGCGCGCGTTGTCTTGGTTGGCGTCGTTGTTTTGGTGGGTGTCGAACCCGTTCATGCCGAAGGTCGCCGAGATGGCGATGCCGGCCGCGTAGGCTGCCAGCGCGACCTGCATCTGCTGCTCGATGCCCGTGGCCGCGAGCGCTTCGGGCAAGTAGCTCTGCAGGAGCTCGAGTTCGTTGGAGCCCGAGCGCGCGACGGCGAGGTTGTCGATCGCGTTGTCGATGCGGGGGAGGTGCTGCTCCTGCGCCATCCGATCGAGCCGAGACTGCCGCCACGCCGACACCATCTCGAGCGCCGGCTCGGTCTGGTAGGTGGAGAGGTCCTCGACGTTGCCCGGGTTGACGCGGTCGGGGAACGACAGGTCGGCGAGCACGCTGCTGTTGGAGACGCGGCTGCGGGCCACGACGCCTTCGGAGGCGCTCTGTGATGCTTCGGCAACGTAGGCGAGCGGAAGCTCGGGGCCGTGGGTGCCCGCGGCCAGCGCGGCCCAGTGCGGATGCGTCTCGTCTTGCTTGCCCGTGCTGACGTAGCGCCGCCCCACCGCGTGGTTGTTGGTCGTGACGTCGAGCCCGTTGACGATGAGCAGGCGGTCGGCAAACCGCTCGAAGAACGCCGCGTTGTCACCGACGTTGGCGTAGCGGATGCCGCCGAGGCTGACGATGCCGCTCTCATCGTATCCGCGATGCAGGTTGGTGTGAGGATCGCAGAAGCCGGTGGGGTCCCAGCCGCCGTCGGCCGCAAAGTGCACGAAGAACGGGCCGTCGTAGGTTCCCCCGCTCACGCGCTTGCCCGCGGCGAGATCCGCCAGGGCTCCGCGTCCGATACCCGCAGCACACAGGCCCGCGCCTGCCATCCATGAGAAGAAGTTGCGTCGTTTCATCGTCGTGTCTCCTTTGCTTCGGGCCTATTCGTAGATGAACTGGAAGTCGCCGAGCATGGCCGAGACCACGGCCATCCAGGCGCGCACGGTGTAGTCGGGGTCATCGACGATGGGGACTTCGAGGGGGTCGCCGGTTTCGGGGTGGGTGGACTGTCGGCAGGGTGCGATGAGGGTGGCCGGGTACTCGCCGACCGCGATGCCCGAGAGTCCGTCTTCATAGACGCTCTCGAACAGGAACAAGGTGTCGTTGAAGCGCGGGTCGTCCGCGGTGATCGTCTCGCCGAGCACGCGCTCGTGCAGGTAGAGAATGTTGGCTTCGATCGACGCGTCGTCGAGCCCCGGGATGGCGCTCGCCTCCACGTGCGGAAAGAGCAGCCGGTCTTCGGGGTCCCGGGCGAAGTCGGCCGCCGTGGCCCGGCAGGCCATCTCGTTGGCCATGCGGCTGATGATGTTGCTCATCACGCCGTTGACCTGCTCGTACCCCTCGAGCACGGTGTCGGAGTTGACCCCGCCGTACATGAGGTGGAGCGGGCGACCCCGGGTGAGCAGCGAGGAGCCGCCATCGTCGGTCCACGTGTAGCCGGTGACCGCCGCGACCTTGCGGTGGAACTGCTCGGGCGAGCTGAGGCGAACGGCTCCGAGCGGCGCGAGCTCGGCCGCGCGAAGCTCGTCGATGCCACCCTCGACGTTCTTGGCCCGGTAGTAACCGCTATTGACGATGAGCGTGACCAGGCTGCCGAAGTCGTATCCGCTGGCGATGAACTCGTCGGCGAGGTCCGAAAACACCCGGTCCTGCACGTGAAACGCCTCGAGCTCGGGCCCGTACGACGGCGAGCTCGGGTCGGTGGGCTCGCGCAGCACGTGCTGTCCGGTGAGCCCGTAGAACACCATGTCGACCATGGCACGCGAGAAGCGGACGTCATCGGCGATGCGCTCGCCGAGCCACGCCAGGCTGCGCCCGTACTCGTCCGAGGGCATGATCTCCTCGCCCAGCCCCGGCGCCATCATGTCCTGGTACCAGGACTCCTGCGGCCGGCGGCGGCCGATGTCGTTGTAGTTGAGGAACGCCCCCGCGACGGGATCCATGATCTCGTGGCAGCTGGTGCACTGCGGGTTGTTGAGCGTGGGGTTGTGCTCGGCAACCGCGTCGGTGCTCAGCGGGCGAGCGCCCAGCGACATGACGTCGGTGGCGAGGAAGTACTCGAGGGTCTTCTGCGCGCGCAGCCGGTTGCGGTTGGTGTCGGTGGTGGGATAGCGGCCGAGGTAGGCGGGGGTGGTGAGCACGCCCGCGTGCGGGAACGTGGTGTCCTCGACCTCTTCGCCCTCGGGCGGCATCTCCCCCTCGACCGGCGCACCGATGACGAACGGCTGCCAGTCGCGGGTGTCTTCCATGTCGACGAACACGCTGGTGTCGAGGCCGTAGACCTGCGCCAGGTAGGGGTTGGCAACCGTGTAGTTGGCCGTGACGATCTCGGTGAGCGGCCGTCCCTCGCGGACGATGTAGCGGATGAGCTCCAGCGGCTCGCGGGCGAGCGCCGTGTTGCTGCGGGACCGTGCCGTGTTGCGTGCGGCGTCGTCGGTGATGGCGTCGAACCAGTTCTTGTTGGGGTAGTCGCCCTCGGTGAGCAGGTCGAGCGCATTGGTGCCACCGATGAACTTTTCGGTGTGCAAGGTGGCGTTGAAGATCTCGACCAGCCGCGTGCCGAACGCGTCGTCGTTGGCGATGATGCCGTCGATGATCGGGCCGATGGCATCGTCACCGCCCGCCTCGACCAGCTCCCGCTCGAGCTCGGTGGGCAAGCGACCCGCGAGCGCGATGGTGACCCGGCGCAGCGTCTCTTCGGGGCCCATCATCTCGACGCCCTGGAAGTACTCGAAGACGTCGGCATCGTCGGCGCAGACCGTCGGGCCCTCGTCGAGCTGCTCGAGCAGCTCCTCGAGCGCAGCGTAGGCTTCACCACCGGGGTCGAGCTGCGCTCCACCGCCGTGCTCGTAGTCGCCGCGCGCCTTGACCAGCAGCAACGACTCGCCCTCGAGCTCCAGCCGCGCGATGTTGCGAATCATCGCGATGTTGGCCTCTTGGTGCCCCGGCACGTCGTTGCCGCGGAGCACCAGGTCGGTGTGCTTCGCCTGACCCAGGGGGTTGTGGCACGCGTAACACTGGCTGGACATGAAGGGCGCCCAGACCTGCTCGCGGAAGTACGTCGCGGTCTCGAGGCACGTGCCCGGCCCGTCGAGCTCGACGCCACCGCTCGACTCCCCGCCCTCGGGCTCGTCCTCGTCGACGTCGATGCCGCCGCTCGTCCCGCCCGCATCGTCGATGTCGATCGACTCGTAACACCCAGACAACGCGACCAAAATGGCCGCCCCCGCCACCACGCCAAGCTTGCTCGAGTTCACTGATCGCCTCCCTGCATCCGAGGGTCCAGTCACCTCACCGGGTGGGGTTGTCTCAGCCAAAATGCAGTTTTTTGCCCACAGGGTGCGCACGCCCAGCTGCGACGGCGAATTCGAGGAGACGGGAACCTGCGACGAACTCGGAGGTCACCGGGCGCGTCTGCACAAACTGTATGGACGCTATCCTCCAGCTCGCGATGGAGCTTCGTGCGTTCTACTTCGAGCACCCCCAGCTGTTCGTCGTGCCAGTCGAGCACCTCAGCCGATCGGGGGTGTCCGCCGAATTTCGCTCGGTCGCCGCAGCGGAGCGCGAGCTCCCCGAGGGCTTCTTCGACCTGCTGAGCGAGGCCATCGCCACGCAGTTCGAGCGACAGACACCGCTGTACGCCAAGGCCCGGCGGCAGTGGTTTCCACCGCGCCTGACCAACCTGTGCGTCGTCACGGAGCCGCAGGAGGCCCGGCCCTACTACCAGCCCTTCCCGGGCAACTCGGTCCTCCTGTACGCGTCGGACTTCGACCCCGCGTGCTCCAACGTGGAGTTCGCGACCTATCAGCTGCTGCACGCCGAGCGGCTCGGCATCGTGCGCAACGTCGCCAAGACGCTGGTCGGCAACCTCGGCTACTTCCTGCTTCGCTCGGCACAGGAGCGCGAGGCGTTTGCACAGGCCGCGTCGCAGTGCACCCGCCCCGACGCCGAGGGATTCCGTGCCCTCGCCGGAGCGATGTCGTGGGTGGGTGATGTGCTGCACCAGGACCTCGAGGCTCCGCTGCTGCGTACCGATGGGTTGACCGAACTGCCTGGAACGGGCCTGCTGCTCACCGACGAGCAAGCCGCGGCGCTCGGAGAGCTGATTCAAACGTTCGAGTCGGCGGCGCGCAGCGTGGTCGAGGGCTACTACGCCGCCCAAGCGCAGCCTCTGGGCGGGCCCTCCGCGGCGGAGCGCATCATCGCCTTCGTGTCGGAGCACCGCCCGCGTGTCCTGCTCGCCGACGCCGAGGACCGCGTGATCTGGGACCCCGAGCTTCCCGAGCGCACCGATGCGATCGCCGGGGCGACCGAGACGATCTGCGAGCGCGCTGCCGAGGCGATCTGCCGAGACCTCGCCCGCGTGGGTGAGCGCACCGCCGAGATCCTCGGGCGCCTGCGCGACCCGTCCGCCCTGCCCTCCCACGGCGACGAGGTGCAGCAGCAAGGCGGCGTGTACCTGCACGAAGAGCGCGGACTGATGGTCTACAGCCTGCACCAGCCCGGGGTGAACACGCAGCGCGAGGGCACTCCGCCGTTTCACACGTGGCTGCTCGGCGCCCGGATGGCACACGAGTGGGGCCACCTCGCCGCCGAGACCGACCTCGTTCACATCCCGGCGGACCGACGCGCGGCGCACGAGGCCGCCAAGGCCGAGCTGGCAGCGCTGTTCGACGCGATCGTGAAGCGTGCGCCCGACAAGCTGCGGGCCCAAGCCCAGGAGCACTTCGCCGGACGCACCCTTGGCACGAGCATCGGCGAGGCCATGCTCGACATGCAGCTGCAGAGGATCGGGGACTTCAAATCCAACCTGTTCGCGCAGGCCGTGCTTCCGGTCGAGGAGATGGAGGCGTACGTCCGCGTGAACGTCCGGCCGCTGGGCGGCGAACCTGGCAGCTTCCTGAGCAAGCTGGCCCGATACGCCTACGAGTTCCAGTACCTGGGCTTCTCACGCATGGCCGACCCCGAGCACTACTTCTTCGCGAGCACCTGGTTCGCCGAGAACTACGTCGATACCGGGATCCTCAGCCGGGACGAAGCCGGACGCATGCTCGCGCTGATGGGAGATGTCTGCGGCGCGTACGTGCTCTCGCCGGACGCGTTGCAGAGCCGAGACTAATCTCACATGTGTGCAACGTACGGTTTCCTCCGACGCGCAGCTGGGCTACGGTCCGCTCCTCATGGCGTTCGAGTACTCGCCCGGAATCTACAAGACGACGCAATACCTGCCCGGTCACGAGGCCCAGATCGCTCCTGACCTCCTGGTGCTGATCCGCACCGACGGAGAGTTCGCGCCCGCATCGGTCCTGCTGCCCGTGAACAACGTCCACAACCAGTGGCGCTTCCAGATGCCGGGCGTGAAGATCCCCGACACCTCGATGAACTGGGGCGAGTCGCTGGTCAAGCTCAAGCACGAAGGCTTCTACCGCCTCAAGAAAGAGTTCACCTTCGGCGACTCGGGCAAGTGGATCGAGAACGCGATCGTGCAGCTCGGCTACTCGCGCAAGGCCGAGCCCATCCTCTTCATCGCGCAGCGTCGCTCGCCGCTGACCAGCAACGAGCTGTGGTTCTCCGAGAAGGGCGTCAAGGTCGAGCTCGACCAGCTCGACGATCTCATCGAGCCCCTCGCCTGGTACCAGGAGCCCGAGAAGAAGAAGGAAGAGTCCTCCAACTAGGAGACTCCTCCTTCACGAGGGCCGGCGCCTCGATCCCCTGGGATCGCGCCGGCTCTTTTCGTTGGTTGTCCCGCTGGTATCGTGCAGTCCGTGAGTGCTCTACGTCTGCCCCTGCTGCTCTGCCTCGGCCTCTCGTTCGCGTGCGAATCCGAGTCGACCAAGAACGCCGACGGCGAGAAGGCCGATGACTCGACGAAGGCCGACACCAAGGAGGCCGACGCCGAGCCGGGCAAGAAGGCCGACGCCAAGAAAGCCGAGAAGCACTTCGACGTCGCCGCCGACAAGTCCGGCGTGCTCGCCCGCTCGGCGGCGGCGCTGGACGTGGACGAGGGGGTCGACACCAGCGACGCCCTGCACGGCCTGTCCCACCACGCCGAGAAGCTCCCTTCCGTGCAGAAGCTCTGCGCGAAGATGAAGGAGCTCGGCTCGGTGGAAGACGAGAAAGCCTGCGCGTCGCAGTCGGAGCACAAGGTCGTCCTGATCGGGCCCGAGGTCTACGCGCAGTGGGCCGCCTGCGTGATGGACTCGACGTCGAAGGACGACGTGAAGATCTGCGACGAGGCCGAAGCCGAGGCCGAGACGCTGCTACACGGCAAGCCGCACGGCGACGGCCTCTCGAAGGAAGACTGCACCACGCTGTTCGAGACGTTCGAGAAGTTCGCCATGGTCGACGCTGGCGCGCATGCCGAGCACGTCAAAGAGGTGCTCGAGGAGGTCCGTGACGACGTCGTCACGTCCTGCATGGATCAGGGCACCAAGGCCGAGCTCGAGTGCGCAAAGACTTCGAAGACGCTCGTCGAGCTCAACGAATGCGCCTCGGCGCACCTGTGACCCGCCACATGTGACCCCCCGGTGGCTGTGCAGCCGCCGCGCTCGCCCGGTACCCTACGAGGGTGACGTCGGGGCCGACGGACGAGACGCTTCCAGGCGAGGAGGACCGGACCGACCCGAGCGGGCCCGCACCGCGGCCCAACGACCTCGTCGACGGCCGCTATCGACTCGTGAAGCGGATCGGTGCGGGCGGCATGGGTGAGGTCTGGGAGGTGGAGCACGTCACGCTACGCCGACCCATGGCGCTGAAGCTGCTGCGCACAGGCGACCTCGCCACGAGGATCCAAAGAGGCCGCTTCCTGCGCGAGGCCCAGGTGGTGTCTCAGATCCGACACCCGGGCGTCGTCGAGATCACCGACTCGGGCGAGCTGCCAAACGGGGCCCCATTCATCGCGATGGAGCTCCTCGGAGGTCGAACGCTGCAGCGCGTGTGCAGCGAAGACGGGGCGATGCCCTGGCCTCGCGCCATCGAACTCACCCGGCAGATCGCCGCCGCCCTGGCGGAAGTCCACCGCCACGGCGTCGTTCATCGCGACCTCAAACCCGAGAACGTCTTCGTCGCACCCGGCCCTCCCGAGTCCACGAAGGTGATCGACTTCGGCATCGCGCGGCGGAAAGTGCTGGACGGTGACGCCTCCAAGCTGACCGCGACCGGCAGCGTCTTCGGCACGCCGGGATACATGGCGCCCGAGCAGATCAGCGGCGAGACGGCGGACGCACGCGCCGACGTCTACGCGCTCGGCTGCATCCTCTACGAGCTGCTGACGGGTCGTCGCGTCTTCGAAGGCGGACTCTTCGAGCGGCTGCAGGCGCATCTGTACACGCCGCCGCCAGCCCTTCCCACTTCACTGCCCTCGGGCGTCACCCGGCTGGTCGAGCGATGCCTCGCCAAGCAGCCCGATGAGCGCCATCGGTCCATGGACGAGGTCGTCGATGCATGTTCCGCTTCGCTGGGGCGTCGCGTCGCGAAGCGTACTGCGCTCGCAGGCGAGCACATTCCGGTGTCGCCGCTGGGAGCCTCGACCGAGTCCGCTCGGCCCACGATGCCGGCGCTCGCGCCCCAGCGGACCGAACCGGTGTCGGCGCTCACGGCCACGAGCGTCGACCTCGAGCCGACCAAGCCGTCGTCCGTGCGGCTGGGCGTCGGGTTGGCCGCCGCGGTCGCTGGGCTCGGGGTCCTCGGCCTGCTCTTCTTCGCGTGGTCGAAGCCACAGCCGGAGGAGGCTCCACCACCGCCGGGCCCCGAACCAACCGAGCCGGCGACACCGCAGCCCCTCCCCGCCGTCGCTGCCCCACCGCCCGCCGAGCCCGTCGTCGAGCAAGCGGTGGAGAA
The DNA here is from genome assembly GCA_024742475.1 of bacterium. Taxonomy (GTDB): domain Bacteria; phylum Myxococcota_A; class Polyangia; order Nannocystales; family Nannocystaceae; genus CAJXVA01. Next base: position 53,364 of record JANSYI010000017.1, on the reverse strand, counting down.
GCCCAAGCCGACCGAGCCGGAGCCCTCGGCCCAGCCCAAGCCCAAGCCCAAGTCCAAGCCCAAGCCCAAGTCCAAGTCCAAGGCCAAGTCCACCAGGCGGACGCCCGACGCCGCGAGCCCCAAGCTTCGCCCCGACGGCACCTTCGACGTCTTCGGTGAATGAAGACGCTACGGCAGCGCCGCGAGACCTGCGTCGAAGATGGGGTCGTCACCTTGGGCCGTCGTCAGGTCGACGAGCACGGGAGGCGTCCACGACTCGCGGGGCGTTCCGTCCATGGTGTGGATCGTGCCGACGGGGATCTGAAACGACACCTGTGACGCGGGCATCGTGAACGACTCCACGGCGCCGGCGAGCCCGGCCATCGAGGTGCCCACGACCGTCGCACGGCCAAGCGCGTGCAGCCCGACCGCCATGCCCTCGCCCATGCTCCCCGTCCACCGAGACACCAGCACGACGAGGGGTCCTTGCACGGTGGGGAGGTCGGGCCGGGGGAGCACGAGCGCGAGCATGCCCCGCGGCGCTCGCCGCTCGCCCGCCGAGACGGTCCACGCGAGGCGCTGATAGGGCGCCTCTTCGGCCACGAACCTGCCCATGATCGGCTCGGCAACGTCGGTGTCGCCGCCGCTGGGTGTGTCGCGCAGATCGAGGATCAGCGCGGTCGTGTCGGCGAGCTGTTCGAGGGCCTCGTCGAAAGCAGGGACGAGCTCGGGCCGCCCCAGCGCGTTGTGGATGCGGATGACGCCCACCGAGCCGACCCGGCGGGTGGAGAGCAGCGCGCTGTATTCGGGCGCACGCACCGGCGGCAGCTCGAGCGTGGAGCCATCGGCCCCGATGCGCAGGCGTCGGACCTCCTGGCCGCGCGCTCCGGCGGCAGCGGCCCTGCGGGCGACGTCGGTCTCGAACGCGTCCATCGGGACGCCGTCGATCTCGGTGACGCGCGTGCCGACTCGAAGCCCGGCCTCGGCCGCCACGGAGTTCGGTCGGACGGCTGTGATGACGACGTCGTCCCCGACCGTCTCGAGCCAGAGATCGGCCCGCGTAGGGACCGGTACCGGAGAGCCGTCGGTGTGGGTGCCGACGCCGGCGTGGTGGTCGTGCAGCGAGGTGATTGCACCTTCGACGACATGGAGAAAACCGGCCTTGGTCACGGCCTCGCGCGCCGCCGTGCCCCACACCTCCTCGCAGTCGGACCACGCCCCCACGGAGGCGTTGGCGTAGACGTAGGCGTCACGGACGGTCTCGCACAGGAACGCGAGGTCGCTCGCGCGAGCGTCTGCGTCGATCCACCCCTGGGCCAGGGCCGTGGGCGGGACGCTGGGTCTTGGCTGTGGTGTCGACGCGCACGAGACCGCGCAGATGGGGAAGATCGCTCGCAGTCGCATCGTTCGGTGGTTGCACGCGGATGGGCCCGAGATCGATTCGGGGCAGCCTCAAAATCGTCCGCGCAGGACGAGCCCCGCCGAACCAGGCCCCGCCGAGGGCACCACCTGCGCGCGGGGGGCACGCTCGGACCTGCGCTTTCCGACGATGATCAGGGCGACGCCCGTAGCGATGAAGACGGGAGCGGCCACGGCTCCAACGATGGCGAGGGTGTTGGCCATTCGACCTCGCTCGAACTGCCCACCCCGGGCGTCGAAGTCGTCCATCAGCGGACCGCTGACGTCGTTGGCGCCCACGCCGATGACCACGCCCGCGACGGCGACGCCAGCGAAGGCTCCGCCCACGCCCGTGAGCACGGCGCCCGAGAGCACCAGCGGGCGGCCCGGGTCGACGGCGGGTTCGGTCGCTTCGGGTTCGGGTTCGGGCTCGGGTTCGGGTTCGGGCTCGGGCTCGGGCTCGGGTTCGGGCGCTTCGGGTTCGTCGGGCGCTTCGGGTTCGTCGGGCTCGACGTGCGCGGCGATCTTCTCGTCGATCGCCGCGATGCGAGCCTGCACCCGCTCGAGCTCGGCCGCCGCCTCTGACTCGTCGGGGTAGACGCTCGGCACGGCGCGGGCGAAGCCTTCGAGCACCGCCTTGGCCTTGCGCAGGTTCGCCACGTCACCGCTGATCGCGTACGACTTCTCGAGCGCGGTGGCGACGTTGTACTGGATGAGCGGACGCAACCGAGCGCTCGACGGGTCGTTCGGAAGGGCCTCGAGCGCAGCCGTCCACGCTTCGATCGCGCCTTCGTAGTCGGCCGTGTCGAATCGTGCCTGCGCTTTGAGATGCAGGCTGCGGGCTTCCTCGAGATCGGCCGGCGCGGCGAGAGCGGCCTGAGGTGCCACCAACGTCGCTGCGAGCAGGAGCGCCGCAGTCCTCACTCGGACACCTCCCAGGAGAAGACGCGGACGGTGCCGGTCGTGCTGCCGAACACGCCGAATCGCGGGACGAGGATGTCCAGGTTTCCGTCACCCGTCGCGTCTGCGATCGCCAGCTTGTTGCCGACCGCGCCCTGCGGGACGCCGGCGATCGGCTGCGGTTCGAACCCAGGCTCGAGAGGGCCAAAGGCGACGAGCAAGTCTCCATCCGCAGGGTCCTCGGCCGTGCCGGAGGTGCCGATCACGACGTCGAGCTCGCCGTCGCAGTCGAGATCGCCGAGCCGCACGTTGTTGAAGCCGGAGAGCCCACCGGCGGGGACCCACGTATCGCACGCGAAGTCGTCCTGCGCGCTGCTCCTCGCGCAGAGGCTGATCTCCGAGGGCGCGCTGGACTTCTCGACCGGGTTGGGCGACGGCGGGACGTTCTTCCACACCACGACCACCTCGGCGAGGCCGTCCCCGTCGATGTCTCCGGCGTCCGCACCGTAGGGGCTGCTCGAGCCCGCGACCTGGATCGTCCGTTCGGCACCGAAGGTGACGTCGTCTCGCAGTACGTACACGACGTCGCTGCCGGCGAAGTCGGTCGACTCGTCGTTCGACGCGGCCACGAGCGCTTCGAACGGAGCCTCCCCGTCGAGGTCCACGATCGCGGTGTCCCACGGCGAGGGGGAGACGCCCGCAAACGATCCCCCGAGGCTGAGCTCGCGGCCGGCCAGCTCCAGCAGCGACGTGGCATTCGAGACGTCGCCGGTCGAGACGAGGATCTCGAGCGTGGAGTCACCGCCCATGTTGCCGACGTCGATGCTGTGGGGCGTGCTCTGCAGGGCATACGTCGACGCGTCGTCGCTGGAGAGGTCCGACTCCCCGCCCCAGTAGATCGTGACGGTGTCGGGACCCGCCGTCGCGACCGCCACGTCGTCGAAGCCATCGTCGTCGAGCGGACCGACCGCCACGTCCATCACCTGGCCATCGACGGGCAGGGATTGCCGCTGAACGAAGGCCCCCACGCCGTCGAAGCGATGGACCGAGATGCGACCGTCGGAGAGCGACCCCACGACGACGTCGGCGACGCTCGGATCCGACACCCGCCCAACCCCCACGGCCATCGGATTTCCCGCGTCGCCGACGGCGATCTCGTAGGCCGTCATGGCAGCGCCCGGCACACATGCGGGAGCCGGGTCGGAGCCCGTACTGCTCGAGCCGGTGCTGCCCTCCCCCGTGCTCGTCACGTCACCGGGCCACACGCACTCGCCCTGCGCGCAGACCTGGCCGTTGCCGCACTGGAAGTCCGCATCGCACGGCAGACCGAGCGCGTCGCGTCCGTCGAAGCAGGCAACGAGGCCGAGCACCGCCACCAGCCACGAGCTCCTTTGTTCGATCGTTCGCCTCAAGCTGGTTCATCGTACCGGCACGGCGAATCGACGCCCACCAAGCCCCAAAACCCACCATGAGTACGAAAGCACCCCATTGGCAACCACGATAGAAGTAGTTTATCACACGGCGGTTGTCGCGCTCCACCACCGCGACTATCCCAGATGCATGGCCAGGACATGGGCGACATTCGGACTCCTCCTCCTCGGATGCGGACCCGCCGTTCAGCTTCCCAGCGGTGGCGGTGCGGATGACGGCAGCGGCGGACACGAAGCGGGCTCGACGGGAGAACGGACCACCGGCGCGGGCGAAGACACCGACACCCACACCCCACCGGACTCCGAGGGCGATGACGGGGCGATCTCGTCGGGGTCGTCCTCGACCGGCGAGGAGGCGTGCGGATGTGGGAATCAGCGCCTGAACGAGACGAGGCGAATCACGAGTCACATGGCCGAGGCCTTCGTGCAAGCCTCCGTGACCCACAGCGCGATCTGGACCCGCGAGGAGTGGGCCGAGGGCGGCGGCATCGTCACTCGACACGGCCACGACGACTCGCTCACGCAGTGGCACGATCAAGCGTTCAGCCTTCACGCGCCCGCACGCATGGTGGCCTCGGACGCAGGCGCGGCCTTCGGGGAGTACGTGCTGCTCGACGAGGTGTGGCGACTGCAGCTGTTCGACGATCAAGGTTCTCGCGTCTGCTACCTGGACTACGAGGCGCCACTCTTCCCCACGCTCCCGCCACCGGGCCAATGGGCGTTCCTTCAGCCGGGACTTGCCGCCACGCTGCTGCCGGCGTCCTGTGAGGTCGACCAGGCCGAGACGCTCTCGCTCGCCGCCGTGCCCACCGACCTGGACATCCTGGATGCCGTCTGGACGTCCGAGTTCCTCGTCGTGCTCGGCTCGCGAGAAACGGAGACCGGGCCGACACCTGTTGCGGTCACGCTCGACCGCATCGATGGCTCCCTGCGCGCGACCACCGACATCCCCGCGCCGTCTGTGGGCCACCGTTGGTCACCGAGCAACGAGGGCATTTTGCTCACGCTCCGCGACGAGGAGACGGTCGAAGCACTCGCGTTCGAGCCCGCCACCGGAGTACTCACCCTGCTTGGCCAAGTCGATGGCGCCGGGGTTACCGAGGCGATCGCCCTACCCCATCCGACCGATCCCTGGCTGCTTCTCGACGGAGACGACCCACGAGTGGTTCGGCTGTCCGAAGATCCGTGCTGCCCCCCGATGGCGCTCGAACTGTACGCAACGACCCTTGGCCTGCACACTGCGCGCCGCATCGATGATGCCCTCATGCTCGTGCGCGACTACGACGATGGCAACCGCATGCTGAGCGAAGAGACGTTCGCCCTCGAGTAGCCAGAAGCGTGGTGCTCACCGTCCGGGCCCCTCGGTCGCATCGCCCGCGTGGCTATGACCCGCCCGGTCTCCTCGTTTGCAGGGTTGCTGGGTCCCGACACCACGCATCTGCCGCGCGAGCGCCCGTGCCTCGAGCGTTCGGCCGAGCTGACACAAGCTGTCCAACCGGACGACCTTCACCTCCGCGCTCAGCAGGCCGCCGGGGAAACGCTCGGCGTGGAGCTTGGCGGTGCGCAGCGCGTCGGCGGGCCGCTGTCTTCGGGCTGCCGCCCGTGCGCGGGTGAGCAACGCGAGCTCCTCCCGAAGGGTCCCGTGATCGGGATGCGGCTGCGGGGTTGTTGCGTCTGGACGAGGTCGACGGTGGGCTTTGCGCGGGCGTTCGATCGGTTTCGGAGCTGGAGGCTGCGCGAGCGGAGCCGGCACCTCGGGGATGACGGGCGGCTGGAGCAGAACGGGAGGCTGTGGGTTCTCGAACTCCAGCGCACGCGCGTGGGCCCCATCGCCGGACGCGGCCGACGTCGTGGCGATGCCGACCGCAACACAGACCCCCACGAACGTCGCCCCGAGTCCCAGGAACGGTCCGGGTTTGGGTGGAGGCGGAACGAAGAGCGGGCACAAACCCGCGAGGACTCTGGCTTTGGCACCCTTGGGCGGCGACTCTTCCGCCGTGAGCCGTTCGTGCTCGGCGGCGAGGCTCTCGAGACGCTTGCGGGTCGCGCGGAGCCTCGACGCGACCGTGTTCGGGTTGAGCTCGAGCGAGTCTGCGATCTCGCGCAACGGGATCCCGTACAGCTGCGAGAGCACGAAGATCGTCGCGTGTTCTTCGTCGAGGGTCCCGAGCAGCTCCGAGGCGAGGGTTCGGGCTTCGACCGACGATGCGCCAGAGTCACGCGGGTCCTCGACGGTATGGGAGCGGATGCGGCGGAGCTTTCGATCGCTGCGCTGGCGCGTCCGTCGATAGTCTGCGGCGACGCGGCGGACGATGCCGAAGACCCACGTGCGGATCGACGCCTGACAAGAGTCGAAGTCGGACGCTCGGCGGTGCACCACCACGAACACGTCGTGGCACGCATCTTCGACCTGCTCTCGTGGTACCCCGAAACGCCGGAGATTGGCCCAGACGAACCGGAAGTGGTCGCGGTAGACACGCTCGACCTCGAGAGAGGCTGGCTCGGGAAGGGCGTTGGGAGCACGCATGGCGCGAACTCCTTGTTGGCCGGACCGAACCGTTTTCGTCATCGGCCCACGCACTTTTCTTGCACGCACGCGGAGACTCAGCGGCCGAACTGCACTGCGGCCCCCCCGATGATGGACAGGGAGACGAAGCTGCCCACGAACGCCGCGGATCGACCCGTCGTGTGAAAGTGCGGGCGCGTGAGTTGCACCCCGGGCTCGACATCCAAGAAGAGGCTGACCGAGGGTCTGTTCCGGCTCGGGCTCCAGCGAACCCCGATGCTCGAGAACGCGGCGAGGGCGAGCGACACGCGGGTTCTTGGTGCGGCGACTCCAAAGGCGCGGCCGACCGTGCCACCGCCGCGCGCCCCCGCACACATCACAGCGGCGAGGCCTCCGCGGGCGGGGACGTAGCAGACGCGCAAGTGTCCGAGAGCGTGGCTGACGGTCACGCCGCGCGGGGTGTCGTCTCCGTCTTCGTATCGCCGGGGAAGCCATACGTCGGACCCGAAACGTAGCGCCAGGCGGCGATGCTCCCACCCCGCGATGAGCCGGAGGCCCCCCACGACGTTCGAGGACCACGTGGCGCCTCCGCCGATGCCGATCGACCACCCCTCCGTGGGCGGGGCCGTGTCGCGCACGGGCTCGGGTTCGGGTTCCGGTTCGGGTTCCGGTTCCGGTTCCGGGTCTGGTTCCGGTTCCGGCTCTTCGATTGGCGCGGTTTGTGGATCCCCCCCTTCGGCGGGCTCGTTTGCGGTCGTCGCGAACGGGTCGATTGCGATCGCAGCGATCATCGCGGTCGCGTTGGCCAACTCTGCGCAGGACTCGGCCCGCAATGTCCGATGACTCGACACCAGGGCACTCTCCACACGCAGCGCGAGTCGCCATCCATCGTCCTCCGGGGCCGAGACTTCCGCCACGACGGTGGTGGCTTGGGGGTCATGCACCGCCGCGACCAGCCCCTCGATGCTCTCTCGAACATCGACGGCGGTCGGGCATGTCGCCGGTGCGTCCCATGTCAGGTCGAGTCCGTCTACGGGCGCCGCCGCAGCCACGAACAGCACCGCCAGCAAAGAAAAGTGCATCGCCTCGACAAATATGGCGGGCACCGGCCAACAACGAAAGCATGTTCCACTCCACTTCCCTTTCGAACCTCACCATGACGCTCTGCATCCTCGTCGGGTCGTTGTCCCTGGCAGCCTGCGACTCGAGCTCGGGCGGTCCGTCCGACGAACGCTCCGGTGCCAACTCGGCGGATGGCGCAGGGGCCGTGGGTGGGGGCTTCAGTCCCGACCCCGAGTGCGCATACGACTGCGTCGAGGCGACGGAGACGGAGACGGTGTGCGTTCAGACCTGCGCGAACGACTGCCGCACCGTCGTGATGCGTCGGGAGGTCGACGATGGGTGGTCGCGAGACGTTTCCGAATCACTCTCCGAGCATTGCCCCGATCACTTCCCCGAGCCTCAGCTGTGGCCGAAGACCTGTGAGATCCTGTACGGAGAAACCGATTCGGACTTCGAGGGCGATTGCGACGAGAGCTACAGCGGAGCGGCTTGCCAAGCGGCGTTGGACCTCTGCCTTCCACCGCAGTAGGGACGGCCGCTCGTAGCCTGATGCTGCCGCTGTTACTGGTGGCAGCGCTCGCCCAGCCCGCATGCCTGCTCGACTCGAAGGACGTCGGCGGTGGTGCGCTCGAGGAGGGCCCGCCGAGTCCTTGTGAGAGCTACTGCCGCCGCGCTGAGACGTGCCTCGGTGACGCGCGCGCGGCTTGTGAGGAGACGTGCCCCGCCGCCGTCGAGGACACCGCGTGCTTCGAGGCGTTGTTGTCGACGTGGGCATGTCTCGACATGGCGTCGTGTGACGACGGGCGGTCTAGGGTGCAGGAGTGTGACGACCTCCTGCGAGAGCGCGACGCGGCCTGCGAGGGGTTTGCCGGGAGCTGAGCGCCGTCAGAGGAGCTCCGCGTCGTTGACCTCGCCGTGCTCGTCGACCGTCCCATCCGAGATGATCGCGCGGATCTTCTGCCCAGCCTTGCCCCGGGCCTGCACGGACTGCACCAAAACCGCGCTCAGCCCGCCGTAGTTGATCCACCCTTCGTCGGATTCCTCGACGACGCGACCCATGGTCTTGACCCTCAGAGGGACAGGGGGCTCGACACGCATGCTCTTCATCGCCCAGTACGAGAGCGGGCTGCTCCAGTAGGTGTCGACCGTTTCCCAGGAATCGGACTCTTTGAAGGTGTGTGCCTTGTACTGGGTGGGCATGCGGCGCGCGGAGTGTAGCAGCGGTTTTCGAGGCGTCCCGTCGTTCGGTGACGCTGCGGCAACGCCACGAAGAAGCCCCGGCCGGCGCGTTTGCCGAAGCCGGGGCTCCGCGTTGCACGCCGCGCGAAGCTCACTCCTCGTAGGTCTGCAGCCGTGCCACGTTGCCCGTGGACGGGTCGACCCAGTCGAGTCGGTCCTGGTCGGGCGCGTGAAGGCCCGCGAACCCTCCCAGCCCGGCGGGCACGCTGATCTCTCGAACGACGGACGGCTCGGTGTCGAACCGGCGGCGCACGAGGTAGAGCGTGTCCCCTTTGCCGACCCACATGTTGCGGAAGCTGTCGACGAGGATGCCGGTGACGGGACCCGTCCCCGGGATGGAGACGTACTCCATCGGTGTGCCGACCTCCGGCCCGTCGAGGACCTCGGCCTCGGTCAGCGCGACCTGCCAGACGTCACCGGTGTCGGTGCCGTAGTAGAGCACCAGCCCCTCGTCGTCCTCGTCATCATCCGGCGCGACCGGGTGCTGCCCAATCGTCATCGCCGTGGGGACCTGCGCCAGCGTGAAGCGGTCGATCGTGACCGCCGGCTCGGCGTCGTCGGGATCGTCGTACAGCACGATCCTCATGTCCTCGGTACCGAAGTAGAGGTCGCCACCAGGTCCGGGCGCCATCGAGATCACCGGGCCGAGCGGATCGCCCGAGGTGAGCTCGGTGAGGAACTCGGAGTACATGTTGTTGTTGGCGTTGAACTCCATCACGCGGCCGAGGTCCGGCTGGGTGAAGAGCACGCGGTTGTTGCCGTAGCCGCGGATCTGCGTGACTCGGCTGGTGAGATCCTCCTGGGTGTCGATACCCTCGTCACCGAGGCGCGCGACGACGCCGAGGTCGGTGGACAGCCACACGCTGTCTGCACCGCGCCCCATGAGCACCGCGCCGAACTCGGGCACGCCCATCGACTTGGTGAAGATCTCGTTGGCCTGCGCCGGCAGCACGCTCAGCGTGTACTCGCCCGACTCGACCACGCCACCGAGCTCGGCCGTGAGCCGGAAGGTGAGCTCGGCGTTGTCGTTGGCGCCCGGCGGAATCCAAGCCACGGCCTCCGAGTTGGCCTCGTACTCGAGGTCGGCCTCGGGGCCCGAGACCTGCTCCCACAGGAGCGACTCGAACACGTTTTGCCCGTCGAGCTCGTTGGGCACGTTGAGCGCACCATCGAGCGCGATCGCAACGCCGGCGATTGCCGCCGACGGACCCTCGACGTCGGGCACGGGAGGTGCCGGCGTGCACACGTCGTCGATGCACGTGCTCAGACCCATGCACTCGTTGTCCAGACACTCGCAGCCAATCGAGCCAGCAAGGCAGCCATCGGGCGGATCGGGCGGCTCGGCCGGGTTGTCCCCGGAGTCCGCGTTCCCAGACTCGCCGCTTTCGCCACCATCGTCCGACTCGTCGTCAGACCCGCCTCCGGGTCCTCCGCCTTCGCCGTCTTCGGTGTCGAACGAACCGTCGGTGTCTCCGCCCTGCCCGGTGGGCACGCCAGCGTAACAACCTGCGGATGCCATCAGGGCGGCACCCAGAACCACTCTAACGCTCTCGATTTTCATCCTCTGTCCCCGTGTTGAAGCTCGATTTGGAAAGAGGGGCCCGGCGTCCCGGGCCCCAGGTGACCGCGCGTCTCGGCCTATGCGAACAGGTCCAGCGGCTCTCCGCTGGTGGACAGAGGGAACATCGAAGCGATTTCGCCGTCGTCCACACCGACCGCCTTGCGGAGGGTGTAGTGCACGTCCGCAGGCGTGACCTTGCGGTTCGTGTTGTTGTTGTTGACCGTGAGGTCGGGGTTGATGCCCAGCGCTCGCGCGTTGTCATCGGTCGCACCGACCTGACGGTTCTCGGGGACGCCAGCGCCCATGGCGATGACGGTGCCCACGGGCCAGTGGTCGGCACCCATGCCGCCGTTGTAGCCGAGCGTTCGCGAGAAGTCCGACCCGGCCGTGATGATGACCTTGTTCATCAGGCCGAGCTCGCTCGCCGACTCGTATGCGAAGTCGAGGGCGTTCAGCAGCCCCGTGAGGCGGTCGACTGCGGCGGTGTCCGAGTTGCCGTGGGTGTCGAAGCCACCCATGCTCAGCTCGGCCGCCACGCACAGGCCGGCCTGGTACGCCGCCAGGGCGACCTGAATCTGGCCGAAGATGCCGCCCTCGACGTTCTCGGGCAGGTAGTCCTGGAGCTTGCGAAGCTCGTCGGAGCCAGCCCGCGCGGCGTAGAGGCGGTCGACCGAGGTCTTGAACCGCGGCAGACCCTGCTTGGCGAGGATTGCCGCGTCTCGCTCCTCCTGCGCAGCGCTGATCATGTCGAGCACCGGCTGCGGCTGGTAGGTGGAGTCGGGGTTGTTCGGGTCCTGAAGCTCGGGGAACGCGACCCGCGAGAGGACGTCGAGGTTGTTGGCACGAGTCCGTGCGACCACGCCGGCCGTTTCGGTCACGCCGCCGAAGGCGAGGTACGCCATGGGAAGCGAGGGGTCGTAGTGACCCGCCATGAGGGCGCCGAGGGTTGGGTGGCCCATGTTGAGCGTACCCGTGGCGGTGTGCGTGCGGCCTTCGTCGTGGCCGTTGGTCATCTGGTCGATGCCGTTGATGACCGTCATGCGCTGGGCATGCTTCTCGTAGAAGGCGGTGATCTCGGGTCCTCGTCCGCCGAAGAACTCTTCGGGCCATTCGGCGGCGAACTCGATGTCACCGATCTTCTCGGTGGCCGTGACGTGCGAGCGAGGGTTGCCCTCGTTCGCCGACAGCTGGATCTTGGGGTCGCAGTGAAAGCGGGTCTCCCAGCCGCCCGACGCCTGGAAGCTCAGCAAGAGCGGTCCGGTGTAGGGGTCGATGGCGGAGTGTCGATTGGTTCCCAGACCGGCGAATGCGGTGGGAGCAACGACGGAGAGGCCAGACAGAGACGCGAGTTTGATGAATGAACGGCGATCCATTTTGGGGCTCTCCTATTCGTGAAGGAAGTTCCAGTCGGTGAGCATGTAGGACGTGACCGCGATCCAGGCACGGATCGTGAAGTCTTCGTCGTCGGTGAGGGTCGTCTCGAGTTCCTCGCCCGTCCAGGCGTCGGTCGTCGCGGCGCAGTTGCCCAGGCCGATGCCGTACTCCTCGGCGAGCAGGCCTCGCTGTCCCTCTTCGTAGGCGGAGACGAACAGGTCGTAGGAGCGGTCGATCTCGGGATCGTCGATCTCGAGCTGCTCCCCGAGCAGATGCCAGTGCATGTGCTGGATGGTTTCGCGAACCGACTGGTTCGGACCCCCCGTGGGTTCGGTGTTGCCGAAGAGCATGCGCTGCCCCGCCGGCTTGACGAAGTCGCGGGCGACGGCCGAGCAGGCGACCTCGTTGGCCATCCGCTTGGCGATGTTCGCCGAGGTTCCACTCGCGTCGTAGGCCCGCTCGGTGACGTCATCGGAGTTGATGCCGCCGTAGAGGATCAGGAACTGGTCGCGGTTGAGCAGGTTGGGGTTGTCTTGCGGGCCCCAAGGCACATCGAGCGTGGACTCGATCTTGTTGTTGAGTTCCTCGGGCGTGAGCCAGCGGGCGATGCCCACGTCGGCCAGCTCGAGCTCGCGCTCGGGCGTGAGCTCGCCGCGGACGTTGTAGGCCCGGAAGTACGGCGACTTGACCAGCTCGAGGAAGACGACACGCAGGTCGTAGTCGCTGTCGCTGAAGCGCTCGGCGATCTCCTGGAAGACCTTGCGCTGCGCCTTGGCTGCGCGGACGCCTTCGAGGAAGCCGGTCGCGTTCGGGTCGGAGGGCTCGATGAGCGGGGCGCGTCCGAAGAGGCCGCGGTAGATGATGTGCACGGGGCTGAGCGCGAACAGGTCGTCCGTCGCCGCCTCGTAGCCCAGCCACTGCAGCGCAGCCGGCTCGAAGTCGCCGGGCAGGGCCTGGTCCTTGTAGCCGGGCACCCGCATGTCCGAGTACCAGCCGTTTTCGGGCACATCGAGCAGGTCGGGGTTGTTCTCGTTCTCGCCCCGAAGCGGGTGGCCTTGCGGACGGTAGCGACCGGTCGCGTCCCAGTTGGCGAAGGCGCCCGCGATGGGGTCGACCGCCGTGTGGCACGAGACGCAGTTGGCGTCGTTGAGCGTCGGGTTGTCGTAGCCCGAGCCCGAGGCGTCGGTGGGACGAGTGCCGAGCGCGAGCACGTCGGTGGCCAGGAAGAACTCCTGGAAGCGACGGGAGCGGGCGCGGTTGCGGTTGGTGCGAGTGGTCGTCCAACGCGCCAAGTACGTGGTCATCGTGGGGATACCCGCGTGCGGGATGCCCGGCAGGCGCGCCTCGACGAACTCGTTGGGGTCGGTCGGGTCTTCGAACTCGACGTCGATACCGTAGACCTGAGCGGAGAACGGGTTGACGACCGTGTAGTCGGCGGTGAGGACCTCGGTGTAGGGGAGGTCGTTGCGCAGGATGTACTCGATGAGCCGCAGCGGCTCTTCGGCGATGGCGTCGTTGCCCGCCTGCTCCGCGTAGTCGAGCTCAGCGTTGTCGAGCGCGTCGGCCGAGGGGTAGTCGGCGCGCGACAGCAGGTCGATCGCGGAGTCGGGGTTGGACGAGTGGTAGCGACGCGTCAGGAACTGGTCGTTGTAGATGTCGGCGACGCGCTCGTAGAAGCCGTCCTCTCGCATCACCTCGAGCAGCACCTCGTCGAGGGCGCCTTCTTCTCCGGCGGCGACGCGGTCGATCTCGGCCTGCGTGGGCACGCGGCCGGCGAGCAGCAGCGTCGCCTTGCGGAGCGTCTGCACGTCGTCGAGCATGTCGACGTCGACGAAGAACTCCGCGACGATGTCCTCTTGGTCCTGGCACTCGACCGGGTTCTCGAGGCGACCGATCATCTCCTTGAACACTTCGTGCTCGGGCGAGTCCGTCACGAAGCGGACGCCGCCTTGGTGCTCCATCACGCCCGTGGGCTTGAGGACGACCCAGGGCTCGCCTTCGAACTGCAGCTTGGACATCTTCTCGAAGACGGCCATGTTGCGCTCGATGTAGTCGGGCACGGCCGACGTCTCGAGGAGGAACTCGGTGCCCTTGGCCTCACCCGCGACGTTGTGGCAGGCCTGGCAGTTGGCTTGAAGGATGGTCTGAACCTCGGTCTCGAAGAACCGCTCGTTCGAAACGCACTGGTTCTCGGGATCGTCGTCGGTGTCGCCTCCGCTACCGTCGGTGTCGCCAGCGGTCTCGGAGTCTTCGCCTCCGTCGCCGCCCGGCGATCCGGCCGTATCGTCTCCACACGCGACGAGTGCTCCGGCGGCCATCCAAATCGCGATGGCCCGCGGCAGCATGCCATTGGGTCTAATTTTGCTTCGAGTCACTGGTGCTCCCCTTCTTCCTTTGCGCACGAGCCGGGCTCCCCCCGGCGAAACTGAGCGCCTTCGGTCCTTCGAGCCCGCACCTACATCTCGTCGAGATGTCCGTGCCGGCCAGGCCGAGCCTTCCCCAAGGCGCATGTAGAGAGTGCGGGGGGTGGGGACCGCGAGCAATTGTCGTCAAATGCCCTCGGTGCGCCCCCAAGGTGGGTCAACAGCCCCCGTGGGGGGTTCGTCCCACATCCGCGGATCTGGCGAACCTGATCCGACACCGCCAGAAGCGCGGCCGACATCACACATTCCGCAACGGGGCAGATGTAGGACATCGCGGTTTTCGGGGTGGGTGGGGTCGACCTAGCCCTCGGTGGGGTCTGGAGCCCTGGCGATCACCTCGTTCGATTTTTTTTCGAATCTCGTCGTTTTTCCTCTCGACGGTTCCGAGATGCGGACATGCGTGAACATCGCACTCCCAATTCGCACGAATTCAGCGACGCCACGCGTTTGGGGTTGACCTGCCGCTGGATTTGATCGCTAGCGACGCGATCACGACTCGCCGCACAGCGCCGCGAACGCCTTGGCGTTCTGGGGGGCCGTTTCTTCGTGTTTGAAGAAGACGAAAAGGCGCTCCCAAGGCTCTCGAAGGCGCTCGGCCCAAGCCTGCAGGCCGGCGGCGTCGTAGCCGTCTTCGCGCAGCCGGGCGTAGCCCCACGGGGCGGTGTGCACGGTCGGCGTTCGGCCGCCCTCGAGGGTGTCCGACGCCTTGCCCTCGAAGTCGCCGAGGCTCATCGCGGCCGGGCCACCGCGGAGCACGTCGTAGACCTCGTCGCAGAACCAGCTGACGTGGCGGAACTCGAGCACGGCCGGCGCCCCGTCGGGCAGCAGGTCCAAGAACCCCTTCAGACGAGTGACGCCTTTGCGAAGGTAGGGAGGCAGCTGAAAGAGCACCGCGCCCAGCTTGCCCTCGAGGGGTTCGAGCACCTTGAAGAGGTAGGCCAAGCTGTCGGCGTCGGTGAGCGGGTCCTTGTGGGTGATGCGCTTGGACGCCTTGATGACGAAGCGGAAGTCGTCCGGGGTGGCGTCCGACCATCGCTGCACGACCTCTCGCTTGGGCATCCTGTAGAAGGTGTTGTTCACCTCGACCGTCCGGAAGTGCTCCGCATAGGCAGCCAGCATCGCGCTCTTGTCGAGACCCTCGGGGTAGATCCCACCCCGCCAGAAGTCGTACTGGTAGCCGCTGGTGCCGACGTAGACCTGCATCGCGCGAAGCGTACCCCGGCGATTCCACCTCGGGTTACCCTGGTTTGGGTGAGGGGGAGAGCGATGGCGGTCATCGTGCTCGCGCTGGCGGGATGCGGCCAGGGCGAGATCGAGGACAGCGAGACCGACACGGCGGGCTTGGGCGAAGCCTCGAGCTCGCAGCCGGGGTCCGGCGACGACTCGACGCCAGCGGCGACGAAGGGCCCGGCCGCAACCACCGGATCACCCGGCGAAACGAGCTCGACGACCCTACCCAGCAGTACCGACGCGGAGCCGACCGGCGGCTCCGGCTGCACCGAGACGCTCGACGCATTCGTCGATGCCGATGGCGACGGGTTCGGCGACGAGCCCACCCAGGTCTGCGAGCTCTCCGAGGGTCTTACGACCGAAGGGGGCGACTGCGACGACGACGATCCCGACGTGTACCCGGGCGCGGTCGAGCCGTGTGGCGGCAGCGAAGACCTCGATTGCGACGACGCGCTGCCTGCCGCGTGCCAGTCCTGCGCCGACCTCCTCACCAGCGGCAACGGGCTCGACGACGGCGTGTACACGATCGACATCGATGGGCCGCAGGGCTCTGAGTCGCCCTTTCAGGTGTACTGCGATCAGACGACCTCAGGAGGCGGATGGACGCTCCTGCAGCGCACCGTATGGGACCCGGCGCTGACCGACGCCCTGCAAACGACGTACGTGCAGTGGCGGACGCTGAGCATCGGTGACCCGGTCAGCGGAGCCTATCGACTCCGCGGTGAGCTGTGGGACGACCTGCAGGGTCTGTACGATCACATGCTGCGCATCGACCTGCGGCGCGCCGACGACGGTTCGTCGTGCGAGCCGCTCTTCTACTTCGGCGGTGGCGGCGTGCTCGACGTGACCGAGACCGGCACCACGATCGAGGGGATGGTGAGCGAGGTCTCGATCACCAACGCCACCGAGTTCTCGGCGACCGACGTCGGGCCCTCGACCGACTGCGTCAACAACTCCAACGCGGTCCCCTGGTTCTACGCGTCATGCTGCTCGACCTGCCCACGCTACCAGGGCGGCTACTGGAACGAGCCCCACCCGATGGTCTCGTATGTCAATGCCACCGCCGACGGGCTGGGGCGGATGGAGCCGGACGTGTGCTCCTCGCCCGCCGAGGCGGCCATCAACGGAAGCTCGTTTCGCGGCGCGAACAGCCTCGAGTACTACGTCCGCTGAGCAGAAGCGCTACCATCCCCGCCGTGCAGCGTCCGCGCATCGTCATCGTCCTGGGCTCCACCACGCCAGGGGGGCGGCTCGCCACCTTGGCCGCCGAAGCGCAGGCCGCCGCGACCGAGGCCGGCGGTGAGGTCGAGCGATGCGACCTCTCCACCGCAGGGCTTCCCGTGATGTGCACCGAAGACCCGGCCCAGGCCGACTTCCCGGCGGTGGCCGAACTTCGCCGCCAAGCCGCCGAAGCCGACGGGTTCATCCTGCTGACGCCCGAGTACCACGGCAACATGAGCGGGGCGCTCAAGAACTGGTTCGACTACCTCTACCTCGAGCTCGCGGGGAAGTTCGCGGGCGTCATCGCGACCACGGGCGGAGGGGGTGGCGACATGTCGATCACCGCCGTGAAGAACTGCTTTGCGTGGTGTCATGGCTTCACGCTGCCGTTCAACGCCGTCGGCAAGCCGGCCGACTTCGACGGCGACGCGCTGTCCTCGGAGAAGCTGCGCGACCGCGTGCATCGCATCGGCCACGACGTCGTTCGCTACGCGCCGCTCATCCGCAAGAGTTTCGACGCCGCCCGGGCTGCAGGCGACGCACGCTCGAGCGGCGTGGCCGGCCTGCACGCGGGCGACCAGTAGCGGCTCAGGGCTTGCGACGGCGTCTGCGTCGGCGGAGCCCGAGCAGCACGATGAACATGCACGACGCCTGACCGGCGCCCTTGGTGGACGAGCCCGGGCCCGTCTGCAGACAGCACGAGGGCCCCGGCTCGATCTCGCCGGGCCCGGCTGCTCCGTCTTGGGGCGCGTGGGTGTATTCGCTACCCTCGATGAAGGCGCACGGGTCGTGTGGAGCGCACGCGTCGGGTTCGCACTGCGGCCGGACCGAGGCGGGTTCGCAGCCCAGATGCGCGGGGTCGGCCTGCGGGGCGACCGGCGTGGGGTTGCCCCCTTCCACGACGCCCCCGGGGCCCGCGGGCACGGCCGGTGTCGGAGGGAGTGCCGTTGCACAGGGTTGGGTCTGCGGGTCGATGACGCGAATCGTGTCGACGACGGAGGCGACCATGCCCTCGCCAACCTCGAGGTAGTAGACGTCTTCGTAGGGCTGCAGGGGCGCTGCGCCCTCGAGGCGGTGTTCCCACCCGCCGATGGGACCTTCGTGCTGGACCCGGTAGCCATACGCGCCCATGGGCGTGAGCACCGGGACCTGCGGGTCGTCGGGTAGGTTGACGCGCGCGCCGCTGTCGACGAACCCGTGCACGGTGTACGTGGGGAGCTCGTCCCAGACGGCCTCGGGGTCCTCGTCGGTGTTCGGCACGTAGCAGCCTTCGAGGTCGCCCTTGAGCTCCTCGCACATGGCGACCGAGGGCATGTTGTGCGTGCGGACGATGAGGTAGACGGGGTTGTTGGACTGGCCCGCCGCGAGGCCTCGGGTGGAGAGGTCGAGGTCGGCAGGGCGCTGCATGACGGACGCGGAGACGAAGTCCATGTTGCGATACACGCTGTCGACCTTGAAGTTGGCCGCGGAGCCGGTGCCTGGCACGGCGTCGAGCTTGACGTGCATGCACTGGTGCGGGTTGCTGGGGACGGAGCCCGCGGTGTAGGGCGGGCTCTGGATGGCTCCCTGGGACGGCGCACCCGCGTACGCTCCGGGGTCGACCGAGCCGGCCAGCGGTACATCGTCGGCGACGAGATCCCACGTGGCTTGGTCCCAGTCGGCGTAGTTGATGCCCCAGTTGGCGATGCGGAAGTCGGCCGTGACCGACCCGGTGGAGAGCGCCGCCGTGGTGTCGTTGTGAAAGCCGGCCCGAAGACTCGAGCCGCTGAGCGCCTCGAGCGTGCGCCCGGGGAGCTCGTAGGACACCGAGGTGCCCGGGACGACGCCCATCGTGGTGCCATCGTCGGAGCCGACGAGGTCGCGCATCAGCTCGATGCCTTCGCAGTCGCCCGTGGTCCCGGTTTGAATCGCCGGCCACAGCCCGGCCGAGGACGGCACCGCCGTGGGCAGCGTGGGGCCGGCGCTGGGATGCGTCATCTCGCAGGTGCCGCCCGTGCCCGGGTTGCACAGCAGCGGATACTGAAGCACGACCACCGGGGTGGCCGGGCTGGGGTGGTCGAAGGCGACGAAGGTGGTGGCGTAGATGCGGACGTCGGGGTCGACCATGCCGGACCCGTCGACGGGCACCTCGAGCGCGACCTTGAAATCCC
Organism: bacterium; assembly: GCA_024742475.1. Taxonomy (GTDB): domain Bacteria; phylum Myxococcota_A; class Polyangia; order Nannocystales; family Nannocystaceae; genus CAJXVA01. Next base: position 34,891 of record JANSYI010000017.1, on the reverse strand, counting down.
AGTCGAACTGGGAGCCGGCCTGGCGCACCTGCACCCACGGCTCGAGCGGCGAGACCTCGAAGGAGCCCCCGGTGGTCGGGTTGGTGGCGGTGATGGAGTCCCACCCGCCGCCGGGGGTGCCCGCGGCGAATCGAAGCGGACCGCTGCCAACGCCGCCGCCCGAGATCGCCGCGCCCTCGCCGGTGCACGCGGCTGCGATGTCACCGAAGTTGGTGGTGGCCGCAGCCGCACAGCCGAGCATGGGCCGGACGTCGAAGTACAGGACGGGCGCGCCCGCGTCGTCGGTGATCGCGAACGCGAGCATGTCCTGCGACGGGTTGATTTCGGGATCGGAGCGCACCGAGACGTGCACGAAGATGCGCCGCGACGCCGCGTCCCAGACCGCGCGCAAGCTGGCGAGCTCCGGCACGGCGCTGGTGGCAGGGTTGCCGACCTTTTGCGTGGCGCCGGTCCAGCGCTGCTCCTTGTTGTTGGCGGTCGACTCCCACCACTCGGGGAACGGGTTGGCCGCGCCGGGGACTGCGCGTGATTGGGGTATGCAGAGATCGTCCGGGGCCGCGGCGGCGTGCGTGCTGGCCAAGAGCACGAACGCCGCTGCCACACCGGGCGTGATGCCACGAGTGAGTGCGTGCATGAGCAGGAGCAGGAGATCGAGGTCAGTCCTCGACGACGATGAAGAGGTTGTAGCGGTGGTCGGCGACGATCTGATCGCCGGTCATGGTCAGCGGGAAGCTCTCGCTGCCATCGGGAGGGTAGGTGGCGAAGACGTAGGCGAACTCGTAGTCGTTGTCGCCCGGGAGGGTGCGACCGAGCAGCGTGAGCCCCTCGGTGTGCAGCATGATCCAGTAGTCGCCCGCGGGGAGGTCGGTGTCGGGGACGGCGATCTCGTTGGACCCGCTGGCGAGCACGACCTCACCGGTCTGGCGCAGCCGCGTCTGCGGGCCACCGACGTCGGTGTAGACGGCCATCTGCACCTCCGCCCCGGCCCCGCCGGCGAGCACGCCGATCGCCTTGAGCGTGGTGCCGAAGGGGACGGTGACGCGGTGTCCGAACATGATGTCGCCGACCACCTCCCCGTCGCTCCCGAGAAAGTCGGGGTAGCCCAGCCGGATGCCGCAGTAGGTCTGGTCTTCGGCGCACTCGGCCGAGCCCGAGCATTGCTCTGGGCACTCGAGGTTGCAGACGGGATCGACACCGCAGGCGATGCCCGCACAGTCTTGTACGCACGCGTCCGAGTCCGAGTCGGGCTGGCCGGACGAGCTCGACGTGTCGTCCGCCCCGCCGCTGGTGTCGTCCGAGTCGCCGCCAGTGGTCGGGTCGGCGGAGTCATCCGTGGTGTCGGGCGAGGAGTCAGGCCCAGTGGACGATTCGGGCCCCGAGGTGCTCTCGGGGTTGGGCGCGGTCGTGGGCCCCGACCCCGGGCTGGTGGAGGTCGACGCGTCGGCAGGCGAGCCGGTCGGGCCGCCCGACCCCGAGGACGGCCCGCCTGTGGAACCGTTCTCCTCGGTGACGACCAGCGTGCTGCCGGGGTCGAAGCACCCAGCGAGCGAGAGAGCCAAGGACAGACTGAGAACCGAATGATGATGCACGACACCCCACGTCCGCCGAGCGAACGCAGGTGTAGTGTGAAAACGGGAGAAGTCGATCCCGAAAAATCGCCACGACTTCGCATCGGTGCCGGCCGGTCGGATCAGATTGCGTCCGGCCGGGCTTGCGCTTCAGCCCTCGGGCTCGAACTCGTCGCAAGCGGTATCGACCACCGCCACCGCCTCGGCAAAGAATGCGTCGTAGCTTGGCGCGCAGACGCTGCCGACGAAGCCTCGGTTGCCGAACGACTCGGCGAACTCGCGCAGCCGCGGCGAGGCTTCGGCACCATCGACGCCGCCGTCGTCGAGCGGCGTGCACAGCCCGCCTGGTTGGTCGTTGTCGCCGAGCAGTCCCAACACGACCACGGCGGTCTCGTTGCCGCCCTTGGCCGCGAGCAGGTCTTCGCGCCACTGCGGGGGATCGCCCTCGGAGCCGAAGAAGCCCTCCTCGTGATCGTCTTCTTCGTCGGTGATGATCGTGACGACGAGCACCGCGTCGTCGCGCAGGAACCCTTCGTTGCATCCACCCGCGGATCCGTTGTCGTCGGAGACGGCCGCGAGCATGGCGTCGATGGGGATCTCGTTGCCGCTGCCGAAGGTGCCCACGTCGGCGAGACACAGGAACTTGTCCTCGAGGTCGGGCTCGCTCTCGTCGATGAAGCGGGCGTCCTCGGGCAGGTCGCATGAACCCGCGGACGAGAAGCGCCGGCCCGCGCCAAGCTCGACGTCGCAGCCCTCGACTTCGAGCTCGCTGCCGCAGGGGACACCGAAGCACGAGTCTTGGCCCATGGCGCAGGCGTCGTCGCAGCACTCGGGCGCCGGCGCGCAGGTGCAGTTGCCCGCCGAGCACGCGATGACCTGAGACCCACCGCTGCCGCCGCTTTGAATGTAGTCGCCGTCGGTGCTCACCACCATCACGTGGTAGTCCATCGCCTCGATCTCATCGCGGATCGTGTCCATGAACGCGGGAAAGCTCGCGGCCAGGTTCTGCTGCTCGTCGGCCATCGACCCGGAGTTGTCGACCACGAACAGGAAGTCGACCTTGGCGCAGCCAAAGCCGCTGGGTCCGTCGCTGTCGGGGGCCAGGTCGAACTTGGGCCCGTCGGTGGTCTCCGCGGACGACGACGAGTCTCCCGCAGCGCTCGCCGCGTCGTTGGTGGTCGCGCCGACCGTCCCGCCCGAGGTGGTGCCCGGCGCGGTGCCCTCGGAGGTCGCGCCTTCGGTGCCTCCGGCGGCCGGGTCATCGGTACGGATGTCGGTCGAACATGCGGCCAGGGCCATGCAGAACGGAAGCAAACGCAAGCGCATACGAGTGAGTCACACGGGGGCGGCAACCATTCCCTCAAACGTCGTTTTTTTTTCGGGGCACCTGCTCGGCGACGCCCTTGGCCCACCCGGCGAGCCCGCGGATCGTCGTTTCCGCCTGTTCTCGGCCAAGCTCGTCTTCGAGCATGTCCCGCAGCCGCGCCCGCGCGCGGTGCAGCCGAGACGCCGCGGTCCCCTCGGCGAGCTCGAGCACCTCGGCGACGGCGGGGACGGTCAAGCCCTCCCAGTAGCGCAGCTCGAGGAGGATCTGCATCTGCACGGGGAGAGCCCGCAGCGCTGCCAGCAAGGCCTGGTGCTCGTCGTGGCGCGCGAGCCTGACCGTCGGTGACGTGGGCGCGCGACCCAGGAGCACCTTGATCGACTGCTCCTCCACGTCGAGCTCGATGGCGTCGCGATGTTGAGCTCGGAGGTAACGCAGCAGCTGGCGATGCGCGATGCCCAGGAGCCAGGTGCGAAACGAGCTCCGGCCCTCGAAGCGATCCGCAGCTTCGAGGCACGCCAAGAAGGTGCGCTGCGAGAGCTCGGGCGCCGCGTCGGCGATCTTGTTGTGAAAGAAGCGGTGCACGGTCGCGACGTGCCGCGCGACGAGCGTCTCACCGGCGGACTGCTCTCCGTCGGCCCACGCGCGCAAGAGCGCCCGGTCATCGCGTGAGTCGGTCATGCCTGGGAGAGCTCGGGACAGAGTAGCCTCGCGCGAGCATCCAGCGCTCGTGCTCCTGGCGATCGAACGAGGGACCGGAGACGGCCTGCCACGCCCGCAGGGCTTCGGACGCTGCCGCCTCGGCCCGCTCCGGTTCGGCGAGGGCTGCCTCGACCGTCAACATGCGCGCCCGCTGCTCGGGGTCCTCCCCGCTTCCCAACGACGCCAACGTCTGCGCCTGGGCGAGCAGGCGCGCCGCATCCTCGGGGTCGCCGGATGCCAGGGCCGTCTCCGCCCGACCGAGCGCTGGCTCGGCCAGCAACGGATGCTTCTCGCCGAGCGCGTCGGCCCAGTTGTCGTGGGCGCGCACGAACGCATCCTCGGCGTCGTTCAGCGCGCCCTGCTTGATCAGCACGCGGCCGAGGTTGACCCACGAGTAGCCCAGGTCGGGGTGCGAGGCTCCGACCGAAGCGAGCTTGGCCTCGATGGCGCGGCGCTGCGCGTCTTCGGATGCTTGCATGTCGCCACGCAGATAGTGGAGCACCCCGAGGTTGTTGAGCACCATGCCCGTGTCGCGACTCTGCATGCCGCGGGTGGCCTCGAAGCGCTCGAGCGCCTGCTCGTAGCGCTCACGCGCCTCGTCGTGCCGACCCAAGCGCTGCAGGACGATGGCCAGGTTGTTGAGCGCGGTCGCGGTGCCGGGGTGCTCGGGGGCTCGGCGGGCGTGCCAGTCGTACGCGGCCTCGTAGGACTCGAGCGCCTCGTCGAGGCGGTTGAGGCGCTGGTACGCGTGGCCGAGCAGCGACACGTTGGAGGCGTATCCGGGGCCGTCATCGCCCAGCGCGCGGCGATGGGCCAGCGCTCGGGCGAGGTCTGGCAGGGCGCCTTCGATGTCGCCGCGCGAGAGCTTGGTGCGCCCGACGTTGTGCCGCACACCCGCGCGGCAGCGGCGAGGATCCGCGACCGCTTCACAGCGCGCGTCCAGGGCCATTGCGAGGCCCAGCGCCTCGTCGTAGCGACCCAGCGAGGCCCCCAGCATGCCGACCATGTCGGTCTGGATTCGCACCGCGCGATCGATGTCGCCGGCGAGCTCCGCGTCGCGCAGGGCTCGCTCGAAGAAGGGAAGCGCGGCCTCGGCCTCGTTGGTCTCCCACAGCGCCCACGCCAACCGATGCGCCGCGGCGGCGCGCAGCGGCGGGTGCTCGACCGTCAACGCCAGCGCGTGCGCGCGTTCAGCCTGCTCGAGCTGCGTATCGAGATCGCCGGCGATGCCCGATGCCGCGGCCCGATCGAGCGCAGCGACGGCCTCTTCGGCGGTCGCTTGACCCGGCGCATCGGTGGGCAGCAGGAGCGCGACCCGACCGGCCTTGGGCTCGGAGCAGCGCTCGGGGCTGGGCAGCGCCTCGACGAGCGTCGACGCGCGCGGCTCCTCGAGGCCCGACTCGAGCAGATCCATGCTGGCCTCGAACGTCGACAGCGCGCGATCGAGACAGAGTACTCGGCCCTCGGCAGCGGCCAGGGTGCCCGAGTCGAGCAGCGCTCGACAGGCGCCGACGCGGGCTTCGGACCAGCGGGCGGCAAAGGTGCGGACCTGGGCCTGGTGTTCCGGCGCAACCCTCTGTTCGCGGGTCGGCGTCCACACCTCGTAAAGTGGCGCTGCCGCATCGATGCACGGGTCCACCGTGGATGGAGTTGGCCACGCCACGACCGCCGCCGCGGCGAGCAGCGCACCCATGCTGCCGTAGACGACGCCCCGACGCGTGCGCCGTGCTCGGGCGATTGCGGCCATCATCGCCGCGACCGACTCGAATCGATGCTCGGGCGAGGGGTCGAGGGCACGCCGCAGCGCCGACCGCAGCGCGCGAGGCACCGCGGCGAGGGCCTCGGGGTCGATCTCCCCGGCGGCCTTGGCCCGCGCCAGGCCGGCGATCGAGGTGTCGAACGCCCGCCGCCCTGCCAGGGACTCGAGCAGGCATACCGCGAAGGAGTACTGGTCGCTGCGCGGGTCGGCGGGCTTTCCCGCGTGCTGCTCGGGTGCCATGTAGCGCGGCGTGCCGCGGACCTCTCCGTCGGCCGCGTCGGCGTCGCTCGTCGCGACGAAGGCGGCGATGCCGAAGTCGACCACGTGGGGCTGCGTGTCGGCGTCGATGATGACGTTGCGCGGCTTGAAGTCGCGGTGAACCAGGCCGCGCTCGTGCACGTGCTGCAGGCCCCGCGCGATCGCGTCGAACACCCGCAGCTGCTCCTCCACTGGTCGCGGCGCCTCCCGAGCCCACGCATCGAGCGTGAGCCCGTCGACCCACTGCATGACGATGAACACGCCCGTGCGCGGCACGGACCAGCGCGCCGCGACGTCGGCTGAGACCTCCGACGGCCCGTAGGAGCCGATGTCGTGCACGGGTACGACGGCGGGGTGCTCGAGCTTGGCTTGGGCGCGCGCCTCGGTGGCGAGCAGCTCGGCCTCAGCGGCCGATGCCCGCACCAGCTTCACCGCGACGGCGCGGTCGAGCGCGGGGTCGAAGCCGCGAAACACCACCCCCATCCCGCCGACGCCGCCGCGCTCGTCGAGACGGTAGCGGCCCAGCAGCGGCGCCGCCTCGGGCTCGCTCGGCGACGCCCCAAACAGCGCCGCCCGCAGGTGATCGTGCGTGTGTGCGGCGTCGCTGTCGTCGGGGCGAGCCGCGCTCAACCGCAGCACGGTGTCGTCGGGGCGATCCATCGAAGCGCGCCCCATAGGTTACCGCACGCCCTCAGAGCACCGGCGGGCCCTTTCGGGCCTGCACGCGCGTGTTGTAATCGCGCTCGATGGCGCCATCACTCCGTTCCGCCGAAGACGCGGTCGCACAGTGGACCGCGGGCGGTCGTACCCAAAGCGCGGCCCTCGAAGTCGCGAACGAGCAGGTCGCGGCGCTGCAGGCTCGCCTGGCCGACGATGGTGGCTGGAAGCGCCTCGTCTCGATTGCGCGCCGGACGGTCGACCCCTGGTTCGCCACCGACTGGCCCGACACGTTCGACCCCTTGATGCTCGTCTTGCCGCTGTGCAGGACGTTCGACTGGGAGTGCGCGCGGTGCCCCATCGGCCGACAGCAGGACGACCGCGCCTGCGCGCACCCCGAAGTCCCCGTGACGCGCCTGGGCACCGCCGTCTCGCGTAGCGAGCGTCAACGCGCCCAGACCGAGCTCGCGGTACTGCACTCGATGCTCCGCCACGCCGCGGAGGATTGAAGGGTCAGTCTTCGGACGCGCCCGGCACGCGGATGTCGGCCGCGAACAGGCGGGGCTCGTCGATCTTCGCGGCGATCGCCTCGGCACACCGATCCCGCAGATCGACGATCTCGGACAGCGAGTCTCCGGTGGGCTCGACGGCCTCGAGCACCTCGACCTCGATGCGCCGATGTTTGGGCAGCCAGGTGCCGTCACGCAGGGCCTGGCGGGACCCGCGGATCGCCACCGGAACGATGGGGACCCCGGTGCGCGCGGCCAGCTTGAACGCGCCGAGCTTGAACGCACGCATGCCGACCTCGGCGTTGAACGTGCCCTCGGGAAACACCACCACGCGCTCGCCCGCCTCGAGCAGCGCCACCACCTCTTCGAGGTCGCTCAGCGATCGGGCCGTGGAGTGGCGGTCGATGAACACGTGGCCCATCTTCTCGAGCACCGGACCCATGAGCGGGTTGTCTCGCATCTCGCCCTTGATCACGAAGCGCGCGCCCCGGGGTAGCGCCGCCGCGCAGATGAGGAAGTCGAGGTAGCCGCTGTGGTTGGCCACGATGAGCGCCGCGCCTTCGGGCAGGTTCTCCATGCCAAGGACCTTCGGCCGCAGGCCGGCCAAGGTCATCGCGGTCTTGGCCTGCGTCTTGGCGAGGCGTCGCGACGCGGACCCGGCCGGGGCGACGCGCCCGATCACCGGAGCGGTGAGCCCGATGCTGCCGATGGTCGCCGCCGCGTACCCGCCGTAGACGGTCTCCCCCAACCGGCGCGCGATCTTCCCCATGCGCTTGGGCAAGCTCTTCGCGAACAAGCCCGCGGTCTGCCGTGCTGCCGATCGACGGGCCGCGTTGATCGTGCCGTCCATGTAGTGGCTGCGGGCCTGCCGGCGGCGAATCTTGCCGCTGGAGGTCTTGGGGACCGCGCCGGGGATGCCGAGCACGACCTCGTCGGGCGGGATCCCGACGGCGGCGGTGACGGCCTCGATGACCCGTGCCACGAGGATCTCTCGCGCAGTGTCGTCCGTCTCGCGGGTCTCGGCCACGACGACGACGCGCTCGGTGCCAGCCTCGGTGTCGGGCACGGAGAACGCGGCGCAGCACCCTTGCCGCACCCCCGCGACGCTCGCCGCGGCGGCTTCGAACTCGTGCGGGTAGTAGTTGCGGCCCCCCTTGATGATGAGGTCCTTGGCGCGCCCGGTGATGAACAGCTCGCCCTCGGCGATGTAACCCAGGTCGCCCGTGTCGACCCAGCCTCCCTCGCGCTGCACCTGCGCCGTGGCGTCGGGCCGGCGAAAGTAGCCCTTGAACGACGAGGGGCCGCGAAACTGGATGGCGCCCTGCATGCGCTCGCCCAGCGGCTGGTCGTGCGCGTCGACGACACGAATCTCGTGCTTGGGCACGGCCTTGCCCACGCAGACGAACTCGAGCGCGTCGGCGTCGTCCGAGGGGACGGCGCGCCCGGCATCTTCGAAGGTGACGCGATCGATCCGGTCGACCCGTGGGTCACGTCCCACCGGAGGGAACGCCACGGCGACCATGTTCTCGGCCAGACCGTACGCACAGAACAGCGCGCCGCGCTTCATGCCCGCCGGGCCGAAGCGATCGATGAAGCCATCGAGCGTCTTGGTGGTGATCGGCTCGGATCCGTTGAGCAGCACGCGCATGCGGCTGAGGTCGAGGGTGGCGATGTCCTCTTCGGGCACCCGCTTCACGCACAGGTCGAACGCGAAGTTGGGCGCCACGGACAAGCTGCCGCGGTAGTCGGTGATTGCCCGGAGCCACCGCTGCGGCCGCGAGAGGAACGCCAGCGGCGACATCAGCACCGTGGGGACGCCGCCGTAGAAGCACATCAGCCAGCCTCCGATGAGCCCCATGTCGTGATACAGCGGCAGCCAGCTGACCATGACGTCGTCGGGCTGCAGCTCGCAGCCGGCCACCGAGGCGCGAATGTTGGCCACGACGTTGGCCTGCGTGAGCTCGACGCCCTTGGGATCGCCCGTGCTCCCCGAGGTGTACTGGAGCAGCGCGCTGTGCTCGGGCAGGACCTCGGCCCGCACGATGGCTCCCGCGTCGCTGCCCTCGAGCAAGACGGCCGAGGAGACCACGTGCTCGATGCCCGGAACCCGATCGCGGGCGATCTCGGCCACGCGCGCGGCACGGTCGAAGGTGATCAAGATCTGGGCCTGGGCGTTGTCCAAGATCTTCTCGCAGCGCGCCATGTACTCGGCGATGCGGTCGAGTCGGACCGGCGGATACAGCGGGACGGGCACGCCACCGGCGAGCAGCACGCCGAAGAACGACGCGAAGTAGCCCAGCTCGGTGGGCAGCATGATCGCCACGCAGCGGCCCGGCTTCAGACCGCGCGCCCGAAGACCCCGCGCCACCCGCATCGACGCCTGGTAGAGGGCGCGGTAGGTGATCGGCACGGCCTTGCCGTCGTCGTCTTCGAGCACCATGTGGACGCGGTCGGGCTGCACCTCGAGGTGGTGCTCGAACACTTCGACCAGCGTGGTGGCCTGCTCGGGTCGCGGCCCGGGGAGCTCGGCGGGCAGCAGCTCGCCCTTGCGCGACGGCTCGGTGATCTCGGGCAGCGCCCCCTGCCCTCGCGCGGCCATCACCTGCTGCAGCAGCTGCGCGGGCGTGTCGGCGTTGGAGATCGCGTCTTCAGACAGCCGCACCCCCATCGCCTCGCCCACCCGCACCGCGAGCTCGACCCGCTCGAGCGACCCCAAGCCCAGCTCGCGCTCGAACGACACGTCGGAGGTGAGCCGACCCAGGCCGCGGCCGTCGCTCACCTCGACGACCAGCGCTCGCACGACTCCCATCACGGTGGACAGGTCGTCGGCGGGGCTCGAAGAGTCGGCGGTGGGGTGCACCATGACGCAGGAGCCTACGCCAAAATGGGCGGTGTCCGCAGACGCGTCAGGGGAGCGACTTGCGGACCTGCTCGCGCTCGTCGCCGAGCTGGCCGTGGGGGAAGCGCCGGGCGTGGTCGTCGAGCAGAGCCCGGGCCTGATCGGGCTTGCCATCGCGGACCAACTCCTTCGCCCTCCGAAGGAGCTTGGCCTCGTCGGCGAGGGTGTTGGGCGGTGGCTCGGCCTCGGTCGACGGCTGGGGACGTGCGCGCGCAGGCCTCGGTGGCGGCGACGCGCGAACCGTGGGCTCGGGCTCGGGCGCGCGAGCGGCGGGTGTCACCGCGGGCGCCGGGGCTGGTTCGGGCCGGGCCGAGGTCGGAGCCGGGGGACGCACGGCGGAGGGCGCAGCGTCGCCCGCACGCGCAGCGATCACGCCTACGACCACGGCACCCAAGGCCGCGATGGTGGTCAACCACGCCACCACGCTCGAGCTCGCCGCCGCCGCAGACGGGACACACCCGGCCACCAGCGCCCGCTGCACGACGCGCCTTCGCTTCGGCTCGAGCTTGACCCGCAGCGATTCGAGCGCCACGTCATCCTGGGCGGCCGCCCGAAGCCGCGACCAGGCGGCACGCACCCTCGAGTAGACGGTGCCAAGCGGCACCTCGAGCAGCTGCGCAGCCTCGGCCGCGGTGAACCCCTCCACTTCGACCAGGACGAAGGCGGCTCGCTTGGCCTCGTCGAGCCTCTCGAGCAGGGCCTGCACCGACCGACGCGCGTGCGCCCGATCAAAGGGCACATCGGACCCCTCGATGGGACGCTCGGTGAGCACGAAGCGCGCGCCTCGGGTCGCTTGGTTGCGTCGGTACCTCCACGCCACCCGCCGCGCGATGCCGTAGAGCCACGTGCGCCGCTTGCTGCGGCCGTCGAACGAATCCCAGCGACGGTGCGCGGTGATGAACACGTCTTGCAGCGCGTCGTCGAGCGAGGACGACGCCACGCCCAGGTACTGCAGCGTTCGATAGATCAGGTCGCCGTGCTCGGCGAAGAGCGCAGCGATCGGCTCGACCGAGGTCTGTCGCAGCGGAGCGTTCACCTCATACCTGCCCTCTCCAGCGCAGCGCGATGCCGACGCGCAGCACGGCAGGCGGAAGCCGGTGCAACACGCCGATCGACGCCTCGCTCACCTCGAAGACGTGACGCCGCAGAGGGGCCGCGGCCTCGAGGAAGCCCTCGGGCGCGAACCGGCCGCGGCGCGGCGCGATCGCGGCGCGAATGCCCGGAGCGACCCACAGCCCGTCTCGTGCGTTGGGGCGCTCCAGCCCTTCGGGACGCGCCTGCACGACGCCGAGCTCGGCGCGTCCGCACAGCGGCACCTCGACCCTGGCCGACTCGAGGCGCCAGCACGCCTGGGCGAGCCCCGCGAACACGCGAAAGCTCGCGCGCACGCCCTGACGTGCCTGCGATGCAGGGCCGAGCGTGGCGATCGCCCCGGCGTCGGCTTCGAGCGCGCCGCGACGCACGCCCGCGTCGAGCCGCAGCACGACGCCTCCGCGAGGCAGGGAGCCCAGGTCTCCACCCGCGCCGACCATCAGCGTGGGGGTGACGCGTGGCCTGGCACGCACGGGCTCGTGTGCACGCGGCGGCGGTGCAGCCCGCGTTGGCTGGGCGGGCGACGGCTCGGGGCCGACCTTGGGCTCGGGCTTGGGCTCGGGCTTGGGCTCGGGCTGTGGCTGCGGCGCCCGCTCGGACGGCGACACCGGCTCGAGCGCCACCGCGGTCTGGATCGCGTCCACGCGCACCGCGACGATCAGCGCCACGGCATCGGTGAGCACGCCGCAGTCGGGCGCTTCGACGACGCGCTCCACCACCTCGTAGCGCACCCCGATCTGCCAGCCTCCTTCCACCTGAGCCGCCGACAGCTCGATCGGCGCGCGTGGCTGGCCGGCGAGCTCGACGATCTGCGCCTTCAAGGCGGCCTCGTCGATGCACGCAGGCTCCCCCGCCCAGCGGACTTCGACGGGCGCCTGGGCTGGCGCGCCGGACAGCGCCAGCGCCAGCAGAGCGAAGGGCATGCTCGACCATAACGCGGCCTCGGCTACATCGCGAACCCGACGAACGCGTAGTCGGATCCGGGGAAGTCCTCTCCGCACTCGAAGGAGTTGGGCGCCTCCCAGGCCGTGTCCACGTAGACGTCATACGAGGGGATGTCGAGGACGAGCTCGGTGCTGCCCGCCTGGCCGCCATGGAGATCCAGAGGGCGACCACCCCACGTGGTGCGCAGCGCGACGTCGAAGCCACACTCGGGCGCCTCGCCGGTAGAGCACGTCGCGTCGACGGCCTCGATCGCGGGTCCGTCGTACCAATCGCCGTCGTGCCACGGCTCGACGAGCTCTGCGACGGGCTGCAGACCTATACCGCGCGTCGCGTAGAGCACCGGGGCGTCGCCGACCCCCATGAGCAAGGGCTGCTCCAAGACCACGAAGCGGTCGCTGCCCTGCTCGAACCCCGGCGAGCCCACGAAGAAGCGCGCGCGCACGGTCTCCTCGAGCGACGGGAGCAGCGCGAGCTCTGGATCCTCGCCGTCGATGAGGAAGTCGAGCTCGATGTCGATCGCCTCGTCGACGAAGTCGACCCCGTCGCGTGCGCCGCTGAGCGTGCAAGAGAGCGCAATCGTGACCGGCAGCGGGTTCTCAGGCTTGGCGATGGGCTCGACGAGCGTGGTGCAGCTGCCGACGCCGACGAACGTGCTCCCGAACCCGAGCGCATCGCCCGGCGAGAGAGACGCCGAGTCCCACCGCACCATGGGCGCGGAGGCATCGCACGCGCCGAGCTCTTCGCCCGTGGTGCCGGAGCTGCTGCCCCACCACGGCCCGGTGTCGAGCACGCCCGACTCGGAGCCCGTGGTGGTGTCGCTGCCCGTGCCAGGGCCCGTCGTCGGCTCGCCCGTGGCCTCCGACGGCCCGGTGTCGAGCGCGCCCGTCTCTGCGCCCGAGGTGTTGCCCGACTCGGCCCCGCCGCTCGAGCTGGCGGTCTCGCCGAGGTCTTGTTTGACGTCACAGGCGAGGGAGGTGCAGGCGATGAAGGAGAGGCAAATCAAAGAGAGTGTCGGCTTCATGTCAATGTGTCCGGCGGGTCGCGCCGGCCTCCCCCTTGAGTCTCGCGACCCCGGCATCGCCATTAACCCTCCCGCATCTTTTTTCATCGGACACGCGATTGCGCGCACGACCCAAGTACGGTAGTCCAATAGTTGCACAGTTCTTCAAGTGTCGAAAAGAGCCCCAGAAACCGACTTAGAACCCAGCTGCGCGCACGGTGAACACGCGCAACTGGCGCAATCACGCGCGTCCGACCACGCGATCGAGCGGGCGGCTCGGCTGTTCCGGGCCATGGGCGACGCGGCGCGGCTGCGCACGCTCGAGATGCTCGTCGCACGAGAGGCCTGCGTCACCGAGCTGGCCGAGGCGTCGGGCGAGCGGGTCTCGACCGTATCTCACCGTCTGCGCCTGCTTCGCTCCGAGGGGCTCGTCGAACGCCGCCGAGACGGACGCCACATCTACTACTCGCTCGCCGATCAGCACGTCATCGACATGTTGCGCAACGCGATCGACCACGCCGAAGAGCCACTCCCCCATCCAGAGGAATCAAGCCAATGAGCGACTGCACCAAGCACACCGATCACGACCACGTCCACGGCCCCGACTGCGGCCACACCGCGATCAAACACGATGGCCACGTCGACTACCTGCACGACGGGCACCTGCATCACCCCCACGGCGACCACGTCGACGAGCATCGCATCGAGGTCAGCGACACCAACCCCGGCGGCTGCACCAGCGGTCACGACTGCTTGGGCCACGACGAAGGTCACCAGCACGGCCCCGGCTGCGGCCACGAAGCCGTGCCCCACGGCGACCACGTCTGCTACCTGGTCGACGGCCACCTGCACCATCCACACGGCGACCACTGCGACAACCACGGGCCGATCGCGCTCGCTTGAGGCCAAGAGACATTCGCGACGTACGCGCGAGTGCGGGACCGGTGGTACAACCGGGTTGCACCGCAACGATGTCGACCTCCGAACACGGCGAACAGCCCAGCGACGAGCAACTTCTGCGTCGGTGGCACGCGGGCGAGACGCAGATGGGCAGCGAGCTGTTTCATCGACACTTCGCCAGCGTCCAGCGGTTCTTTCGCAACAAGGTCGTGCACGATGACATCGAGGACCTGGTGCAGCAGACGTTCCTCGGCTGCCTGGAGGGTATTGCGAGGTTTCGCGGCGATGCCAGCTTTCGCACCTACTTGTTCGCGATCGCCAAGCGCCGCCTCTACTCCTACCTGCGGCAGCGCACGAAGGCTCGGGAGCGGCATGAGCCCGATCTGAGCGTGACGTCGGTGCACGACATGGGCATGACGCCCAGCAGTGCGGTCGCGGCCGCGCGCGAGCACATGGTGATGCTCGCCGCCATGCAGCGGCTGTCGGTTCAGCGGCAGACGCTGCTGGAGCTGTTCTATTGGGAGGAACTCTCCGGCCGCGACATCGCCGAGATCCTCGACGTCGAGCCGGCGACGGTCCGCACCCGGCTGTTCCGGGCCCGTTCCGAGCTCAAGGAGACGCTCGACCGCATGCTGCGCGAAGAGGGTCTGCAAGCCTCGCTCGACATCGAAGACCACCTCCGCGCGACCGGGGCGAGCCAATAGACGATGGACGAGCCGCGGCCGCGGAGCGTCGAGACGCAGCTGCGGCGGCGCAACATCGCCAGTCGGCTCTTCTCCGAAGACGCAGCCGTGAAGGTTGGCCGCTTCACGATCCTCGAGCGCCTGGGCATGGGCGCGATGGGGGCCGTGTACCGAGCCTACGACCCATCGCTCGATCGCGCAGTCGCGCTCAAGGTGCTGCACCCTGACGTAATGGCTGCGGCCGCGGAAGCGGAGACGACCATGCGGCGAGAAGCCAAGGTGCTCGCCCGCTTGTCGCATCCGAATGTCGTGACGGTTCACGAGGTCGGCGGCGAAGCGAGCACGATCTGGATCGCGATGGAGCTCGTCGACGGCTGCACCCTCGGCGAGCATGTACGGTCACTCTCGGAAGAGCAGCGTTTCGCGGGAGTCATCGACGCCATGCTTCAGGCCGGGGAGGGCCTTCGAGCCGCTCACGCCGCGGGCATCGTCCACCGTGACTTCAAGCCCGCCAACGTGATGGTCGGAAGCGATGGTCGCGTTCGCGTCACCGACTTCGGGTTGGCCAGCCTGCCGCGTGACGCCACGAACGCGTCCGTCGGCGTGGGGACGCCGGCGTACATGCCGGCGGAGCAGTTCGAGGGAGATGTCGACGCGCGCGCGGACCAGTACGCCTACTGCGTCGTGTTTTGGGAGGTGTTGTTCGATGCTCGGCCATCCCGTTCGGAGCCCGAGCTTCGCCCGCCAGAGGGCTCGATTCCTGAGGCAGCGGCCCTGGTGGCCGTGCTGCGCCGCGGGCTGCGAGACGACCCTGCGGATCGCTACGCCTCGATGGACGCGTTGCTCGAGGCCACGCGCGACGTCGTGTTCGAGAAACCACGACAGCGACGGCAAAGGCGTCGAGTGGTGGGGTCCATCGTTGGGCTGTTCGCGAGCGCTGGCGTTGCAGCCTGGGTGACGGCCGGATCGACCGAGGACCCGTGCTCGGGTGCGCATGAGCGACTGGCCGGGTACGCCTCCGACGACGTGCTCGACCGACTCGCCACGCTGGCGACCGGGCAGGCGTATGCCCAGCGGGCGGTCCCTCGCCTGCGCGATGCGTTCGAGGACTTTGGCCAGGACTGGGTCGGAGCCTATGAGGCCACCTGCCTGGCGCACGTTCGCAAGGAGACGTCGGACTACGTCTTCGAGCGCCGCATGTCGTGCCTCGAGCAGGCAGGGGCCGCCTATGCCGCCCTCGGCGAACGAGCCTCACTCGACGCCCCGGACCTCTCCGGCTTGGTCAGCGCCGCCGCGGGCCTGCCGGGTCCAAAAAGGTGCACCATCCTGACGGCCGAGCGGGAGCTATCGCGTCCGCCACCGGAGATTCAATCCGAGGTGGACGCGATCGATTCGCTCCTGGCACGGGTGCGAACGCTCGTCGAAGCGGGCGCGCCCCTGCGAGCCCTCGAGTTGGCAAACGAGGCGGTCGAGCGCGCAGACACCGTGGCCTGGGACCCGGTGAAGGCACGGGCGCTGCACGAGCGCGGCCGAATTTCGACGATCTCGGGGCCGCTCCCGGATCTGTCGACCGAACAGTCGAAGCACGACCTCCGAACGGCGTGGGAGCTCGCGCTGCTGCAGCGACGCTTTCCGCTCGCGGTCGAGGCTTGGTCTCGATGGGCCTGGCTCAGCGGCACCGACGTTCCGGACGCGGGACCCTTGCTCGAGCAGTCCCCCCTCATCGACGCGCTCGTTCGAGGTGTCGCGCCGGGTTCGGCAGAAGAAGCCCTGTTCCACAACAACGTCGGCGGTCTCCATCTCGCGGGCTCCGAGCTGGAACGGGCGCGGGTTTCCTTTCGGCGAGCCGTCGACATCGCAACCGGCCTGAAGCGTCCTCCTGCAGAGCTCTACAACGCCTCGGTCAACTTGGCCCTCGTGACGCAGGACAACGACACCCGGGACGCGGTCTTTCACGATGTGCAACGCGAGCAACGAGCTCGCCTCGGAGACGAGCACCCGCAGGTCTTGCATCTCGAGCTGTTGTTCGCCGTGACCACGGCGTCTCCCCGGACGCGCGCGCAGGTCCTCGAGACGCTCGTTGCGACCTACGAGGAGTTCCACCCCGAGATGATCCTGCCTCGGGTCGAAGCGCACCTCGAGCTGGCGTGGTCGAAGCTTCGCGACGGGAATGGGCCCGAAGCCGCCGCGAACTTCTCGGCGTCGGCTGACCTCGACGATCGGGACTTGTCGGCGGACGTTGCCCGTGGGTACGCAGACCTCGCCCGCGGCGACCCTGCTGCTGCACGCCTGCGGTTCGAGGCGGTGGAGTCGGGGACCGCGGACTCGCAGTGGCAGCGTTACAACGCGGCGCATGCCCTGCTCGGGCTCGCCGTGATCGACCAAAGCGCCGAGCGCTTCCGTGCCGCGGCGTCCATGTTCGGTGGCTTGGCGTCGCTGCCCACGGCAGCCCTCGTCACTCGGCTCGAGTTTGCGGCGGACGCCCTGCCGAGCGCCCCCGGGGTCGAATCGCTCGCACAGACGCTTCGGCGCTGGCGGTCGGGCGCGGCAAGCCGGGCCGACATCGCCGCGTCGCTGGAGTTGGTCGCTACGGCGCCGGATTGAGCGTCATGACGGCCATGTCGGGGTGAAGCAAGCTGCCCGATGCATCCGCATCCACGAGCGTCCCCAGGTCGTCGCACGGTGGAAGGTCGCCGCACCAACTGGCGATCTCCGCCGTCACGCTTGGATCCGAGGTCGCGAGCCGTGGGTTCGAGATGCAGGTTGCGCCCTGCGCTCCCCAAAGGGCCTCGACCGTGCCGTCCGTTGTTGGGCCGAACGAGATGGGTCCCTCGCGCGGAAGAAGCTGCGCATGATCGGCGATTCGAATCGGGTGCCCGGGGACCGTCATTCGCGGTGCTCCGGGACAATACGTAGCCGTATAGGCGTAGAGCATCGTCTGGGTGACATCGCGCGGCGGTGCGGGAACCCCGACGCGGGTGCTGCCAGCGACGGTGTGCGCGGTGAGGTGAAGCTTCGAGGCAGAGCTTCCCGCGCAGCCCCAGTTGAACCAGTCCTTTGCGTCCTGCGTGTAGACCTTCGCCGTCTCGAACTCGAAGCGCTCCCCCCGGTAGACGATGGCGTGGTGAGCGCGCGAGGTCGACTGGAGTTCCTCGTTGATGGCGAGCAGCCCATCGACGTCTCCCGCATCGAAGAGCTCCGCTTGTTGCAGCGCCAACGACTTCTCGTTCGTATCCTCCGGGGCACCTTCGGTCGACGCTGGGCACAACAGCTGGTCCTGCACCCCCGGCGCGTCGTAGACGAACTTGTAAGACGGCACCAGCGCGGGCAGGTCTTCGCCTGGGGCAACCGCCCACATCCGTGTGTGGGCCGCCTCGACGAGCTTGACGGTCAGGGGTACCGGGTTCCCATCGACCTCGCCTTCGAGCTCGATGGCCAAGCCGATGAGGTCTTCGCTTCTGAGTTCGACCCCGGCGACATGTGCGATCAGCTCGTCTCCGCGGACTTCGACGGACGCGTCGCCGTATGAGGCGTGATACGCGTCGACGAACCTCACCCCCTCGTCGTTGGGAGACCCGGCGAGATTCAGCTCGTGCCCGATGAACGGTGAGTTGAGCCCGCACATATAGCTCGGGCAACGGGGCAGACCCGTGAAGTACGCCGTCCGCGTCGCTTCGGCGGACGCGTAGCCCATGTCACGGAGCACACCATCCCCAACGTCGTCCCCGCCGAGCGCGGGGTCGCATGCGGAGAGAAGCAGGGGGGCCGAGAGGAGGATTGATGCGCAGCGCATGAGCGTGGAGGCGGTAGTACCGGGAGGTCGGAAGTCGTTCCGAGTTTTCTCTGGGCCTCCGGTCGTGCGGGCCGGAGTCGAAAAAACTCGGAACGTAGCTCTCGGTGCGCCGACGGACCCCGGTGGGAAAGGAACCCCACTCCATGAAAACAACGAAACGAATCACCAAAATGGCGTCGGCCGCTCTTGCAGGCCTGATGGCCCTGCAGTCGGTGGCGTGTGCCCCATCCAGCAACGACGGTGGACCGGACGACACGACGCTGCGGGCGGCGGACGACCTCAGCGACGAGGAGCTCTTCCGCGAGATCATGTTCCCCAACGCGGCGGCGGCGGAGCGAATCCCCGAGCTTGCGCGGGTCTACGAGTTCGTCGGCTACGAGAGCCTCGACGAAACGCAGCGGCAGGCGATCGCGACCACGACGGACATCATCGTCTCCAACATCCAGCAGATCGATCCCGAGTTCATGCATCGCTTCGCCGACGGCGTCACGTCGGGAGACGTGCAGCTCGTCGACGAGACCATGACGGACGCGCAGTCGATGATGAGCGAGTCGATGCGCATGCTCAGCGAGGACTTCGAGCTCCTCTTGAACGAGGACAACGTCGATACGCTCCGCGACCGCCTCACCGAAGACCTCGGCGAGGAAGGGGCGAAAATGATGCTCGAGCTCAAGACCGTCGATCCCGAGGTTCTCGCGCTTCTCGTCGACAGCGTCCACGGGCATCTCGATGACATCGGACTGCCCGCGACGGGCCAGCAGATCGCCAAT
Source organism: bacterium (assembly GCA_024742475.1). Classification (GTDB taxonomy): domain Bacteria; phylum Myxococcota_A; class Polyangia; order Nannocystales; family Nannocystaceae; genus CAJXVA01. Next base: position 16,032 of record JANSYI010000017.1, on the reverse strand, counting down.
GCGATCGACTCCCAGCTCAATCTTGCCCTCCAGCTTCAGGGCGCGCTGGACATCTCGTCGCAGCTGGCCGACTCGACCGACCTGTCGATTCAAACCTCGACCCAGCTGGTCGAACTCACCGATGTACACGCCTCGATCGACTCGATCCAGCAGGCGCAGCTACAGGCGGCCGTCGAGATGCAGAACGCCGTCGACCTCGACACCACCATTGCGGGACAGCTCGACGAGCAGCTGTCGCTGAACAGCCAGAGCGCCAACTTCGTGGACCTCAACGTGGCGAACGCGTCGGGGACCAGTACGGCGTTCGCGCTGGCGGTTGCGGTCGCAGTGGTGGCGGTCGCGGTGCTGGTCGTGGCCGTCGTGGAAGTCGCCCACCCGATCGAAGGCATGAGCCTGGTCAACGGTGACGACAGAGAGCTGTTTCGCGAGTCGATGATCGCGAACATCACGGAGGGCTACTACAGGCCATGAAGATCTCAGCCTTTCTGGCAACGCGCGCAGGGGCCATGGCTGCTTGGGCCCTGCCGTGGGCGGCACTCGTGTGGTGGGTTCTCATCAACGCGCTGCCGCACAATCCCCAGAGCCCTGGGCGCACGGAGGAGCACCAAACTCGGCTCGCGTTGCCGGAAGGCTGGGGCTTCTTTACTCGAGACCCCCGCGAGCCGGACCTGATCCTGGTTCGGCGAGCGTCGGGGGGCGACTGGTCGATCGAGCCGCCGCACGCCAGCGCCAAGAATCTGATGGGCCTCGACCGTACGTCGCGGGCGTATCCCGTCGAGACGATTCGACTGCTCGAAGACGTTCGGGCCGGATTCGTCGAGTGTGAGCAGCGTTGGGATGCGTGCCTGTCCGCGGCGCCCGTGCACGTCGTTCACAACCGCCGCGCCGAGCCGGTGCTGTGCGGCGATCTCGGCCTGCTTCGGCGGGCCCCCCCGCCCTGGGCATGGGCGCATCTCATGTCTCGCGAAGACATGCCCACGTCCGCACTGCGCATGGAGGTCGTTTGTGATGTTCAAAGCTGAAGAAGAATGCACGGCGACGCCGTGGAGCAACGTCTACGGGCTGGCCCGCACGCTGATCGCGCTGTCGACGATGGCAACGCTGCTGGTCAACGATACGAGTATTCTGTGGATCCCTGCTGCAGGTATCCCAGACGCGCCGATCTGCGGCACGCCGGGACCGGTGCCCAACCTGTTTTGCCTCGACCCCACCCAGCTTCGCCTGGCCAAGTGGGTCGCGATCGCGGTCCTGGCGGTCGCCGCGAGCGGATGGAGGCCACGCTTCACGGGTGTCCTGCACTGGTGGGTCACGCACAGCTTCGTCTCGTCGGCGCTCCTCGTCGACGGGGGAGATCAGCTGTCGTCCACGCTGACGCTGCTGTTGGTCCCGCTGACGCTCAGCGATGGTCGCACGTGGCATTGGCAGGCCGCGCCCACGTGGCCAAAGACCGTGCGGGGCAGCCTGCGCGCCGGACTGGGCGCATTCACGCTGTGGATCCTGCGACTTCAGGTGGCTGTGGTGTATCTCAACGCGGCCGCGTCCAAGTGGGGCGAGCAGGAATGGAGCGACGGTACGGCGCTCTACTATTGGTTCGCCGACCCGGCGTTCGGCTTCACGCCAGCCCTGCATGCGTGGGTTGGACCGCTGATGCACAATCCATTCATCGTCAGCACGATGACCTGGGGCGTCATTGCCTTCGAGTTCGCCCTGTTCGGCGGCCTGTTCCTGCGAGACCGACTGCCCCGGCACATCTTGCTGGTGATGGGGCTGACGTTTCACGCCGGGATCGCGGTGGTGCACGGCCTACCGAGCTTCGTGCTCATCATGTATGGCGCCCTGATCCTCCTGTTTCGACGCGAGGACGAGCCGTTCGCTTTCGAGGCGGTTGCGAAGTCGATTGGCGCTCTCGTTCGAAGAACCCGAGCGATCCGCGAGAACTCTCGAAACGGATCTCGCCCGGCGGCGGCGACGGTCGTCGAAGCAGGCTCGAGCCACGCCGGCACAGGGCCCTGCTCGCCCGGCGCATACGTGGTCACGAGCGTCGCGCCGTAGGACCCAACTCGAGGGCCCGCTCGACGGAAGGAAGGAGCTCCGCGCGTGTGGCGACGAGACCTCAGTCAGCCTCCACCTGGGAGCCGACGAGCGTGCCCGCGACGCGGAGCGCTTCGGTGCCCGCAAAGCTGGCGTTCGTCCGCGGCTTGCCCCGCTTGCGCCGCTCGCCCCGCGGGGCGTCGGCGCGGACGAAGCCGCCCATCTCCGCCGACCACGAGCGGCTGACCCGATTGCCCGAGCCGCCCGCGTCCGCCCAGCGGTTCTTGCGATCAGCCAGCAGGCGCTTGATCTTCCGCTTGCAGTTGCGGCGCTTCCGCTTCGTCGCGCCGTTTTCGGCGCAGTCGTAGAGCGATTGCGGAATCGGGGGCCCGATGAAGACGCGCATGCCGAACGTCACGGGCAGCGTCGCGGCCACGACCTTGCGCTGCACGGGCGGGACCTGCCCGAAGGCGTCGCCTTCGACGTCGATGGTCGCCGACGCATCTCCGATGCCCAGCTGCACCCGCGCGGAGATGAGCTCCACGTCGGGCGGGTGGGTGACGGAGAGCTGCTGGGCCGAGATGCGCACGGACTTCATCTGCGGGACGGCCCCGGGGAGATCGATCAGCAGCTCATAGCGCCCACTGCCCATCTCGTGGGGAATGGCCAGCTTCCAGGGGATGGCCTCGCCGTCGTTGCGATCGGCGCTGAGCAGCCCGGCCCACTCGTCGGCCCGCACGATGGTGGTCGCGGTGGACCGGGCAGCCGCGGTGGCGTCGGGCGTGCCTGCCACGAAGAGGCCGTAGTCGACCAGCGAGCGCAGCACCCCGAGGCGGTCCGACCCGTCCATGGTTTCGGCGACGTTGGCAGACAGCGCCACCAGCGTCTCGATCTCCTCGAGCGCCGCGGCTGCGTTGCCGCCGTCGTCCTCGAGCACGGCGGTCAACACCATGACGTCCTCGGTCGCGCCATCGAAGATCGTGGCCCCCAACGCGGACGCACCGACGCCCGCGCTCAGGTCGCTCGCGAGCGGGACGGTCTTCAGCGCGTACCCCTGGCCCTGAGGGCGAGCGACGATGGCAAACACGGTGAGTTCGTCGGTGCCGTCGGCGTCCTCGGTCGCGTCGATCATGAGACCCGCGCCGTGCAGCGCTACGGTCGTGGGGAGCGGCACGCCTTCGGCCGGCAGCTCGATGGCCGGCAAGAAGTGCTGCAGCGACGGCGCGGGTCGAGCGGTCGCCTCGTTGACGAGGCGCTGGATGTCGGCGCGCCTCGAGGTCGCCGGCTCACCCGCGGCGCCCACGACCGCGCGGCGATCGGCTGGCGACGCGCGATCGAGCCGCTCGACGATGCGCTTGGCCGCGGCGCGCTGTGAGCGAGCCAGCGTTCCCGCCGAGCGCTTGGGGAACCCCTCGGGAGTGGACTCGTCGGCCGCAGCCCGAAGCAACGCCGCGAGGTGGCGAGACGCCGCTGCGTCGAGCTTCGGATGGGCCACCCGCATGCGCTTGCGATGCGCCGGGACTTTGACCTTGGTCCGCGCCGCTGCCCCAGGGAGTGGCCCCTTCACCTGCGAGCGCGTCGGCGATGCGGCGGAAACGTCGGCTGCGACCAAGAACCCGGCCACTGCCACAGATGTGGAGATCAACGTCGAAAGCTGGCGCACTGCACGGGGGTCGATGCACGGCGCCCGATCTGTGACGAAGAAAAAGAGCGCGGGCGATTCCGCCCTACCCGACCTGCGCCTGCGCAACGCAGGCCAGCAGCCCCTCGCCGTACTTTTCGAGTTTGGCCGGGCCGATGCCGTGGGCCAGGCCGAGCTCGTCGAGCGTGCGTGGGCGCAGCAGCGCGACGTCGCGCAGCGTCCGGTCGCTCGCCACGACATAGGGCGGCACGCCGTCGTCCTTGGCGCGTTCGCGGCGATACTTGCGGAGGGCCTCGAACACCTCGAGGGCGGCCTCGTCGAGGTCGGGCGCGTCGACCTTGCTGCGCGTCCCGCTGCCGCCGGAGCGCTTGGACGCGCCGCCCTTGACCTCGACCGCGCGCGGGAGGACCAGACGTGCGGGCCTGCGCCCGGCCATCACCTCTTTGCCGTCGTCGGTGAGAAAGACGACAGGGTGCGGGTCGCCCACGAAGTCGGCCCAGCCGGCCGTGACGCAGCGGCGCAACAGCTTGGTGATCCACGCCTCGGAGTGCTCGGCCAAGGCGCCGAAGGTGCGGGTGGCATCGAGCCCCGACCGCTCGAGTCGGGGGTCCTTGTTGCCCTTGAGCAGCTTGGACGCCGCGGTGAGCCCGTAGCGGTTATGTACCCGCGCGATGCCCGAGAGCGCCTTCCGGACGATGAGCGAGACCTCCTCGGGGTCGTGCGACTCCTCGCCCATGTGCAGGCACGCGTCGCACTTGCCGCAGCCGCCCATCGTCTCGGCTTCGTCGCTGAAGTAGCGGAGGATCGCGTCGTGGCGGCAGCTCCCGCCCTCGGCCCAGCGCATCAGCTCGAGGAACAGGCCCCACTTGTGCTCGAAGATCGCCTTGGGCGTGGGCTCTCCGTCGGCCCCGCGCTCGAGCAGGCGTCGGCGTAGCTGCACGTCGGAGGGCGTGTACATGAGCAGACCCAGCGCAGGGTCGCCATCACGCCCCGCGCGACCGACCTCTTGGTAGTAGGCCTCGATGGAGCTCGGCGGGGCGAGGTGGACGACCACCCGCACGTCGCCGCGGTCGATGCCCATGCCGAACGCGTTGGTGGCCACCACCACGTCGAGTTGCCCGTCGATGAACTGGGCCTGGACCTCGTCGCGGTGCGAGCCCGTCATGCCCGCGTGATAGTGGGCCGCCGACCAGCCGAGCTCTTCGAGCCGGCGCGCCTGCTCCTGGGTGGCCTTGCGGGTGGGCGCGTAGATGATGCCCGTGCCCCGACGCTCGCCGCCGGGGCTGCCCAGCGCCTCGCCCAGAGCCGCGTCGACATGCGGATCGCGCTCCTTCGCGTAGCGCAGCTCCTTGACCTTGAGCGCTAGGTTGGGCCGGGCGAAGCCCTTGACGATCTGCGGCGTGTCGTCGGGCAGGCCGAGCTTCGAGAGGATCTCGTCGCGCACGATCGGCGTGGCGGTGGCCGTGCAGGCCAGCAGCCGCGCCTTGGGCAGCGACTGCACGAAGTCGCCGATCTGCATGTACTCGGGGCGAAAGTCGTGGCCCCACTCGCTGATGCAGTGCGCCTCGTCGACCGCCACCAGCGGCACGTTCAGCTGCTGCGCGATGCCCCGAAAACCTCCGAAGGCCAGCCGCTCGGGGGCGACGTAGACCAGATCGAACTCGCCGCGGGCGATCGCACCCATGCGCGCGCGGACCTCGTCCCCGGGGAGGGTGGCCGCGAGGTACGTGGCCCTGACGCCCATGGCCGACATCGACGCGACCTGGTCGGCCATCAGCGCGACCAGCGGCGAGATGACGATGGTGGTGCCGCCGAGCAGCGTGGCGGGCAGCTGGTACGTCAGGCTCTTGCCGCCGCCGGTGGGCGCGACGAGCAGCAGGCGGCGCCGCTCGAGCAGCGTCTCCATCGCCTCGCGCTGGCCGGGGCGGAACTGCTCGAAGCCGAACCGCCGCAGGCCCGCGTCCAGGTCGACCGAAGGGGAAGCGTCAGGCACTGCGAAGCTGAGACACCGAAACACGTTTCGGGGGTCGACCGCAACGCCGTCGCGTTGCACTGCGATCTTCGCGCCGTGTGCTCACGCGCGCGTGCCCGCCGTCGAGGCTGCCGACCGGAATGCAGGCTCCCTCGTGGCGGGCGGCTTGACCCTGCTCGTCACCCCCGGGCCCTATCGGCGTCTCATCGAGGAGGCCAGGCGCCGAGGGCTGCCCGGCGTGCACCTCACCACGGCCCGCTGGGCCGCAGAGGGAGAGGGCAGCATGGACCTCTGGCGAGACCAAGCTGCGCTGGTGTCGATACTGCGACGGCTTCCCCATGACGGAGGACGACCACGTGGCCCTCGCCGAGTCGTTGCGCAGGTGCGCAGAGCGTCGGCACCCCGGCAGTCTTCAGCTCTCCGCGCAGCAGGCCGCCTACCTGGAGCAGTCCTCGGCACCAGGCCCCCACGCGTAGTCCGTGGGCCGGGCTCGCCCCTCAGCCCGCCGCGGGCGGAGCTTCGCAGGTCATCGAGAAACCCACCCTCGCGCTGAGGTCGGCGCACTGCTCCGAGGGCACCTGAGGCGGCTCGACGGGGTCGACGTTGCACGGGAAGGCGCCCTCGGCCGACCACAGGGGTTCACCGGTCGCGACGCCATCGACGAGCAGGTCGACCACGTTGGCTCCCACCGAGATCCCATCGCCGAAGGGGTCGGCCATGTTGCTGTGGCCCGGAACGTACACCAGGCATTCGCCCGCGTCGGTGCCCACGCCCGTGGCGGTGCCCTCGAGGTTGTCTCGGGCGTTGCCCGCGTCGTCGTACGGGTCGTCGGTGTCGGCCGAGGCGAAGTCATAGCCGCCGCTGATGCTGCTGCGCTGGATCGTCCACTCCTGCGGCTCGGCCTCGAGCGCGATGCCGCTGCCCGCGGCGCCTTCGACCAGCACGCGGTCGAAGGTGACCGAGCAAGAGCCACTGCGGCACACCGCGTCGTCGGCCTCGGGCACCCGAATGGCCGTGCCGCCCGCACCGAGCACGCTCACGTTGCGCACCACGAGCGCATCGGGGTGGCGCAGCTCGAGGCCGGTGCTGGTGCTGGAGATGACCGCGAGATCCTCGAGCACCAGCCCCACCGGAGCCACGCCGTCGGCGTTGGAACCCATCACGACCCCTCGGTCGTCGCCGATCGACAGCGACTGCAGCACGCGAATCTCTCGCCCTGCGTCGCCACCGTCGAGGCCGACGCCGCCCACGAGCTGGTAGCCGCGCGCGCTGCCTTCGCTCACGCAGTTCTCGAGCAGGACGTCGTTGCTGTGCTCCACGTAGAACGAGTTGTCCCCGCGATCGGGCGAGCCCGCCGAGCACATCGGGCAGTCGGTGTTGCCGCGAAGCTCCTGGCTGTCGGGGTCGGCACAGTTGGGCAGATCGGGGCACGCGTCCAGATCGGACACCTCGTGCGAGTGCGCGTAGCAGCGCCGACACGTCACGTCGTCGCTGGCGTAGAACGAGAACCCCGACCGGAAGAAGTCGTGAATCTCGACGTCCTCGAGCAACACCTCGGTGCTGCCGGCGATCATGATGCCGTGCTCGTTGAAGAAGCGGTTGGTGTGATGGCCGAACACGTGCCGCAGCTCGATGTCGGTGGCTCCGGCCACTTCGACCACCGCACGCCACGCGCCCGTATCGTCCTTGGCGTTGTCGGCCGAGACGATCGAGATGCCGCGGAACCGCCAGTGATCGCACTGGTCGACACCGAGCCCGTAGGCCCGGCCCTCCCGATCGATGACGACGCGAAGGTCGTTGTGCGCCCGCACGAAGATGGGCTGCTCGCGCGTGCCCGAGTTGGCGAGGCCGTCTTCGCAGTCTGCGTAGAGCGTGCCGGCTTCGGACTCACGGTAGGCCCCGTCGAGCACGACCAGGCTGTCGCCGGGCGCGAGCTGGGAGAGCGCGTGCCCGAAGGTGCCCCACGGCGCGTCGCGGGTGCCGGGGTTGGCATCGTCGCCTTCGGGGCCGACATACACGCAGCCGTCGAAGGTCGAGGGGTTGTCGTCGTCGCAGTCTTCGGCGGCGCAGTCGGGCCCCACGCCCGCGCCGTCGCCGTCTTCGTCGACGCATCCGAGGGGGCCGTCGGTGTCGCTGCCGGTCGACCCCGACTCGCCCTCGCCGCTGCTCGACCCGCTCGAGGTCGTGTCGCCGCCGCTGCCCGAGCCGCCGCCGCCCGGGTCCACGCACTCGCCGGCGAGAGCACTGGGGGCGTGCTGGCTGTAGCGCGAACCGGTGGGGCAATCGAGGTCGGGGAAGCTGCAGTAGCCGCTGGCCTCACACGATCCAGGCAGCCCGTTGAGGACGCAGTCGGACTCCTCGGAGCACGCGAACACGTCGAAGCGGACGCAGCCCAAGAGCGACGCGGCGCAGAACGAGAGCGCGGCACAGCGCGCTGCGTGGGCCCCTCCTCGCATCGCGATACTGTACCATCGACCTCGCGTGCCAAGCTCAGACGAAGCGCTGTTCTCGGCGTGGCGCCAGGGCGACACCGCGGCCGGCGACCAGCTCGCGCGCGTCCACTACCACGCGGTCCTGCGCTTCTTCGAGTACCGCACGGGGCAGTCGGCCGAGGACCTGGTGCAGCGCACGTTCGCCGCGTGCGCCGCCTCTCTCCCGCGGTACCGCGGCACCGGGTCGTTCCGGGCGTACCTCTTCGGAATCGCCCGCAACATCCTTCTCAACCACATGCGAAGCCGGCGCTACGACGATGACGCGATGAGCCGCCTCGACGGCCCCGAGTCGGGCTCGGCCCGGACGGGCATGAGCACGATCGTCGCTCGCCGCGACGAGCAGCGCGTGCTGCTGCAGGCGCTCGTCTCGATGCCCGAGGAGCTCCAGACCCCGCTGGTGCTGTTCTATTGGGAAGACCTGCGCGCGCAGGAGTTTGCCGACGCCCTGGGCTGCGTTCCGAGCACGGCGCGCGGTCGACTCGTGCGAGCACGCGCCGCCCTGCGCGAGCGCATCGACGAGTTTGCCGGCGCGAGCCGAGCGCACGCGCGGTTGACCACCGACGTGGACGCTTGGCTGCGTTCGCTCACCGAGCGATGAGGAAAACGGGGTATTGTCTGCGCACGTGCTCCCCGTGGTCGTCAGCCTTGCAGTGGCCCTCGCCACGCTCGGCCCCGTCGATGACGCGATCGAACGCGCGGGTGCGCAAGCCGGCGAAGGCGACGTCGAAGGCGCGATCGAGACGATTCGCGACGCACGACGGGAGCACGACGACCGCGACCTGCTCTACGTCGAAGCACAGCTGCATCGGCTTCGGGACAGCTGCGAGGATGCGGTCCCGCTCTACGAGGCGTTTCAAGCCACCGACCCGCCCCCAGAGGACCGCGCAGAGGTCGACGCCAAGCTTGCTCAGTGCCGCGAGGAGCTCGGCGTCGAGCCCGAGCCACCCCCACCGCAGGTCGCCGAGCCGCCACCGCCGGTGCTCGTCGAGTCTCCGCCTGCCCCCGAGCCCGTCGACCCTGCCCCCTCGGCACAGGGTCCCGACCGCGTGGGACTCGCGCTTTGGATCTCCGGAGGCGTCCTGCTCGCGGGCGGTGCCGCGGCGTATGGCGCAGCGTGGGGCTTGCGCTCCAGCGCAGACGACGGCAGCCCCACGCTCGACACCTACCTCGATCGCGAGCAGCGAGCACGCACGGTCAGTGGGGTGGGCATCGCTGTCGCGAGTGCGGGCACCGCGGTGCTGATCGGCGCTGCGATCCGCCACGTGCTGCGAAACCGCTGAGCGCACCGCGTGGTACGGTCGACTCGGGTCGCCCGATGACCGACGAGCACGACGCCGACAACGCCCCCTCGATGGTGGGCCGCCAGCTGGGTCGCTACACGTGTTTGCGGGAGATCGGAGCGGGCGGGATGGCCGTGCTGTACCTGGCGCAGCGCACCGGCGCCAAGGGCTTCACCAAGAGGTTCGCCCTCAAGCGCATCAAGCCCAAGTACGCCGCCGACACCAGCTTCACGCGCATGTTCATGCGCGAGGCCAAGCTCTCGGCCACCCTCGACCACCCCAACATCGCGCAGGTGGTCGACTTCGGCCAAGACGGCAACGAGCACTTCATCGTCATGGAGTACGTGCACGGGCCGGACCTGCGGCGGCTCATTCGCGCCAGCCCCCAGAGCACGCTTCCGCTCGAGTGCGCGCTGTCGGTCGCGACTCGGGTCTGCGCAGCGCTGCACTACGCCCACGAGAAGCGCAGCGACGAGGGCAACGCCCAGGGCCTCGTGCACCGCGACGTGTCGGCGACCAACGTGCTGGTCAGCGTGGACGGGGCGGTCAAGCTGACCGACTTCGGCATCGCCAAGGGCTTTGCGAGCGACGGCACCGGGACCAGCTCGAGCATGCTGGTGGGCAAGCCGGGCTACATGTCGCCCGAGCAGGTGCGGTGCGAGTCGCTCGATCGCCGCAGTGACGTGTTCTGCATCGGCATTCTGCTCTACGAGATGACGACGGGTCGGCGGTGCTTCTTCGGCGACAGCGTGTTCGCGGTGCTCAACGCCACCCAGCGGGCGCAGTACGTGCCGCCGAGCGAGCGCAAGGCCGACTACCCGGCGGAGCTCGAGGCGATCATCGCTCGCGCGCTGCAGGCCGACCCGAACGAGCGCTACGCAAGCGCCCGCGAGCTGCAGTCCGCGCTCGAGGAATTCGCGCTCGACCACCGCATCCGGACCTCGGACACGGTCATCGCCGACTACATCGCCACGCTCGACCTCGAGCTGAGCGACCCCGCCTCGTTCGCCCCGCAGACGCCCGCGTCGGGCACGTCCATGCGCGAGTCGGGAGGCACCGAGTTCATGCTCTCGGGGGGCGTGCCCGTTGAGCCGCTGCGGCAACACACCGAGGTCGCGCCGAGTCCCGCGTCGCCCTCCCGCCGAGGCCCTCTGCTCGCAGGCGTCGCGCTCGGCCTGCTCGCCATCGCGGGCCTGCTCGTCGCGCAGCCGTGGGCCGACGAGGCACCCGACGCTGCCGAGCCGGATGCGCCACAGCCCGTCGTCATCGCCCCCGAGCCGAAAGCGGCGCCCGAGCCCGAGCCGATGCCCGAACCCGAGCCCGAGCCTGAGCCGGTCGCCCCAGCGCCCGACGTGGGAACTCCGGTCGCGACACCAGACCCGAGCCCGCCCAAGACCAAGAAGCGGCGCAAGAAGAAGAGCCGGAAGAAGAGCAAGAAGCCCTCCGCGCTCGACAACCTCGTGCCGCCCTCGCGCCGCAAGGGCTGACGCGTCGCGCCCTGGCGTGTCAGCAAGAACGCCAGGCGTGGGCGCATCTCAAATACGACATATTGTCGCGTCTTGCGCGTTATCGCGCAGGCTGCTAGCAGCCGGTGGTGCAACTCCGCGTGTCGGATCGCGCCGCTTTTTCGGCGGAGGCAAGGAGCCGAAACGCAGGAATAGTGGGCCTATTTCAAGCTTTCGGCGACGCGGCATCCGTCGAAAAGGGCAAGCGAGGCGGCGCGGGGAGTTGCACCACAGGCTGCTCTAGCCCCGAAGCCCGGCGATCTCGGACGAGAAGTCCCCAAAGTCGCCGCCGTGGCCTGCTGCCCGCATTGCGGTGAGCGTCGCCTCGGCCGGGTGGCGCTCTTGGCCGTCGATGTGTTGGCCCGCGACCAACCCGCCCACGTTGCCCGCGACCAGCACGGACATGTTCTGGGTGGAGTGCGTGCTGTAGCCGCCGTCGAGCGGGTCTTCGCCGTGGCCGCCTTCGAAGCAGAGCACCAGCGCGGTGTGATCGAGCAGCGAGCTGCCGTCCCACTCGGGCGTCTCCTTGAGCGCGCGCACCAGCTTGGCGAACTGACCGACGTGCCAGCCGACCACGTCGCCCATCGCTTCCTTGGGCATCGCGCCGGTGTGGCCGATCTCGTGAATGTCGATGTCCCAGCCGCCGCCGATGTTGGAGGCGCCCATCCACGACTTCCAGTTGGTCAGCTGCAGCGCGGCGACGCGGGTGACGTCGCAGCTGAAGGCCATGCGGATGAGCTCGATCTGCCGCATCGCTCGGGTGTCTTCGTCGCTCCAGCCGAGGCTTCCATCGAGCTGGTCGACGCCGGCGACCTGCCCACCGAGCGCGGGGTCTTCTCCGGGATCCATCGGGCCGATGCAGGCGCCCGAGATGTCGCCGGCCCCGCTGCGCAGCTGCGCTTCGAGCAGCTCGACCTCGTGCAGGTGACGCTCGAGCCGCTGTCGATCGGCCGAGCCCAGGCGAGCCATCAACGACTGCGCGGCCCCGCCCACTTCGTCGAGCACGCTCGCGCGTCGCTCGATGGCCGCGATCATCTCGGGCGAGGCGTCGGGCGGAAGGAACACCGAGTTGAGGTACTCGAACGTGTCGCGTGGCGAGACGAACGGGTCGATGGGGGAGATCGAGTCGCCGTCGCGACGGAAGGAGATGCGTCCCGCCGAGCCGCCGTTGCCGCCCATGTAGTCGATGGGCTGCACGCGCTGGCTGAGCGAGGGCACCACGGTGTCGGCCGCGAGTGCGTCGACCATGATCTGGTCGGAGCTGGGGCCATCCATGCGCGCCTTGACGATCGCCTTCATGCCCGAGAGCTGCGGCGTGACGGTGGGGCCGAAGTGAAAGTCGAGGCTGCTCAGCCGGCCGCCCGGTGCCAGGCCAGACTCGGACCCGCCCCAGGGGATGAGCAGGTTCGAGACCAGCGACACGTCACTGGCGACGCCCTCCTCGAAGAGCGGCTGAAGCGAGTGCATCGCGGCCCCGGTGGTGGCGAGGTCGCCGTACGCATCGGGCACGAGCACCTCGCCCTCGTCCGGCGTGCGGTAGCGGCCGCTCGAGGTGCCCGCATAGCAGAAGACGTACCGCGTGGGGATGCCGCCGTCGCCACGCGCTCGCGCGGCGCGGGGCATCATCGACTCGAGGAGGGGCAGGCACAGGGCTGCGCCACCGGTTCCGGCGAGAAAGCTGCGTCGAGAGAGGGAGCGGGGCATCAGTCGATCTCCGTGTGGCGGGCAAAGCCGAAGGCGGGGTCGGTCACGTGTTGAAGGAGCAGCTGTTTGAACTCGAAGTCACCCTCACCGAGCGCCTCGCGGGTGCGGTCGATGAGCGCGGCGTCGACCTCGTCGAGCTCGGTGCGGCCCACGGCGAAGCGATAGGCCTGCTTTGCGAGGCACGCGTTGAGCAGCTCGCTGTCGGCGATGAGCAGCCCGAGCTCACCCGGGCCGTTGAACGGGCCCACGCCGGGCACTTCTCCGTCGCCTGCGATCTCGCACTCGGGCCGGCCGACGTCGTGGGCGCGCCACTGGCCGAACTCGTCGTAGTTCTCCAAGCCGAACCCGAGCGTGTCGAGCATGGCGTGGCAGCCCGCGCAGCTGGCCTGGGTGAGGTGCGCGGCGGCTTCGTCGATCTTGCACGCGCCCTCCTCGTGTGGAGGCGGAGGCGGCACGTTGGGCGGCGGTTCGGGGACTTCGAGGCACAGCAGCATGGTGCTGATCACCTGGCCGCGCACGATCGGGGAGGTGTCGCCGTCTTTGAAGCCGTTGGAGAGGAACGTGCCGTGCGAGAGCACGCCTGCGCGCCCGGACTCACCGTAGTCGACCCAATCGCCGGCGGGGTTGGTCGGAGCCTCGATGCCGTAGTGCTCGGCGAGGGCGTCGTCGACGAACGTCTCGGTCGACCGGAACAGCTCCTGCCAGGGGCGCTCTTCGTCGAACACGATGCGGTTGATCAGCGCGCCCGTCTCGGCCCGCATCGACTCGCCCAGGTCGCCGCCGATCGCCATGACTTCGTAGCCCATCCACATCGCGTGAAAGCGCTGGACTCGCTCCTTGGCGCGGTCGTCGGCGAGCATGCGCAGCGCCTCGACCTCGACGTCGTCGGGCGTGCCCAAGCGGCCCTGCTCGGCCGCGTCGAGCAGCGCGTCATCGGGGCCCACGCCCCACAGCAAGAACGACAGCCGCGAGGCGACCGCCCAGTCGTCGAGGCGCACGACGTCGGCGTCGTCGGCGGTCTGCTCGCCGCTGTCGATGCGGTAGAGGAACTCGGGGTGCTGGATGAACAAGCGCAGCGCCGTGGCGACGGCAAGGCTCGGGTCGCCCGCGGCCTCGGCCTCGGCCAGCATCCAATCGGCCCATCGCGTGGCCTCGTCGTCCGTGATCGGGCGGCGCAGCGCTCGGCGTCCGAAGGTCCGCACGAAGCTGTCGAAGCAGGCCTCGTCGACCGCGTCTGCGGCACACGGCACGATGGCGGCCCACCGCGCGGGGTCACCGACGACTGCATCGGCGACCTCGGTGGCGAGCGACTCGACCGCGACGATGAGTGACGCAGACTCGGCTTGGACGGTGTAGTCGTTGTCGAACGGCAGCAGGTCGTCCGAGGGCAGCGAGGTGGCCCCATCGAGCGCGACGCCGGTGAGGTCGGCGACGGTGTCGACGAACTCGATCCTGGTCAGCCGGCGCATGCCCGAGCGGGCGACCAGCTGGGGCACCTCGGGCTCGTCGGCTTGGCCACCGGAGGGGTCTGAGTCGTCGTCCCCGGACCCCTCCGAGTCGCCGCCGGATTGTCCGGGAGGAAGCGTGGAATCGGCGGCGGCGTCGACCTCGACCCCCGAGTAGCACCCCGCGAAGAGCAGGAGCCCCGCGGCTGCGAATGACCGTGCGTCCGTCATCGACGCCGAAGTAACGCCGGCGCCCAACCAGTCCGCGAACTGGGAAGAAAAGCAACCGACCAGCACTCTTGGTACGCCCCGCTACGGATATGTGCCTGCTCTAGGGCGCACCTCCCGCGCGTCGCCTCGCCGGATGCGCCACAGCCCGTCGTGATCGCCTCCGAACCAAAGGCGGAGCCCGAGCCGGAACCGATGCCCGAACCCGAGGTCGATCCTGAGCCGGTCGCCCCAGCGCCCGACGTTGGGACTCCGGGTCGCGGCACCAGACCCGAGCCCGCCCAAGACCAAGAAGCGGCGCACGAAGAAGAGCCGGAAGAAGAGCAAGAAGCCCTTCACGCTCGACAACCTCGTGCCGCCGTCGCGCCGCACGGGCTGAAGCGTCGCGCCCTGGCGCATTTGCAAGAACGCCAGGCGTGGGCGCAGCTCGAATGAAGGCTTCGGCCCTTCGCCATCGCCAAGTTCGTGCGGTCACTGGCTGACGGAGCGGGAGCCAGCGCAAGGAGTGCGGAGCCAGCGCAGCACGAACTGCAAGAGCGAAAATAAAAAGAGGAAAAAAGACCTGCAACACCAGCCGGCGACGGTCGACCTCTCCAGAGAGAGCCGCCACCGGGAAGGCGGTGCCCACGGCCGTCCCCAGGCTCCAGCTGCATGGGGACCACCGAGAAAGGCGTGAGAGATCCGGGAGGACAGCGGATGTCCGCTGGACCGACGGCACAGCTAGCCGTTTGAACCCCATTCGCATCCCTCACACCTCTTTCTTCTCAACGGCTTCGCTAGACTCCCGAGTATGAGACGCGCTGCTTGTTTCGCCCTCCTTTCCCTCACCGCCTGCGAGGAACCAGACGGCCGTTCCGACACGGTGTCGTTCTTCGTTCCCCCTGACTGGTTCGAGCTGTCCGAAGACGCGATTGAAGAAACCGAGCTGATCTACGGACTCGAGCTTGAAGAAGCCGAGGGTCCTGCCGGTTCGGTCGCCGTCTTCCTCGTAGCTTTTAGCACAGAGGGCGCTGCGTCCGGTACGTCCTGCACGCCCTGGTTCTCCGCTCCACGAGATTCCCCAAGCCTAGTCGCCCACGAATTCGGACACGCACTCGGACTCGAACACTCCGATGATCCCGCCAACGTGATGTTCCCATCGATGCCGGGGCAAGACGTCACAGACAAGCAAATAGACCAAATACGGCGTCAAGCATGGGTGCTCGACACCCAGTGTGGAAAGCAGCGATGAAAACGCAACACCTCCTGTCAAGCAAAACACTCCGGGCGGCCATGATGCTGGCCCTC
Organism: bacterium; assembly: GCA_024742475.1. Lineage (GTDB taxonomy): Bacteria > Myxococcota_A > Polyangia > Nannocystales > Nannocystaceae > CAJXVA01. Next base: position 446 of record JANSYI010000017.1, on the reverse strand, counting down.
ACCACCCTTGCCGCCTGTCGAGGCGACAACGACCCCGGAGTCGAAAGTCAAAGCGGCACCTTTGGAGACGAGACAGACACATCCGCTGACAGCTCGCCGACTACGACCGCCACGACAAGTCCTACGACCACGCAACCCACTAGTGGCGATGACAGTGGAGCCGACGGCAGTAGCGGCGGTATCACGCCCGTCGACTGCCCCGGACACCGCCTCTACCAGTGCGCCGGTTTCAAGATCGGCGTCTACCAGCACAAGCCGACCGAAGTCTTCGACTGGAACCCGACTGGCGCGGGCATCGACCCTGTGTAAGCCCTTTACGGACAGCCTACTCCTACGCGCGGCGCGACCATGCCATCCTGGCCGGCCGCCTTCACGAGCTCGTCAACCGCGAGCGGTGGCCCAGTTCTGCGGAAGAAGCTCCGTCAGGCGCCGGGCAGGCCAGCCGT
>JANSYI010000027.1 GCA_024742475.1 bacterium | reverse complement strand
CTGCGGCACAACGCGCTGACCGAGCCGATCCCGCTCGACCTCCTCCTGGCCAGCTAGGCTCGGGAGCGACAACCGGAGACTGCAGGAGGCGAGCCTTGGCTCGTCCGCTCGTGTTGGTTCAGGGAGGCTCAGACGGCCTCGAACCTGGCCCCGAGGATCAGGTGCATACGTCCCTGAGGATCAGGTGGAGCGTGGCACAGAGCGCGGCCCGAGACCCGGAACTCACGGCCGCAGCGACCAAACCCGGTAGGACCAGTGCACTACTTCCGGACTGGTTCTGCCCCCGGTGACCAGCGGCCGCGGATGTCGAGGACGAGCCACAGGTAGACGAAGTGCAGGGCTTGGTCGCCGCCGAGGGTTCGGCCTGCGCCGGTGGGGATGAAGACGGAGTAGCCCGGCCTCATCGACAGCGGCTTCCAAGGCTTGAAGGTGGCGAGAAGGTCGACCTCATGGCCCACGGTGTTTTGGGTGTTCGTCGGGTCCCAAGCCACGCTTCCGGCGGGCCTGCCCCCGGTGTTGATCCACCGCCCGGTGGACTCGTGCAGCTGCAACCAGTGGTAGTCGACCCACAGCGTCACCATGGGGTCGGGATCGAGGGACGCGCGAGCGTGGAGGTCGCGGACGTTGGTCAGGGCGAAAAGGTCGGCGAATCCGCGGATGCCGTGGCGGTTGCCGTAGTGCTGCTCGAAGTCGCGGACGGTGCCGCCTTGGCAGGCATCGCCCGCGTCGGGATCGCCTTCGCATGCGCTGCCGCTGGCGACGCTGTACTCGAGACGAAGGCCCGGCTTGGTGGCGATGTCGAACGTGTAGCCGACCGCCGCGCTCGCGAGCCAAGCAAGGTGGCGCTGGTCATCGGTGCGCCCGACCTGCGCGTAGCCCTCGACGTCGTAGTCGAGCCCGCCCCACGGGACGCCGTGCAGGTAGAGGCCGGGCGTCGCGATACGTTGATCGCGGGTCGGGTCAGCGAGGGTCGCGTCGCGCCGCAGCCCGATCACGCCCGCGTGGGCGGTGAACGCCGGGCGGACGGCCATGCTGACCTCTGACCACGCCATGAGCTCGCCGCTGGTGCGAAGCGTGGTCGTGGTCGTGTCGTCGCCGAACGTCAACGTGCCGGGCGCGTCGAGGATGGCGCCGGCGACCTCGAACCCGAAGCGTCCGTAGTCGATACGCCCTCGCACGGCGTTGAGGGCCTGGTTGGCGGGCTGCCAGGGGCGCACGCCGATCAGCCGGCTCTGCCACAGCGCCACCTCTTGTCGGCCGACGCGAAGGTAGCCGCTGAGCTGCCTCGGCTCGTCTTCGGACCGCGCCCGGCCGACCTCTCCGAACGCTTGGTGGGCCCCGGTGAACGGGTCGTCCGAGAGCGTCGATGAACCGTCCCCCCACTGGCGGACGTCCTGCAGCTGCACCACCGCGCGCAGCGGGCCGTATCGAGCTCCGCCGTGAATGCGGGCGGACTGCCGGACGCGCCACTCTTCGTCTTGCGGCTGTGTGCCGAGCGTCGCGTTTGCGCGGGCCTCTGGGCGGACGACCATCCGCGCGCCAAACTCGAGCTCGGTCTTCGGCCCAGCGGGCGCGGGGGGAGCAGCGAGGGCCCAGAGCAGCGAGACGCCGAACACTCGACGCTCATCGCAAACGTGCCGACGATGCGCAAGCCTCAGGCGGCTTTCGGAGCCTCGATGATGCGATTGATGCGCGAGGCCCTCTCGGGGACCAGCTGCCGAAGCTGCCATGCCTGGACGGCGAGCTGCTCGCGACTCTCCTCCACGCTGTCTCTGGCTTCACGCATCAGCAGGGCCGGCAGCACGATCGTGGTGATGCTGGCGAGCAGCAGCAGCAGCACCGTCGAGACCATCGGCAAAGACGCGAGGTGCGGCACGATCAACATGCCCGACTCGATGAAGCGGTACGACGGGGGCCAGACTCCGGCCAGCTCGAACAACGACGGCACGACGACGGCCATCGCCGAGATCGCCACATAGGCCATGCGACGCCCCCCGGTCGCGTGCTGGGTGAACGACAGCGCGTTGGCGCCGGCGAGGCCAGGGATGAGCACGAGTGGGCCGAGCAACCGGCTGAGGAGCACCAGCGTCACCGTGCTGATGACGAGAGAGCCCGTCGCGTACCGAGACGTGTTCTTGGCCCGAGAGCCCAGGTAGGAGACCACGATTCCCAGGGCGATCAGACCGAGGATCGCCGCGAGTACGCCCCACGAGCGCACGCCCATCAGGAGCGTGATGCCCGCGAACGGCAGCCAGGCCACGTAGGCAGCCATGCCACCACGCGCGGCCTTGCGCTCACTGGCCCGTCGCCCGACCTCGAGCTGCTCGCGTACTTCGTCGGGGACGCTGGCAGGCGGTCGCGTCAGCAGATGCATGAGCGCAGCCCGTGCTTCCACGTTCTCAGGGTCGAAGGCGAGCGCGCGCGAGATCATGTTCATGACCGTGCGCTGCGCCTCCGCGTCGTGCTGGGCGAGGGACCGGAACCCGTCCATCGCCTGGTCCAGATAGCTCTGCGCGAGCTCTCGGCGCAGCTGCGCGTCGCGGTCTCCATCGAGGTACCGCTCGACCGCTTGCTGCATCTCCCGAACGCTCCCGAAGCGATCTTCACGGTCGTCTTGGGTGGCGCGCACGCAGATCGCTTCGAGCTCGGGCGGAACCTGCCGGTCGGGATATCGCGCGTGCGCGCGGGCGTCTGCCCCGTCGATCGTGGAGCCGATGGCCTGCTGTGGCGACTTGCGCTGGTGCAGTGGCTCGAACGTGAGCAGCTCGAACAAGATTGCGCCCAGCGCATAGATGTCCGCATGCGGACCGACGTTGCCGTGTACGCCGTCGAGCTGCTCGGGCGCCATGTACCCGGGCGTGCCGAGGACTTCACCCTCGATCGTCTCGGACGCGGGGCCGAGGTCGTCGAAGGAGATCGGGTCGCCGCCCTCGCCGTGGTCCTCGTCGCTCACCGTCTTGGCCAGGCCCCAGTCGAGCACGTAGACCTCGCCGAAGTCGCCGAGCATGATGTTCGAAGGCTTGAGGTCGCGGTGCACGACGCCGCGTTCGTGCGCGTAGTCGACGGCGAGGCAGACCTGCGAGAATGCAGAGAGGAGCCGGCGCCGCGAGTACTGCTCGTCGTCGCGCATGCGAATGATGTCGGCCAAGGTCTGACCGGCGACGCGCCGCATCGTGAAGAACGGTCGGCCGTCCTCGGTCGTGTCGAGATCGTAGACGGGCACGACCGCGGGGTGTTCGAGCTGGCCTTGAACCTTGGCTTCCTTGAAGAAGCGGGTGCGCGCCTTGTCGTGCGAGGCTCGCTCGCTGCGAATGACCTTGAGCGCGACCTCGCGGCCGATCCGGGCGTCGTGACACAGCCGGACCTCGCCCATGCCGCCGCGCCCGAGTCGACCGCAGTCCGAATAGCGTTCGTCGAGCTCGGCGTGTGAAGCCGCAGGGCTTGGGTGGTCGGACTCTCCGGCCAGGGTATCGGCCGCGCCGAACGGGTCGCCGGTGGCGCTCCGAGTCTGAACGTCGGCGGGGCGGCGAACAGTCTCGGGGGGCAACTCCTTGGGCATGTCCCAAGGATAGGCCGTCAGTGCATGGCTTCGGGGACGAAGACGCTCTTGCGGTGCCGCTGGGGTGACTGCCCCGTCCAGCCCTGAAAAGCTCGGAAGAACGAGTTGGGCTCTTCGTAGCCCAGCAAGAACGCGATCTCGTTGCACGGGAGGTCGGTCTTGGCAAGGTAGTGGCGCGCGAGCTTCTCTCGCACCTCGGCCAGCACAGCGTTGAAGCTGACGTCCTCCGCGCGCAGGCGTCGCTGCAGCGTTCGAGCGCTGACACCGAGCCTTCGCGACACGTCAGCAATGTTGGCGCGGCCTCCGGGCAGTGACTCCAACAGCACCGCCCTCACGCGCTCCGCGGTGCTCGAGTCGGTCTGGAGGGAGGCCATCCGGCGCCGTAGCTCCGGTTCGAACACGCTCCAGAGGGACTCGCTCGAGGTGAGAAACGGCGCGTGCAACACGTCGCTCGAAAAGGTGAGCGCGGTGGACGAGCCCGTGCTGACCTCGATGCCCAGGTATTCCTCGTAGGGTCCGAGCCGCTCTGGCGGAAGCGTCATCTCGGCCCGGATCGGAGACACCTTGCGCCGGGTCCCCATGCGCGCGACCCGAGAGATGAAGATGAGCTCCATCGCGGCCATCGACGGCGGGGCCGGGTTGTCGAGGTCGATCCAATGCAGCGTCGCCGTGCGGGACTCGTCGGGGTGGCGCACGAGGTCGATGCGGACCGGCGCGCACAGCTGCTTGTAGAGCGCCAGTCGATCGAGCGCGACGTCGAGGGTCGGGCTGCACAGCGCCGCGAAGAGTTCGGGCGTGAACGTCTCGGCGGCCGCGAGCTTGACCCCTTCGACCGCGAGCTCGCCGTCTGGGAACTGCGACTCGGCGGCGCGCCAAAGCGCGACGAACTCGGCGGCGGTGCAGCGGATCTCGGCCTGGGTGAGCAGGTCCTCCGGCAGCCCGGCCAGCCGCAGCACGTCCGCCGGGTTGATGCCGAGGTCGGCCATCGCAGCGCGCCAGACGGGCGCCAGGCGGTAGTCGCGTTCGGCACTCATGCCGCCTTCACCTCGCCGTGCTCGACCAGCTGCGCAAAGAAGTCGTTCATCGTCTCCGAGAGCGAACGGTACTCCATGCCCAGCTCGGCCCGGCTCTTGCTGTTGTCCGCGCGGAAGGGGTGGCCGACGTTGAGCGAGATGACCTTGCGGTCGAGCGCATCGTTCATCATCGGACCAAACAGCCACACCGCCCACTTCGGCAGCGTGCGCTTGGGGATCGGGTAGCGATCCCCATACTTTGGGCGCAGCTGCTCGGCCATCTCGGGAAACGAGGTGTCATGTCCCGAGATGACATGTCGACCCTCGGCGTCGGGAACGAAGCCGGCGCGAAGGTGTGCTTCGGCCAGGTCGCGTACGTCCACCACGCCGAAGCCCATGTCCGGCACGCCGGCCTTCATGGTGCCGTCACCCATCTGCCGGATGATGTTGAAGCTCTCCGAGCCCCCGTGAACCTTCAGGCCCGGGCCCATCACGAGCGAGGGGTTCACCACCACGAGTCGCCAGCGAGACTGCGCATCGGCCATCTCCCAGGCGGCGCGTTCGGCCTGCGTCTTCGAGTACGAGTAGGCCTGGTGCTCGAGCGAGCTGCTCGTGTTCCAAACCTCTTCGTCGAACAACCCGCGCGGCGTCTGCTGCAGGTCGGCGTTGTCCCCGTAGATCGCCGCGCAGCTGCTGGTCAGCACGACGCGCGTGACCGAGGGGTTCGCGTTGGCAGCGTCGAGCAGGTTGCGGGTCCCCTGCACGGCAGGATCGACCAGGTCCTTTTGCGGGTCCTCGACGTTCATCTGAAACGGCGAAGCGGTGTGAAAGACGACGCCGCAGCCAGCGACGGCGTCGTGAAACGAGCCGGGCTCGAGCAGGTCGGCGGCGAAGAACTTCAGCGTCCCGGGGGCGTCGGCCTCGACCTCGCGCAGGTGGGCGAGCTTTTTCGCGTTGTCCGGGTCGCGGACCGTGGCGTGCACGGTGAGCCCCTCGTCGAGCAGACGCTTGACGATCCAACCGGCCACGTATCCGGTGGCTCCGGTGACACAGACGGGCTTCTCGCGGTCGATTTCCATGGTGGGCATGTGGTCCTCGGCCTCAACCTAGCGCCGCTGGGCCGACACGCTCCCATCTTGTACTGACAAGCGGCTATCCGAAGGCGCCACCCGGACGGAGGTCGCTACTGCGCCACTTGCGCGGCGTCCAGGCCCTGCAACCACTCGACTGCGTCACGTCGTGCCCCGAAGACCCGCCGCTGCACGCCGTCGATCGGTCGCAGCCAGTCCACCGCGGTGAGGTAGCCCCGCGCGAGCCTGGAGGTGAACACGTACGCCGACGCGGCGATCTTGGTGCGAAAGAGCCGCTGGTTCTGGGCGCGCCACGACGCGTGCTGTCGGCGCCACTGCGCGTCGAACCCTTCGACGTCACAGAAGTCGAAGACGATGCGGCCGGGCGCGTGCCACGACTCGAACAGCGACTGAAGCTGCTCGAGGCTGCGCGTGAAGTCTTCGGCTTCGAACGGCCCGCTCCACCAGAACACCACGATCGGCGCGTGGTCATGGTCGAACCCAAAGGACACGAACTAGACGTAGCGTCGCGGGACTGCGGCGCCCGGACTGTGTTGAACCCATCACCCGACGCTGCGGCTCATAGCGACGCGAGCACGGCACCCTCGAGCTGCTCGGCTTCGACCGTCGTGAGCACGCCATCGCGAGGTTCGGCGTCGGCCGCGGCGACCAACGCACAAAACCCCGGGTTCGCGAACGCCTCCTCGAGCAGCGCGTCGCGGTCGTACTCCACGACGACCATCGTGTGCCCGTCGAACTCCGCCGCCGTCTTGCCGAGGTAGGACATCGCCGCCGCCACGAGCAACGCCTCCGCGTCCGACTCCGCCGGCTCCACGTGCAGCGACTCCTCGGGCGCGGGCAGTTCGAACGGGTCGGCCGTGGCGATCGTCGGAGCCTGAGTCGCCGCCACCATGGGTTGCTGCGTGCAGGCGGGGAGGATCAACGCGGGGACGAGAAGAAGAGCGCGACAAGTCATGCCGCCGTGTCTTGAAAGACCCGCGCCACAGGTTCGCCGCCCCCGAAAACCGGGCCGGATCTCGCCGGGTTGCCTCGCCGAGCGTGCGCTGGATCTCAGCGCGTGATCGTTGCGCGGTGCAACAGGGTGTTGTCTCGCTTTGCCGCGCTCAGCCGTCGTCGGACGGGCTGGCACCGCCCGGCGTTTTCGAGCATACTCCCGCCCCACGGAGGAGTGTCCGAGTGGCCGATGGTGGCGGACTTGAAATCCGTTGTGGGGTCAAACCCACCGGGGGTTCGAATCCCTCCTCCTCCGCTAGATTTTGGTCGCCCAGACCATGCCCAGAGCCGGTTCGCGTCATGCGGCCGGCTCTCGTGCTGTGGGTGTGTCGGCTTTGCCGATAGCTCGGTCCTGGCTACTCTCGTCGCGTTCCAGCTGTGCTCTACCGAAAGGATGACGAAGAGTCCGCCGCGAAGCGCGAGCGACTGATGACGCTGGTCGAGAAGGGTGCCGGGTTCTCCGAGCAGAGACGGCTCATGGTGGAGCTTGGGGAGTCCCAGAGGTCCTCGAACTCCTCGAGAGTCCGCGGCCGCACGTCCGTAAGAACGCTCTGCTGTTGACACCTCGGCTCGGGCATTGGTGGTCCCTGCCGATTTTCTTGGCGAAGATGGCCGACGCCGATCCTGGCACGGCAGCCGCTGCATGCTGGCTCGTCGATCGCTGGGTCGCGCGTCACTCCAGTGGCCCCTACCGCCCTGCTGAGGCAACGGATGAGCAGAGACGACGCGTCCACAGAGAGTTGACGCTTCGTGGAGAGATGTTGGAGCCGTCGCTGCGAGCGAAGATCGAATGCGCGCTCGCCGAAGCGCCCCTTTAGTGCCCACGGTGGGGCGAGGCCCAAAATGGCCGCCCCCACTCGCGTTAGACTCCTCCCGTGCTCGCACTCGCACTCGCGCTCGCGGCGGGTCCGGTCGACGTCCGGTGGACGGCGCCGGAGAGTTGCCCGTCGTCGAGGGCGGTGCACGAAGCGGTGGCGAGCAACTTGGCGCGGGACGACTTTGGTGAGGCGCTCGATGGCGTTCGGGTGGAGGCTCGCGCGGAGCCGGATTCGGCCGGCTGGCGGCTGCGTGTGGAGGTGCAGCTGCCCGAAGGGGCGGTGACGCGAGAGCTGACGGCTGCGACTTGCGAAGAGCTAGCCGCGGCAGCGGGGCTGATCATTGCGGTCGCGCTCGATCCGCTGCGGGTGCAGGAGGTTCGTCCGCCACCGCCACCGGAGCCGACACCAACGCCGGAGGTCGTCGCCGAGCCGCGCGTCGTCGCCGAGCCTCGCGTCGTCGCCGAGCCAGCGCGGGAGGCCGAGTCACAGTCGCGGCCGAGGTTTCGGTTCGATCTACGTGCAGCGGGGATGCTCGACGCGGGGACGCTCTCGGCGGTTCGGGGAGGGGCTGCGCTGGACTTCGGTCTGGTTGGCGCGTGGTTTCGGGCCGACGCGCGCGTGCTGTACTGGGCGCCACGGACGGTGCTGCCGTTCGAGGCGGCGGGGGTCGGCGCTCGGCTGCAGCAAGGGGGAGCGGGTGCTCGGGTGTGCTTGAAGCCCGAGCTCGGCGCGTGGGAGCCCTCGACGTGCGGGGGAGTGGAGGGCGGCGTCGCGGTGGGTCGCGGGGTCGGTCTGGAGCAGCCGCGCACGACGGCGCTCCCGTGGGTCAGCGCGACGGCGGGGCTGGAGGTCGCTTGGGTGAGCGCAGCGTCGGTGGGCCTGTTCGCGGGGGTCGATGCTCAGTTTCACGCGGTGCGGCCGCAAGTGCGCCTCGACGGGCTCGGAGAGGCGATTCGCGTGGCCCCGGTGGGAGCGCGCGCGCTGGCGGGCGTACTCTTTCGGATGCCGCGATGATCTTCTGTGACGCAATCGGCGACCTGCGGCAATGGGTCGGTGTTGCTTGCTGCGAGCCAGAGCCTGCAGGGGAAGATGCGCGACGCGACTGACGCGGCCGTGTCCGAGGCGTATGCAGCGATGTTTCGCGCCCACTACGGCAAGGTGGTGCGCTGGCTGAGCGTGCTCGGCGTGTCGCGAGCCGCCGTGGACGACGTCGCCCAGGAGGTCTTCATCGTGGCGCATCGCAAGTTCGACCAGCTCCGCCCCGACGCATCGACCAGCGGCTGGCTGATGGCGATCGCGCGGAACGTGGCGGCGACGCACAAGCGCGGGGAGGGGCGGGCACGCGCGCGAGAGCAACACGCGAGCGCCCCCGCGCAGTCGCCGAGCCCCGAAGCCACCGCGATGCGGAACCAGGCCGCCGCGCTCCTGCAGGAGTTCTTGGACACGCTCCCCGAGGAGCAGCGCCTCGTCTTTGCGATGGTCGAGCTCGACGGCTCGAGCGGCAGCGAGGTCGCCGAGGCGCTGGGGATCTCCCGACACACCGTCCACTCGCGCCTGCGACTGATCCGAGAGAAGCTCGCGCGGAGGTTGGCGCGGCAGCAGGCAAGGAGCACCGACCGATGACCGACGACGACGAGATGCCCGACGTGCCCGAACTCGACGCGATGCTCTCGGCGTATCGTGCCGAGACCGCGCGCAGCGCTGCGGATGTGGACGCGGCGCTGCGGGCGGTGAGCGGACGCGTGGGCGCAGCCACTGGGGGCACGGCCGCAGCGAGCGGCATGTCCACGACGGCCAAGGTGGGGTTGGCCTCCGCCCTCTTGGGTGTGGCCGGCGTGCTCGGGGTCGCGATGGCCGAGCCCGAGTCCGCGGTGCAGGCGAGCGTCCCCGTCGCGACGTCGCCGCGTCCACCCGACCCCCCGCCGGAGCCCCCCACACAGACACGACCCGTACTCGAAGCAGAGCCAACCCCTCCGCGCGCGCAGGTCGAGACCGCGCCTCCCTCCCCGACGGCCACGCCCCGCAAGCCCAAGCGACCGCCGCGCGCAGCTCCACGGCCCGCGCCTGCGCCGACCAAGCCTCCTCCCACGTCCTCGCTCGCGCAGGAGCTCCAGCGCCTTCAGCAAGCCCGCCGGGCGCTTCGAAGCGGCGACGCCGCCCGGGCGCGAGCACTCATCGAGGCACACCGCCGTGACTACCCCGCAAGCTCCGTCGCTCGCGAACGAGACGCGACCGAGATCGCGGCGCTTTGTGCCGAGAAGCGCAGCGCCGACGCCAAGCGGAAAGCGGCCGCGTTTGCGAAAGCCTATCCTGGGTCGAGTCAGGACCTCCTTGCGGACTGTGACGACTAGAGCACCACGCCGCGCGCTCGCTGCCGCGCTGCTCTCGAGCGGCTGCATCGTGACGGGAAGCGGAGGTGTCTACGACGGAAGCACCTCGGGGTCCGGGGTCGGCGTGACGAGCTTCGGCGCCACCTCGAGTGGGCAGGGCGATACGACGAGCGCCAAGCTCGACGTCGGCCCCGGTGACGTCGCGGCGATGGAGTGCAGCTCCATCGAACAGACGACCACCATCGTGGAACGCCCCTCGGACGTGGTCGTCGTCGCCGACGATGATGTCGACCCTGCGCTCGTGCAATCGGTCATCACCAATCTGCTGCCCGCGATGGAGACCGAAGGGGTCTTCGACGCGAACGTCGTGCTGGTCGTTGGCACCGACCCGCCGTACACCGAAGGCGACGCGTTCTCGTGCGGCGAGTGGAACTGCCGCGGTGCGGGTCGCTTCGGCGCCTTCACGGTGGTCCAGCATTCCGTGGCGTCGGGCAGCGTGCTGACGGACTTGCTCTCTGCCGTCGACGCGTGGAGCCCGGTTCTGCGCGATGCGTCGTGGAAGCACGTCTGGGCCCTGTCGAGCACGCAGAACACGTCGACGGAGGCCCCGCTGCTCCTCGATCTGCTCGAGGCCGCCACCGACCCGGGCGTCGTCGTGCACGCCGTGGTGACCGAGGACGGCGCGGGCGACCCGAACGGTCTTGCGGGCCTCGCATCGCAGACCGGAGGCCAGTATGCCCAGGGAGACTTCGTGCTCTACGACTTTCTCGCTCCGATGCTCCAGCGCATCCGCGGCACCGCTTTGGCGTGCGAGTACGAGATCCCGGCGCCACCGGCCGGCTTCGTGTTCGAGCCCGGCCGGGTCAACGTCGACTACGACGAGGGAGACGGCCTCGAGGTCATCGGCAATGTTCCCTCCGCTGACGCTTGTGTCGGCGTCTCTGGTGGTTGGTACTACGACGACCCCGTCGACCCCGATCGAATCGTCATGTGCCCGCAGACTTGCACTCGCTTCGAGGCGCTCGCGCAGGCCAGCATCGAGATCCGCTTCGGCTGCTCGACGATTCCCGCGGCTTGAAGTGACGCACCTGAGCGCCGGCGGCAATGAGAGTTCGATGACGCGTCGCTCGTTCGTCCTCTGTGCTCTGCTCACCACCCTCGGCTGCGCCGCCGACGAGGACCAAGACCCGAGCATGTCGCCCGGAGGCACGACGTCGGCCGAACCCGGCGGCTCGAGCTCGAGCGGATTGCCGACCGGAGACGACGGAGACGACGCGAGCAGCACGAGCGATGGCGAGAGCTCGGGTGCCCCAGCGGACTGCGGCACCGCCGACGTCTCGGAGGTCTCCCTCTTTCAGGTGCTCGAGACCCGGCTGTACGCTGACGGCGCGCCAAGTACCGACGCGGCCGTCCCCGTCGTCGCGGGCCGACGCGCATGGGTGCGCGCCAAAGGCCGCGGAGGTGTCGTGCGGGTCGAGGTGGACGGCGTCGCGTACGAGGCCGCCATGACCGACGACGAAGCGCTCGTGGCCCTCCCGGCCGAGGCGATCGGCACGGGCACGAGCCTCTCGGTGGAGATCGGCGGCTGCCCCGAGACCCGCATCGACAGCCTCGCCTTGAACGCGGTGGAGACGGGCCCCATCGAGATCCGGCTCGTGCCGTTCGAGATCGGCGGCTTCGTCCCCGACACGTCCGCGACCGTCGTCGAAGGGCTGCGCAACGCGGTCCTCTCCGTCTACCCCGCCACCGACGTCATCGTCACCGTGGCAGATGTCGTCCCCGACGCCTACGGCGGACAAGTCGACATGGGCGACCTCCTGGTCGACCTCGGCGTGATTCAGGAGCAGACCGCGACCGCGCCCCACATCTACTACTACGGCCTCGTGACCGGAGCAGCGACGCGCGAGGAGTTCTGCGACGACTGCCCCACGGGGACATCCGAGGCGGGCAATGGCGACCGTGCCGCGTTCTCCGTCGGAGCCGCCTTCGCCGACCAGCGCTCCGAAGACACCCTGATCCACGAGCTCGGCCACATGCACGGCCTGCTGCACGCCCCATGCGGAGACCCCGATCTGCTCGACGAGGACTTCCCCTACGAGGACGCTGCGACCACGATCGAGGGCTGGGACTTCCGCACCGAGACCTTCGTGCCGGTCGGCGCACAGGACATGATGGCCTACTGCTACCCGCGGTGGATCAGCGACTACAACTACCGCAACCTCGTCGACTGGGTGCAGCTCGCCCAGACCTGGCGGTGAGGCGCTCAGTCGTCGGCCTCAGACGTCGGCCTTGCCGCTGACGGTGGAAGCCGACGGGTCGCCCTGCTCGATGCGCACCCGGTCGAGCGCGTCGGTGCGGAGGATCGACTCGGGCGGCACGTCGGGGGGCAGACGGACCTTGGCGAGCACCTTGCGCTTGGGAGGCTCCACCTCGAGCTCGGGGCTGGAGCCGAGGAGGACCGAGACCCAGTGGAGCTCTTCGCTGCGCTCGAGGACCAGCCGCACGACGATGGTCAGCGGCACGGAGAGCAAGCCGCCCAGCGGGCCCCACACCCAGAACCAGAACGCCAAGGACACGAACACCACCAGCGGTGACAGGCCGAGCCGGCGTCCCATGAGCTGCGGCTCGATGATGCTGCCGAAGACCGTGTTGATCGTGACGTAGCCGAACCCGACGATCGCCGCGACGCCGAGCCCGAGGTCGGGCTGGACCATCGCGACCAAGATCGCGGGTACCGCCGCGATGATCGATCCCACGGTGGGGATGTAGTTGAGGAGGAACGCGACCATGCCCCAGAGCAGTGGGAAGTCGACGCCGAGCATCCACAGCATCAACGTGGCGGTCGCTCCCGTCACCAAGGAGACCAAGGTCTTGATCAGCAGGTAGCGCTGGATCTCGACCAGCATCTCGCGCCACTGCCCCAGGTCGTCGTTGGGATCGTCGATGACCGCGCGGAGCTTCTTGGGAAACGAGGTGGCCTCGAGCAGGACGAACATCATCGTCAGCAGCACCAGCGCGGTGTTGGACAACGCGCCGACCATGCCCCCCAAGAAGTCCATCGAGAGCGTGAACAGCCGCTCGGGGTGCAGGAGCTCGTTGAACTCGCCCGCCTGCAGGTGCACGCCGTGCTCGGCCAACCACACGAGAGCAGCTCGGCTGCGGGCCGTCATCTCCATGCGGTAGCCGGGCAGCGCCTCTTCGTAGCCCGCAAACGCCGTGGTGAGCAGGGCGCCGAACGCGGCGAGGGCCGCAAACACCAGCACCAGCGCCACCGTGACCGCGACCGGAGCAGGCACGCGGCGTCGCTCGAGCGAGAGCACCAGCGGAGCGACCAGTACCGAGAGCAACACTGCGACGAAGAACGGGGGAAAGAGCGCGTCGGCCTCTCGCAGACCCGCGATGATCACGACCAACGCGGCGAGCGTCAGCAGCGACTGCGAGCCAAACCCTCGGGACGGCGTGCTCATGACCGCCGTCGAGTATAGCCCGGACGCCTCCCCGCGTCGTTGCCGTCGGTCAACCCTGCGGGTCGAAGTTGTCGCAGGTGGTCTTGATCGTGTCGAGGGTCGACTGGAACACGGGGCCGTAGTCGGGCTCGCACACGCTGGCCTTGATGCCCTGCTCGCCGAACGCGTCGACGAAGTTGATCAGGTTCGGGCTCTCCGACGTCAAGGGGACGCACGAGACGTCCTGCCACGGGATGAACCCGATCACCACGACCGCTTCAGGGTTGTTGTCCTTCGCGGCCAGCACGGCAGGCGCCCATCCGGAGGTGTCGATGGTCGGCTCGGCGTCGTCGAAGAAGCCGTCGACGGGCGGGTCGTCGGTCACGACGACGACCACGAGGATGGAGTCGTCACGAATGAAGCCCTCGTTGCACGCCCCCGGCTGCGCCTTCTCTTCGCTCACCGCAGCGACGAGCGCGCTGATCGGCTCCTCGTATCCGCTGCCGAAGGTGCCGACCTGGCCGATGCACGGGAACTCGGTCTGGATGTCGTCCGAGTCGGTGAGGAAGCGGAACCCGTCGGCGAAGGGCGTGCAGGCGCCGTTGTCACGGGTGTAGGTGACGAGGTCGCCGAGCGACTGGCAGCCCGGCTCGTTGTCGGCGTAGTTGTCGCTCGTCACCACTCCGACGTGAAAGCTGTCGACGTCTTCGAGGGAGTCTTCGATGCCTGCGATGAAGCCTCCGAAGCTGCCGAGCAGCTGGGTCTGCTGGGCGCCCATGCTGCCGGAGTTGTCGATGACGAAGAGGAAGTCGATGCCGGCGCAGCCCTCCTCCACCGGGGGCGCATCGGGCATCATCCCGAGGTCGAAGACGACGTCGTCCTCGTCGCCCGCGGTGTCGTCCGCGCCCGTGGTCGTGCCATCGGAGGTCGCCCCGGTGACCCCGCCTCCACCGCCCGAGCTCGTCCCCGATGAGGTCTCGCCCGAGGTCGGCGTGATCCCGGTCGTGGCCGTGAGGCTGGTCCCCGAGGCGTCTGCCGACGACGGCCCTTCGGAGCCGCACGCGGCCAGCAGTGACAGCGAAACCCCTCCGAACAACGCAATCGAAGCCCTCATCGGAACGATGGTACCAGCATGCGTGGCGGGCCAGCGGGGGTCACAGGCCCCGGCTCAGTCGTCGTCGGGCACGGCGAGCGCGGCGCTCGACGCCGCCTCCGGGCTCTGCGGCAGCATCTTGCGGAACAACCCGTCTTCGCCACCCCCCATCGCCTTCACCCGCGACGCCGCTTCACTGGCCAGCCGCGTCCCGGGAAATGCCTTGGCCGCCTGGGCGTAGCGCTCGACCGCTAGCGCTCGCTCTCCTACATGCTCGTAGGCTTGGCCGAGGTGGTAGAGGTACACCACCAGCGCCGGGTTGTACTCGAGCGCCTTGACCCCGTCTTCGAGCAGTCGAGCGCCTTCACGGGCCTCGCCCATCCGCACCAAGCAGAGCCCCTCCAGCGCGTTCCAGGCTTTTTGGATGTCGCGCCGAAAGACGGCCGGGACGTGCAGGAGGCACTCGTCGCGGTCCTGCCGGATGGCCGTGAGCTGCTTGGAGTCGGCCGTGCGGGTGAGGAGCTCGACCTCGTGCCGGCCAAACGCCGCGAGGGCACGCAGATGTGGCGCGCTCCGAGGACGATCGGCCTTGGCGTAGATCTCCCGGGCCTCGGAGAGTCGCCACTCTGCCACGAGCAACCCGCCCAGCTGCGCCCGTGCGAGCCACTGCCGCTCCTCGCTGACAGCCTCGCCCGCATCGGCGAGCGCCAGCTCGGTGCGGAGGCGATCTTCGAGGCTGCGGTGCTCTCCGCTGGCGATCGCGAGGCGAATCGACTCCGCCTCGTGCAGCGCGTATCGCTGCCGGCCACGGCTGACGAGCCACGCCGCCGCGCTCATGCTGAAGAAGATCGCACCGAGCGTGACGGCTTCCGTCGCGCACCCCGACAGGGGCACGACCGCAAGCGCCAGGAGGTACTCTCGCCGCATCTGCGGCGGGGATAGCACATGGTCGCGCCGCCGGCTTGCCAGCTCAGTCCGCGAGGTAGAACTGTCGGAAGAACGCACGCGTGGCGTCGGTGCCGATCGAGGGCCAGACGTGGTCCCCCGGGTGACCGCAGAACGTGACCGGGGTGTCGAGTCCGCACCCCTCGTAGGCGACGCAGCCCTCGGGCTCGGCGGGTGTGGACTCGGGCTGGCAGCCTGCGAGGTCTCGGAAGAAGTCGCGGAACGCTTCGCGACCTTCGGTCAGCTCGCCGTCGCCGATGGTGATCCACGCCGCGGGCGTCTCGACGCAGTCCTCCTCGTCGAAGTAGATCACGCTGCCGCCGACCGCGATGGCGCGCACGTAGTCGCGTCGGCATCCGAGCACGCCCGAGTACGACCCGCCGCCCGAGAACCCCATCGAGAACACGTGCTCGGGGTGAATGCACAGGTCGTTCGAGACCGCGTCCAAGATCGTGTCGAAGTAGGCGAGCTCGAGATCCATGAACATGGGCCACGTCTCGGGTTCGGCGCCGTAGTCCCGCCAAGCGTTGTTGATCGCCTCGGGGATGACGATGATCGCTTCCTGACCGAACGCGGTTCGAATGTCCCGTTCGCCGCCGACCGCGTCCCAGTAGCCCGTGTTTCCGCCATTGCCGTGCAGCGCGAAGATCAGCGGCCACGCCTGGTCGGGGTCGTAGTTCTCGGGCAAGCGGAGCACGTAGCGACGGTCGTAACCGTCGAGCGCGAAGGTGTGTTCGCCGTCGCGCAGGGTGGGAGGCGCCCCACAGCCGGGACTCCCCACGAAGCCGGGGCCGGTGCTGCCGCTGCTGCTCTCGCTTCCGCCCGAGCCCATAGGCCCGCTCGAGGTTTCGCCGCCGGTCGTCGATGCGTCGGTCGTTCCTCCCGATGAGCTCGTCGTCGATGGTGGGGAGGTGGTGCCCGGAGGACCGGACGTCGGGGAGCCCGACGAAGAGCCGCCGTCGGTCTCCGTACCGGACCCGGCGTCAGAACCGTCGGAGTCGCACGCGACGACCAAGGACAGGAGCGATCCCATGAGGAGCGAACACCGCATCACGACCGAGTGTAACAACGCGGTGAGCCCGGTCCCTTGCGCGCTGTGGGCTCGGGCTTACGGTTCGGACTCGTTCTTGGAGACCTGAGACAGCAGCTCCCCGACGCTGGCCTGTAGCTCGGCGTCGAGCGCCTGGGCCAGAATCGCGTTGACCGTGACCGTGGGCAGAGGCCGGAGCTTTCGAATCTTCCGCACCAGCGACGGGAGCTTTCGAATGGGCCGGCCGGCGTCGACCCACGGCTTCCACACGTGTTCCTTGAACAAGGTCACCAGGCTCTTCGCGACGCCGCCGAGCTGCGTCCGAAGATTGGCCAGCTCGTCGAGCGCGACTTCGGGAGGTACGCCGACCTCGAGCATCGTCTGCGCGACGTCCAGCAGCCGAGGGCTAGGCACGACGAAGCGCTCGCCCTCGGTCGGCACGACGAGCTCGAGGTCGATCGCCCGCTGCCAGAGCCCGGGCTGGCGGCGAAGCGCTTCGAACCGCCCTTCGAGCTCGTCGCGGGTCATCTCGCGCCGGCGCTCGTCGTGGTAGCGGCTGGAGAGCGCCCGCTCGAGCCCGAGCATCTCGCCCACCGTCTTGCGGCCGTCCCATGCCTCGAGCAGGTCCCCGATCGCCGCCAGGGAGTAGCCGCGCTCTTGCATGTTGGAGATCAGCTCGAGGCGGGCGAGGTGGAACCTGTCGTAGAGGCCGACCCTCCCGGACTTTCGCGGGTGTGGAAGCAGGCCCTTGGTCTGGTACGAGCGGACGTTGCGTGACGTCGTTCCGGCACGGCGCGCGATCTCTTCGACCGTCATCGCGTCGTCTTCGGGGTCCGTCATCGACGCAGAGGATACCTCAGCCGCGGGTAGGGGCGGAGAAGCGACGCGGAGCCTTCAGCCACGCCCGCACCTCTCGCTCGAGCTCGGTCTCTTCCTCGTCGAGCAGCGCTTCGAGTGCCCGCTGCGCCATGGCCCTCGCCTCGCCACGACGGCCCTGCTGCCATCGCGCTTGGGCGATCAGGAACATCCCCTCGCCGCGCGATCCGAACGAGGGCGGCTTGCCCTCGAGGAACTCGACCGCCCGCTGCAGCGGCTCGATCGCGTCGTCGGCCCGGTCGAGCAGCAGGAGCGTCTCTGCGGTCCCGAGCAGCGCCAGCCCTCGCGCGACGTCCGAGACGGTCTCGACCGCGGAACCGTAGAGCTCGAGCGCGCGGTCGTAGCGACCGATCTTGCGCTCGAGGAACGCGAGGTTCATCCGGGCGCCGCCGACGAGCACGTGGTCGTCGCCATGGGCCGCGACCAGCGTGTCCAAGGCGAGCTCTTGGTGTGTGACCGCCTCCCGGAGCCGACCCGCCTTCTCGTAGGCGATGGAGAGGTTCGTCTGCGAGATACCCACGCTCGGATGGGCTGGACCGAGCAGCTCGGTCTCCATCGCCACCGCGAGGTGCAGGTCCACCAGAGCGGCGTCGTAGTCGCCCAGCCCCACCTTGGCGTCACCGCGCAGCGCGTAACTCTTGGCCACCAGGGGGTGCTGCTCCCCCACGGCCGCGATGAGCGTGGCGATGGCGTGCTCGGACTGCTCCAGGGCCTCTTCGTAGCGGCCGAGGTCGCCGAGCACGATCGCCATGTTGGCCGCGGTCTGGCCGGCTGTCATGTGGTCGGGCCCGTAGATGTCGGCGAACGCGGCGCGTGTCCGCTCGAACGCGTCGAGCGCCTCCTCGGGACGCGCGAGCGCCCTGAGCACCCCCGCACGATTGTTGAGGACTCGCGCGACGCGTGGGTGCTGCGGTCCCAGGCGTGCCGCGAGTAGGGTTCTCGCGCGGTCGAACGCCTCGAGGGCCTCTTCGGCCGATCCCATGGCCAGGTGTGCTGCCCCTGCGCCGTTGAGCGCCAGTCCGAGGTCGTATTCGGCTTCGAGGTCGTCCGGTGCGGCCGCGCGTGCAAGCGCCGCCGCGCGGTCGAAGTGCTCCAGCGCGACCTCGGGGCGGCCTGCCTTGGACTCGATCCAACCCCGGGTGACTTCCCGGAACACATCGTGGCGATCGTCGTCCAGCCGGACGCTCCACGCCTCGGCACGGTCGGCGAGCGCGAGCCCTTCGGTGTGGCGGCCCAGGCGATCGCCCACCACCCACGCCAAGCGTTCGAGCGCCAGCGCGACCACCTCGTCGTTGCGCGCGACGATCCCCAGAGACACCGACGAGCGCAGCTGCTCCTCGGCCGCCTCGTACCTCCCCGCGTCATGCTCGAGCCACCCGAGCGTCATGCGAGCGTCGGCTTCGAGCCACGGGTCGCGACGCGCGACGATCTCCGCGAGCGCGCCGCGTAGCTCCTGCTCCGCCTCCTCGAGCGCAGCCGACTCTCGAAGCGCTTCGGCATAGGCGAGGCGCTCCCGCAGCGCGTCGGTCTGTGGATCCTCATCGAGCTCGATGCGTGCCACGGTGGACTTGCTGCGGCAGCGTTCGGCCGGGCTCAGGGCGTCCACCGTCTCGGTCGCGTTCGAGACCGTCTCGAGGTCGCCGCGCTCGAACACCGCGAGCAGCACGTCGAGCCTCCGAAGTCGCCGATCGAGGCACAGCATGCGAGC
The DNA here is from genome assembly GCA_024742475.1 of bacterium. Taxonomy (GTDB): domain Bacteria; phylum Myxococcota_A; class Polyangia; order Nannocystales; family Nannocystaceae; genus CAJXVA01. The sequence goes on along the minus strand of JANSYI010000027.1, from coordinate 111,766 downwards.
GTCGAGCCGTGCGTCGTCGAGGTCCGCTCGACATGCTGCATCGTGCTCTTCTCGCCAGCGTTCGGTGTAGCGGTCTACCCGGCCGAGCACCGTGGACGCGACGCCCTCGGACCATTGGCCACCGGGCGAGCGCAGGGCGGCGGCGACCCTCTCGCGACGCGCCGTGGTCCACACCTGCGACAACGCTTGGTCCGCACCCGAGCATCGCCTCTCGTCCGCGGCCCTGGGGAGCAACCACGCGGCAATGATCGCACCGCCCGCCGCCACCCCCACCGGCCAAAGCGGCGTGTTGGAAGCTCTTCGCAGCGCCTCTATGAGCGCATCCATCGACGCATGACGGTCTTCGGGGCGCAGCGCGAGGCCGCGTTGCACGACGCGCAGCACCCGGCGTGGGGTCGATGTGCACGGGTCGAACCCCGAGGGGCGAGGTGACTCCGCCGACCCTTCGGGCAGGGTCCCCGCGAGCGCTTCGAACAGTGCGACACACAGGCCGAACTGATCCGAGGCCGGTGTCGCCTTCTCCCCGCGCCGCTGCTCGGGCGCCATGTATGCCGGGGTGCCCGCCTGATGTGTCTCCTTGGACGAGCTCCCGTGGGGGCCCGGCGTATCGGGCACCATCCTCATGTCGACCGCGAGGCCAAAGTCGACGACCACTGCACGGCACGTCTCGGTGACCATGATGTTGGTCGGCTTGACGTCGCGATGCACGATGCCCGCCGCGTGGGCTGCCGACAGGCCGCGCGCCGCGTCGGCGTAGACCTCGATGACCTCTTGCCACGAGCGCTGCGTCTGCGTTCGCCACGCTCGAAGCGTCTGCCCCTCGAGCAGCTCCATGGCGAGGAACACTCGGCCGTCCCAGCGCCCGACGTCGTGCACGGTGATGACATGCGGGTGGTTGACCTGTGCGAGCGCACGCGCCTCGGACATCAGGCGGGGTTGGTCCTCGGGGCGGGAGGCGTGAAGGACCTTGAGCGCGACGACGCGGTGCAGCTTCGGGTCGTGCGCGGCGTAGACCGAACCCATGCCTCCGCGACCGAGCGGACGCTCCACGCAGAAGCGGCCGACGGTTTGGCCGGGGTGCAGTCGGCTCGAGAACTGTTGGTGCACACGATGGGCCGTGGAGCCGTCGGACGAGGCCGGATAGTCGGCCGACGACTCTTGGTCCGCCGCGAGCAACGCGAGCACACCCAGCCAGTGCGGGTCCGCGTCCATCGCCGCTTCGACCTCGGCGCGCTCCTCGTCGTCGAGTTCGCCGCGGAGGTAGGCGGCGATTCGCGCTTCGGACATCGGCTGGAGTGGGGTAGACATCGTAGGTCCGCGGATGGCTCAGGAGACGATGACACTCGCGTCGGGGTTCGACGACGCCTGGATCGGCGAGATCCCCGACATACCGAGACTGGCCAACGCGCTGGCCGATGTCGAACGCCGGGTGCGAGAGGCCTGGGACGGCGTACCCCCACACCTGGGTGCGTTCGGGGCCGAGCTCGCCCGGTGCCTCCCCGCAGACGCCGACCCGTCGAACATCGTGAACCTGGCCGTCGTCGACTTGCATCTCGCCTTCGCGGCCCGGCAGGGGCACGCGGGCGCGATGGGGCGCTTCGAGAGCCAGGTGATGGCCACGCTCAATCGGGTGATCGGGCGGGTGGATGCTTCGGATGCGTTCATCGACGAGATCAAGCAGCGGCTTCGGACGAAGCTGTTCGTCTCCGACGGAGCGTCACCGCCAAAGATCGCCCACTACACGGGGCAAGGAGAACTACTGGCGTGGGTGCGCGTCGTTGCGGTCCGCGAGGCGCTCGACTCGGTGCGAGCCGAACGTCGGCGTGCCCTCGACTCGGACGACGCCCTGATGGCGATCGAAGCCTCCGCGACGGGTCCGGACATGCTGGCGTTCCGACAGCAATACAAGGCGAAGTTCTCCGAGGCGTTTCGCGACGCGCTCGCGGCGTTGCAGCCCGAGCAGCGCAACGTGCTCCGCCTTCACTACGTCCACGGCCTCTCGATCGACAAGCTGGGCGGGGCTTTGCGAGTCCACCGCAGCAGCGCCGCGCGGCGCATCGCCAAGGCCCGGCAAGACCTGCTCTCGGGCACCCGCAGGCTCCTGCACGCGCGGCTGTCGATCGATCGGCGCGAGTTCGATCATCTCATGGGGCTGGTCGCCAGTCGCCTCGACCTGAGCATCGAGCGGTTCCTGGCGACCAAGAGCTGAGCTACTCGCAGATCTCGCACTCTTCAGCGCAAGCGTCGTCGTCGGTGCACGGGTTGTCCTCGAGACCCGGAGTCTGGCAGGTGCAGGCGCCGTTGATGCACTGGTGGTCCGACATGCAGACCTCGGAGCTGCTGCTCGTCATGCCGTTGCCGCTGTCGTTGCCGCTGTCGTTGCCGCTGTCGTTGCCGTCGGTGCCGGCGGCGGTGTCGTCACCACCATCGTCCTCTTCGTCGCACGCGGCGAGCGGCATGAACAATGCGAGGCTGAGCATCCAGGTGGAAAGGGATTGAAGTCGCATGGCGCGTTCCTTTGCCATGAGACGCCCGCCACCGGAAGACGTCGCGGATTATTTTTCCGCCGGTTTGGGGTCCCAGATGCTGACGCGGTCGAGAGGTTTGCGCGCAATGTCAGGCACGGTCGCGTCGGCCGTGGGGTAGCCCACCGGGAACAGGATGAACGGACGCTCGTTCTTGGGGCGGCCCAAGATCTTGCTCAGGAAGCCCATGGGGCTCGGCGTATGCGTGAGCGTGGAGAGCCCCATCTGGTGCAAGGCCGCGATGAACATGCCCGCGGCGATTCCACAGCTCTCACGAACGTAATAGTTCTTCTGCGGATTTCCGTCGCCGTCGAACCCGGTGATCTGTTCGAACTGGACCACGATGTAGGGCACCGTCTCGAGGTACGGCTTGCGCCAGTCGGTCCCCAGCGGAGCGAGCGCTTCGATCCAGTCCGGCGGCATGCGGCCTCCCTCGTAGCTCTTGCGCTCCTCCTCCTCGGCCTCGATTCGGATCTGCTTCTTGATCTCGGGGTCGCTGATGACGACGAAGGTCCACGGCTGGCGGTGTGCCCCAGAAGGCGCAGTCGATGCGGTCTTGATCGCGAGCTCGATCGCCTCGCGTGGCACGGGCGCGTCGGTGAAGAACCGAACCGAGCGCCGCTCGTCCATGCTCGCGTAGAAGGCTCTCCCCCGCGAGAGCGTCTCCTCGTGGCTCAAGCGCTCCGGCTGGTAGGGGATGTGCTCGTACTCCGTGCCCGCCATGCGCGGCAGCTTGCCACGCCGGTGCTCAGTTGTGGACGACGCGCCTCGCGCTCAGCTCACGCCCTGTGAGGCTCGAGCAGCCGGGCGAGGCTCTTCGCGGCCTCGTCGGGGATCTCGGTGAACTGAATGCCCATCCCGCGCCGCGAGCCCTTCTTTCCATCACTCGACCGCACGACCACACCCGAGACGGTGACCTTGGTGTCGTCGATCTCGAGGGTCAGTCGAACCCGGGTGCCGCGGGGCCGGGGGTCCTTGATCGCGATGAACGCACCGTTGCGGCTGATGTCGAAGGTGCGAGACGCGATCATCGCCGCGGGTGATTCGAAGCGCAGGCGAACTTGCAGCTCCAGGTTCACGCGCGCACAGCTTCGCCGCTCCACGGCCGACTGCTTGGTGGCGAGGTTGCCCTGCACCGCCGGGGCGCTGTCGGCAGTGTCGTCGTCGGCGTCTGTGGATCGTCCAAAGACGCGCTGAAACCAGCTCGGCATCCAGATCCATCATAAGTGCCGCCCGCAGAAAAATCTCTGCGCGAGTTCGCGCTGTCCTCAGGACCGCTCGGGCTGGCCGTCTTCGGAGTACCCGATTCGGGACAGACGAAGCTCTCGGCGAAACACCTCGGGCTTGTAGATCGACGTTCCGGTGAGCATTCGGACGCAGTCCTGAAGGCCTTCGGTGACCGCGGGGTGCGGGTGCAGAAGCTCCGCGAGCTCGCGAGCAGAGCGTCCGTGCTGAATCATCAGCGAGACCGCCTCGAGGCTCGTCGAAGCGTGTACGCCCAACGAACGCATCCCCAAGATCCGCATGTCGTCGTCGTCGGAGACGAGCAGCTTCACGAAGCCGTCGGTCGCCCGCATGGCGATTGCGCGGTTGACCAGCGAGTAGTTGTAGACGGCCACCTTGTAGGGGATTCGCCGCTTCTGCGCCTCTTGTTCGTTGAGGCCGATCGCCGCGACCTCGGGGTCGAGGAACATGATCGTGGAGAGGTTGTCGTACGAGAGCGGGTGCGAGGTGGCGGCACAGATCCGCTCCGCCGCATGTCGGCCCTCGATCTCCCCAACGCTCACCAGCGCCGCGTGGTCGGTGATGTCGCCGACCGCCCAGATGTTCGGGACGTTGGTCTGCGCGTCCTCGTCTTCGATGTAGCCGCGCTCGTTGAGCTTGACGCCGATCTCTTCGAGGCCGAGCGAGTCGGTGTTCGGCACACGGCCGATCGAGATCATCGCCTTTTCGACCTGGATCGTCTCGCGCCCCCCGGTGGGGTGCTCGATCGTGTACTCGACCTGGCCGTTGACCCGTCGCATGTCGATGAGCTTGGCCCGGTGGTGAATCGTCACGCCCTTGGCCTCGAGGTTGGTCGAGCACAATCGTGAGATGTCGGCGTCCTCGAACGGGAGCACCCGCTCGGCGCGGTCGATGAGGTTGACCTTGGTCTGCCCGAAGTTGGCGAAGATGGTGGCGAACTCGCAGCCCACCACGCCTGCCCCGAGGATCACCAGGCTGCGCGGGAACTCCTCGAGGCCCGCGATGTGGTCCGAGGTCATGATCGTGTGGCCATCGACGTCGATCGACGGGATGATCCGAGGCCGCGATCCGGTGGCGATGATGAAGTCGGAGGCGGAGAGCGTGCGCGCCGAGCCAGCCGCGCCCCCGTCGATCGAGATGTGGTTGGTGTCGATGAACCGCGCGTAGCCCTGAATCAGGTTGATCGATCCGGGGCAGCCGGGCCGCGGCTTGTGGAGCTCCTTGAGCTGCCGGGCCATCTGCATGACCTTCGACTGCGTGGCCGTCTCGACGGCCTCGGCCATCGCGGAGTAGTGGACCTCGAGGTCGTTGGCGACGAAGCCTCGGTCGCGACGGGTGGCGTTGCGATAGTCGCGGGAGAGCTCCCACATCGTCTTGGAGCTGAGCGCCCCGTTGTGGACGCCCGACCCGCCGAGCTCGGCCTTTTCGATGAGAGCGACGCGCTTGCCAAAGTCCCACGCTCGCATCGCCGCCGCGAAGCCAGCGGGTCCCGCACCGATCACGCACACGTCGTAGTCCGACATGCCCACGATGGTACGCGTCGAGGACGTGGCGACAAAGGTGCGCCCACGTACAGCCTAGGGACACGCTGTCACGATCGCGGGTCGAGCAGCACCTTCAAAGCTCCACAACGGGACGCGTGCTCGAACGCCTCGAGGCCGTGGCGGAGCGGATAGACCATCTCCACGAGCGGGCGGGGATCGATCGTGCCAGCCGCCAGCGCTTCGATCGCCGGCTCGAAGGGACCGCAGCGGGAGCCGAGCACCGTGATCTCGTCGACGACGAGCCGCGTGGCGTCGAGCGAGAGCGGCTCGGCGAGCGTGCTCTTGACGACCACGGTCCCGCCCGGGCGTACGTGCCGGAGCGCGTCGGCGAACCCTGCCGAGCGTCCCGTCGCGTCGATGGCTACGTCGAAGTCGGGCCTCATGACGTCGTCGCTGCGCCGAAGCGTGGCGCCCGTGTGGCGTACGAGGTCGAGCTTGTGCGAATGACGGCCGACCACGGTCAAGCCGCAGCCGGTCGTCGCCATCGCCATCGCGATGAGCAAGCCCAGCCGACCATCGCCCCACACGCCGACCCGCGTCGACGCGTCGATGTCGAGCTGCTCGATGATTCGAAAGGCAGCGGCGAGAGGCTCGACGAACACCGCGGCGTCGTCGTCGAGCACGTCGGGGACCTCGTGTAGATTGGACACGGGGACGACGACCTCTTCGGCCATCGCGCCGTCACGGCCGCGCACTCCGACGACCTCGCGTCGCGAGCAGTGATTGCCGAGCCCCGCGCGGCAGCGGCCACACGAGCCACACGCGACGTTGATCTCGCCCACGACTCGTCGGCCGATCCACTGGGGGGCCATCTGCGCGTCGACCACCTCTCCCACGAACTCGTGGCCGAGCACGCCGCGGACGTCGGCGTAGCCTCTCGAGATCGCGAGGTCCGTGCCGCAGATGCCCGCCCGATGCACCCGGACCACCGCTTCGTGCGGCTCGGGGATGGGGGGGTCGATGTCGACGAGGTGGAGCGCGTCTTCGAAGACGAGGGCGAGCACGGACGAAGACTACAGCACCAGGCCGATGAGGTAGCCCAGGGCGAAGATCGGCGCCGCCACGCTCGCACCGACCATCGCGACGGCGGCGGCAACGATCGCGTAGTCGCCGGGGCGGGCTTTCGGCTCGAGCTCGCCCTGGTGGCGCTCGAGGAGCTCGAGGTTGCGGACGTTGCTGCGCCACACGAGGTCGAACGCGTCACCGACGACGGGGACCATGCCGACGAGCACGTCGACGGCGATGTTGAGGAACATCCGCAGCACGACGACCCGTGGCACTCCGCGGCGCATGGCGGTGACCAGCAGGGACAGGGCCACGGTTCCGGTGACGGCATCGCCGACGCCCGGGAGCAAGAATCCGAGGATCGCATCGAGACCGACGCCAAACTTGGTGCCTGGCACGCGGACGATGTCTTCCATCCAGCGAACGACGCTGCCGACCTTGTCGACCTCGGCGGTACGCGCGAGGTGTGTCTGGGCCATGCGCTCGGCGTCGACCACGGCCGGAGACTCGGTGGAGACGGCGGGAACGTCGGCGAAGGTGGCAGCGGGAGCACTCACGGAGGCAACCTAGTGACCCCAGCACACATGGCAAGCCCGCGTTTTCGCGGTGTATTCTTTCGTGTAGGTTGTTTCGCGCCGAACCAAGAAAAACGCGGGGCTTCCTGGGTAGGGAAGCCCCGCGAGGGTCGCAGAGGGATCGGGGTCACAGACCCGCGAGGGGATCATCGCTCTTGGGAAGCTCGATGCGGGAGCGCTTGCGCTTGGCCGGCGCGAGAGAGACGGTGATCTTGCTGCCCTTCAGATCGAGCGTGAGCTCGTCGCCAGAGACCTCGACGGTCTTGGCCTTGGCGACGCGCTTGCCGTCGCGTGCGTAGGCGATCTTGACCGCGTAGCCCTTGTCGGAGGAGGAGAGGACGGTGACCGAGAGGTCGTGGGCGTGGTCGTCGTCGGCAGCGCGGAGCTTGGCGGTGCCTCCGACGACGGAGGTGCCGGCAGCGGCGAGGGTGGACCCGTCGTGTTCGACGGTGGCCTTGATGGACAGCTTGGTTTCGGAGGCCTCTGCGGTGGGGGTTGCGGCGGAGGCGTCGGTCGCGACGGGGACGGCAAGGAAGAGGGAGATGGCGATGATCCGTTCAAAAGCCATGGTGCTTTTCTCGACGAAACCCTGGCAGCGCCGATTCAGGATCGGCCCGTGGCATTGCGCCCCGCGTCTCGTCGCGCCTCTGGCGCAATCACGCTACGAGGCTCTGTGCGGCTGCGAGCGGCCGTCCAGGAGGCTTGCGGCGTTCTGACGACACTCCTCACGTTGCCCTGCTTCGCGACATTTGGATCATGCTGATTCTCGGTATGCATAGGGGTCGCGCGCGTGGCGACAGCCGACCGATGGGGCACCGCCCGGCCGCAGTCTCGTCGATTCCCGCGTGTTAGCGTCGTGCCCGCGATGGGTTGGATCATGCCCGCGGTCCTCGCTGCCGGCCTGGCGTTGCTCGTTCGTTCGCGCAGGATCCCCGGTGCGCTCGGGGTTGGCTGCGCTTCGGTGATCCCCTTCGTCGCGCCGTCTTCACCGCAGTGGCTTCGGCTGATCGTGTCCGCGTTTGCGGTGGTTTGGGCGGCGCGGGTTTGGGAGCGGGCGCATGGCCGTGAACCCGACGTTGCTGCAGGGTGGCGCTTTTGGCTTTGGTGGGGCGTGCCCGCCGACGCGCGGCTGCCGAGGACTTCTGCCGAGGCAGCCGAGAACAAACGACGCGGGGTCGCTCGGCTGCTCCGCGCGGCTGCGAAGCTCGGTGTCGTCGTGGTCGTGGTCGGCGTGAACCGATCGGTGGACGACATCACCGCGTCCACCGTCGGCTTCACGGCGTGGTCGATGATCTACGTGTATGCCAGCATCTCGGGGGTCGCCGATGCGCTCACGGGGGCTCTGATGCTCACTGGGCTGCACATGAGCGAGAGCTTCGAGGCGCCGATGTTGGCCCGCTCGCCCGGAGAGTTCTGGGGCCGTCGTTGGAACCGCTTCATCACGCGGTGGGCCTTTCGCAACGTCTTCATCCCCGCGGGCGGTCGCCGCTCGCCCGCGCGCGCGACCATGCTGGTCTTCGTGCTCAGCGGGCTCATGCACGAGTATCTTCTCGTCGCCTTCCAAGGCGGCTGGAGTCGCTACGCGGGTTGGACGCTCGCGTTCTTCATCGTGCACGGGCTCGTCGTCGTCGCGACCGCGAGGGTGAAGACCTCGCTGCCGGTCCCGGCCGCGATTGCCCTGCACCTCGCGTTTCTCTTCGGCACCGCGCCGCTCTTCCTCATTCCGCTCGACGATGCGGTCGGCTACTCCAAGTGGTGGCTGCCGTAGCAGCGCTCACTCCGAGGGCTCGCCGTCGTCGACCATGCCCAGGCGCTTGGCTCGCTCTTGCCACTTCTTTCGGGCCAGCTCCCGCAGGTCGGCCACGTTGTCGGCTTCGTCGATGATCTCGGTCCCGAAGAGCGTCTCGACCACGTCCTCGAGCGTGACGAGGCCGGTAGAGGTGCCGTGCGCGTCGATGACCAGCGCCATGTGGGTCTGCTGTTCGAGCAGCTGCTCGAGCAGATCGGAGAGCGGGAGCTCGTCGCCCACCGTCTTCAGATCGCGCCTCAGCTTCGACAGCGGGGTGTCGAGCTCGTCTCGGGCCGCGGCCAGCAGGATGTCGCTGCGCAGAACGTAGCCGGTGACCTGGTCCAGCGTGCCTTGGTGGATCGGGATGCGAGAGAACCGAAATGGTTCATCGCGTTCGATGAGGGCGCCGACCGTCTCGGCCTCGGGCAGCGCAAAGACCACCGTGCGCGGCGTCATCACGTCGGTCGCCCGCACCTCGCCGAGCCGGAACAGGTTGTTGAGCACCCGCCCCTCACTCGCGGCGAAGAGTCCGCGCTGGGCCCCGCGTTCGGCGATCGCGCTGATCTCCTCGCGGCTGGGCTCGGTGCCGTGCTTGCCGCCCCCGAGCTTGCGCGTGACCCAGTTCGAGACGGGCACGAAGCCGGTGTACGTCATCACGAACGTGACCGGGATCAGCGCGGCCGCGACCGCCGGGGCGAGCTTCTTCCAGTTGGTGGCGCCGAGCGACTTGGGGACGATCTCCGAGACGAACAGGATCAGCACCGTCAGGACGCCGGAGATCGCTCCCATCGGCACGCTGACGAACACCTTTGCCGACTGCGCGCCGACTCCGGCCGCGCCTACGGTGTGGGCGATGGTGTTGAGGCTGAGGATCGCCGCCATGGGCCGGTCGATGCTGCCTTTGAGCGCAGTGATGCGCGCGGCCGCCGGGCTCCCTTCTTTTTCGAGCGCAGCCACGTACCCCGGGGTGATGGAGAGCAGCACCGCTTCGAAGATGGAGCACGCAAACGAGACGCCCAGCGCAAGCATCAGGTAGAAGACGAGCAGGCTGACGTCGGCACTCATGCGGTCCGCGGAGGATAAGCCACGCAGCCGCCAGCGTGCACCCCCGCGTTGCTAGCTCGCGGAGTCCTGCGCGTGCGCCTTTGCGAACCGGACGATGGTCTCGCTCGACCACACGTCGCCGAGGAACTCCCCGTAGTGCGTCGCGGCGATCGTCCCGGTGGTGTCGACGAAGAACTCGGCGGGAATCATCGTCAGCGGTCGTTCGAGCCCCGGGCCCCGTCCGTCGTTCGGCATGGCACGACGGGCTCGAACCCCACTGCGGATGGACTTCGGTCGCAGGGTCCGAGTAAGGCTCTTCGTGACGCCGAACTTCGCGTACACGCGACGCTCGGGGTCGGCGACCACATCGAACGGCAGCGAGGTCTTTCCGAACTCCCGCTGCAGACGGTCGCGGTCGGAGTGACAGAAGAACAGGACGCGCAGGCCTGTGGTCGCGGTGAGCTCGGGGATCGTCCGGCGGAACTCACTGATGCGATCGTTGCAGATGGCACATCGAGCGTAGCGGTGAAAGGCTAGCAGGCAGGGCGCCCCCGCGAGAACCGCCGGCGAGAGGTTTTCGCCCTTCAGGTTCGTCACCGTGAAGTCGGGTACCGACTCGCCTGCGTTCAACCGTCGCATCCCGCCTTTAGATATGAAGTCTGCGCAGCGGGTCGCAAGCGATCATCTCAGTAAACCGCGCCATGCAAAATCAGGCGCATGCGTTTGACACCCAGCGACGCGCTCCCGCCGGTCGCATCGAGCCGGACGGCCTGTACACCACCGCCGACTTCGAAGCAGTGGCCCAGATCGAGACCCGTCGCGTGCATGCTCCAATCGTGGGCCATCGTGCCGCCGTTCCCAACTCCCGTCAGGGGGTTGTAGGCCTCGAATTGCACGGACGCCGATGTCGACACGCTACGACCCTCGACACACACGGTCGCGGAGTCGTAGTCGATGAGCTCCTCGAAGCCGAGCATGAGCTGAAGCCGAGCGGAGCTGCCGACAACTGCGAGCACGCCGATCGGGTCGCTCGAGACGTTGATGTTTTGGTAGAGGTCCCAGACTTCGGGCCAACTCGCGTTGGACGCAGCCCACTGCGCCTCACCCCAGCCTGGCGTGTTGGAGAAGCTCCACGAAGGGGACGTTGCGCTGCCGCCGGCCTGGTCGTACTCGATCTCGATCCAGGGTCCGTCGAGCGGGTAGCCGCAGGGGTCGAGGTCGACCGGGACGTCCTCGGAGTCACCCTCGGTCTCGTCGCCGGTGCTGGAGTCCCCCGTATCTTCGGCGGCGCTCGTGCTCGAGGCTCCGTCAGAGGTGGGCTCGCCCGACGTGGTGGCATCGACGGGGTCGAAGCCGGTCGAGCCGGATTCCTCTGCACCACCGGACGCGTGCGAGTCGTGACTGCCCGTTCCCATCTCGCCGGGCCCTGGCTCGGCTGCGCCGCCGCTCGACGCGTCGCCACCATCGGCTCCGGAGCCGAATCCCGCCCCGCCCCCGGGCACGTCCTCGTGGCACCCGAGCGCGAGCACGACCGGCAACAGTAGAAGGCGTCGCATCGAGGATCACGACGCGCGTCCACGGCCGAGGTTGCGAGACGCACTCGGCGATGTGCGGAGAACAGGCCCCTGAGCCCGGCTTCGCCGCGATCTGTGCCCTTGTTTACTTAATCTACTCAAAGGTCGTTTTTTCGCCACAGCGCGTCGCGGATGCGCAATACCGCGCCCAAGTTGCGATGAAGACCCTCCAATACAGCTTTCTGTGCGGCGCCCTCATCCTCGCCGCGTCCTGCGACTCCTCCGACGAAGGAGGCTCGACCTCGGGAACGACATCGAGCGAAACCGAAGCCGACCCGACGTCTTCGACCGGCACGACCGACCCCGCGTCCACCAGCGACGGCTCGACCTCCGAAGTCGAAACGACCGACGCCGCCGAGACGACGTCGTCGACCGGGCCGACCGACGCAGAAAGCTCGTCGACCGGCGCAACGAGCTCGAGCGGAGGTGAAGAGGGCGTCGAAGGAGACGTCATCGTCGACGTCAACTACGAGGGCACGCTCGAGGGATCGCTGACCGTCGCGATGTTCGGCGCATGCCCCCCTGCCGGACCTCCCGGAGCCTTCGTCCAGGAGCCCGGGCCCGTGTTCCCTCAGACGGTCGAGCTGGGCGGCACGGGGTTCGCGGCAGGCGAGATGCCCTGCGTCATCGCCTATCTCGACACCGGCGCACCGTCGCCCACCTCCCCGGGTGAAGAAGATCCCACGGGCGAAGTGGCCTTCGAGATCGCGGCGGGCGAGCCAACCGTCGTCGCGGTCACGCTCGAGGACCCGGCCTGAGTCGATGCGCTGCAGCATCATGCTCGGTCTCTGCTGCGCACTCGGGTGCGCGGCGGACGGTGGCGACGCCCCCATGGGGGGCGCCAGCTCCTCGGGAGGAGGCTCGACCGCAACGACGGCATCGCCGGGGACCGTGACCGCGGACGCCTCAGCCACAAGCAATGCCGATCCCGCCGGCGAGAGCACGACCGGCGCGCCCGATGACGCGATCGTGCCCGGCGTCGGCATCGGCGCGGTGGCTCTCGGAAGCCGCTGGAGCGACGTCGAACCTTTCTTGGGCGCTCCGGACTCGAGCCTGCGCTTTGGAAACCTGCTGTTCACGACTTTCGACACGTCTGGTCTCGAAGTGTTGCTCGCGTCCCCGGCGGGGCCGGACATCGACCCCGTGTCACAGGTCCTCTCGGTCGCGGCGCTCGAAGGCTCGAACTACGCCGGTGTCGTGACCCCTGGGAACACGCGCGCCGACATCGAGCTCGCGCTCGGCGAGCCGAGCGAAGAGGTCGCCGACGTCGCATTCTACGTCGAGGGCGTCTCGGCCCGCTACGAGGGGGACGTCGCGCAGATCGTGACCGTCTTCGATCCCTACACGCTCCGCACGACCCCGCCGCCGATGGTCGGGTTCGAGGCCTCCCGATGAACAAGTTCCTGCCTCTGGCTACCGTCATCGCGCTCTGCTCCGCCCCCGCATCGGCATCCGTCGAGGTCGACGGGCAAACGCTCGAGGTGATCGACATGCACCTCCACCCTGGCACGTTCGGCACGCTCAACCCCACGGGCAAGGCGTTCGTCCTGTCGAACGTACCGCCGTTCCTGACTCATCACGCGCCCGCGCTCCTCGGCGCAGGCATCGACCCCTACACCGAGTTCGTGGGCATCGTGGACGAGACGCGAAGCGCTGGTGTCGACCACGGGGTGCTCTACGCCGTTTACACGCACCACACGACGGGCCACTACACCAACACGGACCTGGCGATGGCGTTGCTCGACCCGCGCAACGACGGTTGGGGCTGGGGCTTCGTGAGCGTGAACCTCGACGACGTGGAGGGCGACGACGCGCTGCTCGAAGCTGGGCTCGACGCGATGGCATCGTACGTCGAAGCGCGACCCGATCTGTTCGTCGGCATCAAGCTCGCCCACGCACACCAGGGGGTGCGCCTCGACAGCGAGGCGTCGTTTCGAGTCTACGAGCGCGCGGGAGCGCTGGGCGTACCCGTGCTGCTACACACCGGGTTCTCACCGTTTCCCAACACGCAAGACGAGTCCGAGTTCTACGACCCTGCGTTCCTCATGGACATCGTCAGCATGTTCGACGGCATGGCAGGACCCCGCGTCGACTTCGTGCTCTCGCACGTGGGCCAGGGCGACGCGCGTTCGGTCGAGTCTGCCCTCACGCTCGCGAGCATGGACAACGTCTGGATCGAGCTCAGCGCGCTGGCACGACCGCTGCAGATCGACGAAGACGGCAACCCCATCGAGAGCGACGAACTCCAGCTCGCCAGCGTCGTGCAAGCCGTGCTCGACCGGGGCCTGACCCACAAGGCCCTCTTCGCGAGCGACGGCCCTCAGCTCTCCAGCTTCGTCGAGGGCTACCTGGCCCAGATGGTCTCGGCGATGGTGCGCTCGGGGTATTCCACGCCGCAGATCGCCGACGTCCTCGCCGGGAACTTTCGCGCGCTCTACCTCGAGTGAGCGACGTCAGGCGGGGCGGCGTGCCGGGTGCCGCCCCGCCTGTCCCCTCGCCCAGCTCCGGGGTGCCCCGCCACCGAGGCAGGGCTAGGGTTCGGGTTCGGTGACTCGGCAGCCCCACGACAAGCTGTTCAAGCGGATCTTCGAGAATCCCGATCTTGCCGCACAGGAGCTGGTCGAAGTGCTTCCCCCCGCCTTGGTCGCCGCCATCAGCTGGGACTCGCTCGTTCGCGAGTCGGGGAGCTACGTCGACGAGGCGCTCGCCGACACCTACAGCGACCTGGTGTTCTCTGCGGAGTGTGGTCCGAGCAACGTGATCATCTACGTGCTGCTCGAGCACCAGTCGACGGCGGACGGCTGGATGGCCCTGCGGCTTCTGAGCTACATGGTTCGCGTCTGGAGTCGGTTCGCCGACGACCCCACAAACGCCGGCCGCCCGCTTCCCTTGATCGTTCCCGTCGTCCTCTCCCACGTACCCGGCGGCTGGACCCCTCATCGCCAGTTTTCCGCCCTCTTCAGCGAGCAGGGCGTTGCTTTGGCACCCGAAATCATTCCGGACTTCACGTACGCAGTCGACGACCTCGCCAGGCTCACCGATGCGGGCCTCGCGGCGCGCTCCTCGAGCGACGCTGTGAAGCTGACCCTGTGGGTGCTGCGAGATGCACGCAACCAGTCCGCATTTCTCCAGTCGGCCTCCGAGTGGCTCTCTACGCTCGAGCGCGTCGCTGGCGACCCCAGTCTCGGGAACGTCGCCATTGCCTTGATCAAGTACCTCGTCCTCGTTCTCGATGAAGGGACCATGAGTGAATTCCGTGTCATGCTTGCCAACAACGCACCGATGGCCGAAGGACTGACGATGACCTACGGAGAGAAGCTCCTCGCTCAAGGGCACCAACGAGGTCGTGCCGAAGGCAAGATCGAAGGCAAGATCGAAGGCAAGATCGAAGGCGAGCTCGAGGCCAAGGCCGAGTCGGTCCTCCTCGTACTCCAAGCTCGTCGGTTGGCGGTGAGCGAAGGGCAGCGCGCCCGCATCGTGGCGTGTCGTGACTCCGAGACGCTCGATCGCTGGCTTACCGCCGCCGCAACTGCAGAGTCCACAGACGCCGCGCTGCGCGGAGGTGTCTGAAGCTCAAGGTCGCTGGGCGGCCTCGGCGAGGGCGGCATCCCAGTCCTCGGGGACCTCGGGCGACTTGAGCTTGCCCTTGAGGTGCAGGAGGCGGGCGGTGATGACCTCGAACGCTTCGACCAGCGGACGCACGGTGTCGGGGCCCTCGACGATCTCGAGCAGGCGCACGGTGGCCTCGAACGTGGAGACGCCTCGGGGGTCGTGCTGCGTGCGGACGCGCCAGATGCTGGGCTTGCCCGGCGGGAGCATCACGCACGGAAGGTCTCGCACGACGGGCACGCGTCTGGCCATGCGCGAGCATTGGTGCCACGTGCCATCGAGGACCACGAAGCCCCGGCGCTTTCCCGGCGCAGGCTCGGGAAGGTCGTCGATGGGCGTCGCGTCGTCACGAAGGAACAGGTTGTAGAACTCGACGTCGGGATCGAGCAGCGGCGTCTCGTCGAACGGCGGCTCGCGCATGCCGAAGGGGAGGATCGGCGTGGCCGGCACCATGGTCGCGAACAGGCGCGCGGTGTTGGTGGGCTTGGACCGCTCGCGAATCTGCTGCACGATGCGGATCGGCGTGTTCAGCTCGACCGTGGGCATCAGCTCGCACGCGCAGATCTCGGGTTTGAGCCCACAGCCCCAGCATCGGGGCTTCTTTCGGTTGCGCTGCGCCATGGACGGGCGCGGAGCCTACCCCGCGAGCCCGATGGACGCTACGGCCACGAGGTCCGGCTAGCGAAGATCCACGAACGCCTCTTTGATCACCGCACGCAGCTCGGGCGGGAAGATCAGCCGGTAGTGCACGAAGGTCTCGTTGCTCAAGCCGTGTAGCACGGGCGACACGTCGAGCAGTCGCTGCAGGCGACCTCCGGTGTAGGCCATCATGCGCGAGTCTTCGTAGTAGGCCGCCACTTCGACCCGGTCGACGGCAGCCAGGTAGTCGGGGCCGTCGTGGTGGGTGTCGAGGACCTCGCGCAGACGCGCCATGGCCCGCGCGACGGGGACGTCGTGTCGCAGTCGGAGCGTCTTGAAGAGCCGGCGGTACCGCATGCGACCGGCGAGCTCGGCCAAGATCGGATCGGTGCTCGTGCAGTAGGCCTTGAGCGCCTGCTCGAAGGCGTGGTCGTCGAGGTCGAGGAACTCGCCCATGGTCGGCTCTTGGCCCACCAGTAGCTTGGCCATGCCCGCCGGCGTGCCCGGCTGGGGGCCGAGCTCGTCGAGCCGACGGAACAGCGCCCGCATCACCGACTCGGCCGCGCGTACCGCCTTGTGCAGATACACCTGCCGATACATGTACAGCCGGCCCAGGAAGAACCCTTCGACCGCGGTTAGGCCCTTCTCGCCGTCGACCGCCATGCGAGCCCGCTGCTCACCCGGCGCCACCATCAGCCGCATCGACTGCAAGAGCCAGTCGAGGTCGAGCACGCCGTAGCGCACGCCCGTCATGTGCGAGTCGCGGAGCAGGTAGTCGCAGCGGTCGACGTCGAACGTGCCCGACACCGCTCGCGCGAGGTGGGGGATGTCACCCTCACCGTGCACGAGACGCTCGACGCGGCCTGGCGCTTCGGAGTCGATCTGCCGTAGCACCGCGTGGACCTCGCTGTCGGGGTCGAGGATCAGCCGCGACGTCCAGTCTTCGTGTTTGAAGGGGTGGGGGAGGACGGCCTCGAACGCGTGTGAGTAGGGGCCGTGGCCGAGGTCGTGAAGCAGGGCCGCAGCCAACGCGACCTGGGCGGTGTCGTGGTCCACCTGATCCGCGGCGGGCAGGTCATCCGACAGCGCATACACGCGGTCGAGGTATCGCTTCATGACGTGCGCCGAGCCCACGGCGTGTGCGAAGCGGGTGTGCTCAGCGCCGGGAAACGCCAGCGACGCGGGCCCCAAGCACCGAACCCGCCGGAGGCGCTGCAGCTCCCGCGTGTCCAGGAGCCGACTGATGATCGACTCGGCGGGCCCCTCGAAGGAGATCAGGCCGTGGACGGGGTCGCGGAGGATCACGCCCGGAGGGTGACGCGGATCGCCGCGTCGCACCACCCCAGGCCCGATTTGGCGTCACGTCGGCCTCCCTGCCGCCGAGGGCACAGTGGTATCGTCGCCTCCGGGGCTCGCCCCCGTCGCACACCATGGCGAACTGCAAGAACTGCGGATTTCAGTTGGACCCGACGCTGCGCGCGGCCGCGTGCCCTCGCTGCGGCACGCCCTTGGAGGGTGCCTCGCCCGGCGCCCCTCCTGCGTTCGCCGAAGGCCGACCCGACACGACGTTGTTTGGGCTCCCGGCGGCCGACGACGATGAAGTCGAAGAGCCGAACTTCGGCGGGACTCCTCCTGGCGACACCGGCGGGAGCTTCGGCCCTCCGGCAGTGGACGAGCAGTTCGGCGAGGTCGACCTCGGTGTCGGAGGCGGAGGCTCCCCCTCGCTGCAGCTCGACCTCGGCGCCCCTGCCGGGGCGGGCTCCGATTCTGGCGGTGCGCTCGACCTGCCCGCGCCCGCGCCATCTCGACCGGCACCCCCCAAGCTGCCCGGTCCCCCCCCGGCTCCACCGGCGCCATCCCTGGGCGCGCTCGATCTCCCCGCCCCAGCGCCCAAGCCCCCAGCCCCGCCCAAGGCTCCGGGTGTGGCGGGCCTCGACCTGCCCGCGCCCGCGCCTCGGATCCCGGCGCCGCCGAAGGCACCTGGGGTCTCCGGGCTCGATCTTCCCTCGCCCGTCCCGACCAGGCCGTCCGCTCCCAAGGCGCCGGGCGTCGCCGGGCTGGATCTCCCCTCTCCAGTGTCCTCGCGAGCACCCGCACCCAAGGCCCCACCTGGCGTGCCGGGCTTGGACCTGCCCGTGCCCTCGGTCGGACAATCCGGGCTCGCGCCGAAGACTCCCCCGCCGCCGCCCCCACCTCACGGTGGGTCCTTCGATCTGCCCGGCCCGATCGAGCTCGACCTGCCCGCGCCAGCGCAGGGCCGACCGGGCGCTCCCCAGCCTCCCTCCGGTCTCGAGCTCCCCCAGTCTGCCGGCGGGGTCGGCGACCTCCCGGCGCCCATCGGGCTCGATCTCCCCGGCACGGCGAACCTCGATCTTCCCGAGCCGAAGACGGGGCTGGAAGTTCGGCCCGCCGACAACCTGGTGGCGCCCGCCAACCTCGACCTCGAACCGTCACGCACGGGCCTCGCCCCGGCCGACATGGGGCTCGAGTCGCGCGACGGTGGCGGCCTCGCGCCCAAGGAAGCCGGCGTCGCATCCACCCCCGAAGCGGACGCAGGTGCGCGCCCCGGGTACGCTCAACCGACGGGTCCCGTGCCCCGGGCGCTGTCCGACGGTGGCAGCTCCCGCAAGCTCATCTACGGGGTCGCTGCGCTCGGCCTCGTGGGCGCGCTCGTGGGCGGGCTCTACGTCGCGGGCGTGTTCGACGGTGAACCCGAGCCCACCGGACAACGCGGCGTCGCCAAGGCGAAGACGCCCGACAAAGACCCCAAGGACACCGGACCAAACCCCGCCGTCGAGGCGAAGGAGCGCTCGGCCGCCGTGCTGGCGCTGCTCGACGAGGACACGCCCTCGGGCTACGTCGGCGCGGCAAAAGCCGCCGAAGAGGAGGGCGACATGCTCGGCAAGGCCGAAGCGCTCCTGCTCCTGCACCTACGCTACGGCCCAGACATGGAGTCGGCCAAGGCCGGCGCCGAGGCGTACCAGCCCTTTGCCAAGAACGAAGCGCCGTTCGTCAAGCGCGTCGGAGGCCTGATCGCGATCATCAACGGCCAGTTCGAGCCCGCGACCGCAGCGCTCGCTGGGGACGACCCTCGCCTGGCCGCCTACCGAGCCATCATGCACCTCGAGGCGGACAAGCCTGCCGCCGCAGCGCTCGAAGCCAAGGCCGCAAGCGCCCTGGCCCTCGGCAAGTCGCTGGCGCTCGAGGCCAAGCTGGAGACCGATCCCGACGCCGGATTCGCCGCGTTGACCTCGGCGCGCGAGGCCTCCCCGAAGCACCCCGGGTTGGCCAAGCTCTATGCCGAGCAGGCGCTGGCCCGCGGGGAGCTCCGCGCGGCTGGCAAGGCGCTCGACGCCGTCCCGCTCGACACCGTGCCAACCGGGTTTCGGGGCAAGCTCGCCAGCGTTCGTGGGGCGATCGCCGCGGCGAAGGGCGACACCGTCACCGCGATGGCCCACTTCGACGAAGCGCTCGCGTCGTCCCCCGGTGACGCGGACGTGCTCGAAGCCAAAGTCCGCGCGGGCATCCGGGGCAACCTCATCGCTCCCGCGGTCGAAGCGATGGGCGAGCTGGGCGATCTGCGACCAGACTCTGTCGACATCGCGCTGCTCAACGTCGAGCTGCTGATCGCCGCGGGCAAGGGAGACGACGCTCTCGCCGCGCTCGAACCGCTGACCAAGTCGGCACCCGAGAGGACCGAGATCCCGTTCCACCGGGGTGAGGTGCAGGCCATGCGGCTTCAAGTCGACGAGGCGCAAGCCGAGTTCGACAAGGTCGTAGAGAAGGACCCCGCGTTTCACCGCGTCGTCCTGGCTCGCGCTGCGATGCTCGATGCGGCCCGCATGCAGGTGGAGGCGGTCGCCGCACTCGACGCAGGCGTCGCGCGGCTCGGCGAGGCCAAGGCGCCGCCCGAACACATCGCCGAGCTGCTCACCGCGAAGGCGCGCTATTTGATCGACCAGAAGCAAACGACGGCGGCCCTGGCCGCGCTCGATCAAGCGCTCGCGGCCAAGCCGACCTACAACGAGGCGCAGGTCCTTCGCGGGGTCACGCGGATGAATACGGGCGACGCCGTGGGCGGCAAGGCGGACCTCATGGCCGTCTATGAGCGCACCGGGTCGTATCCCGGCCTCGTCGCCCCGCTGGGTCGGCTGTTCGCGTCGAGCAACCAGCTCGAGCAGCTCGAAGCGCTCGTGGGCGCAAGTGCCGACAGCCCGACGGCCAGCCCCGAGGTCAAGGTCGTCGCGGCCCGGCTTCGCTTGGCGCAAAAACGGCCCGAAGAGGCCAAGAAGCTGCTCGCCGACGCCATGGCCGCAGCACCCAACAACTGGGAAGCGCAGATGCTCATGGCCCAGGCCGTGCTCGACTCGGGCGACGCCCAGGAGGCGCTCTCGCGCATCGAAGCCGTCCGCACGCCCACGCCCCAAGCCGAGGTGGCGATCCTCAAGGGCAAGATCCTCGAGTACAACGGCAAGCACCCCGACGCGCGCGTCGAATACGCCCGGGCCGTCGGCATCGAACCCGAGAACCTCGAGGCTCGCTTCCTTCACGGTCGCTTGCTCGCGTACGCGGGCCTGGCCAAGCAGGCGCTCGAGGAGCTCGGCTACGTCACCAGCCGCTCCCAAGCGTTCCCCCGCGCCTATCTCAACATGGGCCGCGCACAGCGTGATCTGGGCAAGAACGACGACGCCCTCGTGTCGCTGGCCAAGGCGCTCGAGCTCGATGCGACCCTTCTCGAGGCGCACTACTTCACAGGGCGCATCCACCTCGAGCGCAACCGTCTCGGGGCCGCCATCACCTCCCTGGAGGCCGCGACCGGCGAGAGCGCAAAGGCCAACGCCTGGTACCCCGATGCGTGGCTGTTCTTGGGCCGCGCGCAGGTCAAGGCGGGAAAAACCAAGGCCGCAAAGGCGTCACTCGACAAGTTCCTCGAGGTTGCGCCGGCCGATCACAGCGGTCGCGCCACGGTGAAGCGGACGCTCGAGAAGCTGTAGGGCCGTCGGTCAGGCGACACCCCGGTGTCGGGATCCTTTACAACCTCGGCACCCTTGCTGCCATAGGTCGCGAGGATCATTGGTGGCGCGGTGTGTGAAGGGGCTCGGGGTGTGTCCGCCGAAGCTCCGCGCCCGCCGCTGCCGACCTGGCTGATCCTCCCGACGCTCGTCACCGCGATTGGCTGGGGCAGCTGGGCCCTGCTCACCAAGACCGAACTCCCGCGACCTTTGGCCGCGAGCCTCCCGCTGCTGGCGTGCGCGCTGCTCATCTGGGCGCTCGAATACCGGTTCCCGGCGCAGCGGAGTTGGAACCGCCGCCCCGACCGGACGGACCTCGTCCTGCTCGTGGTCAACCGCCTGCTCGACGCGGCGCTGCTCGCCACGATGGTGGCCGCCGCAGCGCTTGCGACCGCGAGGTTTGGGCTGGAGCTGCCTTGGCCGACACGCTGGCCCGTTGCGCTTCAGGTCGCCGCGGGAATCGTCATCGCCGAGGTGATTCGTTATGCCCTTCATCGCGCCTCACATCGCCCTGGCCTGCTCTGGAGCGTTCATCGAACGCACCACGAGCCCCGCCGCATGTACGTGCTCAACGGGCCTCGACTGCACCCCGCCAACTACCTGTGGGTCGCGGGGGCTCACGGCGTCACGACGCTCGCCCTGGGGGCCGACCTCGATGTCGTCCTCGTGATCGTGAACGTCACCGCGCTCTTCGTCATCTTTCAGCACGCCAACCTCGACCTTCGCTTCGACGGGCTCAATCGGGTGTTTGCGACGCCGGACGTGCATCGGCTTCATCACGCGCGCGACATGCCCAGCCGTGGTGTCAACTATTCGGTGGTGCTGGTGGTGATCGACCGGCTCTTCGGTACGTATGCGCCGCCGCGGCCCGTGCCGGCGGACGGCATCGGGCTGAGCGACGTGCCATCGCGCTGAGGGCTGGTACGGTGGGGTTGGTGGGCGGCGATTCGACCCAGCTTCGCGCGGTCGGAACGGCTTTCTTGATGAAGCGACCGTTCGTCGTCGCGCCGGGGATCGTGCTCGGCATGGGGACCCTGCTCGCCGCAGACGTGCCCACGTCGCAGGTCGTGACCTTGGGTCCTGGGATGGCGTCGCTGTTGGTTTTCTTCTGCATCGAGGCGTGGGTCTGCCGGCGCCGAGGCGTCAGCGCGCGCTGGCTCGCGTGGTCGTTGCACATCACGCTGGTGGGCATCGCCTGGGCATGTGCGCTCAGCGGCGGTGTGCGAAGCCCGTTCCTGCCGCTCACCCTCGCGCCGGTGGTGGTCGCCTTTGCGGCGTTCGGTCGGCAACGGCGGAGCGCATCGATCGCGGCGGTCTTCGCTGGGCTGGTAGCCTCGCTCGCTGCGTTGCCACACGGCTGGCCGTGGCCTCGCATCCCCGCGCCGTACGACGTGTTCCTGACCGCGATCACCTCCATCGTGGCGCTCGTGCTCGCCTACGTGGGCGTGGCGCAGCTCAGCGATGCCCTCGGTCGCTCGCGGGAGGCTCTGATTCGACTCCGAGGCGACGCGCTGCTCAGCGCGATGGACCGCCTCCGCTCGCAAGAGACACTCCGAGAGAAGCTGGCCCACGAGCTCAAGAACCCGCTCGCCTCGGTGAAGGGCCTGGCGCAGCTCTCCGCGGACGATGCGGTCGGTGCGCCGTCCAAGCGACGCTTCGAAGTGCTTCTGACCGCGGTCGGGCACATGGAAGCCCTCGTCGAGGAGTACCTCGGCTTTGCGCGGCCACTTGGCGAGCTGCGACGCTCGATGCTCGATCTCGACGCGGTCGTCGACGAAGCGTTGGAGCTGGTCTGTGCACCCGCGGACGTCGCGAACATCGAGCTGACCCGCACTGGGACCGGTGGCAACGTTCTCGCCGACCGCCGGCGGGTGCTCGAAGCCCTGCTCAACGTGTTGACCAATGCGATCGAGGCGAGCGCACCGGGGGCGCGCGTCCGGGTCGAGCTCGAGCGCGGAGACGACGAGGTGCGCATACACGTCGTCGACGAGGGGGAGGGGCTCCCTGCGGCGCAAGAACAGGTCGGTACCCCCTACTTCACCACAAAGTCCGAGGGCACGGGCTTGGGCATCGTCGTCGCGACGTCCGCGGTGCGTGACCACGGCGGCACGCTCACGCTCACCAACAACGACGGCCGCGGAGCCACCGCAACGCTGTCCATCCCCCTTCGAGAAGAACTCACCCCATGAGCCACATCCTCGTGGTCGACGACGACGCGACCGTACGCTTCACCCTCCAAGAGGTCCTCGGCTCCGACGGCCACGTCGTCTCGGCGTTCGAGGACGCTGCCGCGGCGCTCACAAAGGTCTCCGGCGCCGACGTGGTGATCACCGACTTCGCGATGCCCGGCATGGACGGTCTCGAGTTCCTCCGCCGGGTGCACACAGAGCACCCGAGGCTCCCGGTGGTGATGATCACCGCTCGCGGCTCGGAGCGCACCGCCGTCGCGGCCATGCGCGAAGGCGCCTACGACTACCTCAGCAAGCCGTTCGACATCGCCGAGCTGCGCGCGGTGGTCAACCGAGCCATCGAGGTCGTTTCGCTCCGCGCCACCTCTCGTCATCTCGCCGCCGAGCGGGTCGTCGGTCACCCGATCGTGGGCAGCAGCCCCGCTTTCACTCGGGTGCTCACGTCCCTCTCCCGCGTCGCCGGCCGCGACGTGCCCGTGCTGATTCGCGGAGAAACGGGCACGGGCAAGGAGCTCGCCGCGTCGTTCCTGCATGCGCAGAGCGCCCGCGCGAGTGGGCCCCTGGTGCGCTTCAACTGTGCGGCCGTCCCCGCCGACCTCGCAGAGAGCGAGCTGTTCGGACACGCCAAGGGCGCGTTCACGGGCGCGGCCACTGCTCACGAGGGGTACTTAGCGCGAGCCCATGGCGGCACGCTCGTGCTCGACGAGCTCGGCGAGCTGCCGCTGTCGATCCAGCCCAAGCTTCTGCGCGCGCTTCAAGAAGGCGAAGTGCAACGCGTGGGCGCAAACAGCGTTGGCAAGGTCGACGTGCGTGTGGTCGCGTGTACCAACGCCGACCTCGAGCGTGCCGTGAACGCAGGCTCGTTTCGCGCCGACCTCTACTACCGGGTCGCCGTCGTCGACATCGAGATCCCGCCTCTGCGCGAGCGAACGAGCGACATCCCCGAGCTCATCGAGACGTTCGTGGCTCGCTACCGCGAGCGCTTCGGCCTCGCGGGAGTCTCCCTCACCCCGCGACTCGTCGATGCGCTCTGCGCCCGTCCCTGGCCGGGCAACGTGCGGGAGCTCGACAACGCCATCGCCCGCCTGCTTGCCCTCAGCGACGGGGAAGCTGCCATCGACGTCGACGCGCTCGAGCAGGACAAGCCCGGCGCGCCGCAAACCTTTCACGAGCAGGTCGCCGCGTTCGAGCGTCAGCTGCTCGCCCGGGCGATGGACGCGGAGGGGGGCAACCAGTCGGCGGCCGCACGAGCGCTGGGGATGAGCCGCGTGACGCTCATCGACAAGCTCAAGCGGCACGGGCTCTTCGAGCGTCGGCGTTGCTAGCTAGTCCATCAGTCGACCGGTGCGCTGAGCAGGGCGTCGACCACGAGCTTGAGGTCGCCACCGTAGGCAGCCGGCACGGGCCCGAAGCCGAGCTCGCGCGCGAGCTTGGCCCGGACCTTCACCGCGCCATCTGCCTGGGGATCCATGGCGACGAACTGCTGCTCGGGTCGGAGCTCCGCGCGACGCGAGCGGCTCAGCACGAGCGATCCCCGGCGGAGGTCGATGCGCACGCGAGGCCCCAATCCGGCGCTCCGCAGCGTGCTCACCAGTTCGGCGACTTCCTCGGTCTGCTCTGCGGCCGTGCGCTCGGCCGCATCCCACGAGAGCTCGAAGTCGGACTGAGCGTTCCGCGGCGCCCACGGCGGGATGATCCACGCGACCCTCCCCGAGACCGTCTCGGACGGCTCGGGCTCGAGCCGGTCGGGGCCGGCGAAGCGAAACGTGGCCCCGCAGCTCGAACACCGCGTGAACGCGCCCAAGGCTCGCGACCGCGGCTGGCCCGGCTGCGGGTCGAGCTGGATGAGCGCCGAGTGCTCACCGATGCCGACCTTGCTGCAGGCCGGGCAAGTCTTCGTCGTTGGAACCGCCTGGGGCACCAGCGAAACTCATCGACCGTCGCGCTCAGTTCTTCACCCCTGATGCTGGCCCCAAAATGGAACTCCCACCCGCACCTACCTAGAGCGTCCACCGGTTTTTTGGCGGAGCGGCGACGAGTGTGCGCAGGTTGGTCGTGGCCATGCCGGTCGCGCATTCATCCCCCGCTCGTGTAACCCAAGCCTTCGCGTCGACGGCCGACGTCGCGGGTTACGGCGGAACACTCGACCCGTCGGCCGCGCTCTTTCACAGCAAGCAGTACCGCATCGTCGAACAGCTCGGCGAGGGCGGCATGGGCACCGTCTACCGCGCCTACGATCCGATGCTCGAGCGCGACGTCGCGATCAAGGTGCTCAAGTCGGGGCTCCCACCTGCGCTGCGTCAGCGCTTCCTCGCCGAAGCCCGCCACGGCGCCCGGCTGTGTCATCCACACCTCGCACGTGTCTACGATCTCGGCATCCAGCTCGACACCGGCCTCGACTGGTTCGCGATGGAGTTCCTCGAAGGTCGCGATCTCGAGACGCTGCTGCGTCGGGCCCGCGCGAAGCGGCTGCGTCTGCCCACCCGGTTGGTTGGCATCATCTTCAGCCACGTGCTCGGTGCGCTCCAGCATGCCCACGACGCGGGCCTCGTGCACCGTGACGTCAAGCCGGCCAACATCTTCGTCGCACGCCGCCGAGGCAGGGACGTGGTCTCGGCCAAGCTCCTCGACTTTGGCGTCGCCCTCGACCGACGGCGCGACGAAGGGCGGACCGACATCTGCGGCGACCCCCGCTACGTCGCGCCCGAGCAGATCCTCGGGCACGCGAGCATGGACCACCGCGCCGACATCTACGCGGCGGGCATGAGCCTCTACGAGACGCTCACCGGCTGGCATCCCCTCGAATCGGTCATCGAGCACGGCACGCAAGCGCTGATCGACGCGCAGTGCGAGGGCGAGCTCCCGTGCCTCGCCGAAGCGCTGCCCCGGCACTGGTCCGCGACCGTGCGTACGCGACTCGACGCCCTCGTGCGGGTGGCCTGCGCCAAGGACCCCGCGCAGCGGTTCGCCTCGGCCGACCAGATGCGCAAGGCGCTGAAGCTCGCGCTGCGTCCCGAGACCTGCTGAGTCACCGCGATGCCGCAGCGGCAGTCTCGGATCGTTCGCGTTCGGACTCGACGGACGAGAGCCTGCCCTCGAGCGACGCCTGCATCGCCGGGTCCGAGAGCGAGGGGTCGCTCTTGGTGAGTTCGAGCGCGTGCGCGAGATTGCGAGCGGCGTCATCGAGCCGGCCATCGTCCTGGTCGAGCCCTGCGAGCACCGCTAGCAGGTTGACCGTGGACTCTCGCTGATCGGGCGTGGCGTCGGACAGGCCCGCGAGCGCTCGAGTGACGACGTCGCGGGCCTCGTCGGTCTTGCCACGAAGGGCGAGCGTGCGGCCGAGAAGCTCGGAGCCCACCGCCAGCCGGGGGCTGCCGGCGCCGTAGAGCTCGGTCAGGCTGGTGATCGCCTCGCGCACGATCGGCTCGGCATCGTCGGGGCGATCGGCCATCAGGTATTGGTCCGCCAGCGCAAAGCCGGTGGTCGCCGTGCGGACGTGGACGGCACCGTAGAGCGCGACCGTGCTCTCGTAGGTCTGCTCGAGCATCTCGAGGCTCTCGTCGTGTCGGCCCAGGCGCGCGAGGTAGTGGGCGAGGGTGCGCTTGGTGTTGAGGGCGTAGGGGTCGTTGGGCCCGCCGGCGGCTTCGAGCAGCCGGACCGCGCGCTCCATGCTGGCCACGCCCTCTTCGACCTCCCCGATCGCGGCGGCGTAGCGCCCCTCGTCGGCGTGCATGCGGCCCACCGAAGGGTGGTTGGCACCCAGCACGGAGATCATGATCGTTCGCGCCTCGGCAGCGACCGTTCGGGCCTCCTGCACGCGACCGAGCTCGAACGCCGTCAGCGCGACGTTGGCCATCGCCCGAGCCCGCTCGTAGCGCTGGTCGTCGCCTTGCAGCTGGTCGACCAGCTCCTCGGAGATCGCATGGGCGCGGGCGTAGTCACCTTCGTAGATCAGCTCGAAGGCCCGGGCCCCGAGTAGCAACGTGCGCAGGTAGGGAGGGTTGCCCAATCTCGCCATGCGGGCTTCGGCGACCGCGGTCCATCGGTGGGCGTCGTCCCATTGCCCCATGGCGCCGCAAACTCGAACGAGCACGATCGCAGCTTCGGCGGCGATGGCATCGAGGCCGGCCGAGGTCGCGTGTTCGTTGGACTCGATGAGGCTGCGTCGCGCGTCCTCGAGCCGCTCCCGCTCCGCGTAGACGATGCCTGCGCTGAGCATCGCCTGGGCCATGAGCCCCGCGTCGCCCGTCTCGCGAGACTCGGTCACGAGGTCGTCGGCGAGCTGCAGGGCCCGCGCGCCGCTCCCCGCCCGCGCCAACGCCCTCGCTCGCGTGAACCCATCACGCAGCGGGACGTCGTCGATTGCGGCGGTGCGCTGCACCCCGCACAGCTCGAGGCGCGGGATCGTATCCACGACCCCGAGCGTGGCTGCGGGCACGACCGACTCTTCCTCCAGCACGGTGACGACCGTGTCCGCGTCGGTCATCCACTGGTCGAGACACTCGATCTGCCGCTCGTCTGCCGCCGCGCAGGCCGAGTCGATGGACGCACGCCACGCCTTGAAGCGCGTGTCGAGCCGCGCCTGCGCAGCGGTCCAGGCCGTCGCCTCGGCTCCGTGGAGCTCGCCGAGGATGTGCGACTGAAGCCCCTGCGCCCGAGCCGGAGACCACACCTGCGCGGCCCGTGTCGCCGCAGACGCGCAGGGGTCTTCGTCGAACGCAACGTTGCGCCCGGCCAAGACCGCGAGGGCGACGATGCCCACGCCGACGGCCCCCACCGAGAAGGCGCGCCGCCGAGGTTGCGCTGCATCGCTCAAGGCGTCGGCCAGGGCATCCATGGAGGCCCATCGCTCGCCCGGCTTCGGCTCGAGACCTCGCAGGATGACCCGCCGCACGGCCCTGGGCAGGCGAGACCCCTTGGGCGGCGCGACCAGCCTCATCGCACGCTTGGCGGCGACGAGGGTCTCGGCGTCCTCGTCTTCGAACGGACGCACCCCGCAGAGCGCCTCGTACAGGGCGACGCACAGAGCGTACTGGTCGGCTGCGGGCCCGATCTCGCCGAGCGCGTGCTGCTCGGGTGCCATGTACGGCGGGGTGCCCATGACCGTTCCCATCGACGTCAGCTTGGTGCTTGCAGATCGCGACGACGCGGGCGTGCCCGAGCTCCGGGTGCTGTCGAGCTCGCCCACGTCTCGTGCCAGACCGAAGTCGATGACCTTGGCCTCGCCCGCGCGCGTGACCATGACGTTGTCGGGCTTGAGGTCGCGGTGCACGATACCCAGCGCATGCGCGGCAGCGAGGCCGCGCGCAGCCCCGATGTATGCGTCGATGATGTGCTCCTGCGCAGGTCTCGGGGCACCCTTGCCCTCGAGCCATCGACGGGCCGAGACCCCGTCGAGCAGCTCCATCACGACATAGACGCCCCCCGACTCGGCATCGACCCCAACGTCGTACACGGAGACGACGTTGGGATGCTCGACCCGCGCGAGCGTCTGCGCCTCGCGAACGAGCCGAGCCTCCCACTTGGGGTCCTTCTGGCCCTTGCGCGGCAGGACGAGCTTCACCGCCACGTCGCGGTTGAGCTCGGGGTCGTGCGCAGCGTAGACGGCACCAAAACCACCACGTCCCAGCTCTTCGCGCATCCGGTAGCGCCCGATCGCGACCCGCCGGTGCGGGCGCCCGATCAACCGCGCCGCCACGCGCTCGAACGCGAGCAGCTCGTGCGGCTCCGCGGCGTCGCCGGAGGGCGTCATCAAGCCGTGTACGTCGCCGTCCACTGCTCCACAGTCTACCAACGCGGACGGGGAAGACCGCCGCACCCCGGCCCATGCGGCGTGCGCGTGAGAGGGTACGAGGTTGGGAACCTTTGCGGGCGAGAGAGGCTGGGCCGGGCGCCGACGGCTGTTAGTCTGCAATCATGCGGTTCGCCGTCGGAGTGATGCTCATTGCGGCCTTCGAGTGTGGGCAAGCGCCCGCGGCTCCCGGTTCGGCGACCCCGATGGCCGCCGCAACGGCCTCGACTCTGGACCCGCTCGAACGCGTGTTGGCCGAGCAGCCAGGCACCGTCTGCGATGGATGGGCGCCCACCCGCGAGCCCGATCGCATGGAGGCTCTACAGCTCGTCGCGCGGGGCGACCACGCGTGCGCCCGCATCTCGAGCGGTCGCGTGCGTTGCTGGGGGTCGAACGCGAGCGGCCAACTCGCAACCTGCGAGGACACACCCCACAGCGCCGTACCGCAGACGTTCCCCGGAGTGAACCGCGCCCAGGATGTCGCCGTTGGCCGCTACGGGACGTGCGTCGTCGACGAGGCGGGGGCGCTGTGGTGCTCGGAGCATGTGCGCGCCCTCTTGGGTGCGGAGGGACCCGGACGGATCGAGGGGGTCACCAAGGCAGCGGCGGTCGCCGTGGGAGACCTTCACGCGTGCGTCCTGCTCGCGGGGGATCAGATCCTCTGCTTCGGCCGGGGCGACGCAGGAGAGGCTTTGGGACCGAGGGCTCGGATCGAGGAGCGAGACGGCCACGAGTCCGGTGCGGGTTTCGTGGACGTTCAACAGCCCAAGGCGCTGGTCGCAGGGTCTGCACACAACTGCGCCCTCGAGGGACAGGGCCGGGTGATGTGCTGGGGACAGAACACGATGGGGCAGCTCGGCGACCCGACGGTCGGCACGGAGCTCGACGGCAACCGCGGAACACCCCGCCGGGTGGCGAGCCTCCCCTATGCCCAGTCGCTTCACGCCGAGCAGGACACGACGTGTGCGGTGACCGACGCTGGCGAGCTCTTCTGTTGGGGCGAGGGGTTTGGCGCCCAAGCGCTCGGCGTCCGCGTCCCTGCGGCGACGCAAGCAGCGATGGGGCCTGGCTTCGTCTGCCTGGCGACCGCCGACGGTGGGCTCTGGTGCGGCGGGGAGGACATGTCATTCGTCGCAGAGGGCGCGGCTGGCTTCCTGCCAGGCTACGCGGAGACGCAGGGCGTCGCGGTCGGCACTGGCTTCGTCTGCGCCCGGCGTGGCGACGGCATGGTGCTCTGCCAGGGCACCAACGCCTTGGGCCAACTCGGCGGGCAGCACTCCGAGCAGGCGCGGCGCCTCCAGCCGACGATGGTGCTCCTCGGCGGCGTGGGGATCTAGCGCTCGACCTTCAGCGTCTTCATCACCCGCGGCTCCGCGTCGAGGGTGCCCGCGATGCCCAGGGGTTGGTGGGCCGAAGGCGGAACCAGGCGCATCACGAGGGAGACCTGCGCTTCGGCGGCGCTCTCGGGGACCTCGAAGCTCAGCGTGCGCGTCTCGGCGGGAGAGAGCCGGTTGTCGCGTGACACGGAGACGCCAAAGACCGGCATCGTCGGCTTGCCGGCGTCATCGACGAAGATCTTGTTGAACACCGCGTCGGGGTCGTCCTTCATCGGGTCGTCGGTGATGTTGCGCCAGACGACCTTGCCCGAGGCGTCCTTGGCCACGACCTGCAGCATCGCGAGCCGGCCTGGGAAGCCGGTGGGGAACGCGTGGCCCGTCTCGTTGCGCAGCGAGACCTGCAGCCCGTCGTCCGTGAACGACCCCTGCAGGTCGATCGCGTCGGCGACGAAGGCGACGTCGTCGTGCGTCCAGGCGCGGTGCGGCCCCAGGAACACGTGGCGGGCGTGCTCACTTCGCGAGCCGACCTCGCCGCCGGGACCCGCGATGCGTGGCATGTGGCAGTCGATGCAGCCTTTGTCGGTTGCGCCCCGCTGCTCGAACTCGGCCCCGGTCGCGCACGTCGAGACCCCGCCAGGATTCGACGCTGCGTCGTGGCAGGCGAGGCAGACGGTCTTGCGATCCGTGATGAACGTTGGAGCCTTGCCCGTCGCGTGGGCGGGCGAGCTCCCTTCGGCCATGTCATGCCCCGCGCGCATGCGGACCACCGACGCGAACGCCAGCGCGTCGGCACCCGAGCGGTCGACGTGAACCTCGTCCAGCATGTGGCAGGTCGCACACGACACCCCGAGCGCGCCCGCAGGGCTGTCCGGGTTCTGCGGGTCGCGAGGGTTGTGGCACGTCGCGCATTGCTTGGCAGCCTCGGACCCCAAGCGCTTGCTGACCAGCGATCGCACTCCGCCGTAGATCGGGTCGCGCTCATGGTGCGCGCGCGCATGAATGCTCTCCTTCCACTCGGCGACGATCTGCGCGTGGCACTCGGCGCAGGCGTCCGGGTCGTCCGGGTTCACGGGCTGCCGCCGCGGCGGTGCGCCTTCGGGGTTCCCTTTCGGGGCGCTGTCACAGCCGCCCACAGCGATCAGGAGCACGCAAGAGAGCAGGCCGCGTCGACGCACCGAAGAAGAGTAGGGGCGCCGAACGTCCCGCTCTCGGCAAAGACTGCGCTCAGCCGCCGGTGCTCGCGTCGGTGTCTCCGCCCGTGCCCGCGCCGGAGGACGAGCCTCCGCCGAGGAAGTCGCACGCATCGCGAACGTTCTGCGATGGGGTCTCGCAGGCGGGTGGCACTTCGTCGCCGTTGAACTCCGCACAATCGACACCCGACGCGCAGGCGAGGAGTTCTTCGTAGGCGAGCGCGCAGTCGGCCGAGTACGCCTGGTTGAGCGAGGCCAGCAGCTCGTTGCAGTACTCGAGAGCGGCGTCGTAGCCACCGTCGCCGCACTCCTGCGACTGGGTGGCGAACTCGGTGCAGACGGGGAAGTTCCCCGAGGGCCCGCCGCTCGATGGGTCTCCCGTCGAAGCGCCGGTCGGGGTGGCGGAGGTCGAACCGCCGGCTCCTCCCGCAGACGTGTCGCCTGAGGTGCTCGCCATCGGATCGCCTCCCGTCACCCCTCCCGCGCTCGCCGTGGCGCTGGACGTGGGGGACATGCCCTCGTCTTCGTCGCAGGCGCCGAGCGAGACGAGGCCGGACAGGAACAGCAAGTTCGCGAGTCGGGGTCCATCCATCGCGGGCAGACTACCCGAGAGCGTCAGAGGCAGGCGAGGTCCATTGCCGCGGCTTGCAGCACGCACGCAAAGGGCACACCGGGCGCGAGCAGGGACGCGCAATCGAGCGTGCTCAGACACGCGAGATACTCGGCGTGCGCAGCACCGCATGCGGGCGACTCGTCCGCCGCGCTCTGTCGGGCCTGCGTACACAGCTCGATCTCGTACTCGTAGATGTAGTCGGGGTTGCAGTCGGCGTAGCGCTGGGCGAGCGCCGGGCACGGGTCCTCGCCAACCGGCGGGGACATGTATCCGGTGGTCCCATCGCCGTAGCCGCCCGACTCCTCGCCACCGGGAACGCCGCCTGTGGAGCCACCCATGCCGGTGTCGCCGTCCGGGCCGGGAGGCATGTCGCCCGTGGAGCCCGACACCACGCCCGTCTCGCCTTCGCTCGGCCACCCGTCGTCGGAGTCGGACCCCGACGTCCCCGGCTGACCCGTGGTCTCGAGAGGGTCGGTCCAAGGGTCGCCCGAGCCGCCATCATCGCCGCCTCCGGTCACGAAGGGGCCCGGTCGTGGCCCTTGGCCCTCGCTGCCACTGGCACAGCCCACGGTGAGCAGGCTGCCCAGGAACAGGACGTTCCCCAATGTCTCTCGGTCCATCGCCCGCCTCCCCACAAACGGCACCGCGAGGGCGGCGCACGGGGGGAGTGCAAGGGTCGCAGCGAAAGGTTCCCTGTGTGTATCGAACGCCCCTACACGGAGGGTCAGCCGCCAGTGGTGCCCGGATCGTCAAGCCCGCAAGCGACGTCGACAGCGTTTTGCTCGCTGGAGCACGCGAACGAGTCGCAGTCCTGGCTGGCAATGCACGCATAAAGGTCCGCAAACGCGTCTGCGCAGCCCGGACCCAGGGAAGAAACGAGCTCGTCGAGGGCCGCCCGACAGATCGCGACGTAGTCCTCGGGGCTGTAGTCGTAGCCGTAGTAGTTGTAGCCGCCGACGATTCCGCACTCGAGCTGACGGTCGACGTAGCGGCTGCACACGTCCACCGCTGGCCCGGCGCCCGAACCCGGTCCTGCGCCCGGCTCGTCGGCCCCGTGGGTCAGCGCGTTGTCCTGCTCGAGAGGGTTGCCCGCGGGGGGCGACATGCCACCGTCTTCAGGGCCTGCGGTGCTGCTGCATCCGGGCATGGCCATCGCTGCAAGACCTCCGAGGAAGAGCAAGTTCGACAGCCGACCACCATCCATAGACCCCTAGCTTCCCCCAGCGAAAGCGCGGGATCAAGAAAGCCGCGAGTCAGTTCCGCAGGACCGAGAGCACTCGGCTCGAGGTTTGCTCGGCCAGATTTCGCTGTGCGGCGTCGTCAGCCCGACGGTCACCCACACCCGACGCGGTCGCCTCGGCCTCCTCACGCCCGAGCTCGCCTGCGCCCCAAACCTCGTGCACGACGACTGACGAGGTTGCCTCGAACCACACGCGGCTTCCGCCGGCCCGGCTCGCGAACCGGGACTGCGCTTTGACCAGCACGACCACGTCGAGCGTGCCGCCCATCGCGTCGGCGAGCGATACCAGGACGCGCGCGCGCTCGGCAGGGCCGACCTCGGCGAGTGTCTTGGACGTGTTCGCGTCCAGCTCGACCGGAGGCCCCAGCGCCTCGCCCAGCGTCTCGGCGAGGGCTTTGCCGAACGCATCGTCCGCCTTCGTTCCGTCCTCGAACACGAGCGCCCACTTGCTCGGGTCGAGCGCGCGCGGGCCCAGGTCGAGGCTGGGCCAAACGCAGGTCTCCTCGAGAGGGCCGAGCAATCTGCCTGCGTCGACGCGCACGCGAAAGGTGCCGGGCCACGGTGCGCCGACGGGCACGGGCAGCTCGGCGACGCCGCCGTCGCCCGTGGGCACGTCGACGCGGCTGCCGTCGGGCGTCTCGACCACGAGCGGCACGCCATCCATCGGCGCCCCGTTCCACGTCACCAGCACGCGAGCGGGGCGCAGGACCACGCCGTCGGTGTCGGTCGGCACCCCACCGCGAATGAGCGGAGCCAAGGAGAGTCCCTCGCCGAGCTCGCGCAGCGCAGCGTCCTCTTGCTCGGTCGCGGGCGCATCGCAGGCGACGTCGTAGAGCGATGCGCGACGTTCACACACCACCTTCGCGGCGTGGGTGGCGAGCGCCTGATACAGCGCGTCGTGCCACGCCTCCGGGCCCTCGAACGACGGCTTCGCGTAGGTCATCGCGTCGAGCGTCGTCGCGGCGCGCCCCTCGTCGAGGCCGATTGCGACCTCCCAGCCCTCGGGCGTGCTGACGGCGTCGTACGGGTCCTGCGTGCGGTCGTGCAGCGCCACCGGTACGACGCCCAGCCATCGAGCGTCCCCGAGCAGCGCGTCGGCCAACGAGGCCTGCGCGCTGGCGTAGGCCGCGGCCTCGTCGGCACCTCGCCCCTTCGCCGACAAGAACGCGTCGACGCTCGCGTGGGTGGGCGCGACCGGGGTCGAGACGGGGGGAGCGGGCGCGGGCTTGGGCTTCGCGCAGCCGGCGAGCGCGAGCGCTAGAGCTGCCGTGCGAACGCGTCCCAATCGACCCCCTCACTCCCCAACGCCGCGGTCAGCGTTTCGATTCCCTTCTCTCGCGCAGCCTCGAGGTCGCGGTCGGTGTCGGTCCAGTCGATTTCGGCGTCGTCGAGCTCGAGCCCGACCGACGCGTCGAGCACCACGTTGTCCATCGAGAAGCGATACGCATCGGCAAAGCGGTTGCCCTCGAGCTTCAGCCTGGACGTGCGCGCGAGGAGGGCTCGCAGATCCTGCGCGAACTCCTCCTCGAGGCCTTCGCTCCGGGCGAGCCGCCCGTAGGTGCGCACCAGCGCCCCGAGCTGAAAGATGTAGTTCGACGCCTGCTCTTCGAGCTCGGGGTCGAGCTCGCCTTCGCCAAAGCGCATCAGGGTGGGCACCCTGTCGGCCGCGTCGATGACGATCTTGCGGAGCATCGGACGAGCTTGCTCGACCATCTCGTCCCGGTCGTCGTCGGCGCGCAGCAGCACCCCGCGGGAGACGGCACGGATGAGAAAGCCACGGAACGCGGCGTCTTCGAGGCGACGCTTGGAGGCCTTGGTGCCCTGGGCGGAGTAGATTCCGGCCAGCTCTGGGTCGAAGGCTTCGTCGACGACGTCGGCCAGGAAGGTGAGGTTGGCTCGGCTGAGCAGCGCGCCGGTCATCAGGCGCGCGTTGCGATCGCCCTCGGTCATCGAGCGCGAGACGACGTCGTGCACCTGGATCTCGAAGAAGTCGTTCTGGTTGCGGATGATCTCGTTCTGCTGAACGACCACCCACAGCTGCAAGAACGGAATCGATGCCGCGAGCAGCGAGAACAGCCAAAAGGACGTGCGTCGCCGGACCGTGAATCGGACACACGACTCCATGAACACCCTGGCGCGCTCGAGGATGTCCTCGCGCGAGGGCCACTGCTCCCGAGGACCCGTCATGCGACCGACGGTCTCGGCCAGCGCGCCGAACGACCGCACCACCTTCGTGCGGTCGAGCAGCGGTAGCAGCCACTTGCCGCCGGTCTTCACCGCGGCGACCCGGGCTTGGCTCGCAGATGCTCTCTCGTGCGCAATGGAAGCGAGCTGCGCTTCGAGCTGCTGGTTCCTGGCGGCCAGGCCCGCGACCTGCTGCTCGAGCTGGGCGATCCGCGGGTCGCTCACAGATCGCGTGTATCACGACGGCCCGGTGGTTCGCACCCGCGAAACGGTGTCGTAGGGGCGCTCCCACTGGCATGATGAGTGGGTGCAGAGCTCGCGAATGGGTGCCCTCGCGCTGCTGATGCTGCTGGCGTGCAGATCGGCGGGGAGCGGGCCACAGCCCTCACCCACCGCGGAGGTGTCGGCGACCGAGCCGGGGCCAACTGCAGCGCCTCGGCCCGAGGGCGAGCCACCTCGTGACGAGAGCGCCTCGCCGAGACTGCAGCGCGCCGACACCTGTGCGAGCGGGTCCACCACGATCGCCGAGCCGAACCTGTGCCTCCAGCTTCCCCCAGGATATCGCGCCGCCGATGCGCAGCCGGGCCTGCAGTCGTTCACCGCCGAGAGCGGCCCCCCCATCACGGTGCGATGGCAGCCCACCACCTCGGCGTTCACCAAGACGTGCGCGGACGCCTTGGTCCGCCTGGCCGAGCTCGATGCGCGCGCCATTCGAGGCGCGACGCGGGGTGGTGACGGCACCTTCGTCTACGCGGTGGAGACCCAGCCGCAAGCCCTGCGGGTCGCGCACGCGAGCAGCACGCTGCAAAGCGGCGAACGCATCGCGTGGTGCGAGGCGTCGGCGCCCGTGCACGCAAAGCTGCCTCGGGCGTTCTTCGAGGCGTGCCAGTCGATCATGAGCGCTGGCTGAACCCCGAGCAGGACGACGAGAATCGGGCCTATCGCTTGCTTGCTGGCGAATCGGGCCTAGACGAAGGGGGATGTCTCGTCTCGGCGCGATCGCGGCCTTCTTCATCGCTTGGTGCTCGAGCACCCTTGCGTACGCGGGATCGCCCGAGGCGAGCGATTCCGTGCTCAACGATCCCGGCCGCCGGGTCGCCATCCGTCTGCACGCCGAGCTCGGGTTCCTCTCGGTCCTCAGCCACCGCCTCAAGCTCGGAAGCGACGCCACCTACGTCGACCTGCGAAGCGACCTGGGCCAGGACACGCTCTTCCCCTTCGGCCGGCTCTCGGCCGACGTCGACATCGGACGGAGCCGCCAGCACACCGTCACTTTCTTGTACCAGCCGCTCAACCTCGAGACCCAAGCGGTGTCCGAGCGCGACCTGAGGGTCGAAGACGTCACCTTCGACGCGGGCACCCCGCTCAACTTTCGCTACAGCTTCCCGTTCTACCGAGTCAGCTACCTCTACGACATCCTTCCCGGCGACGCGGAAGTGGGGTTCGGAGGCTCCCTGCAGATCCGTAACGCGCGGCTCGAGTACTCGACGCAAGACGGGTCCACCTTCCGCGGGGTTCGTGACGTCGGCCCCGTGCCCGTCATCAAGTTCCGCGGGCGGGGCTTCGTCGCGGGCAACTTCTGGCTCGGCGGAGAGGTCGACGGGTTCTATGCGCCGATCCGCTACATCAATGGCGGGCGAAGCGACGTCGAAGGTGCGATCTTGGACGCGAGCTTTCGCGCCGGCTTGGCGTGGAACTACGGCGTCGACACGTTCTTGAACCTGCGGTGGATCGCCGGGGGGGCCCGGGGCACCTCGAGCGACCCCGACCCGCTCTCAGACGGTTTCAACTCCAACTGGCTGCACTTCCTCAGTGTCTCGGTCGGCGTCTCTCTGCGCTGAGCCGGCTCAGACCGCGTCGGCCGCGATGACGTAGTCGGAGGCGAAGCGAAGCCCGTCGAGTCTTGCGCAGGCGTCCAAAGCCCGCGTGCGCAGCTCGTCGACATGGGCCGTCATGGCGGTGGCCAGCGCCTCGTCCCGAAACAGGGCGATCTTGCGTCGGCAGACGTCGAGCTGACCGTCGATGAAGCGCTTGCGGTAGACGATCTGCACGCCCACGGCCTCCCGCACTGCGTAGCCCGAGGACTGCAGCGAGCGCACGACCCAATCGTGGGGGTACTCGCGGTAGCAGCGATGACCCGCCAGCAAGATGCACGCGTCGCGCAGGCGGGCGATCTCGAGGACCAGCCGTCCCGCTTCGGTGTCGTGCCCGTCGCCGGGGACGATGCCATCGGGGTAGGGCTGCAGCCCGACGACGTACAGCCGCTTGCCGACGTGGGGCCGCAGCCGAGCGAAGAGGCGGTCCTGATGGTACGGGGCGAATCCTTCGAGCGCGCCCAACAGATAGTCGGCGAGTACGGTGTCGAAGACCTCGCCGTTCAGAAACGCTTCGTCGGCCCAGTTGCCCGTGACGATCTCGTCACGCGCTCGCACCGCTCCTCCGAGCTCGCGCGCCAGCTTCTTCTCGCGAGCCGGATCGCCCGTGACGGCGGTCCACGCTTGGGTGTCCAAGCCGTTGATCCAGCGCAGGGAGTGCGCGCCCGTGCCGGCGTCGAGGACTCGGCCCCAAGGCTGCTCCCCGTGCATGCGGCGGATGGTGTCGAAGAGGGTGTCTCCCATGGTCGGGACGGGTCGGCGTGATGGGGACTACAGCGGCAGGTTTTGGAAGGTGAGCAGCCCCAGGCCTTGGGCGCTGGTGATCCACGGCCCCGCGAGCGCGTGTCCGAGGTACGTGATGCCCGTCGCCCCCGTTGCGTCTCCCGAGAGGGTCAAGCGCAGCTCGCCGGCCTCGGCCGTTCCACTGACCACGCTCACGAGCGCCCCTTCCACTACGAAGTCGGCCTCGGCGCCCGCGGCGAATACCAGCGGCTCCTCGGCGTTGCGCAGCGTAATGACGATCTCGGTTCCGCCGTTCTCGAGCGAAGCGCTCATCGGGTTGGGCGGCTGCACGTCGTAGTCGGGCTTCTCGCCGTAGAGGTCTCGACCGAGCAGCGCGGCGTAGTGATCGCCGAGCAGCTCGTATCCCTCGGCATAGGCGTAGTGGCACCCATCGTGCCCATCGAGCCCGGTCGTCGACATGACCGAGATCTGCTTCATGCGGTCGGGGAGCGTCCGCTGGTACTCCTGAATCCCGATCGTCTGGCCGCCACACCCGGCGCGCAGCTGGGTGACGTAGATGCGCTCCGTGTTGGGGTAGTCCTCGGCCCAGTCCGCCAGCAGGGCGTCGAAGCCTTCGACGTGCGCGTCGGTCAGTACGCCGTCGGACTCGCCTTGGTACCAGAGGATGCCGCGCACGTGCTGATCGAGCCCGCCGGCGCGCATGCGGTGCAGGAGCCTGCCGTAGTTGCTCAGGAGATCGGCGGGCTCTTCGTCGTTGCGCTGGAAGTATCCGATCGGCTGTCCGCCCAGCGATCCATTGACCACCGCGATCGGCACCTGGTGCGCCTCGGAAAGCACGTTCGCCATGCGAATCGCCCACTGTCCGATGCCGCCGGCCATGCCCGAGCCGTTGCCGATCGCGGGGAACCAGGTCACGGTGTTGGCCGTGGTCGTAGGATCGAGGCTGTTGATGCCGAAGCTGCGCAAGAAGGGCGTCTGGTTGACGTTCGCGTCGCCGTTGTACATCGCGGCGAACGCATTCGACTGCCCGTTGACCAGGTAGATGTCCCCTGCGACCAGGTCGGCAACCTCGGCGAACGGGACCTCGGTCTCGCCCACGGCGGCGACGAGTTGCACGTCGAACGCTCGAAGCTCGGCGGGGATGGGAGCCGCCAGCGCGAACAGAGCAGGCGCCGCGCCACAGATGGGCTCGCTGACGCTGTCCACGACGACGCCCTCGGCGAGGATGTTGGCGCGCACCTCCGCGAACCCGCTCGTCTCCAGCGTGCCGGCGAAGAGCGCCTCGCCCACGTTCGTGTCGCGGTCTCGGGGCAAGACGGCGCTCGGGAGCGGAGCCGTCCCCACCGACGCGGCCGCCGCCTCGCCCGGGGCCGCCGCCACGGTCGAAAGCACCATCGTCTCGCTGGCCGTCGCCCCGTCGTCATCGGTCACGCTCAGCGTGACTTCGGTGCACCCTTCGGCCTCGAAGTCCACCTGGACGGTCTCCCCGTCGGCGGACCCGCCGTCCCAGCTCCACGCCCAGCTGACGATCTCCCCGTCGGGGTCGGAGCTCCCCGAACCGTCGAGGGTGGCCGTCCACGGGGCCACCCCAGAGCGCGGCGTCGCGTCGAGCACGGCCGTCGGGGGCTCGTTCGGTGCCGGCCCGGTGGTCTGTCCCGTGCTTCCATCGTCGCCGACGGTCGGCTCCGTGGCCGAGGTCGTGTCGCCGTTCGAGCTGCTTGGCGTCCCGGTGGTGACGACCTCTCCCGTACTGGCCGCGTCTGTATCGGTGTCGGTGTCCGCCGCGCCCAGCGTGCCTCCGCATGCACTCAACAACCCAGCCCCAAGCACCGCGAGCGTCCGCATCAGGGGGCGAGAGTAAACCAATGCGAAGCGCCCGGGCGGATGGGGCATCCGGCCGGGCGCGTGTGCTGCGTTCCGAGAGTCTCGGTGGACGCAAAGCAGGAGAAGAGGATTACTCCTTCTTCTCTTCTTCTTTCTTCTCGTCCCCGGAGGAAGCGGCTTCCATGATGCACTTCACGGCGCCCTCCATGTCGGAAGCACCCATGATGCAGTCAGACTGCTTCTTGAACTTCTCGGGGTCCTTCTCTTGCTCTTTCTTGCCCTCGGCCTTGCATTTCTCGAGGTCGGTGGCCTCTTTCTTGGCCTCCTCGGGCATGTCTTTCTCTTTCTCCACGAGCTCGGCCATTTTCTTGCAGACCTTGGTGACGTCGTCGTCGCAACCCGTGAGGGTGGTTGCAGCGAAAGCGAGGCCGAGGAGGAGTGTTGTCTTGCGCATCGGGTGTTTCCTACTTCTTGGTGCAGTCGTTCGCCTTGCGATGCTTGCTCCGGAGCGGAGACCACCTGGTCGGTCGGCGGAACGCGTGGGTGCCATAGTGCGACGCGACGCCGCCCCGTTCAATCGTGTTGAGGAAGAACGCCCCAAAATCCCGCTGGTGGCGAGATAAACGGGGTTTGCGTCGCCTCGGCGAAGGCCTGCAAAGTGCGCAATCGCGGGCGAGCGCGGTCGAACCCGGAGCAAAGCCGTCGGTGCGACCGGCCCCGACATGCCCGGGGCTTCCGCCGGTCAGCGTCCGCTGAGGAACTTCAGACGCTGAAACAGCGGCTCGGGGAGGTTGCGAACCACGCCCATGATCGGCGCCCAGTACTTGGGCACGTACGCCTCGCCGCCGGGCCCGTCGAGGAGGCGGACGATCGAGCTCGCCACGCCTTCGGCCGTCGCGAAGAGTGCGTTCTTGGGGTGGGTCTCGGTCATGGGCGTGTCGACGGGGCCGAGCTTGAGGGTGTGCACCTCGACGCCGGCGGCCCACAGACGACTCCGCACGCCCTGCAGGTACAGGGTCGAGGCGCCCTTGGCCGCGCCGTAGGTGTAGTTGCGTGGTCGACCTCGTTCTCCGGCGACGGAGCTCATCACCGCGAGGTGGCCTCGGCCCTGCTCTTCGAGCGCGTTGGCCAGTGGGATCACCAGTGAAACCACGCTCAGGAGGTTGGTGCGCAGGACGGCTTCGGCGCTGTCCCACGATCGCTCGGTCTCGAGTTGGTCGCCCAGCAACCCGTGGGCGACGAGGCCGACGTCGATCGAGCCGAGGGCATCGAGCGCCTCGTCGACGCGGCGGGCGTTGGCGTCGGTGTCGTCGAGATCGGCGACCAGCGAACCCACGCAGGACGGACCCAGCCCGGAGACGAGCGCCGCGAGCTTGGCCGGATTCCGCCCCACGACGAAGAGCCGGTCGCCTCGCTCGGCGTAGCGCTTGGCGACCTCCTGCGCGATCGCGGAGGTCGCCCCGAGGATGAGCACGTTGGCCATGCGGCGCAGGCTACCTCAACGGAGCCACTTTCTTGGTCGCCCGCGGCGGCTGAGGCACCGTCGACACCGATGCGTATCGTGGCCCTGTTCCTGCTCGCCGCCTCGGGCTGCACCATCGGGCGCGCGCCCAGCGAGCCCGAGAACGTCACGGTCACGCCACCGGCCGAAGACGGAACGCGCTACGTCGCCGTGCACGGAGACGGCATGGCCTCGCCGCAGCTGCTCGCCCGGCAGTGGAAGCGAGAGGCCAAGCGAGCCTGCGAGGGGGACTTCGTGACGATCAACGACGAGCCCGGCATGACGCGTCGCGGCGGCTTCGTCACCGAGCGCCTGCACGAGGGCTTCATCCGCTGCATGCTGGAGACCGAAGAGGTCGGCGGTGCACCGATGCGGGCGAACCCAAAGCAAAGCGGCGCGTAGGCGATCCGCTCGTCGCAGCCGCGACGCCCCCGATTGACGGGTCGAGGGCGGCGGCGTATGTGCAAAGGCGTGAAGGCGCTGCTCTGCAAGGAACACGGCCCCCCCGAGACGCTGGTCGTGGAGGACGTCGACCCGCCGCCGCTGTCCAAGGGCACCGTGCGCGTGGGCGTGCGCGCTGCCGGGGTCAACTTCCCCGACACGCTCATCATCGAGGGCAAGTACCAGTTCCAGCCGCCCCTGCCGTTTTCTCCGGGCGGCGAGGTCGCAGGAGTCGTGCTCGAGGTGGGCGAGGGCGCCGAGCGATTCGCGGTAGGCGACCGGGTGATGGGGCTGACGGGGTGGAACGGGTTTGCCGAGCAGGTCATCGTGCCGCACACCAAGGCGCTGCCGATCCCCGCGGGCATGGAGTTCGACACCGCCGCCTGCTTCGGCATGACCTACGGCACCGTCGCCCACGCGCTCATTCAACGCGGCCGCCTTCAGCCCGGGGAGACGCTGCTCGTGCACGGGGCGAGCGGAGGCGTGGGCACGGCCGCCATCGAGGTCGGCCTGGCCATGGGCGCCAAGGTGATCGCCACCTCGGGCAGCGCCGAAAAGCTCGCGGTCTTGGCCGATGCCTACGACCTGCAAGACACAATCGACACCTCGGCCGAGCCTTCGCTCAAGGACGCGGTCAAGAAGCGCACCGGGGGGCGGGGCGTCGACGTCGTCTTCGACCCGGTGGGAGGCGAGCTCTTCGAGCAATCGCTGCGCTGCGTGGCCTGGGACGGCCGCATCTTGGTGGTCGGCTTCGCCTCGGGCACCATCCCCTCGGCCAAGGCCAACCTCATGCTGCTCAAGGGCAGCTCGGTCGTCGGTGTGTTCTGGGGCGCCTACGCCACCAAGGACGTCGCGGGCAACCACGCCAACTTCGAGCAGCTCTTCGCCTGGTACCGCGAGGGCAAGATCGCACCGCGCATCTCCAACCGCTACCCGCTGGCCGACGGCGCCAAGGCCATTCGCGCGCTGATCGACCGCGAGGTGATCGGCAAGGCCGTCGTCATCGTGTCGGACGAGGCCTGATGGACCCGATCACGCTCGCCTTGTTGGCGACCCTCGCCGTCGCTGCTGCGACCGGAGGGACGGTCGCCACCGTCCGAGCGCGGAGACAGACGCGGCGCGAGGCGATGCGCGCGGCCGTGCGAGCGCCAGTTCCCATCGGCCACGAGTCGCCGATTTCGCTGTTCGATGTCTTCTGGGACCTGGGCGCGAGCGACCTTGCGCTGACGATGATGGCGCACCGGGGCGTCCTGCTCGAGCGCCCCGAAGACAAGGCCAAGCTCGTGCACACGCTCGGCGAAGAGGTCGTGCGCAGCGGAGGTCGGGCGGCCTACGTCGCCGAGCAGCTCGAGGCGATCGAAGAGGTCTTTCGCAAGCAGCGTTCGGCGGGGACCCGCGCGCTTCCGCCGGCTCTCGCGGCACCCGATCGAAAGATGCTGCCCGCGGCGTCCGATGCGGTGGCCTACGCCAATGAGACCCCGGTCGGGCTCGCCAAACGCGACGCGTGGCGCAGCGGCGGCCAGGTCGGTCCCCTCGATGGAGGCGGAAGCGACGACATCGACATCGACGCGGCGGTGGGCACCGATGGCCAAGCCCTGCTGCGCATCTTGTTCGCCGGCGGCTCGATGGTGTCCGAGGCGCGGCGATGGTTCGCCATGAGGCAGGCCCGAACCCTTCGCGATCAACTCGACGGCGCCCTGACCAAGCTCCACGCCGACTTCGTGGCGCACGTCCGACACGACGCGGCCGCGCTGGGCAACCTGCACGACAGCGGGCGCCGCTGGGAGGCCGAGGTCACCCGCCTCGAAGCCCTGCACCAGGCCGACGCGGGGCAAGACGCCGCCTGGGCCGTGTGCGCCGAGGTGCTCATCGAGGAGTCGATGACGCTCGCCCGAGCTCTGGCGGTGCAGGCCCACGCCAACGTCCAGCACACGCTCGCCCGCATCGACGAGCTCGCGGCCAGCGGCCAGGTCGCGATGGCCGGCTACCTCGTCTACGTCAACCGCTACGCGTTCTTCGCGGGACGCACCGCCCTCGCCGAGGCTTCGATCGTCGAGGTCGAGAGCGCGCTGGGCCGGCTCGGCACCGAGCTCCAGCGCCTGCGGCGTGACGGCGTCCTGTAGGCGCCACCGGCGCCATCGCTGGACGCCGCGCAAACACGAGCTAGACCCATGTCATGAGAGGTGCCCGATGTCGCTGACCAGGCCTGCTTCTGTGTCCGGCATCGTCCCACCGAATCAACTGAACACGACCCACCGAGACCGAGTTCGCGATATCGTCTTGGACATATAGTGACGCGGCGCGGTGATACGCCCGCCGCATTCAACGGATGACGTTGACCTTCACGCTGCGCTGTACGTCGCACTGGGGAGCGACGCTGTGAAACCAGACCACCGCCGAAACGCGTTCCGGCGGTGCATTCATAGCGGGGTTGGTTTCGCGGATCGTCTCTCCTTCCTCCACATCCTGCTGTGGCTAGGGAGCCCTTCCTTGCGCACCGATGAAGGGGTAGAAGATGGGCCGATGCGACACGCTGTACCTGAGACGGCAGTTTGCCTTCTATTGCTTCTGCCCA
This sequence comes from bacterium, assembly GCA_024742475.1. Taxonomy (GTDB): domain Bacteria; phylum Myxococcota_A; class Polyangia; order Nannocystales; family Nannocystaceae; genus CAJXVA01. Next base: position 67,702 of record JANSYI010000027.1, on the reverse strand, counting down.
CAACGGCGTGGGCAGAGACCTACCAAGTCGGCCCAGACAAGCCCCACACCACGCTACAGGAAGTCACGGGGCTGCTCCAACCCGGAGACGTGGTCGAAGTCGACGGAGGGCAAACCTATGCAGGTGGCGTGACCTTCGGCAACGAAGGCGATGCAGACAACCCGATCACTGTCCGAGGTATCGTCATCGATGGTCAGCGGCCGGTGATCGAGGGCGGCGGCAACACCATCGAGGTCTCGGGCGACCACTACATCTTCGAAGGCCTCGACATCACGAACGGGACCAATCGCTGCTTCTACCACCACGCCGATGACGTGGTCCTACGCGACTCGGTGATCCACGACTGCCCTCGGCATGGCGTCCTGGGTGCCGACTCCGACTCGGGCAGCCTGCTGCTCGAGTACATCGAAGTTCACCACTGCGGCGGAGGCACCCAGGATCACCAGATCTACATGGCCACTGATGAGACTGCGTATCCCGGGTCGGTCTTTCGCATGCAGCACTGCTACGTGCACGACGCCAACGGCGGCAACAACGTCAAGTCCCGCGCCGAGCGCAACGAGATCTACTACAACTGGATCGAGGGAGCGAGATTTCACGAGATCGAGCTGATCGGTCCCGACGGCCAGAACCCGGACCTGGCGATCGAGAACGGCGACGTGGTCGGCAACGTGCTGATCAAGACCGAGACCTCCTACGTCACTCGCTTCGGTGGAGACGGGACCGGTCAGACTTTCGGCCACTACCGCTTCGTCAACAACACCGTGGTTGTCCAGCCCGAAGGCTCCGCGGTATTCCGGCTCTTCGACGGAATCGGTAGCCTCGAAGCCCACAACAACGTGATGGTTGCGGCCGACGGCGGCAGCATCAGCGTCCTGCGGGACGTTGAAGCCAACTGGGCCGACGGTTCGGCGATCTTTGGCAGCTTCAACTGGATCCCGGCCGACTCGCGACGTGTCCCGGAGACCTGGACCGACACCATCGTCGGCGACGCCCCGGGCTTCATCGACCTCGCCAGCTTGGACCTCCGTCCCCTCGAAGACAGCGTCTTGGTCGACGCCGGCCTATCCGACCCGCCCAGTCCCGTGAACTATCCCTTCCCCGAGCCTCAGGGCGTTCCAGCGTTCCACCCACCCAACCGTGAGTGGATCGAGCTCGGCAGCGCCCAGGCCCGCCCCGCCGTCGACGCGATCGACATCGGCGCGTTCGAGTGGGGTATGGCACCGCCCATGGGCGACACTGACGGTGGCTCGACCGGGGGGGATGACGGCGGCGGCGGGGATGGCACCGGAACCACCACCACCACCCTTCCGACCTCGGGCGACGACGACGGCCTTCCCGGCGGTGACGACAGCAGCACCATGAGCGGACCGTCGGTCGACACGGACACCGATGCCGCCGCGCAGGGCGATGACGACGGCGGATGCAGCTGCAGCACGCGGTCCGACGAGCCAGCGAGTGGAGCCCTGCTGTTGCTGGGCTTGGCGGCGATGCGACGCCGTCGCGACCGCACCTCCGGTCGATGACTGGGCGAAAGCCCGAGTGTCACCGCCTCTGTCTCTCCCGAGAACAGCCTCGCGCTGATCGCCGCACTGCGTTCGGGCCTCGGCCTTGCGCACTGCGTCACGATGCCAGCGACCAGGTCGCGATGGCCGGCTACCTCGTCCACGTCAACCGGTACGCGTTCTTCGGCGGACGCACCGCCCTCGCCGAGGCGTCGATCGTCGAGGTCGAGAGCGCGCTGGGCCGGCTCGGCACCGAGCTCCAGCGCCTGCGGCGTGACGGCGTCCTGTAGGCGCCACCGCCGCCATCGCTGGACGCCGCGCAAACACGAGCTAGACCCATGCCATGAGAGGTGCCCGATGTCGCTGACCGTCACAGGCCGCCCCAGCGCAGGGCAATGGCTGCTCATCGTGGGCGGCCTGGGCCTGCTCGCCGTCGGCGGGGTCGGCATCGCCCGCTTCGCCCTCGACTGGGCCGAGAACCATGAGCCGGGCGCCAGGCAGATGAGCGACCGCATGATGGAGAAGAAGTCGAAGCAGCTGCAGCGGGTCCTCGACGGGATGGTCGCCCACGACTACGCCAAGGTCGCCAAGGCCACCCAAGAGATCGAGAAGATCTCCGAGTCGATGGAGTGGTTCGTCGCCGACGAGTCCTTCGAGCCCGACCGCGCGGCCTTCCGCGACAGCCTGCACGACCTGCAAGACGCGGTCGAAGCCAACAACTCCGAGGCCGCGATCCGCAACGCCGACAAGCTCGTCGACTCCTGCCTGCGCTGCCACGAGCACCTGCTCGAAGACCGCGCGCACGTGAAGGCCAGCCGCAAGTAGGCGGGTGCCTGGCCGGGCGGAGTCGTGGTAGTGCGCAGTGATGCGACGGTGCGGGCGCTAGTCCGTTCTCTCGGCGCCCCGGCGCTCGAGTGCGGCTTTCCCGTCGCAGGCATAGGTCACGATGATGCCGGTCCCAGAGGGCAGGGCGGACGGTCCGGGAGGGTCGACCGTGGCTTCTACGAGCAGGACCCCTGCGCGCGCATCGACCTCCGAGGGGCGGACGCTGACCTGGGCCTGGCCCCCGGTGGCACCGTCGACCGTGGTCCAGGAGACCGAATCGCCATCACGGATGGCGTTGTGTTGCGCTTCTGGGACGGCAAACCGAATGTGGTCCCGGGACGGGGAGACGAGGCGGAGTACCGGAGTGCCGGTCGAGACGTAGGCACCGACGTCCACGAAGACGTCCACGATGGTCGCCTCGAACGGAGCCCGCAGCGTGAGTGAGTCCCGGCGAGCGCGTGTCCCTCGTACCTGAGCCTCTCGCTCGCGAACGCGCGCGTTGGAGGCTTTGAGTTCCTCGACGGAGAGCGCACGGGCGTAGCTCGCGTCTCGGCGCTCACTCCCGCCAGCGAACTCCCCGAGCCGATCGACCTCGGAGGCTTCCTCTCGCGCACGGGACAATCGCCGCTGCGCCGCACCACGCTCTGCACGCGTAACCTCGAGGCTCGCGCTCGCTGCCATTGCGCTTGCCTTCAGTGAAGCGTTGGCAAACGTGGCAACGACCTCGCCCGCGGAGACCGTCGCTCCTCGAGGCAGGGGAAGTCCGACCACCCCGGACTCCGAGGCGCTGAGAATCACGGCTTGCCGAGACTGGAGGATGCCAGGTGCCTCGCATGTGTCCGCGACACGAGGAGGGGATGCTGCGGCCGGCAATGAGACCGATTCGGCAGGACGAGGCTCGGGAGGCGGCGAGGAGAGGCCACAGGCCAGCAGCAGTGACGCCCCCCAAAGGAATGCGTGGCGCGTCAGCATGCGAGCCCCCGCGGTTGGCCACTGTGTTCGTGCTGAGCCGCCCATAGTGCCGTGTACATGGACCCTGCGGCGAGGAGTTCGTCGTGGGTCCCGCGCTCGATGATGCGCCCGTGGTCCATCACCACGATGCAGTCGGCGTTCGCGACCGTGCTGAGTCGGTGCGCGATGACGACACGCGTGCATTCGAGGGTCTCGAGGGCCCGCTGAATCATCCTTTCGCTGCGTGTGTCGAGGGCCGACGTGGCCTCGTCGAGGACGAGAATGCGAGGGCGTCCGATCACCGCGCGGGCGATGGCCAGCCGTTGACGTTGCCCACCGGAGAGCGACGAGCCGCCCTCCGCCACCGGGGTGTCGTAGCCCATGGGGAGCTGTGCGATGTCGTCGTCGATCTGCGCAAGTCGGGCCGCCCACAGGATCGTGTCCTCGCAGGTTCCCGGGGCTCCCATCGTGATGTTGTCGCGAATGGTTCCCGCGAATAGACGTGGATCCTGTCCGACGAAACCGAGCTGTCGTCGAAGGTGCACCTTGTCGAGTTGCTCGACATCGACGCCGTCGATCCGGATCAATCCCGACCGAGGCGGGTACAGGCCGAGCAAGCATCTGGCGAGGGTGCTCTTGCCACAGCCCGATGGGCCCACGATCGCGACGCTGGTGCCCGGTTCGATGTCGAGGTCGATCCCCGCCAACACGGTGCCTGCCGCGTCGTAGCCGAACCGAACATCGCGGAGTTCGATGTGGCCTTTGACGGCGAGACGTCGGAATGACCGCTCCGGCGCTTGCTCGAGCGGGTGTTCGTAGACGTCGTTGAGGCGCTCGGCCACGCTCTGTGCGCCGACCATCTGTTCGAGCGTCTCCAGCAGCGAGGCGACCGGCGTGACGAAACCGGGAATGAGAGCGGCGAGCGCGAACAGAGTGCCCAGCGAGAGTGACCCTGTGGCCGCGGAGATACCCGCAATGCCCAGGAGCACGGCAGGGATTGCGAGTTGGGCGAGGTCTTGAAGTGCGGCGAGGTTTGCATCGAAGGTGTTGCTCCTCGCGTTGGCATTGAGCTGGTCGACCTGGGCCTCGGCCCATCCTGCCGCCATCGACGTCTCACGACCCATCGCCTTGAGCGTCTCCAGCCCCGAGACCAGCTCGATCTGGCGCGACTGACATTTCGCTTCGGCAATCATCAACTCGGTCATGAGATGGCGGCGGCGGCGAGCACCAAGCGCGACCGTGGCGGCGTGGAAGCCTGCGATCGCCACCGCTGCAAGGCCGACTCCCGCGTGGATGGACAGCAGCGCCGCGAGGAAGAGAACCGCGACCGCTGCGTCGAGCATGGTGGAAAGGGCCGCTGCAGAGAGCACGTCTCGCAGTACGCCCATGCTGTTGATCCGCTGCTGCAAGTCTCCATTCGTGCGGGTGGCGGTGAACGCAAGCGGGAGGCGGACGATGTGGTTGACGAACGAGACGCGCAGTCGGGCGTCCATCCGTGCGGCCAAGCCGATCAGGACGCGACTGCGAACGAACCGTGTCAGGGCGCGGCAGCTCGCGAGGACAGCCAGCGCGATGACCAAAGTGACCAAGGCTCGCGCGTCGCCGCGGGGGATGAAGTCCTCGACCGCCAGAGCCATCGCCAGCGGAGCGCCAAAGCCCAGGAACTGTCCGAACACAGAAAGGGCGACCGCGCTGATCACCGCGCCCCGGAACTCTGAGATCAGACGGAAGTAGCGACGCAATGGGTTCTCGTGGCGTTCCGTCGACGCGGCGAAGGATTCGTCGCGCTCGAACTGGATGGCGATTCCTGTCAGCGACCGCCCCAAGTCTGCTCGGCTCACCTGACGCTCGCCCGAGGCTGGGTCGAGGATGTGTGTCTGGCGCTTGCCGTGGCGGGCGAGGACGACGTAGTGGTCGAACTCCCAGTGGAGGATTGCGCCCGGATCGAGGTGACCCAGTTCGTGCGGCTCGACGCGGTAGACCCGGCCGATGAGGCCATGGCCACGCGCGACGTCGAGGAGGCGGCCAGCATCGACCCCCTGGGTGACATCACCGAAGTCCCGGCGCAGCGTGTCCAGAGAGACGCGCTTGCCGAAGCCGCCGAGAACCATGGCCAAGCACGCAGGGGCGCACTCGACCTGCGTCATCTGTTGAACGAACTCCAGTCGGGGGCGCCGAGTGCCCAGCCGGGAGAGCACATCTTCAACACTCATCGGGTTTCCTCGCGGAGCAGGCGTTCGAGCAACGAGCGCTCGCGAACCAAGACTTCGACTGTGGCCGTCATCCCGTCGAACAGCTGCAGGGATCGCCCACGGTCATCGCGAACCACCGTATCGGTCGTTGCGCCGAGTGCGATGCTTCCGTGCTCATCGCCGGTGATCCGTGCATCAGCCAGTGCTTCGACCTCGCCGGGACTGAGGGAGCTGTCGGAGATGTGATCGACCCGCAGGCGTACCTGTGCGTCCGGGTGACGGTCGAGCGTGAGGCGCAGGGGAGCATCGACGTCGAGCTTGGGGCGGGCATTGCCGGGTAGGAATGCGACAATCCGGGCCGACTGAGCCTCGGCCGCCACCGTGCAGACCACTTGGCCGGCCTCGGTTGTCTGACCCGCGCGGACCCGCACGGCCTGGACACGACCGGCGGATGGCGCCCGAATTTCCGTAGCGTCGAGTGCCGCCCGTGCTCGCGCCAGCGCATGGACGCGTTCGCCCACGCGTTCGCGCGCTGTGAGGTTGGCAGGCGCGCGGAGCATGGCCCGCACCGCATCGTCGTATTCGGCACGCGCTGTGCTGTGTTCGTGCTTCGCCGCGGTGGCTTCGGTGCGCGCCAACAGCTCGCCAGTTTCAACCCACTGCCCGGGCTGCACGAAGATGGCGTCGATCGCACCGCCGCTGGATGCTCGCGCGAAGGTGACGCCGTCGAACCGTATGAGTGCGCGCCCGGATACGTACTCTGGGCTCGAGACCCAGGCCGCAGCGGCGAGGAGCACGGCGGAGACGGCCACGAGGACCGCGACGATCAGCACGGGGCCAGGCCCTGGAGCCGCCAACGGACGTCCCGGAATTCGTGGTGCTCGGTGGGCATCCACGGCTTCGGCGCGGAAGATCCGAGATACGTCGTCGGCGGTCGACTTCACGCTCCCTCCGCCAGGCTGGAAGGCATTGAGGGGCTGATCTCTCGCCGCAGCACGGCCTCCGCCTCGTGCGTCGCTTCGAGGAGGGCGTCGACGTCGGTGATCTCGTCGAGCTCGCGCAGGAGCTCGTTGACGAGTTTCGCGTCGGCACCGAGGCTGTGAAGGCCCCGCTGAGGTTCCGCGAGCAAGCCGGTGGCGACGAACGCCGTGGACCAGCGGGTCGGCTCCGGCGGAGCGAAGAGATCGGGAAGCCGGGCGAGTCCGAGCTCCGGTCCGTCGGCCACCTCTCCGTGGAATACGACGTCGAACTCGTGTTCGACAGCCGCTCGAATCGCCGAGGGCGCGCCACCGCAAGCGATCAATACCTGGCTCACGCGATCGCACAGGACGTCTCGGTCGTGGAGCACGTGTGTGGCCCCCAACTCGGACCGCAGCGCGTCGAGCAGTCCTTCCAGGAACTCAGCGACCTTCGCGTCACGAGCCACGCGCCGCTTCCATTGGAGCATCGAATCGAGCGCCACGAGGGCAGCGCGCACGTGGTACACGAAGTCGAAGAGCTCGATGCCGAGCAAGGTTCCGTCCGACTCCTCGGGTCGCTTCGAGAGCGTCGGGGTCGTGTGGTCGCAGAGCTTCCCGACGAATGGCGTTCCATGAATGAGGGGAACTTCGAGGTCGAGGAAGCGTCCATCGAGTGTGAAGTTGTTGAAGTACGATCCCCAGTAGATGCCGAGCTCGAAATGGCGGAGGAAGTTCCATACGCCTCGGTCGATCGCCTCGCGGAGGTGCGAGATCACAGCACTCGGCGACAGGGCTGAGGCCAGCGGTACCGCGGCGGATGGTGGCTGGGCGTACATCGCAAGCCGGTAGCCGAAGTCCGCAATCGCCGGCGCGCTCGGGCGGACAAAGCTGAGCAGCCATAGGATGTTCGACAGCCGTGCAAAGTCCCCAGGTTTGACCGAGATCGCCTGTAGGGTGCGATCGCATGCCGGGAACGGCCCATCACAGGAGCGCTCGAAGCTCGCAACGCCGCGGGCGAGGTCGCCCGGCATCCTGCGGAGCAGGAGGCCTTCGCACTCGACGATGAGGTCGGCGGCGCCGCGCGCTTGCATGAAGACCGTCGCGATGCGCTCGCGGACCGCAGAACTGGGGAACATGTGACCCGTCGCGTGGTACGTGTCCGCCGACTCTGCCCAGTTGGCGGCCAAGGGAGTGCGCCCCACCCCCTTGAGGTACTTGCCCTTGTAGAAACCCGCCCGTCCGGATCCGAGGCGTCGGCGCACGTTCATCTCTCCGTTGAGCTGAAGGTCTGCGTAGAGCACCGACGTAGGGTCGAAGGAAGAGTCGGGAACGCGAAACGCCTCAATCTGCGAGAGGTCGACGCAGACATCCAGCGCTTGATGGGCGGGATGCAGCGCCGTGAATCCGCCGGGCGCGACGGGTACGGGAACGGACCAGGAGCAGGATTGGTGGGCGTGGGGGCGAATCGTCATGTTGCGGGCTCCGCTAGCTCATCAAGAAGAGGTCGCGAGGTTCGGAGCCCTCGGCCGGGAGTCGTTCGAGGTGATCGAAGACGTGACGGAGTAGCTCGACGCTGTTGGACTCCCGGACGTGTCCCAGTGCCCGAAGCAGCGACTTGGGTGCTCGGTCGTAACGGTGCGCGCTCGCCACCTGGTCAACGAGCTTGGAGAACGAATCGCGCACGATGCCGCGGCGGGAGATCTCCGACCAGGGGTCTTCGTCCAGAGCGTTGAAGTTGGTGAACCGAAAGTCGAGCGGGCCATCCTCGGGAGCACGCCAGGACGTCTCCCCCAGCGCGTTGCCCATGCGGCGGCGCGAGGGAGAGTCATTCTTGATCTTCTCCCAGAGCCGTTGACCGAGTTCGCCGAGGAGCTCACGTTTCCATGGGGAGTCGACTTGCACCGGAGCTTGGAGCTGCTCGACGGTGACGTGGGTACGGAGCCCTCCCAAGTGGCGGAGCCACATCCGGGTGTAGCGGCGCTGAAGCTGCCCATAGCTCAGTTCGTGCCGGAGCCAGCGAAGCATTCTCGGGCTGCGCCGCAAGCTTGCGACGTCGAAGCCAGGAAAGCGGCCGGTGCAGTAGAACTCCGCAATCGAGGTGAAGAACGCAGGGTCTTGGACAGCGAAGTCGGGGTTGAAGCGGCGGTACTCGGAAGCGTGAGTCTCTCGATAGGAGATCGTCAGCGACTGAATCGTCGATCCGAGGTCGAGCATCTCCGTGAGGTCGATACAGGACAGATACCAGTAGTCCAACCCAACGGTTGCAGCCGCTTCCGTCACCAGCTGCACGAAGGCAAGGTCCTCGAGACTCGCCTCATCGATCGCCGTGGTTCCGACCCCGAGCTTGGGAGCGAGGCTGGCGATCTCTTGCAGCGACCACGCATGGAGGTAGTCGTGCGCGGCGAACAAGAGTTCGTACATCAAGCGGTCGCCCTCATTCGCTTCCCGAAGGCACATGGCGGGATTCTCCAACCACTGCGCCAGCGCCGAACCGTGAGGCATGTAGATCTCTGGCCGGTATAGATTCCAGCCGCCGAGCGCTTGGGGAATGGCACCGGCGTAGAACCAGGAGGCATCGGCCGCACGTCGAACCAATTCGACACCGGGGTCCTCCATGAGCTGCCGAACGGGCAAGATGCAGGTGAACTCGGCGGTCGCGGGGCGGGACGTTGTGGCGAGTTGGGACATGGACTTGCGGGAGAAACCGGGCCGTGCACGAGGGCACGGCCCGGAGAGTGAAGTTCTGAGGAGGACTACGGGAACGTGGGGAGGATGCCGGGGATTCCGCCGATGATGCCGTCGCCTTTGATCGTGCCGCCGGAGTTCTCGTATTCCTCGCCTTCATCGCCGCGGACTTTGGCCTTGGCTTTGCCCTTGCTGCCCATGCCGTCGCCGCTCCCGCCGCCGCATCGCACAGATGCCAGGTCTTCGATTGTCAGTTCGCGGAGTTCTTCTTTCTTACTCATTGTCTTCGTTCCTTTTTCGGGGTTGTATTGCGAGAACCTTCGGGGTTCTCGTGCTCAGTGGTGGAGAACGTGGTCCGTCGATACGGATCACGAGTTGATGTTCTTGTCGTGAGTCTCGTTCGAGCCGCCTTCGGGCGGGTAGTAGAAGACCGAGACCGCGTATCGGAGGGAGGCCGCGTCGCGGTGAGGTGCTCCGGCCCGATGGGCGATGTTCGAATGGAACATCGCGAGTCGACCGGGGCGCGGCGATACGATGGCGGCCGCATCCCCCGTGGCATCATAGAAGACCGTCTCGCCCTGCCAGTCGCGCCGCCAGAATGCGTTCGCGTAGTATAGGAAGGTGATTGCGCTCGGAGACTCGAGGTCGAAGTGGATCTGCGTCTGCTGCTGCGATGACATCGCGGCCGCGTAGACGTGCGACATCGTCGTCGTGTCCGGCACGTTCATGGCTGCCCGATGTTCGGCGACGAGCGCCTCGAGCACGGGGTGTAGGAACGGTGCCCGACGGAAGGCATCCTCATCGATGTTTGCGTTCAACTCCCCGTCGAACGACGCTCGGCGGGTGTACTCGAGCTGTGTGACGACGTGGGCGAAGTTGCGGACCTGGGAACTCGAGAACAGCTCGTCGAAGACGAGGAGCGTCCGATCGTCGATATTCGTAACGCGCGCGGGAGGGTTGCACATGGGCGTCATCGACATAGAGTCTCGGCGGGGACAAACGGATCACGCGGATGTGCTGCGCGGTTTCTTTTCTTTGGGGGGCGAGTTCAACGGCTCGCCGATCGCCTCGCGGTGTTGTGCCGGCGCAAGGGCACGCTGGCCAAGACTGGAAGGCAATGATCGGGCACGGCATCCATTCGCACCGACCCGCCCGAGAATGACGCCGCGCTCGATGCATGTTGCTCTTGGGCCTACGCGGCGATCTCGACCGAGCGGCACGATCTCAACGACGTCCCGCGCGTCGACCGCAGTTTCATCCCCGTGATCGATGCCACCAAGACGCTGCAGTGCGGGGTGTTGACCTCCGGCGACGCGTCGCCCGGGCCGATTCGCTCGCGACCCGGATCGGGGTGCCCTTCCGATCGCAGATCTCGCAGGTGTCGCTCGCTACGGGCACATGTGGAGCGTGGCGTCACTTGGCCGCCATCCGCAACGCCGACAAGCTCGTCGACTCGTGCCTGCGCTGCCATGAGCACCTGCTCGAAGACCGCGCGCACGTGAAGGCCAGCCGCAGGTAGGCGGGCTGCCCGGCCGGGCGAAGTCGTGGTAGTGCCCAGTCATGCGACGTTGCGGGCGCGCGACGATACTCTTGGTTGTACTCGCCGCGTGCGGGCGTGAACCCCCCGTGCCCAGCGACGCTGCTCCCGCCGAGGCGCCCTCGGTCGTATCCCCGTCCGTCGCCGAAGCGCCGATCGAGCCTACGGTCGCGTCGAAGTATCCGTCGCTCGCCTTCTACCCGGAGCTACACTCCTCGATGCTCCCGGCGCTCGAGCGGAAGGACGCGCCCGCGATTCTCGGCGCGCTGGCTCAGACTTTCCGGCCCGTACGACCTGCGTACGCGTTGTGGGAGCGTACCGGCCACGTACGACTCGACGGACCGACGAAGGGCTTCGTCCGCGAGGTCGACGGCACGCTCGAACACCAGCCGCCAGGTCGATACGACCTCTCGTGCGCCGGCGGCTTCCTGGAGGCAGTCCGGCTGCTTCTGCTTCCCACGGTCGAGCTCGATGAACTCGGTCGCTGCGATCCGAACGTTCTCGCCACGGTCGAGGGAGCACCCGAAGAATGTGGACACGACGGGGACTTTGGCTGGCTCGCCCTCGTCAACATCGCGGCCCGGCTCAGCCCCGAACGCCTGCCGAACGGACGCACGGTTCGGTCCACACCGATCCTTCGCCGCGATGACGTTCGCGCCGACGTTGCCCCTGGCAACGCGCGACTCTGCACCGTGTCTCATGCATCGCGCGTCCACGGTGGGAAACGATTTCACCACCACATGATGCTCATGCTCGAGCCAGACGAGCGAGGGGAAATCCCCCTGTTCGACATCACGGGGTCGCGAGGCGTGTACTTGCGTCCCCGCCCGCACAACCTGATCGCCAAGTACGCCAAGCACCTCCTCGCCGACAATGACGCGTTCGGCTACCAGCCCCGCAGCACCCTGCTGACATGCCTCGACGTGACGCTGTAGCGGCGCTGCTCGGCTTGCTCCTCGGCGCGTGCACAGAGCCTGAGTCGACCGCGAAGATCGCAGCCGTGGGCGACTTGCTGCTGCAGGCACCGTTGCAGCAGCAGGCCTTCGGGGCGAGTGACGGTTATGTCTCGTTGTGGTCCGCTGCGCTCCCGCTGCTCTCGAACGCCGACCTCGCCTACGCCAACCTCGAAGGTCCGATCGCCCCTGGCACCGACAGTTCTGGCCGAGATGTGCCCGATCCCGGCCTCGTGTTCGACCGCAACGTCTACACCGGCTTTCCTCGCTTCAACTACCATCCCTCGCTTGCCGGCGACCTGATCGACTCGAACGTCCAGGTCGTCTCGACGGCCAACAATCACAGCCTCGACCGTGGAGCGCTCGGGGCCGACCGCACGCTCGACGTGCTCGACACCGTCGGCCTTGCCCACGCGGGAACACGACGATCGGGCGGCGCGGGATCGTGGTCGGCGACGACCGACACCAACGGTATCCGTTTGGCATGGCTGGCGTGCACCTACGGCACCAACGGGGTGCCCGATCTCGCCGAGCAGGTCTTGCACTGCTACGACGACGAGGCGTTGCTCCTGAGAGAAGTCGCGTCCCTGCACGCGGACCCCTCGGTCGACGCCGTCATCGTCACTCCCCACTGGGGCGTCCAGTACACACCGGAGCCCACGCAGCGAGACGTGGAACTGGGCCGGGCGTTCGTAGAGGCGGGCGCCCTTGCGGTCATTGGCGCTCACCCTCATGTCCTGCAGCCCATGGAGCGAGTCATCGCGACGGACGGCCGCGGAGGCGTCATCGCCTACTCGCTCGGCAACTTCGTGAGCGACCAAGAGACGCTCACGCGCCGCACGACGGTCGTGCTCTACCTCGACCTTCGACGAGCCCCTGGCGGAGCCGTGGTCGTCGACGCCGTGCGCTTCGTCCCCATCGCCATGATGCGTGCCCCCACCCTCCACCTCGCCGTCATCGACTGCGAGCCCGGCCTCGAGGCCGAGCGCGCCCACGTCGGCGATGTGCTGGGCGAAGACAATATCGTTCCGCCGCCCGGATGCCCTCAGCGCTGAGGCGTCGCGGAGGCCCAGTCGATCAAGCGGTCTGCCTCGCTCTCGAGGATGCCCGCCGTCTGTGGTCCCAGCGAGTTGGTCTCCTCGTAGTGGTCGCCGTCGGCCTCGTTGAAGTAGGGCATGGAGTCGGCGAGGACGAAGTCGTACTCGGGGATGATGTAGCCGAGCTCGTCGTTGCCCAGGCCCACGATCCAGGGGCGGGGGCCGCCGTCGGGGGTGAGGCGCTCGAGCAGGTAGGGGCCCTGCGGGGCGGCGTCGAGGTCGGGCGGCATGGAGTTGTCGGGGTCGAGCAGCGCCGCGGCGTCGCTGTGCAGGGCGGAGCCGTCGTAGCCGCCGATGGCGATCTCGGGGAGGAGCTCGCCGGGGATGGTCAGCCAGCGCAGGGGGCCGAGCTCGAGCAGGGCCATCTCGGTGACGATCTGCGGCGGCGTGTCTTCGGTGATCTCGTCGCGCTCGATGACGCCGGCGTTGAACCCGAAGATGTATAGGGGGTTGGCGACGGGCAGCGAGAAGGTGTTTGCCATCACCCGCAGCGAAGGCGCGTCGGCCACGGACGCGTCGGCCAAGGCGTCGAGCGCGGCCTCGCCGAGGAGCTGCCCGATCGAGTCGGCCTTGTCGAACGAAGCATCGGTGAACGTGTCGCCGTCGGGGTTGGTCACCGACACGCCGAGCGTCGTCATCATGCCGCCGACCGAGCCGTTGATCGCGATCGCGGTTCCGCCTACGCCGACGCGGCCCGCAGCGCGGCGCCATGTGGACCCTTGCTCGACCGTGCGCCGCATTGCGTGCACGAAGTCGGACGTGAACAGGGTGTTGCGGCTGGAGAGCGTCTCGGGGTGGCAACCGTAGTGCACGAGGGTCGCGATCGGCTCCGCGCCTCGGCCCTCGAGGGAGAGCACCGAGACGGTGGGGTCGACCACCCAAGGGTCGCGAGAGTCGCGAATGAGGTTGGTGGCGCCGCCCGGCTGCCCCTCGCTCGCGTCGATGGACGCCACACGGACCGACGTCACCGGTTCGAGCTCGGCGATCGCCTCGAGCGTCGCTTCGAGCGCCGCCTCGCGCCACTGCGCGCCGTAGACCGAGGAGTCATAGCCCGACTCGAGCGGGCCCTCGCCCCACAGGCCCATCGTGTCCGGCCCCTCGTGGTTGTGCAGCGCGTGCACGAGCACGTAGTCCACCTCGGCCGAGGCATCCTCGAGTGCAGCCCGGATCCGGGTCACGTCGGGCCGAAAGATGCCCACCGTGTCGAGGGCGAGCACCACCACGCGCACGTCGGCTTGGTCGAGCACCAGCGCTCGCACGTCGATGCCGTCGCCTTCGCCGGCCAACCCCTCGGCGGGCCCGCGCACACCCGTCGCGAGGCGGTTGCCCTGAAAGCCCGCGATGAAGGCCCGCTGAAAGACCTCGTCACCTTCGCCTTCATCGGGGCCGGGGTAGCCCTCGTCTTCGGGGCAGAGCCGGTCACACCCGCAGTCGAGAAATGCCTCGCCGTTGTCGAACGTCGCGTTGCCGTCTTCGTCGACCCACGCCTCGAAGCACGACGGGACGATCGAGCGCACTGCCGCCGCCGCGCGCAGCGGGCCGGCTCCCGAAGCGCAGGTCGGAACGTCGGGGTCGGGGCAGACCAGCTCGGGGCGCTCGGGCGGCTCGGGTTCACCGGTCGAGCTGCTGCTCGACCCATCGCCGGCTCCCGACGACGAGCTCTCCAGGCCGCCGGTGGAGTCCGAGCCCGACGTCGACGAGGACGTGGAGGTGGCCGCTCCCGAGGATGACGCCTCACCCGCCGCGGCGCCGCCGTCGCCGCACGCAGGCATCAGAAACAATGCGACCCCGATCCCTCGCCGAACACCCATCCCGCGCTCGGGTGTACCAAGTTTACAGCGAGCCTGGCTTCCCCAACGTCGGGGCCGCTGCTACCGTGATGGCATGCGGATTCGGCTGGGCTTCGGGTTGATCGCTGCTGCCTGCGCGCTGTCGGGGTGTTACGAAGCGCCGCCGATGCGCGTCGAGGGCAACCTCTCCGTCCGCGGAGAGGAACTCGGCAGCTGGGAGCTCGACCCGGGCATCTGCGCCGGCGGCTTCTACAAGGGCGTCGACGTCTCCAGCGCCGATGGTGAGCGCTGCGTCCGGTTCATCGACGACCCCGAGCTCGGCCCCATCGTCGTCGCCTTCATTCCGGGCACCCTCGACGGCTTCGTCTTCGACGAAGACGACTGCGACACCTTCTACGTTCGCCTCGACCGCACCGTCGACCAGCAAGACCGGCTCTACAGCCACGGCGGCGAGATCGAGCTCTCGTGCGCCACCGAGCACGGCTTCATCGAAGGCCGCGTCGAGTTCGACGGCTGCTGGTAGGCCAGCAGCCGCCCGTCGGCGGCCCGCCTACTCGAAGGACCAGGCCTTGAACTCTTTGACCGGGTGCACCAGCCCGTAGTCGCGGGCCTTGTGCACGAGGCCGCGGACGTCCTCGCGGAAGTCGGCGCGGCGGTCGAGCTCGGCCGGCACGCCGCCGGCGTCGGCGATGAGGCTGAGCTCCGGCTGGGTGTCGACTGGGAGCAGCTTCTCGATGAGCCGTTGCTCGTCGATTTCGACCTCGGGCAGGGCGATAGGGGCCTGCGGGTCGTTGATGAAGTCGGGGTTGATCGCCGACGAGAGATCCGACGACAGGTCGATGCGCGTGTTGATCGATTCGAGGCCGAAGCGACGCTGCGCGGTCGAGATGATCGAGCAGTGTTCGAACAGGTTGTTGTTGATGCAACCGGAGCGAACGTGAGGCCCGATCACCAGGCTCGGCACTCGGAAGCCGAGCTGCTGGAAGTCGGGGCGCTGGTCGCTGACCGTAGGCGGAGCAACGTGGTCGAAGAAGCCACCGCTCTCGTCGTAGGTGACGATGAACATCGTCTTGTTCCACTGCGGGCTCTCGGCGAGCGCGCGGTAGATCGTGGCGATGAGCAGCTGGCCCAGGTTGACGTTGGGGCCCATCTCCGGGTGGTCGCTGTCCCCACCGAACTCCCGCGGGTGGTCCGACGCGGAGCTGAAGAAGCCCGGATCGATGATCGAGAACTCGGGCAAGCGCCCGCGCTCGGCGTCTTCGAAGAAGCTCTTGAGGCGCGAGAACCCGCGAACCTTGCCCATCGCCGCGGCGGCCCAGGGGAGGTCGGTGAAGTAGTTGACCCCTTTGAGGTCGGCGTCACGCAGCCGGTCCCAGATGGAGTCGAGGAAGAACTTGGGCCTGTTCGTCGTGCGCCCACCGGACTCGCCGGCGTGCATGAAGAACCGGTTGGGCCACGTGGGTCCCATCACCGAGCAGTGCCACTGGTCGCACAGCGTGTAGTTGTCGGCCAGCGCGTACATGACCTCCATGTCTCGACGCTGCAGGAAGCCCATGACCTCCGGGCCCGCGGTGAGCGACTCGTGTTTGTTGGCTTCGTGGTGCGCGATGACGAAGCCGTCGTTGCGGCCTCCGTTGAACGCGGCGTGCATCGGCTCCCACTTGTGCGGCAGGTGATGCAGCTTCTGGAACGGGTCGAGCTCGAAGATCTCGGCGGTGCCGCCGTCGTGTGTCGGGTTGCTCTCGTTGCCGAGCAGGCCGTCCACGTCTTCGCGTCCCTCCATGAGGCTCAGCGCGCCGAACATGTGGTCGAAGGAGCGGTTCTCCATCATCAAGACCACGATGTTCTCGACCGGAGCGAGCAGCTCGTCGGGCGAGAGCGCAGGGCCACCGATGCACTCGGCGTTACGCAGCATGGGATCGAGCCCCGGCCCACCGCCCGGCGCGTCGCACCCGATGAGATTTCCGGCGAACGTTCCACCCACCACTGCGCCCGATCCGCGCAACATGGCGCGCCGGGTCATTTCGAACTTGCGTCGTTGTTCTTCGTTCATCGTCCCCATCCCCTCAGCTTTCGCACCCAGTCAGTTCTTGTCCGTAGATCTCTTTGGCGTAGCAGTCGTCCGATGCCGGAACATCGACGTCGTCGCCCAAGCAGCACAGCCCCTTGGCGAAGAAGCCCTCGGGCGTGCGGCAGATGCCGTTGGCGTCGGGCGCTGCGCCTGCACACTCCTCTTCGAGCGGAATGACGCACTCGAGCGGGACGTCGTCGTCGCCGCCTTCGATCAGGTCGAAGCATGCATCGACGCAGCAGGCCGCCGGAGCGAACTGGCCCGCGAAATCACCCTCGCGAGCGCGACAGTGTCGCCACCCGTCGGCGTTGGGCTCGGCGTCGAACGTAGCGCCGGCGCATCGGTTGGCGTCGTTCATCATGCAGCAGACCTGCGGATGGAACTGCCCGGCCGAGTTGCGGCAGGAGTCCTGGGCCTGTGGGTCGTCCCAGCTCGCCGCCGGGTCGCACAGCAGCTCGCAGCACACGGTCGGCACGAACAGCTCGCCCGAGACGTTCTCACCCGAGTCCGCCCGGTCTTGTACGCAGCGCTTGTCTGCACCCGAGGCGTCGTTGAACTTCGCCTGCATCGGGCAGCCCGTCACGAAGTTGTACTGGCGGATCTCGTCGACGCAGCAGGCCGTCTCCACGAAGCCGGTCGCTCCGCGGCAGCGCATCTGCACGTGGTCGTTGTTTTCGAAGAGCGAGAGCTCTCGGGCGTCCCCGGGTTCGAGCGAGCAGTCTTCGGGGTCGAGATCATCGACGTCGTCGGCCTTGCCGGTGTCGCTGTCGCTCTCCCCCTCGTTGCCCGCACCCCCGTCGTCGCCCCCGCAGGCGCCCAACGCCGCGGCAAGCACGATCACAGCAGTCCATCGAAGCATCGGGGGCAGTGTACGCAAGTTGCCTACACCGCGCACCCCAAATTATCCGGCCCCGAGTGTCAGTTTCTGCGACGGCGGATCAGCGCGAATCCGAGCAGCATCCACAGCGGAGCTGCGCTGCCCGTCGAGCTGCAGCCACACCCTTGCGCACCGTCCGTCGCTGTTGGCTCGTCGGGCCCGCCACCGCTGCTCGAGCCTTCGGTGCTCCCAACGCCCTCGCCGTCAGTTCCCGAGCCGCTCGACTCCGAGCCCGATGCGCTGTCGCCCTGGCTCGCTCCCGCGGAGCTGCTGCCCCCACCGTCTCCGCCCGACGACGACTCGCCCTCTCCGCCGGTGGTCGACGGTGGCTCCTCGACGGGCGGTTCGTCGAACACGATCGGAAGCGCGTCGAAGTTCAGCGGATCGATGCGGTCATCGAGCAGCTGGATGCGGAGCTCGAACGGGGCGAGCTGAAACTCCTCGAACCCGATCTGCAGCTCGACCCCCGGATAGAGGATGAGCTCGACGTCGGAGAAGAGCGTGCAATGCAGGCTCGCCTGCGCCTCGACCAGCTCCTCGTCCTGCTCCTCGTCTGGGCCCGCGATAGCCAGGCCCTCCAGCTCCGCCGTGATGCTGCCGACGGGGTTGCCTTCGGCATCCATCACATCGATGCGCTCGCATGCCAGCTGCATGTCGATGTCGAAGCTCGCGTCGACGTAGAAGTTGCCGCTCGCAATCACGGCGTCGACGATCGCGTAGTTGAACACTTCGATCGGCGTGGTCTCGTCGTCGATGTAGACCGGCCGCTGGTCGTTGCCTGGTAGCAGGTAAGGGGTGAATGCGGCCGTCTCGAAGATGCCCAGGTCGTAGGGGCCGATGAACGACGACTCGAACTGGATGCCGACCAAGTCGAACCGGAAGCGAGCGTCGAGCGTGACGCCAATGTCGACGTCCCAAACGCCGCCCTCGTCGTCGCCCACGAAGTAGAGCTCACCCGTGTCCCAGTCGAGCACCGCGTCGCCGGGCATCTCGACGAAGATGTCGTCGTCGGCGTGCGTCTCGAAGCGCACCTGAATTGGACTGCCCGGTGGCTGCCAGTTGGTGTCGACGTCGATGCCCTGCAGCCCGAGCAGCTCGAGGTTGCGCTCGGGCTCGAAGCGGTCGGTCTCGAGGGTCTCGGCCGACGCCAAAGAAGGAGTGCCGAGCAAGACGAGGGCCACGATGCACGAGGTCCGCATGAGCCGGGGACTGTAGCAGCCATCCCGCGAGATTCGTGCAGCGGCCTCCGTCGGTGCACAATGCACTCCAGTGCTGGCGCTCGCGCTCATGCTGCTCAACGCGGACGTCGTGTGGACGGACAGCTCGGGGCGCTGCTCTCAGGCCGAGGGGCGGCCGCGAATCGAAGCCGCGACCCGGGCCCTCGCCGATGCGTCGATCTCGGTGAACGTGTCGGACCACGGCGAGGGACTGCGGGCAGAGGTTCGGTTGCGCACCCCCGACGGCGTCGACGAGCGCGTGCTCGACAGCCCGTCGTGCGGGACGCTGACCGAAGCGGTCGTCCTGATCGCCCAAGCCGCTGCGCTCGCCTCTGTCCCGCCTCCCCCAGAGCCAGAACCGGAACCGGAACCGGAGCCAGAGCCAGAGCCGGAGCCGGAACCAGAGCCAGAGGCAGAGCCCACGCGGCAGCCTTTCACGCCCGACGTGGACGATCGACCACGACCGACCCCGCTCCCACGTGAGAGCCCTTCGTGGAGCGGTCTCGTTCGCGGATATGGGCTCGCCAGCTTTGGCCTCACACCGCGGTGGAGCGGCGGCGGAGGGCTTGCCCTCGGACTGTCTGGCGAGCACTGGTCCGCCGAGTTGCTCGGGTTCGTTCAGGCCCCCAGCCGCACCGCGTCGACGCCTGGCATTCGCGCGTGGGCGTGGGCCGCCGGTGCCCGCGGCTGCGGCGAGCTCGGCACGTTCGGCGTCGTGCAGCCGGGCATCTGCGCGAGCGCCGAGGTCGGCCGCATGATCGGACGCAGCACAGGCGAGCAAGTGGTCAACCGCCGCTCGCATTCCGACACGTGGGTCGGAGCCTCCCTTGGCCCCGCCCTGCGCGTGTTCGTGGTGCCCCGGCTCGCGCTCGTCGCTCGAGTCGAAGCCTTGGCGGTCCTGCGCCGGCCCGCGTTCGCAATCGGCGGACAGGTCGAGTTTCGGGCGGCGACGGTCGTCCCGCGGGCCTCTGTGGGCCTCGAGGTTCGGTTTGGCCCGGCCTGATGCATTTTCCTCGACGGATTGGGCGGCCTCGCGGGATGAGGGGGGCATGACGACGAGTCCCGGCGGCGCGCGAGCAGCGAAGCCGCCCCAGGGCGGCTTCGAGGGGCTGTTCGGGGCTCACCACGACTTCATCCGCCGAAGCGCGCTCGCGCTCGGGGTCCCAGCCCGATTCGTGGACGACGTGGTCCAAGACGTGTTCATCGTCGCGCTGCGAAAGCTCGGGGACCTCGATCCCGGGGCGAGCGCGCGCGGCTGGCTCTACGGCATCCTTCGCAACGTCGCGCGACGGGCCAAGGCCAAGGACGCCCGAACGCCGCCACTGCATCTGGCTCCGCCCCCGGACGCAGCGCCCGATGAAGTGCTCGACTGGCGCCGTGCCGCAAGCGTGGTCGAAACCTTCCTGGCGGGTCTCGATGACGAGAAGCGAGAGGTCTTCGTCCTGTGCGAGCTCGAGGGCATGAGCGCCCCCGAGGTCGCCGCGGCGACCCAAACCAAGCTCAACACCGTCTACTCTCGCCTGAGGACGGTCCGCGCACTCTTCGACAAGACCATCGCCCGCGAAGAAGCACGCCGGCGGCGAAAGGAGCTTCGATGACCGACCCTCGCCAGGACTATCTCGCCGCGTATCGGCGCTCAGTCGACTCGCCCCCCGGGGTGCGCGACGACAACCTGCGCGCGGTGCTCGATCGGGCGTCTGCGGGGGAGCGCGAGCATGCGCAACCGTCTCGGTGGGCGGCAGCGGTGCTCGGGCTCAAGATCACCTCGGTCGCGGTCGTGGGCGCCGGCCTGGGATGGGCGGGCGTGCGGGCGGCTTCGGACGCACCCGCTGACCACGTCGCCTCGACAGCGCAGGTGCACGAAGACCCCGCCCCAGCGGCCGCACCGCCGATGGTCGCTGAGCCTGCGCCGGCCGTGGTGCCGACTCCCGCGCCCGCGAAGGAGACCCTGCGCGCCGCTGCCTCGCCCTCTCCTCGACGAGCCTCCAAACCGACCGACGCCGTCGCCGACGAGCTGCGCGAGGAGCTCGCCCTGCTCGAGGCCGCGCAGGCTCACCTCCGCGCGGGTCGTCACGCCGAGGCCGCCGCGTCCTTGCGCGAGCACGCGCGCCGCTTCCCTCAGGGTGCGCTGTCCACCGAGCGCTCCGCCTGGAGAGCGATCGTCGCCTGTTCCGGATCCGGGCCCCAACCCAAGGCCGCGGCTCGGTCCTTCATCCTGACCCACGGGGACACACCCTTGGCCGCGAAGGTCAAGGCGGAGTGCGAGCTGTGACGGCTTTCTTCGATTTCGGTCGACGGATCCGGGCGCCTCGCAGGAAGAGAGACCATGAACCCCCAACGCACTGCGCTCATTCTTCTCGCCTCCGCGCTCCTGTGCGGGTGTCCCGCTGTAGCGGGCGACGTCGGTGACCTGTCGGGATCCACGGGCGGCGGAGCATCGAGCAGCTCGGACGTCGATCCATCGACCACGTCGTCGAGTTCGGATAGCGACTTCGAGAGCTCGGAGGAGACCGGATCTGCGCCGCCGAACGAGTCTTGCGAGGACGGCGGCTTCGGCTGCTGCATCGACCCCGACGGTGACGGCGTTCCGATCGGTGAAGACGTGTCGCCCGAGTTCCCCGATCCCGCCCAAGGGGACATGGACTCCGACGGCATCGGCGATGCCATCGATTTGTGTCCGATGGTGCCCGACCCCACGGGCACCAACACCGCGGACTCGGACCGTGACGGGCTCGGCAACGCGTGCGACCTATGCCCGGAGCCCGTCTCCGAGTACACGTTCGGTGGCGCGATCCCGGACTTCATGCTCGTGCGCAACCTGCCGACCAACGTCGACTCCGACGGGGACGGCATCGGCGACGCCTGCGACAACTGCCCGCTCGTGCCCAACTGCTACGACTTCGGGCCGGAGCAACCCTTCGACGGAGGGCCTCCGCCAGAGCGCGACGGCGTCGAATGCCAGGCCGACTCCGACGACGACGGCATCGGTGACGCCTGCGAAGGCTCGGCGGGCCCCGACCACGCCGCAGGTCCGGTGGGGTTCGACGACGTGGACGACTTCGACGGCGACGGTCTGGTCAACGCCCTCGACTTCTGTCCCCGACTTCCCCTTGCGGGACCCCCGGCCGCATGTACCCCGGAGACATCCGAAGCTGACTGTGGCCCCGACACGCCCTGTTCGCCAGCGGGAGTGTGCAACCACCCCGACACCGATGGAGACGGTATCGGCAACGCGTGCGACACGTGCGCGTACGTCCCGAACCCCTCACAAGCGATGGAGGGAGGCGCTCAAGACGACGACGCCGACGGAGACGGCGTTGGCGAGGTGTGCGAGCTCGGTGCCGATCAAGGGTGCGGGGACCGCATCAACCCGCGTCGCCTCGCTCACCACAGCGTCTCTTCCCAAGGGCAGTGCTGCACCGTCGAGCTGGTCGCCGACGCAGCCGGCGATCTCTTCCACAGCGCTGGATGCAGCGATCCCCTCGTCGACAAGGCGGGCTGCATCCCGCTGGTCGCCCCCGACCCGTCCAGCCCGGGCTCGTTCATCCCCGTGAGGACGGCGTGCGACGATCCGGCCGCCTGCGTCACGCTGCCCGCCGCGGTGGCCACGACTCCGGGTGTCTTGATCCCGCCACCGGGGTGCGACGACGCGCTTGGGCAGGCAGGTCTCACCGCGCTCGAGAACGGCGAGACTTCCCAGGACTCGTGGCTGTTCTCGTGTCAGCGCCCGCAACTCGACGTCGACTTCGACGGGATCGGGGACGCGTGTGACCTGTGCCCGAGCAGCTGGGACCCGAGCAACGAGCCGTTCACCGACGCGAACGGCATGCTTTGGCCCGACGACGGCGCCGCGTGCAACGGCGCGTTTCTCTGCGACTGACGACCCGCGTCGCCCGGGCGTAGGCGAGGGCCTACGTCCGGGCGGCGACCTCCTAGTCGGCGACGATCTTGAACTCGATGCGGCGGTTCTTTGCGCGGCCGGCCTTGGTGTCGTTCGTATCGATCGGCTGGTCGGGGCCGTAGCCCTGCACGGTGATGCGCGAGGCATCGATGCCCTTGCCGACCAGGTAGTTGCGCACCGACTCGGCGCGTCGTTTCGACAGATCCATGTTGTAGGCGTGCTTGCCCCGGTTGTCGGTGTGGCCGGAGATCTCGATCTTGATGTCCTGGAACCGCGTCAGCACGTCGGCCGCCTCGTTGAGCTTGGGCCTCGACTTGGGCTTGATCGTGTCCTTGTTCGTGTCGAAGTAGATGCCCTCGATGACGCCAGCGAACTGCTTGACCTCTTCGGGCAGCTCGTCGGGACAGCCGTCCTCGTCTTGGTAGCCGTTCTTGGTCTCGGGGTCCTCGGGGCATTTGTCGTCGTCATTGACGATGCCGTCCTTGTCGATGTCGTCGTCGGGGCAGCCGTCGGGGGCGATGCCGGGGACGGTCGGGCACTTGTCATCGGGGTCGAGGAACCCGTCACCGTCGGTGTCGGGGATCGGGCACCCCTCGTACTCGGGGACGCCGGGGGTCTCGACGCACTTGTCGTCGGGATCCATGATGCCGTCGCCGTCGGTGTCGATCGGTCCCTTGGCTGGAGGCGGGGCGGTCTTCTTGCGGCCGAGGGTGAACGTGAGCCCCAAGAGCGCCTCGAAGTTGTGGTTCTCGCCTTCGCTGACGCCGCGACGCGAGCCGATCACGTCGCGCAGGTCGAGGCGCATGGCGACCCAGCGGTTGAAGTAGACCTTCACACCGCCGCCGAGGTGAACAGCAGCGTCGAGGTCGTTGCCGACGGCTCCGCTCCCGCTGCTCACGCCCAGAGCTCCCGCACCTGCGACGACGAACGGGGTCACGCTCCATCGCGGGATCTGGGCGAGCACGTGACCGCGGACGGTGTAGAGCGTCGCGGCCTGGTCGTCGCGGGTCGAGGCGAACATGCCGCCACCTTCGAGCTCGACGCCCAAGAAGCGCAGCGGGTAGTAGCCCACGCGAGCGCCGAGCTCGGGGGCGAGGGGCTTGAACCGCTTGAAGCCCAGATCGGGCGCGGCCGCGTCGAACTCGAAGAGCTCGTGGTTGGCCCCGGGGAGGAACAGCCCGCCGTAGAGCCCGACCTCCCACATGTTGCGCTCCGGCGCCCAGCGATTGATCCACTCGAGCTCGCCTCGGTCGGTCTCACCCTCGCCCTCGGCCGATACGCCGTCGTCAGAGGAGATGCCGACGGACGCGGCGCCCTCATCCTCCGCAGGTGCGGCGTGGGCATCGGATGCGGCGAGAAACGTGACGACAGGCGTCAGAAGTGCGATGTTGCGCGCGAACATGGCCATGGCGATACGTGGCTGGCCTCGTAGGCACGTTTCGTACCAAGCGCAGACCGCCATGGATTGACCGCCGCGGTACGCACACGTGGGGACATGTGGGACGCACCAAAACGCCCCACTGTGGCGCAATGCCCCGGCCCGCGGGCCTAGAGATGCGGGGTTTGCCGGCCATGGAGTGGCTAAACCGCTGAAAAGCTGGAGTTCGGACCCTTTTCGCTCGCTCGTGGCACTCCGGGTGCACGGCGGCAAAAACCATGCGGCGGGCATACATCTCCCTACTTCTGACGTCGTGCTCCCTCGCGGTGGGTTGCGCGGATCCCTGCGCCGACGACGGCCTGCTTCAAGACACCTCGAACGAGGGGTGTGCTGCCGATGCGAACGCGTCTCTGGGTGGCTCGGACACCGACGCGAGCGACACCGACAGCGACTCGAACGACAGCGAGAGCGTCAGCGACAGCATGGAGTCCGACTCCAACGACGCCGACACCGACGGTGGTGAGCAGTGGTGCCTCGACCAAGACGGCGACGGTTTCGGCGATCCCAACGAGTGCACCAACGTGCCCGATGGGGACACCCCACCCGACGACTCGGTGCCCAACGATGACGACTGTGCGCCCGACAACCCGTGGGCCTTCCCCGGTGCCGCCGAGAACGAGCCCGCTCCCGGCGACGAAGCCTGCATGGAAGACGAGGACGAAGACGGCTGGGGCGACGCCGATCCCCCAGACGGCGTCGACCCGGGCAGCGACTGCGACGACAGCAGCGACACCACCTTCCCCGGCGCGTCCGAGAACGAAGAGCCGCCACTCGACGAGGCGTGCACCAAGGACGCCGACGAAGACGGCTACGGCGACGACGACCCGCCCGACGGTGGCAACGGCATCACGCCGGGCACCGACTGCGACGACACCACGCCCAACGTCACCGACGAGTGCTTGAGCGTCGACGCGGGCACGTGCGTCAGCTACGAGCCCCCCACCGCCGCCTCGCTCACGGCCAACGCGTCGGGCGGCACGGGCGAGTACACGTACAGCTGGTCGCCGGGCGGCTCGCTCGACGTCACCAACACCCAGACGGTCAACGCCACGCCGTCCAACTACGAGACCTACACGGTGGTCGTCGACGACGGAGTCGAGACCGCCGAAGACAGCGTCACCGTCGTCTCGGCCGAAGTGTTCGGCCTGCAGAGCGCCTGTGAGCTCATTCAGCTCGACGTCCTGCCCGACGGCACCGAGATCGGCGAGCCTGCCTCCATCACCTACCAGCAGGGCGGCGCGCAGGCCTGCGAGGACCTCAA
Source organism: bacterium (assembly GCA_024742475.1). Lineage (GTDB taxonomy): Bacteria > Myxococcota_A > Polyangia > Nannocystales > Nannocystaceae > CAJXVA01. The sequence goes on along the minus strand of JANSYI010000027.1, from coordinate 42,443 downwards.
CAACGACGCCGGCCTCCACATCTGTGACGTCGTCTTCGAGGACACGGCGTTCGAAGGCGTACTGCGCATCGACAACCTCAGCCCCGACATCAACGGCGGCGACAACGACGTCGTCGGCTTCGTCTGGGGTGCCCAAGACGCGTCGAACTTCTACAGCTTCGTGTGGAAGGCGGAGGACCAAGACGGCGACGCTGGCATCGACGTGTGTCCCAACTCGGCCAACTTCCTGTGGCCCGGCGGCATGCTCGTCAAGAAGGTCCAAGCGCCCAACGTCGCCGCGCTGACCTCCGAGGACATCTTCTGCGACCTCGACACCGACAACTCCGAGGTCCTGCTCTCGCCGGCCGAAGCGTCGCTCGAGGGCTGGGAGTTCGCCATCGACTACGACGTCTCGCTCGAGTACACCTCGATGGGCTCGAACATCACCGTCTCGGGTCCCGGTGGCCAGATCGCCGACATCGCCGTCAACGACAACACCTTCCAAAACGGCCGCTTCGGCACGCTGACGTTCTCCCAGTCCGGCGCATGCTCCGGACCCTGGAACGCGACCTGCCTGTAGCCGGGGAGGACGCTACCGGCACACGCCTGGGTGCTGAATCCAACGCTCCAGGCCGACGCCGGTGGCATCGCATCCGTCGGTGATCACGAGGTCGAGCAGTCCGTCGCCGTCGAGCTCACCGAGGCTGAAGCGGAAGTCCTCGTCGTTGTTGCACGTCCAGGTGTCGGCGAGCACCTGCATGATGTCGCCCTCGGGCAGGGGCAGGGCGCTGACGTCGGGTAGCGTCCACGTGGTCGCCTCGCCGAAGCCGCCTTCGCCGCCCGGATGCACGATCCACCGCTCGACGCCGACGCCCTGCGCGTCGCAGCCGTCGGTGATGACGAAGTCGACCACGCCGTCACCGGTGATGTCGGTGGTCGTGAAGCGGAAGTCCTCGTCGTTGTTACACGTCCAGGTGTCGGCGAGCACCTGCATGAGGTCGCCCTCGGGCAGGGGCAGGGCGCTGACGTCGGGGAGCGTCCACGTGGTCGCCTCGCCGAAGCCGCCTTCGCCGCCCGGATGCACGATCCACCGCTCGACGCCGACGCCCTGCGCGTCGCAGCCGTCGGTGATGACGAAGTCGACCACGCCATCGCCGGTGATGTCGGTGGTCGTGAAGCGGAAGTCCTCGTCGTTGTTGCACGTCCAGGTGTCGGCGAGCACCTGCATGAGGTCGCCTTCGGGGAGGGGCAGCGCGCTGACGTCGGGCAGGGTCCAGGTCGTCGCAGCGCCAAAGCCCCCCTCCTCCCCCGGATGCACGATCCACCGGTCGACGCCAACGCCGGCGGCATCACACCCGTCCGTGATGACGAAGTCGGGCCGGCCATCGCCGGTGATGTCGGTGGTGGTGAAGCGGAAGTCCTCGTCGTTGGTGCACGACCAGGTGTCGGCGAGCACCTGCATGAGGTCGGCTTCGGGTAGGGGCAGGGCGCTCAGGTCGGGCAGCGCGTAGGTGGTGGCCTCTCCAAACCCACCATCCTCGGCGGGGTGAACGATCCAACGCTCCACCCCAACGCCCGCGGCATCGCAGCCATCGGTGATGACGAGGTCGCTGCGGCCGTCCGCGGTGAGATCGAGCATCGTGTAGCGGAAGTCTTCGTCGTTGGTGCACGCCCACGTGTCGGCCTGCACCTGCATGAGGTCGGCTTCGGGGAGGGGCAACACGCTGACGTCGGGGAGCGCCCACACGTTCGCCTCGCCAAAGCCGACCGCCTCGCACGCCGGCTCACCACCCGTGTCGGTATCGCCGGGTTCGCCGGTGGGGTCGTCGGTGTCGCCGAGCGTGTCGGAGGCCCCGGTGCTCTCGTCGCTCGAGTCCACGCCGGTGGGGCTCCCCGTGTCGGGCCCCGAGGTGCTGCCCGACGACGCGCTCGTGCCGGACCCGTCGGTCTCCGAGTCCGCGGCGCCGTCGTCGGAGCAGGCGGTGAGCAAGGCAACCAAGACCAAGGAAGCGGAGGAAACGCGGCGCATCGACGTTCGGACGGGTCGCGGTCGGCCCGGTTGCGCACGGGCCCGCGCATGCCCAAAACCCAGCATCGAGCGGGGTTATGCGTCGTGCGGCGCCCGTATTCGGGCGTAGCGAGCCCGGTTTTGTGCGTGTCTTTTCAACGACTTTTTTCAGATCGCGGATCGTCGCTCGTCGTCGCTTCGACGCGGTTTGACACCGATCTATGAAAACACCGTAACGCACTGTCATTATTATTTGCTTTGACTCGACCCGTCCCACTGATACTGCTCCCACAGGTCGTAGGACCCTGAACCTATAATACAGCACGGTGCTGTGTTTTTATGAGCAGGGGTCGGATTTACGGGTAATCGATGCTGAATATGCTGCAGAGCCAGACGGCGCTCCCGAGTCACCTCCACGACCCGGCCGAGGTACTCAGCTGGGCACAGCGCTGCTTCCCGCGCGACCTCGTCCTCGCCAGCGCCCTGGGCCCACAGTCCATCGTCGCGCTGGATCTCGCGCTGCGGCAGGGGCTCCGACCCAACGTGGTGCTTCTGGACACGGGCTTGCTGTTCGACCAAACCCTCGAGCTCGCCGACCGACTCGAGCAGCGCTTCGACATTCCGATCGAGCGGGTGCAGCCGACGCTCTCACTCGAGGACCAGGCTGAACTCCACGGCGACGCGCTGTGGGAGCGCGACCCGGCCAAGTGTTGCGAGCTTCGCAAGGTGGGGCCGCTGGCCAACCGGCTGAGCCGCGCGAGCGCATGGATGACGGGTCTCCGGCGCACCGGCTCGCTCACCCGCACCGACGTCGAGAGCGTCGAGTGGGACAACGTGCACGGACTCGTCAAGGTCAACCCGCTCGCGTGGTGGCCACGAGCCCGCGTGTTCCAGCACCTCCACGAGAACAAGCTGCCCTACAACCCGCTGCTCGACGAGGGATACGCGAGCGTGGGCTGCCATCCTTGCACGTCGCCGGTTCGACCCGGAGAGGACGAACGTGCCGGACGCTGGCGCGGTCGCGCCAAGACCGAGTGTGGCATTCACCACCGCCAAGCCGCGGTGCAGCAGGCCGAGTCGCTGTCATGAACTTCGAACGCCCGAGTGACGAGGCTCGGTTGATGATCGCCGTGCGCCCCAAGGGCGCTGGCTTGGTGATCGGCCAGGGGCGAGAGCTGCTTTCACGAGTCCGCTACCTGTCCCGTAGCGACACCCCCATGGAGGTGTGGACCGACGCCGAACATGCACGGCGGATTCGCGACATCCCCGAGCTCGCTTCGTTCGTGGGCCCGCTGCACGCCACCGAAGACGGCCTCGCCGACGACAGCGGTCGGTTCAGGCTTCGCTTTGGCGTGCCCGCCCCGTTCGACACGGCCGCGTACGCCGTGGTCTTCTTGTGCGACCTCGAAGAGTCGGTCTCGCAGCGGTGGTACGACCATGCCCGCCAATGCGGCTCCCTCGTCAACGACGCCGACGTGCCCCATCGTTGCGACTTCGACGTGCCTGCGCTGCATCGCGACGGGCCGGTTCGCATCGGCATCTCCACCTCGGGTACCGCGCCCGGCATGGCCGGCCGACTGCGCAAGGAAATCGCGCTCGCCCTGCCGCCGCAGACCGGAGACGCGGTCCGCCGCTTCGCCTCGCTGCGTCCGTGGAACAAGACCACCTGGGGTCGCCCTCGGCTGCGACGGCTGGCCCGCAAGGCTTCGATTCGGGAGCTGGCCGCGCTCGACACCGGCGACGAGCTTCGTGCGCGCCGCGTGCTCGCGGCGGCCGAGCCCAACGGGCACGTCGTCCTCATCGGCGCAGGGCCTGGTGATCCCGAGATGCTCACCCTCGAGGCGCTGCGTTGGCTCTCCCGGGCCGATCTCATCGTGGCGGACCGTCTCGTCGCCAAGGCGATGAGGGAGGGCCTCGAAGGCCTCACCACGGCGCAGTGGCGAACGGTCAACAAGCCCCGCGGCGGCGCTACACACGGGCAGCGAGAGCTCGAGCGGTGGACCTCCGAGGCCGCGCGCGAGGGCAAGACCGTGGTCCGCCTCAAGAGCGGAGACTGCGGCTTCTTCGCCCGCACGGGTGAAGAGCTGCTCTGTTATCGCGAGCTGGGGATCGAGGTCACCGTCGTGGCGGGCGTGAGTGCAATTCACGCGTCGTCGGCTGCTGCTCAGATCCCGCTGACTTGGCGTGGCTACGCCGACCGGGTCAAGGTCGTCACCGCCGTCGGCCGCGACGACTCGGAGCCGATTGCACCAGGCTACGACGCGTCGTGCACGCTGGTGATCCTGATGGGTGTGAAGGTGATCCGGCGGCTCGTCGAGCGACTGGTCGCCTCTGGCCACCCCCCTGACATCTCCGCGGCCGTCATCGAGAAGGCTTCCACGACCGACGAGCGCGTGTTCACGGGGTCCCTGCGAGACCTCCCGGACATCGTCGCCCGCAACGGCGTGACGGCGCCGGCGACGATCGTGGTGGGCCACGTCGTCGCAGCTGCGGTCGGGGATACCGCCGAGGCGACCGCGGCCGCCGGGCACGACGTGGGGTAGACCCCGACGCAGCGGTGATCAGTGCATACTGGTCCCGCGAATGGGTGCGAATGACGAGACGCTGCCGCCGCAGGAGTCGACGCCCACCGAAGGGTTGGGAGCCGGGCGCCTCTTCGGCCGCTACCTCATCATCGAGCAGGTGGGGGCAGGGGGAGTCGGCGCGGTTTATGCCGCATACGACCCGGTGCTCGACCGCCGCGTCGCGCTGAAGGTGCTGCGTGCACGCTCCGACGACGCGACTCACGCCGACAGCCATCACCACGCGAGCCTCGTTCGCGAAGCCAAGGCGCTCGCGAGCCTGTCCCACCCGAACGTGGTCACCGTGCACGACGTCGGGCGAGAGGACGACCGCACCTTCATCGCCATGGAGCTCGTCGAGGGGCGCGACCTGTCGCAGTGGTGCAAAGAGCGAGAGGCTCGGACTTGGCGCGAGACGCTGAAGATGTTCATCGACGCGGGCCGGGGCCTCGCGGCCGCCCACGCCAAGGGCATTCTTCACCGAGACTTCAAGCTGGCGAACGTGCTGGTGGGTCACGACGAATGGGTGCGCGTCTCCGACTTCGGCCTGGCGCGGAATGTATCTCCGCAGGACACGCCCGGGCTCGACACGCTCGAACTCGAAGCGCCGACGATGGACACCTCGGTCAGCGTGGCCGGGCGCATGGTGGGCACGCCCTACTACATGGCCCCTGAGCAGCTCGATGGGGAAACCACGGTCCGAAGCGACGTCTACGCGTTCTGCCTGGCGCTGCACGACGCGATTTACGGCGCGCGTGCGTTCGAGGCAGCGACGCTGATGGAGCTCGCTGTGCTCAAGGCCAAGGGAGCCCCGAAGCCGCCGGCCGATCCGCGCGGTGTCCCGGCCCCGGTCCGCGCTGCAATCGAGCGCGGTCTCGCGCCGTCGCCCGTCGATCGGTGGGAGTCCATGGGATCGCTCCTCGAGGTGCTCGAGCACGCGATGCGCCCGAAGGCTCGCGCGCCCTGGCCCTGGGTGCTGGGACTCGGGGTCGTGGGCGCGGTCGCGTTCGGCACCTCGACCGAGCCCGACGACGCATGCACGGGCAGTGAGGCGGCACTCGAGCAGGTTTGGAGCGAAGCGCGAGCCGCCGCGCTCACCCAAGGCATCGCGGCAAGCGACTCTCCCCTTGCCCAGGGCACCGCCGATCGGATCCGTCCCGAGCTCGACGCCTACGGAGACGCGTGGGCGCGTGCCCATACCACCGTGTGCGAGGCCACCCAGCGGGGCGAGCAGTCCGAGGCGCTCCTCGACGCCCGCATGACCTGCCTGCAGCGGCAGCTCTTGGAGTTCGACGCCGCGCTGGACGTGCTGCAAGCCGCCGACGCGACGGTCATCGAGAGAGCGGGCAATGTCGTCAGCGCGCTGCCCCGACCTGCACGCTGCGTGTCCGCGAGCACCGACGCGGATGAAGACTCCCCGGAGACGGAAGCGGTGCGCGCCGAGCTGGCGCAGATCAACGCGAGGATGAGCGCCGGTCTCTACAAGGAAGCCGACGAGCGGTCTGCCGCCCTGATGCGCTCGACCGAGGACCTCGACGCCAGCCGCCTGCGGAGCGCCGTCTTGCTCACCCGCGGCAACGCGCTCTTGAAGATGGGCCAGATCGAGCCGTCGGTCGACACGCTCGAGCAAGCCGCGTTCTCGGCCATCGCCTCGGGCGACGCGGAGGTGCAGCTCGAAGCCGCCATCTTACTGATCACCGTGGAGGGGCGACGCGCCGCTCGCCCCAAGGCCGGGCTGCGCTGGGCCCGTCTCGCCGAAGCTGCGCTCGCACCCGTCGGCGACGATCCCCGCTACAGGGCCCAGATCGCTTCGAACCTGGGTGCGGTCTTCACCGAGCTGGGCGATCACCACCAAGCCGAGGCTCAGATGCGCGCCGCTCTCGACCTCGCCGACGAAGCGGGTCTCTCCGAGGAGGAGCGCGCCGGGCTACTCGATAACCTCGGCACCACCCTTCGCCGCGTCGGCAAGTTCGAGGAGGCTCTCGCGACGCACGAGGACGCGCTCGCTCTGCGGGAGGCCGCGCTCGGGCCCGACCACCCCATGGTCGCGCGGACGCTGACCAACACGGCCGCCGCCTACATCGAGCTGGCCAAGTTCGACGAGGCCGATGCCCGCTACGAACGCGCCCTCGATATTCGCGTGCGAACCCTGGGCGAAGATCACGTCGACGTCGCGCTCACGCTGCAAAATCTCGGCGTCGCGTACTACCGCCGAGGTCGTATCGACGACGCGCTGCCCTACTTCGAACGCGCCCTCGCAATCCGTCAAAAGGCGCTGCCCGAGAACCACCCTCGCGTTCTGGGAAACATGTCCAACCTCGCGCAGGTTCGGTACGAGCAGGGCGACATCGACGGCGCGAGCGAGCTCTTCGAGGACGTATTGCGCCGAATCGAGCGAGATGCAGACCACGATCCCACGTTGAAGTCGACCGTCCTCACCAACCTCGCCAATGTCCGGCTCGCGCAAAAACGCCACGACGAGGCGATCAAAATCTTCGAGAAATCCCTCGCGCTCGACGAGGCCGCGGTCGGCCCCGACCACCCCGACGTCGCGATGACGCTGACCAACCTCGGCAACGTGCTCGAGGACGTGGGCCGGCTCGACGAAGCGCTCGCACTGCAGCAGAGGGCGTTGCGCATCCGGGAGACCAAGCTCGGCCCCGACCACCCCGACCTGATCTGGACGCTCGCGGGCCTGGCCGGGGTTCACCAGAGCTCGGGCAACCCCGCGCTGGCCATCCCCTTGCTCGAGCGTGGGCTGAAGATCGCGGGCGCCAGCGAGTTCGATCCGGTGATGGTCGCCGGGTTGAAGTTCGAGCTCGCCCAGGCCATCGACGCCACCGGTGGCGACCGCGACCGTGCGCTCGCCCTCACGCGTGAGGCCGTCGTTCCCTATCGCACGGCGAAGGGGCGCGAAGAGGACCTCGCCAGCATCGAGGCGTTCCTCAGCGAGCTGGAGAGCTGAGCTTCGCGGCGCCGTGGCCTGAACCCCAGCCGACGACCTGGAGGTCGACCGCGTCGCCGACCGCGTAGCCCCGCCACGCCTCGACGTGCATCTCGTTCTTGGGGCCGTCTGGAGCGAGGCGAAGCTGCTCGTCGGCGCCGAGTTCGCTCCAGTAGACCCTGTGCACACGCACTCGATACGAACCCGGCGCGCGGTCTTCTTCGTGCGGCGACTCGGGCATGCCTTGGTGCACGACGACGAGCTCCACGTTGTACGTGTAGTGGCCCTGAGCTTTGTTGATGTTCTGGAAGTGAATCGTATCGACGGTGCCTTGCAAGGGCACCGTGTCCGCGTCTGCGGGCACCGAGGTCGGGACCACCGCGGGCGGGCTGCTCGAGCCGCACCCTGTGAGGACGACCAAGAGGCCAAGCGTCGTCGATCGCATGCAAACTCCAACATAGCACCCCTTTTCCTTCCCGCCCCGACCGCGTAAGGATGGCGCGAATGGCCAAGGACCCGCTGATCCAGATGCTCGCGGACCCCGAGCGCACCCCGATCCGCGGCGCACTTCCGGTCGTGACCGTCCGGCCCGACGATGAACCCGGGTACATCGACGCCGTGCGGCGTGTCGAGTCCGAACGCTTCGAGCTCGAACGTCGTGGTCGAGAGCACGGCACCGTCGTCGAACTCCTTCGCCCCGATCTCTCGCCCAAGCTCGACTCGCGCCAGATGCAGGCGAGTTGGAAGGCGGCCGACCCGTTCGTCATCCGCGATGCGACCGTCACCTGCGACGACGCGACCGCCATGCTGCCCGAGGGATGGGCCGCGAGCACCGACGAGCAAGCGCGGTGGGAGAAGTGGATCGTCGAGCACGCGAGCGAGGCGCTCCGCTGCACGGATGCGTTCTCAGACCCCGATCGCGACATCGCCAAGGCCCTGTGCGAAGGGCGAGGTGCATGGGCCAAGCTCGGTCGGCTGTCCACGGCCGACGGGGACGCGTCCCGGCGCCTCGTCTTTGGTGTCGGCGAGGAGGTTCGCGATGACGACCACCCCAGCGCCCAGCGGCATGCCGAGGTCTGGGCATGGGCCTGCTCCCTGCTCCCGGCGCTCGAGGTGAGCTGGCCCGACAGGCTCCGCAAGTGCCTGAGTGGGGCCTCCGGCCGCCCGCTGAGCCCCAGCAACCCCATCGTCTACTGGAACCGTCCCAACGGCGGCGCGTTGTTTCATCACGACGCCCTCCCCGGATACCTCCCCGTGGACGACGGTGAGTCAGCCGAGCCGCCACCCAGCGGCCAGCGAGGCGTGGTCTACGTTCAAGGTGCGGGGTCCACCGTATGGTTGGCCTTGTCCATCCAGCAGCTCGCCGCGCGCTGCTGCGAGTTCATGCGCGACGTCGTCGATGGCGGCGCTCCGTGGCTGTTCGATAGCTGGGTGAAGGCGAGCGTGTGGCAGCCGCTGTTCTTCGCGACCCGCGAGGTCGGGCCGTGTTTGCGCGCACTGGCCCGCTCCGACGCCGGGCCGCTCCGCCCGCTCGTGCACGGCTGTCTCGAGTTCACCGGGTTCTTGGTCGACTCCGGACACGCCGCGGTCCTGCGTGCCGGGGATGCGATCGCCCTGCCCAACCACGGGCTCGAGCGCACAGCGATGCACTCGGTCTACTGCGGCAGCAGCGGGCCCAACGTCGGGTTCTCGATCGGCCTGCGCTGACCGAAACGGCGCCGTAGCCCGATCACTGCGGTACGAAGTTGGCGCCGTCGGGGAACCCCTCGGCAAACCACTGCTCGAGCAGAGTCTGTGCGTCGGACGGGAAGGAGCACGACCCCGGCGGCATGCCGTAGTCGGCCACGGCCTGCGCCATCGCTTGTCCGAGCGTTCCGCCGCCGCTCGGCCGACTGATGTCCTCGAAGTCCATGAACAACGTGCCGCCCGGCGCCCGGAGGCCGGAGTGCTGCACGTTCTGCTCGTTGTTCTCGAGCGTGTGGCAGCCGCACCAGTCTTCGAGCGCGTCGGCGATGGCCGGGTGAAAGACGCCCTCGGTCCGTCCCCGGGGGAGAGGGTCGGTGAGCACGCCGTGGGTCGTCACCTGCACGCTGCACCATGGGCCCTCGGGCAGGGGGACCCCGGTCGACGAGCTGCCCTCGTCCACAGGATCCGTCGTCGGATCCGCACCGGTCGTCGTACCGGGGAACGGGTCGATTCCGGTCGTCGAGCTCGAGCTCTCCGAAGCCTCGCCGCTCGAGCTCGCGACCGTGCCCGACGACGATGACGTGCCCTGGACGACGTCGCCACCTTCGCTGCCGCCATCGCACCCAACGAGCGAGAGCATCAAGATCCACCGCGCCTTCACGGGTACAGCCTAACCGTACGGACGCCACGACGCGCGGGGACGTCAGCCCCCGTAGGTGTTGGCTCGAGTCCCCACGGGCGAACTCGGGTAGGGTGCCTGCCGTGTCCACCCCGCGTTCTCCGATCGGACGGCTGCTCCGCTACGCCCGGCATCGACGCAACGCGATCGTCGTCGCAGCCAGCTGCAGCGTGGTGAACAAGCTCTTCGACCTCGCTCCGCCCGTGCTCATCGGGGCGGCCGTCGACGTCGTGGTCCAGCAGGAGGACTCGTTCGTTGCGGGGTTCGGTGTCGAGTCGGTCGACGCCCAGATCCTCTGGCTTGCACTTGCCACGCTGGTGATCTGGGGGCTGGAGTCCGTCTTCGAGTACGCCTACGCGCTGTCGTGGCGCAACCTCGCTCAAGCGCTACAGCACGAGCTGCGGGGTGACGCCTACGAACACGTGCAGCGCCTCGAGCTCTCGTACTTCGAGGACCGAAGCACCGGCGGGCTCCTGACCGTTCTCGCCGAAGACATCAACCAGCTCGAGCGATTCCTCGACGACGGCGCCAACCAGATCATCCAGCTCATCACGACCGTGCTCGTCGTTGGCGCGCTCTTCGTCGCGGCGGTACCCACCATTGCCCCGCTGGCCATCGCACCCACGCCGCTCGTCATCGCTGGGTCGCTATGGTTTCAGCGCCGGCTCGCGCCGCGCTACGAGACGGTCCGGGCGAAGGCTGCGCAGCTGGCCGGGTCGTTGAGCAACAAGCTGTCCGGCATCGCGACGATCAAAGCATTCGTCGCCGAGGAGGCCGAGGCGGAGCACCTCGAGCACGACAGCCTCGCCTACTGCCGCGCCAACGCCGAGGCCATTCGCCTGAGCTCCGCGTTCGTGCCGTTGATCCGCATGGGCATCGTCCTCGGCTTCACCGCCACCTTGGTCATGGGCGCACGGATGGCGGTCGACGGCACGCTCAACGTTGGGCTCTACAGCGTTCTGGTGTTCATGACGCAGCGCTTGCTGTGGCCGCTGACTCGCCTCGGCACCATCTTGGACCAGTACCAGCGCGCGATGGCCTCGACGCGGCGCGTGCTCGACCTGCTCGACACGCCCCTGGGCATCGAAGACGGCACGACCGCGCTGGCGAAGGTGCGTGGGGAGGTCGCGTTCGAGACCGTGAGCTTCGCCTACGCATCCGGTCCCACGGTGCTCGACTCGGTCGACGTGCACATTCCCGCCGGGTCGACGGCCGCGTTCGTCGGTCCCACCGGCTCGGGCAAGTCGACGTTGGTCAAGCTTCTGTTGCGCTTCTACGACACGACCGCGGGCCAAGTGCGGGTCGACGGCCACGACGTCCGCGACGTGGTGATGGCGGACCTGAGACGAAACATCGGCCTCGTCAGCCAAGACGTGTTCCTCTTTCACGGGACCGTTCGGGAGAACATTGCGTACGGCATGCCGTCGGCGTCCGCCGGGGACATCGAGGCTGCCGCCCGTCTCGCCGAGGCGCACGCGTTCATCGAAGCGCTGCCCGAGGGCTATGACACCGTGGTGGGGGAGCGCGGGCAGAAGCTCTCAGGAGGCCAACGCCAGCGAATCTCGCTTGCCCGAGCCATCCTCATCGACCCCGCGATCCTGATCCTCGACGAGGCGACGTCCGCGGTCGACAACGAGACGGAGGCGGCAATCCAGCGCTCACTCGACCGGATCGCTCGCGATAGAACCACCATCGTAGTCGCGCACCGCCTCTCGACGATCCGCAACGCGGACCGCACCTACGTGATCGAACGCGGACGAGTGACGGAGCAAGGAACGCACGACGAACTTCTCGCGTCCGGTGGTGCGTATGCGGCGCTGTGGGGCGTCCAGACGGGCGAAGCTGCGAATCTGGACTCCCGCTGAGTGCACCTCGCTTCGGTCGCGACCTCGGAGACAGACTGTCTGTTAGGGACACTCGTCGAGATTCGATCAGGCCGTGGACCTTGACAATCTGCGCAGATGGCCTATACTGGGCGAGTCGCTGTAGAGTTGCGCTTTGCGGGCCATTTCGGCTCGCGATGGCTGACTCTGCGCGTGGCTGGGAGCGCCGCTGGCACTTTCGGCCCGAAAAGCGACCCACCGGCACAATCCCGTGCGGAGGTCGCGACATTACCCGAACCCTGGAGGTCCCTTTGAGCGAAGCCATGCAGACGTCGTCCACCCCTTCTCAACCCAGCGTTGCACCGCTGGTGACTCACTCACGCAAACGAGAATGGGGGCGGGCCCTGCTGTTGTGGCGACGCGAGGAGAAGCGCGCATATCAGTTCGAAGACGGCAACATGCGCGTCTTTGCCGAGCGCTTCTGCGACTTCTTTCAACCCGCCGTGCAGCCCGACCCGGTGCTCCGCCAAAAGCTCCGCGAGCGCGCCATCGCCGATGGCCACGTTGGGACTGGCAAGCCTGGCACCGGCGCTAGCAAGCCCGCCGGCCCCGTTCCCACCGTCGCCGACCAAATCTCGGTCTTCACGGTGTTGTTCGAGGACGGCTTCCAGGGCGACGCCTGGGCCGACGCATGTCGGTCGCGCGAGAAGGGCAAAGCCCTCAAGCGCCACGTCGACCCCGCGCTGAAGCGTGCCCAGACCGAGCTCGACCAGGACGCGCTGCGCGGGCTCATCGAAGCCGGAACTCCGCAGCTGGTCATCGAGCGCGTGGTCGACCTGGTCGGCAGTACCTCCTTGGTCACCAAGACCCAGCTCGCTGCATTCAAGGAACTCGAAGCTGATGAAGCCCTGGCGACCGCGTTCGTCGACTTCCTGCACGGCGTCGGCGGCCACGCCCGGGGCCCCCTCGATCGGCTGCGCATGGCGCTCGCGAAGCACGAGCTCAAGAATGTGCCATGGACCGTCTTGACGGCCGCGCGCGCCTTCTTGGCGCCCGACAACCACGTCTACGTGCGCCCCACGGCCTTCCGCGCCCAAGCCAAGCTCGTCGCCCCGAACTTCAAGCTGCCCAGCGTTCCCACGCCGGACGCCTACTCGCGGTGCCTCGAGATGGCGATCGGCATTCGCAACGAGCTGAGCAAGGCTGGGCTTCACCCGCGGGATCTGTTCGACGTCGCCGAGTTCATGCGCGTGACGCTCAGCCGCAGTCAACACGACGAGCTCCTGGGCGCCATGACCGAGCGCCTGCGCGGCAGCGACAAGCCCATCCACTGATCTTCGGCTCGCAGCCCAAGGTGACGAACGAGCGGCCCCTACGGGCCGTTCGTTCGTTTGACGTTGGTTCCGCTCATGGAGAACACTTGGGCCATGCTCGAGCGAGTCTCTTGGGCCCTCGTTGTGTGTTGCGGCTTCGCGGTGAGCTGCGACGGGCAAAGCAAGCGCGATGAACCCGTCGAAGACGGCGCAGCCGCGGTGCGGACCGCTCTCCTGGACGGTAAGAACTGCTACGGCGGAACGCCCGTGCTCTGCATCGAGGACGAGACGTTCGTCGATGCCTGCATCGAAGCCGCGCTCGAGACTCGCTGGAAGGGGACGATGCCCAAGACGCGAGGCGAAGTCGACAGCGTGATCGCGTCGGCCCGTGGCAAGTACCGCGCCTCGATGCAGTCGCCCCACGGCCTCGAGTTGGTAGAGCGCGTGGTGGAGGAGCGCTACGCCAATCCAGTCATCGATACCGAGACCGTGGCCGGGGTCGTATCGGTCGACTTGGGTGCGCTGCCCGGTGAGCTCCGAACCAACCGACGCGGCGCACCCGTCGTGCTCGCCAAGACCGAGCTGCTCGATGGCTTCGACTGGCGGGCGGACGAAGCTGGCCGTCAGCTCGCAAAGTATGCCGACGCTTACCCGGATGCCGAAGAGGTCCGAGTCGAGGTTCGGTCCCCATCTGCGGCGGGTCGCCACTTCGTCTATCGATACCTTCGAGGCTCCAACCGGGTCGTGCATGAGGAACTCGAGGTCGGCAGAGGCGACTCGCAGTACGTCTCGGAGCCGATCCCCGGCGGACTCGACACCATGCGCGCGGGCAAGCTCGAGCTGGGAAAGTCGAACGGCAAGACCTGCTACGCCTCAGGAGGAGAGGGCTCCACCGGCTGCCACATCTCCGACAGGTATCGAGCCGCGAAGGATCTCTAGAGCGGCAGAACGAACCCGGCCGGGTCGTGGAAGTCTGGCTCTGGGCGCGGATGGGACAGCGCCCAGTATGCGACCGATCCCTGGCCGCTCCGCACCACGGCGGTGACCGCTCCGGCCGTCATGTTGCGCAATCCGAAGACTCCTTCGGCGATGACCACCGCTGTCGCCGCCCGTCGTTCGACACTCACCGAGAGCGAGGAGGGGAAGGTGACGCGCGTCCGCTTCCGGTAGTCCGCGAACTCGAAGCGTGCGACCTGACCCGTGGGCGAAACGTTCCACTCCACGTAGCGGGGCCCTTGCACGCCGATCCCAAACAGCTCCACGCAGGTGTGCTCCCAGAGCCGCAGCGGGTCCAGGGCGATCTCGGGCAGCGCGAGCCGAGCATCGTCGTCGACGAACGTCGCCTCGAGGCGCGCCCCCTGGGCGTCGCGCCGAATCTCGACCGTCACCGCCTGCACGACCGCGTCGCGGCAAGAGGGGTGCGGTGACAGCTCGCATCGGTGGAGCAACGCGCCGGCCACTCGATGCGTCTCCCACACCTTGGGCCATGGCCGCAAGGAGGACCGGCGGTTGACGCCAACACCGGGCACGCGCAAGCTCGCGGCGTGAAGGTCTCGTTCGTCATCTTCGACTGGGACGGCACCTTGGCCGACTCGAAGGGCCGGATCGTCGACACGCTCAGAGGGACGCTGACCTCGCTCGGTGTGGCCGCCGGGAGCGACGAGTCCCTCGCACAGGTCATCGGCCTCGCGCTGCCCGACTGCGCGCGCGCGCTGGTGCCCGGTTCGGACGAGGCGTTCGCGCGAGCGTTCGTGCAGGGCTACCGAGACACCTGGCTCGCCTCCGACGCTCCTCCGACCGAGGCGTTCAGTGGCGTCGAATCGACCCTTCGTTCGATCGGCGATCGCGGCATCCCGATGGCGGTGGCGACCGGAAAGAACCGGGCGGGGCTGGACCGGGAACTCGGACAGACGGGGCTGGGGCACCACTTCGTCGCCACCCGGACCGCTGACGAGACGGCTTCCAAGCCCGACCCGCTGATGGTCCACCAGCTACTCGACGAAGTAGGCGCACGCGCTGAGGAGACGATCATGGTCGGCGACAGCCACTGGGACCTGAAGATGGCCGCCGCCGCGGGCGTGCGCTCGGTCGCCGTCAGCTACGGCGCGCAGCCGATCGGGAGGCTGCGGGAGTACGGCCCGTGGCACTGCATCGACGCGATCGAGCACCTTCTCGATCGCTTGTAGACTGGGCCGGCGTGGACCCGGACAACGCACTGTCGCTGGAGACGATCCGCTCCGCCGCCGAGACGGAGGGCGAAGACGCCATGGCGTTCGAGGCGATGTGGGCCAGCATCGGGTGGATGTTTCCCGTACAGACGGTCGGGCTCTACCTCGGCGGCGTGGGGGTGTTTGCGAGCGTTGGCGTCGCGGTTGCGTTGTCCGTGGGGTTGGCGTTCGCGAGCCCGTTTGCCGCGGGCATCGTGGCGGCGTTCGTGGACGGGGCCATGGCCGACCGCATCGCATGGGCGCTGATGGTCGCCGCCGCCGCGATCGTTTGGGTCGCGATGGGAGGACCGGTCGTGGCGGCTGCGCTCGCGCTGTGTGCGGTGCCGTTGTTCTTGGTGCTCGAGCGGCGCTACCGTGACCAAGAGGCCGATCCGCAGCGGGCGTCCATCCTTCCCGATGCGCTGCACGAGCGGCTCGCGGGTCTGCCGGAGGGGCTGCCCGAATCGGTGAGCGCACAGATCGATCGAGCGCTCACGTCGGTCGAGAGCTTGCACGAGCTCCGCGCCGAGCTGCCCGAGGGCGACGTGATGTGGACGGATGCCCTCGCGTGCACCGAGCGCGTCGTCGATCGAGCCGAGGCGTCGCTGCAGCTGCACCGGCTGCCGCAGCGCAGCGAGGAGATCGAGCGGGCCAAGCAGGCCATCGACGCGCAGCTTCGCGAGCTCGCCGATCAGCTGGCGGCCGTCGTCGACGCCGGGAGTCGGTTCATCGCCCTCGATCGAGACGGCCTCGAGGTCGAGCTCTCCGAGCGCGCGGAATCGCTGCATGCGCTCGTCGAAGCGACGCACGAGGTCGATGACGCGTTGCGCTGAGGGAGGATGAACTCCCCGTGACGTCTACGCGCGGCTCGTGAACGCGGTACCGTTGGGACTCGTGGCTGGAACGTTCCGCAGCGAAGCTCATTTCTGGTGGCGCTCGTTCTGGGGACCCTGCAAGAAGGCGTTCGTGGTGTGCCTGGTCGGCTTCTTCTTGCTGTCGGTGGCCGACGCGGTCGCAGCGTCGGACGCGGATGCATGGTTGGCGGTGCCCGTGGTCGCGCTCGTCGGCGGGGCGTACATCGGCGTATTCGTGGCGCCGGCGGTCGGGCTGACGGTGTTGGTGTGGAGGCTCGTGGGGGGGTGGATCATCGTTCCGCTGGTGCTGATCCCGGTGGGCGTCGGACTCGCTCTATGGGGCATGTCGGGCGTCATCGAAGGTCGCGGAGACGCGCTGTGGGCCGCGGTCGAAGCTGCAGCGAGTGAACAGGAGTGGAAGGTCCTCGCGTTGGGCCCGGCTGCGCGCGCTGGCCCGCTCATCTTGTTCATCGCCCTCCCGCTTCTCGTGCTCGACCTCGGCACGCTTCTGCTGACTCCGAGCGTGGTCCTCCAGCTGCTCGCGCTCGTAGGCACCGTGCTGCTCGCGGCGGTCGTGGGCGCGATTGTGCCGACGCTCGTGTCGACCGTCGTGCTGTCGTTCTCGTTCGTTCGCCGGTTCAAGGCGCGACACGCTGACGCCTGAACCGCGGCTGCCCGAACCATCCGGCGGCCGGGTCGGTCGAGGCGTGCCGTGGCCGCGCGAACAGCGTCCGGCGCACGTGAGGACGTGTGCCCGGATGGCCACCGATCTCGGCGGTCGGTTGAACGGGGCATCGGGCGGTGCCAGTCTCGCCCCCCGGTGAGCCGCGACACGGTCCAAATTCGCCTGGCGCAACCCCCGCTGTTCTTGATGGGGGCCGTCGTGATCGCGTCGCTCCTCCCGCTGTTTGCGGGCGCGGCCTCCGACAGCGTCGAGCGCCTGCGGCGGTTCGCCTTCGCGGGCATCAACCTGCAGCAGCTCGAGCCGCAGGTGCCAGCGGTCGCGTTCACGCCCACCGAAGGCGAGGACCGGGACGAGCAGCAGCCAGAGACCGAAGCACCGAGGTCGCTCGTCGAGCCCGAGCCGGTGGTGCACGAGCGGCGCGCGAAGGCATCCCGGCCGCGGCGCAACGTCCCAGCGGCGGCGAAGGCCGCGGCGGCTTGCGAGCGCAAGGACAAGGACGCGGCGCGCGCTGTCTACAAGACGCTCGAGCGTGGGGACCCGCAGCGCAAGCAGATCCGCAAGTCGTGTCGCAAGTCGGGCGTCTGGCTCTTCTGACGCGGTCGGGCTCCATTCGGGGGGTTGACGCCCTCGCGTGGTTGCCTAGGCCGTCCGTATGCGAAACGAAGACCAACAACGCTCCCTCTCCTTGCAGGTCGAGCGCGCCGCCAACGAAGGCATGGTCGACGTCGCTACCCCGAGCGTTCCCACCGCCCGAGGCGACGTCGAAGAGACGAAGCTGACAGCGCGGCGCCTGCTCGAGCTGCAGCTCGTCGCGCAGCGCGCGTATGAAGCCACCTTGCGGTCGCTGAAGAATGACGACGACGCCGAGACGGTGTCCGTGGTCGCAGAGCGGCTCGAGCAGGACATCGACGCCATTCGCATCCAGCTCGCCCGTCTACACGACAGGCACCGCGTCAAGCCTCCGAAGGGCGCCGCGGCCGTCGAAAAGGCCACCGGCATCGCCGCGGGCATGCTCGGCAAGGCGGCGACCGCGAAGGGGCTGATGATCGGTGAACTCGCGATGGCCCACACCGCCGAAGCGCTCATCGAACGCGCCGACCTCATCCCCGACGTGGCCGAAGCCTTGCGCACGGCCAGCGTCGATGCGGCTAAAGCACGTGCTGCGACGTTGCGCCTCGTCGCGTGACACTTGCACCCTCTGCCTCCTCTCCAGGCTCCAACCTCTGGTCATGAAGCACATCCGCGTCCCGCTCGTACTCGCCATCGCGATCACCTCGTGCGAGAAGCCGCCCGAAGCGGGAACCTCCCCGCCGACCGACGTCGATTCCTATGGAGACGAGGACGAGGAATTCATCCCCGACGACGACCCGCCGACGCACTCGCGTCGTACAGGCGCCGCGCTGGCCCTGGCCGGTGCAATGGATGTGCGAACAGCCACAGGATCTGCGGGCTGACGCGAACCGAGTCGGGGTCGCGATTGAGACAGCGAACGCGGCCCGTGTAGCACAGCGCCGATGGTCCGATTCGTCCCTCGACCAGGGCGAGGAAATCACTCGCCCATAAGCGCAGCCGACAGCTGCACGCTCCGATGTCCCCACGCACGAAGGTGCCCCGAGGCGGTGACCAGACATATGTCCGGTCGCCGCCTTCGTCGTGCAGGAGCATGCCCAAGGCCGGGTCGCACCGGGAGACCGAGTGCGCGGCGAGGAAGAGGTCACGACCGAAGAGAAAACCCGCGAGGTCCTCGAGGCCTGTTTCGAGCGCCGCCCAGTCGTCGGTGCAGAGCCGGAGACGTCCGCTCGCGGGTGCGATCGCATGGGGTACCGTCGTCGTCGCCGCTGCCGGGCGAGAGGTCGGAACGGTTCGCAGCCAGTCTGACCGTGTCTGCTCGAGACAATCGACTCCGAGCGCGACACCTTCGCCAGGACGCATCGCGCAGACACGAGCGCTGCAGGCCTCAGAGAGCTCTCGCGCGAGCCGCTCGGGGTCGATGCAAAACGCGAGGCCGTCGATCCACGCGACGTCGACCGGATGACTCCAGCCTCCGCCCGTGATCGCAGTGAAGCACGGTTCGCCGGCCCGGCTCGCGGCGTTGCGCCAGCGCTTTCCAAGGACCTTCGCCAGCGCGTCGGTGTCATCGGTCGGGGTGAGCGGCCCGATGCCATCGTGCACGAAACGGACGTCGGTGCTGTTGTTCGCGATGCACAGGAGCCAACGCTTCAGCTGCGAGGCAGCCACCGCGTCCAGGAGCGCGTCGGGCATCGGGACGTCGACCGACGACGCGAAGCCAGCCTCTCGCGATGCGTCGGTCGCCAAGAAGGGCAGCACGTCCCACTCGTCGGCGAAGGGGGTCGCGCGGTGGTCGGCCACCAAGGCTTGAAAGACGAGCGACCCCACCTGCACCGTCGCGCCCGGGTGGACCCGCGTCACGTCGAAGCCCAGGTCTTCGAGTGCGCCCGAGAGCGCCGCGGACGATCGCGAAGACACGTAGATCTTCACCGCCCGGTCCAGCCGGCACAGCGAAGGAAAACAGACGTGGTCGTCGTGCTCGTGCGTCAGCCACACGGCGTCGATGCTCGGCATGCGCTCGAAGTCGAAGTCTCGCGGTGGAAACACCGATCCTGCGAGCCCGCCGTGGCCAAACCCCTGGGTCAGCAGCGGGTCGACGAGCACGTGCGTGCCGCCGCTCGAGAGCAGCCACCCTTGGTGGCCGATGAAGGTGGCATGCAGCACCCCGCTACCCGGCCGGTGGTGGAATGGGCGGAGGCTCGGAGATTTTCGCAACGCCGCTGCCTCCCACGTAGCCGTAGCTGACGTCGTTGGCGTGACCCGAGGCGATGATGCCGAAGGGAGTGTCGGACTCGATGACGTGCGGACCCGCCTCGGCCGAGATGTGCGCGTAGCCGTACTCGACACCGCCGACATCTCCCGAGGCCAGTAGTGGCGGGGTGCCCAACCCATCGAGTGTAATCTGGGCCTCGACAGGTGCGACGACCGTGACGAAGTTGGTGCTGTAGCCCTGCGGCATCAAGAAGACGTAGCGATCCTGAAACTGCTCGACCGCAGCGAGCAGCATCATGGTGGGGTCGCCGGGCCGCGAACCGAAGCCGCCGAAGTATTGATTGCTCAAGAGGAACTGGGCGATCGCAAATGGCTCGTCACCGGCCGAGCGCACCGAGAACGGCACGTCGGTCACGAAGGCGATGGTCTCGTATGCGTCGATGCTCAGCGGAGCGCCCGGGGGCGGGGACGGCGAGTACTCGAGGACGGTGCCGTCGACGGTGCCCGTGACGCGAAACAGCGACTCGTCATCGCCGGCGCCCGTGGCCGAAGCCGCGGGCGCGCCGATGTAGGCCGTGCCCCACGCGGTCAACGGCAGCATCTGGTGCTCGACGTGGTCGGCACAGCAGGTGACGTTGATGCTTGGCTCCGAGGTGGCGACGCTGCCCGAGAAGACGGCCACGGGGGCGTCGGCGACGACCCGGCTGCCCGAGAGGTTGCCAAACGTTGGTGCGCCTCGCTCCGACGAGATGGCGGTGAGCACTTGACCACGGTCGAGCACGACGTCGGTGATGTTGCCCGGGTGGAGTTGCGCGGTGGGAAAGAGAGTGACCGTGGTGCCGTCTTCGGTCGCGACGATCGAGACGAACGCGCCGGTGTTGTCGTCGGACGAGGAGAACGCGTCGCTGCCCGCGAGCGTGGCGTCGGCCGTGATCGCCGTGTAATCACCATCGAGCACGTGCGTGGGGAAGAGGATCGTCGCGTCGTTGGAGTAGACCGGGCTGGTGTTGTCGAACGGTTGAAACTGATAGGCTGTGATCGGGACGTCGGTCTCGATGCGATAGGCCACGCCGTCCGCGCTGGTGGTTCCAGCCGCGATGTTCATCGATGGCAGCTGGAACACGCGCATGGTGTTGGCTGGTACGACGCCCGTCTCGATCGCGTTGTCGTTGTCTCCTACGAACACCTCGACGTTGGCGGATTGCTCCGGGAGCGAGTTGGTGACCACGATCGCGAACTGCTGGTCGTGCGGGGTGGGGTTGAGCGGGGCCTGTGAGACGTTGGGCAGGTCAACCGCCCAAAACTCGCAGCCCTGGTTGGTGGGTAGCTCCTCGAGGTCGTCGCAGCTGGCCACGCTCGGAGGCGGATCTCCGGTGCCCATGTCCGGGGATTCGCCGAGGTCGAGCTTGGGCTCGTCGCCGGTCTCGTCCTCGGCCTCTCCGCTCGAGCTGGAGCCCGAGGCGGGCGGGGACGACTCCGACGTCGGCCCATCGGTGTCGAAGGCGTCTTCTCGCGGCTCTTCACCACAACCGAGCACGAGAAGGGACAGCCCGATCCAACGCGATCGCTGAGCTCGCATGAGCCAGAGACTACTCGACCGCGGTCTCACGTGGGGGTGTCGACGTCGTCCCAGGCCGCGTCTTGAAAGCGCACGAGCCAGTTCAGCGCGTGGTGCCTCTGCGCGATCACGTCGGCGTCGAGACCTGCCGGGGCCGGCTCCCCGGTACGCCGCGCCTCGCGGACGGCCCAGTGCAGACGGAAGTGTTGGTCGGCAGCATCGAGGATGCGTTCCGCCGCTCGGAGGCTGCCCGACGATCGCAGCGCGTCGCGATCCGCCTCCACCAGGGTTCGTGCCGCACGCGGGACATCGCAGATGTTGGTGGGAAACCCGAGCGTGTCGACCAGGCCGAGCGCCCACTCGAGCACCCAGAGGGCCTCGTAGCGCCACGCGTGGTTGATGATCGCCTGCTGCTCGGGCGCGTCGCTCGACAAGAACGCCTGCTCGTGCGGTGAGAGGGCGGCGAACGCCTCGGGCAGCTGCGCGCGGAGCTGCTCGAGGGCGACCGTGTCGCCGCTGCTCAGACCCTCCGCTCGAATCGCGCAGGCGAGCAGTGAGCACGCGCGGTGGAGCACTTCGTTCGGTGAGCGCAGGGAAACCTCCGACGCGCCGACGATCGGCGGAAGCCCGGGCGCTACGGGGACTCCCGCGCCGGCGAGCGCTTCGTCGGACCGTAGCTTCCGCTCTACCGCATCTGCGGGGAACGGGACCTGCGCGTCGTCGTCGACCTCGCCGGTCTGCGGGTCGATGAGCAGGCGACCCACGGGGTCCCGGACGCTTCCATCGGAGAAGAAGAAGATCGCGTTCGCTTGCACCGCCCAGCTCGCCATCGCGTCGAAGGCCGCTTCTTCGACTTCGATGCTCAGGTGGTTCTGCACCCGCTCGATATGCTGGATCACGGCGAAGAGCGAGGCCGTCATCGGTCGCTCGCCGCCGTTCATCACGAACCCGATGAACCCGTGCAGGTGGGGCACGAGCTCGGGGTCGCTGCGATCGCGACGGGCGTTGAGCGCGTGGGGGAACGCGAGCGCGGGAAGCTCGCGAACGGTCGCGTAGAGGTTCACCAAGATACCCACGCGCGGACGCTAACAGGCAGAGCTCAGCGGGGCGAGGGCGGCTATCGTACGCAGCAGATCGTGACCGGATCGGTGGGTTCCACGGTGCCGCTGATCGGTGCGGTGCCCGACCCCCCGCCACAGGTGACCTCGGCCTCGCCGGGATCGAAGGTCGCAGAGGTGATCGCCGAGGCACCCGTGTCGAGGCAGTCGGCGATGGTGATCGTGGTGCCGGCTTCGCACGCGGCGTCTTGCAGCGAGAGGCTGGCTCCGCAGATGCCTTCGGGCGTGCCGCAGTCGCACTCGCCACACTCTCGCTGGTCGTCGGCCCCGCTGAAGCCGAGGGTTTGCTCGGGGTAGCCATCGGGGCAATCGTGCTCGCCCTCTTGGAAGATGCAGGTGTCGCTGTTGTCGGCGATGCACGGGCCGCCCTCCTCGCACAGGCTCGGCTGGGCTGTGGGCGCGCAGAGCTGGACCGAGTCGTTGAAGCCCCCCTCGTTGAAGCTGCCCTCGGCTGCGCAGGAGCCTCCTTCGACCAAGACCTGGGTGATTCGGACGAAGTCCGCGGCGAGTGGGGTGGGAGCGCCTGCGTCGTCGAGCGCCTCGGGGAACGGGCCTTGGAACGTGAAGCACGCGGTGTCGTCGACTTCGGCGGTGTAGTCGGGTTCGCCCGCGCAGCCGCCCTCGCCGAACACCTGGACCTCGACCGTCGCTTCACATGCCGCATCGATGGGCTGACAATCGCAGTCGCAGGTCTCCTGCCCGGGATCGAAGTCGGTGAAGTAGGCGCCCGCCGGGTCGGCGAAGCCGCCGTTGCAGTCGACCGCGTTGGCGCCCGCCTTGACGGGCCCCTCCCAACCCCCTGGAATCGGAGGCGCACACGTCCCCGAGCACGACCCCGCACCGGTCGGGTTCGGGGTGCCCGACGATGACGAACTCCCCTCGTCGGCCGAGCCGCTCGATGACGTGCTCTGTGCCGACGTGGGGTCGCTGCTGCTCGAGGCCGGCTCACCCGTGGACGACCCGTCGGTCCCGCCCGACGAACCATCGTCGCCGCATGCCGGAGTCATGAGCAAGACCGCGAGCCATCCCCAGCGCTTCACGCCGAAGACGTTACATGCCACCGGCTGTTCTAGTCGATGCCCATCCGGGCTTTCATCGCCGCGAGATCGTCGTCGAGCTGGGACTCCTTGGCGGCCTTTTCTGCGCGAGCCTGCTCGGCGGCCTCTCGGATCTGCCGCTTGCGGGCCTTCTCGGCTTCGGCCTGCTTTCGTGCCCGCTCAGCGTCGGCCTTGGCCGTGGCCTTGGCGAGCT
Organism: bacterium; assembly: GCA_024742475.1. Lineage (GTDB taxonomy): Bacteria > Myxococcota_A > Polyangia > Nannocystales > Nannocystaceae > CAJXVA01. The sequence goes on along the minus strand of JANSYI010000027.1, from coordinate 18,996 downwards.
TCTTGTTCTCGCGCTCGCTGAGGTTGGGCTCGTGCGTGTCGCCGAGGTCCATCACTTCGTCGCAGGCTCCGCACTGAAAGCCGGTGGACTCGGTGTTGAAGAGATCGACCACCACGTAGGCGGTGTACTTCTTCTCGATGGCGACCTCGATGAACGTGGTGTCCTCACCGCAAAGTGGACACTTCCTACGTTCGCGACGGCCATCGCGAACGGGTTTGATCTTCTTCTTCCTGCCGAAGAGTGCCCACATGGGGCTCAGGGTATCAGCGCTCGTCTTCTTCGGGCGGCTCACACCCGACGGCATCGAAGTCGCCCTCGACCTGCGCTTCACAGTCGTCGTCCTCGCTGCAGCTCGCCTCTGGGAACGCCGTGCCTTCGAACAACGGTAGCCACGTGGTCAACCGGCCGTCGGCCACGCAGTACTCGAGCAGCGACACCTCGCCGGCGTCCGATGTCAGGAGAAGTGCGTCTGAGAAGATGTCCCACTCGCCCGTTTCGGACGTGGGAATGTCGAACGTGTAGACGCAGTCGCACGACGTGCCCTCACCGTCCGCGCAGACCATTTCCAGGCCGGGCTCCTCGCTCACCCCTTCGCCAAACGCCTCACAGCCCAGGCCCAGGCACGCCATGGAGTCGACCTGCAGATCGGCGTCGAGCTGCAGGACGACGTCGAACGTGTAGGTGCCGTCGTCCTCGAAGGTGCGCGTGCCGGTGCTGTTGGATCCGGTGATCTGCTGGGTTGCGCCCGGGCACTCCTCCGCGAAGAAGTTTGGCAGGGCCTCATAGCCGCAGCTCGCCTCGACGGTCCAGGTGCCGGTGACGTCGCCGCGGCAGCTCGCGGGTTTGGTCGAACACATCGGCTCGCCCACCGCGGAGCCGTCGCTGGAGACCTCGCTGGCCATCCCGAGCAGGGTGTAGCCGTAGCAGATGTCTTCGAGCGTCTCGCCGGTGGAGGACTCGTCCGCCGCGCCCGAGCTCGAGCTGTCTCCGCCACCGGTGCTGCTGCCGCTCGACGACGCGTCGGCTTCCGTGGTCGACGACGACGAAGCGTCGGTTGGTCCGCTTGCCGTCGGCGTCCCGCTGCTGCTCGACGAGCTCGAGCCGCCGTCGGTGTCGGTGTCGGTGTCGCCCCCCGCATCGGTCGTGCAGGCGTGAAGGGGGAGGAGGAGGAGGGCAGTGACAAGCAAGGATCCGCGCATGTCCTCAGGGTGACGGAGTCGGGGCGCCGTTCCAAGAGACCGGCGTCACCTGGAGCTTCGATTGCTCGGCGGTTGCGGGGATGGTAGGCGTCGAGCGTCTTGCTGGACGCTGCGCTGCTGCTGGGGCTCTGGGCCGAACCGGCGCCCGTGAACCTCCGCTGGGCGGGGAGCTGCAGCGACACCGAAGCGGTCTTCGAGCATCTGGACGCGGAGCTGCAGGGGGCTGAGGGGGCGGATCGTTGGGTAGCCGTGGACGCGAGCGTGGAGTCGACCTCGGCTGATTCGGTCTCGAGGGCGGTCGTGACCTTGAGGACCGAGGCGGGCGAGACCGAGCGCGATCTCGAGGCAAACACCTGTGGGGAGCTGCACCGCGCCGTCGGGCTTCTGCTCGCGATCCACGTCGACCCGTACGGAGGGGAGCAGGCCGAGCCTGAGCCCGAGCCCGAGCCCGAGCCCGAGCCCGTACCAGAGCCGGGGCCCGAGCTTCGCCCCGAGCCCGAGCCCGAGGTCCTCACGCCGAGACCCCCACCTGCGCCGGTCCCCGAGGTGATGCCCGAACCCGGTCGCGCCTTCGTGCGCGCGGGTGTCGGTGTCTCGGTGGGCGTGCTTCCTCGCGCCGCGCCGGCGTTCGAGCTCTCCGGAGGGTGGTCGCGCGGCCACCTTCGACTCGGAGCGCGCGCGACGTACTCCCCACCGCAAGACGACGGCGTCGCAGGTGGCACGGTCACCTACCAGAGCTGGGACGTGGCCGCGCGCGGTTGCGGGCAGCTCTTCGGGGGCTCGATCGTGGTGCCGCTTTGCGGGGTGCTCGGCGCGGGGGCGGTCCACGGGGCCGCGTCGGGGTTTGCCGAGGACGGCCGGGACGCGCGCGGGTTGGTCTACGCGGCCGGGTCTGCGGGGGTCGACTGGGCCGTCGCGTCGCGCCTTTGGTTTTGGGCTCGCGCGGAAGGCGGGGCCACGCTGCTGCGGCCGCAGTTCGAGCTGCGCGGACCCGGCGTCGTCCATACGGCGCGCTCGTGGCGGGCTGGTGGGTCGATCGGCGTCCGCTTCGATTTCTTGTGACGGATTTCATGGGTTGCCTGCAACTCGGTGCGGATGACGGCGTGGACTCGCACGGGTGTGGCACGGTTGAGCGTGGCCACTTCGCGCCCGATGTCGTTCGACGCGGTCTTCAGGGCCGAGCACGACTTCGTCTGGCGGACGCTGCGGCACTACGGGGTGCCCGACGCGGCGCTCGATGACGCGACCCAGGACGTGTTCGTCGTCGTGCATCGGCGGCTCACCGACTACGACGACCGCGCACCCCTGCGAAGCTGGCTGATCGGCATCGCGCGCCGGGTCGCGTCTCGGCATCGCTCGAAGTCGGCGGTCCGGGCTCAGCGCGAGGCGCCGCTGGGCCCCGTCGAGCCTCGGTCGGGCGAGCCGAGCCCGCACACCGGTGCGATCCGCGTCGAGGCGGTCGACTTCGTGTCGTCGTTCCTCGACCAGCTCGCGCCCAAGCTGCGCGCCGTGTTTCAGCTGTGCGAGATCGAGGGCATGTCCGCGCCCGAAGTGGGCGACGCGCTGGGGATCCCCACCAACACCGTGTACTCCCGACTTCGCCTCGCGAGGGCCCGCTTCGAGCGCGCGCTCGAGCGACGCAACGTTCGGGAACGAAGGATTGACCGACGATGACGACACCGCCCCGCCTCTGTGACGACGCGAGGGATGCGCTCGCGGCCTACCGCGACGCCGCACCCGGTGCCGCTCGACGTCAGGCCAACCTCGACGCCGTGCTCGACCGAGTCGAGCGGGAGGCGCCCGTGCGGCCGGCGGCCGCGGCCGGTTTGTTGTGGCCGATCGGCTGGGGCGTGGCCTCGGCCGCGGCGGCAGCGGGGCTCATTTGGGGGGTCATCACCGTTCGTTCGCCCGAGTCCGTCGCGCCGACTCCAGCACGACAGCCCGCGGCAGCCGAACCTGCGACGCCATCCACCCGCCGGGCGCCCGCGGTCCCTCAGGCGCCCGTCGAAGCGGCCCCGCCCGGTCCCGTGCAGACACCCCCGAAGCGACCCGTCTCGCCCAAGCCCACGTCGGCCCCACAGGGCGAGCCCCCGCGGGGGTCCGACCTCGTCGCCGAGACCCGCGTGCTGCGAGAGGTCCGGGCTTCGATCGGCGCGGGAGCCTACGAGGACGCTGCGCGCCAGCTCCAGGCGTACACCCTCGAGTTCCCCGATGGAGCTCTTCGCGAGGATGCGCAGGCTTATCGAGTGATCGTCGCGTGCAAGCGAGGTCGGGTCGCGGCGACGCTGCGCAGCGCGTTCGTGCGGCGCTACCCCGATTCGCCGCACGCCGCCCGGATCGCAGCTGCGTGCGAAGGAGAGAAAGAGTGACGGAACAGGGCCACCGTCTGCAATGCGCGGGCATGAACGCTGGCAAGTTGTTGGTTGCGGGGGCGCTCCTCGTGAGTGCGGGGTGCGTCACCGACCCCGGAGATCTGGGTGCCGTGAGCGGCACATCCGGAGGCGGCACCGATGGGCAGGAGGGCCCCACCTCGGCAGACACCTCGGCGGGCGAGACCGGCCAGCCCGACACCACCCTCGACCCTGCGGGTTCGTCTTCATCGGGCGGAGGCGAGGAGAGCAGCACGGGCGCGACCGTCGTCCCCGACTGCGAGCTCGACGTGGGCGAGGGGAGCGTGCGCGCGATGACGGGTCGCCAGTTCGAGCATGCGGTGCAGGACGTGTTCGGCGTCGAGGTCGAGGTCGAGTTTGAGGGCGGCGGACCATTCGGCGGACGGCCCACGATCTCGCCCGAGGAGCAGGCCGAGATCGACGTCGCGGCAGGCGTCGCGGCGGCGACCTTCGACGTCCCGCTGTGCGGCGGGGACCCCATGGCGTGCGCGCAGTCTTTCATCGACGAGTACGCGCCCTTGGCCCTGCGCGGCCAGGCCGACCACGACGCGCTGCTGGACACCTACGACGCCGCGGCCTCGCACGACGCAGGCATTCGCGCCGTCGTCGCGGCGCTCATCTCGGATCCTGCCTTCGCGGACGTCTCCGCGACCGGAGAGCTGGTCGACGGAGTGCTGCAGCTCGACGGCGTCTCGGTGGCGACGCGGCTGGCCCTGCTGATGTGGAACTCGGTGCCCGACGCAGCGCTCTTGGATGCCGCCGAGTCGCTGCTCGAAGACGGAGGGATCGAGGCGGAGCTGCCGAGGTTGTTCGCCGACCCTCGCTACGCCCGGGCGCAAGCAGACCTCTACGCGCTCATGACCGACGTCGAGCGGCTTGGCGAACTCGACCGCAGCGACGTCGACGCGTCGTGGTCCGAAGGCATGGCGTCGTCGATGGTCGAGGAGCAGCGCCGCTTCATCGAGGCGCTGTCGTCCGATCCCGACGCCACGCTGAGCGACCTGCTGACCTCGGGATCCACGTTCGTCAACGCCGAGCTCGCGGCGCTGTACGGTGATGACCTGCAGACGCCGCCGCCCGCTGGCGACGCGTGGGGGCCTGCCGAGCTCGATCCTCAGCGACGCGGCGGCATCCTGACGCAGCTCGGGTTCATCGCGCGTCACTCGAACAACGTCTCGACCGATGGCTACCAGCCACCGACGAACCGAGGTGTGGGTCTCGGGCGGATGTTCGCTTGCCTCCCCGTGCCGCCGCCGCCTGATGACGTCGGTCCTCCGCTTGCCGACGTCGTCGACAGAGAGAGCTGGCAAGAGGGGGTCGAGGAGCCGGCGAAGTGTGCAGGCTGCCACTCGATCACCGATCCCCCTGGGCACGCGTTCGGCAACTACGACGGTCTCGGTCGATGGTTCGAGTCGGGCGATGCGCTCGACGCCGTGTCGGCCGTCCTCGACCTCGAGTTCGAGGACGCCGTCGATCTCTCGGCTCAGCTCTCCGAGCACGAGCAGGTGCGCACGTGCATGGCGACCCGCCACATCGAGTTCGCGCTCCGGCGCTACACCGAAGCGCGCGACGAGTGCACCATCGAAGCGATGGTCGACGCGTTCGATGCCAGCGGCGGCAACCTTCGAGCGCTCGTCGAGGCCACGGCCACGGCGGAGTCGTTCGTGCTCGCCCGCCCGTAGCCTATCGATTGAGCGTGGCGAGGTCGCGGGCGAGCTCGACGAGGAGCTTGCCCGAGTCCTCGACCACACGAACGCTCTGGCCGAGGCCTTTGACGATGAGGTCGAGGTGCAGGACGGTCTTGGGGTTGGTGATCGACGACGGCGCGCCGGCGATCAGCTGTTGTCCCGAAGAGACCAGCCCCTGCGTCTTCTGGGCGAAGTTGGGAGCCGAGCCCGCCAGCGCCACGGCAAGCTCTCGCGTCTCGGTGAGCTGCCCTTCGACCGCGAGTCCGGCCTCCCCTCCGACCGAGACCGCGGCGTGGACGGCTTCTCCCAGCGACATCTTCTCGTCGTAGTCGCGACCGAGCGCAGTCTTGGCGCTGAGGCGCAGCTGCTTGATCGACTCTCGGGTCTGGTACACGAAGCCGTGGAACTCGGCCGTGCTCTTGAAGAAGGCGTCATACGTCGGCACGCCGATCTGCACGTACGTGAAGCCGGCGTCGCCCGAGTCGCGAGCGTTGCCGATGAAGTCGAGGTTGGCGTTGCCCTCGTAGTCGGCGAGCTGCGGCGAGAGGTCGGCGAGGTGCACCTCGCCCGGTGGCGGTGCCTCGGTCAGCTTGGTCAGCAGCTCCTTGGTCGTGCCGCGCAGCTCCTTGCCCGCAGCGTCCATGGCCACCTTCATCTCCTCCCAGTTGTCGAACTCCTGGGTGGTGGTGGTCGTCTTGCCGTCGACCGTCTTGGTCGTCGTGACGGTGCCGTGGAACTGGAACATCGAGCAGCCGCCGAGCAGGAGCGAGGCTGCGAGTGCGGCGAGGGTCGTGGTCTTGCGCATCGAGGTGGTCTCCCCGATGGGGGAGACGACGCAATCTCGGCGCGGTTGCAGAGCCGATTCCGGCCGGCGGGACTGCGCTGCGCGTCGTTTGCGCGGTTTCTGTCCGCATTCTGGTCCTCCTCTCGTTGAATTGGCCGATCAATAGCCTTGCCGGCCGCGGGACCGTCGGGTACAAAGAAAAGGAAGTTGAAATCTGTTTTCAACTCATCCCTCCACGCACCCGAGACGTCGCCATGATCGTTTGCCTCTGCAAGGGAGTCTCCTGCCGCACCATCGACGCTGAAGTCGAGCGGGGCGTAAAGACCGTTGGTGGTATCGCCAGGGCCTGCCAAGCGGGCACCAGCTGCGGGATGTGTGTCGGCCAGATCCGCGACCTGATCCGCCTGCGCACCGGTGAGATGCCCGAGGACAACGCGCCGGACGGCCTGGGTTAGCGGCCACTGCGCACGAGTATTCCGAGCGCGGAATTGAAAGCGATCGTCAGGATCGCGCAGACGGTGCCGAAGTCGAGGCTGAACTCGACTTCGGCTTTCAAGTTCCATAAGCGCCCGAAATTTCGGGGCTTTTCAGCGCCGAGATGAGTGCTAGGTTGCCGGCTCCATGAAGGGTAGCGACAAGGTCATCGAGCAGCTCAACGACGTCCTCACGGCGGAGCTGACGGCCATCAACCAGTACTTCATCCACTCGAAGATGTGTAAGGACTGGGGCTACACGCGCCTGGCCGACCGTATCTATCGCGAGTCGATCGACGAGATGAAGCATGCGGACGAGCTCATCGAACGCATCCTCTTCCTCCAGGGCGTGCCCAACGTGCAGCGCTACGGGAAGATCACCGTGGGCGAGACCGTCAAGGAGCAGCTCGAGCTCGACCTGAAGATGGAGTACGACGCCGTCGAGCGCTTTCGCAAGGCGATCAAGATCGCCCGCGACGAGGAGCGCGACGAGACGTCTGCCCTGATGCTGGAGCGGATGCTGGCCTCCGAGGAGGACCACGTCGACTGGATCGAGACGCAGCTCGAGCTGATCAAACAGATTGGCCTCGAGAACTACCTGTCCCAGCAGATCGGCGGCTGATGCCAACCGCGATGTCGATCCCCGTGGCGTGGGGAGACATGGACGCCTTCGGCCACGTGAACAACGTGGTCTACTTCCGCTGGTTCGAGACGGGTCGGATGTCCTTGTTTTCCGAGATCGGTGTCACGCTGCGCGACATCGACGAAGGCTGCGGGCCGATCCTCGCTCAGACGAGCTGCAGCTTTCGCAAGCCGGTCACGTTCCCCGACACGGTCACGGTGCACACGTCGATCAGCCGCATCGGAACGAAGAGCTTCGGGATGCTCTATCGCATCCAGAGTGAGGCGCTGGACGACACGGTCGCCGAAGGAGAGGGCGCGCTGGTCTGGTACGACTACGCCAAGGGGGAGACCGCCTCGATCCCCGCCGATCTCCGCGCGCGGCTGCAAGCGCACATCGCAAACACGTAGGCCCCGTCGCTTCGACGTGCGAGGCTCCGCGCGATGCCCCGGTTGGCCACCCTGACGCGCCTGCGCGCGACGCTGCGCGAGCGGTTCGGGCACGCGGAGTTTCGTGCAGGCCAGCGCGAGGCGGTCGAAGCGGTCGGGGCAGGAAAGGACACCGTGGTGTTGCTGCCCACCGGGCACGGCAAGTCGGTCTGCTACCAGGTCCCGGCCATCGCCGCTGCGGCGGACGGTCGTGGTGTCACCATCGTGGTCTCTCCCCTCATCGCGTTGATGCAGGACCAGGTGGACCAGCTCGAGGCGCGGGGTGTGTCCGCGGCTGCGCTACACAGCCATCTGGACGCGAGCGGGAGCCGGGCGGTCGTCGATGCGCTGCTGGGGGAGGAGCTGGCGCTCTTGTACGTCTCCCCCGAGCGCGCCGCGAAGGCGAGCTTTCGCCGTCTGCTGGCCCGGGTCGAGGTCGCGCTCGTGGCCATCGACGAGGCCCACTGCGTCAGCCAGTGGGGGCACGACTTCCGGCCCGACTACATGCGACTGCACGAGCTGCGGTCGGTCTGCGAGGCGCCCATCGTGGCGCTCACCGCGACCGCGACGCCCAGGGTGGTCGATGAGATCGCCCAGGAGCTTCGCATGGCCGAGCCGCACGTCGTGCGGGGGGACTTTCGCCGCCCCAACCTCACCTTCGCCGTTCGCCACGCACGCACGGCTAAGGCACGGCAAGCCGAGCTTCTGGCGGAGCTGGAGCGGGCCGGGCTGCATGACCGCAAGGGGCAGGGGCGCGCCGTGATCTACTGCAGCACGCGGAAGACCGTGGAGACGGTGGCCAAGGCGCTCCGGGCGGCCAAGGTCTCCGTGGGCTACTACCACGCAGGCCGCACACCGCTGGCCCGAGAACGCGCGCAGCGCTCCCTGGCCGAGGGACGAACGCGCGTGCTCGTGGCCACGAACGCCTTCGGCATGGGCATCGACATGCCCGACGTTCGGCTGATCGTGCACTACCAGACGCCGGGCAGCGTCGAGGCGTACTACCAAGAGGCTGGCCGAGCAGGACGCGATGGCGCTCCGGCGCGGTGCCTGATGATGTTCGGCGCCGCCGACATGATGACGCAGCGTCGGCTCTCGGGGACGTCGGGCAGCGCCGCGCTCCGCCGTCACCGTGCGGACTCGCTGGCGGCGATCGAGGCGTACGCGCATGCCGACGAATGTCGTCAGGTGCTGCTGTGCCGCCACTTCGATCCCGAAACCGAGCACGAGGTCTGCGCCATCTGTGACGTCTGTCTGGGGGAGAGTCAGCCGACCCATAGCGCCGCCGCGCCGCCGAAGCCCGAGACGGAGTCGCTCCCCGAGGACGCGCTCGCGGTGATCGTCGAGGCGGTCGACGCGCTGCGAAAACCCGTCGGCAAGGGCTCGTTGGCCAAGGCGCTGCGCGGCAGCAAGGCGAAAGCGCTGTCCAAGCTCGGGCTGCTCTCGTTGCCGCAGCACGGCAGCCTGAAGCACTACGACGAGGCGTCGATCGTGGCCGCCGTCGAGCAGCTGCTGCAGGCTGGTCGCCTCGCCCCGGCGGGCCGCAAGTACCCCACGGTGTGGATGCCCGGAAAGCCGATCCGCGCGCGTCGGGCGTCGTCCGGCACCCGCAAGGCGCCCTCGCTCGCGGCGGCGCTCGACCGCTATCGGAAGCGCACGGCGGGCAAGCTGAAGTGGAAGGCCTACATGGTGTTCCAGCGCAAGGCGATCGTGGCGATCAGCCAGGCTCAGCCAACCACCCGGGACGAGCTGCTGCTGATCCCGGGCCTGGGCCCGGCCAAGGTCGAGCGCTTTGGCGACGACATCCTCGAGCTCGTGCGGAAGTTCCGATAGCGGCGTGCCCCGATGGCCGACGGTCGTCCCGCCGTGCGAGAATCAGGCGTGCCGGTTCGCGACGTCAGCGACCTGCCGGGCCCCAAGGGAGACCCGGAGGATTCGGTGCGCACCCGGAACATCGAGGGTACCCATCGCGCTGAGGCGCCGGTCGGCAAGACGATCAGCCGGTACGTGGTGATCGCCGAGATCGCGACCGGCGGGATGGGCAGGGTGCTGCGCGCCTACGACCCCCGGCTGCAACGCGAGGTCGCGGTCAAGGAGCTGCGGGCCAACGCGCTGTCCGAGTCGGCCTCGCGGCGGCTCATCAACGAGGCACGCTCCATGGCGAAGGTCTCCCACCCCAACGTCGTACCGGTCTACGACGTCGAGACCCTCCCCGACGGACAGATCGTCTTGGTGATGCAGTTCGTCCCCGGCAAGACGCTGCGCGACTGGATGAGGGAGGGGGTTCACGCATGGCGGGAAGTGGTCGACACGTTCGTGGCTGCGGGTCGTGGTCTCGCAGCAGCGCACAAGGCCGAGCTGCTGCATCGTGACTTCAAGCCCGCCAACGTGTTGCTCTCCGACGACGGCGCCGTGAAGGTGACCGATTTTGGTCTCGCGAAGCCGGCGACACGGACCACGTCGTATGGCAGCGATGACTCGGCGCCCGAGGCGATGTCGGAGGAAACGCAGACGAAGGTGGGCATCGTGCTGGGCACGCCGCGATACATGGCGCCCGAGCAGCATCGCGGCGCCGAGCTCTCGCCCGCGACCGACCAGTTCGCGTTCTGTGTCGCGCTTTGGGAGACGCTCAGTGGCCATCCGCCGTATCGAGGCCGGAACCTCGGGGCGCTCAAGCGGGATGGACCGCCGGCGTGGCCAGGAGAGGGGGTGCCGCGCTTCGTCGTGGATGCCCTCGTTCGCGGGCTCGCCGTTGCGCCCGAGGACCGATGGCCGTCGATGGATGCACTGCTCGATCGGCTGTCGCAGGATCCAGGCAAGCGACGCAGGGCGCGGTTGACCCTCGCGGGCATCGGCGTGCTCGCGGTGTCGACCGTCGGCCTGGGGTGGCAAGCGTGGGTCGGAGGTCGGAACACCGTCTGCGAAGGGGCCGAGCGCGAGATGGAGACCGCCTGGGGCGACGCGCGCCAGATCGCGGTCAAGACGGCGCTGCTGGTCGAGGAGACGCCCTACGCCCGGGCGCTGTGGGAGCGGACCCGGGTTCGCCTGGACGACTACGCGAGCGATTGGGTGGCCGCCCACGAGGACGCGTGTGCGGCGACGTCCATCCGTGGCGTGCAATCCGAGGCTGTGCTCGACCTTCGCATGAGCTGCTTACGCTCGGCCGAGCTCGACCTGCGGGCGGTCACGGGTGTGCTCGCCAACGCCGACGACGAGGTGCGCCAGAACGTGGACGCCGTGCTCAGGGGCCTGCCGCCGCTGGACGAGTGTGCCGACGTGCCGCGGCTGCAAGCCGACATCGAACCTCCGCCGCCCGAAGACGCGGAGCAGGTGCGAGAGGGCCGGCGGCTGCTCGCGGAGGCGGAGGCCGAACGCAACGGCGGTCGCTATGGCCCCGCCCTCGAGCGGGTCCAAGCGTCGGAGGTCGCGCTCGTTGGGGTCGGGTACCAGGCCGTCCGTGCCGAACTCCTGCTCGAGAAGGGCAAGGTGCTCGAGGCACTCGGCCGCTATGAGGCGGCGGTCGAACCTCTACAGCAGGCCGTTCGCTCCCACGCCTCGACCGCACGTCGCCCCCTGACGCGCGACGCGGTCACGCGCCTGATGTTCGTGCTCGGCAAGCGGATGACGCGCTTCGACGCCGCCTTGGCGCTGCTTCCTGTGGCAGAGGGGCTGGCCAGCGGTTTCCCGCTCGAGGAGGCCGACGTCGCCAACACGCTCGCGCTCGTGCTGGTCGAGAAGGGAGACATCAAGGCGGCGGAGGTCGCTCAGCGTCGAGCCTTTACCCTCCGTCTGGACGCGCTGGGTCCGGAGCACGCCTCGCTCGCCAACTCGCACCACTCGCTGGCGCTCGTGCTGACCGCCCAGAGCCGTCACGCCGAAGCGCTGCGCGAGCATCAACGGGCGATGGAGATCTGGGAGAGGAGCGTCGGGCCCGAGCATCCCAACGTCTCCATGGCCATGGTCAACATCGCGACCTCGTACTACCAACAGGGCAAGTATGACGAGTCCGAGGCGGCGCACCGCAAGGCTCTCGAGCTGCGGGTGGCAGCGCTCGGACCCGAGCACCCCGAGGTGCTGCACGCGCGCGTCAACTTCGCGCTGGCGCTGTGCAGCCAAGGTCAGTGGAAGGTCTGCGACGTCGAACTCAGCCAAGCGCTGGCGCTCCAGGAAGAGGCGCTGGGCCCCGACCACCGCGCGCTGGCCCGGACGCACGTCAACCTGGGCGTCGCCAAGCAGGCCCAGGGTCTCTTCGACGCGGCGCTCCACCACCACGAACGGGGTCTCGAGATCTCGGAGGCGACGCTCGGCCCCGATCACCACGACACCGCGGTCGCGCGGATCAACATCGCCAACGATCTCGCGCGACGCGGCAAGCATGCCCAGGCGGCGGAGGCGTATCGAAAGGTCCTGGGTACGCTGAGCAAGACTCTGGGAGAGCGTCACGCCTCGGTGGCCATCGCGTGCAACAACCTCGGGGCGATGCTCGAAGAGCAGGACTTCTTCGAAGAGGCGCGGGCCCAGTATCGCCGCGCCCTGGACATTCGGCTCGAGATGCTGGGCTCCGAGCACCCCAAAGTGGCGAGCGTGCGGACTTCGCTCGCGCGGGTGTTGCTGGAGCTCGGTTCCACCGACGAGGCGCTTTCGTTGGCACACAAGGCGTGGCCTCGGACGAGCGACGCCGACCCGTTGATGTGGGGTGAGGCTGCGTTCGTCTACGCGAGGGCGTTGGTCGCATCCGAGGCCTCGAAGGCGACGCGCGAACAGGCGGCCGACCTCCTGGTCTCCGCTCGCGAAGGCTATTCGAAGGCCGACGCCACCGAGGACCTCGAGCGACTTGCCGGCTGGGCGCGCGCGAACCGAGTGAGGTAGAGGGCGCGCGGTCAGCCGGTGGACTCGCCCGAGCCCGACGAAGCGTCGGCGCCGTCGCTGCTTTCGGGCCCGGTCTCCACCGCTGCGTCCGCGATGCCGCATCCCTCGTAGCGCTCGGTCTGCATGCTGCTCTGGAGCCGGGCTGCGAGACCCTGAATCACGACGACCGCTTCGCCGGACGACGCGATGCGAAGCTCGAGGTCGCGTGGGCAGGTCTCCATCTCACCGCACGCGGCAGCGATGATCTCGACGAGCGAGCTGTCGAAGGCGAACGGCTCGCGTGGTGCTCCGACGGCGATCGCGAAGTTCTCCGAGACCCACGGATCCTGGCCCGGTTCGCCAAGCGAGACGGTGAGCGTCGCGCTCGAAGCCGCTGCGTCGTTGCTCACCGCGACGGCGGAGAAGTTCACGACCACGCGCGGGCCGTAGTACTCGCCGGGGTCATGGCCGACACCGGTGAAGGTGGTCTCGAGCTGCCAGCTCACCGGCATCGAGTCCTCGTCGAAGACCAGGTCGGGGGTAGAGATGATGTCGAAGCGCTCGCTGCAGTACTCGTACTCGTCGTCGGGCTCGTCGTCGAAGGGACACCCGACGGTCAGCAGCGGCACTGCGACGAGCAGCCCCCGGCGGGTTAGGGCGTCCACGTGACGCTCGCCTCCGCGTTGGTGGGAATGCTCTGATCGGCCCCGTAGATCTCGATGCGGGCGGAGCCTTCGAAGACGGCACGGCCCGAGACGAGCTCGATCGAGAAGGAGATCGTTTGCGTGCAGACGTCGTCGGTACACTCGGAGAAGCTGTCCGCGGGCAACACGATCGAGACGGGCTCCTCGCTGATCGTGTACGACTCTTCGGTGGTCGAGCCGTTGATCGTGGACTCGAGGGTGAACGCGGTGTCCGCGGCCAGGGGCGTGAGCGTGAGGGAGACCTCTGCAAGCTCGCTCGAGAGCTCGGAGAGGGCGTCTTGGCTGACGGTGAACTCCACGTTGCCCTCGGCCGTTGCGTTGTCGGCGTCGAGCAGGATCGACTCGCCCGCGTCCGATTCGCTCAATATCCAGTTGACCGGCGCGCCGTAGCAGGCCATCAGGGTCATCGCCGCCGTGCCGGCCAGCGCACCTCGAGTGGCAGCGGGGCTGCACCACCATGGCCGCTCGCTGGGCGCATCGCAGTTGGGGCACGCCGACGCGGCCTGTGGGATGAATCCCGGGCACCGTTCACACCTGCGCATGGTTCGAGGCTAGCATCGAACCATGGGTGAGGAGCCGGAACGCGGGAGGACGTCGGGCGCGCGGCGACGGCTCGACGTCGTATCCACGCCCTTCTTTCCGGCCTACGTGGTCTGGGAGCTGACCCTGCGCTGCGACCATGGATGCACGCACTGCGGTTCCCGGGCTGGGGTGGCGCGACCCAACGAGCTCACGACAGCCCGCGCGCTCGAGGTGGTGGCCGAGCTGGCGCAAATGAAGACCCGCGAGGTCGTGCTCATCGGGGGCGAGGCGTATTTGCACCCTGGGTTCCTCGAGATCGCCGCCGCCCTACGCGAGGTCGGGATCACACCGGTGGTGACGACCGGGGGACGGGGCATCAACGCGCAGCTCGCGAAGGGCATGGCCGAGGCGGGCATCGAGCGGGTCAGCGTGAGCATCGATGGGCTGGCCACGAACCACGATCGCATGCGGGCTCTCGCGGGTAGCTTTGCGGCCGCCACCGCGGCGCTTCGGCTGTGCCGCGACGCAGGCATGGCCATCAGCGCGAACACCAACTTCAATCGGCTCAACCGCGACGACCTCGAGGGGTTGTTCGAGCACCTGCGCGCCGAGGGCGTGGGGGCCTGGCAGATCCAGCTGACCACACCGCTCGGGCGGGCGGCCGACCGAACCGACATGCTCTTGCAGCCGTGGGACCTGCTGGACCTGGTGCCGCGCGTCGCCGCGATCAAGCGCCGTGCAGCGGCGGCGTCGATGAGCGTCATGGTCGGCAACAACCTCGGGTACTTCGGGCCCGAAGAGGGCACGCTGCGCTCGCCTCGACCCGACGGCGACGACCACTGGCAGGGCTGCCAGGCGGGCCGGTTCGTCATGGGCATCGAGTCCGACGGCGCCGTCAAGGGATGCCCTTCGCTTCAGACCTCGCACTACGTGGGCGGGCACCTGGGCCAGCGCCCGCTCGCCGACATCTGGAACGACACCTCGGAGCTTGCGTTCACCCGGGCGCGCACCGTGGACGACCTGTGGGGCTTCTGCCGCGAATGCCCCTTTGCGGCCACCTGCCTGGGCGGCTGCAGCTTCACCGCGCACGCCATCCTCGGCCGCCCGGGCAACAACCCCTACTGCCACTTCCGGGCGCGCCACTTCGAAAAGCAGGGGTTGCGCGAGCGGTTGGTCCCGGCAGAGGCCGCGCCCGGCGAGCCGTTCGACTACGGCGTGTTCGACATCGTCGTCGAACCCGCCGACGCGCCCGAGCCGGCCCCGAAGGGCCCGGGCTTGGTGTCGATTACTCGAAGGCCCGGGCGCTGAGCGGGGTTGTGGTCAGTCCCGGCGCGAGCCTGGAAGCACCTCTCCGACTCACTCGGCCTATCAGTTCAAAGGGTCGTCGCAGCAGCACTGGAACAGTGCCACTTCGTCTGACCATGGGAGGGGCTCATCACACCCGATTGCATGGCGCTCCACTCCGTTGATCACTTCCTCGGTGTTCTTTCCGCAGATCGTCGCGAGACCATCAGCAAGCTCTGGAGCCCCAGGGTACCCAAACGCAGTCACCCCCTCACACGCCATCTCGGAACACTCCGCCCCTGTTCGCGCACAGAGTGCGTTGCACGTTTCAGGCTTGGTCGTGTGGTCGAAGCAAGCGCTGGGAGCTGGCCCGCACTTCCCGTCGATACACGGAGCAATACCAAACCCGCCGATGCAAACGTTTCCCTCTTCACCGCATGAAAGCTCGTCAGGACAAGCCCCCTCAGCACACGCTGCACTGTCATCCTCGACACCCATTTCATCGCCGGCTTCGGCCTGGTCGCCAGAGTCAACCGAGGGACCACACCCAACGGCGAAGAAAAAAACTGCCATCTTGCTGTAGTGCTTCATTTGAATCCTCCGTCTAGAAAACTTCCCACGGCGTAGTGGGGAACGCTCGAGGCCCAAGAAGCTTACTTCCCCATCGAGCCCCAACCTCCTGGCCGAAAGTACCGTCGGCAGTAATCTTCCCGATCAGCGAGGCGGTGAACGAGTTCTCGCTGAAGAGAAAGACCTCCACCGCTCCCGCACCGTTGCTCTCGCCCGGCTTCCCAACAACAACGGCCCCACGACCGGACGTCGTGTAGGCGCTCAACGCTGCCCCGAAGTCGTCCCCTGCGACGTCGTCGACATTTTGTTGGAGAACGAGGGTCCCGTTCGTATCAGGGCCGTTCATCGAACCCGGAAGAACGTAAACCCGTCCCCCCTCCTTTCCTGGGGCTCCGATCGCAAGGTCGTCAAAACCACCGCTGTCGAACCTATAGCCGACGAGCGCAGCGCCGAACCGATCCTCTTCCTCACGTGCTCCCGGTATACCGTTTTCTCCAATCCTGTAGATGGGCCCGACCGCCCCAGGCGTCATGGAGTCTCCGAAGAATACCTGGACTTCACCCCTTCCCTTGTCTTCATTTGGTGTTCCAACGACCAGATCCCAGCATGACCACTTCGTCGCTGGAGGACTTACGTCAAGGCTCCTGCCGTTCACGTTCGCTACGGCTAGAACCTCCCCGAACCTGTCTCCATCCTCCGGCTCTCCCGCCGTCCCAAAGACTCCCTGATGAATCACGATCGTACCCGAAGACCCGAGACCATCGGGACCACCTCGGAAGAGATAGACAGCGCCAGCATCTTCAATGACAGCATCTCCAAGTCCCGCTGGAAGGTCAGCTCCAGGCGCACCAACCGCGAGGTCATCGAAGCCGTCGCAGTCAAAGTCCGCGACAGCCATCGAGCGGCCAAATTCTTCTCCGATCCCAAAACCCCCCGTCAGGGTGTTGTCTCGCAACGCGATGAACGGCGAGCTCGAATTCTGCCGGTTGCACTCAACGCTGCCGTCCATAGGGTTTCCCGGCTTTTCGTACGACCGGTAGTCTTCCCCTCCGACATCAAACTCCCTTTCGAAGACGTGTACGCCACCTCCCCCCTGCCAGGCTGGAGCTCCTACAACAAGATGCTCCTGGGCCGAACTTCTCCAAGTGCCAACGTCGTCGACATCAACGTGACTGAACACCCCGAACGCTGCAGAAGCGCCAAACTCCGTTTCGAACTCGTCTCCTCCAAAGGGGTGCCCTTTCTCCCAGTCGAACGGAGGTGCATGAGAGAAAAGTGGGCACGTCTGACAGCCTCGAACGGCAGCCCGATGCAGCATCACTCGTCCGTCGTTTTCACTCGCGTACGGTGACGAGATGCTGAGACTTGTCCTGTAGCTCCCGAGCGTCGTCCCGATTGTCTCCGAGTGGAACGTGAGGTGATGTCCGAAGCGATCAGCCGTCGTCGAATCGGACGCGAAGGAATGCTGCCCATAGGCGGAGCCGCACACGTTCGACCTACCGTCTTCGTAGAAACGATCAGAGAACTCTGATGGTGTCGTGGGTAAAGACCCCCCCTGAAGACCTCCGAAGACCGAAACCGCTCCCGCGTCTGCGACTCCATCGACGTCGTCTAACGGGGCTCCAACTACGATCGCTGTCAGGTCAGAGTTGCTGAGTGATGGAACCTGGAGATGCCCCTCTCCGTCTCCATCATTCACGGCCGCCGGAGGTTCGACCCACTCAGGGTCACCCGAGGTATCCGTGTCAGCTCCAGAATCTTCCTCAACCACGCACGCTATCAGCCCAAGCCCAGAAAGCCCAATCACCGCAATGCTCACCCCTTCGAGCGAAACGCATTTCCATCGCTTTCGAGTATCCTACAGAATGCTCCCCTGCTTCAAGCTGACAGGGATGTCCCGGCTAGCAACACGGACTCACTCCGCGTCTCGTGTGAGTGTTCTCTCGGTGCCCTCCAAGCCCCCTGCAGGTCGTGCGGCAAGCAGGCCACGACCTTCGCCGCTCCATGTGCGCTGCGTGCTAGCAGCGGGCCTGGAGAGGCAGCCCTGCCGTTGGAGGACAGTGTGTCGTATGCGGCCTCCCCGACGTTCGGGTCCTCCGTGCCGTCCAGCTCGGCGACAACCGAGTTGTTGCCTGTCGTGATCACGGTTGGCTCGTGGAACGTGCCCAACCTCGCAACGTCCACCATTGCCGAGGCGATCGAGGTCTGCGCGCCGAGGTTCTCCTCGCAGGGCTCGGCCTGCGCACACCCCAGTAGGGAAGCGCTCAGGCCGACGGCGAGGAGGCAGCGCATCGGACTAGAGCGACTCGAGGAACGCGAGGAGGGCGTCACCACCCAAGCGTGGGACCACGAAGCTGCAACACCTCGTCCGCGAACAAGCGTCGCAGGTGGGCGCTGCATCGCGGCGCCTCGGGCGGATGCAGTTGGGTTGAGAATCCGGCCGTCGGGCCACGACGAGCACCCGGGCGCTGATCTTCGCAGGGACGCCGATTTGTCGGCGTGATCTTGCCTCGGCTTGCCGGGGTCCCCTACGGTATCTGCATGCTAGGAGGCAGAAGAAGATGATGAGGAGTGTTTGGGTCGCCGCGACGGCGGCGTTGTTTTGTGTGCCGGCGGTTGGATGTCGCCCCAACGTCGAGCAGCCGGAGGAGCCTGTCCAGGTGGTTGAGCATCGTGTCGGCCCTTGCAGGGTGGTCTGCGAGAGCTGGATGGACCCTGAGTGCGGAAACGTGACTCATCCGCGGTTCCCCCTGTATGAGAGCATCGACAGCTGCGTCGAACTCTGTGCCGAAGTGGATTCTGTTTGGCACTGGGGGCCGCAGGAAGACGGTTCAGACGCGTGCGTCGGACCGTGGGACGACTACGTCGCGTGCCTTGAGCCGTTGTCGTGCGAGGAGAGCTTGGCGCACTGGGGGACGCCGCCCACGCAGGAGTACCCATGCAAGCAGCAGCTTCAAGATCGTGTCAGCTGCGGGAGTGATCATCCGGTTTCCGCCGAGGGAGAAGGATCATGATGAGGACCTGAGCCGAGTTCTCAGCGTTGGTAGCGCTCTGGTCGCGTCGGCGAGCTGCAGCATCGACGCATCAACGACGTGTCGGGTGCATTGCTGGGAGCATCGTCCCGTCGTCGAAGATGCTGACGACGACGACCTCTTCGACCAGTTCTGTGACAACGGGGGCCCATCGCCGGAGACCTTCGAGCCACCCATCCCGACAGCGGGGTTCTTCCTTGCTCGAGCATGCACGGATACTCAAGCTGAGCATCAGACTGTCAAGGATGCGATCGACGCGATTCTCGCCGCGGAGACGCTCAACGCGACGGAGCTCTCAACGTACAACGCGATCGTGGATGACATTGCCGATGCCGGCTACGCCGCCTGCGTCAGCCACTTGATCGGCGACGACCCGACAACGAGCGTGGTCGAGTTCACCGATATCGATCCAACGACCCCAGGAGTTCAAAGCTGCGTTCAGTCGGACGCCG
>JANSYI010000069.1 GCA_024742475.1 bacterium | reverse complement strand
GGAGACGCGGACGGTCGAGGGGGGGAGTCCGGTCGCGAGTCCGATGACGCATCATCGGTACCAGTACAGCAACCATCTTGGGTCGGCGAGCCTGGAGCTGACGGCGAGCGCGGAGGTGATTTCGTACGAGGAGTATCACCCGTACGGGACGTCGGCGTATCGGGCGGTGAACTCGAGTGTTGATGTCTCGGAGCGGACGTACCGGTATACCGGGAAGGAGCGGGACGAGGAGACCGGGCTTGGATATCACGGGGCTCGGTACTACGCGTGCTGGCTGGGGCGTTGGACGGCGAGTGACCCGATTGGGCTTGGGGATGGGATCAATCGGTATGCGTATGTGTCGGGTCGGCCGATCTCGTTGACTGATCCAACTGGGACGAAGGGGCGAGACGGACTTGGGATCGCGTTGGAACAGGAGCAGGCGGCTCTTGCTGACCTTGTCAACGCCACTCCAGGGACAACCGCGTGGGATGCTGCCCGGCGTGACCTCGAACTCGCTTCTGAAGCGGTTGCCGACGAAGTGATTCGCGCAAAGAAGCGCGTCACGCGAAAATCAGGTCGAGGCGATAGCACGTCTTCGGAGGGGGGGCAGATCCCAAAATCGGAGCAAGTCAGAGTGTCGGTGGACTTTGCCAGCTACGTCCCGAACGGGAAGAAATACGACGAGTTCCGCGAAATCGTGGGCGCGGTTGATTCCTCAGCGGAGGGGTTCTTCGCCTGGCCGTCAGATCTGCTCAGAAGCGGCGAGCTAACGAAAGAAGCAGTCGAGACAAGAAGCGCTGAAACAGCCGCCAACGCGGCGCTTTCGGGTGTCTCTGGGGCCGCTGGCGTGTTTGGCTGGGCTGCGTCATTGAAGCCAACGAGTGGACCGATGCCGAAGGCACGGAATCGAAGCACGCCAAGAAAGGACGCAACAGCTTCGGGACAGCAGCGGAAGGGGCAGCCAGAAGGCGACGCCGTCGCGGGGGCGGAGTTCACCGGCGAGGGCCTCAGAATGAAGGAGCAGCCGTTCGCGAAGGCTGTGGGAACGCCGGAGGAGATTCCTCCGCGATCGAGCGCGCAAACGAAACACAATATCGTTCGGCAAAACGAATCCGCTGACTTCCTCGCGAGCGAAGGGGTTCCAGTTGAGCACTATCATAGACCTCGTCCAGACGGAAAAGAACCGGACTTCAAGATTGGTGACGACTATTTCGACCACCTGAACGTGTCTTCCTCGAACCTAGAGCAAGCTCGAAAGGGCATCAAGGCGAAGGTTCGAGCTAACCAGGCAGATCGGGTGGTAGTGAGACTTGATGACACTCCCGTTACTACAGCTGACCTCATTGACCTCTTGGACAGGCGCCCGCTTGAAGGTCTGAGGAGTCTGATCGTTATCGAAGGCGGGTCCTGGATTCCCTATGTGCCATGAGAGAGAATGCTAACAATGTCACGCGTTGCTTCGTTGTATGTTAGGTCGACGTATGCGTTGCGGGAGTTTGCTTCTGTTTTTGCTGCTGTCTTGCGAATTCATTCTCCTCGCGCGGGTGAATATCGAGTAGCCTTCGCCGCTTGCGATGCTGAGGGCAGGAAGGAGACGATGGAGGTCTACGGGTTCTGTCCTGTGCTTGACGGCGTCGTTGTCCCTCCGCGGGGGGAGGGCGATGGTGCGATCTTTCGGGCTGTTGTAGAGACTACGAGTGACAGGCGAGTTGATGCCGTTCTGCTTGTCTTGGAAACCCGACCGATGATGTTTTGTCGAGATGATCTGGTCTTTGCTCCCGTGGACGAGCGTGATTTTTTTGAGCAACATGTTCTGGTCGGCTTGGGCAGGGGGGTGAGGTACTTGTCCGAGTTGGTGAGGGTGGATGAGTTGGAGTAGTACGTACGCTTGAAACTGACCGAGCTGGGAGTATCGCGCCGAGCGGATTCGGAGGAGTTGACCAAGCGAGTTGACCAAACTGGAAGTAGTGCGCTAACGCGGCGTGTCAGTGAACCGGCCGCCGGCCGGCGAAGGCTTCTCGGAGGCCCGCGCGACCAGATCCACCGTCCCCCAGGAGAGTTGACCAAACTGGGACGGCGACTCGCTGGGAGAGATCTGGCGACTGCCCGACACGGTGCTGCCCGAGGGGCTGAGCGCGCGGGAGTGCCTGGAGGCCACGCGAGCTCTGCGAGGCCGGGCGTTGCGCTCGGAGGTGTATGCGCTCGACGGCACGGAGCTCGAGGCGCTGCCGTACGCGGTGAGCGAGACGAACTACACGGTGCGGCTGGAGCAGGCGGCACCGCCTCAGCATCGGTTCGGTCGGCTGCAGCACGCGGTGGTGTTTGCCCACGCGCGGGAGAGCGTGTCGCTGCACTACGAGCGCGACGCGGGCAATCCCCGGGTGGGGCACGCGATGGTGCTCGACGTGGATGCGTACGGCAACGTGACCCGGTCGGCGCAGATCGGATACCCGGCGCGGAACCCCGAGATCCCCGAACAGGAGGAGCGCGGTGGTGGTCAGCGAGAGCGACTTCATCGTGGTCGACGAGCCGGACGCGTACCGGGCGGGGGTGCCGTCGGGTTCGAGCAGCTACGAGCTGCATGGGTTGTCGGTCTCCGCCAATGCGCGCGTACGGATCGATGCGCTGCGGACTGCGTTGGACGCCGCGCCCGAAGTGCCCAATGAGACTACGCCTGCAGGCTCAGCGCTGCGGCTGCTTTCGCGGAGCGAGGCGACGTACTACGCGGACGACCTGAGCGGGCCGCTGCCGGTGGGGGCGTGTGGAGTGCGGGCGCTGCCCTATGAGAGCCGGTCGGCGGTGCTGACGGAGGGGCAACGCGCTTCGGTTTTCGGGGCTGACGTGGACGCGAGCCTGATGGAGGCCGAAGGCGGTTACGTGCAGGCGGACGGCCTGTGGTGGGCGTGGTCGGGTCGTCAGGTGTTCGACCCGGCGCAGTTCTACGCGCCCGTGACGGGGCGCGACCCGTTCGGCAACGAGGCGAGCGTGGTGTACGACGCGCACCGGCTGTTCGTGGCCGCGGTGACGGACGCGCTGGGGAACACGACGAGGTTCGAGCACGACTATCGGGGGCTGGCGCCGTATCGCAGCACCGACCCGAACGGGAACCGGACGCAGGTCGGGTTCGACGCGTTCGGGCGCGTGGTGTGGATGGCGCTGATGGGGACCGACGGTGCGAACGAGGGCGACACGCCCGAAGACCCGACCGCGACGTTCAGCTACGACGTGTTTGCGTGGCGCGATCGCGGGGAGCCGCTGTCGGCGTATGGGCGGGCGCGGGAGGTGCATGGCGACGCGCAGACGCGATGGCAGGAGAGCTGGACGTACTTCGATGGGTCCGGGGCGACGCTGCTGGCGAAGGCGAACGCGGAGCCTGGGGATGCGCCCACGCGAGACGGGGACGGGACCCTGATTTTGGATGGGGCGGGGGAGCCGGTGCTGGTCCATACGGATCCCCGGTACGTGGGGAGCGGTCGGACGGTGTTCGACAACAAGGGCAACCCGGTGCGGCAGTACGAGCCGTACTTCTCGAGCACGTCTGGGTATGAGGACGAGGCGGAGCTTCGCGAGCAAGGCGTGAGTCCGCTGGTGCACTACGACCCGCTGGGTCGGGTGGTGCGGACGGACTTCCCGGATGGGACGCACGCACGGGTGGAGTTTGGGCCGTGGACGCAGGTGAGCTACGACCAGGGCGACACGGTGGTGGGAACGCCGTGGGAGGCCGAGCGCCTGGCGCTGCCGGGATCGGACCCGAACCGACGGGCGGCGACGCTGAGCGCGACCTACTCGGAGACGCCGACGGTCACACGGATGGACGCGCTCGGTCGGCCCGTTCGGGTAGTCACCGAGAATCTGAATGCAGAGTTCGCACAGACCCGTCGGGTGCTGGACATCGTCGGCAACACGCTCGCAGTGGTCGACGCGCGCGGCAACGTGGCGCAGGAAAACGTGTTCGGCATGGCTGGGCAGACGCTGCAGGAGAGCTCGGTGGATGCGGGCTGGCGGCGGGCGATCAGCGACGTGGTGGGGAACCCGCTGCGGAGGTTCTCCGAGCGCGGGTTCACGGCGCGGTGGCGGTACGACGCGGGGCTGCGGCCGACGCACCAGTTCGTGGAGGCGTCGGGTACCGAGGTGCTGACGATGCGAACGGTGTACGGAGAGTCGCTGGACAGAACCTTCGCGGGCAGACGTACCGGGTCTATGATGGCGCGGGCGTGCAGACGGCGGTGGCATACGACTTCAAGGGCGGGCTGCTGGCGGCAGAGCGTCAGCTTGCGGTGGAGTACACGCAGACGCTGAACTGGTCGGACCTCGAGGCGCTGGAGGACGTGACGGACCTGGAGGCTGCGGCGGCGGGGATGCTGGAGAGCGAGGTGTTTCGGACGGAGTCGAGGTTCGATGCGCTGGGTCGGCCAACCACCCAAACGACGCCCGACGGTTCTGTCGTGCGGCTGGCGTACAACGAGGCGGCGCTGCTCGAGGGCGTGTCGGCGAACGTTCGCGGGGCGGTGACGGCGACGGACTTCGTGTCGACCATCGACTACGACGCGAAGGGGCGGCGGACGCTGATCGCGTATGGGAACGGGACGGAGACGAGCTACAGCTATGACTCCATCACGCAGCGGCTGACGCGGCTGCGGACGACGGATACGACGCGGACGTTTCAGGACCTGGCGTACACGTATGATGTAGTCGGGAACATCGTCGAGATTGGCGATGCGGCGCAGGAGGACGTGTACTTCGGCGGGGCGGTGGTGTCGGCGCGGCAGCGGTATGAGTACGATGCGCTGTACCGGCTGGTGAACGCGGAGGGTCGGGAGCACGCGGGGCAGAACGCGGCGCAGCCGACGGAGTTTGGGGCGGCGCCGAGCCTACATCCGCGGGATGGGACGGCGATGCGGGGGTACACGGAGCAGTACGTGTACGACGTGGTCGGGAACATTCTGTCGATGCAGCACACGGCGGCGTCGGGGAACTGGACGCGGCGCTACCAGTACGCGGCCAACGGGAACCGGCTGCAGGCGAACTCGGCTCCGGGCGACGCAGCCGGCGTGCATAGCCACGCGTACACCCACGACGCGCATGGG
>JANSYI010000063.1 GCA_024742475.1 bacterium | reverse complement strand
CTCCTGCGCGTTCGGTTCGGCGGTGGTGGGGCGAAGCCCGCTGCGGCCTCCCCTCCAAGAACGGGCGCGGGGCGCCCTCGCTCGCGAGCCTTTGGCTCGCTCCTGCGCGTTCGGTTCGGCGGTGGTGGGGGCGGGGCTCTGGTCGACGCTCTAGGGGCGGTAGGTTCGGAAGAAGGCGATGCGGGCGTGCCACTGGGCGTAGCGGAGGCGGTGGCCGTTGCCGATGTCTGGTTCGGCTTGCAGGGTGGCGAGGGCGGCGGCGGCTTTGTCGTACGCGCGGGTCTGGGTGTATGCGTTCATCAGTTCGTAGCGCGCGGCTCGGCGGAACTCGTCGCTGGGGAGCGTGTCCTCGCGGGCGAGGGCCTCTTCGAGGAACTCGGCGGCTGCGGCGGGGCGCTGCACGTTGAGCAGCTGGCGGGCGACCAGGTAGCTGCCCAGCGCCTCGTGTCCATCGAGCAGGCGGATGCGGTGCGCACCCGCGAGGCGGGCGATGCCCTGGGTGAAGCCGTCACCTTCGATGTCGAACAAGGAGAGGTAGTCGGTGAGCACGGGCGCGAGCGCCGGGTCGAGCGTGGCCGCGCGCTTGAGCTGCAGCATGCGGGTGTGTCCCTCGTCGTCGGGCAGGGCCAGGCCAGCCTCGTAGGCGGCGCGGGCCTGCTGCAGGGCTCCTTCGTAGAGGTACACGTCGCCGCGCAGCTCGTGCATGCGACTGAGCACGCTGACCGTGAGATCGGGCATCTGCTCGAGCTCGGCGAGCGTCTGGAGGGCCGCCTCGACGTTGCGCTCGTCCATGTACCCGCGGGCCAGTCCGAGGCGGTGGATCGGCTGCTTGGGCTCGAGTGCGCACAGCTCTCGGTGCAGGTCGACGGCCTCCTCGAACTTTGCGCGCGCGCTTGCACGTCCGAGCTCGGCCCGCACCTCGGCGACCACGTGTGCGCATGGACGCTCGAACACGCTGCCTCGCTTGAAGCGCTGCGCCTGCGCCTGCACGTCCTGCGGTCGGACGCCGCCGCGATCCGCGAGGAACTCCAGCCACTGCGCCTCGAGGGACTGCAGCGTTTCGCCGTACGCCGCCTCTGCGTCGCCCGCGGTCCGGTAGAAGGTCGCCATCGGCTCGAACCCGCGGGTCTCGATCAGCCACAGGACGAACGAACCCGCCGTGGTGTAGGCGACTCGCGAGCTCTGGCCGAGGAAGCCCGGGCCCATGATCGCGGCCAGTGGGGGGCGGCGATCGAGCGCCGTGAGGACCTCGACTTGATCGTGCAGGTCGAGCCTGTCGGAGGGCCGTGGCGCGAGCCCCGTTGCGAAGCCCTCGATCAGCCCGACGTTCAGACGCAGGCCGTCGCGCGCGACGCCGAAGAGGTCGTCGCCCACCGTGTTGCCGAAGATGTGGGCGAGCTCGTGGTGCAGCACCGGGTGGGGGAAGTCGCGGTGGTCGAGGTAGATCTGTTGCCGCCACGGCGCGGCGACCTGCACCGTGCCGGCACCCATCGCCGCCCGCTTCTGGCCGCGGTCGCGAAACACGAAGCTGTGAATCTTGCCCGCCGGAGCTCGCCCGCCCATCTTCTGCTTCAGCTGGGCATACGCGAACTCGTGCTCGGCCGCGATCAGCTCGATCGTGCGATCATCGGGCGTTCGCGGCGCGTAGTCGATGACGAAGTGCTCGGTCTCCACGCGCAGCGACAGAACCTCGCGGATGCTCTGCTCGTTGGCGGTGAACCCCAGCTGCGCGCCGTTCCACCCGAGCGACACTGACGCCACACTGGTCGCGAGGGCGATCACGGCGAGCAGCGCCCGAGGACCTGTTGTGAGTCCCTCGAGCGGCCTGGCTCGCCGCTGCAGCCGGCCGTCGAGCACGAGCGCGAGCACGCTCAGCGCGGCAAACCCCGCCAGGAGCGTGTACCCGCGATAGCGAAGGTAGCGCTCGCCGACCGCGACGCCCTCGTCGTAGACCGAGCCCGAGAAGTAGCCGAAGAAGGGGTCATATGCGTAGACGACCGGGTCGGCGTACAGACGCCAAAGCCCCAGCGCGATGCACGACGCCATGGGGACGAACGCCAGCAAGAGGGCTCGGCGACGGTGGGCGACGAAGCTGGCCGCAATGACGCCGCAGCTGGCCCCGAGCAGCGAGGAGAGGCCCGGGCCCATGCCGTAGAACAGCAGGCCCCCCAAGGGATCGCAGCCGCGCTGCCACAGCGCGCCCAGCAGCGTCATCGCGATGGCGATGCCGTGCAGCATCGCCAGCTCTCGCAGCACCGCGCTGCCGAGGATCCACCACGACGCCCGCTGCGTCCCGGCGACACGACGCATGGCGTCGACACCGACCGCCATCGATACCAGCGAGAACAGCGGCGAGAGCACGAAACCGTGCTCGTAGCCGAGGCTGCCGACCAGCGGGAGGGTGGTCAACGCAGCGGCGAGCACCAGGACGAGCAGTCGGCGACGCCAGCGAGGGCGCGCGAGCGCGGCGAGGGCAGGATGCACGCGCGGGAGCATAGCGCGGCTGCTGCGGGCCGCCGCGCGCGGTAGCATTCGAGCGCATGACCTATCGAGCCCACTTTCGCTGCGCCGCGGGCTGCTCCGGCCAGTGGCCGCTCACCGACGTGATCTACAGATGCCCCTCGTGCGAGGGCTTGCTCGAGGTGGAGCACGACCTCGAGGCGCTCGGGGCCCGCTCGCCCGCGGGGTGGATGAAGGTGTTCTCCGATCGCTACCTCCGCACCCAGTGGCCCTATGGCAGCGGCGTCTGGGGCAAGAAGGAGGTCGTGCAGCCGCACGTCGCGGACGAGAACGTGGTGTCCCTGTTCGAGGGGGGGACCAACTTGTTCTGGGCGGAGCGCTACGGCGAGCAGATCGGGCTTCGCGACCTGTGGATCAAGCAGTGCGGCACGAGCCACACCGGGTCGTTCAAGGACCTCGGCATGACCGTGCTGGTCTCGAGCGTCAAGCAGATGATCGCCGAAGGCAAGCCGATCCGCGCGGTGGCGTGCGCCTCGACGGGCGACACGTCGGCGGCCCTGGCGGCCTATGGCGCTGCCGCTGGAATCCCCGTCGTCGTGCTGCTGCCTCGCGCCAAGATCAGCGCGGCGCAGCTCGTGCAGCCGATGGCGAACGGCGCGATGGTGTGCAGCCTCGAGACCGACTTCGACGGGTGCATGCGCGTCGTCCAGGCGCTCACCGAGGACCCGACGATCTACCTCGCCAACTCGATGAACAGCCTGCGCATCGAGGGGCAGAAGACGATCGCCTTCGAGATGGTGCAGCAGTTCGACTGGGAGGTCCCCGACTGGGTGCTCGTGCCCGGTGGCAACCTGGGCAACGTCAGCGCGATCGCCAAGGGCTTCTTGGAGATGCAGGCGATGGGCCTGATCCGCTCGCTGCCGCGGCTGGTCTGCTGCCAGGCTCAGCAGGCCAGCCCGCTGTACCAGGCGTCCCAGCGGGCGGAGGCGGCAGGGCACCCACTGAGCGAGGACGACTTCGAGGCGGTGACCGCCGGCACGACGCTCGCCTCGGCGATCCAGATCGGCAACCCGGTGAGCCTGCCCAAGGCGATCCGGGCGCTCTCGGCGACGCGCGGGGTGGTAGAGCAGGCGTCGGAATCCGAACTCGCCGAGGCCACCGCGCGAGCGGACCGCACGGGCATGTTCAACTGCCCACACACCGGCGTCGCGTTGGCGTGCCTGGAGAAGCTGGTCGCCGCGGGCACCATCGCCCCCGACGAACGCGTCATCGTCATCTCGACCGCCCACGGGCTGAAGTTCTCGGAGTTCAAGACCCGCTATCACCAAGGCGCGCTCGACTTCCCCTCCGAGCACCCCAACCGCCCGGTCGAGATGGGCTCCGACCCGGCCGCCGTCGTCGGGGAGCTGCATCGCCTGCTCGATGCTGCGCAAGGCGGCGCGTCCCCCACCTAATGTGGGTCGGATCTCCGCGGGCGAACCGCCCTGCGCCGCCTTGACGCGGCGCGAGGGGTCTTGGCTGGTCGGCCGGCCAGGTGTGTGATATCCGAGGTTTGATGGTATCGGGCGTGTTTCTCTCGTCGTTGTTGTTGATCGCGGGTGAGCCCTCGGACACCCTCTCCGCGAACACGCTGTTCGGGCACGAGGTCAAGGAGGTCGAGCCTCTCTCCGCGCTCGAGCTGCAGCAGCGCCAGGCGGACTTCCAGCAGATGCTGGACGACAACGGCTGGGTGATGATGGGCGACCAGGTCCGGCCGGGCACGGCGGAGGGCGGCTTCACGCAGCCCCCGCGACCCTCGGCCGACTGGGTGACGCCGCCGCACCGCAACACCATCTTCCTCAACTTCTTCGGTATGGACATGTCGCCGGGCACGAACGCGGCGCTGGGCGAGTCGCCGTGCCTCAACGCCCCGACGGCGTGGCCCGGGTTCAACGGGACCGAGGCGCAGGCCCTGGCGCTCATCGAGGTGTTCGAGCGGCAGGTCGAGCCCTACGGCATCCGCATCGCCTACGAGGACTATCCGCCACCCGAACTCCCCTACGCGATGGTCATGATGGGCGGCACGCCCGGCATGCTCGGGCTGCCCAACGGGGTGCTCGGCGTCTCGTGCAGCAGCGACTGCGGCGACATGTGGTGGCGCGACGCGACCTTCGCGTTCACGGACAACATCAACCCCAACAACGCCGCCACCCTCGGGACCACGGCGCTCCACGAGGCCGCTCACGCCTTCGGCCTCGCGCACATCGGCGACCCGACCAAGATCATGAACCCGTTCGTCGGCTCGGCCGACGTCATCTGGGCCGACCAGTGCACGCCTTACGACGACGCGACCGGCGGCATCAACTGCCAGCCCACGCACGACGAGTTCTGCGACGGCGGCGCCCAGAACACCCACGCGGAGCTGATGGCGTACTTCGGCGCAAACAGCCCCGACATGGAGCCGCCGCAGGTCCGCATCACCGCGCCCGAAGACGGGTTGCAGCTCCCCGTGGGCGGTGACGTCACGATCGAAGCCGACGTGGACGACAACCATGAGGGATACGGCTGGAAGCTCGTCCTCGTCGAGGCAGAGCAGGAGTCGGTGGCGTTCGCCTTCGAGCGCCAGTGGCAGCTGAGCAGCCTGCCCGAGGGCGTGTACACGGTTCGCGTCGAGGCCATCGATCACGACCGCAACATCGGCACCGACGAGGTCACGATCTACGTCGGGGTCGACGCCCCCGAGACCACCGGTGGCGACGAGACCGGAACCTCGGGCGACGACTCGGACGCGGGCTCGGGCTCGGACTCGCAGAGCGGGACGTCGGGCGACGGCTCGGACGACTCGGGCCCCGTCAGCGGTGGGGACACCGACGGCGGGACCGCCGGCGCGAGCGATGACGGGGGCGGCTGCAGCACGGCGCCACACGATACGGGCGTCGGCTTTGGCGCGCTGCTCCTGCTTGGCTTTGGGCTCGTCCGTCGCCGCCGCTAGCGAGGGCTAGCCCCAGCCGCGAAGTCGGTTCTCTTCTGTGCGGTAGTAGGCCAGGCCGTGCTTGACCGCGGCGAGGCCCTCGGTGGCCCCGCGGATCTCGTCCACCACGACCGACTTGTCCTCGAGGACCTTGTAGTCCTCGAAGAACCGCTTGATCTCGCGGTAGGTGTGCTTGGGGATGTCGCCGATGTCGTGCACGTCGGCGAATGCCGGGTCGTTGAGCGGGACGGCGATGACCTTGTCGTCGGGCTCTCCCTCGTCGGCCATGTGCATCACGCCGATGGCGCGCACGACCATGATCGAGAGCGGATGGACCGGCTCGTAGCCGAGCACGAGCACGTCGAGCGGGTCCTTGTCGTCACAGTACGAGCGCGGGATGAACCCGTAGTTCGCAGGGTAGTGCACCGAGCTGTACAGGACCCGGTCGACCCGCAGGAGACCCGAGGGCTTGTCGAGCTCGTATTTCACCTTCGACCCCCGCGGGATCTCGATCACCGCGTTGAACCCCTGGTGGACCGTGTCGGGGTTGTTCGGGATGTCGTGCCATGGATGAACCATCGTCACGGACTATACGGCGCGCGCACGCGCAGACCAGCCCGTCGGCAGACTCTCACTCACGTTCCGAAGTAGTTGCGCGCGCGCTGCTGCAGATCGTCCGGGACGTCCGACGAAAAGCGCAGGCGGACGCCTTCGCCGCTGCGGTGGCCCCAGAGTTTTGCGCCGACGGGCAGCTCCATGCGCTCGATGAAGTCGCGTGCATCGGCGTCGGACTTGCCAGGCACGGTGCCTTCGAGTCGCACGCCTCGGGCCTCGACCGTGAACACGAACAGCGCACCGGCGGTCGCGCCACCGAAGCGCCGAAACGCAAACACCGCGAGCGCAATGGCGCCCGCGGCGAGAAGAAGTAGAGCCTGGGGGCCCATGACGACCCGCGTGCAGCGCGGGGTCAGCCGCGCTCGTCGAGCGGCACGTAGTCGCGTGCGCCGTGACCGATGTAGACCTGGCGCGGCCGCGCGATCTTCTGCTCTTTGTCCTCGAGCATCTCGCTCCACTGCGCGAGCCAGCCGCTGGCGCGTGGGATTGCGAAGAGCACGGGGAACATCTCGGTGGGGAAGCCCATCGCCTGGTAGATGAGGCCCGAGTAGAAGTCGACGTTGGGGTAGAGCTTGCGCTTGACGAAGTACTCCTCGTTGAGCGCGATCTTCTCGAGCTCCAGCGCGATCTCGAGGCGGGGGTTGGCGCCCGTGATCTCGAAGACCTGGTCGGCGAGCTTCTTGATGACGCGCGCCCGCGGGTCGTAGTTCTTGTAGACGCGGTGCCCGAAGCCCATGAGCTTGCGCTCACCCTTGCGGACGCCTTCCATGAACGCCGGGATGTTCTTCACGTCGCCGATGTCGTCGAGCATGCGCAAGACGGCCTCGTTGGCGCCGCCGTGCAGCGGGCCGTAGAGGGCTGCCGAGGCGGCGGCGAGCGAGCAGTAGGGGTCGGCTTCGGAGCTACCCACGGCCCGCGCTGCACTGGCCGAGCAGTTCTGCTCGTGGTCGGCGTGCAGGATGAACAGCACGTCGAGGGCCTTTTCGAGGATGGGGTTGGGCTCGTAGTTGGGCTCGGCCAACTGGAAGAGCATGCTCAAGAAGTTGCCGCAGTACGACAGATCGTTGTTCGGGTAGACGTAGGGGCGACCGAGCGAGTGGCGGTACGCCCATGCGGCCACCGTCGGCAGCTTGGCGATGATCTTGACGATGTGCTCGTTGCGGACTTCCGCGTTTCGAACGTCTTTGGAGGACGTGTAGAACGTGGAGAGCGTGCCGAGGAACGCGACGAGGCGGCCCATGGGGTGCGCGTCGTAGCGATACCCTTCCATGCACGTCTTGAGGAACTCGTGCACGTAGGTGTGCGTGGTGATCTCGTTGCTCCACGCGTCGGACTGCTGCTTGTTCGGCAGCTCGCCGTTGAGCAGGAGGTAGGCCACCTCGAGATAGTTCGACTGCTCGGCGAGCTGCTCGATGGGGTAGCCGCGGTACCGGAGGATGCCCTTGTCGCCGTCGATGTAGGTGATCGCCGACCGGCACGAGGCCGTGTTCTTGTACGCGGGGTCGTAGACCATCAGCCCGAAGTCCTCTTCGGAGGTCTTCATCTGGCGGAAATCCATGGCCCGCACGGTGCCGTCGTTGATCGGCAGTTCGTACGAGGTCCCGGTACGGTTGTCGGTGATCGAGAGTGTTTCGTCGGCCATTAGCAACTCTTCGCGAAGTGGGCGAACCATACAGGTGCGCCCGCGTGTTGCCAATACGGCCCAGGCCGTCTCAATCACCCGGCAGCGCGGGCGAGAAGAGCTGCCACACGTCGGTCGCCGAGCCGTCGGCGGCCTCCCCACCGGCGAGCAGCGTGACGCCCGTCGGGAGGACTGCCGCGCCTCCGCCGGCGGCCCGTTGTGGGCTCCCGAGGGGCTCGGACACCTCGAGCGTCGCTCTGTCGACGCGCACCAGGCGAGCCTCGCCTTGCGCGTAGACCGCGGCATCGTCCTCCAGCCATACCACCTCGCGCATGGGGATGGGCAGGAGGTCGGGCAGCCGGGTCACCTCGAGGCCGGCGCTGGTGTCGACCAGCGCGCCCTCGGCCGTGGTCGTGCCGTCGATGGAGCCGCCGGCGCAGAGACTGCGCGCACCGTCGAGCGTGGTGCACCGCGCGTCGGTCCAGGCGAGACCCGCGGACCCAGAGCCTTCGCCCGAGCCGACTGCGTAGGCCAGGGGCAGGGAAGGGTCGTCGCCGCCAAAGGCGAGCAGGCCGCCCACGCCCTGCGTATCGCGGCCGATCAGCGCTCCGCCCACGCGGGGGCCGTCGAGGTTCGTGTCGAGCTCGCCAAAGGTCGGCAGGGTCGTGTCTTCGGTTGCGACCTCGACCTGCAATATGCTCGTCAGCTCGCCACCGCCGGCCACGAACACACGCGCGGTGCTGGGCTCGTACCACGCCGCCGCGCCCGGCCGAGGTGGCATGTCCTCATCGGACACTGTGGACCAGCTGTCGGTCCCGTAGACGTAGCGGGCCGCGCCGATGGACGCCTCGAAGCGGACCCGGGTGACGCTGCCGCTGTCATCGCCGACGAAGACCCCATCGGTCGCATCGGGGACCGTGTCGGGGTAGGGCGCGATCGGGACCAGGTCGAAGGTGTAGGCGTCGAGAAACACCGCCGTGCCGTCGGCGGCGAGGGCCACCGCCCCGCGCCCCGGCGAGGCGGCGAGCACGGTGCTCGCGTCGGGCAGGTCGAAGTCTCGGTCCAGCGTCGCGAGCGTGCCGGGGTAGCCGAGGAACACGACCACGCCGGCCCCAGCCGCGCCGGCGAAGGTGAACGGCGGCGTCGACCCGTACGCGACCAGAGTCTCGCCGCGGGCGAAGAACACCGAGAGGCTGCGCGAGACGTCGTCGGGGGGAAGTTCGAATTCGAACGAGGCGTCGGCGCCGTCGATGGCGAACTGCTCGGTAAAGCCGCCGGGCGACAGCGAGAGCGTCGCGTTGTCGACGGTGTCCAAGGGTCCGTCGTCCCGGGGTCGCTCGAACGAGATTGCGACCTCGGACGAGATGTCACCGCACCCCAGCGGTGCGATCGCGAGCAGGAGCAGCCAGCGGCGCATGCGAGGGCACGAATATCACGCCAATTGGCGTTGCGATGTAGGTGATGTGGGTGCTAGACCTATACCGATGTTGCGCAGAAGCGGTTGGGGAGCCCTCTTCGTGTCCGTGGTGCTGCTCGGCGGCTGCGATGACGCATCCGTCGAGGCGCCGGTCATCGACGAGGAGCCACCGGGCGAGGGCGTCGCGTTCGACGAAGAGAACCCGTACGCCGACGTCGAGGGCAAGGCCGACTCGCCGCGCACCTACGAGATCCCGACCGACCTCGAAACGCTCGAGCGCCCTGAGGTCATCGTTTCGCTCGACCAAAAGACCGTGCACCTCTTCGACCGCGCCACGGGCTTCTCCGCCGTCTACCCCACGGGGCCGGGCGCGCTCGGGTCCTCGGGCCGAAGCTTCACGCCCACGGGCTTCTTCAAGACCGGAGAGGTCGCAGGCGACGGCTGGTATCACATCGCTCGCCGCTACGCGCCGGACTACTTCGGCGGGTTCCCGTTCTTGCGCCTGACCATCGAGAACTCGAGGGGCCAGCACACCTACGGCTTTCACGGCCCGATTACCTATACCTGTCCCGGTGGCGCGAGCAGCTGTGACCTCGAAGACAGGCAGTGGTTCCTCCGCCGAGAGTTCGTCTCGCACGGCTGCATGCGCATGGAGGCCGAGGACATCGTCGAGATGTACTGGACGATCGACGGCCACACCTCGGTCCCGGTCAGCATCCAGTACGAGCCCGAGCGCGACGCGGGAGGCAACGTGGTCGATCTCGGCACCGAGGTCCGGCTGTGGGACGTCGGCGAGAGCATCAGCTACGGCGAATGCGGGGCGCGACCCGACCCGTACGAGACCGAGGGGCGCTGGTCGAGCACCGGCTGCTGACTCATGAGCCCGACGCGTCGCGGGGCCCGAAGATGGCCGTGCCGACGCGCACGAGCGTGGCGCCCTCCTCGACGGCGACCGCGTAGTCGGCCGACATCCCCATCGAGAGGTGTTCGAGCTCGACGTTGGCGCGGGCGCTGCGGGCCAGCGTGTCGCGGAGCGCTCGAAGATCCGCGAAGTGCCGCCGCGTGGCCTCGGGTGCGCCTTGGGGCGGGATCAACATCAAGCCGCGGCAGCGCACGTGGTCGAGGTCGGCGAAGCGGTCGAGCAGGGCGGGGAGCTCGGCGGGCGCGATGCCTGCCTTTTGAGGCTCGGCGGCGATGTTGACCTGGACGAGCACGTCCTGCGCGATGGCCTGGGCCTCGAACTTGCCGAGCAGCTTCGCGCGGTCGACCGAGTGCACGAGGTGGCTGCCCGAGACGAGCTTGACCTTGTTGGACTGAAGGGGCCCGATGAAGTGCCAGCGGATCCCCGCGAGGGCGCCCGACTTCTCGCGGAGCTCCTGGGCGTAGTTCTCCCCAAAGTCGCGTAGGCCCGCCGCGTGAGCCTGCCGGAGCTTCTCCAGCGGTTGCCGCTTGCTGACGCCGACGAGTTGGACCTGCGCTCGATGATGGCTGCGGGCGCGCGCGGCCTCGATGGCCTCGTGCACGCGGGCGAGCCTCTGGGCGAGCGTGGTCATCGGGCGAGCGCCTCCAGCCGGGCCACGACCTGCGCTACAGGGAGCCCGACCACGTTGGTGTACGAGCCCTCGAGCCTCGTCACCCAGCTCGCTGCTTCGGCCTGAATGCCGTACCCCCCGGCCTTGTCGCGCCAGGCGTCCGTGCGCAGGTACGCCTCGAGCTCGTGCCGCGCGAGCGGTCGAAACCACACCCGCGTCGTCTCGGCGTGGACCTCGAGGTCTTGCTCGCTGCAGCCCAGCGCCCAGGCCGTGGTGACGCTGTGACCCTGCGGGCCGCCGATGCGCTCCAGCATCGCGGCGCAGGCATCGGCGTCGGCCGGCTTGCCCAGCGGGGTGGGGGAGGACTCGATCCACACGACCGTGTCGGCGGCGAGAATGCGACGTCCCGGGTGCACCGCGAGGGCAGCGCGCAGCTTGGCCTCTGCGATGCGGCGGGCGTAGGGCACCGCGCCCTCGTGGTCCAGGGGCGTCTCGTCGCACGGCACCGGCCGCACCTCGATGGGCACGCCAGCCTGCTCGAGCAGGGACGCGCGTCGCGGGGATGCCGACGCGAGAGTCAGCGGGGGCAAGGCGAGCACGGCGCATCGTCACAGCCGCGGCTCCAATCGACAAGGCGGGCGCCAAGGCGACATCGCGGTAGACTTCGGCGGTGAAGACGATCCGACCCCGCGTCATCGCAGCCTACGCCGCCGTCACCGCCGCCGTGCCGCTCGCGGTCGCGTCGGTCTCCTTGTGGCAGCCGATCGAGCGCGTGCAGCCGCCGGCCTCCGCGGACCGCGTGGACACCGCCCACGTCGAAGGGGCGTCGGACGTCGAGGCGGTGCGGGCGTTGGCGGGCATGTGGTGGTGGAAGTCTCTGCCGGGCCTCGATGGAGACGACATCGGCTTCTACTACTTTCATGGCGATGGGAAGGGGCTGTACCGCTACGGCAAGGTCGGCATCGCCAACACCCACAGCTTCGACTACGACGTCGTGGGCGACACGCTCGTCATCGAGTTTCGGAAGACGGGTGTGCGCCACGAGCTCGGGTTCGAGGTCAGCTCCGAGGGCGACATCGACTGGCTCACCCTCGCGTACGACCCCGAGACCCAGACCCGCGGGGCGCGCTACTTTCGCGATCAGCCAGGCCCGATTGCGCCGCACGTCGAGGCGAGCGCGGAGCTCGGGCAGCCGCCTGCGGGACACATGTGGATCGATCTGCAGCGCTACGCCACCGGCGGCATCGGCTTCCACATGTATCAGTTCCGCCCCGCCGGCATCGACGGCCGCGGCGTCGGGTGGTTTCACCGCGGCGACTTCGACGACTGGACCACCGAGGCGTTCACGTACCGCATCGCCGGTGAGGAGATTTCGATGCACTTCACGGTCGCCGACCGGCGCGAGGTCACCGCCTTCTCGGTGGACGATGGCGAGCCACGCACCTTGCGGCTCGAGGCCGACCCCAACGACTTCTGGCACCCCCATGCCTACCTCGACATGGGGGTGTCCTTCGGCAGCGTCCCACCGAGCGCCTGGGCGCTCGGCATGGATGCTCAGAGCCGGACCGAGTAGACCACGCCCATCGCCGGCGCAGCGAATCGGTCGAACGAGGCGCTCTTCAGCGCGTTGGCAACGCAGCGCCCAAGCCCGTTGGCGTGTGGGGCGAGCGGCGTGGCCGAGCGGACCTTGCCCGAGCCGGCGACCGAGAGCTTGACCGACACCTTGGTGCCCGCCGGCGCGGCGTGCATGTCTGCGCACTGCTTGGCCTTGGCCTTGGGTCCACTCAGCGCGCTGCGGATCTGCGAGGCGCTGAGCTTGTCGGGGAGGTTGCCCGAGGGTGCCGACGGTGCGGGCTTGCTGGTCTTGGCCTTGCCGCCACGGCCGCACGAGGCGGGGTCGAGGATGCAGTTGACGCTCAGGTCGTCCTTCTTGCCGCTGGGGGCGGGCTTGGGCGTGGCCGAGGGGGCCTTGGCGGCGGGCGTCGGCGTGGCCTTGGGCTTGGCCTTGGGTTTGGCCTTGGCCTTCGAGCGTGACTTCGAGGCCCGCTTGGGCGCTGCGGTCGCGACCGGCTCGGGTGCAGGCGTTGGGGCGGCCTCGGGCGCGGGCATCGGCGCCTCGACGTGCGGGATCACGGCGGCATCGAGCTGCAGTCGATGCTCGTGTGCGGTGTCCTCGGCGGTCAGGGAGGCGGCCGCCATCATCGGGGTGTCCGCAGGGTCCTGCGTCGCCTTCGTCCCGTGCGGCATGCCGAGGGCGACCATCGTGCCCAGGGCAACGACCGCGCCGCCGAGCAGGCCGAGCGTGGCCACGGCCCACCGGGGGGCGCTGGGGCGCGAGCCTTGCGCTGCGGCAGCAGCCGGCGTCGCGACCAGTCGCGCGGTGACCAGGTCATCGCTGATGGGTCCGGCGACACGCAGCGCGTCGAGATCGATGACCCCCGAGTCGTCTGCGGCGTGCGTCGGTGCAGCGCGTCGAGCCCCGTCGCGAGCTGCGAGCGCGTGGAGGGAATCCTCGCGAGGGGGTGGGGAAGTAGAAACGTCGTGGTTGGTGATCATCGGACTTCGGCCTCCTGCGTGCGCCCGCGGTTGCCTCGTCCGTCGAGGGGGTGGAGGGGCTGCACGCATTCAGTCCGACGGGTCGGGCCGCCGACTATTGGCGATGTGTACGGAATGTTTACGGTTTTGCGGGGTTACCCCCGCCGCGCCCCTCGATGACGACGGGGATGACCCCGGGCGTGCGGGGATCCACCCGTACCAACCTGCCCCGAGCAGCGCCGGTGCTACCATCGACGCATGCGCTTGAACCGTTCGGCGTTCGCCGGCGCCGGGAGCTCGACCGCCCTGCGCGCGTTGAGCTTCGCCGGAGCCGCCCTCGCCCTCGCGACCGCGTCGGGGTGCAGCGTCGAGCCGTCGGCGACCAGCCCGCTCTCGTTCACGCCACACTGCGGCGACGAGGAGGGGGACACGACGTGCTCCCTCAAGGGGATCGGCAAGCCGTACTGCGATCTCTGCCGACCCGCCTCGTCGGACCAAGGCTGCGCGCCCGAGCCACCCACGGTGCCGGCGTGTCGCGTCGGGGGCGGCCTGGCCACGTCGGGTGCGGACACCTCGGGCACCAGCACGGGCTCGGGCGAGGCGACCACGATGCCGACGACGCTCGATCCCGAGACCACCGAGTCGGTCGACGACAGCACGAGCGAGGGCACCAGCAGCACCAGCGGTGGCCCCATGCTGCCGTGCGAGAGCCCCGATGGCACCTTCGACGACGGCTGCGAGGCGGAGGATCCGCTGCGTCCGTACTGTCTCGGGCAGCTGTGCGTCTCGTGTGCGACCGCGGGCGGGGACTCGTTCTGCGGCGAGGGGGACCCGCTGCTGCCCGCCTGCAGCGATCGGACGGGGCAGTGCGCGCCGTGTGACGACGTCGCGGCCTTCGCCTGCGGACAGGACTCCCCCGTCTGCGACGCCACGGGGGCCTGCTTGCCGTGCGAGGCCCATGCCGAGTGCGGCGCGGGGGGTGCATGCCACCTCGACCCGGCCGACTCCCTGTTTGGCGAGTGTTTCCTCGAGGAGGAGGTCGTCTACGTCGACGAGAACGCGGTGTGTCCAGGGGATGGATCCGAGGCGACGCCGAACTGCTCGCTGGCCGATGCGCTGTCTTCGGTCGCCGAGGGCGAAAGCCGCCTGCTGCGCGTCGCCGCCGGCCAGTATGACGAGGCCGTCTCGCTCGCCGTCGATGCCACCGTCGCCATCGTCGGCGATGGAGGCGTGCCGTCTTTGGAGGGCAACGCGCTCGACTCGGCCGGTCTCGCGCTCACCGGTGGGCGGGTCTACACGCTGGGGATTCGGGTCTCGAACAACGGGGTGGGCGAGGGCATCACCTGCAGCGACGCGACGCTGTGGATGCAGGGGTCCGAGGTCGGCGACAACGCCGACTACGGCATCTACGGGACCGGGCCCTGCACGGTCCGCCTAGACGCCTCGTCGGTGTTCAACAACCTCGGCGGTGGCATTCGAGCGTTCGGTGGCAGCCTCACCCTGCACAACGCCGTCGTCGGCAGCAACGGCAACGGCGCCCGCGGTCCGGGCATCAACGCGCAGTTCGCCTCGCTCGACATCCTCTATTCCACCATCGCGGGCAACGACGGGGTCGGGCCCGACAGCGTGCAGTGTCTCGAGACCGTCGGGGCAGTGCGCAACTCGATCGTCGTGGGCGCCTCGTCGGGGTCGGCAGCGTTGGACTGCTTTCCGCTCGACTTTGCGACCAACGCGATCGACTCGGCGAGCTTTGCGGGCGATGGAGGGGTGCACGTGTCCGAGGCGTACAACCCGCTTTGGTTCAACGACGCCGACGGGGGAGACTTCCGACTGGGCGCGCCGCCGCTGACCCCGTTCGGGGACGTCGCGCTGTGGCTCGAAGGCGATCCTCCGCTCGACGCCGACGGGACCGAGCGTCCGATGGACGGGGCGCTGGGGTACGCGGGCGCCGACGAGCCCGACTGAGTGCAGCCATGGTCGCGCAGAGGTCGATCCGCTTCGTCTACGACGTGGTGTGTCCGTTCGCCTATCTGGCGTTTCGGCAGCTGAGCCGCATCAGAGTTCATGCGGAGGTCGAGCTTCATCCGGTGTTGCTCGGAGGGCTGCTCCGTCACGCCGGGGGACCCGACGACCCGAACACCGTGATGGCGCCGGCCCGCGCCGCGGTCAATCGGCGCGACTTCGAGGCGTGGTCCGACTTCTGGGGCGTGCCGCTGCATGTCCCGGCGGGGCATCCGCGACGCAGCGTCGACGCGATGCGGGTGCTGTGTTCTGCGGACGCCGAGCAGCGCGAAGCGTGGACCGCCACGCTGTACGACGCCTACTGGCAACGCGGAGAGGACATCGCCGACCGGGACGTCTTGCGCAGGGTCATGGCCGCACACGACGTCGACGTCGACGCGGCGATCGAGGCGGGGCGCGACGCTTTGCGGGCCTCCACCCAAGCGGCGTTCGACGCCGGTGCGTTCGGGGTGCCGACGTTCCTCGGGGGCCCGCGCCTGCTGTGGGGCCAAGACCGCATCGGGCTGCTTTTGCGCGACCTCGGGGCGCCGCTTCATCCGGACGCATGGGCCGAGCCGGCCGCGACGTCGCCGCGAAGGGTGACGGGCCTGCGCTTCGCGCACGACTTCGCGAGCCCCTTCAGCTACCTCGCCTCGACGCAGGTCGAGCGCCTCGCTGCGGAGGCGGGGCTAAGCGTCGAGTGGTCTCCGATCCTGCTCGGGGCGCTGTTTCGGGCGATCGGCACCCCCAACGTGCCGCTGCACGCGATGAACCCGGCCCGCCAAGCATACGCGCGACGGGATATCGCCGACTGGGCCGACGCGTGGGGCGTGCCCATGCGCTTCCCCTCGCACTTCCCGATGCGCTCGGTGCTGCCGCTGCGCGCGAGCCTGGTCGAGCCCCGCGCCACGGCAGCGATCTACCGCGCCGCGTGGGCGGAGGACCGGCGGGTCGACACGCCCGAGACGCTCGGCCCGGTGCTCGAGGAGGCCGGGTTCGACGCAGCGGGGATCCTCGCGCGCACGGCCGACCCCGAGGTCAAGGCGGCGCTGCGCGAGAACACCGAGCGCGCGCAGGCGGAGGGAGTCTGCGGCGTGCCGACGGTGGTGCTGACCTACGACGACGGCAGCACGCTACGGCTGTGGGGGCAGGATCGGCTGGTGATGGTGCGTGCCGCCCTGCGCGGGTGGATGCCGCCCGTCGCATCGCGTTGACGTCTGCGACATTCGGCGGGCGAAGCGTCCGCTACACGAAGCGACAGAGACCGGGACGGCTACTCCGCCAGGGGGTCGTCGATCATCTCCGGAGGAGTCGACGAGGCGCAACGGACCCCGATGCGGGTCGAGGCCTCCTCCGGATTGAACCACGACCTGCGGAACGTGTACACGGAGTTCGCGCCGTAGTAGCAGCCGCGAATGACGCGATTGTCCGACGAGAGCGGTGTATCGTCTTCAGGCGGCCCCATCGGGTCTCTGGCTGGCGCGTTCTCATAGTACTCACTGCCTCCCCAGTCCGCGGTCCATTCCTGCACGTTTCCGTACATGCCAATCACACCGTATGGCGACCGATCGAGAGGATGTGCATCG
>JANSYI010000094.1 GCA_024742475.1 bacterium | reverse complement strand
TTCCTCCGATGCTTCATCTATACTTTTAACACCTGTATTGATTTTCCCTATTTCAATCATCAATTTATAAAAATGTAAATCCTCTTCGGCTCCACTAATCAGGTTTGGTGATGTTTTTATATTGAAATACTCTTTTTCGATATACTCTTCAATCCAAGATTCTTTTCCATAATGAACCAAACGGTTCAACGTTATCAAAATAGAATCATAGTCATATCCTATTTCAATCCATTTATCAAAAATTGACTTCGCCTTTGATTCTTGACGAGTTGATACATAATAAGGAATTAGAATATCTGCAAATTGACCAAACTCTTCTTCATGTGTATTTGGATAATGCTCCGCTAAAATATTTTCTAGCCTAACTATTGAAGCATAATCGTCTTTTTCGTTCAAAGCTAGTAAAAACTCAAATATCAGATCCTCTATTCCATAATTCTTTATACTCTCATTGTCGGGATTATCCTTAAGAATTCTGATTATCTCATCTTTTTCAGAATATAAGTCTTTTTCAATTAGTGAGTCAAAGTATTCCTCGTAGTCCATTATCATTTCTTTTTAATAAATAGCAGCCAACGGCCAGGCTACGCGCAGGCTGGGATTTTAAAATTACTCTTTTCGTTCGATTTCACCAATACTAGCGCAG
Source organism: bacterium (assembly GCA_024742475.1). Lineage (GTDB taxonomy): Bacteria > Myxococcota_A > Polyangia > Nannocystales > Nannocystaceae > CAJXVA01. Next base: position 574 of record JANSYI010000094.1, on the reverse strand, counting down.
GCAGCAAAAGGCGAAACTGGCGAAGCCTGGCTTTTGCTGACTGCAGCGGACTTCCTTTTCTGATTTTTCAATCGTAGAATTTTACCCAGCTTGTGTGTAGCCATTGTTATGGGTTGCCGCTTTATTCTTTTCACCGATTCATAAAAAGGGCCCATTTCAAATTCTGGATAAACCCAAAGGCGGCTATTCAATTCTTTTCAACTGATTTTAATCTCTTGGTTTTCAGTTGATTCAATTTAAGGATTCTGATTCTCCAATTTGCTCAGTTCTTATCTCTGATCAACCAAAAAATCGGATGAAATCAACTTATTTCAGGGCTCAGTTTTCAATCTCCGGAAGATTCAACCTGATTTTTGATCTCTTCAATTTACTGGATTCAATCTCCCAAATTCATCAAAATCAGATTCAGGTTCTCCAAATCTTGAGTTCCTGATCTTGGTTGTCAAATTGATTCAATCAACGTTTCCCTGTTCAAAATTTCCAGATTCCCAAATTTTGTTTTTGGACGAGATTCAAATTCCTGATTTCTATTTCAAAAGCCGCCTAAACGTAAATCTCATCTGAAAAAACCAAT
>JANSYI010000018.1:145000-191184 GCA_024742475.1 bacterium | reverse complement strand
CGGCTGGCCCGCCCGACGCCTGACGGAGCTTCTTCCGCAGAACTGGGCCACCGCTCGCGGTTGACGAACTCGTGAGGGCGGCCGGCCAGGATGGCATGGTCACGCCGCGCGTAGGAGTAGGCTGTCCGTAAAGGGCTTACGGGTCACCGTAGGGCGAGAGGAACAACCGCCGATCATGACATCGACGCGTGACCAGCACCCGGGCGCCGGGGAGGACCGGGCGTGCACGGACGCGGTCGTGGGTGCGCTCGGACGCACGATCCCTGTTCCGCCGACGCCGCTGGGCGCTGGCCTCTTTGCGTGACTGCGCCACTGCAGGGGCCTGTCGACCGTCGGCGGGGAGCGTTGCAGTTTTTCTGAAGCCGCGGGCGCGCGACGATCAGCGACGAGTCTTAGTTTCTCGTTCTCGGAGACCCCGGGTCCGGGTCCAGGTTCTTCCCCGGGTCCGGGTCCAGGTTCTTCCCGCGTTGAAGGTGGATAGCCCGCGGCCGAAACCCCTCGACGGCGTCAACAACTACGGCCGCGAAGGAGTCCGCGAGTTCGGGCCGAACCCGACCGGCCATGGCTGGCCGGACGTTATTGACAACTTCGCCGAACAGGGCTCTGCTTTCAATCTTCCGCGAGGTGCTACTCTGTACCAGGTGGAAGGCAGTCTGAACGGAGTTGCGGGCAGGTTCGAGTGGATCGTCGAGGGCGGGAACGTAACTCATAGACAGTTCGTCCACGGCGGCGCTGTAAACGGAGTTCCTATCAAACCATGAGGTTCGTCGAGCACGCTGAGCGCCTCGGGATCCCCATGACGTGGGGGACCGTGAGGTGTGCTTGGGAAGGAATGGAGGGGGTCCCTCGACTCATTACAGTGGCAGAGGTGCAGCACTTCGCGCTGCAACAGGTTGAGGGCGCGAGCGGTGACGAACTTACGCTAGTTGCTGACCTGACGAGTCAGGATGATCATCCTGAGATCAGTAGAGAACTTGCGGAGATCGCTCCGGAGATTCTCGGCAGAGAATTCCGTGTGTGCCGATTGTTGTACGTCCGCCGGGCTCTTGAAGAACTTCCGGACGAGCCGATCGGCGGTTTGATGGAGCTGACCAGCCTTTGGGGGAGGATGGGGTACCCAGAAGATGCTCCTCACGTGGTGCAGGGACGGGGCAACAATATGGTCCCCGCGGAGTACTTCACCGAGGAGAACCTGCGGGCGGTTGTGGACCGGCACTGGACTTGGGTCAGTTCAGAGCTCGCTTTCGTTCGAAGCTAAGGTCCTCGCACTCGAAGGGGAAAGCATGGTCACTCCCGTTGATTGCGGAAAAGGGGGAGGTGCTCAGCGGCCGAGAAGGGAGGCCAGGAGCACCCCAAACCCCCTCACCCAAGCACTTCCCCCAGCACCCCCGCCACCACCGACCGCAGCATCCGGTGCCCCGCGTCATCCTGCGCGCGCGCATGCCAATACGCCGCCACGGACACAGGCTCGAGCGCAACGGGCAGCCTGCGGGTCGTCAGACCCAGCGGGCCCAGCAGAGGGCGGACGAGCTCGTGGGGCGCGGCGAAGAGGTGGTCGGTGTTGGCTGCGGTCACCAGCGCGGCGAGGAAGGAGGGGAGTACGAGGCCGACGCGGCGGTCCAGGCCCGCGCTAGCGAGGGCGTCGCCGACGAGGCTGCGGCTGCGGCTGCCGGTCTTGACGACGATGTGCGGGTAGCGTGTCCACGCGGACTGGCTCAGGGGTGACCGCTTGGCCAGCGCGGGGTGGTCGGTGCGGGCGACGACGACGAACTTCAGCGTGCCGAGGCGACGGGTGTGCAGACCGGCTTCGACGCGCCGCTCGACGCCGAGCAGGACGTCGGCTTCGCCCGACTCGAGCGCGCTCACGTCAGTGCCCTCGCGCCGTGACACCTCGAGGCTCGCGTGGGGAGCCCGATGTGAGAGCTCGCGCGTCAGCTCCGGGATCGCGGGCGCGAGCAGGTCCGGACAGCGGATGCGAAAGCGTCGCCGCGTCTGCTCCAGGTCCGCGCTCGGGTCCATCTCGAGCAGGTTCCGTGCGTCGTGCAGCAGCCGGCGCAGAGGCCCGCGGAGCGCTTCGGCGCGAGCCGTGGGGACGACGCGGCGGCCGCTGCGAACGAAGAGCGGCTCGCCGAACGCGTCCGCGAGGCGGTTGAGCGCGTGGCTGACCGCCGGCTGTCCCACGCCCAGGCGCCGCGCCGCAGCCGTCACCGTCCCCTCGCAGAGCACCGCGTCCAGCGTCACGAGCAGGTTGAGGTCGACCGCAGGTAGCTCCACGAATCATCGATATCATTCATGTGTCGATGTCGTCATTCGATGAATGCATGACCACGCGGGAGGTCATCGTAGGGCCATGTCCACCACTCGCACCGTGCAGCGCTGGGCCGCTCGAATCTCGCTCGGCCTGCTCGCCATCGTCGTCGCGTTCGGCGGCTACGTGTACCTGACCTTGGGCGGCGGCGAACCGTACCCCGACGTCGGCGGGGCCCCGACCTCGAAGATCGAGGTGTTCGCCGAGATGGAGCTCCCCGTCGGCAACGTCACCGCCTCGCCGCAGGGTCGCGTGTTCTTCGACCTGCACCCGTTTGCCGGGCCGCACCGCTTCACCGACGCCACCGTGTTCGAGTGGGTTGATGGAGAGCCCGTGCCGTACCCCGACCTGCAGACGCAGCCCGAGCTGGTCGGAGCCCTGGGCATGACCGCCGACCTCCATGACCGGCTTTGGGTCGTCGCACCCGCGGGTCTCGAGGACCGGCCCTCGCGTCTTTGGTGCTTCGACCTGCGCACCAACACCCTCTTGTTTCGCGAGGACCTCCCCGAGTCCGCCGGGATGTTTCCGCAGGATCTTCGCGTCACCCCCGACGGCAACACCGTGATCCTCGCCGACACCGGAGCCTTCTCGCTCGCCGATCCCGCGATCGTCGTCTTCGACGTGCAGACCCGGCGAGTGCGTCGCGTGCTGGAGAACCACCCGTCCGTCGTCGCGCAGCCCTGGCAGTTGCAGCTCGATGACGGCCCCTACACCTTGGCCTATGGGCTCGTGACCTTCGCCGTGGGCGTCGACGGCCTCGCCGTCAGCGATGATGGCCAGTGGCTGTACTACGCCGCGATGAGCCACGACGGCCTCTTCCGCGTGCCGATCTCCGTCCTGCGCGACGACTCCGCGGACGTGGCGGCGGCCGTCGAGCGGGTCGGCACCAAGCCGCTGAGCGACGGCATCGAGATCGACCCCGAGGGCAATGTCTTCGTCACCGACGTCGAGCACGGTGGCCTCGTCCGCATCGATCCTCGCGGCCAGCTGCAGACGATTGCGCGCTCGGACGAGGTCGTCTGGGCCGACGGCGTGACGCGGCTGCCCGATGGCACCCTGTTGTTCACCGACAGCCGGATCCCCGCCTACATCGACCCGCTGCTGCGCCCGCCGAGCCGAGCCGCGCTCGACGACGCAGCACCGCATCGGATCTACGCGGTGGCATCGCATTCCACGCGGTAGCCACCGGCCGATGCCCAACCCCGCCATGGGAACGTTCGCGCGCGCGTCGGTACCACCTGCTCCGATGCGCTCCACTTCGCTGCCAGCGGCCGCCCTCGCTTTGCTGCTGCCCGTGCCGGGCAACGCGGCGCCCAAGAAGACCCCGCACTTTCCGCACGACGCGAGCCCCTCGCCCAAACACCCCAAGGTGCCGACGCACCGGCCCACGCCCAAGCCGGCCAAGAAGCCCACGTTCGATCCTCCCCACCGCCCGCAACCGCAGGTGCCGCAGATCGATCCCTCCAAGGTCTACACACCTCCGGTGCCGATCAAGGGCGACCTCTCTTGCCGGCGGGGTGACGCGGACTGCAACCCGTGCACGGCCGACGTGCGGGGCCAGTTCGCCAAGATGCGCCGCGGTGAGTCGAGGTGGAAGGACAAGCCGTGGAGGTTCGAGTGGGGCCGCGAGTACGCGCCTGACTCGATCACGCCCTACGAGGCCTTCGACGACGACTCCGACGTCTCCAATGCCTTCGGTGTCGGCGGTGGTCACCCGCAGGCGTTCGTGCGTACGAACGTGGGGCCGGCCTGGTACGCCGGCACCCACAGCCAGAAGGAGGCCGGGCGCCCCGGCACCGTGTTCGTCATCGACCAGAGCCGCAGCGGTCGAAAGCGCCTCGTCGCGCTGCATCGCACCAAGACCCAGCACCCCAACGGCTTGCACGTGCTCGGCCAGTTTCTGCTCTTCGCCGAGCGACCCAGCAGCCGCAACCCCGACGAGCTGCGGGTGATCGACCTGCGGCGGCGAACCTCGAGCCAGGACATCACCCACCTCGTCCCCGAGGCCGCCGGGGACTCGCGTGCGTTCAAGCAGTTCGGCGGAGGTCTCGGCACCGCCAAGCTCAGTGACGGTAGCTACCTGCTGATCTCGACCGTCCCCGGCGATCGCAAGACTCGCGACAGCCAGGGCCGCCGCCAGCACCGCTTTCACCAATTCTACAACATGCGCGGCGACCTCTCCGACCCGTCGGATCTCCGCATCCGGTTCTTGGACGCGCAGCGCTTCACTCCCAATCGCGCCGTCCCCCAGAAGTACGAGTTCTCCGAGAACCTCTCGCTGGTGACCGAGTGCCGCACCGCGGACATCTACGCCGTGCATTCCAGCGGCGACGGTGAGGCGCTCGATGGCCTCGAAGGCAAGGGGTACTGGAGGCTCTCCAAGCTCGTGCGCGTCGACGGCAACCCCCGCCTCGATCCCGTCGACGTCTTCGAGATCGGCCAGTCCGCCCAGCGCTGCCACATGCGCTCCGCCGCGAGCGTCGGCGTGGCTCCCAACGGTAAGCTCGAGTTTCTCTGCCACCAGTATCGCAAGGACCCCGATCCTTCCGCAGTGAACCCATTTGGCGGAAACATCTCGGGCAAGGACCACTGGAACTTCCGCGCCGGGGGCGTGCGGGACTGACCGAACTGGTTCTACAGCCCCACCGGGCAGCCTGCAGGGTCTTCGGGGTCTGCCGAATGGAACCTGTGTCCCATCGGCAGCAGGTCCCGCAGGCCCCACTTGCACGCGAGCTGGCCTTCGATGACCTCGCGATGTTGGGGGCTGGGGGAGGGCGCGTAGACCCTCACCTCGTAGATGACCGTGCGGGCGTCGTCGCCGACCGACACCGTCCCGGCCGTATGCGCCAGCGCGCCGACACCCGTGGCCGCGTCCTCTCCGTCGATCCGGATCGCGCGAGCGCTCTCCTCGGCCGAGTTGACGAGCGCGAACTGGTGCATCTCCCCGACCTCGATGATGTCCTGCGCCGTCTCGAGGCGCTCCATCTCGCCCGTGCCGCCGATGTCCCACGCGATGGCGCGGGTGGCGTTGCCCCACGGGATGCTGGCGGAGTAGCGCGCGTCGTTCGTCGCGGGATGGTTGAGGTTGACGTCGTACGAGTTTCGACTCGACCGCTCCTGCTGGACGATGAAGATCGTGACGTCGCCCAGGTCTCCGCCGAAGATGCTCGCGTCGGAGACCATGGGGTTGTCTTGAAACTCGAGCCCATTCTCCGGCTCGCGGTAGTTGGGTTGGCCACCCTCGTCGAGGAACATGCCGTCGGCCGAGCCCTTGTTCTGCCAGCAGTACACCTGCTGCCCATCCGTCGGGGGCGCCGTCGTGCAGGCGTCGTCGCTGAACATCGTCGCTGCGTCGAGCGCGTCGAGCCACACCAGCGGCGGCTGGTTGCTGCACGTCGAGTCCAAGCTGCAAAACCCCGTCGTGCAGTCAGTCGCGCCTCCGCAGCTCTCGCCAAAGTCGCAGCGTTTGCAGCGTCCCCCGCAGTCGACGTCGGTCTCGCCGCCGTCTTGCACTTCGTTATCGCAGCTCGGTGGAGCGGGGCCCGTCGAGCCCGACTCACCGCTGGGCTCGGTGTCGCCTGCCGCCGTCTCCCCCGTCGCATCGTCGCCGCTGGTCGGGGATCCCGAAGTCGCATCGCCCGATGTTGGCGTCGCCGTCGTGACAGATCCCGAGCCCGCGCCCGTCGGCTCCGAGCCGCCTGAATCCCCGGTCGACGCCCCCTCGCCGGTCCCCCGCGTCCCGTCATCGGCCGCCGGCGGCTCCTCGATCCCGACGAAGCTCGAGCACCCGACCAGCCCGGCAACCCCCAGCACCCCCCCAACCACCATCCAACGCATACACCAACGCTACCGCACTCCACGAACCCACGCCCCAACGCTCGGCTTCGCCAAGCCAACAAAGCACCGGATTGCGGAGGAGCGAGCCAAGGGCGAGCGAGCGAGGGCGCCGCGCGCCCGACCTTGGAAGGGTGAGCGAAGGGCGGCTTCGCCGGCCGCAGCGAAGGAAGCACCGGATTGCGGAGGAGCGAGCCAAGGGCGAGCGAGCGAGGGCGCCGCGCGCCCGACCTTGGAAGGGTGAGCGAAGGGCGGCTTTGCCGGCCGCATCAAACAAAACGCCGGCTCGCGGAGGAGCGAGCCAAGGGCGAGCGAGCGAGGGCGCCGCGCGCCCGACCTTGGAAGGGTGAGCGAAGGGCGGCTTTGCCGGCCGCAGCGAGGGAAACCGAGAGGTTTCCCTTATTGAAAGGCCCTAAAACCGCAGATTCGCCGAGACGCCCGTGTAGCCCAGGCTCATCTGCGGCTGCACCGAGAACTGCAGCCGCGCCACCGGCTCGGCGCCGAAGTTCTTCTCGTAGTTCCGGCGCTCGCGTTTGTAGACCACGCCGTACGCCAGCAGGCCCGCACCGCCCGCGATGGCCGACGAGGTGAGCTGGTGCATCGCGTAGCGCGTGGACACGTTGGACGAGTAGCAGTCGAAGAACTCGTCGACTTGGGTCTCATCGCCTTCGATGCAGCGGGAAATGACGCTCTTGGCCGGGTTGAGGGCCTGGACTTGAAACACCATGACGGTGATGCGGCCGACCACGCCCAACCCGAGCAGGGCCGCGCCCGTACCGATGAACACGCCCGGCTTGCGGTTGACCTCTCCCGTCTTTGCCGAGCGCGCGGCGTCGTACTTTGCTCGTACGGCCGCGCCTCCGGGCGCGATGCCCCAGTTCACACCGTTGGGCACGGCCTGCAGCATCCACAGCCCGATGTTGCCGCCCCGGGCGGAGAAACACTCGACGGCGTCCTGGACGAGCATTTCAGCGTCGTCTTGGGAGACGCTCATGACGTCCACCGCATCGGCGGTGCACTTGCTTCGGATACGTGCGATCCGCCAGCCCATCACGCCCCAGCCCACAGCCCCGAGCGCGCCCGCCGTCGCCATGAGACCGATGCCCTTCTTCTCGGGGATCACGATGTCGTCGATCGTCGTGGGTGTCGTCTGGACCGGTGCCGTCGCCTCCAGCGGCGCCGCGGGCTGGACCGGCGCTGCAGGCTGAACCGGCTCGGCGGGGTCGGCCTCTTCGGCGGGGGCTGCCTCTTCGACGGGGGCGTCGTCTTCCGCGGGGTCCGCCTCGTCCTCACCCCAGCTGGGATCCGGCTCGGGCTGCGCCAAGGCGGTCGAGGGTGGTGGAACCGCAAGCGCGGTGACCAAGGTCGCGGTCAAGAGACTCGTCGGTAGCACACCGCCAGGGTAGGGCCGCACCGGATGCCAGCGCAACGCAGGACCGCGGCGGCTCGGCGGTCGGGTGGGCCGACACACAGCGTCGCACGGAGGCATGAATACGGGAGGCCACGGCCCGTCTGAGCCCGGCTTCGCATCGCGACGCCGCGACCGGTACCCTCGGTGCCGCATGTTGGATGCGCGGCGACTTCTGTCTGCTCTCTTGTCGACGAGCCTGCTCTTCATCGGTTGCACGGAGCGGCTCGTCTTCGAGGACAGCGGCTCTTTGGCGCCCGAGGACGACGACGACCCGCCCGCAGATGACGGGGACGAGCCGCCCACCGACGACGATGGCGACCTGCCCCCGGGCGATACCGACTCTCCCGTGCCCGACGACGATGATGTCGATCCGCCTGCGGAGTGCGTCGACCTCGTTCTGCCGGGCGTGGGGCTCCCCAGCGGGGTCGCCGGCGAGCTCCGCCCGGGCATGAGCCGTTTTCAGCCCAGCTGTGTCACCTCCATCAGCAGCGAGGTGACGGTGTCCTTTACCGCGCCGTACGACGGCACGTTCGTCTTCGATACCGCCGGGTCGTCGTTCGACACGATCTTGTACGCCCTCGGGCCGAACTGCGAGGCGCCCGAACTCGCGTGCAACGACGACGCCAACGGCAGCCTTGCAGCCTCGATCACGCTGCCGCTGGCCGGCGGCGAGACGGTCGTGCTCGTGGTCGACAGCTTCGGCGCCGACGGAGTGTGGTCGCTCGAGGTGTCGGACGGAGGCTCGTGCCCCGGGCTGGACCTCGGTTCGGACCCCGAGGTCTTCCTCGAAGGCGTCATCGACCCCGATGGCATGAACTCGGTGACCCCCTCGTGTGCCGGTGCCGGCGGGGACGTCACCTACGCCTGGACGCCGCCCTTCTCGGGTCGCTTTCGCTTCACCACGAGCGGCTCGAGCTTCGACACGGTGCTGGCCGTCTACGGTGCCGACTGCACGAGCGAGCTGGCGTGCAACGACGATGCGCTGGGCGATACCTCGTCCACCATCGACCTCGACGTCGCCGAGGGCGTGCCGGTGACCGTGGCGGTGGACTCGTTCGACGGCACCGGCGGCTCGTACTCGCTGGCGATTTTCCCAACCTAGGCCAACCTAGGCCAACCTAGGCCAATCTAGGCCAATCTAGGTCGAACTCGCTACTCGGGTTCGGGGCGGTAGCGGTTGGCGACCCCGAGCCCCGCGGGGATCAGCTGGTCGGTGAAGCGCTCGAACTCCGAGCCGGTCAGCACCGCGAGGAACCCCGCGTCGTCGTTGGGCTCGTACGCGCCGGTCCGGTCGCGGGCCTGCTTGACCAGCGTGATGGCGCGCATCTGGTCTTGGCCGCTGACGTAAAGAGCGCGGCCGAGCAGCAGCGAGACCTCGGCGATGTTGAGGTCGTCCTCGTCGTCGTGGGTCCGCAGCTCGAGCGCCCGCTCGAGATAGGGCAGGGCGTCGACGGGTGTGCCGAGGTCGAGGACCGTGCGGCCGCGTCCGGTCAGCGCGAACGCAACGAGCGGATGGTCCTCGCCCATCGCGGTCTCCCAGACGGTCTGCGCCAGCGCGTAGTGCTCGCGCGCGGACTCGGCCTGACCGACGGCCCACAGCGAGTTGGCGAGGTTGAGGTGCGCAAAGCCCAGGTCGGCGTGTCCGGGGGGCAACGTCTTGGTCCACACCTCGAGGCCGCGCCGCAGGTGGGGCAGCGCCTCGTTGTGGCGGCGGCGATCCGCGAGCGCCAAACCGAGGTTCACCCGCGCGTATCCGACGTCGCGGTGGTTGTCTCCAAGCGCGCGCTCGAGAATCGCGACCGCGTAGGCATGCAGTCGCGCCGCCGAGTCGAACTGCTCTTGGCCGCGCTCGAGCGTGCCGAGCTGATCGAGGCAGCGCGCGAGCTCGACCGGATACTCGAGGGCCGCGAAGATCTCCGCGGACACCGTGGGTTCGTCGGCTGGAGCCGGGAGATTGTCCACGTCGACGATGCGCTCGGGGTCGAGCAGCATGCGCGCGCGCGCCAAGGTCCCCTCGACGGGGTCGGCCTCGAGGTGACCCTGCATGGACGAGGCGAGGTGGAGAAGCGAGCGCGCGACGTCGGGATGCGAGGTGCCGAGCACCTGCTCCCGGATCGCGAGGCTCCGCTTGTGGTGATCGGACGCGGCTTCGTACCGGCCGAGGCCCTCGAGGGCAGCGCCGAGCCAGGCATGCGTCTCGGCCAGACGCACATCGTCGGGCTGGAGCTGTTCGGTTCGAACCTCGAGCGCCTTGCTGAACTGAAGCAGCGCCATGTCGTAGGATCCCTCGGCCTGCGCGCTCTTGCCGAGGCTCATCAGCAACTCGGCGCGGCGCAGCGGATTGTCGCCGGCCCTCTCGATGGCCGCTTGTGCACCCAAGCCCACGCGTCGGCCTTCGTCGTACAGGCCCTGGCGCAGCGTCACGACGTGCATGGTCAGCGTCCACGCGGCGGCCTCGATGTCGGCGCGTCCGCTCTGCGCGGCGAACAAGATCGCATCGCGGAGCTTCTGTTCGGCGGCGTCTCCGTCGCCCCGCTGCAGGAGCGCGCGACCCTCGAGCAGCAGCGCCTCGGAGGTGAGGCGCCGGGAGCCGATGGCCTCGGCGCGCGCCAGGGCCCGCTCGAGCGTGGTTTCGGCGTCGGGCAGGCCCAGGGCAACCTGCATGCGCCCGCGGGCGAGCAGCGCGTGAACGTCGTCGAGTCCAGCGCGACGTTTGGGCTCGGCGCTGAGCCGTTCGTCCGAGTCGTCGCTTCGACGTACCGACGTGCATGTGGCGGGCGCGGGAAGGGTCTGCACGGCCGCCGCGACGTGGCCCAACGAGGCTTCCACGCCGCCGTCGACCTCGAGCTCGTCGAGCAGCATGTCGACGTCGGAGAGCCGGTCGTCGAGGCAGAGCAGGCCGGGGTCGTCGAACTTCGGTGTGTTGCGGCTGCGCGCCTTTGCGTCGGCCGTGCAGCGCACGTCGTAGACGGTGGTCCACGCCTGGCTGTAGTTGTCGAGCGCGCGGGCGGTCGACTGCCACGTGGCGCCGGCATACGGAGCGGGCGAGTCTTCGAACCGCGCCTGCAGGTCGGCACGGCGCTGCGGTGACCACACCTCATCGATGGCCTTGCTCGCCTCCTTGCAGGCTTCGAGCCGGTTCGACCGCGTGCCCAGGTACACCGCTGTGATCAAGCCCCCGATGCCGACCGCAATGCCGGCGACCAGCCAAGGGTGGCGCGCTTGCGGAGGGTCGCGCTGGAGCTCGGCGAGCAGCGCATCCATCGACGGGTAGCGGTCTTGGGGAACGACCGCCAGCCCTCGTACGACCGCGGCGCGCAACCACGAGGGGACCTTGGTGTCACGGGGCGGATTGCGGATGTGTCCATCGAGGACATTGATCGCCAACGATGCCATGCTCGCGCCTTCGAACGGGCGCTCACGGTAGAGCGCCTCGTACAGCGCGACGCAGAAGCTGAACTGGTCCGCGTGCGGCCCGATGTGTTCGCCGCGGTGCTGCTCGGGTGCCATGTACGCTGGCGTGCCGAGCATTGCGCCCGTGCGCGTGAGGTTGAGGTTGAGGTCGCGGGTCTCGACCGGCCCCGAGCCGCTGGCGCTCCGGACTTCGAGGCGGTCGCCGATCGGGCCGGTGCGCGGCGTCGCCTGTCGCGCGAGGCCGAAGTCCATCACCAGCACTCGCCCGTCGTTGCCCATCAGGACGTTGTCGGGCTTGAAGTCCCGGTGCACGAGCCCGGCAGCGTGGGCCGAGGCCAAGCCCCGCCCGGCCATGACGAAGGCGTCGACCAGCTCGGGCCAGGCGCGCTCGCTGTCCATCCAGTCGCGCAGCGTGGCGCCCTCGATGAACTCCATCGCCACGAACACGCGCTCGCCAAAGGTGCCGACGTCATGCACGGTGATGACGTTTGGGTGGCTGAGCTTGGCCATCGCCTGGGCCTCTCGAAGCAGGCGCGCTCGACCGGCGGAGTCGGTGGGGCCGTCGGTGCCCGCGTGCATCACCTTGAGGGCGACGCGGCGGTCGAGCTGGGGATCGAACGCCGCGTAGACCACCCCCATGCCGCCCGCGCCGATGCGGTCGAGCACGGTGTATCGACCCACGCTGTCGCCGCGCCGCAAGGGCTCGGGCTCTCGCTGGGCAGGAGAGCCGCCGGAGGTCTCGTTGGGCAAGGTTGCGACGAGGCCATCGGCCACCGACCCACCCGAAGGCGTTGCTTCGCTCTCGGACATCCGCGGACTAAGAGGATGCCGTACGCCGAGCTGAAATCACAATGATCTCGGACGCCATTCGACCAGAGATCGTGACCTGTCGAGACCGAATCCGTGCCGCTCGCGGATGCCGCGGGCTCGTGCGGAAGACAAGAGGGCGCCGTGGGGGCAAGATCGGCGCACGGTGAACCAACGGTCCCTCCTGCGCAGCACGTTGCTCGCGCTGCTCGCTCCGCGCCGGCTGCTGCCGATCCTCGTGGTGGCGATCCCGCTGGTCCTGGCGCAAGACCACTACTCGTCCTACGACGAGCCGATGGCCGGCCCGCTGGGGGTCGCGATGTGCATGGCGTTCTTCTTGTTTGCGCCGTTGACGTGGAGGGCGCTGTTTCAGGGCGAGACGTCCACGCGGCGCACGTTCACCGAGCCCTTTGGGCGACTGGTCGTTTTCGCGGTGGCCGGGGCGGGCACCGTCGCGCTCGTCGGCTCCATTCTCCCCGATCTCATCGGCATGCAGCCCACGCTGATGACCGAGGGCCGCAGCCTGCTCGTCTCGATCGCGTTGTTCTTGGTGGGCGGGTATGGCTTGGGACGCGACATCGACATGGAGCGCAGCCTTCACGCCGAGCGCAAGCGGGCCGATGACATGACCATGGCTGCGCAGCGGGCCCAGCTGCTGGCGCTGCGCAACCATCTCGACCCGCACTTCCTCTTCAACACCCTCAACGCGATCGCCGAGTGGTGTCGCGAGGATGGAGAGGTTGCCGAGCGTGCCACGCTGCAGCTCTCGGACATGCTGCGGACGATCATGCAGGGTACCCGCGTCGCGGGCTGGCCCTTGGAGCAGGAGCTCGACTTGGTCCGGACGCTGTTCGCGCTGTATCGGATTCGCGACCCCGACAGATTCGTACTCGAGCTCGAAATGAAGGAGCCCCTCCCGCGCGTCGAGATCCCGCCGATGCTGCTGCTGCCCGTCGTCGAGAACGCGATCAAGCACGGGCCGGCCGCGTCCAACGCGGGCGCGGTGCGGATGTCCGTGCGTGCGGCTGAAACCCTCACGATCGAGGTCGACAATCCGGGCGCGTTCAAGGGTCCGCGGCCTGGCGGCGAGGGCCTCGGGCTGGTGGAGAAGCGGCTCCACCACGCCTATGGCGACCGCGCGCGCTTCAGCATCACCGCCGAGGGCGAACGCACGCGGGCGTGTCTTCACCTCCCCCTGCAACCGCTCACCGATTGATCTCGCATGACGACGACGCTCCGCATTGCCCTGGCCGACGATGAATCCACTGCACGGCGCCGAATGAACCGGCTGCTCGGGGCGATTCCCGGGGTGGACGTGGTCGGCTGCCACGAGGACGCGCAGGGCGTGTTGGACCAGCTGCAAGACGAGGCGATCGACGTGCTCGTGCTCGATGTGCAGATGCCTGGGCTCTCCGGGCTCGAAGCCCACGCGCTCATGGGTGCCGATGCGCCCTACGTCATCTTTGCGACTGCCCATCCGCAGCATGCAATCGAGGCGTTCGAGCTCGGTGCGGTCGACTACGTGCTCAAGCCCATCGAGGCTTCCAGGCTCGGCAAGGCCGTCGAGCGGGCCCGCTCCCACGTGCAGCGAGGTGCGGTGCCGGCCCATGTCGCCGACCCCTACGACAGGGTGCCGGTGGTGACGCGCGAGGGCATCGTGCTGCTCGATCCGCCGGCGATCTCGCACGCGGTCTTCGATGGCACGCTCGTCACCGTCCACACCACCGCAGGCCAGACGCACCTCACCGACGCGACGCTCGCCGACCTCCACGGCCGTCTGCCCGAGGGCTCCTTCGACCGTGTCCACCGCCGCGTACTGCTCAACATGCACGAGGTGAGCGTGTTGCGTCCCACGCCCAGCGGTGGCTTCGTCGCCGTCACCCGCAGCGGGGCCGAGGTCCCCGTCTCTCGCCAGTCGGCTCGGCGCATGCGCAAGGCGCTGGGCCTCTCCAAGGGCTAAAGAAGCATCTAGCACACCACGAGCTCGCCCGAGGCGACGGCGCGGCGGCGCTGCGCGGGCAAGGTCAGCCGCGGGCGCGGGATCGAGATCGAGCGCGGTGTGTCCCTGGGGACCATGGTCAGCGGAGGTGGTGGCGGCGTACCCGGGAGCACCGTCAGCACTGCACCTCCGAGGTCGAGCGCGGGGGCCGTCGGCGCTCCGAAGCCCAGGTCGATGAGCTCGCGCTGCCAGACGCGATCGCCTGGCGCCCAGGATTGCGCGCGGGTGAGCACCGACTCGATGACCTCGCCCGCGTCGCGGTCGCCCGACGAGGCGCGGACCCAGACGAAGCGCTCGAGCGCCGCCAGGGCCTGCACGCGATCGCCCAGCCCCACGTGGATCCGCGCGAGCCGAAGAAGCGTGTCGGCGTTGCCCGGCTCGCGGCGCTGAAGCGCCAGCAGCAGTGGCAGCGCGCGCTCGGCCTCCCCCTTCGCGACGAAGGCCAGCGAGAGGGTCCGCAGCGCGAAGAGGTTGCGTGGGAACCGATCGAGCAGCAGCTGAGCCACGCGGAGCTGGTCCACGGTGCGGCCGCGTCGCTGCAGCGTCTCGATGGTCGCGCGCAGCCGAACCTGCACGTCCTCGCGGTCACCGTCGCGCACCTCGGCGTCGAGCAGTCGAGCCAGCGTCGGAATGTCGTCGGGCCGAGCGTCGGCTGCGAGTCGCAGGAGCGCCAGCGCCGAGTCCTTGCGGCCTTGAATCCGATGCAGGTGGGCCAACGAGCACAGGCGTCGCCCCGCGGGCTCGCTGCCCAGCGCCATCGCCCAGACCGCGCACCGCGACGCAGTCGCCTGTAGTGGATCGACCTGCGTCGCGCGATCGAACAGCGCGAGGGCGCGGCCCTGCTGCCCGAGGCGCGCGTAGATCTCGGCGGCATGGAGGTAGGTTCGGGCCGCGCTGACGATCTGCTCGGAACGGATGTAGTGCAGCGCGAGCCGCAGCGTTGCCTCGAGATCGTCGGGCCTGCAGTCGATCACCCGCTGCAGCGCTCGCGCCGCGGCCGCGTGGTCACCCACCCGCGCGTGCTCCCGTGCGCGCAGTCGCAGTCGTGCCGTCGAAAACACCAACCCTCGCTTCGTGTCGTTCGCCATCGTTCCCTCGTGCCCGGAGCGTCCCCAACGCGCCGTTTCCCCACACGTGGGACACCGGTCCACTCCATCCTTCCCGGACCGACATCTCGAATCCCGGAGAAAAAACGCAGCGACCCGGAATCGTTGATGTTTGGACGAGACTAGAGGGTGTGGGCGGATGTGCGCTAGAAGCTCGAGCCGGGTTCTTGGAGGAACGCGAGCTCCTCGGGTGTCGACGTCCGCCCCAAGATCGCGTTGCGATGCGGGTAGCGGCCGAACCGATCGATGATGCGCTTGTGGCGGAGGGCGAAGTCGACGTTCTGCGCGAAGGCGTCGCCTCCAACGCGGGCGCACAGGGCCTCGAACTGCGCGACCGATTGCGCCTGCCGCTCGCGCGACTCGGCGTGCATCAGCGGCATCAGGGCGAAGAGCTGCTCATGCGGGCCGAGCTCGGTGAGCAGGTCGCGCTCGAGGATGGCGTCGGTCGTCGCGAGCGCCAGGTCGTCGGTTGCGAACGCTTCGGGCGTATTCCGGAACATGTTGCGTGAGAACTGGTCGAAGACGATGACCCGCGCGAGGCAGCCGCGGGGCGTGTCCGGCCACCCCTGCGCGTCCCCAGCCCTGAGCGCGGCGTGCAGATCTCCAAACGCGTCCCGAATCCGGGCGTCGAAGTCGGCCGACTTGACCCACCACTGCTTCTTCGTCGGCGCGGAGGGCTCCTCGCCCTCGGCGTTGCCAAACCAAAACGTAAGGACTGCCTCGGGGGTCGACATTGTGGAGCGAAGCGTACACGCGACGAGCGGCGGGCGCGCGCTCATCCGCGCAAGCTCACGGCGGCGACGGCCCGTCAGTCGGGTGTGCGCGGCCAGATGTTGTAGTCAGCGGGCGGACGCGTTCCATGAGCCAATCGAGAACAAACGTTCGCAACCTCGCCATCGTCGCCCACGTCGACCACGGCAAGACCACCCTCGTCGATGCTCTCCTCGACATCGCCGGGGCATTCGGTCGCGGCGAGGGAGACCAAGAGCGCGCCCTCGACAGCGGCGACCTGGAGCGGGAGCGGGGCATCACGATCACCGCCAAGCCCACGGCCCTCGAGTACGAGGGCACGCGCATCAACCTGGTGGACACGCCCGGACACGCCGACTTCGGTGGCGAGGTCGAGCGCGTGCTCAACATGGTCGACGCGGTGCTGCTGATCATCGACGCGGTCGAAGGTCCGATGCCGCAGACCCGCTTCGTGACCGAGAAGGCCATCGCGCGCGGACTCCCGGTGATCCTCGTCGTCAACAAGATCGACCGCGACATGGCCGATCCGGACAAGGCCGTCGACGGCGCGTTCGACCTCCTCGTGGCCCTCGACGCCACCGAGGAGCAGCTCGAGTTCCCCGTCGTCTACACCAGCGCCCGCGATCGCTTCGCCAAGAAAGAGGTCGAGGACGAGCCGGGCAGCATGTCGATCGTGCTCGACGCGATCGTCGAGCACGCGCCGCCGCCGGCCGTCGACGTCGACGCGCCCGCGGCCATGTGGGTCTCGACGCTGCACTACGACAACTTCTTGGGCTTCCTGGCGATCGGCCGGGTCAAGAAGGGGTCGGTCAAGATCGGTGACCGGCTCGCGCTGATGCGACCGAGCATGGACGCGGACGAAGACGCGAAGTGCCAAGAGGTCTTCCGCGTCAGCAAGGTCTTGGGGTTCCAGGGCGTGACCCGCTTCGAGCTCGACAACGCCGTGGCCGGGGACATCGTCGCCATCGCGGGGATGAACTCGCTCAAGGTCGGCGACACGCTCACCACCGAAGCGGTCGACACGCGCTCGGTGTTCCCGAGGCTCGAGGTCGACCCCCCGACGATCAGCATGCGGTTCAAGGCCAACGACAGCCCGTTCGCGGGGACCGAGGGCCAGTTCGTCACGTCGCGCAAGATCAAGGAGCGTCTCGACCGCGAGGCGATGAGCAACGTCGCGCTGAAGATCGAGCCGACCGAGTCGCCCGAGGAGTTCGACGTGCACGGGCGCGGCGAGCTGCACCTGTCGGTGCTCATCGAGACCATGCGGCGCGAGGGCTACGAGCTGTGCGTCTCTCGCCCTCGCGTGCTCACGCGCGAAAACGAGGATGGACAGCTCGAAGAGCCCTACGAACGCGTGCTCGTGCAGTGCGACACCGACTACTCGGGCTCGATCATCGAACGCATCAGCCGCAACGGCGAGCTGCTCGCGATGGCCGAAGATGGACCGAACCGCACGCGCATGGAGTTTCGCGCGCCCACGCGGTCGCTCATCGGCTACCGCTCGCAGTTCCTCACCGACACCCGCGGCACCGGGGTGATCAGCTCGGTCTTCGACAGCTACGGCCCGCACATGGGTCCGATGAAGTCGCGCGGACACGGCGTGATGGTTGCGCTCGAACGCGGCGAGACGATCACCTACTCGCTGCACCGCCTGCAGGACCGCGGCGAGCTGTTCGTCGGGCCCCAGACCCAGGTCTACGGGGGCATGCTGCTGGGCACGCACGTTCGCGACAACGACCTGGTGGTCAACCCGTGCATCACCAAGAAGCTCACCAACGTGCGCTCCGCGGGCGCTGACGAGAAGCTGTTCTTGACCCCGCCGCGCGAGATGAGCCTCGAGCAGGCCATCGCCTTCATCGAAGACGACGAGCTCCTCGAGATCACGCCGAAGAACCTCCGGCTGCGCAAGCGCTTCCTCGACCACAACATCCGCAAGCAGCACGAGAAGCGCGAAAAAGAGGCCGCAGGCTGATCTGGCGCGTCTTGCCCGTCGGTTGTCGCGATCCGATGACCGCCGCGCCTTGAAGGGGACCGACGTCGTGCGACCATGAGGTCGCGCGATGAAGAGCACCCGTCGAGGATTCTTGAGAGGCACGGTGGTGGGCGCGACGGCGCTGGGCACCAGCTGCGCCGATCCGCTCCACACCGAGAAGAGCCTCGCCCCCTCGGACGCCCCGCCCGGCGCCGACAGGGTGCGCGTGGAGACCGAGGTCAACGGCGAGCCGCGCCACCTCGAGGTCGGTCCCGACGACTCCGCGCTGCACGCGGTCCGTGAGCAGCTCGACCTGACCGGCTGCAAGCACGGGTGCGGCCACGGTGCGTGCGGTGCCTGCACGATGCAGCTCGACGGCACGCCGGTGGCGACCTGCTTGTTGCCCGCGACCTCGCTGCACGGCCGCAGTGTCACCACCGTCGAGGGCGTCGCCCGCGGCGAGTCGCTCGCGGCGGTTCAGCGCGCGTTCATGGCCGAGGACGGGCTCCAGTGTGGTTACTGCACGCCGGGCTTCATCGTCGAGGCCGACGCGTTCGTTCGCGACTGGAGGTCGGCGCACGGCACCAAGGAGCCCTCGCGAGACGAGGTCGCGGCTGCGCTCAGCGGCCACCTGTGTCGATGCGGCGCCTACGAGGGCATCTACCGCGCGGTCCAGGGCGCGTGCGCGGGGCGCTACGACAGCGGGACGCGCTCGCCTCGTTACGACGCGCGGGAGAAGGTGACCGGCGCGGCCAAGTACACCGTGGACGTGAAGCTGCCGGGCATGCTGCACGCCAAGGCGCTGCACAGCCCCCACGGCAGCGCCACCATCACGAAGCTCGACTGGTCCAAGGCGCTGGCCTTGCCGGGCGTGCGCGGGGCGGTCGACCTGATGCACGGGAGCAAGACGATCCGCTGGGCTTCGCAGGAGATCATGGCGGTGGCCGCGGTCGACGAGGAGACGGCGACCAAGGCGCTGGCGCTCGTGGAGATCGAGTACGACGTCGCGCCGGCGCTGGTGACGATGGACGAGGCTCGAGCCGCCGACGCGCCGCTGGTCTATGGCACCCGCGCCTCGCGCAAGCCCAAGAACATGCCGAACTCCAGCGAGGGGGCGCCGCCGCTGCGCTTTCCGTGGGACGGCAACACCCGCGGCCCGATGACGCTCTTCAGCAAGCGCGGCGGCAAGGCCAAGCGCGCCATCGAGGCCGCGCGCGCAGGAGAGGGGACGCTGGTCGAGGATACCTGGCTGACCCAGCCGCAGGTCCACACCACGCTCGAGCCACACGCGGCGGTCGCACACTGGCCGAGCGCCAACGCGCTACGCGTTCACCTCTCGACCCAGGCCGTTCGGGTGTGCGCGGAGGACCTCGCCGAGCACTTCGACCTCGACCGGGACGCGGTGACCGTCGTGGCCGACTACATCGGCGCTGGCTTCGGCGGCAAGGGCAAGCTCGAGTCGGAGGCGATCGTCGCGGCCACCTTGGCGAAGGTCTGCGGGGCACCGGTGCGCTACGTGCTCGACCGGCGGGAGGAGATCATGCTCGGTGGGCACCGTCCCCAGACCGAGCTTCGCCTCGCGGCGGCGCTCGATGCCGATGGCGCGCTGACCGGCATCACCGCCAAGGCGTACTCCAACCAGGGCGCTGCCATCGGGCACGCGGTCACGCCGCTGATCCGCATCATCTACCCCGAGGTGCCCAAGGACCTCGAGGACTACGACGTGCTCACGCATGGCCCACCGGGCAAGCCGTTCCGCGGACCCGGCGGCCCCCAGGCGTACTGGGCGCTGGAGCAGACGATCGACGCGCTGGCGCATGCCCGAGGCGAGGACCCTCTGCAGATGCGGCACCGCTTCGACCCCAACCCTGCGCGTCAGCCCTTGTACGGCTGGGCCGAAGCGCTCGACGTGTGGAAGAACAGGCCGGCGCCTGGATCGGAGAGGGGCCGCCATCGCCGGGGTGTGGGGCTTGCGTTCGGCGCATGGTTCGCCTTCTGCGAGCCCAAGACGCACATGCAGATCCAGACCTCGGCCACGGGCGTGGTGGTCTCCACCGCCAGCCAGGACATGGGCAACGGCACGCGAACGATCATCGCGGACACGGTGGCCGAGCAGCTGGGGATGCAGCCCTCGGACATCATCGTCAAGATCGGCAACTCGAACCTGGTGCCGGGTCCGACCTCGGCGGGCAGCCGCACGGTGTCGTCGGTCGTGCCCGCGTGCGTCGCCGCCTGCGACCTGCTCAAGGAGGAGCTGTTCGAGGACGCCAAGGACCGGCTGGGCCTGCGAGGCGCGGTGCCCAGCGTCAAGGGCATCGAGCACGAGGGCGGCATCGTCACGTGGGCCAAGCTGGTGGAGTCGAGCCCGGCAGTCACGGTGGTCGGGCGGCGACCCCGCGACAAGGGCGGCTACTTCCTGTTTCCGGTGGGCGGCCTCGCGATCGAGAAGTACATCAGCGCCTGCATCCAGATCGTCGAGATCGAGGTGGACACGCGGCTGGGCAAGACGCGGGCGACCCAGGCGTGGGGCGGCTACTCGATCGGGCGCATCGTCTCCCCTGAGCTCGCGCGGAGTCAGGCGATGGGCGGCATCCTTCAGGCGGTCAGCTACGCCCTGTACGAGGAGCGGCGCTTGGCGCCCCAGCGGGGCTATGCGCTGACCGGGGGCATGGAAGACTACCGCATCATGGGCATCTCAGACGCGCCGAAGATGCACCTGCACTTTCACGAAGACGGCTACGAGACCGTGCCGCAGCGGTCCATCGGCGTCGGCGAGATCGTCACCGTCGCGCCTGCGGCGGCCATCGGCAACGCGATGTTCAACGCCACCGGCTGGAGGCCCAAGGTGCTGCCGATCCGTCCCGACCGCGTGCTCGAAGGAGTCTCGGCATGATCGTCTTTCCAACCACGATCGAGGAGGCGCTCGCCGCCACGGGAACGCTTCGGGCCGGGGGCACCGAGCTGCAGGAGCGCAGGCGACTGCCCGGCATGGGCGGCGACCTGGTCGACCTCCGCGACACCGCGGGTCTCGATGAGCTCCGGTTCTCCGAGGGCGGCGAGCTGCGCATCGGCGCGAAGCGACGCATCGCCGAGATCGGCGGTCACCCGGAGGTGAAGGCGAAGTACCCCGGCTTCGCCGAGGCGGTGGGAGGGCTGGCCACGCCCCAGATTCGAGAGGTCGGCACCATGGCCGGCAACCTCCTGCAGCGCACGCGCTGCTGGTACTTCCGCGCGCCCGAGACCGGCGATCGCTGCTTCAAGCGCGGCGGCAACGAGTGCTCCGCTCGCGGAGGCGATCATCTCTACCACGCCTGCTTCGACCTCGGCCCGTGCGTGTCCGTCCATCCCTCGACGATCGGCATGGCGATGCTCGCCTACGACGGCGTCATCGAGGTCGCGTCCTCGGGGCCCATGGCCGTCGCGGAGCTGTACGGAGACGGCTCGAACCCTCGCGTCGACCATGGGCTGCCCGAGGGCGCGGTGGTCACGGCCTTGGTCCTGCCGCCGCCGCGCACGGGGGAGCATTCCGCCTACTTTCGCGCGATCAGCCGCGCTCGGTCGGAGTGGCCCCTCGTCGAGGCGCTCGCCCGCGTCGTCGTCGAGGACGGCACCATCGCCCAGGCCTCGGTGGCGCTCGGGGGGGTCGCACCGGTGCCGCTTCGGGCGCCGGCGGCCGAGGCGGCGCTGCTCGGCAAGGCGCCCGAGCCATCGGTGCTAGGCGAGGCCGCACGGGCGGCGACGGAGGGCGCCGCGCCGCTGCCGATGACCCGCTACAAGGTGGAACTCGTGGTGGGCACGGTGCTCGAGGCGCTCGAGCGCGCGTTCGCTCGTGAGCCCGTCGAGCTCGCGTCCTCCAACGACAAGCTGCCGCGACCGGCGGAGACCTCGCCATGAACCCGATCCGCTTCGACCTCTGCAAGAACCTCCGCTGGAAGTCTCACTCGCGCGACTCGGGCAGCCCCGCGGCGATCCTCGAGTCGCTGCAACGGCAGCAGGTGCCGTTCTCGTGCCTGCGTACGTGCCAGCCGTTCGGTCCCGACGACGACATCGTAGCGCCCGACCTGTGCTGCAGCGCGCGCAGCTGCTTCGTGCAGAGCCGCCTCGTGGAGCCGCCGATCAGCTAGCCGAGTCGCATCAGGGCCTGCTAGGGTCGCCGGCGATGACGCGCCCGTCGAAGGCCGACACCCCGCACGAGGTCGGAGCGATCATGCGCACGCTCCCCGAGCGCTTTCGTCCCGACCGCCTCAAGGGATGGAGCGGCACCTATCACTGGGACATCCGAGGTGCCGAGGAGCCAGCGTGGACCGTCCGCATCTCGGAGGGAGGATGCGAGGTCGACACCGGGCTTCAAGGCGAGCCCGACTGCACGATCACCGTTGGCGCGAAGACCTTCGTTGCTATCGAGACGGGCGCTCGCTCCCCGATGATGGCGTTTGCCAAGGGCAAGATTCGCATCAGCAACGTCGGAAACATGCGGCGGTACGACAAAGCGTTCTTCAAGTTCCACGACGTGCCAAAGAGTTGAACCGCACGTCGATCCGAGAGCGACCGGGGCTCGTACCGCCTTCGAGACCCCATGTATTGCGTTTCGACTCACGGGTTTGACCCCCCCTCCAGGCCTCCGGTACGTTGGACCGTGTCTGGCGGTGGCGGCTCGGGTCCTCCCGATTTCCCCTCTCTCGACGACCGAGCGTTGGTCGCGGAGGCGGCGCGCGGGGAGGTCAAGGCGTTCGCTGCGCTCTACGATCGCTTCGCCGGCGTCATGCTCGCGACGTCCAAGCGCATGCTCGGTGATCGTGGCGGGGCGGAGGATCTCGTCCACGACGTGTTCATGGAGGTCTGGCGCAACTGCGACAACTACGATCCAGCGCGTGCCACGGTGCGGACCTGGATCTTGGTGCGGTTGCGCTCACGAGCGCTCGATCGCCTGCGGTCGGCTACGGTCCGTCGCGAGGTGACGACCGACGACGTGGCGCCGAACGAGTCGGCGCCCGCGTCCGAGGATCCATCGCTCGCCCCCGACAGGGCGGCCGTCGTCGAAGCGCTCGCGCAGCTGCCCGACGAGCAGCGCATGGTGATCGAGCTGAGTTATTTCCATGGGCTTTCGTCATCCGAGATCGCCGCGCGGATGGGTTCTCCGCTCGGTACCGTCAAATCCAGAACAGCCGCGGGGCTCGCCAAGATTCGCTCCGCCATGCAGATAGGAGTCGGCCGATGACCGACGCAGACACGTTCGATCCTGCGGTCCTCGACGCACTCGTCCAGGGGCTCGAGCCATCGACGCCCAGCGCGTCCCTGCGCGACCGCCTGTTTGGCGCGCTCAACACCACCGCGCGCTTCCTGCCCTTCCTCGACCGCATGATGCGGATCTTCGACCTGCCCGAGGCGCAGGCCAAGTTCGAGCTGGGCACCATCGACGCCCCCAGCGAATGGGACGCGCTCACCGACGGCGTCTCGGTCCGAGACTTCGACGCAGGCGATGCATGCGGCGACGCCCACGGCGGCCTCGTTCGCATCGAGCCTGGGCACGCGTTTCCCAAGCATTCCCACGTGGGAGAGGAGACCGTCCTCGTCCTTCAGGGACGGCTCGAGGACGACCAGGGCAAGGCGTACCGCGCCGGTGACACCATCGTCAGCGGTGATGGCAGCAGTCACGAGCTGCGGGTCGTCGGTGACGAAGCGGTGCTCTACGCGGCCCTCGTCGTCGCCATCGACATCGAGTCGAGCCCCGACGGAGACGACGACTGGGACGACGACGAAGACCTGGACTGAGCCGGCCCTCGGCCCCAGGGGCGGCTACCCGAAGGTGCCGGAGCCAAAGTCGGCGCCTACGGGGACGCACCACACGCTCACGCCCCCGACGTCGTCGAGGGTGCGGCCCTGCGGAAGCGTGAAGCGGAGCGTCTCCCCGAGGTAGGGCTCGTCGCGGACGAGGTTCTCGCTCATCGAGAAGCCGTCCTCGTACATGCCCTCGAAGCCGCCGTAGATCTGCACGTCGATGCCCTCTCCGTCGAAGCTGAAGCCGGTGATCTCGATCGTGCAGTCGTCGATGATCTCGGCCGTGCCGCCGACGTCGTGGAAGAAGTTCTGCAGCTGCGCGAGCTGGCCGACCTTGGGGTGGGTCGCGGCGCAGCCCGTCGGGTCCGTGGGGTCCTCGGGGTCAGTCGGGTCCGCGGGGTCCTCGGGGTCAGTTGGGTCCTGTGGGTCTGTGGGGTCCTGCGGATCGCCGGGGTCGTCGCTGGGCTCGACGTAGTTGCTCGACAGGTACGCGACCAGGTCGAGGAGCTCGGGGTCGCTCAGCCGCTGCGCGGACCAAAACGGCATCACGCCGCCGGTGAGGCCGTCGTAGATCGGGCTGGCAGGGGTGCCGCTGGTCCGCACCCGCCGGGCGATGTAGCTCGGCTCGAGGTCGAGAGCTCCTACCGGAATCGCGCGCTCGGTGCCGAGCCCGTCGACGCCGTGGCACTGCGCGCAGCTGGCATTGAAGAGGGTGCGGCCGGCACTTGCGTCGCCACCGGAGACGTCACCGGGCGGCTGTGCGATCTGGAAGTCGATGTCATCTTCGGCACCGGAGCCCGAGGCGACATAGGCCCGCAGCGCGTTCCACCGCTCGTCGTCAGGGGCCCAGGGGTCGGCCTTCATCCACTCGACGAGGCACGAGTTCGCGGCGTCCTCGAACGCGTCGAGCTGCCCGTTTTTGAACGTGCTGCGGGAGGTCGCGCCGCCGAGAGGATGGCCGACCCGGCGCAGCCCCTCGTCGTCGTCCTGCGCATGGCATGTGTTGCACGAGAACGTGTTGCCCCCGGGGACGGGCTCCTCGTACAGGGATTGACCCTCGGCAACGAGCACGGGGTCGGATGGGGCCGACTCCTCACCGTCGCACCCGGCCAGCAGCACGACAGCCAGGGGCGCACACGACTTCACGGTTTTCCAGTCCAGCATCACGGGTTCGCTTCTCGGTGGGGAGGCGTATGCACCTCGGGCACATCGGTTACACGTTGCGGTACTCTCGGCGCGTTTCGCGATGACCCAGGTCGATCAGTTCGAGAGCGTGTTCAGAGCGGCCTCCAAGCCCGTCTTCCACCCCGCCGCGGTGGCGTTGGAGCGGATCTTGGTGGTCACCGACCTTCCGCCGAGCGAGGCGCAGGCGTTTGGGGCCCGCGTCGAGGGGTTCCTTCGCCACGCGGCATCGGTCGAGTCGGCGACGTTCGACACCCTCGCCGGGGTGGAGGCTCGCTCGACCGGAGCGTTGCTGCAGGTCGTCGAGGACGCCGCGCCCAGCCTCGTCTGCGCCTATCGCAACCTCTATAGCGACGGATGGAAGTGGCCACACAGCCTCGGCGAGGCGCTCGACCTTCTGACGCAGACGACCGAGGCCCCGGTGCTCGTGCTGCCCAATCCCAAGGAGGGCTCGGTCGCCGAGCACGCCCTACACAATGTCAACCAGGTCATGGCGGTGACCGACCACCTCGCTGGAGACGACCGCCTGGTGAACTGGGCCGTCGCCATGACGCAAGAGGGTGGGACGCTCACCCTGAGCCACGTCGAGGATGAGCATGTCTTCGAGCGCTACATCGACGTGATCGGGAAGATCTCGTCCATCGACACCGACGAGGCGCGCGAGCGCATTCGCGCGCAGCTGCTCAAGGAGCCCGGCGACTACATCGATTCGGTCCGCACGGAGCTGGGCAAGGCGAACGCGCCGCTGACGGTGAAGTCGGAGATCCGCATGGGCAACCAGCTCTCGGATTACCGCAGCCTCGTCAAGGACCACGAGGTCGACATGCTCGTGCTCAACACGCGCGACGACGAGCAGCTCGCGATGCACGGGCTCGCCTACCCGATTGCGGTCGAGATCCGCGACATCCCCCTGTTGATGCTGTGAACGCCATGTCCTTGCTCGCGCTTTCCGAAGGGCACCACGAGGTCTCGACCTCGGTCACCATGGTGTTCACCGCCCTGCTCGTCGCGATGATCGCCTCCCTCGCGCTCGAGGAGAAGATTCACGCCAAGAAGTCGCTGATCGTCGGCGTGTTCGCGATCATCTCGCTGTTCTTGGGCATCGTGTTCGAGGTCGTTCCGGGCACCGTGCCGGTGCACATCGGCGGCGAGACGCTCACGCTCCCGATCTACATCCCCAGCATCGACTGGGGCGTCATCGCGATCATCCTCGGATCCAGCCTGTTCGTCGACGTGACGAGCAAGTCGGGGCTGTTCACCTGGATCGCCATCAAGTTGACCAAGGCGTCGGGCGGCGATCCGCGACGCCTGCTGTGGTTCTACGGCCTGATGACGGTCGTCTTCTCGGCGGTGCTCAACAACGTGACGGCGATGATCATCGTCGGATCCCTGACGGGGGTCTCGCTGCGCAAGCTCGGGCGGGCGCGGCTCATGCTCGGGTTCTTGCTGGTCGAGGGGCTGCTGACGAACATCGGTGGGCTGCTGACGCTCATCAGCTCGGTGCCCAACATCATCGTCGGGACCGCGGCGGGCATCAGTTTCGTGCAGTTCTTCGTCTCGGCGGCCCCCTTCGTCGTCGTCGCCACGGCGCTGACGATCTGGATGGGCGCGAAGCTGTTCGGGATTCCGACGCTGAGCACCGAAGAGGAGAAGAAGGAGGCGATGGCTCAGGTGGAGTCGTTCGACGAGAACGACGGCATCGAGAGCGAGGGGTTCTTCAAGTTCGGCACCGCGATGTTGATCGCGTTCATCGTGGTCATCGCCACGACGTCGGTGCTGCCGGTGATCAAGGAGCTCGGGATGGGCTACGTCGCGCTGACGTTCGCCGCGATCATGCTCATCCGCTACAAATCGAGCGTCGACACCTACTACAAGGCGGTCGACTGGGACCTGCTCGGCTTCTTCGCGGCCCTCTTCGTGGTCATCGGCGTCATGGAGCACGCACAGGTGCTGGCGATGATCGGCAAGGGCCTGGCGGTGATCATCGGCTGGGGTGACGTGGTCGGCACGGGTGCGATCCTGGTCGCCGCCGCCGTGGCCAGCTCGGTGACCGACAACATCCCGCTCGCCGCGATGTTGGCCAAGATCCTCGGGTCGCTCGGCACCCCGTCCGACTCTCCGCTTTGGTGGTCGGTCGTGTTCGGTGCCAACCTCGGTGGCAACCTGACGCCGATCGGCTCGGCGTCGACGCTCGTCGCCGTCACGATCATGCACAAGAACGATCTCGCGGTGTCGTTCGGCGGTTTCGTCGCGAAGGCGGTGCCCTATGCCGCGGTCCAGCTGCTGCTCGCGGTGATCTACGTGCTGCTCGCGCTCTGACCACGACACGCTCGTCACGCGTGCGCCCCAACCCACGACACCGGTGCCGCAGTGCGCCGGGGTCGGACGCTGCAAGCCCGCGGTGCGCCGGGTTTGGGAGTTTTGGCACCGTGTCTGCAATGTCCAAGGGCGAGCACCGCAGGGTGCTTGCGATGGAGCCGTTTCCCGTCCGGGGGCGGACGTGAAGCTCGGACCAGGTCCCGTGGGGGCGCGTGGGTCTGGCCGAGGGCTCCGCCGCTTGGGATCTCCGCGCGAGGCGAAGCAGCGAACTTGGTCGCATTGGGTCACGAAGTTTGCCTCGCGCGGAGGTCCGATTTGTCTCCACGAGGGAAGCGCCTCGGCCGCCGCGCCGGTGTCGCGCCGAGCGCATGCGCGAGCTGCCGAGATCGGTGTGTCTCGGCGAAACGCCGAAGGTGCCCAAATGTGGCCTGAGACACGCGAAGGGTCCCAAGAGGGTGGTCGCGCTGCCTGGAATGCGGCACCATGAAGACAGTGGTGGGCTCGCTCGAAACGCTGTGGCTGATGTTGGCGTACGCGCCGGTCGCCCCTGCGCCGCCGCCAGCCGTTCCCCCGACCGCGGACGCGCCCGTGGCCGCTCCGGCGCCCTCCGCCGAGTCGATGGCGCCCGCGCCTGCGCCTGCAGAGCCGGCCCCACCCGTAGAGGGCGCTCAGCCCGCGGAGGCCCCACCCGCGGAGGCCCCACCCGAGGCCGTCACGGCAGCCGAGGACGCCCCACCCGAGTTCGTCACGGCACCCGAAGACGCCCCGCTCGACGCCAACGAGCCCGAAAGGGCCGACCAGACGCCCTACAAGGTCACGCTGGTGCATCGCTCAGCGGTCTCCTCGTCCGCATACGAAAGCAAGTACGAGAGCCGCTACGAGGAGGAGGACTCCTTCGAGGAGTACTTCGTCTCCGGCTACGGCGGCATCATCACGCGAGGCTCGGCGGTCTCGCGGAAGATGGGCGTGCTGCGAGGTTTTCACGGCGGTCTGCTGCTCGGCGACCGACTGTCGATCGGCGTCGCGTACCACCGCCTCAAGCGTCGCTTCGGCGCCCCCATCCTCGACTCGTCCAACCGCCCCCTCGCCCTCGAGATGGCCTACGGCGGCCTGGAGATCGGCGCCACGGTGTTCCGTAGCGGGCGCTTCGAGCTGGGTGTACAGACGCTCTTCGGCGGTGGTGCGGGCTGCGTCACCTACGACGTCAACCGGCGCAGCAACGTCGCCGAGTGCGTCGACGGGGTCCGCATGATGGTGCTCGAACCCAGCGCCATCGCCAACGTCCGCGTCACCGACTGGATGCGCGTCGGTCTCGAAGGCGGCTATCGAGGCGTGGCTCGCTCGTCGTGGAGCGAAGGCAACGACTTCGATCTCGGGGGCGGCTTCTTCGGCCTCAACCTCGACTTCGGCTGGTTCGCGCGCCCCAACGACTAGACTTCCTTCGCCGACGCGGCGGTCTTGGTTGGTAGTGTGCGGCGATGTCCTCGCTGCCCATCACGGCTCGACACGGCAAGGCGCTCAATCCATCGGGAGTCCGACCCACGGACGCTCCCGCCTGGATCGACGAGGTCGACAACCCGTACCTGCACGGGCTGTTCGCTCCAGTCTCCACCGAGGTGACCGCGGACGCGCTGCCTGTGCTCGAGGGAGAGCTGCCCCGTGACTTGTGGGGCGGCTACTTTCGCAACGGCCCCAACTCCGTGCACGCGCCGAAGAACCGCTACCACTGGTTCGACGGCGACGGCATGGTGCACGGCATCTGGTTCGAGGACGGCAAGGCCCGCTACGCCAACCGGTGGGTCGAGACGGCCGGGATGAAGATGGAGTCCGAGGCGCAGGCACCGATCTGGCCCGGCGTGCTGGGACCGTTCGACTTCTCCGCTCCGCTGGGGCCGATCAAGGATACCGCCAACACCGACCTCATCGAGGTGAACGGTCGGTTGCTCGCGCTGTGGTACGAGTCGGGCAAGCCCTACGTGCTCGACCCCAAGACCCTGCAGACCCGTGGGGTCGAGGACTTCGGTGGCCAACTGTCGTTCCCCCTGTCGGCCCACTCCAAGACCGACCCCGCGACGGGGGACTTCATCTTCTTCAGCTACGGCGATCGCCCCCCGTACATGCGATACGGCGTGCTGACTGCCAGCGGCGAGCTGCATCACGTCGAGATCGACCTGCCCGGACCTCGGCGCCCGCACGACATCGGCGTGACGCCGCGCTACTCGATCCTTCACGACTTCCCGGTGTTCTTCGACCCCGAGCTGTTCGCGAAGAAGGGCAAACGCGTGCCGCTGTTCCATCCCGACGTGCCCACGCGCTACGGGATCATCCCGCGGCTGGGCACCAACGACGACGTCCGGTGGTTCGAGTGCGAGCCCTGCTACATGTTGCACGTGGTCAACTGCTGGGAGGACGGGGACTGGGTCGTGATGATCGGCTGCCGGACCACCGATCCCACGCTTCGTCCCGATCGCGCCGACGGACCGATCGCCGCCATGCTCAGCGGCCTCAAGCTGCAGGCCAACCTCTACCGCTGGCGGTTCAACATGGTGACCGGCGCGGTCGAAGAGGGGCCGCTCGACGACGCGAACGCGGAGTTTCCGATGATCCGGCCCTCGGTCATCGGGCAGGAGAACCGATGGGCGTACCTGCAGCGGATCCCGTTCGAGATCCCGGCCACCTTCGAAGGCCTGATGAAGTACGACCTGCGCTCCGGTGCCTTTACCGAGTATGCCTACGGCCAGGGCGTCTACGGCAGCGAGGCACCGTTTGCGCCCCGGGCCGGTGGTGCAGCCGACGACGCCGAAGATGACGGCTACCTCGTGTCGTTCGTCACCGACACCACCGACTGGAGCAGCGCCTGCGTGGTGTTCGACGCCAAGGACGTGGCCGCAGGACCCCTGGCCAAGGTGGCGCTTCCCCAGCGGGTCCCAGCTGGCTTTCACGCCACGTGGATCGACGGAGCCACCCTCGATGCCGCTGCGTCCTGATCAGCTGCACGGGAGCTGGGACCTGGAGGCGTTCGTGGTCGAGCTGCCCGGCGGCACCCAGACGTACCCGATGGGGGAGGGCGCGCTGGGCCGGTTGATGTACGGCTCGGACGGCACGATGTCCGCCACGCTCAGCCGCGGCGACAGACCGCTGCTCTCCGTGCCCCGGCTCGAGGCCTACGCCAAGGCCCCCGACGGCGAAAAGGCCGCCGCGTTCGACGCCTATCTCGCCTACGTCGGCCGCTACGAGCTCGACGGCGAGGACGTGGTGCATCACGTCGAGCTGGCCTCGGTGCCGAACATCGTGGGCATGCAGCAGCGGCGCACGGCCAGCCTCGAGGGCAACCAACTCACGCTTGCGTACGCGGTCGAATCGAGCCGCGGAACCCGACACTACACCTTGCGATGGCGACGCTCGTAGACACCTGGTTCTCTTCTCATCGAGCTCGGCTGCAGCGCGCGGTCGAGGCCTGCGCGCAGCGTTCAGCGTGGACGCCGTTCATCGAGTCGCCCTCCGGCACGCTGCACCCCGATGGCGCGAAGGCAGCCGGGCAGGCGTGGTTCGACGCGACGCTCGGCACGTCGTTTCCGCTGACGATGCCCGGGGAGATCGGACGGACGGGGGCCGAGGTCTCGCCGTACACAGGGGAGCCGCTCGGCGTCGACTACCCCGCGGTCGACCCCGACGCGCTCATGCGTGCCGCGAAGGCAGCCCTTCCGTCATGGCGCGATGCGGGCGTTCAGGCCCGGGTCGGCGTATGCATGGAGATCCTCGACCGCCTCGCCGCCGACGTGTTCGCCAATGCGTTTGCCACCATGCACACCGCCGGTCAGGGGTTCATGATGGCGTTCGCGGGCAGCGGCGCGAACTCGCTGGATCGGGGGCTCGAGGGGTTGGCCTACGCCTACAAGGCCATGCGGGACGTCCCCGAGGGCGCGGTGTTCGAGCGCAGGTTCGGGGGGGCGCCGGTCAGGCTGCGCAAGCGCTATCGGCTGATCCCCCGCGGCGTCGCGGTCGTGATCTCGTGCGGGTCTTACCCGGCGTGGAACGCCTACCCGGCGCTGTTCGCCAACCTCGCGACGGCGAACCCGGTGGTGCTCAAGCCCCACCCCGAGTGCATCCTCCCGATGGCGCGGGCGGTGCAAATCGCACGCGCCACGCTCGAGGAGGCCGGGTTCGACCCCAACGTGGTCACGCTCGCCGCCGACACGCGCGCGAGCCCGATCACCAAGGATCTGCTGCTCCACGAGAGCACGGCCATCATCGACTTCACGGGCAGCCAGGCGTTCGGTGCCTGGATCGAAACGCACTGCACGGCGGCCGACGTCTACACCGAGACCGCGGGGTGCAACGCGGTGGTCGTCGAGTCCGCCGTCGCGCTGGACCCGGTGGTCGACGCGATCGCGCAGAGCCTGTGCCTGTTCTCGGCCCAGATGTGCACGGCGGCGCAGAACATCTTCGTGCCCCGCGATGGCGTCCGCGTTGGGGAAGAGCGTGTCTCCCCCGCTGCGTTCTCGGAGGCGCTGGTCGGGGCCATCGACCGCATGCTGGCCGACCCCCAGCATGCTGCGGGCATTTGCGGCGCATTGCAGACGGACGCGATCAACGACACGCTCCGTCGTCTCGCCGACCACCCCGGGGTGGTTCGGGCGAGCGTCCCCTACGCGCACCCGGCCTACCCCAACGCGCGGACGGCCACGCCGCTGGTCATCCGCGCCTCGGCGCCGGACTCGGTCTACCAGCAGGAGCACTTCGGTCCGGTCGGCTTCGTCATCGAGGCCGATTCGCGCGAGCAGGCCCTGGAGCACGCCAGCGCGGACGCGCAGCAGTTCGGGTCGATCGCCAACTATGCCTACTCGGTGGACCCACGGTTCTGCGCGGCGATCGAAGACACCTTCGCTTCGCGCGGGTCGTCGGTGGGCATCAACCTCCTGGGTCAGCGCCCGATCAACTTCACGGCCGCGTTCAGCGACTACCACGTCACCGGGCTGAACCCAGCCGGCAATGCCTGCCTCACCGATCTCGCGTTCGTGACCCGGCGCTTTCGCATCGTGCAGTCGAAGACCGAAGAACCATGCCCCGCATCGACGACATCCTGATTTTGGACGGCGCCCGAACGCCCGTCGGCACCTTTCTGGGCGGCCTCAGCCGCATCACCCCCACCGCGCTCGGCGTGACGGCGGCCAAAGGGGCGCTCGAGCGCGCGGGCGTGTCGCCCGAGCAGGTCGACGCCACGATCTTCGGCAACGTGCTGCAGTCCGCGAAGGACACGGTGTATCTGGCCCGCCACGTGGGGCTTCAAGTTGGCATGCCGGAGGACCGCGCCGCGCTCGTCGTCAATCGGGCGTGCGCGTCGGGCATGGAGGCGGTCATTCAAGGCGCCAAGGCGATGGCGGTCGGCGAGGCGCAGTGCGTGCTGGCCGGCGGCGCCGAGAACATGAGCATGACGCCCTACGCGATGCGCGGCGTCCGGCAAGGCTGGCGAATGGTCAAGTCCGACGTGGACGACGTGCTCTTCAGCGCGCTGCACGACCCGATGGCGGGATGCTCGATCGGCGAGACCGTGGAGTTCCTCGCAGCCGAGCAGGGCATCACCCGCGAGGAGGCAGACGCGGCGGCCGTGGAGGCGCAGCAGCGAGCCACGCGAGCCCAAGAAGCCGGGGTCTACGCGGAGGAGATCGTGCCCGTGATGGCCGGTCGCCGTCGCAAGCCGATTTCGGTCGAGCGCGACGAGGCGCCGCGTCCCGAGTCGACGCTCGAGGCCCTGGCCGCGCTACCGGGGCTGTACGAGGGCGGAGTGAACACGGCGGGCAACTCCTGCGGACTCAACGACGCCGCGGCCGCGGTGGTGATGTCTACGTCCGCCATGGCCGAGCAGTCCGGCGCGCGCGTGCTGGGGCGGGTCGTCAGCTGGGCCAACGTCGGCATCGCGCCCAAGCGCATGGGACTGGGGCCGGTGGAGGCCAGCCGACGCGCGCTGGCCGACGCGGGGCTCACGGTCGCCGACCTCGACGTGGTGGAGCTCAACGACTCGTTCGCGGTGCAATCGATTGCGGTCCAGCGGGCGCTCGAACTCGACCCGGCCACGATCAACCCCAACGGTGGGGCGCTGGCGCTCGGTCACCCGATGGGGGCCACGGGGACTCGGCTCGTCCTCTCGGCGCTGTATCATCTGCGCCGCACCCAGGGGCGCTACGGGTTGGCCACGCTGTGCGTGGGCGGTGGGCAAGGGACGGCGATCGTGCTCGAGCGGGCGTGAGCGAGCACGAGGCCTGATCAGCGGTGGCTACAGCCCCTTGTCGCCGATCCGGTGCTTGGGATTGTCGGGGTCGAGGGCCGCCTTGGCCGCCGCTTCGCGGCGTTCGCTGAAGCGGTCGACCATGAAATCGCGCAAGTCCCGGGTGAGCAGCGTGAACTTGTAGAGTTCCTCCATCACGTCGACGATGCGGTCGCGATAGGGCGAGTCCTTCATGCGGCCGTCTTCGTGAAACTCTTGGTAGGCCTTGGCCACCGACGACTGGTTGGGGATGGTCAGCATTCGCATCCAGCGACCGAGCAGACGCAGCGTGTTGACCACGTTGAACGACTGCGAGCCACCGCAGACCTGCATGACGGCGAGCGTGCGCCCCTGCGTGGGCCGGACGGCGCCCATCGACAACGGGATCCAGTCGATCTGGTTCTTGAACACGCCCGTGACTGCGCCGTGCATCTCGGGCGAACACCAGACGTGGCCCTCGGACCACAGCGACAGCTCGCGGAGCTCGACGACCTTGGGGTGCTCTTCGAGACCTGGGGCCTTGACGGGCAGCTCACGCGGGTCGAAGAACCGCACCTCGCAGCCGAGACCCTCGAGGATCCGGCCGGCCTCCTCGCTGGCCAGCCTGCTGTAGGCGCGCTCCCGCAGCGACCCGTAGAGCATCAAGATCTTCGGCGGGTCGGTCCGAATCTCGAACGGGGGGAATCGGGGTGTCGCGAGAGGGGGTGGGTTGCCGTCGTGGTGGCTCATCGGGGCGGTCGAATGCTCGCATGACCGACGCGCACGATCGACAGCCGTCGCCTTGTGCCTTGGCGGCGGGTCGGCAACCCTGCTCCGCATGACCGCTCCCGACCGTCCCCGCGTCCGAACCGAGGTGCACGGCGCCGTGATCCTGGTGCTGCTCGACCGCGCCGAGAAGCGCAACGCGTTCGACCTACGCATGCTGCGCGAGCTGTCCGAGGCGATGACCCGCTACGAAGCCGACGACACGCTGCGGTGTGCGGTGCTCGCGGCCGAGGGGGAGCATTTCACGGCCGGGCTCGATCTCGCGGAGGTCGGGCCGGAGGTGAGGGCAGGGGCGCCTCTGTTTCCCGCGCAGGGCATCGACCCCCTGGGCATGCGAGCGCCGCGGCGAACGAAGCCCCTCATCATGGCGGTGCAGGGCTGGTGCCTGACGATCGGCATCGAGCTGCTGCTCGCGGCAGACATTCGACTGGCGGCCGACGACACCAGGCTCGGTCAGATCGAGATCAACCGGGGCATCTTCCCCTTCGGCGGCGCGACGGTCCGGCTGCCCGCGATCGCAGGGTGGGGCAACGCAATGCGGTGGCTGCTGACGGGGGACGTCTTCGATGCCGACGAAGCGCTGCGCATCGGCGTGGTGCAGGAGGTCACCTCGCCGGGCGCGCTTCGGGCTCGCGCGATGGAGCTCGCGGCGACGGTGGCCAAGCGTGCGCCTCTGGGCGTGCGAGCGACGCTGGAATCGGCCGCGACCGCCGAGAACGAAGGGCACCGCGCCGCGTTCGACCAGCTGTTGCCCACCGCGATGCGGCTGATGGAGTCCGAGGATGCGGCCGAGGGCCTACGCTCGTTCGTCGAGCGCCGTGACGGTGACTTCAAGGGCCGATGACGGCTACTTGATGTGCATCGAGCGCTCGAGCTCGAGCTGTTCTTTGTGCGCGATGCTGAAGCGAGCCCAGGGCCGCGCTTGAAGTCGGCGAAGCTCGATCGGCTCGTCGGTACCCTCGCACAGGCCGTACTCGCCGCGGCGCATCTTGTCGATTGCGTGCTCGATGAGGTTGAGGAGCTTGCGGTCCTTGTTGGCGAGCTTGAGCTCGAAGGCCTGTGCCTCCTGCGCGGTCGCTTGGTCGGCCTCGTCGGGCAGCTGAAGCCGCTCGGACAGCGCCTCGGAAGAGCGTGCGCGGGTGCGGGTGATGATCGCTTGGCGCTCCTGCTCGAGCTTCGCTTCGAGTTCGGCGATCAGTTCAGGGGTGAGGTCGGGATGAGGTTGGGTCGTCACGGCGGGTCAGAAGGTGCAACCGCGTTGCAAAAGGTCAAGACTACCTAATCGGAGAGGGTACCGTGATCGCGCGGCTCGCGTCCCGTGTGCGACGACGTCTCGACGATTCAGCGCCTCGAACGGTGTACATCCCGGGCGGTCTAGCAGGCCGCCGGCCCACTGTCCTCCGCGCCCGGGTTCAAAGCGCCGTCTCGAACACTGCAGCCAGGTGCTTCTGCAGCGCGGCGACGTTGTGAGGCGTCTGCGCTTTGGTGGTCTTCGCCGGTTTGCCGTGGTGGTCGACGCAGTGAAAACCACGCGCGAAGCGGTCGTCACACATCGCCTCGACCATGGTCCGGCCGCACTCCTCGATCGAGGTCGCGAACAGCTTTTGGGCGGCCTTGATCAGGAACGCGGCGCGCGTCTCGTGGCCCCACTTCGAGTCGACGAACCCGGGCGAGGCGTGAAGAAACCCGAGGTCTTCGCTGCCGGCCTGGTCGGCCAAGTGCTGAAGGCCTAGGTCGTTGTAGGTGCCGGCCGCGTCGGCGGCCCGCTTGAGAGAGAAGGTCTGCGCGAGATCGGGGTCGGTCCAGTCGGCCAAGCCGCTGTGGACGCCACCGGAGAGCACGCTGAGTACGCAGCCTCCGGGGGTGCCCGGCCGCTCGCCGCGGCGCAGGAGCGGGAGTAGGTCGGCGGCGAGCAGCAGCCGGGAGTAGACGTGCAAGACGAGCTTGATCTCGAACCCCTCACGCGTCTCTTCGCGCCCTCCAAACGAGGCCTTGGTCTGGCACATCACGAGGAAGTCCAGCGATTCACGCTCGGCTGCGAGCTGCTGCGTGAACTCGCGAACGCCGCGAAGCGAGGAGGCATCGAGGCGGGCGAAGCGGTGACTCGGCGTGCGTCCTGCAGATGCCTCGACCAGCTCGGCAACCGCGGCCTCGCCGGCCTCGGACCTCCGCGATGACACGATGATGTCGGCGCCTCGTGCTGCGAGCTCGAGCCCGATGCCCTTGCCGATTCCCGAGGACCCTCCGACGACGAGAGCGGTTCGACCTGCCAGCGGCTGTGACACGAGGCTCATGGTGCGCGATGAAGTGGGTCAACGCCAGCGGGTGCGATGTCTCGTGCCCGTTGGGCCCACTGTCGGGGCGACGCCCCGAACTTCCGGCGGAACTCGCGGCTGAACTGTGACGCGTTGTGATAGCCGACCGCGGTGGCCGCTTCACCGACGCCCTCGCCCTGTGCCAGGCGCATCGATGCCTCGTGCAGACGCAGCGCCTTGATGTACTGAAGCGGGGAGAGCAACGTGGTCGCCTTGAACTGACGGTCGAAGGCGGCGCGACTCATGCCGGCACGGCGCGCGAGCGCATCGACCGAGAAATCCTCGGCGATGTGCGTGTGAAGGTGGGCCAGGGTCGTGGCCAGCGCGGGGGCTCTGCCGAAGTCAGTGCGCACTCGCTCCCCCGCCTCTCCGAGGAGGATGGCATAGAGGACCTCGCGAAGCCGGCCCTCTCCGAGGACCGCGGCTGCGGGTGGGTCGTCGAGGAGCTCGAGCAGGCCGGCCAGAGCGACGTCGAAGCGGCTGTCACGGGCTGCGGTGTCGAGCCCCGGGCGAGGGCCGTCACTCGTGGGCAAGGTGCCGTGCGCGACCTGGGCCTCGAGCACGAGTCGCGAGACGGTGTGGGTGTGCAGCCGGATGATGACGCCGAGCAGCGGTGAGCTTGGCGTTGCATTGGGCACGTCGGCGAGGACTGGCGTCGGCAACGTGGCGCACACGTAGCG
Source organism: bacterium (assembly GCA_024742475.1). Taxonomy (GTDB): domain Bacteria; phylum Myxococcota_A; class Polyangia; order Nannocystales; family Nannocystaceae; genus CAJXVA01. Next base: position 154,279 of record JANSYI010000018.1, on the reverse strand, counting down.
GTCTTCGCCGAAGACGTGGACCGCGTCCTCGATGCGCACGATCTTCTCGCCGGCAACGATGGCGCACACGCAGGGCGCGTATATCCCAGGTGTGCGTTCGAACGGCGCTTCGACACGAAAGAGCTCCACGCCCTCGAAGAGCGTGGTCGTGCTGCCCGGCGCTGTGGCGTGGCGGCCGACGCTCGAGCGGATGAGGTCTCGACTCGATGCTCGGCTCGCCTTCGTCTGCGGTGGTGCCACGTCGGATCTCATAGCACATGCTGGCATGATTCGAGCTCTGATGAGGTGATTGTGCAAGTTTTTGACCAGAACGATGCATTGAACGCTGCGCGGCGAGTGGTAGGTCTATCCTCGTGAACGCGAGCAACAAGAAGACCCTGTTCGGTCCGCAGGGATGGACTCCACAGCGGCTGGGCGATCTCGGCGGCAAGACGTATCTCATCACCGGGGCCAACTCGGGGACGGGGTTTCAGGCTGCGCGCACCCTGCTGGGCAAGGGTGCGAGCGTCGTGATGCTCAATCGCTCGCCCGAACGGTCGCAGGCCGCCATCGCGAAGCTCCGGGAGGAATTCGGGGCCGATGCCGACGTGACCTTCATTCGCATGGACCTGGCTTCGCTCGCGGGCGTGCGCAAAGCGGCCGCCGAGGTGCTCGAGACCGTCCCGCGGATCGACGCGCTGCTGTGCAACGCTGCCATCGCACAGGTGCCGACGCAGCGGCTCACCGAGGATGGATTCGAGAGCATGCTGGGGACGAACCACTACGGTCACTTCTTGCTGTGCGGGCTCCTGTTTCCGCGGATAGAAGCGTCGAAGGGGCGCATCGTGGTCGTCAGCAGCCTCGGCTACGACATGGGCATCAAGACCATCCAGTTCGATGACATGAACTGGGACGCGAACTACCACCAGAACGAGACCTACTCTCAGAGCAAGCTGGCGCAGATGATGTTCGCGTACGAGCTGCAGGACCGCCTCGCGGAGGCGGGCAAGACGGACGTGTTGGTCTATGTCTGTCACCCTGGATCGTCGAAGACGTCGCTCATCACGACCAGTGGCAACCTGGCGACGCGCATCATGTTTCGGCTGATGACCTGGTCGCCGCTGGTGCAGTCGGCTCAACGCGGGTCGTGGCCGGAGGTGATGTGTGCGACTGAAGAGGGCCTCGAGCAACGGGCCCTCTACGGTCCGACGGGGCGGATGGAGTGGGTGGGTCCGGTGGGCCGGGGTACCCTGAAACCCCACGCCTACGACAAGCCGGTCATGCAGCGGCTTTGGGCGCTCTCGGAGAAAGAAACCGGGATGACTTGGGCGTTTTGATGGCTCGGAGCAAACCGTGATGTCTGGACTTCGCATCTTTGGAATCGTGGTGGCGCTCCTGGGCGTCGTCGCCTCGGTGTTTCCCTCCTGGTTCGAGCCGCTCACGGGGGGTCCCGCGCCGCCGGCCGATGTCTACGCGGCGATCGAGCGCCGAGTCCGCGGCGGGATGGTGCTCGGGCTGGGCCTCATGTTCGTCGGCATCCCCGCGCTGCGTCCGTGGTCCACGAGCATTCCGCTGGTGATCTTCTACTTCATGACCGGCGCGCTCGCGGCCCGATTGCTCGGCCTGATGGTCGACGGTACGGTGCCCAAGCAGTGGCTCTGGGTCGCGGTAGAAGCCGGCGCGATGACTCTGGTCGCCCTTTGGTTGTGGCGCAGCGGGGCCTCGGCCACCTGAGCGCGGCGCGGCAGCGAGGAGTGTCGTCATGACGGCTCTCGTCACGGGGGCGGCAGGCAACGTTGGGCGGCATGTCGTGCAGCAGCTGCTCGCGCGCGAGGTCGACGTCGCGGCTGCGAGCTACGACGCATCGAAGGTGCGGGGTCTCTTTGGCGAGGGCGTCGAGGCAAGGCGCCTGGACTTTCTCGACCGCCAAACGTGGGAACCCGCGCTCGCTGGAGCGACCCGCATGTTCCTGATGCGGCCACCGGCCATCGCCGACGTGCAGAACAACATCAACCCCTTCGTCGACGTCGCGCGATCTCGAGGTGTCGAGCACGTGGTGTTCTTGTCGGTGGCGGGCGCGGGCAAGAACAAGGTCGTGCCGCACCGCAAGGTCGAGGACCACCTGCGACTTCGGGGGGAGCACCACACGAACCTGCGGCCGGGGTTCTTCGCACAGAACCTCGAGTCGGCCTATCGCCACGACATCCGCGAGGACGGTCGAATCTACGTGCCGGCCGGGCGCGCGCAGCCGGTCAACTGGATCGACGCACGCGACATCGCCGAGGTCGCGGCGCTCGTGCTGGCCGACCCGCAGGCCCATCGCGGCAAGGACTACACGCTCGCAGGTCCTGGCGCGGTGCCGTGGTCGGAGGTCACCGGCGCGCTCAGCCGCGCGCTCGGCCGGACGATCGTCTACGAGCCGGCGTCGGTGCTGGGTTACGTGCGCCACCTGTCGCGCCGGGGTCTGCCCAAGGGCGCGATCATGGTGCAGACGATCCTGCACTTCCTGCTGCGTTTTGGGCAGGGCGCCACCGAGGACCCCACGCTCGAGCGACTGCTCGGTCGCCCAGGTCGCACCATCGGCGAGTACGTCCACGACCACGCCGCGCTCTGGCAAGATGCCAGCGCATGACTCAGACGGTGCACCGCGGTTCGTGCCTTTGTGGCGAGGTTCACTTCGAGGTCGAAGGGGCGTTCGAGCACTTCATCTGCTGCCACTGCTCCCGATGCCAGAAGGGCACGGGCAGCGCCCACGGGGCCAACCTCTTCGCGCCCGGAGGCACGCTGACATGGGTCAGCGGCGAGGACAGCGTACGCACGTTCGCGCTGCCCTCGACCCGGCACGTCCGAGGGTTCTGCAGCACGTGCGGCGCGGCCCTGCCGACGCTGCAGATGGACGGCACCCTCGTGGTGGTGCCAGCGGGCTCGCTCGATGAAGCCGCCCCGCTGCCGTCGCAGGCCCACATCTTCTGTGCCTCGCGCGCGTCCTGGGAGGACGGGCTCTCGCAGGCGCCGAGGTTCGACCGACTTCCCGAGTAGGCGCCGCCGGGGACCGTACGAGCCGCGACGCTCGTGTTGACAGCATACCAACCGGTTGGTATGTGTATCGGCGTGCCGCGAGAGAACGCCAAGACGAAGCTGCTCGGAGCGGCGCTCGGGCTCATTCGGGAGCGAGGCTTCAGCGCCACGACCGTCGACGCGCTCTGCGAGCGCGCCGGGGTTACGAAGGGCGCGTTCTTTCATCACTTCAAGAGCAAGGACGAGCTCGGTGTCGCCGCCGCGCAGCATTGGTCGGCGGTGACCGGCGCTCTCTTCGAGCAGGCCGACTATCACGCCCACGAAGATCCGCTCGACCGCGTGCTGGCCTACGTGCAGTTTCGGCGTCGGCTGCTCGAGGGGGAGCTCCCCGAGGTCACGTGTGTCGTCGGCACGATGGTGCAGGAGACCTACGCCGACCACCCCGAGATTCGCGAAGCCTGTGCTGCGAGCATCTTCGGACACGCCGACACGCTCGTGGCCGACATCGAGGCTGCCAAGGCGGCGCGCGGCGTCGACGGAGGCTGGACCGCCGCGAGCCTCGCTGCGCACACGCAAGCCGTGCTGCAAGGCGCGTTCATCCTCGCAAAGGCCAAGGCTGACGTGGAGGTCGCACAACAGAGCGTGGACCACCTGACGCGCTACATCGAACTGCTGTTCGCAGCCGATGCATGAACATCAACGAAGACCAGAGAATGAGCAACGCAAGGATCACCATCGAAGCGCTGGTGCAGGCCCCCACTGGCCGGGTTTGGCGGCACTGGACCGACCCCAAGCATATTACGCAATGGAACTTCGCCTCCGACGATTGGTGCTGTCCGAGCGCGGAGAACGATCTGCGGCCCGGGGGGCGCTACAAAGCCCGAATGGAGGCCAAGGATGGCAGCTTCGGGTTCGACTTCGAGGCGGTCTACGACGAGGTCTCCGAGCACGACACCCTCATCTACACGATGCCCGACGGGCGAACGGTGACCACCAAATTCGAGGTTGAATCCGGTGCGGTCCGTGTGACGACGACGTTCGACGCCGACGCAGAGCACCCGATCGAGGTTCAGCGGCAGGGCTGGCAGGCGATCTTGAACAACTTCAAGCGCTACGCCGAGGTGTCGTCGTGAACGGGGCGCCGAAGGTCCGCACCTGCCTGTGGTTCGATGGAACCGCCGAGGACGCGGCCGAGTCGTACGTCTCGCTGCTGCCCGGCAGCGCGATCACGTCGGTTTCGCGTCCCGAGCCACACAAGCCCGCGCTCATCGTCGAGCTGACCCTGTGCGGCACGCCCTACATGTTTCTCAACGGCGGTCCCCGGTACACCCTCTCTCCTGCGGCTTCCATCGCCGTACGCACCTGCGACCAGGACGAAACGGACCGGCTGTGGGCCGCACTGCTGCGCGGCGGCGGCGAAGAGAGCCAGTGCGCGTGGCTCACCGACCGCTTCGGTGTGTCGTGGCAGATCGTGCCCGACGCGCTGCCGCGCATGCTCGGCGACGACGACCGCGAAGCGGCAGGCCGGGCCATGCAGGCGATGATGACGATGAAGAAGATCGACATCGCAACGCTCGAGGCGGCCTTTCGCGGGGAGGGCCAGAGCTGATGGCATACATCGATGGATTCGTCGCAGCCGTGCCCACCGCGAACCGCGACGCGTACAAAGCCCACGCGGAGTACTCCGTTGCGGTGTTCAAGGAGCATGGTGCGACGAGGGTGGTGGAGTGCTGGGGGGACGACGTGCCCGACGGTGAACTCACCTCGTTTCCCAAGGCCGTGCACAAGCGCGAGGGCGAGACGAGAACAACCCCATGCCCTTCGATGGAAAGCGATTGATCTACGGCGGATTCGAGCCGCTGGTCGAGTTGTAGGCCTTCGCTCGGGTGCCCGCGCGCGACCTCACCACGGGGGGCCGTGCACCGCGAGCTGTCACGAGGGTACGCTCCGCCATCTGAGCACGACCGAGCAGCGAGCCGATTCTGCGGGATGGGCGTATGGCCTCATCGCCTATGGGTTGTGGGGCGTCCTGCCGATCTACTGGCGCGCGGTCGGTCACGTCGACCCGCTGCAGCTGCTCGCCCATCGCGTGGTGTGGACGATGCCGGTCTTCGTTGGGTGGGTCGCGCTGCGGGGTCGCCTTCCCGCGTTGCGTGCGGCGTTCTCGGACGGCTCCGCCCGTGTTCGGCTGGTGGCTGCGGCGCTGCTGCTGGCCACCAACTGGTTCGTGTTCGTCTACGCGATCCTGACCGAGCGCGTCCTCGATGCGAGCCTGGGGTACTTCATCAATCCCCTGGTCAGCGTGGCGCTCGGTCGCGTCGTGCTCGCAGAGCGGCTGCGACCGCTGCAGCTCGTCGCCGTGGGGCTGGCGGCGGTCGGCATCGGTGCCATGGCGGTGCGGATGGGCGGCGTGCCGTGGATCTCGCTGGCGCTCGCGGCTTCGTTCGGTGGGTACGGCCTGCTGCGCAAGACCACATCCGTACAACCGATCGTCGGCTCCGCATTCGAGACGCTCGTGCTCGTCGTACCCGCCGTTGCGTTCGTCGTGTTCTGCGAGAGCACGGGCACCGGCGCAATGCTCGGTGGCTCGCCGAGCACGGTGGCACTGTTGCTCGCCTCCGGCATCGTGACGGCCGCGCCGCTGTATGCGTTCGTCAACGCCGCGCCCCGGCTGCCGCTGTCGACGCTCGGGTTTCTGCAGTTCGTCGCGCCGTCGCTGCAGTTCGTGCTCGCCGTCGCCGCGTTCGGGGAGCCGCTGCAGCCGGAGCGACTGCTCACCTTCGGGTTCGTGTGGAGCGGCGTCGCGGTGTTCGTGCTCGACGCGTTTCGGCGAGGCCGAGGCGTGCCGAGGTAGCCACGAGGCTCCGTCGTCGTGGGGCGACCCTGATGCACGGCTGCCGTGTCGGAGTCTCAGTGGGGAGGAAACCAGTGCTTCGTGCGGTTGGCGAAGGCGACGAGCGAGAGCATGACGGGAACCTCGATCAACACGCCGACGACGGTGGCGAGCGCGGCGCCCGAGGCGAGCCCAAAGAGGCTGATCGCGACAGCGACGGCCAGCTCGAAGAAGTTCGAGGTGCCGATCATCGCCGCCGGGGCTGCCACGTCGAACGGCAGCTTCAGGGCGCGCGCGAGTCCGTAGGCGATGGCGAAGATGCCGTAGCTCTGAAGGAGCAGCGGGATGGCGATGAGCACGACGCGGCCGGGCTGCTCGATGATGGTCTGCGCTTGAAAGCCGAACAGGAGCACGACGGTCAGCAGGAGTCCGACGACCGATGTGGGCTTGAGCGCGCTGGAGAGCCGCTCGATGGCCTCGGCGCCGCCGGTCTTCATGAGTCGTGCGTTCGTCAGCAGCCCCGCGCCGAGCGGGATGACGACGAAGATGGCCACCGAGGCGAGCAGCGTCTCCCACGGGACCGCAAGGTCGGTGACGCCGAGCAGCAGACCGGCGATCGGCGCGAATGCAAACACGAGGATGAGGTCGTTGACCGAGACCTGGACCAGCGTGTAGTTGGCGTCGCCGCCCGTCAGGTGGCTCCACACGAAGACCATGGCCGTGCAGGGCGCGACCCCGAGCAAGATCATGCCGGCGATGTACTGCTGCGCGTCCTCGGCGGGCACGAGCCCGGCGAAGACGTACTCGAAGAAGAGCACGCCCAGGGCGGCCATCGTGAACGGCTTGATCAGCCAGTTGACGAGGAGGGTGAGCGCGAGTCCCCGCGGTTTCTTGCCGACGTCCTTCAGACACGACGGCTCGACCTTGAGCATCATCGGGTAGATCATCAGCCAGATCAGCGCGGCGACGACGAGGTTGACCTGCGCCCACTCGAAGCGGGAGACCGCCTCGAAGACCCCTGGAGCGAGCAGGCCGAGGCCGACGCCCGCGGCGATGGCCAGGGCGACCCAAAGAGAGAGGTAGCGTTCGAAGAGTCCCATCAAAGCGCCTCCACGAGTGCCTTGAAGAGCGCGACCGCGCCCGGCTCGACGCAGTAGCAGACCCTCGGGCCATCGACCTCGCCGCGAATGAGCCCGGCGTCCTTGAGTTGTTTGAGGTGCTGCGAGACGGTCGACTGAGCGAAGGGAAGCGCATCGACGATGTCGCCGACGATGCAGCCCTCGTGCCGAACGAGCATGCGAACGATGGCGACGCGCGCCGGATGACCGATCGCCTTCGCCAGTCGCGCGAGGTGTTCATTCGCCTCCACCGGGTCGGTCGGGACCGGCGGCATGGGCTCGGCGGGGGGACAGCACTCGGTGGTGGTGGAGGTCTTCATTGGGGGGCCGGCACGTTCTTTCAAACGTCAATCGTCGATATGCGATATGAGGGGCAGAACGTCAAGGGGGGGCGGCGTAGACTGCTCCGATGCCACGCGGGGACGGATGAAGATCCTCTGCGTTCGAGAACGACGCCGTGTTCGCCTCGGTCGCCACCGCGCGGTTTCTCGGGGACCATGAGGTGCGCGTCGCGCTGGGCAGGTCGTCGACATCTTCGACACCTCCAACGATCCTGAACCGCCCCGGAAAATCCGGAGAGTCGGTCGGCGATGATGACTGCGCGGGGATTGGCAACCGCTCCTGCGCAGGTCCCAGTCGATCTGGGTTCCGGCCAGCGCGCGCTCGCGAGGGGACAGTCCGTCTTGGGTCGGGATGGGCCCATCACTCACGCCCTGATAGGGACTCCCGCTCAGTTGTCTTGGAAACCACAGCGAACTGTCCGGCGTTGCGCGAGAGCTCCGCTTGGATCTCCGCTTCGGTCGCGTGCGGAGGGCCGAAGAAGGCAGGTCGAGGAAACGGTACCGTGAGCCCGGTGGCGAAGGAGGTGCGCGCGTGGAGCATCTCGATCCAGGTGCGCAGGTGCGTCATCGCCGAGATGTCCACGTTGGCCCAGTAGGCGCTGGCGCAGTAGGCGAAGCAGGCGACGTCCACGAGGGTACAGCGCGGGCCGAGCACGAACGGTCCTCCGGACGCGGCGAGCTGGTCGTCGAGCATCTGCAAACAACGCTCTGCCTCCGCGATGAAGCGCCCGATGGCGAACGGATCGTCGTGGCCGCGGACCTTCGCGATCCGCTGAAAGTACATCGCCTGCCCCATCGAAGGACCGAGGGCGCTGACCTGCCAGCAGAGCCACTGCTTCGTCTCGAGATGGAGCTGCAGATCCTCGTCTGCGGACGGAAGCAGAGGGCTTTCGAAGCGGGTCGCAACGTACTCCAAGATGGCTCCCGACTCCGCAACCGTCACGCCGCGGGCGCGGTCGATCAGCGCTGGAATGCGACCGTTGGGATTGATCGCGAGGAAGCGGTCGCTCTTCTGTTCGGACTTCTCGAAGTCCACGAGCGCCCAGTCATAGGGCACACCCATCTCTTCGAAGAGGATGGGGAGCTTCCAGCCGTTTTGGGTCGCGTACAGGAGGCAGCACACTTCGCTGTGGGCTGAGGGGGTCCACGCGTCCTCGAGCGCGACCTGCCGAGCGAGCGTCGAGGTCCGGCTCATGTCGGCTCGTCCTCCGCCGGTTCGTCGTCGGTCAGGCCCAGCTCTTCCTCCGACCACCGACGAAGCTCGTCGAGGAAGCGCAGCGCGGTCTGCCCCTTGGGCGTGATCTGGTAGGCGACGCCAAGCGGCCGTGTGTCGAGCACGCGCCGGTCGATTAGACCGTGGGTCTCCAGGTGCCTCAACCGCTCCGAGATCATCTTCTTGCTCGCTCCGCCGACCATCCGCGTGAGGTCGTTGAACCTCACGGGCTCGTCCTTGAGGTGCCACAGGATGGATCCGGTCCACTTCCCGCCGAGCACGCGCATCCCTCGTTCGATCGCACAGGGCTCGGCGCAGGCCTCGACGGCGACCTTCCGTCCTCGGTCATCACTCTCGATTCGGGCATCCATACGCGCGCTCCACAAGGTTACCAAAAGTATACTGATTGACCACTGAAACCTGGGAACTATCTTCCACTCAGGTCGCAAACCCATGCGCCCTCAGAACCCCTCGAACCAGTGGAAAAAGAGCGTGAAGAAGATACTGATCATCAACGGCCACCAGCCCTATCCCTTCGCGAAGGGTCGACTCAACGCCACCCTCGTCGCGCTCGCGCGCGAGCATTTCGAGCGCGGGGGCTACAAGGTCGAGCTCACCGAGGTGTCGAAGGGCTGGGATGTCGAGGCCGAAGTCGCACGGCACCAGTGGGCGGACGCCATCGTGATGCAGTTCCCCGTCAACTGGATGGGGACACCGTGGTCCCTCAAGAAGTACATGGACGAGGTCTACACGGCGGGGATGGACGGCCGGCTGTGC
>JANSYI010000018.1:0-130000 GCA_024742475.1 bacterium | reverse complement strand
CGCGCTCCAGTCGGCGAGGTGAAGTTCTCCACCGCCGACTAGAATCTCGCGAATGGCGCGCAGCGCGGACGACTTCTGCTCGCGCGTCAGGTGATGGAACACGAGGCTGGAGACGACACGGTCGAAGGACCCCGGTTCGAATGGAGGGGCCGTGGCGTTGCCCTGGACGATCTGGATGCCCGCGCCCAACTTCTCGCGCGCCAGCTCGATGATGTTGGGGTCCGCGTCGAGCCCAACGATCTCCGCGCTTGGGTGCTCACTGCGGAGGAGCCCGAGGAGCGTGCCTGTCCCGCTCCCGACGTCGAGGATCCGTCGGGCGTCGCCGAGGCCTTCCGCAAGTCGCCTCTTGATGGTCAGCTCCCGCGTCGTCACCCGCACGACGGGGTCGTAGATGCGAGTGAGCGCGTGAAATCGAAGGGCCGGGATGAATGGCTTGTCCATGGTCGGTCTCGTCTCAGTGCTCATGGTCCCCGTGGTCGTGGTGGTGGCCGTTTCCGGGAGGCGCTGGCGGCGCCGTCTCGTCCTGCGGACGTGGAGGGGCCTGGTCTGAGCTGCCAGAGGGTGGCGCGCCCGCGGCTTCGGCTTCGGGCGCGACCTCATGAGCTGCGCCGTCGGAGCCTGGCTCGTCTTCTCGCTCGGTCGGATGAGGGTGGTCGGCTGGCTGCACGTCGTGACCGTGGGGCTCAGCCTCGTGGTCGCCGTGTGAGTGGTCGTGACCGTCGGAGTGGGGAGGGGCCTCGCCCGCCACGCCGATCCCGTAGCGAAACACGAGCTCCGCGCCGCAATCGGCGCCGATCGTCATCAGGCCGAGAAGGACCAGGGAACCGAGGGTCAACCCCACCCGCCATGGCCGAGTGGCATCTCGGCGCCACCACGCCAGGGCCGTGATCGCGAGGGCGACGCCACTGGCCACGAGCATCAGGTCCCGATGAACGTGCACGAGGTCGTGACCGGGCGTGTCGTGGCCCATCTTCTCGGTCGCCCAGAAGCCGAACCCGACGGCAACGACCGCACCGAGTATCCCGAGAAGGTGAAGCCATCGACCAAAGCGCCACGCGTCGTCGTGCTTGCGCACGACGGCCCACGACCACGCGCCCGTGGCCGCGACCCAGAAGGCGATGGGAAAGTGCACTACCAGAGGATGGAGGTTCGGCGCGTGGCTCAGGCCAGGGAAGAGCTGGTCCATCGTCAAACCTCCGACCGGCGGAGTCGAAGGGCATTGCCGATGACCGACACGGAGCTCAAGCTCATCGCGGCGGCGGCGAACATGGGCGAGAGCAAGACCCCGAAGAACGGGTAGAGCACCCCGGCGGCGATGGGCACGCCAGCCGTGTTGTAGGCGAAGGCGAAGAAGAGGTTCTGGCGGATGTTCGCCATCGTCCGTCGAGACAGCTTGCGGGCGCGGACGATGCCGCGGAGGTCGCCCTTGACCAGCGTCACGCCCGCGCTCTCCATCGCCACGTCCGTGCCGGTCCCCATCGCGATGCCGACGTCGGCGCGAGCGAGCGCGGGCGCGTCGTTGATTCCGTCGCCCGCCATGGCGACGACACGACCCTCGCCCTGCAGCGACTCGACCTTGGCGGCCTTCTCGTCGGGCAGCACGCCGGCGATGACCTCGTCGATGCCCAGCTTGGCGGCGACGGCGCGGGCTGTGGTCTCGCTGTCACCGGTGAGCATGACCACGTGCAACCCCTCCTCGTGGAGCGCGGCGATCGCCTCTGGCGTGCTCTCCTTGATGGGATCGGCCACGCCGATGATGCCGGCGAGCGAGCCGTCGACGGCGACGAACATCACCGTCTGCCCTTCACCCCGGAGCGCCTCGGCGCGGTCCTGCAGCGGTCCTGGTTTCACCGCGTTCTCCGCCATCATCGCGAGGTTGCCGAGTGCGACGTCGTGTCCGTCGACGGTGCCGCGTACGCCTTTGCCCGTCACCGAGCCGAAGTCGTCGGCCTTGGGCAGCTCGTGCCCGCGCTCCTCAGCACCCCGGACGATGGCCTCGGCCAGCGGATGCTCACTGCCGCGCTCGAGGGCGGCGGCCAGACGCAGCAACTCCGCCTCATCCATGCCGTCCGCGGGTTCGACCGCGACCAGCGCAGGTCGGCCTTCGGTCAGCGTCCCCGTCTTGTCGACGACCAGCGTGTCGACCTTCCGCAGCACCTCGATCGCTTCGGCGTTCTTGAAGAGCACCCCAAGCGATGCGCCCTTGCCAGTCGCCACCATGATCGACATGGGCGTGGCCAGACCGAGGGCGCAAGGGCACGCGATGATCAGCACCGCAACCGCGTTGATGAGGGCGTACGCCATCGGGGGCTCCGGGCCAACGAGCGCCCACACGATGAAGGTCACGATGGCCGTGATGATGACCGCAGGCACGAAATAGGACGACACGACGTCGGCCAGCTTCTGGATGGGCGCGCGGCTCCGTTGCGCCTCGGCGACCATGGTCACGATCCGAGAGAGCAGCGTCTCGGCGCCGACCTTCTCGGCGCGCATCACCAGCCCCCCGGTGCCGTTGACCGTGGCCCCGATGACCTTGGCGCCGGGGCCCTTCTCGACCGGGATGGGCTCGCCGGTCACCATGGATTCGTCCACGTGGCTGGTGCCCTCGAGCACCTCGCCGTCGACGGGCACCTTCTCGCCTGGGCGGACGCGCAGACGATCGCCTTCGCGCACCTGGTCGAGGGGGACATCCTCCTCGCTGCTGTCGTCGCGAATGAGCCGAGCCGTCTTCGCTGCCATCCCGAGCAGCTTCTTGATGGCTGCGCTGGTCTGGCTACGGGCCTTCAGCTCGAGGACCTGGCCGAGCAGGATCAGCGTCACGATGACGCCAGCCGCCTCGAAGTACACGGCGACCTCGCCGCCGTGACCGCGGAACGAGTCGGGGAAGATGCCTGGAAGGAGCGTGGCGATGAGGCTGTAGACGTAGGCGACGCTGACGCCGAGCCCGATCAGCGTGAACATGTTGAGGCTCATGTTCTTCACCGAGCGAACCGCGCGCACGTAGAAGGGCCACGCCGACCAGAGACAGACCGGGGTGGCGAGCGCCAGCTCGATGAACGCCCGTGTTCGTCCGGGCAGGACGCTGGAGATCGGCCGGCTCGGGAGCATGTCGATCATGACGATGGCCACGAGCGGCAGCGAGAGTGCGGCGGCGAACCAGAAGCGTCGCGTCATGTCGCGCAGCTCCGGGTTGTCCTCTTCCTCGTCGAGCGTCACGGTGCGCGGCTCGAGGGCCATGCCGCAGATCGGACAGTCACCCGGCTCGTCCCGAACAATCTCGGGGTGCATCGGGCAGGTCCACTCCGTCTTCGTCGCCAGCACCGGCACGCCCTTGGCTTCCAGCGCCATCCCGCACTTCGGACAGTCGCCCGGGCCGATCTGCTCGACCTCGGGGTGCATCGGGCAGGTGAACACCGTGCCCGCAGGTGCCTCGTCGGCCTCGTGGTCGTCCGGGTTGAGGTAGCGGTCAGGGTCGGTGGCGAACTTCTCTCGGCAGCGTCCTGAGCAGAAGAAGTATGTCTCGCCGTCGTGCTCGTGTCGGTGTTTGCTGTCCTCGGTGACCTTCATCCCGCAGACGGGATCTCGGAGCGCAGCGCCGTCACGGTCGCCATGCTTGTGATCGTGGTGGCAGCCGCCGTGTTCGTGGTCGTGGTGGTGTTCGTGGCTCATGAGGTCCTCGTCAGCAGCTGCAGTTCTTTTCGAAGACCCGAACGAGTTCCGCGATCTTCGCTGCCCGGTCGTCCTCGTCGTCGCTCTCGAACGCGCCGGTGACGCAGGTCTGGATGTGGGACTCGAGCAGCATCTTGCTGACCTTCGCCAGGGCGGCGCGGGCCGCAGAGATCTGCATCAGCACGTCGACGCAGTAGCGGTCGTCCTCGACCATCTTCTGGATGCCGGACACCTGCCCGGCGACCCGCTTGAGGCGGGCTTCGACCTTCTCTTTCGTATCAGGGCTCATCATGGGGCGTTTCCTCGGCAGCGCATAGTACCCATACCAGGGTAGGGGTATATTGAGCACGGAGGATGTCCGCGTCAAGGAGGCATTTTGTGGCCTCCGGCTGTTCCACTCTCACCCGGCTAACCATCGGCTCTCTGGTGTGAACCGGCTTTTCGGCGTCTGGAGGCGTCTCTGACCCCCAAGAGCACTCAGAGAGCACCGGTCTGGGTCCGGCGACGAGAGGAGGTACTCTGGCGCCGCCCGACCAGAGAGCACCCGCGTCGACCAGCGACCGCCCGCAAACCCGCACCACGACGGCAGAACCGACAAGACCCCCGCCGGCGATGCCGACGAGGGTCTTGTTAAAAGAAAGGCCCAGGCTGACTAGCCTGGGCCTCATGAAGCTCCTCAGCACGGACTCGAACCGCGGACCTAGGGATTAACAGTCCCCCGCTCTAACCAACTGAGCTACTGAGGAATGGGGCGCGCTACATACCGCTGGCAGCCGAGGCTCGTCAAGCCTCGAACGCAACTCTTTTCAAAGAACCCGTGTGCGGGCTCTGAGGACGGCTCTCTGACGCGTGGGGTTTGCTTCGGGGGTATCCGGCACAGAGTGCGGAGGACGCGTGATTTGCCGGCCGAGCCCCCTTGGATCCGGAGGGGGGGGTGGGCCACCCTTGAGACGTGACGGATGATCACCGCGACCGTCGGCCGCCGGGCGCTCCGTCGGCCGTCGGCGTCTCCCCCTCGACGATGCTTCGCATCGAGGACGACGAACGCGTGTTCGCCGAGGGGGAGAACTACCGCATCGTCCAGTGGCGCAACGTCTTCCTCACCCACTGGTCCGGACCGATCTCGATGGAAGGGCTCGAGGCGTCGCAGGAGGGCAGCTTCGATCTGGCCACGCGGCACGATGGGGTGATGGTCTTCAACGTCATCGAGTTTGGCCTGCAAATCCCGCCCTCCGAGGTCCGGCGCAAGGCCTCCGAAGTGCTCGCGGCGACGTCCGGTCACGTCGTCGGCGTGGCGACGGTGGTTCCGGGCGAGGGCTTTTGGGCGTCGGCCGCTCGGGCCGCAGTCGCCACGATCACGCTGCTCTCGCGTGCTCGACATCCGCACCGCGTGTTCGCGAGCACGGACGAGGCGTCCAACTGGGTGCATCCGTTCGTGCGTCCCGACAGCACGCCGCCGCAGCATCTGACACGCGCGCTCGCGAGGCTCACCGACCGCGGGCGGACGGCCTGAGCAACCGCAGCGCCGCGCCGAAGAGCACGGCCATCGCTCCGCCCGTGGCCAAGGATGCGCTCAGCGACCACCCGCCGGGGCCGGCGAGCAGCCACGCGGCGACGACCGACAGCCCGATGAGCCGCGCCCGCTCCAGCGGCCACGCCCACGGCTTGTCCTCGACGATGCCGAGGATGGCGGCGAAGCTGGCGATGAGCACGGTGGCGGCCGCCGTCAGCTCGAGCACGCTCAGCCCGTGTTCGAAGAACACGACCACGCTCATCGCCACGCCAGCGAAGAGGAAGTGACCGAGCAGGTACGCCTGATGCCGCCGGTCGACCGCCGGGCGGTACTTCTCGTAGGTGGCGCGGTCGACCTTGGCGTCGGGATCCGTCGCGCCCTCGGGCAGCCAAGCCGGGTGCGCCACCCAAGCCCACAGCCGCTCGCGCCGGGTGCTCGAGCGCCGAGCGAGTCGAATGATCCTCTGGATGTGCACGAAGTTGGCCCACAGGGGGCTGTAGCTTCGCAGCGGCACCGTGGTGCCGAAGACGGGCTCTTCGACCTCGGGCTCGAACGTACCGAAGAGGCGGTCCCAGAGGATGAGCACCGCCCCGTAGTTCTTGTCGAGGTACTGCGGGTTCACCCCGTGATGCACCCGGTGGTGGCTCGGCGTGTTGAGCAGCCACTCCACCCACGCCGGCCCCTTGTCGACCACGCGGGTGTGGATCCAGAACTGATAGAAGCGGTTGATGCCGTAGGCCGCAACGTAGATCAGCGGCGAGACGCCCAGCAGCGCCAGCGGGGCGTAGAAGAAGAACCACGTCACCGGCTCGAACAGCGGCTGCCGAAGCGCGACGGCGAGGTTGTAGTCCTCACTTTGGTGATGCACGCCGTGCACCGCCCACCCGATGTTGACCACGTGGCTGACCCGGTGCCACCAGTAGAAGAGGAAGTCCACACCGACGATGCCGATGAGCCACGGCCACGGGCTGGACTGCTCCCAGGTGACCACGCGCGCGTGCTCGAAGAGCCACGCGTAGGCGGCGACGAATGCGAGCTTGAGCAGGAGCTCGCCGGCTTGGAACACACTTCCGCACGCCAGGTCGCTCAGCGCGGTGCCAAAGGCGTACAGGTCTTGGCGGCGACGATTTGCGATCCAGATCTCGGCGAGGGTCGCGCCCAAGAAGATCGGGACCGCCAGCGCGGCCCAGTTGTACTCGCTGCCCATCGTCTGTGCTCGTCGTCAGTGTGCCGTGGCGCGCACCGGCCCGCCACCCGTCAAGAGATCCACACCGCCTGCGTCCCCCCGCGATGCCGACCCCCGGACCGGTGGCTCGCTCTGGTCCACCTGGCCCAGGGCCGGCCGCCCCCCGATGGCCCGACGGTGTTGCGCCGACCCAGGGCCGAACGCAGAGACCTCTGGCGGGACCGAGGTTGGCCCTCGGACCGCACGCGAAAGCAGGATCATGGGCGACGAAGTCATCCGACCTCTCCGCAGCGAGTCCCCCCGAGCGGTTGCGCAGCCTCCCGAGGGCGGCGGCACAACCACCGAAAAAGCCGGCCTCGCCACCTTGCTGGGCAGCTGGATGGGACTGCTGCGCCGTTACCGATACATGGCTGTGGGCGCAGGTGTGCTCACGCTGACCCCGTTCGTGCTGTTCGGGTTCTTCGCGCTGCCCTCGTACTCGAGCTCTGGCGTCGTCCAGGTCGCCAACGAGGGCAACACCGCGATGCCGATGCTCGACTTCATGGGCGACCTGGGCGGATCTCAGGTCGACACCGAGGTGGAGATCCTTCGTCGCCGGGAGGCGGTGGTCGATACCTTCACCTCGCTCGGCTTGCACGTCATCGATCCCGAGCGCCCGTGGCTCGTCACCCCGGACTGGGGCGTGGCCACCGGGCAGACGAGCCCCACCCCTCAGTGGCTGTCCTCGATTCGCGGCTCGATCGCCTTCGCCCACGTCACGCCCGCTCGCTTCGAGGGCCTGCCCATTCGCGTCGAGGCTGTCGATGAGGGACGCGTCGCCGTGGAGATCGGCGAGGCCGATCAGCGCAGCGAGCATACGATCGCGGTTGGCGAGACGCTCGAAGCCGACGGCCTGACGATTTCCTTCAACACGCTGCCCACCGAGATCGGCGAGTCGGCCAGCATCTACGTCGAGACCGAAGGCGAGATGCTCGAGCGGCTGCTGCCTCAGCTGTCCGTCGCTCCGGTCGGCACCCGCGACCGCGCGACCGATCTGGTCGCCGTGCGGTTCAGCCACGCCGACCGGTTCGTCGCGCAAGCCGTAGTCGACGACCTCATGCGCCGCTACCTCCAGCAGAGCCTCGACTGGCAGGCCACGGGAGCGTCGAAGTCGGCCGAGTTCATCCGTCAGCGCCTCGAAGACGCCGACGGTGAGCTCGCCGATGCCGAGCAGAAGCTCCGCGAGTTCTCCGAGGCGGAGCACGCCGTGCAGCTCGACACCCAGGCCAAGGTCACCATCGAGAACGTCGCCGTGATCGAGACCGAGCTCCGTCAGGCCGATGTCGAGGCCGCCGTGCTCGGCTCGCTGCACAAGGGCCTGCGTACCCGGATGAAGAAAGGGGAGGGCGCGTCGCTGACCGCGAGCTTCGTCGCCGACCCGGTCCTCGCTGCGTCGATCGGCGCGCTGACCGAAGCTGAGACGCAGGTCGCCACGCTCTCGGCCACGCTCACGCCCGATCACCCCAAGCTGGTCGAGATGCAGCGCAAGCTCGCCAAGCAGCGCAAGCAGGTCGGACGCCTACTCGCGACGGCGCGAAAGAACGTGGGGAGCCGCATGGCCAACCTCCGCCGCGAGCGCGACTCGGCCGCCGAAGCGCTCACCGATTTTCCCGCGAAGAATCTCCAGCTCGCACGTCTGATGCGAGACGTCGAGGTCAGCCAAAAACTCTACGCGTTCTTGCTCGAGCGCTACCGCGAAGCCGAGATCCTCGAGGCGTCCACGACGATCGACAAGCGCATCGTCGAAGGCGCCAACGTGCCGCACGACATGGCTTCGCCTCGTCGCGTGCGCATCTGGGCCTCGGGTCTCGCCGCCGCCATCATGGCCGCGCTGGCCGCCGCGTGGCTCTCCCACGCGCTGCGCCGTCGCCTCGCCTCGGTCGAGGACGTGGCGAACGAGTTCGACTTCGGCGTCTACGGGGTCGTGCCCAAGCTCGCCGAGTCGACCAAGCAGAGCCAAAAGGACAACGCCCGCCTGCCGCACGAGTCGATCTGGGCAGACGCGCACTCCCCCGCGTCGGAGGCGTTCCGGGCGCTGTGTGTCTCGGTCACGCTGACGCCCTCCGAGAACGGTCGCGGCCGAGTCATCGCGCTCTCGTCGAGCCAGCAGGGTGAGGGCAAGAGCACGGTGGTGGCCAACCTCGCGGTGAGCCTGGCGCGCTCGGGCTCGTCGGTGCTCGTCGTCGATCTCGACCTTCGCCGGCCGGTTCAGCACCGCGAGTGGAGGGTCAAGCGCAAGGGCGGATTCACCGACCTGCTCGCGCGAGGCACCGTGTCCGACTTCGGCGACTTCGTCCGGACGCAGAAGTGCGGTGTCGACGTGATGACCGCCGGCCAGCGCGTGCCCGACTCGCTGCCTTCGCTGATGTCGCCCAAGCTCGGCGAGCTCGTCGAGTCGGCCCGCCAGCGCTACGACTACGTCCTCCTCGACAGCGCGCCGTCCTTCGTCCCCGATGGGTCCGTGGTCGCGCAGTACGCCGACCTGCTGCTCGTCGTGGCACGGCCTGGCGTCCTGCAGCGCGCACACGCTCGGCGTGCCCGGGTCGTGTGGAACCGTCTGAGCGCCCCCAAGGGGCTGGTGCTCAACGCGGTCGAGCGCGAGCACGGCGGCGACGACGGGTACTACTACTACGGTGGCGGCTACGCCTACGCGTCCGAGTACGTGCAGTCGGACGTTGCCGACGACGCAGGACACGACGACGAAGACGACGATGGCCAGCACGACGACATCGCAGTCGCTTCCTGAGCTGTCCCGGCGGGCGAGCTTCGGCTGGACGCTCGCCGGGCGGGTCATCTACGGCGCTGCCCAGTGGGGCACGCTGGTGGTGGTGGCCAAGCTCGGGTCGGTGACCGACGTTGGCCGGTTCTCGCTCGGCCTGGCGGTGACGGCCCCGGTGATGGTGTTCTGCAACATGCACCTGCGCAACCTCTTCGCCACCGACGCCACCGGTCGCTTCGGTTGGGCGACCTACGCTCGGGTTCGGCAGGTCACCGCGCTGGTCGGCCTGTTGGTCTGCACGGTCATGGCGGCCTCCTTGTACGCGGGCGCAGCCGCCTGGGTCATCGCTGCCGTCGCGCTGGCCAAGGCGATCGAGATGCTCGAAGACCTCCGCTACGGCGTGTTTCAGAAGTTCGGCCGCATGGACGGGTTCTCCATGTCGCTGATCCTGCGGGCGATCGCCGGGGTAGGGCTGCTCGCGACGACCTTGGTCGTGACCGGCGACCTCCGGCTCGCAGTCCTCGCGATGGCGGCGGCGTGGCTGGGCGTGTGGCTGCTGCACGACCGGCCCAGGTCCGACGCGCTTCTCGCCGCCCGCGGCGTCGCGACCGAGCCCAAGGGGCAGCCTCGTGCACTGGTGATGATGGCGCTGCCGATGGGGCTGATGTGGCTCGTCGACTCGCTCAACCAGAACATCCCCCGCTACGTGGTCGAAGCGAACCTTGGCGAGCAACTGCTCGGCTTCTACGTACCCATGACCTACGTCGTCACGGTGGGCAGCGCCTTCGTGTTTGCGTTGGGCGCCCCCCTGGCGCCACGCCTGGCGCGCTACGTGGCCGAAGGAAACGCCGCGGCCTTCGCCAAGCTCTCGCTCGCGCTCTTCGGCGTCGCTGCCGTGCTCGGCGGCGTCGGCATCCTCGTCGCCGCGACGGCGGGCGAGATGTTCTTGTCGCTCGCCTACGCCGAGTCGTTCGCTGCGTACCAGGCCGAGTTCGTGTGGATCATGATCGGTGGCGCAATGCACTTCGTGTTGGCGTTGTCGATGTACGCGTTGACCGCAGCGCGCCTGCTCAAGACCCAAGCGTTGGTCTACCTCGCCGCAGCGCTGACGACAGCGCTGGCCGCGATCGCCTGGGTCCCCTGCGCGGGGTTGATGGGCGCCGCCAAGGCGAGCGCGCTGGGCCTCTCGGTCGGGGCCGCATCCGCGGTCATGGCCGTCGTCTGGGCGACCGTGCGCGTGCGCGTGGGAGGTCCCAATGTCGCATGATGCTGCCAGCAAGCAGGTCGCCTGGGCGACCGCCATCGGCATGGTGCTGTTCTTCCTCTCGGGGCGATGGAGCCTGTCTCGGATGGGCATGGGGGAGGCGTCGGCGCTGCTCGAGCCGCGCGCGTGGACCGTGGTCGGGCTCGCCGCCATCGCCTACTCCCCCGCGTTGTCGAAGACGCTTCCACTGGAGCCGGCGCTGCGAACGTGCCTGGGCGCCGTGGTGGTCTTCCTCGGCTACATGACGGCCACCGTGCTGTGGGCGCCCACCTCGGAGCTTCCGTGGACCAAGGCGTACGAGATGCTCCTGATTCTCGTCACCGTGGCCAGCGTCACCCGCATCGCGCGGTGGACGGGTCCGCGGGTGCTGATCCACCGCTTCTGGGACGCGTTCGCCGTCGCGCTGGGCATCATGGGGCTGCTGGGGCTGGTGTCGTGGGCGGGCAGCGGCGGCGGGCGGCTCGCGGTGCTCGGCGGCGGACCCAACGTCTTCGGCCGGAACATGGCCGTGTTGCTCATGCTCAGCCTCTCGGCGATCCTCGCCGGGCGCGGCAAGCGTGGCGTCTGGATCGCAGCGGCAGCGCTGGCGGCCGTGCTCGCGCTGCTCTCCGGCTCGCGCGGTGCGATCGTGGGATCGATGGCCGGCGCGGCGACGCTGGTCTACACCAAGAAGATCCCGCTGGGGCGCTTCGTGAAGATCGCGATCGGCCTCGCCGTGTTCGCCTGGTTCCTCGTCACGTTCACCGACATGGGCCAGTCCGCGCTGACCTCGTTCGAGGAGCGCTTCCTCAAGCTCACCCTCGAGGAGCGTCACGACGCAGGGCGCTCGGCCATTTACATTCATGCGCTTGCGATGGGCCTCGACGCGCCGCTGGTGGGGCAGGGGCTGGCTGCGTTCGCGGTCAGCGGCTATCACGTCTACCCGCACAACATCGCGCTCGAAGCGTTCTGCGAGGGCGGGCTCGTCGGGGTTGCGTGCCTGCTCGCGGTGCTGGTGCCCACGCTTCGCCGGGTGTTCGCGTCCGACGCGGAGTACGTCTCCCGCGACCTCGCCGTCTTTACGGTGCTGCTCGTCTCGGCCTCGTTCACCGGCGACTTCTACGACTCACGCGGCGTCATGCTCGTAGCCCTGTTCGTCTCGATGCACCGGCGGATCAACCGCGGTTAGTCTCGAGCCAGCGTTGGACCTCCTCGCGGAAGTCGTCGTCCGTGGTGTCGACGCGCTTGGCAGCCGCTTCCGCGGTCGCGATGGCTCGCTCGCGCTGCCCTTGGCCGAGTAGGGCACGTGCGAGGATGAACTCTCCCTGGGCCCGATCTGCCTCGGTGCTCTCGGTCGTCGCGCGAATGCTCGCCGCCCGCTCGAGGCGCTGCACCGCGGTCTCGAAGGCCTGGCGCTCGAGGTCGACGAGCGCCAGCCGCTCCAGGCTGGAGGCGATCTGTGGATGATCGTGCGCGTAGGCGGCCTCGTTGATCCGCAGAGACTCCTCGAGCAGCTCCGCGGCCTCGTCGATGCGCTCACGTTCGAGCTCGAGCGCCCCGTAGGCGGCGAGGGACTGCGCGAGCTTGGGGTGGTTGGGCTCGAGCAGCATGCGCTGCGTCGCCAGGGCCGTCGCGTACAGCGTTGCAGCCTCGTCGAGTCGCCCGCGCCGCCACGCCGTCCCGGCCATGTTGAGGCGAAAGCCGGCGACGTCGGGGTGCTCCTCGCCATAGGTGTCGATGTAGACGGACAGCGCGCGCTCGTAGAGCGGCCACGCTTCGTTGAGAAGCCCCTGCCGACTCTTGGCGTTGGCGAGGTTGTTGACGAACGCCACGACCGTGACGTGGTCTTCGCCAAACAAGCGCTCGCCGATTGCACGAGCCCGCGCGTAGAGCTTGGCTGCCTCCTCGGGCTTGCCTTGGTCCATGAGCACGTTGGCCAGGTTGTTGAGCGCGTTGGCGATGGGAAGGGAGTCGGGCTCGGAGGTGCGCTCTCGAATCTCGAGGGCGAGCTCGAAGCGGCGCTGCGCTTCCTTGTACTGCCCCATCTGCTGCAGCAGCGTGGCGTAGATGTTCTCGTGTCGAGCCCTCGCGTCGTCGGTGCCGACCTTGTCCGACCACGCGCGGGAGTCCTCGGCGTGCATCTGTCCGCGCGTGTGGTCTTGCAACAAGCCCCCGACGACGAAGGTGAGCTCCGCGGCTGCGTCGGCCGCGACCGCGTCGTGCCCGGCCGCGATCGCGACGTGATAGGCGCGCTGGAGGGTGTCTCGCGCCTTCTCGTACTCGCCCGTCTTGGACTGCAGTCGTCCGAGCAGGTAGGTCGCCTCGGCTTCGACGGGGCCGTAGTCCACCCGCTGGGCCGAGCGCAGCAGCTCCTGCGCATCGGCGAGCGCTTGGTCGTGGTGACCGGCCCGCCGCTTGACTCGGGTCTCCTCCAGCCTCGCTTCGATCGCGTCGACCTCGGCCGCGATGGCGGGGTCGTCGGGGCGGGGTAGCGCGGCGAGCAAGACCTCGTGATCGGCGCAGCGCTGGACGTCCGGGAGGCCGAGTACGATGCGCACCGCGTTGCGTGCGACGCTCGCGTCGGGAGTGCTCAGCTCTCGAACCGCCGAACCGAGCGCCGAGCTGGCGCGATCGAGGCACGCGAATCTGCGATCGCGGAGGGGCTCGGACTGCTCGTGCCGAATCTCGGTGGCGGCACACGCTTCGTATCGAGCCGCCGTGAGCCGCTGTGCATAGCCGTCGAGCAGCCTCGTGACGCGCTGCGCCGAGTCCGACGCGAAGGGGAGGTCGGCGCCGCCGAGCGTCGACTCGACCGTCTGTCGAGGCGCGGGACCCCACAGCGCGTCGACCGTCTGCGCCGATTCGGCGCACGGATCGAGAGCCTCGGGCGCGTCCGACTCGGCGGTGTGGCTCAGCACCAGCGCGCCCACACCGAGCGCAGCGATGCCGCCGCCGGCGATCAGCGGCCACCGCCGGCCCGCGTCGTTCGTGTGCCGGTCGAGCACGCCGAGCATCGCGTCCATGCTGGAGAAGCGTCCGGACGGTCGCGGCGAGAGCCCTCGCCGAATCGCCCGCGCGAGCCAGGTGGGGACGTCGGGCTCGCTCGGCCAGTGGGAGAGCCCGCGCTCCTTGAGCTGCGCGAGCGCCTCGAGTCGATCGGCGTCGAAGGGGCGATGGCCGAACAGCGCCTCGTAGAAGACCACGCAGTACGCGAACTGGTCGCTGCGTTCGTCGACGTTCCCCGCCCTGTGTTGTTCGGGAGGCATGTACGAGGGCGTCCCGACCACGGCGCCCATGCGCGTCAGCGGCCCGGTCACTTCGGCCGATTTGTCCGAGAAGTCGCCGGTGTCGGTCTCGAGCCCGCCCCCGCGCGCGAGGCCGAAGTCCATCACACGCACGCGGCCGTCCTCTCCGAGGACGATGTTTGCGGGCTTGAGGTCGCGGTGGACGAGGTCGGCCTGGTGTGCCGCCGCGAGTCCCCGGCCAACCTGCACCATGATGCCCAGCACCTCGCGATAGTCGGCCTTGGACGGGTCGCGGCCCTTGAGCCAGCGTCGCATCGTTTGTCCGGGGATGAACTCCATCGCGATGTACAGGCGCCCGTCGTCGCGGTCGACGTCGTACACGGGGACGACGTTGGGGTGGGACAGCGAGGCCATCGCCTGCGCTTCTCGAACGGCGCGCTGTTCGAGCTCGGCATCGTTGGTCCGCAGCAGCTTGAGCGCGACCTCGCGCTTGAGCTTTGGGTCATACGCTTTGTAGACGCGCCCCATCCCGCCGCGACCGGCGAGCTCGAGAATCACGTATCGCCCGACCGAGTCCCCCTTGGCCAGTCGTGGCGGGCCACAGGCGGGTTTGCCACCCTCGACCAAGGTCGCCGCATCGTCGCTGGCGCGCTGGGACGGGTCCTCCACTGGAGGAGAGGATACTACTCCGCTAGAGCCCCGCGAGCTCCCGCAAGGTGGCGGCGAGCGCCTGCACGCGGTGGATGCTGCGGGGGATCACGAGCACGGTGTCGTCGCCTGCGAGGGTGCCGAGGATGTCCGGATGCCGCATCGAATCCAGGTCGAACCCGACCGCCTGGGCCCTGCCGATGCGCGTCCGCATGAGGATCATGCTCTCGTTGCAGACGATCTCCTGCACCATGTCCGCATCGAACGCCGCCTCCGCTTCGGCCTGCAGGTGGTAGGCGAACTCCCCGTCGGCTCGCTGGTCCCTCTGCGCGCCGAGGGCTTTGAGGTCGCGGCTGATCGTGCTCTGCGTCGCCTCGAAGCCGCGTCCCCCCAGCAGGTCGCACAGCTCCTGCTGGGTCCCGGTCTGGCCGCTGAGCAAGAGCTGCTTGAGCGCGAGCCTGCGCGCCTTTGCGCCCTTCATCCGAGCGCCTGCCGGGTGATCAGGGTGCCGATGCCTTCATCGGTGAACAGCTCCCCAACCACGCCGTGAGGAATCCTTCCGTCGATGGCATGAAACGCTGCGATGCCTCGCTTGGCGGCGTGACGGGCAAGCACCAGAAGCTCGGCGTCGGTGGCGTCGAAGCGGCCGCGCTCGAGGCCGGTGAGGAAGGTGTCGGGCGAGAGCCGCTGGACCAGCCCGTGCTTGTCGCGGAGCCCGCCGTCGGGTGCGAGCACGATGAGCTTCTGCATGCCGAGCTTGAGCGCGAGGTCGACGATCGTGTCCGGCGCGGGGTTGTTGCGCGGCAGCAGGCACAGGTGGCCGCGGTCGAGCAGGTTGCTGATGCTCACCGGATCGGGCGAGACGGTCGCCGCGAAGCGACCGGCGGCGCGCATGTGCTCGGCAATCGTCTCGACCGCGCTCGAGGTGGGCAGCAGCGCGAGCGGCTTGATGCCGGCGTCGAGGCACAGCTCGAGGTCTTGGGCGAGGCTGCTGACGGGAGCGTCGAGGTTGTCGAGGTTGGGCAGGTGAATGAGCGCTCGCATGCCGACGAAGCGGCGCACGTACGAGAGGCCCTCGACCAGCAGCTGATGCTTGAGTCGAGGCGAGTACGCCGCCAGCGAGAGGTTGCGCGAGACCCCGCCGCTTCGACTCACCTCGATCTGCTTGGACTCGTCGGCATTGATCCGCACGTAGTCGTAGCTGAGGTCGCAGCCGTACGCGGTGGACGAGGCGTCGCCGCCCATGCCGACGTCGATGCTCCAGCGGACTTCGGTCTGCTGCAGGCCCGCCCGTAGTGACGCGCTGTTGTGCCCGAGCTTGGGCCCCGCGCGGTCGTACAGCAGGGTGCCCTGGGCGTGAATCGTCATCGCCGCAGGGTCGAGGGCGAGGTCGTGCTCGGCTGCGACTTGGCCGATGGCCATGCTCACGCGGCCCCACTCGGGTTGACCTGCGAACGCGCTGCACTTGACGAGGCTGCTGCGGCAGACCCCGCGCGCGAGCGTGCGGGCGATGTCTTCGCTGGGGGCCCCGGTGACTTCGACCTGCAGCAGACGGGTGGCGCCTTCGCCGTCTCGGGCGACCTGCTTGGCGAGGCTGAGCAGGACCGCCTCGAGCGCCGCCGCAAACGCAGCGCGCGACGCCTCGCTCTCGATGTGGACCCCCGACGCCCCGTTGGCGAGCGTGAGCACCATGTCGTTGGTGGACGAGTCGCCATCGACGCTGATCGAGTTGAACGTTCGGTCGACCGCAGGCGTCAGCATCGCCTGCAGGGTGGCCGGCGAGATCGCCGCGTCGGTCATGACGAAGCCGAACGTCGTGGCCATGTTCGGGTGAATCATGCCCGAGCCCTTGGCGACGCCGAGCAGGCGAACGGGCTGGTCTACACCCGGCACGATGACGCTGGTGTGCGCGACCTTGGTGCAGGTGTCCGTGGTGAGGATTGCCTTGGCGAACTCGCGCGGGTCTTCCCCGAGCTTGGTCTCGAAGTCGGTCGCGGCCTCTTCGATGAGCTCGACCGGCAGCGGGACGCCGATGACACCCGTCGATGCGGTGAGGACCTCGTCGGTCGACAGCCCCAGCCCCGACGCTGCGGCTGCGGCCATGCGGAGGTTGCACGCTTCGCCTTCGGGCCCCGTCATGGCGTTGGCGTTGCCGCTGTTGACCACGACCGCACGCACGCCACCCGTGGGCAGCATCGACGCGTTCCTCTCGACGCAAGCGGCTCGCGCCTTGTTCTGCGTGAAGGAGCCCGCGACGACGGTGGGGCGGTCCGAGACGACGAGCGCGAGGTCGGGTCGCGCGTGCTTGATGCCACAGCGAGACCCGGCGAACCGAAACCCGTCGATGGGGAAGGGGGGCGCGAAGTCGGTGGAGATGGTGAAGTCGGACGTGCTCATGGCAGTGCGCGCGGCATCGGGGGCACGTCGTTGCCGACGTGCTGCAGTGGCGTGGGAAGGCCGGACTCCGCGGGGAGCCCCAGCCAGAGGTTGAGGTTTGCGAGGGCTTGGCTCGCTGCCCCTCGCATCAGGTTGTCGATGGTGGCGAAGACGGGGACCAGCCCTCCGTCGTCGGCGGGGCCGACCGCGAGCACGGCTTGATGGCTGCCGACGACGTGCGCGACGCCGCAGCCGGGGCCCGGCTCGGGCAGGACGCTGACGTAGGGTTGGTCGGCGTAGAACGCCTGCAGGGTCTGCAAGACGTGCGCGGCGCTGCGAGTGGGGCGGACGAAGGCGGTGACCAGGATCCCGCGCACGATCGGGAGCAGCTGCGTGACGAACGTGACGGGGGCTCCGAGGTGCCGCGAGATCTCGGGGATGTGCCTGTGGGCGCCGACCTTGTAGGGGAACGTGTTGCCGAAGAGCGCGCTGAAGTGGAGATCGTCTCGGAGGCCCTTGCCCGCGCCCGACGTCCCGCTCGCGCCGACGACCGCGAGCGGGCTCGCTTCGACCGCGCCGCCGCGCAGCAGGGGCACGAGCGCGAGCAGGGTCGCGGTCGGATAGCAGCCGGGGTTTGCGACCACGGTGGCGTCCGCATCGGGCGCGCCCCACAGCTCCGGGATGCCGTAGTGGATCCCCTCGGTTTGCCGGTGCGCCCCGGAGAGATCGAGCACGCGGATCCCGGCCGCGCGCAGGGCCTCGGTCCAGCCGACCGCAGGACCCTCGGGGATCGCCAGCGCGACCGCGCGGCAGTCGCGGAACGCATCGATCGCGTCGGGGGTCGGGTCACGGTGGGTGGCAATGCGGGGATCCATGCATTTGTGATGCATGAGAAGCGCATGAAGGACTTGGCCCGCATACCCCCGCGCTCCCACGAGGCCGATCGTGTGTGAATCCGAAATCATGCTTTCGAGGCGAGTTTTTACTCTCGCTGGGCACGTGCCGCAATCCGACTCCGCGTGAGGTTTTATGCGCATGGAGAGGGCGCGACCTGCATCGTTCAAAAACGTACGAAATCACCCTTGACTCTGCGCGGCGCTTGGGACACTCTCCGCATCCCTTCGCGGGAATAGCTCAGTTGGTAGAGCGCAACCTTGCCAAGGTTGAAGTCGCGAGTTCGAATCTCGTTTCCCGCTCCGAGAAGACGCCATGCCCCACCGGGGTGTGGCGTTTTCGCTTTTGGCCGATATCCGAGACCATTTGCTACGTTCTCGGTCGACCGTGATGCGCTCACTCCAACTGTGTTCGGCCCTCCTGGTCGCGATCGGACTTTGCGGGTGCCCGAGCTCGGGCGGCGACGAGAAGGACGCGCCGCGGATCCGCATCGACGCGGAGCGTCACCGGGTCCCATTGCTCGCCAACGAGATCGCGCGTGGAGGCGAGAGTCCGCTGGTCACGGTCGTCATCTACACCGACTACGCGTGTCCGCCGTGCGGCAAGACGTGGTCGGTGATGGACAACCTGCTCGAGGACTACGGGCAGGATCTGCGGGTCATCTTCCGCTCCTATACCGTGCCCGGCTTCGGACGCGGCGAGGAGGCCGTCGAGGCGGCCTTCGCCGCGGGAGCGCAGGGTAAGTTTTGGGAGATGCACGCCGAGTTGTTCGAGCACATCGGCGCGTTCGACCGACCGACGTTGCGCACACACGCGCAGTCGATCGGGCTGGACGTGCCGAAGTTCATGGACGACCTGGACACGGGTGCCCACACCGGGACCCGGATGCGGCACCGCCGCGAAGCGAAGCGCCTGGGCATCATCGGTCTCCCGGCGTCCTTCGTGAACGGTCTGTACATGGCAGGGTACGCCGACGAGGCGACCTGGCACGCCATCCTCGACGAAGAGATCGCCCGGTCGAAAGAGCTGCTGGCCGCCGGCACCCCGCGCGCCGAACTCTATGACAAGATCATGGCGTCGGCGTCGACCAAGCGCGTGCAAACCCCCAAGGGGGCCGCCGAGCTCAAGAAGGACCTCGACGAGAAGGCCAAGCTCACCAACCCGCCGGCCAACCTGAACTCGCCCAAGCACGACGAGCGCTACGACATCGCGGTGGGCGAGTCACCGGCGCTGGGCCCAGACACCGCGCCGGTCCAGGTCGTCGAGCTGCTGGACTTTCAGTGCCCCTACTGCCGCAAGGCCCACGAGGAGCTGCTGACCGTCCGAGAGAAGCACGGCGACGAGGTTCAGTTCGTGGTGCGGCACGTCCCGCTCGAGATTCACACCGCCGCCAAGGGTGCTGCCAAAGCGGCCGTCGCGGCCGGCAAACAGGGCAAGTTCTGGCCCTACCACGACGCGATCTTCGCCCATGAGGGGGCGCTCGACCGCGCGGCGTTCTTGAAGATCGCCGCCGACCTCGGGCTCGATGACGAGAGGTTCAAAGCCGACCTCGACAGCACGGCGGTGTCCCAGGCGGTCGACGACGACCTGCGCCTCTCGCTGAAGCTGGGCGTCGTGGCGACCCCGGGCTTCTTCATCAACGGCCGCTTCATCAGCGGGTTCCGGCCCGGCCAGCTCGCGGGCGTGATTCAAGAAGAACTCGACGCTGCTGCTGCGCTCACCGACGTGCCGGCGAAGCAGCGTCGAGAGCACCTCATGGCCGACGCGATCGGACCCGAAGGATACCCAAACCAGTGAAAACGCGGCTCCTGACCTCCCTCGCGCTTGCCTCGGCGCTCCTGCTCACCGCCTGCAAGAAGCAAGGGAGCGACCCCGACCCCACGTACGACAAAGCGCTGCCGACGATGGAAGACGTCGACGACGCGCACCAGGAACTCGCCCGCGGCGACGGCGATCGCGTCCGGGCGACGTACAAGTCGACCGACGCCATCCGTGGCGCGGCCGAGCCCCTGGTCACGATCGTCGAGTACAGCGACTTCCAGTGCCCGTTCTGCGGCACCTTCGCCAACACCGTGCACGAGCTGGAGAAGGTCTACCCCGACGACCTACGGGTCGTGTTTCACCAGTACCCGATGCCGATGCACCCGCAGGCTCCCCTGGCCGCCAAGGCGGCGATCGCAGCGCAGCAGCAGGGCAAGTTCTGGGCGATGCACGACTGGATGTTCGCCAACCGCTCCAGCCTCTCGCGCGCTGACCTCCTCGCTGCGGCGGGCGACCTCGGCCTCGACACGGCCAAGTTCGAGGCCGATCTCGACAGCGAAGAGACGCAGGCTCGCCTCGAATTCGAGACCACCTTGGGCCGCCGCTTGGGCGTGCGCGGAACCCCCTCGTTCTTCGTCAACGGCAAGCGGTACTCCGGAGCCATGGACGCCGAGGCGCTTGGCAAGATCATCGACGAAGAGCGTGCGTTCGCCAAGACGCTGATCGATGCGGGCGTGCCCCGCACCGAAGTGTTCGCCCGCATCATGCGAGCGGCGAAGGTCGCCGGCGCCCGCTGAGCCACCGCAGCGCCCGCTCGCCCGGGCCCACCCCCCAGCGAGCGCGGATCCACGGACTGATGCCGACCTGAACACAGGCGATCCCGAGCCCGGCAGCGACGGATTCCGCTGCGCCGAGCCGACCCCAGTGGCCGAGTCCGACGCCGTAGAAGATCCCGGCCATCATCAGCGACTGGGCCAGGTAGTGGGTGAGCGAGAGCCGACCCGCGGCCGCAAACGCGGAGGTCCACCGGCTCGGTCGAGCGAACAGTCGCCCCCCGAGGCCGGCGTAGACGAGCGCGCCCGTCGGTATCGCCACGCACTCCACGGCGATGCGAGCGACGCCCAACGTCGAGGGCGGCAGGGGAGGGGCCCCGGGCAGAAGCCCGAGCGCCACGTTGCACGAGACCGCGACGGACACGAGACCCACCCAACCACGGCGCGAGAACGTGGGGCGGTGGCGGATGAGCAGGGCGCCGAGCACGAACGAGCCCAAGAGGCGGGGCAGTCGACCCGAGGCCAGCGCGAGCACCCACCGCTGCGCGAGAAAGTCCGCGTTCGCGTCGAGCAGCGCTCCCGCTGAACCTGCCGCAAAGGCTGGCAGAGCCTCGCGCGGCCCATGGATGAGCGCTGGCACCGGAACGTCCACACACGCAGCGAGCACGAGCCCGAGCAGCGCGGGTGAGGCGAGCAGCGCGATCGCCGTCACCGCGGCGTGGCGCGGCCGGGCGCGAAGGATCCACCAAAGCGGCAGCGCGGCCACGGCATAGAGGCTCAGGATGTCGCCGAACCAAAGTAGCGTGGCGTGCAACACCCCGAGCACACCCAAGGACGCGATCCGTCTCCTGGCGAGGCCCCCCGCGTCGGCTCCGCGCGCGCGTTCGCGGTCGATCATCAGGGCGAACGAGGCCCCGAAGAGCAGGGAAAACAGCCCGTAGAACTTGCCGTCCACGAATACGTGCAGCGCGAACGAGACCGCGTAGTCGAGGCCCCACACGTCCTTGGCCGGCGAGGGATCCACCGCGTAGCCACAGAACCACTGGATGTTGGCCAGGACGATGCCGCACAGCGCGAAGCCCCGCAGTGCGTCGAGCTGAGGGATGCGGCTCATCGCGCGGGCCTGCGCATCCACGTCAGCCCGTAGGCGAGCGCCCCCAGCAGCGGCACCGCGGTCAGCACCCAGAGCACCGCCTGGGGACCGCGGTGGTCCCACACCATGCCCAAGCCCAGGGGCGCGACGATCCCGGCCACGCTGCGCATCGCGTCGGGCACGGCGAGGATGCGGCCGCGCTCGTGCTCGCCGACCCGATTCGCGACGTACGTCGGCACGACGACCGACACGACCATCTCGCCCACCGTCCACACGGCGGTGCTCACCAGCAGCGCGGCCGTGCTCGCGCCCATCACGAGGACGCCGAGGCCGGCGGCCCACAGCAGGCCCGCCACGCTCATCATCGCGACAGGGTCACGCCCGGCGAGGCGCCGCTCGAGCGGGAGCCCGAGCACGAGGATGCAGGCCGCGTTGATCGAATAGACGATGCCGACGATCACGAGAGGCTCGCCCAAGACGGTCGCGACGAACAGCGGCACCGCGTACTCCATGCCCATCAGCGGCGCGACGAGCAGAAAGCTCCCCGCGCAGAACGCCAACACGCGGATCGTCTGGGGGGTCCAGCGGATGCGGGAGATGGCGTCGCGACGGGTCGCGGCGGCGGTCGGCACGAAGGCGATGCACGCTGCGCATCCCAGCGTGGTGGCGATGTCCCCGATGAACAGCCAGCGGAACGACTGTGCTGCGAGTAGCCCGCCGAGCAGCGGTCCCAGACCCATGCCGAGGTTGATGCACACGTAGTTGACGGTGTAGGCCCGCTGCCTCTGTTCGTCGCGGGTCAGGTCTGCGATCCAGGCGCTGGCCGCAGGCGGAAACATGCCCGCCCCCACCGAGGCCACCGCGAGCGTGAGCCCATACGCCGCGCTCGAGGGCAGACCGATCGCGAGCGCGGCGAGCCCCACCGCGTTGGTCGCCAGGCCGAGCAGCACGACGGCCCTTCGCCCGATGCGATCGCACAGCCAGCCGCCCGCGACGTTGCCCAGCAGCAGGCCAGCCCCGCCCGCCGCGATCACCTGGCCGGTCGCGGTCAAGGAGAGCGCGCGCTGCTGCGAGAGATAGAGCGTCAGGTACGGGACGACAAAGGTGCCCATCCGGGTCACGATCGTGCCCGCGTACAAGGGCAGCAGCGCGCGCGGAAGCCTACCCATCGAGCCATTCCCGGGCGCGCTGTCGGTCGTTGAGCGCGTTCGCGTCGGGGGCCGTGCCGCGAGCGGCCGCGCGCCCGAGTGCTTCACCCTCGGCGATGTACGCGTCGACCGCTGAGCGCCCCGCATCGCACTTGAGGTCTCGGACGAGGTGACCCATGAACACCTCCCCGAGCAGCGAGAGGCCGAAGCCCTCGTCCGAGGTGGTGATGAGCCCCTCGTGCTGCAGCGCCTCGAAGGTGCGTCGTTGCGCGTACGTCAACGCGTCGGCCTCGCGCATCGCGTCCCACTGCCGCCGCGTCAACCCCTCCCAGCGCAGCGGGAACGTCCAAAGGGCCATGTCTCGCTGATGCACGGTCGAGCACTTGGACACGTGCACCGGCAGCGACCCGCGCTCGACCGCGTGCGTCCACGCCTCGACGTCGACGAGGTTCTCCAACCGAACGCCGGGCATGCTGCTGACGGCCTGTGGCCCGACGCCGACGAGAAACGTCTCGTACGACGCGGCGCCGATGCACTCATCGCCCGCCATCCTCTGCAGCGCCTTCGGGGGCACCCGCGAGGGGTCGACGTAGGTGTTGGTGCCCCGGCGCAGCCACCCCGCGCGCCGAAACGCCCCGTACGTCTCCAGCCGCATCAGCGCCTGGTCGAGCGGGGGCGGCACCGCCGGGATCGAGCCGTCTTCGATGGCGGCCACCAGCGCCGGGGCGGCGCCGGCGGTGAGCAGGTAGGAGCTGATCGCCGTGATGCGTGGCTCGGCCATCAGGGCCTCGAGGTCTGCGACCACGCCGGCTCGGTCTTGTCCGGGCAGCCCGGTGATCAGGTCGGCGTTGACGATGGGTACACGACCGTCCAGCCACGAGAGCACGCGCTCGAGGTGGATGAGGGTCTTGGGCTGACGCATGTGCGCTCGCACGGTCGCGTCGAGCGACTGCAGCCCGAACGAGACCTTGGTGACCCCGTGGGCGACCAGCCGCTCGATGAACGCGGGCCGAGCCGTGGCGAGCGACAGCTCCACGCCGAGCTCGGTCGCGTCGCTGAAGCCCGGCAGAGCGCGCACCGCCTCGAGCACCGGGTCGATGCTCTCGCCAAGCAGGTCCGGGCTGCCACCGCCGATGTTGACCGAACGGATCGGCTGACCACGCACCGGCGTCGCGCCCCATTGCGCGTGGAGCTGCTGGACGAGCAGGGTCGCGTAGCGCTGTGCGTCTCGCCAGCTGAGGCTGTTGCCACCCGAGAACGCGCAGAAGCGGCATCGCTGCGCGCAGTAGGGGACGTGCAGGTACAGCCGCAGCGAGGCGCCTGGCAAGACGGGGGCGCTCTCGATGGCACGCCGCAGCGCCTTCTCCGAGAGGGAAGGGGCGCCGGGCCGCATCCAGTAGTCGATGGTGTTCCGCGCGAGCTGAACGTAGCGGGTGCCGAGGAGCGCGTCGTGGGTCACGCCCTGTGGATGTCGGTCGCATGCTCGCGCATTGCAGCCAGACTCCTTCAACCTGCTAGAGACGCACGAGGGGCGCGGCCTCGGGTTCGGGGCGCGGCGTGACCTCGTAGAGGATGTACGCACCGAGCTCTCGTCGGAAGAGGTTGTAGCGGCTCCCGGGGGGCAGCGTGGGCTTGGGGTCGGTCCACGGGTGCTCGATGCACACGATCGCGTGCTCACCCGTAGAGAGCTGCACGAGCAGCGCACGGTCGGCAGGCAGATCGAAGGTGTCGCACGAGGTCCCGCTGCGGCCGCCGCACTCGCCGAGCAGCGTCACCGCAGCGGCCGGCGGCAAGTGCGGGTAGCCGCCAGCCTCGACGTCGCAGACCTCGGGCGGTTCGCGGGGGCCGCACGCGTCCGCGGAGGCGAGGGCGTCGCCTCGCCGGAGGAACCCGTCGAGCTGGTGTCCGGCTCGCTCCGACGTGCTCGGCGGGATGACCTCCAGCGGGCGTTCGGTCTGGGCGATGGGCGGTGCGTGTGGGCCAGGCTCGCCCTGCGGCGCTGCGTCGTCGCGTGTGGGCCACGCGATGAGCAGCACCAGCGCGGCAGCGGCGACGAATGCCGCGGCGACCATCCACCACCCGCGGGGCTCGTTCGCCGCCGCGGGGACGCCCGCGGGCCCGGTCTCGCCATCGTCCGCGTCAGCCTCGAGTTGGTCAGCCTCGAGGTTGGCAGCCTCGGCTGCGACCCGTGCCTCGATCGCCTGCAGTGAGGGGGGAGAGAACTGACGCTTCAAGGACGCCGCGATCGGATCTTCGGCCGGGGCGGGGTCGAGATCGTTGGGCTCGCTCATGGCATTGCCTCCTTCCGGGGGGTGGTCTCGACCTCGAGCAAGGCGCGCATCTTTGCGCGGGCCC
Source organism: bacterium (assembly GCA_024742475.1). Lineage (GTDB taxonomy): Bacteria > Myxococcota_A > Polyangia > Nannocystales > Nannocystaceae > CAJXVA01. Next base: position 105,338 of record JANSYI010000018.1, on the reverse strand, counting down.
GCGAGACGTGGCTCATCGCGGTGCCGGCGGGCATCTCGAGCAGCGCCGCGATCTCGGCGTACTCGAGCTCGACCACCGTCTTGAGCAGCAGGCAGGTGCGCTGCGACTCGCTGAGCTCAGCCAGAGCATTGGACACCGATCGGTCGAAGCTCGTCTGTGCATCGGCGCCCGGGAGCCCCGCGGGCACGAGCCGTGTGCCCTCCGCGTCGAGCGCGACCTGGCGTCGCCGAACCTTGCGCCGGTGGTTGAGCGCCAGGTACCTCACGGTCTGCCCCATCCACGCCGCGAAGCTGGTGCCGGGGCGGAAGGTGTCGAGCTTGCCCAGGGCGACGAGCGCGGCCTCCTGCACGATGTCCTCGCCGTGGGCGCGGTCGCCGACGACGCCTACGGCCACGCACCACAGTACCCGCGAAGATGCGCGAAACAGGGTGGCAAACCTCGCAGGCGTGAGCCGGTCGGGGCTGGGGTCGTAGGGGGACATTCGGAGCGCGGGCGCCGTCTCACCATGTCGCGGTCTCGGCGATGCCTTGCAGCCAGGCTCTCATTTTTTCTCCGGGCCGAAGCCACCCGATGTCGCGGCCCGGCGCAGCGCGATATGTCGCGCCTCCAACAACGTTCTCAGGTCTGTTACCGTCCCCCGCCATCCATGGCCGACGATACGTCCAACGACACGGCGACTTCGGAGAACGAAGACGAAAAGAAGGGCTCTGGGCCGCTGATGGGCGTGCTCGCCTTCTTGATGGCGCTGGGCCTGGGCTTCGGCATCGGGCGATTCGTGCAGGACGACTTCGCGGGGCCGCCGGTCTTGGACGACGACACGCGGTACGACGTCCAGCTTCGCGGCGACGAACCCAGCCGCGGCCCGGCCGACGCGCTGGTCACGATCATCGAGTTCGCGGACTACCAGTGCCCCTACTGCGCCAAGGCGCGAGAGCCCCTCGAAGAGGCGCTCGCGAAGTTCGACGAGGACGTCCGCCTCCTCTACAAGCACTTCCCACTCCCGAGCCACCGCATGGCGCTCCCCGCAGCCAAGGCCGCATGGGCTGCGCACCAGCAGGGCAAGTTTTGGGAGATGCACGCAGAGCTGTTCGCCGCCAACGCGTCGGTCAAGAACATCGGCGCCCGCGCTGCGGCGCTGGGCATGGACGAGGCCGCCTTCCTGCGCGACTTCGGGTCGCCGCAGGCAGCCAAGGCGGTCGACGACGACATGCTCGCCGGCGCGAAGCTCGGGGTCACCGGCACGCCCGTCTTCTACGTCAACGGTCATCGCTACGTCGGCTACCGCGACAAGGGCCAGTGGATCGAAGTCCTCGAGTACGAGCTCGACCTCGCCGAGCGCATGGTCGACGAGGGCACGCCTGCGGGCGAGGTCTACGCCGCGCTCATGAAGGACGCGGTCAAGCAGCGTCGCAGCCGCGACCCCAACCCGCCCTCGCCCCCGCCGGCACCGGGGGGCCTCGACCCCGATGTCACGTATCCCGTCGACGTCGAGGACCGACCCGCGATGGGCCCTGCGGACGCGCTCGTGACCGTGGCGGTCTTCAGCGACTTTCAGTGCCCCTACTGCTCGAGGATCGCGCCCTCGCTGCACGCGTTGCTCGAGGTCGAACACGACGTGCGTGTCGTGTCGATGCAGCTACCGATCCCCTCGCACCCGCAGGCCCGCGACGCCGCCAAGGCCGCGCTCGCCGCGGACCGACAGGGCAAGTACTGGGAGATGCACGACGCGCTGTTCGAGTCGCGCGACGCCGTACGCTCGGGTGACTTCGTCTCCATCGCCGAGGCGCTCGACCTCGACGTGGCCAAGTTCGAGGCCGACATGGCCGACCCGCAGGTCGAGGCCCGAATCGCCGCCGACGTGGCGCTCGCCCGCGAGCTGGGCGTTCGCTCCACGCCGGCCACCTTCGTCAACGGCCACTACGTCCGCGGCGCGGTGCCGCTCGAGACGCTGCGGCAGACCGTCGCGGCGCAGCGACCCATGGCCCAGGCGCTGGTCGACGCAGGCACGCCCAAGGTGGGTGTCTACGCGGCGATCATGGCCGAAGCGGTCGCGCCAGACCCGTGAGCTCCCCGCGGGTGACGCATCGCGCTGCGGGCTGCTAGGTTCACGCCAGTGAGCGAGGCGAAGCCACAACCGAAGACCGGTCCCGACGCGTTCGGGATGCTGGTGTACCTGCTGTACATCGGCGTGGGCGGACTGCTGGTCTTCATGTTCGCCTGGTCGATTCGCGGCGCCGTCGAGGTGCAGAACGCGGCGATCTGCGGCGCGCTCTCGCCCGAGTTTCGATCCCAGGTCACCGCCACCGTCACGCGCGGCGGCGTCCCGATCTCGGGCGCCGTCTTCAACCCCGGGCCGGCCGGCAAGGGCATGGCGACCACCGATGACGAGGGCAAGGCCACCTTGCTGCTCCCCCACGGTCCGCAAGAGCTCGTGGTGGCGTCCGAGGGGTCCGAGCCGGTCGTCTTCGGGCTCGACCTGCCCGGCAGCGAGGCGCTCTCGATCGCCTTCGACCTCGACAGCCAGGCCACCACCATCGAGTCGCGCGAGCCGTTCATGGCGCCGGCCTTCGAGGTGCAGGATCTCGAGGGCAACGCGGTCTCGCTCGAGGACTTCCGGGGCAAGCTCGTGCTCGTCAACTTCTGGGCGACGTGGTGCGAGCCGTGCATCACCGAATGGCCACAGCTCGACCAGCTCGCCGAGCGCATCGACGGGCGTGACGACGTCGTCATCTTGGCGATCAGCATCGACCAGAAGCGAGAAGACATCCTCCCGTTCCTCGAGCGCATGTCGCTGGCCGAGCGCCCCAAGAACGCCGACGGCACCCCAGACATGTCCAAGGCGCCCGTGGTCTCCACGAAGGTCAACGTGCTGTGGGATCCGACCAACTCCGTCAACGTCGCCTACGGCAGCGAGAAGATCCCCGACACGTTCTTCGTCGACGAAGCCGGCCGGCTCAGCGCTGCGTTCGTCAACGTGCGCAAATGGGGCAACCCCGAGGCGTTTCACTGCGTCGACGGCACGGTTGGCGACGGTCGCTAGCCGTTCTCGCTGCTAGAGAGGCGCATCGAGCCAGGCCATGACCTGCGCCCACAGCGTGGGGGCGGCGTCGCGATCGAGCGTGGGTGCTGGAAGGCCGACGTGGCCGCCTCTGTCCAGCATGACGATGCGCATGGCGTCCCCGGCCGCGTCGAGAGAGGGCCGCACCGCGTTGCCGGGCACCATCGGATCGAAGGGCGAGCCGACGTACAGCGCCGGGCAGGTCAGCGCGCGCAGGTGCGGACCCACGCTCATGCTGCCGTGATAGTCGGACACGTCCGCGAACCCGTACCGGGGCACCACCACCGTGCGGTCCCAGTCCCAGATGGTGCGGACCGCCTCGACCGTGTCCTGCGGGCTCGGGACCCGCGGCCCGCGATGGTGGCGGGCGACGACCTGCCGGTACGAGGCCTTGAGGGACCGCAGGACGTGGTGTCGATACGCAAATGCGCGGCGGCGGTCGATTGCAGCACAGGACGCGGCGAGGTCGAGGGGGCTGCTGATCGCCACCACCGCGCCGAGCCTGGGCACGGGTCCCAGCGCCAGCCGGAGCGTGGCGTGTCCGCCCAGCGACACCCCCACGACGTGCACGGCCGCGTACTCGCGTAGCGCCGCGGACTCGAGCGCCGCACGCAGGTCTTCGGCCAGCCCCGCGTGGTAGACGTCCTCGCCGCTGCCATCGGCACCCCGCAGGTCGATGCGGAGGCTCGACCAGCCGCGGTCGGCCGCGGCGCGAGCGAGGGCGCGGTCGTATCCGCTCTGCGAGGAGCCGCCGAGCCCGTGAACGATCAACACGGCGATGTCGGCACCGGGCAGCGCGGCGTAGCGTCCCGTCAGGCGTACCTGTCCTCCGTGGCCATCATCGACATCGGTCGACCATGGGACGGACGAGGGGACGACGACCGGCCGAACGCGGTGTTTCGCGTCGGCCAGCACCGTCCATGCGTGCCCTCCGAGGACACCCGCGGCTCGTCGAAGCATGGGCCTATTGGATTGTCGCGCTACCCGCCTGGTCCGACGAATAGCCTCCCTCGACCAGCCCATCGAGATCGCAGTAGACCCAGGTCTTGCCCCCGTCACCGGAGACGCGCGCGGCGTAGTCGTAGGTCCCCGCGGCAGCAAACTGAAGGTCGCCTTGGTACTCGTCGTTGTTGGGCGCGCCGACGGCAGAGCCGTCCCACCCGCCGTTGGGCACGCCTGCGACCCACGTCCAGCCATCGGCAGGGTCGGAGCCATCGTCTCCGTACCCGAACTCGACCTCGAGCAGCGCGTCGGGGTTGTTCGTCGGGGTGAGGTCGGTGAGCCCTTCGACGTAGACGCGCGAGTACGCGGTGGTCATCGTCTCGGTCGTCCCCTCGATCGTGGGCGGAAACTGAAGGTTGCACCACTCCACGTCCCACGCCATGGGCTCGCCCGTCGTGGTGTCGTCGCCAGCGCCGGTGCTCGAGGACGACTCCGCCGCACCCGTGGTGCTCGAGGTCGACGTGTCGGTTTCGCCACCGCTGCTGCTCGAGGCATCGGTGTCCGTGTCGCTGAACTCGCCGGTGCTGCTGCTCGACGAGACGGAGCTCGTCGGGTCGGTGCTCGACTCGGTCACCGAGGTGACCGGGATCGTCGTCTGCACGCCATCCCCACTCGAGGACGCCGCGCCCGTGGTCGAGTCTTCGTCGGCGCCGCCGCCGTCGTCGCAACCCGCCAGCGCGAGCGCGCCCGCCACCATGCAAAGCCACACCTTCGGGTTCATTTGGGGACGATAGCAGGCGCGATCGTCGTGGCGCAGAACATGCGCGCGCCTTGGAAATGGGGCGCGCGAACTCTCATCGTTCGTCGATCGGCACGCAGCGACGGGCCAGGGGCCGGCCAGCGCCGTTGGGCGCCGCGCAGGCCCGGAATTCGGGGGTTCCAGCGGGCCTGGCGCAGCGTTGACCGTCTCTGCGGTTAGCGCTAGAACCCGCGCGTGCCGAGCGTGGAACACGCAGAGCAATCGGGTCCCAAGCTTCGCTGGGTGCTCGGAGGCATCGTCGCCATCGTCGTTCTCATGGGCGCGGCGGGGTACCGGCAGCTCGTGCAGAGCCGGGATCACTTCGCCGAGACCACGAAGATGATGGGCGAGCTCGGCAAGACGCTCGACACCGAAGGCTGCATCGGCGCGGTGCTCGAGTGGCACGGCGACTGCGCGGCGAACAAACCGCTGTGCGACAACGGCGTGCCGATGGTGATGACCCACTGCCTGATGGGTCGCGATCGCTCCGAGACGTGCGAGTCGGTGGACCTGTCGTCGGCGAAAGCCAAGTGGGTGTTCGATCAATGCGAAGCCCGCGGTACGCCGTGCACCAACCGCAAAACTTGCGCGTGCGCCAGCGCATACCGAGCTATCGACAGTTTCTGCCGACACGGGCAAGAAGGGGTCGCGCTGTGAGAGGCCAAACCAAGACTGCCGACTTCGTCGCCCTGACGAAGCCCTCGATCACCCGGATGTGCCTGCTGATGGCGGCCGGCGGGATGGCTCTGGCCCCGCACGCTGCCGCGGGCGAGTCCACCAGCTGGTTCACGATCGTCTCGACCTTCCTGGGCATCGCGCTCGCCGTGGGAGGCGCCAATGCCTTCAACATGTGGTGGGAGCGCAACACCGACGGGCTGATGTCCCGAACGAAGCGTCGCCCGCTGCCGGCTGGACGCATTCGCCCTGCGGCGGCGTTCAAGTTCGCCGCGGCGCTGAGCCTGGCGTCGATCGTGGTGCTCGCGGTGGGGGCGAACCTGCTCACGGCAGCGCTCGCGGGGCTTTCCATCCTCAGCTACGTCGCCGTCTACACCCCCCTCAAGTACAAGACGCCCGCGGCGCTGATCATCGGAGCCGTCCCCGGTGCTGCACCGCCGCTGCTGGGTTGGACGGCGGTCACGGGCAGCATCGACCCTCCGGCGCTGGTCCTGTTCTTCATTCTGCTGGTCTGGCAGCTCCCCCACTTCATCGCCATCGCCCTGTATCGAAAGCAGGAGTACGCGCGCGCAGGCATCAAGGTGGTGCCGCTCGTGCGCGGTGACGCCGTCGCCAAGATTCAGGCCGTCGCCTGGGCGATGGTGCTGGTGCCGCTGTCGCTGCTGCTCGTCCCCATCGGCGGGGCAGGGGCCATCTACTGGGTCTGCGCCGCGCTCTTGGGCGCCGCGTTCTTGGGGTGGAGCTTCACCGGCCTCGACAACGACGCGGGCGTGAAGTGGGCCCGCAACTACTTCCTCGCCTCGCTGGTGTATCTGCCGGCCCTCACCGTGGCGCTGGTCGCCGACGTCCTTCTTTGAAGTCAGGTCCGTCGATGCCCGCGCCTCCACCCGACTTCGAGCCTCCTCCGTGGCTGAAGTTCTTCCGCAAGTACATCTGGTTCATCGCCGGTGGGCTGTCGATCATCGCGATCACGGCGGTGCGCCCGTTCATGCGGCACATCCCCGAGCCACCCGAGGTCATGTTCACGCTGCCGGACGACTACGCGCTCGTCGACCATGAAGGCAACGCGTTCACGCCCGAGACGCTCGAGGGCCAGGTCTGGGTCGCGGGGTTCGTGTTCACGCGCTGCCCGAGCAGCTGTCCCGCGGTCACCCGCGCCATGCAGGACCTCTACGACCGGTTCGAGCGCAATGGCATCGGCGTGAAGATGGTGTCGTTCTCCGTCGACCCCGAGCACGACACGCCCGAGGTCCTCTCCGCCTACCACGACGAGTTCGCCACCGAAGATGACGAGGCGTGGCGCTTCGTCACCGGCGACCTGGCGGCGATCACCGCCTTGCTCGAAGACGGCTTCAAGCTCGGGGTCGGAGAGCGCACCCAAAAGGACGGCCTCTTCGACATTGCACACTCCACCAAACTCGCGCTGGTCGACGCCGAGGGCAACGTCCGCGGATTCTACGGCCTCGACCCCACCCCCAACGCCGACGGCGGTCTCGACGAACTCTACGAGCGAGCCGACCGCGTCATGATGCTCGCAAAGACGGGACGATGAGGGTGGCGGTCGTTCTCGGAGTCGTCGCGCTCGCCGCAGCTTGCGGGGAAGATCCGCCCAAGTTCACCGCGCCGGTCACCCTGGGGGGCACGGAGGTCGCCGCCGAGGTCCTCAACGCGGGTCACCGCAGCTACGAGATGCGCTGCGCGAGCTGCCACGGACCCGACGGATCGGGGCAGGGTCCTGCGGCCACCGGGTTGGCGAAGCGGCCCCGCGACTTTCGACAGGCGGACTACGCGTACAAGTCCACCGGCGAGGGCGAGCTGCCCACCGACGAAGACATCGACGCGACGATCCGCAACGGCAAGCCCAAGAACGGTATGCCCGCGTTTGGCGGCCTCGCCGACGCCGATCGCCACGCCATCATCCAGTACCTCAAGACCTTTTCGCCGCGCTGGACCGCGGCGCCGGCGGAGGCGTCATGACGATGTCGAAGGCCGGGGCGAACCTCTGTCCCACCCGCAAACCCTGCGCGGGCGATCGCTTCGGTCACGGCCGTGGTGATCACTCTCTCGCACCGGGCACTCTTTCCCGCTCAGAAGCCGCAGAAACACGGTTTCTTCCGCTTCAGGACACATTCCCTTGTTGCGGCGACCTGTCGCAATTGATAGGGTCCGCGCCGGATTCAGCGGGATGTACGCACCTCCCCTCGCCGCCAATTTCACTCGCACCATCGTTCGGGGGCCCCAGGCCCTCTGCGCGAGCAATGCGGTGCGGTTCGGCGCGTCACAAGCGACTTTCGCGACGCCCAATCAACGGGCGGCCTCCTTCACTCAATCAAACGTCGAGGACGGCGGGTTTGTTTCATCGCGAGGTCGCGATGCCGCAGGCTCCAACCCGGACCTCGACCACGGTCACATCACGGTGAACTAGATGCCTGCCATCTTTCCTCGCTGGACGAACGCAATCCCAGTCGTACTCGGACTGGTCGCTCCCATCGCCGGGGCCGGTGCCATCTTCTTTGTTTGGTACTACTTCTCCCCGCTCTACACCGACGTCGGCTACCAGCCGAAACAGCCGGTGCCGTACAGCCACAAGCTGCACGCAGGTGAGATGGGAATGGACTGCCGCTACTGCCACAACACGGTGGAGTACGCGGCGATGGCTGCGATCCCCCCCACCCAAACCTGCATGAACTGCCACGACGGGCTCGTGCAGACCACCAACCCCGGTGGCCCCTACGAGGGTCGCATCGAGAACCTCAAGAAGAGTTGGGAGACCGGCGAGGCGATCGAGTGGGTCCGGGTGCACATGCTGCCAGACTACGCGTACTTCAACCACGCGCCGCACGTTGCGGCGGGGGTTGGCTGCGCGTCGTGCCACGGACGCATCGACCAAATGGTCGTCGTCTCGCAGGATCAGCCGCTCTCCATGGGTTGGTGCCTCGATTGCCACCGCAATCCGACGCCCAACCTCCGGCCGCTCGACCAGGTCACCAACATGAACTGGGACGCCGACGAAGAAACCTACGACCCGGACCGCGATCCCGAGCGCAAGCGCAAGGTGAACCCGCCGGTCCACTGCTCGGGATGTCACCGATAACCGGGGATTTCGACCGATGAAGAAACTCAACGTCGTCAATGGCAAGGCCCCCACGGAGCGCCTTGGCCCCGTACAACCGCAAGGTGATGTCGCCCAGCGCGTCGTCGAACGCGGCTCACAGTTCTGGCGCAGCCTGTCCTCGCGCACCAAGGACAGCGAAGTCACCGCCGACACCTGGAAGGAGTTCCCCGAGGGAGCCGAAGAGCTGGAGATCCCAGCCGACGGCGTCTCGCGCCGCAACTTCTTCGGGCTCATCGGCTCTGGCGCTGCGCTCGCGGGCCTCTCGGTGAGCACCACCGGCTGCATCCGCAAGCCCCAGGAGCACATCCTCCCCTTCAAGACGCGCCCCGAGGACCTCATCCCCGGCAAGCCGATGTTCTACGCCTCCGCGTTCGCGCAGGGCGGGAGCGTCGAGGGCGTCGTCGTGGAGAGCCAGGACGGTCGCCCCACCAAGATCGAGGGCAACCCCGGTCACGGCGGCTCGCGAGGCGCCACCTCCGTGTTCGCCCAGGCGTCGGTCCTCGACCTCTACGACCCCGACCGCAGCCGCATGCCGATGAAGGCCGGCGAGGTGAGCGACTGGGGCACGGCTCGTGCTGAGCTCGACAAGCTGATCGAGACCAAGGCCGGCGGCGTCGGCCTGGCGTTCGTGGTGCGCGACATGGCCTCGCCCACCAACCGCTCGCTGCTCGGGGGCATCAAGCAGCGCTTCCCCAAGGCGCGCTTCTTCGACGGCGACGCCATGCGTCCGGCGACGTCCAACGCGGTCGCCGAGCTGCTCGGCGGGCCGGGAGCGCGCTACCGCTACGTGCTCGAGGGCACCAAGGTGGTCGCGTCGTTCGACGCCGACTTCCTCGGCGCCAACCACCCCGACTCCACGCGGCTGTCCCGTGAATGGGCCGACACCCGCAGGGTGGTGGGTCCCACCGACCCGATGTCGCGGCTGTACGTGTTCGAGCCGCACCTGAGCAACACGGGCATCATGGCCGACCACCGCGCCCGCATCAGCGGAGGCCAGGTCGGCGACGCCCTCATCGCGCTCGCCAAAGAGCTGATGGGCGGCAAGTTCGAGGCCGTCGAGGCGCCCGAGGGGTTCTCTGTCGAGTCGCTGCCCGCAGTGACCCTCGACGAGGGGACCCAGGCGGTCGTCAGCGCGCTCGCCGAAGACCTCGCGGAGGCCGTCGAGAACGATCGCTGCAAGGAAGCCGCCGCTGCGGCTGCTGCAGGCGCCCAGCCTTCGCGCTACCGCCCGCTGTGCAAGTCGGCCGTCATGGTCGGCGAGCGGCAGCCCATGTGGGTTCACGCGCTCGCGGCAGCCATCAACTCTGCGCTGCGCAACACGGGCACCGCGGTGCGCTGGCGTCAAGACGCCTCGGCGGTCGCGCTCGAGCCCCTCGCCGGGCTCTCCGAGGCGCTGACCTCGGGTGTCGACACCGTCGTCTGCATCCACACCAACCCCGCCTACGACGGCGTCTCCGACCTCGGCCTCGCCGAGAAGCTCGCTGCGGCCAATACGATTCACATCGGCCTGTACCGCGACGAGACGGGCGCCATCGCCAAGTGGCACCTGCCGGTCTCGCACTACCTCGAGGCGTGGGGCGACACCGAGAGCAGCGACGGCACGATCGCGATCGTGCAGCCGCTCATCGAACCGCTGCACGACACGTACAGCGACACCGAGCTGCTCCACCTGTTCGCCACGGGCAAGCTCGACCGCGGAAGCACGGTGCTCAAGAAGTTCTGGAAGGGTCAGCTCGGCCCTGGCTTCTCCGACAAGATGTGGCGCCGCTGGCTCCACGACGGCGTCGTCTCCGGCGCGCCGCGCGTGCCCACCATTCCGCCGCTGGCCAACTGGGACAAGGTCTCCGCCGCGGTCACCAAGGATCGCAACCCGGTCGACACCGCTGCCGGCTTCGAGGTCAACTTCCACCTCGACCCCAAGCTCGGCGACGGTCGCTGGGCCAACAACGGCTGGCTTCAGGAGCTCCCGCACCCTGTCTCCAAGATCTCCTGGGACAACGCGGCCTACCTGTCGCCCAAGACGGCGGCCGAGCTCGGCGTCGACAATGAAGACCTGGTCACCGTCACCGTCGACGGCGGCGGCTCGATGGAGCTTCCGGTCTTCATCATGCCGGGCCAAGCCACCAACACCGTGTCGATCACGCTCGGCGGCGGCCGCCAGGTGCTCCGCTGGGACGGCGAAGAGGGCATCGTCTCCAAGGGCGCGGGCTTCAACGCCAACGTCGCGCGGAGCTCGTCGGCGCCTTGGATCGCCAAGGGCAGCGTTGCGAAGGCCGGCGGGACCTACCCGCTGGGCAACACGCAGGACTACGGCTCGCTCAAGCCGCCGGTCTACCTCAACAACTTCAAGGAGCGCCCGATCGTGCTCGAGGCCACGACCGAGGAGTTCAGCGCCGAGCCGAACTTCGTCGAGCGGGCCAACTTGATGCCCAAGGAGCGACTGCGCCACCTCTGGGAGCCCCCGAAGTACACGGGCAAGCAGCAGTGGGGCATGAGCGTCGACCTCAACACGTGCACCGGCTGCCTCAGCTGCGTGGTCGCGTGTCAGGCCGAGAACAACATCCCCATCGTGGGCAAGGAGCAGGTCATCAAGGGCCGCGAGCTCCACTGGATCCGGCTCGACCGCTACTACCGCGCCGTCGACCCCCAGTCTCGCAAGTACGAGTCCTGGGAGAACATCGACGACGTCGAGGCGGTCACCCAGCCCATGTTCTGCCAGCACTGCGAGTCGGCACCATGCGAGTCGGTGTGCCCGGTCGCAGCCACGGTGCACAGCCCCGAGGGCCTCAACGACATGGCGTACAACCGCTGCGTCGGCACCCGATACTGCTCGAACAACTGCCCGTACAAGGTGCGGCGCTACAACTTCTTCAACTACAACCTGGGGCTGCGTCCCGGCGGCTGGACGGTCTATCGCCAGAACGACGAGGCACGCAAGGAGCTCGAGGGGGAAGATGCCTGGCTGCGCCAGATGCAGATGAACCCCGACGTCACCGTTCGGTTCCGCGGGATCATGGAGAAGTGCACGTACTGCGTGCAGCGCATCAACAGCGCCAAGATCGACGCCCACGTCGCGGGCAAGGACGTCGTCGAGGACGGCAAGATCCTCACCGCGTGCCAGCAGGTCTGCCCGACCGGCGCGATGGTGTTCGGCGACATCCACGACCCCGACAGCGCGGTGAGCAAGGCGAAGCGTTCGCCTCGCAACTACTCCGTGTTGCGTGACCTCAACACGCAGCCTCGCACCACCTACCTCGCTCGTATTCGCAACCCGCACCCGACCTTGGCGGCGGCGCGCAAGAAGATCGAGGACGACTTCAAGGCGGCGGAAGGCGAGACCGAGCCTGTCGCCCCTAACGAACTCGTCGGCCACGACTCTGGGGAGCATCACCAGTGAGCCACTACATCCCACCCACGCACGAGCACGATCAGGATCCGCTCGAAGGTCGGACCGCACTGGTCCTGGGTGATCCCTCCTTCCAGGAGATCACCGAGGCGGTCGCCCGCCCGATCGAGATGCCGCACAAGCGGTGGATCTTGTTCTTCATCCCCGCGCTCGCTCTGCTCTCGCTGCTTCCGATCAGCCTTGGCTGGCTGTTCTGGGAGGGCATCGGCGTCTGGGGCAACAACGTCCCGGTCGGCTGGGGCTGGCCCATCATCAACTTCGTGTTCTGGGTCGGCATCGGCCACGCCGGAACGCTGATCTCCGCGGTGTTGTTCCTCTTCCGCCAGAAGTGGCGGACGTCGATCAACCGCGGCGCGGAGGCGATGACCATCTTCGCGGTCATCTGCGCTCTCATCTTCCCCGGCGTTCACGTCGGTCGGGTCTGGGCCGCCTACTGGCTGCTTCCGCTGCCCAACCAGATGGAGATGTGGGTCAACTTCCGCAGCCCGCTCCTTTGGGACGTGTTCGCGGTGTCGACCTACTTCACGGTCTCCAGCCTCTTCTGGTACGTCGGGCTCATCCCCGACCTCGCCACGATGCGGGACCGGTCGAAGACCAAGATTCGCAAGTTTGCCTACGGGCTCTTCGCCCTCGGGTGGCGCGGATCGGCTCGCCACTGGGTGAACTACGAGGCTGCGTACCTGCTGCTCGCCGCCATGGCGACGCCGCTGGTCCTCTCGGTGCACTCGATCGTTTCGTTCGACTTCGCGGTCTCCAACCTGCCCGGTTGGCACACCACCATCTTCCCGCCGTACTTCGTCGCGGGCGCCATCTTCTCTGGCTTCGGCATGGTGCTGACGCTGATGATCCCGATTCGAGTCTGGTTCAAGCTCGAGCACATCATCACGGTCAAGCACCTGGAGAACATGGCGAAGATCATCCTGCTGACCGGATCCATCGTCGGATACGCGTACAGCATGGAGTTCTTCATCGCCTGGTACTCGGGCAACGAGTACGAAGCGTTCGTCTTCCAGAACCGGGCGTTCGGACCGTACGCGTGGGGGTACTGGACGATGATGAGCTGCAACGTGCTCACGCCTCAGCTCATCTGGTTCAAGAAGATCCGGACGAGCCCCAAGGCGCTGTTCATCCTCTCCATCTTCGTGAACATCGGCATGTGGTTCGAGCGCTTCGTCATCGTGGTGACGTCGCTGCACCACGACTTCCTGCCGAGCTCTTGGGACTACTTCACGCCCACCATCTGGGACGTGACCCTGTTCCTGGGCAGCTTCGGCCTGTTCTTCACGTTGTTCCTGCTCTTCTTGCGCTACCTCCCGCTCATCGCCATCGCCGAGGTCAAGTCGGTGATGCCCAAGGCCAACCCGCACTGGGTCGACCCCAACAAGGGCCCGGCCCCAACCGCGGGCGAGCCCAAGGCCGAGGCGGACGCCGCGGAGGCTGAGGCGAAGGCCGCGGAGGCTGAGGCGAAGGCCGCCGAAGCGGAAGCGAAAGCTGCGGAGGCTGAAGCGAAGGCCGCGGAGGCTGAAGCGAAGGCTGCCGAGGCCGAGGCTGAGCCCGACGCCGAGAAGGCCGAAGCCAAGGCTGAAGAGGCCGAAGCCAAGGCTGAAGAGGCCGAGGAGAAGGCTGAAGAGGCCGAAGAGACGGCTGAAGGGGCCGAAGAGAAGGCTGAAGAGGCCGAAGAGAAGGCTGAAGAGGCCGACGCGGCTGAAGCGACCGAGAAAGAGGACCTGCTCTTCTCGCCGCCTCCCACGACGAAGGAGGACAAGGACAATGGCTAAAGCACCGAAGGTCTTCGGCCTGATGGCCGAGTACGAAAATCCGCAGGACCTGTATCACGCGTGTGAGCAGGTCCGGGACGCCGGCTACGCCGCGTGGGATGCCTACACTCCGTTCCCCGTGCACGGACTCGAGAAGGCGATGGGCCTGCGGTCCTCGCTCGTGCCGTGGATCGTCTGCGTGATGGGCTTCACCGGGGCCGGCCTGGGCTTCCTCATGCAGTACTGGATGAGCGCGGTCGACTACCCGCTCATCATCGCGCAGAAGCCGTTCAACAGTTACCCGGCGTTCGTCCCGGTGACGTTCGAGCCCGGCATCCTGCTCGGATCGTTCGGCGCTGTCTTCGGCATGCTCGGTCTCAACCGACTGCCGCAGCTGTACCACTCGGTCTTCAACTCGAAGAGGTTCGCCCGGGTCACCGACGACCGCTTCTTCATCGCGATCGAAGCACGCGACCCCCGTTACGACGCCGAGGACACCAAGGCGTTCCTCGCGGAAACCGGCGCGCTGAGCGTCGAGGAGGTCGAGGACTAAGATGTCGTTCAAGCATCGTTCACTCGTTCCGCTCATGCTCGTGGGCATGGCCGGCTGCTGGGGCAACTACTCGGAGTCCCCTCCGGTCCACCTCCAGCAGAACATGGACTTTCAAGAGCGCGGTGAAGCGCAAGAGCGCAACCAGTTCTTCGCGGACGGTCGTGTCATGCGGACGCCGCCGGCCGGAACGGTCGCGGTCGGCTTCCTCAAGGACGACGACCACCTCTGGCGCGGCATCGACGACAAGGGCAAGGTCGCCGCGACCCTGCCCGAGGGGATGACGGCCGACGCCGAGCTCCTCGAGCGCGGCGAAGATCGCTACAACATCTACTGCGCGCCGTGCCACGGCCAGCAAGGTCGCGGTGACGGCCCCGCCAACCGCCGCGTTGCGGGAGGCTTCGCGCAGAAGCCCGCCAACTTCCACGACGAGCGGTACCAGCCAGCGCCGCTGGGGTACTTCTACAAGGTCGGGACCGAGGGCTACGGTCTCATGAAGGGCTACAGCGCCCAGATCCCCGACCCCAAAGACAGGTGGGCCATTGCCGCTTGGATCCGCGTGCTGCAGGTCAGCCACGGCGCCAAGAAAAGCGACATCCCCGCCCAGTTCGCGCAAAACAAGGGAGCCGGAAAATGAGCGCTCACGGTCACGACGAACCCGTCGTCCGCCCCGAACAGGTGCGGATCTCCGACAAGTCCATCTGGTCGAAGCTGCCCATCATCATGGGCGTCATCGGTCTCGCCGGTCTCGGTGGTGCCTACGCCCTCGGCGGTGGCGACCACGGCGGCGAACACGGGAACGACTTCTACTTCTCGTACCTCACCTCGGCCATGTTCTGGCTGGCGCTGAGCCTCGGCGGCCTGTTCTTCGTGCTCGTTCAGCACGCAGCGCGAGCCGGCTGGTCCATCGTCTGCCGGCGCATCGCCGAGAACATGGCCCTCACGCTTCCGATCATGGCCATCTTGGTCATCGTTGGCGTGTTCATGGGTAGCCACGACCTGTTCCACTGGACGCACACCGAGGTCGTCGCCGTCGACCCGATGCTCAAGTGGAAGGAGCCGTACCTCAACGAGAGCAGCTTCAAGGTCAGAGCGTTGGTCTACTTGGCGGTCTGGTCGATTCTCGGCCTCTTCTACTGGTTCACGTCGACCTCCCAGGACGACGCCTCGAGCCCGCAGGAGATCAAGGCCAAGAGCCACAAGATGCGCTGGGCCGCTCCCTTGGGCATCGCGGTCTTCGCTCTGTCGCTCACCTTCTCGGCGTTCGACTGGCTGATGTCGCTGGACCCGCACTGGTTCTCGACGATCTTCGGCGCGTACTACTTTGCGGGCGCCGTCGTCTCGACCCACGCCTTCATCGCCTTGCTGGTCATCCTCCTGCACCGCAGCGGCTACCTCCGTGGCGTGGTCACCAAGGAGCACTTCCACGACCTGGGGAAGATGATGTTCGCCTTCACCGTGTTCTGGGCCTACATGGCGTTCTCCCAGTACATGCTGATCTGGTACGCGAGCATCCCCGAGGAGACCGAGTGGTTCAGCTACCGCGGCGCGGGCGACTACCTCACGCTCTCCATCGTCTTGGTCTTCGCTCGATTCGCGTTCCCGTTCCTCGGGCTCATCTCGCGACACATCAAGCGCAACCCCAAGACCCTCGCGTTCTGGGCCGTTTGGATCCTCGTCGCGGAGTTCATCGACATGTTCTGGCTGATCGACCCGGTCGGTCCGTACAACGCGAACAATCACCATCCGAGCATCGAGTTCGGCCTGGTCGACATCCTGTGCTTCGTCGGCATCGGTGGCGTGTGGCTCGCCGTGTTGACGTGGGGCCTGTCGCGCAAGGCGCTCGTGCCCGTCAACGACCCCCGGCTCGCCGAGTCGGTTCACTTCGAGAACTTCTAGTTCGCCCCGGAAGGAACACACGACATGAGTGACGAACACGGACACGACGACGGCGCGCATGAAATCGACAAGATGCCCGCCGGGCGCTTGTTTGGAATCCTGACGGTGCTCGGCAGCCTGACCCTGGGTCTGTGCTTTGCGGTCATCCAGCTGTTCAACCAGCAGGTGCGGACCATCGAGCAGGACCGCGTCTCCGCCGGATACGCCACGCAGCAGGAGTACGCCGCCGAGATGGTCGAGATCGCCGAGGGCTACGGCGAGTACGAGATCGTCGAGCCTGGCGCCGACGACAAGCCCGACACCGTGACGACCCGGTACTTCATCCCGGTCGGCAAGGCGTCGCAGCAGGTCATCGACAACCCCGCGCTCCTCGCCGGCAAACGACCCACGCCGGCGTTCACGGGCTCGGGCACCGGCAAGAAGATCGACGAGTGGGGCGGCATGCCCGGCGCGGCGGCGCGCCAACCCGCCAAAAAGCCCGGCAACAAGCCCGGCGACGCGAAGGACGCCGCAAAGGCCAAAGGTCCTCGCGACCACCGATTTGCGTTCACGGTCAGCGGCGACGACCTCGTCCTGCTCGGTGAGGTCCCGTCCGAGGCGATGAGCAAGGCGATCGAAGCGGCCGCCAAGAAGACCCACTTCGGCGACAACGTGCGCAACAAGCTCAAGGTCACCGAGGCCCCGGGCAAGCCCGCCTACGAGGCCGCCTACGAGCGCGGACTCGCGGCGATGGACTTGATGTCCACGGGCGCAGTCAAGTGGACGGCCGGCAAGCTCTCCGTCGAAGGGTTCGTCGCCGCCGCCGACAAGTCCAAGCTCGACGCACTCACCAAGGCGGAAGGCACGCCGATGGGAAAGGTCGAGGTCTCGACCACCGAAGCCGCGGACAGCTGTGACAAGAAGCTCGCGAAAGCGGCCCGCAAGTTGGCGTTCGACCCCGACGGCGACAAGCCTGGTGCGGCCGTATCGGAGAAGTCCGGCAAGTCGCTCGACAAGCTCGTGGCCGTCGCGCAGGAGTGTCCTGGGCGCATCATGATCGAAGGGCACACCAACGATGGCGGTGAAGCCGCTGCCGACAAGCAGCTCAGCCTGCAGCGTGCCAACGCCGTCTCCGCCGCCCTTCAAGAGCGTGGCTTCCCCAAGGCACGGCTCCGTGCCAAGGGCTATGGCGGCGAGCAGCCCGTCGAGCCCGGCAACGCCAAGAAGAACGAACGCATCGTCGTTCGCATCGCCCGCTAGCGCCGCTCCCCCTACTCTCGTCAGTCAGCGTCATGCGCATCCCCTTCGACAGCCTCCTCTCTCGCCTCGCCGGCGTTGCGTTCGCGTTCGCGTTCGCGACGCTGCCGGCATGGGCGTGGGCGGGGTCGGCCCAGCCGCTGTCTCCGGAGATGCGTGCGATCGCGGTCGACGAGCACAAAGGGTCCACGCTCGACGGAGACCTGAGCTTCGTCGACCACACCGGCGCAGCGGTG
This sequence comes from bacterium, assembly GCA_024742475.1. Classification (GTDB taxonomy): domain Bacteria; phylum Myxococcota_A; class Polyangia; order Nannocystales; family Nannocystaceae; genus CAJXVA01. The sequence goes on along the minus strand of JANSYI010000018.1, from coordinate 87,665 downwards.
AAGATGAGCGACTTCCTGGACGGCGAGACACCCGTCCTGGTCACGCTCAACTACTACCGGTGCCGCGTGGTCTGCAGCGTCCAGCTCAACGGCCTCGCCGACGCGCTCGCCGAGCTCGACTGGACAGCCGGCGACGGCAACTTCCGCGTCGTCACCGTCTCCATCGACCCGGGCGAGACCCCCGAGGATGCACGCAAGAAGCGGGACACCATCCTCTCCGCGCTCGGCAAGGGGGATGACGTCGATTGGCAGTTCCTCACTGGGGACTCCGTGCAGATCCGGGCCCTCTCGGAGCAGCTGGGCGTCAGCTACGCCTACGACGCCGAGCAGGACCAATATGCCCACCCGGCGGTCGCCATGTTCGTCTCGCCCGAGGGCAAGATCGCACAGTACCTCTACGGCCTCACCTTCATCCCTCGCGACGTGAAGTTCGCCCTCATCGAGGCGAGCGAGGGCAAGGTCGGCTCTCCCATGGAGCAGCTCTACCTGAGCTGTTTCGCCTACGATCCCACCATCGGCCGGTATGGCCCGTTCGCATTCGGCGTCGTCCGACTCAGCGGCGTGCTCACCGTCCTCATCCTCGGCGGATTCCTTCTCGTACTCTGGCGTCGTGACCGACGTCGCAGCCGCGAAGAGTCGTCGTGGATGCAGCTACCCATGGTCCAAGGCCAGGGAGCTCAGCAACGCCAACCAGGCGCCGAAACAGAACCCATGACTCGAGCAACAGAAGGCGAGGTAGCCAAGTGATCACGCAACTGATGGCCACCTTCATGGCACCCGAAAACGCCGAAGCGAAACAAGCTGTCGCCGATGCTGCAACCGAGGTTGCCGCCGAAGTGACCAAGGCCCCGCTCCCGCCCGTCGAAACGGCGCACCCGTGGGCGATGCCCACCGCGGCGTCGACCTTCGCCGAGGACACGGACGCCCTCTACTACTTCATCACCGCGCTCGACACGGTCTTCTTCGTCATCATCATGGGCGCGATGGGGTACTTCATGTGGAAGTACCGCCGGCGCAGCAAGGACCAGAAGACCAGCTCGATCACCCACAGCGGGATCGTCGAGTTCCTCTGGAGCGCCATCCCGACGGTGCTTCTCCTGGTCATCTTCGTCTGGGGTGAGTGCGACTTCGTCAAGCAGTCGGTGCCCCCCGCCGACGCGCTCGACGTCCGTGTCACCGGGCAAAAATGGTACTGGACCGTCGAGTACCCGAAGTACCCCGGCGTTTCGCTCAGCTCTTCCACCGAGGAGCCGGCGCTGACGCTCATGGTGCCCAAGGACAAGCCGGTCCGACTCACCATGACGTCCACCGACGTCATTCACTCGTTCTACGTGCCAGCGTTCCGCGTCAAGCGAGACGTGGTGCCGGGTCGGTACACCCAGATCTGGTTCCAGGCGACGCGCGTCGGCGAGTTCAACCTCTTCTGTACCGAGTACTGCGGTGACCTCCACTCGCAGATGACGGGTGTGGTCAAGGTCCTCGAGCCCGACAACTTCGAGCGTGCCCTCATCGCAGCCGGCATCCTCGAGAAGGAAGACGGCGAGTCCCTGGCCGCCTACGGCGAGCGGGTCTACCGGCGGCGCGGTTGCGCGGCTTGCCACTCGGTCGAGGGCAAGGACGGCATCGGTCCGGCCTGGAACGGCCTGTACGGTCGTACCGAGTCCCTCACGGACGGCACGACGGTCAAGGCCGACGACGAGTACATCAAGAACTCCATCTACGAACCCAACAGCCAGATCGTCGCGGGCTACTCGCCCCAGATGCCCAGCTACCAGGGGCTGCTCGATGAAGAGCAGGTCACGGCCGTGATCGAGTACATCAAGACGCTCAAGTAGCGCCCACGGAGACATCGCCATGGCAGACGCACACAGCAACGAGTCCAACTACCTCACGGCCACCCGTGGCCTGAAGTCCTGGCTCTTCACGCTCGATCACAAGCGGATCGGGTTGATGTACCTCGTCGGGGTCCTCGTCTTCTTCCTCGCAGGCGGCCTCTTCGCGCTCACCCTGCGCACGGAGTTGCTCACGCCCGAGGGCGGAGACTTCATCTCCGCGACGACCTACAACAAGATGTTCACCCTTCACGGGGCGGTGATGGTCTTCTTGGTCATCATCCCCTCCGTACCCGCGGCGCTCGGCAACTTCTTGTTGCCGCTGATGCTCGGGGCCAAGGACGTCGCGTTTCCGCGGCTGAACCTCCTGTCGTTCTGGGTCTACACCCTCGGCTCGATGTTCTTCCTGTACACGCTGGCCGCCGGTCAGCTGGACACGGGGTGGACGTTCTACACGCCGTACTCGAACACCACCGGCACTGCGGTCATCTCGGCCACCTTCGGCGCGTTCATTCTCGGATTCAGCTCGATCCTCACCGGTCTGAACTTCGTCGTGACCGTGCACAAGATGCGGGCGCCAGGCATGACCTGGAACAAGATGCCGCTGATGGTCTGGGCGCTCTACTCGACCGCCGTCATCCAGGTCCTCGCGACCCCGGTTCTCGCCATCACGCTGCTGCTGCTCATCGTCGAGCGCACGCTCATGATCGGCATCTTCGACCCGGCCATGGGTGGCGACCCGGTCCTGTACCAGCACTTCTTCTGGTTCTACAGCCACCCGGCCGTCTACATCATGATCCTGCCTGGGTTTGGCATCGAGTCCGAGCTCATCGCGGTCCACAGCCGGAAGCACATCTTCGGGTACAAGGCCATCGCCTTGTCCTCGGTCGCCATCGCGATCATCTCCTTCGTCGTGTGGGGCCACCACATGTTCGTCTCGGGCCAGTCCGAGCTTGCGGGCATCGTGTTCTCGTTCCTCACCTTCGCGGTGGCGGTCCCGACGGCCATCAAGACGTTCTCCTGGGTCGCCACGCTCTACAAGGGCAGCATCGAGTTCAACACCCCGATGCTCTACGGCCTGATGTTCCTGTTCACGTTCTCCATTGGAGGACTGACGGGCATCTTCCTCGGCGCCCTGTCGGTCGACGTCCACCTGCACGACACCTACTTCGTCGTCGCGCACTTCCACTACGTCATGATGGGCGGCACCATCATCGCCTTCGTCGGCGGCATCCACCACTGGTGGCCCAAGATGTTCGGCGTGATGTACAGCGAGCGTTGGGGCAAGATCTCCGCGCTGTTCATCTTCGTCGGCTTCAACATGACGTTCTTCAACCAGTTCCTGCTCGGGCAGCAAGGCATGCCCCGCCGCTACTGGTCCTACGTCCCGCAGTTCCAGCAGCAGCACATCCTGTCGACCGTCGGCGGATACCTGCTCCTCATCGGGTTCACCATCATCGCCATCTACCTCGTGCACTCGCTGCGCAACGGCAAGAAGGTCGGGCCCAACCCCTGGAACGCGCAGTCGCTCGAGTGGACGCACACCGCGAGCCCGCCCATCGAGCACAACTTCCATGGCCAGCCGGTCGTCGAGAACGACCCCTACAACTACCCGGAGATCGACCGCACCGGTGCGTCGCACTGAGCGGGTCGTGAGACTGCAGAGGGACCTGACGAATGGGTAACCACGCAAAACCGGCGAAGGACCACGCGTTCTTCCAGCACCACTTCAACACCGTCGGGCAGCAGGCCGGCGCAGCCAAGATGGGCATGTGGCTCTTCTTGGCGACCGAGGTGCTCATGTTCTCGGGCCTCTTCCTGGCCTATTTCATCGTCCGAGCGCTCTATCCCGAGATGGTGCTCAGCTCGCACGAGCTGCTCGACAAGACCATGGGCGGCATCAACACCGTCGTGCTGCTCACCTCGAGCTTCACGATGGCGATGGCGGTGCGCTACGCCCAGCTCGGCGACAACAAGCGCTGCGCCACGCAGCTGCTGCTCACCATGGCCTGCGCCTTCATCTTCATGGGGGTCAAGTACGTCGAGTACACGGGCAAGTTCTCGCACGGGGTGTTTCCCGGCGCGTTCTTCAACTACGACGAGGCCATCCAGTACGCGCACAGCCACGGACACAGCTTCCGCGGACTGCCGCACGTCTTCTTCGGCCTCTACTTCGTGATGACCGGCCTGCACGGGATTCACGTCCTCGTGGGCATCGGAGTGATCTTCTGGGTCTACCTCCGCGCCAAGAAGGGCCACTTCAAGGATGGCTACTACGCGCCCGTCGAGAACGTGGGCCTGTACTGGCACATCGTCGACCTGGTCTGGATCTTCCTCTTCCCCCTGCTTTACCTGGTGAAATAGGAGAGCGACGTGGCTGACAAGAACGAAAACAAGCTCTTCTACGGCGGCAAGGCCGTCGACGACTTCGTCGAAAACCACGAGCACATCTCGCCCATCTCGATGTACCTCAAGGTGCTCGCGGGGCTCTTCGTGCTCACTGCGCTGACCTACGCGGTCTCCTACGCCGACCTGGGACCTGCGTCGCTTCCGGTCGCGATGATCGTCGCGGCGATGAAGGCGACGCTGGTGTGCGCGTTCTTCATGCACTTGCTGCATGACGACAAGTTCAACGTGTTCATCTTCGTGGCGTCGCTGCTGTTCGTCGCGATCTTCTTCACGTTCACCATCTTCGACATGAACTCCCGCGACCGCCTGGTCGAGATCCAGGCGACCGACGTCCGTCGCTCCGATGGCGGTTGGGACGACATGGGCCGCATGTCCGAGTCGCTCGCCAAGAACAAGCCCTCGTGCACCGACGGCTCCGTTCCGATGTGCGAGCAGGCGTTCCCGGCGTGCAACCCCGAAGACGCGCACGGTGGCGAGCACTTCCTGGTGCGACGCATCGAGAACGGCTGCTTCGTCTCGGAGATGGTCCCCAAGGTCGACGCCAAGGGGAAGCCGGTCGTCCAAGACGGCGTGCCCGTGATGGTCGACGCCGGATGCGTGCTGCCGTCGCTGAGCTGCGTCAACCCGCACACCGCCGAGGGCCACAAAGCCGCCTCGGCCAAGCCCGCGAAGGCTGCGCCCGAGCCAGAGGGCAAAGCGCCCGAGGGCAAGGCCCCCGAAGGCAAAGCCGCGCAATAGTCGGTCGCCAGCCGCAGCGAACGCCGCGTCTCCTCTGGGGTCGCGGCGTTCTTGCGTTCGCGGCCCTCATTGACGGCGCGAGCATCGCCCGCATCGGGTGCGCCAGACCACGGCCCGGGTCCTGTGGGACCCCATCGGTGTGCTTCGTCGGTGGTGCTCACATCGAACCCAACGCGGCGTCTGGTCGCGCGGGCTGCCAGCGGCCGCACAGTGTGGCACCCTGGAGCCGTGCGCCTCGTGCAGCTACGCCGGGCGGCGTCCAACCCCATGACGCCGCCGGGAGCTTTGGCTTCGGTGACCGGGACGGTCGACCTCGTCGACCGGACGTCGCGTCAGGTGCGCTATCTGCGTATTTCGCTGCTCGACCGCTGCAACTACCGCTGCACGTACTGCATGCCCGACGAGCCGATGGAGTTCGGCGCCCGCGAGGAGGTCCTGCGGCTCGAGGAGGTGGTCTCCTTGGCCGCCGCGTTCGCGCGGTGGGGCGTGCAGCGGGTGCGCCTGACCGGCGGCGAGCCGACCTTGCGTCGCGGGCTCGTCGACCTCGTCGGCAGCCTCGCGCGGCTCGATGCGCACACCCCAAGCGGGCTCCGGCCGCTCGAGGTCGTCATGACGACCAACGCCGAGCGGCTCGCGCCGATGGCCGCGCCACTACGTCAAGCGGGCCTGCGCGGGCTGACCATCTCGATCGACAGCCTGGTGCCCGAGCGGTTCGCCCGGATCACGCGTCGCGGCAACCTACACAACGTCCTGTCGGGCATCGACGCTGCCAACGCCGCAGGGTACGAGCACCTCAAGCTCAACACCGTGGCCATCAAGGGCTTCAACGACGACGAGCTCGCCGAACTGGCGATGTTCGCGTGGTCCAAAGGGATGACGCCGCGTTTCATCGAGCAGATGCCGATGAGCGGCGGGGCGACCTTCGTGCCGGGCGAGATGATGTCCGCGGCACAGGTCCGTGATGCCGTGGCACGCGTCGTGGGCTCGGAGCTCGTCGCCGACGACGGGCAGGGCGTTCGGGGGCATGGCCCGGCGTCGTACTGGCGCGTCGCGTCGGGGCCTTGGGCGGGGTACCGCCTCGGCACCATCGGCGCCCTCACGGAGAACTTCTGCGGCACCTGCAACCGGCTGCGCGTGTCGGCGACCGGGCAGCTCCATGGCTGCTTGGCACGAGACGAAACCGGAGACCTCAGGGCTGCCCTTCGCGGCGGTCGCTGCGGCGAAGTCGAGCGCGTGGTCAAGCGCGTGCTCGCCACCAAACGCGACGCGCATGCCTTCGGCCTCGATGGCCACGGCGGGCCTCGCAAAGCAATGATGAGTATCGGGGGATAGATCCAATGGCACTGAATCTCGGAAGCAAGATTGGAATCGGCGTCGTCATCGCAGGCGCGGTGGGCTACCTGGTGTTCTCCGACCCCGGCGAGGGGGTACTCGAGTACGTCTACGCCGAGAAGGTCGTCGCTACGCCACAGAAGTACCAAGGCCGCACGATCCAGGTGCACGGCAACGTGGTCGAAGGCTCGATCTCCAAGAAGAAGGGGACGACCGGCGACTATCGGTTCACCATCGAGAGCGCCGGCGAGCGGCTCGACGTGCACTTCACCAACATTCCGCCCGACACGTTCCAAGAGGGTGGGGAGGTCGTGTTGACCGGCCGCCTCAACGAGGCTGGCACGCTGTTCGAGTCCGACGAGATGTCGGCGAAATGTCCGTCCAAGTACGAAGAAGAAGAGAGCGTCAAGCAGCCGGGTTCGCCGGCGCCGGGGCGCACACCCTCCCGCACGTAGTCCCGCGGCGCCACGTCGCAATCGCGGGCGTTTGGCTCGTCCCGCGGTAGTTCCCCGGCCAGCATCCTGCTGGCCCGCACGATTTCGAGTCCCGCATGACGATCTCTACGCTCGGCACGGTCACGATCCTCCTCTTGTTCCTCATGACGCTCGCGACGGCGTCGATGGCTGCGCTCGCGGCACATCGGCGCTCCGAGCGTCTCGTCGACGGCGCCACGGCCGGCGTGCACGCGATCTTCGGCCTCGCGGCGTTCGCCTCGGCGCTGCTCGTGTACGCGTTCCTCGCCGGCGACTACAGCATCCAGTACGTCCAGCACAACGGGCACCCCGCGATGCCGGTGTTCTACAAGGTCACCGCGTTCTGGGGCTCGCTCGATGGGAGCCTGCTGTTCTGGGTGCTGCTGCTGTCGCTGTTCTCGTCCCTCGCGATTCGGGCCAACGCCAAGCGACACCGTGAGCTCATCCCGCACGCGGTGCTGGTGCTCGCGATCGTCCTGGGGTTCTTCACCGCGCTGCTCGTCTTCCTCAAGAACCCGTTCAACCCGTTCCTCATCACGGACGCCGACATGCCCGCCCCGCAGGGCAAGGGCATGAACCCGCTGCTGCAGAACGTCTACATGATCGTGCACCCGCCCAGCCTCTACCTGGGCATGGTCTCGCTCGCGGTGCCCTACGCCTTTGGCATGTCGGCGATGATCACCGGCAACGTCGACGCGCAGTGGCAACGCAGCATGCGTCGCTGGGTGCTCTTCGGCTGGCTCTTCCTCGGCATCGGTCTGATGCTCGGTGGACTCTGGGCCTACGAAGAACTCGGCTGGGGCGGCTACTGGGCGTGGGACCCGGTTGAGAACGCTGGTCTGTTCCCCTGGCTCACCTGCACCGCATTCCTGCATTCGGTGATGGTCCAGGAACGGCGCGGGATGCTGAAGGTCTGGAACCTGGTGCTCATCATCCTGAGCTTCTGGCTCACGATCTTCGGCACCTTCCTCACCCGAAGCGGCGTCGTGCAGAGCGTGCACGCATTCGGAGAAGACCCACAGCTTGCGTGGACCTTCGGCGTCTTCATGGTGATCATCTTGGTGATCTCGTTCGGCCTGTTGCTTTGGCGGATGCCTCTGCTGCGGGCCAGGAACGAGCTCGAGAGCGTCCTCAGCCGCGAATTCGCGTTCCTCTTGAACAACTGGCTGTTCCTCCTGGCGGCGTTCTTCGTCGCGGGCGCGACGATCTATCCGACGCTGCGCGACTGGACGGGAATCCTCGCCACCGATCACGAGTGGATTCGCAACATCACCTTCGCAATCGGGATGTTCGACGAGCAGGAGTGGACCACGAACATGCTCGCCGGTCGGCCGCCCTATGACCGCATCACCATCGGGCCGGCCTTCTACAACAAGTACATGGTGCCGCTCGGACTGGCGCTCATCTTCCTCACCGGGGTCGGTCCGCTCATCGCCTGGCGCAAGTCGAGCACCGAGTCGCTGCTCAAGCAGTTCCTCGCACCACTCATCGCCGGTGCGGTGGTGGGCGTAGTGTCGTTCTTTTGGATCTACCAGGTCCACAGCGTGGCCATCGGCGTCGCGGGCATCACCGGCTTTGCGCTGTGTGGCTTCACGCTCTGGACGATCATTCAGGAGTTCTACCGCGGTGTGGCCGTTCGGCGGCGAAACAGAGAGCAGTCGGTCCTCGACGCGCTCATTGGCCTCGTGACCAAGGCCCGGCGTCGCTACGGCGGCTACATCGTTCACCTGGGGATCGTCTTGATGTTCTTTGGCTGGGCGGGCAACGCCTACAAGATCGAACGCAAGGTCACCATGCGCCCTGGGGAGACGACCGAGCTCGGTATCTACGAGGTTCGACACGTCGGTGCGACCGCGACCGAGGACTGGCAGAAGGACATGCTCTCGGTCGAGTTCGACGTGCTGTACCGAGGCGACGTCCTCGACACGCTGACCCCGGCCAAGTGGTGGTACTACCAGAGCCCGGAGATGCCCACGTCCGAGGTCTCCCGGCACATGACCGCTGGCGGCGATGTCTACCTGTCCATTGACGACGTCGACATGACGACGGGCTGGACCCGGGTGAACCTCTACTACAACCCGCTGGTCAACTGGGTCTGGGTCGGATTCGGCATCATGATCCTGGGCGGCATCATCTGCATCGGGACACGGAAGACGGAGGGTGCCTAGCGTGACCGCATCCACACCCACACGCGGAGCCGGGTCGCGGGCCGGGCTCATGCGCTGGGGCGCGATCGGCGTCCTGGGCCTGTTCGGGTTCACGGCGTTCCTTTCGTTCGCCACCGGTGCTCGGCTCGACTCCGCAACCGTCGGGCTGGTTTTCGCCGCCGGGATGCTCGTCTTCAGCTTGGCCACGCTGTTCCGGATGGTGCAGGCGCTCGCTCGGCCCGGACGCACGCTCGCACCGAAGGCGCACGAGCTGGCCGGTGCCGACCGTGCACAGCTCCGCGAAGAGAAGCGTCGCCTGCTGCGGGCGATCAACGAACTCAAGTTCGACTTCGAGATGGGCAAGCTGTCCGAGACCGACTTCAACGACGTGAAGCAGACCTACGAACTGCGCGCGGTCGAGGTCATGCGGCGGCTCGATGGGACCACGCGGGTGCACCCCGAGGTCTTCGCACTGCTCGAGGACCGAGGCTTGGCCGACGTGATGCCCGCTGAGGCCGCGAAGGAAGAGCCCGAGGCTGCGAAGGAAGAGCCCGAGGCCGCGAAGGAAGAGCCCGAGGCTGCGACGGACGAACTCGCCGATTCCGACGGCGACGTGGACAGTGGAGACGAAGGCTCTGCGTCCGAAGAGCCCGGGCCCTCCGAGCTGGCCACCACGATTACGTGCACGGCCTGCGAAGGTGAGAACGACCGCGACGCAAAGTTCTGCAAGCACTGCGGCAAGGAGATTTCGGCATGAAGCGCTTCCTCATCCCCGTTGCCGCCGCAGTCATGCTGTGGTCTGCGCCTGTTCAGGCCGCGCCACCGCCGATGATGGATCCGTCGGCCATGTCCGGCATCCCTCGGCCCGATCCCAAGCTCGCGCCCGGCACCGTTACGGTCCGGTGCCTGGGCAAGGCGGGCTTCTCCGCTCCGGCGGTCGACACCGACGTGACGCTCGCGGTTACCGCTCCCGACGGCACCAAGAAGAGCTTCACGGCCAAGACGCAAGAGCAGGGGAGGGCGACGTTCGATGCCCTGTCCGAACTCATCGGGGGCACCGCAGTGGCTTCGGTCACGATCGCTGGCACCGAGGTGAAGTCGGGCACGATCAAGCTCCTGCCTCACAGCGGCACCGCCGTGATGCTCGTCGAGGGAGCATCAGCGCCCTCGGCCGGCCCTGCGCGTCCCCAGCCCGCCACCACGCAGGGCGGCCAACCGGCCATCCCCGCGCCAGGCAACGCCTTTCCCCTCGAGGGCATGGAGGTCGGCACGCTGACGATCGGCACTTTCGACCTCGCGGCGCGCAAGCCCGTACCCAGCGTCGAGGTCGAGCTGACGATCACGCCGCCGCAGGGCGAGGCCATCGTTCGCACGCTCACCACCGACGCGCGCGGTAAGGCGGTCTTCGACAAGCTCGTGCCTCCCGACGTGCCCGCGAACAGCACTCTGTCCGCCAAGGCGACGCTGGTCGAAGGTGGCACGCTGCGCACCAGCAAGCCGTTCACCATGTCGACCGACAAGGGCATGGCGCTCGTGCTTGCCGAGGGCGCGGACGACTTCGAGACTTCGACGCAGCAACCCCAGGCGGAGCAGCCACCGCGGCGTAAACGTCAACAGCTCCCGCCCCCTCGCATCTTGCGGACCCTCGCGACGGGCACGGTGAAGGTGCACCTGTTCGACGCCCAGGATCAGCCGATCGCGGGCCAGAACGTGATCATCGTCAAGAAGGCGGCCACGGGCGCGGTGGAGAAGTTCAGGGGCGTCAGCGGCCCGGACGGCACCGTCTTGGTCGAGGGCATCCCCGTCAAGCAAGACTCGCTGTACTTCGTCGAGTCCCACTTCGGAGGCGCGCCGTACCAGAGCACGTTCTTCGGCATGGACGGCCGCGGGGGCATCGACGTGCAGATGCGCCTGTTCGAGACCACCCGCGACCGCAGCATCGTCCGGTCCGCGGTGCAGTACGACATCATCGAAGGCGAGAACGACCTCGCGCAGGTCGTGCAGATCTTCGAGGTGATGATCGACGGCGACAAGGCGTTCTGGGACCCCGAGCTGCGCATCGAGTCGATGCCCGGTTCCAAGGGCTTCACCGTGCTTCGCCCCGCCGAGGAGTTCCTCGACCACGAGGAGAAGGCGCCGTTTGCCACGTTGCATGGCCCCATCCCGCCGGGGCAGCTGACCAACCTGTCGGTGGGCTATCTCATCGAGCACGACGGGTCGGTCGAGCTGTCTTGGCAGGCGCCGTTCGACCTCGTGCAGGTGTCGGTGCTCGAAGACGACCGCCTCGAGCTCATCGCCGAGGGCAAGTCGATCGCCGAGCACGACTCCCCGATTCCCGGGCGCGAGGTGTGGACGCTGGGCGAGGTGGGCCGCGGAGGCGTGGTCGAGTTCACGATGGACAACCTGCGCCACCGCGACCCGACGATGGTGCGCATCGCCTGGGGTGGCCTCGGGGCGTTCACGCTCATCACCATGATCGGGCTCATGATGCGACGCCCCTCCAAGAAGGAGCAGCTGATCGCTCGCAAGGAGCGGCTGCTGGCGGAGCTGAGCGCGGCCAAAGACGACACCGTGCGCACCGACGCGCTGCTCGCGGAGCTCGACCGGGTCGTCCGGCAACTCGACGTCCTGGGCGGCCGGCCTTCCACGTAGCGATGGATGACTCGCCTCTGCTTCGCCTGCGCGGCGTCGGCAAGCACTTCGGGCGCTTGGCGGTGCTGCGGGGGCTCGACCTCGACCTATGCGCGGGGGAGATCGTCGGGCTCATCGGGGCGAACGGTGCGGGCAAGAGCACGCTGCTTTCCATCATCGCCGGGCTCATGCCGCCCAGCCGCGGCGAGCGAACCTTCGCCGGGAGCACGGGTGTCGGCCTCGCCGAGCGGGCTCGCTTCGCTGTGGTCAGTCATACCGCGCAGACCTATCCGAGGCTGACCGCGATCGAGAACCTGCAGCTGTTCGCGTCACTGCGGGAAAAGGCGGGCGCGCACAACGAGCCGCTGCTACCCACCCTAGAACGCTTGGGGCTGGGGTACGCGGCACGACGTCAAGCGGGCACGTTCTCGCGAGGGATGCTGCAGCGCCTGGCCTTGGCGCGGGCGCTGCTCGGGCGGCCGGAGATGCTGCTGCTCGACGAGCCGTTCACGGCCCTCGACCGACCGGGGCGCACCCTGTTGGCCAACGTGCTCGCGCAGGAGCGTGACCGCGGCGCGGCGATCCTGCTCATCTCGCACGACCTCGAGGCGTTGGTGTCCGTGGCCGACCGGGTTCTTCTGCTCGAGGGTGGGGTCATCGCGGGGGAGGTCCCACGGGCGCCCGAGCACGCGTCGTTTGGGCCGCGCGTGCGTGAGCTGGCCGGGCGCATGCCCTCTGTCGGCACCGAGGCCCACGCGTGAGCGAGGCGCTGTGGGGCCCCGGCGCCCGTGCTAAAACCTCACTCGACATGGTGGCCCTGCGTCAGGCGTGGCTGTTGGCGGTCAACGACCTTCGACAGGAAGCTCGAGACCTCGAGCTGATCCTGACGTCCACGTTCTTCAGCTTGGTCGTGCTCATCATGCTCGGCATGTCGTTCTCGGCGCTGGGCGTGTCCTCGCAACCGCTGGCCGTGCCCGGAATGCTCTGGCTCTCGGTCGCCTTCGTCGGCGCCCTGACGCTCGGCCGCATCTTCACGCGCGAGCGAGAGTTCGACACCCTGCGCGCGCTGCTCGTCGCGCCCGTCGAGCGGGTGTCGATCTACCTGGCCAAGGCGTTCGTCACGATGGTCATCCTGCTCGGATGCAGCCTGCTCACCGTGCTGGGGCTCACCTTGCTCTTCCCCGCGGCGCAGCCGTTCGCCGACCGCCCGCTGGAGACCTTCGCGCTCGTGACGATGGGCTGCACCGCCTACGCGGGCGTCGGCACGCTCTTCGCGGCGGGCCTGGCGAGCAGCAGCGGCAAGAACGTCCTGCTCTCGGTCATCCTCTACCCGCTGACCATGCCCTCGTTGCTCTTCGCGCTCGTGGCCACCCGGTCCCTGCTCGAGGGCCACGAGTCGTTCACCACCTACCTGGGGCAGCTGACCGCGACCAACGTCTTGGCGTTCGTCGTCGGTGCGTGGCTGTTCGAGCCCGTCCTCGTGGGCGTGCCCCAAAAACGTCGCGGCGCCGCACGTGCCGCACGGAGGCGTCGATGAAGAACATCCTGCCCTTCGCCATGCTGGGCGTGGCCGCGCTCATCTTTCCGACGAGCGTCAGCACCATCTTTCTCGAGACACCCATCGAGCAGCAGATGGGCACCGTCCAGAAGATCTTCTACTTTCACGTCCCGCTGGCGTGGATCATGATGCTGCTCGCCGTCGTGTGCGGCGTGTCGGCAGGCATCCAGCTGCGACGCGACTCCAAGCGCGCCGAGGCCGTCTCGATCGCCGCGGCCGAGCTGGTGCTCGTCACGGGCTTGGGCGTTCTGATCACCGGACCCATCTGGGGGCACGCGACGTGGGGCAAGGCGTGGACCTGGGACGCGCGCCAGGTGTCGACCGGCCTGCTGTGGCTCGTGTTCGCCGCATACGTGCTCGTGCGCCACTACGGCGCTGCGGGCTCCGAGCGGCTCGCGGCGGGCCTGGCCATCTTCGGGGCCATCGACGTCCCGGTCATCTACTACGCCGTGAAGATCTGGAAGACGACCCACCCGTCCAACGATGTGGCGGGCTCGCTTCCCGCCAGCATGTGGGCAGCGCTGTGGCCGGCCCTCATCGCGCTGCTGCTCACCTCGCTGGCCCTGTTGTTCATCCGGGTCCGCCAAGAACTGACCGACGTGACCCTCGACGAGGCGTGGATCAGCCTCGATGACGCAGGGGCAGCCCAACCCGCGACCGGAGACGCCTGATGGATCTCAAAGCCAACCAACCGAGTGACGACTACGAACCCGTAGCAGGACTCGACCAACAGACGGTCCAGTGCGTCCGAGCCTGCGAGTCCGAGGCCGCCGCGAAGACGGCGTCCGACTACCAGCACATCGTGTGGGCCTACGGGGTCATCTGGAGCCTGTTCGCAATCTACGGCGTGATGCTGTGGCGTCGTGCCAGCCGTCAGTCGGTCGAGATCGCGGACCTGCAGCGGCGCCTCGCGCAGTAGCCCACCGCGATGACGCTCGCGCACTTCATCTACATTCCGGGCATGCTCGGCTTGGGCATGGTCATCGGCTTCGTGCTCGGAGGGCGCGCTGCCCAAGGTGCCAAGGCCGACGCAGACGACAAGGCCGTGCGCCGCAAGGCTCGTCAGGCCCGCCGCGCGGCGCGAGACCGCGGCCCCGAAACGTAGGCGCGTGCGCAGACGCGTACGGCCCCCGTGGAAAAGCCGCCGGGGGGTCTGCTACTCCTTCGCGTGATGTTCACGCCCGCCTATTCGGAAGAGTCGCTCGCGCTGGCCGACACCGCGCGCAAGTTCGCAAAGGACACGATCATCCCGGTCGCGGGCGAATACGACGAGCTCGGCAAGATGCCGCTCGACGTGTTCCAGGCCGCGTGGGAGCTGGGGCTGATGAACGTCGAGTTGCCCGAGGCCGTCGGTGGCCTCGACGTGAGCACGGTCGAGGGCTGCCTCATCGCCGAGGAGCTGGCCTACGGATGCGCAGCCATCGGCACGAGCATCATGTGCAACCACCTCGGCGCGTTGCCCTTGATGATCGCTGGCACGGCGGAGCAGCAGAAGGAGTGGCTGGGCAAGCTCGTCGACGAGATGTGCTTCGTCAGCTACGCCTGCTCGGAGCCGGAGGCGGGATCCGACGTGGCCGCGATGCGCACCAGGCTCGTGCCCGACGGTGACGGCTTCACGCTCACCGGCCAGAAGCGCTGGATCACCAACGCCGCGCACGCAAAGTTCTTCACCGGCTTCGCCACCATCGACCCCTCGCTGCGACACAAGGGCATCACCGCGTTCGTCGTCTCGGCCGACGCGCCCGGCATCACCATCGGCAAGAAGGAGAACAAGCTCGGCCAGCGCGCCTCGAACACGTGCGACGTCATCTTCGAAGACGTCAAGCTCGGGCCCGAGAACATCCTCGGCGAGGTCGGACGCGGCTTTCCCATCGCGATGGAGACGTTCGACAAGTCCCGCCCGATGATCGCCGCTCAGTGTGCCGGCCTCATTCGCCGCGCCATGGACGAGTCGGCTCAGTACGCCAAGGAGCGCAAGACCTTCGGCGTGCCCATCGCGCAGCACCAGGCGATTCAGTTCATGATCGCCGAGATGGCGATGGCCTACGAGTCGGTTCGCCTGCTCTACAGCAAGGCCGCGTGGGAGGTCGACAACGGCATCAAGCGCACCAACACCTCGGCCATCGCCAAGGCGATGGGTGCCGACCTTGCGATGAAGTGCACCACCGACGCGGTGCAGGTGTTCGGGGGATACGGCTACACCAAGGAGTATCCGGTCGAGAAGCTGATGCGCGACGCCAAGCTCATGCAGATCTACGAGGGCACCTCGCAGGTCCAGCGCCTGGTCATCGCCAAGAACATCCTCGTCCGCGGATGAGCTACCGACCGGCCTCGCTTCCCATCGGAGTGTTCGACTCCGGCGTCGGCGGCCTGACCGTGCTGCGGGCGCTTCGCGAAGCGTTGCCCAACGAGTCGTTCCTCTATCTGGGCGACACCGCGCGGTTGCCCTACGGCACCAAGAGCGCCAAGACGGTCGAGCGCTACGCGTCGCAGGCCGCACAGGTCTTGGTCGACCGGGGGGTGAAGCTCTTGGTCCTCGCCTGCAACACGGTCTCCGCGGTCGCGGTCGAACCGCTGCGCGCTCGGTTCCGGCCCCTCCCGGTGGTCGGGGTGGTTGGGCCCGGTGCGCAGGCGGCCTGCGACGCGACGCAGACCGGTCACATCCTCATCACCGCCACCGAGGGGACCATTCGCGGGGGCGCCTATGAACGGGCGATCAGGCAGCGTCGCCCCGACGCGGTCGTGGTCGGTCAGCCGTGTCCGCTGTTCGTCGCGCTGGCGGAGGAGGACTGGACACGCGGAGAGGTGCCCGAACTGGCCGCTCGCCGCTACCTCGAACCGCGGCTCGAGGCCGATCCTCAGCTCGACACCGTCGTCTTGGGTTGCACGCACTTTCCGGTCCTCGCAGGCGTGGTCGAGACGGTGGTGGGGGAGGGCGTGCGGGTCGTCGACTCCGCGCGGACGACCGCGGCGGCGGTCTCGGCCCTACTCGACACCGCGGGCCTACACCGCGACGCTTCGAGCGAACCAACCCTGACGTTGCTCGCGACGGACGACGCCGAGAGGTTCGCGAGGGTGGGGGCGGTGTTCCTCGCGACCTCGCTTCGCCCCGAGGACGTCGAGCTGGTCGACCTGTGATAGCCTCCAAGATGCCTATGCGGCGCTCCACACGGATGATGGTTCGACCCCTCTCCTCACGCGCGTGGAGCCTGTTGCTGGCCGTGAGCGTGGCCGGCACCACGCTCACCGTGGCCCCGGCGCCCGCGGCCGCGCGCGCCACCGAGCCCGGCCCCGAAGAGCTCTACGACGAGGGTCGCAAGGCCTACCGCCTCGGCGACTTCGAGACCGCGGTCACGAAGTGGGAGCAGGCCTACGACCTCTCGGACAACGGGCTGCTGCTGTACAACATCTCGCTGGCGTACAAAGGCCTGTACACCATCACGGGGGACATCGCGGATCTTCGGCGCGCCCGGGCGATCCTCGACAACTTCATCAAGGTCGCCAAGGCGAACCCCGACATCGATCCCGATGACGCCCCCGAGCGGCTCGTCGAGCTCGACCAGATGATCGCGGACGCGGAGAAGGCCGCCGAAGAGGACAAGCCGCCCCCGCCGGTGGTGGTCCAGCCAACCCAGGGGGACGAGCTCCGCGAGAAGATGGGTCCCGACCCCGGCCGCACCCTACGTCTGGCGGGCATGGGCACGATGATCGGCGGCGGCGCAATCGCGCTGACGGGCGTGGCCATGGCGGCGTTCTTCGGGATCAAGGGACAAGAGTTCAGTTCCAAGCTGCGCAACTCGCTCGACGAACAGGAGAGCACGGGTTGCGACACCAACAACACCGGCTCGGAGTGCGAGCGAATCCAGGGCGAGATCGACACCTGGCGAAACAACGGCAACCAGGCCAACAGCCTGACCGTGGCGCTCGGCGTGGGGCTCGGGGGAGCCGGCATCGTCGCGCTGGTCGCGGGCGGGCTGGTCTACAACGAGGGCAACAAGCGCACCAAGCAGTGGGAGCGTGGGCTGTCCGACCTGCGCATCCTCCCGACCTCGCGCGGCCTCGTCCTCTCGGGCCGATTCTGAGACCGCCTGGTCCCGCCTCTGTGGCTCTTCCGGGGCCGCACGCCCGGCTCCAGGAGATCGCCCGCGCCCTCGTGCGGATGCTCAACGCTCATCTCCGAGTGCGTGGGATGAACGGTCCCATGCGCGTTCGGGAGCATCCGGCACCCGTCCGGCGGCGAACGGGTTCGCCGACCCACGTCACGCGGGAAGCCATCACGTGGCCGGTGCTTGTCGTGGCGTCATTGTGATATACGAGCGCAGCCCGATTTTTCGGGCCGTAGGGATGGAGGACCGATTTCTTCGGGCTCCAACCCTGGCTGCGGAGCCCCCGGCTTTCAGCCACCCAGGCCCGAGAAGGAGCCCACCGTGAACCGCGCTCGTTCGCTCAAGAACCTCTTCCTGACTTTGCCGCTCTCGCTCGGCCTTCCGGTCGTCGGCACCGCCGCCACTGGCGTCCTCTTGCTCGCACCCGCGTCCGCACAAGCCGCCGAGAACGGCTCGATCAGCGGCGTCGTGACGAACGAGAAGACGGGCGAGCGCATGGCCAACGCGATCGTCGTGCTTCAGTGTAACTGCCTGCAAGGCACGCGCGAGGCGACCACCAACGCGAACGGTCTGTACGCGTTCAAGTCGCTGCCTCCAGGCACCTACACGATCCAGGTGCTCGCCGGCCAAGCCGACGTCTCCAAGGTCACGACCCTCCCGCGGGCCGCAAAGTTTCGCGCGAACTTCAAGATCGACCCGAACAACGAGTTCAAGCGGACGATTCGCGTCAAGCCCGTCGCGGTGAAGCAGGACACCACGGTCGGCCAGTCCATCTCGATGGACGAGTTCAAGAACATCCCCGTCGGCGAGACCGCCGGTCGCGACTTCACCCAGGTGGTCGAAGCCTCGGCGACCGCGTCGCGCGACTCCGCGGGCATCTCCCTGGCGGGTACGACCAGCGCCGAGTCCAAGTACACGGTCGAAGGCGCAAACGTGAACAACCCCAGCTTCGGTACGGTCGGCGCCTCGATCGTTCAGGAGTTCATCGAAGAGGTCGAGGTCCAGGAGTCTGGATACGAGGCCGAGTTCGGCGGCGCCGCGGGTGGCCAGGTCTCCGCGCGTCGGATCTCGGGCAGCAACAAGGTTCGCGGCACCGCGCGCTTCACCTACACGCCTCGCCTCGCGCAGCCGCGCTTCATCCTCGCCACCGACAACGCGGTCCGCGCGATCGAGGTCCCCGACTACCTGCTCCAGGGGGTCGTCGCGGCGAGCGGGCCGATCATCAAGGACAAGCTCTTCTGGTCGGCTGCCGTCTCGGCCACCGGCGGTCGCGCCTCGTTGATCCAGTCGTTCCACTCGCGCGTCGACAAGGACAACTCCGGCGGCTTCGAAGACTGCCCGTTCCAAAACGGCGACTTCGACTGCGTCGACGGCGGTGACTACATCCAGACCGAGAAGTTCGCCGAGCAGCGCTTCCGCACCGGCAACGTGAGCGTCGGCTACCAGATCGGCATCGACTGGGCCATCAACCCCAAGCACCGCCTGCGCGCCACCGTGCTCGGCGGCCCCGGGTTCCAGCGTCGCTCCTACCGCCGCCCGGCCACCAACCTCGATCCTTCGTCGTTCGGCACGGCGCAAAACGCCGACCCGCTCGGCGGCGGTGCGGCCACCGCCAACGGCGTGGTCAACGATCACTTCGGCTGGGACCGCGGCAACTTCACCACGGTCAGCCTCGGCTACCTCGGGCGGGTCGCCGACGACAAGCTCGAGATCGACGCGGGTCTGAGCTTCTCGCAGTTCACCAGCCAAGAGGCCTGGCGACTCGACAACCCCGAGTTCTACGACCTGCCCGCCACGCAGCAGCAGGACGCCCAGGGCGCCAACCTCTTCACGTTCCTCGACCAGGACAACAAGCGCTCCTTGGTGGCAGGCGTCGAAGATGCGTGCAACCGCTCCGACCTCCCGGGCCTGGCGTGTCCGACACGTCGCTGGCTCTCGGGCGGTATCGGCAACTACTCCGCCGACAAGTCGCGACGCGTCGAGGGGCGCTTCGCGCTGACACACTTCATCAGCACGCGGCGCGCGGGCTCTCACCAGCTCAAGTACGGTGCCCAGGTCGAGTGGCTTCAGCGCGACACGCGAAGCCAGTACTCGGGTGCCAACGACGGCGACTTCTACAACAACTGTGATGCTGGCCAGAGCGGCGGCGGCGAGTACTGCTACGACCCCGTCGACGGCTACCAGATCAGCAACGCGACGCGGGTCAACAACAACCGCCTCGTCATCGTCGACACCGACAACCCCGACAGCCGTCGGTCGATCGGCTTCGGCCGCGTCCGCAAGGAAGAGGGCGAGCTTCGAGCGATCGCCACGCCTCTGGGCGCGGGCATCCGTTCCGCCGCCTACGCCGAGACGACCTCGACGACCAACTACGGGATGTTCCTCCAGGACAAGTGGGCGATCCTGTCCAACTTGTTCCTCAGCGCCGGCGTGCGCTGGGAGCTGCAGGACATGCGCGACATCAACGGTGACCGCGCGGTCTTCATCAACGACAACGTCGGTCCTCGGGTCGGCGTCGTCTACGACTGGACCGACGAGGGCAAGTCCCGCTTGTTCGCCAGCTACGGGTGGTTCTACCAGCCGCTGCCGCTGCAGCTGAACTCGCGGGTCTTCGGTGGCCTCGTCAACGTCACCCGGACCTACCGCAACGCGGACTGCCTCGAGGGCTCGAGCGTCAACATCGACGGCGAGTCTCGACTGAAGCTGCGCGACGGTCAGCCGACCGAGTACTGCGTCGACTTCAACGCGGGCACCACCCAGCTCACCGAGGGCGCCGTCGTCCCGAACCTGCGCGGTCAGTACAACCAGCAGTTCCAGATGGGCTACGAGCAGGAGGTCATCGAGGACCTCACGCTCGGGGTTCGCTGGCAGCACACCGACCTCGGTCGTGCGGTCGAGGACATCTCGACCAACGGTGGCCTGAACTTCATCATCGCCAACCCCGGCGAGAACGTCTCGCAGGCCGACATCAACGCCGAGCAGGCGCGCTGCGACAACCTGCAGGGGCAGCTCGACGGCCTCGAGATGGACGCCCCGGAGCGCTCGCAGATCGCTCGCGAGCTCCAACGCTGCGAGTTCCTGGTCGACGCGTACGGCAAGGTCGGCAGCCTGTTCGACAAGCCGGTGCGAAACTTCGACGCGTTCACCTTCGAGCTGAAGAAGCGCTTCGCTCGCAACTGGCTGGTCATCGGTAGCTACACCTACAGCCGCCTGGTCGGAAACTACGACGGCTTCGTCGACCCGATCACCGGTGCCATCAACCTCGGCGCCTCGACGCAGTTCGACATCCCCGAGCTCGTCCGCAACAGCTTCGGTCCGCTGTCGTTCAACACGCCGCACCGCTTCAAGGTCAACGGGTTCTACTCGTTCGACCTTCAAGAGGCTGGCCGCCTGACGTTCGGCACCTCGGCGAACTTCCGCTCAGGTTACCCGATCTCGCTTCGCGCCGACAACAACCGCTACCCCGGCCAGTTCGCGGTCTACGTGCTTCCGCGTGGCGCGGGTGGCCGCGTCGAGCCCACCTACAGCTGGAACGTGTCGGTCAACTACGCGTACCCGCTGCCCGGCGACCTCGAGATCGAGGTTGGAGCGCGGCTGTTCAACATCACCAACGCCAAGGCGGTGCTTCGGGTCGACGAGGTCTACTCGTTCTCCAACACCCGCCCGGTTGCCGGTGGTGAGCTCTCGGATCTCAAGCACACCAAGATCCAAAACAGCAGCAACCCCACCGAGTTCTTCCAGCGGACGATTCTTCCTCCGCAGGGCAACTTCGGGGTCGAGTCGAGCTTCCAGACGCCGCTCGCGGCTCAGTTCGACCTGACGCTGCGGTTCTAGGCGAACGATTCGCTCCAGCTCCAACTCCAACACCGGGAGAAGGGCGAAGGGCGAAGGGAGAAGCGTTGCACGGGCGTGGCCTGCTGCAGCGCTTCTTCAATTGCGAGGCGTGGCCCGGGCAGGTGAGCGCCCCTCGGGACGAGCCGTCCCGTAGGGGACGAGTGGTCCCTGTGGAGCAGCGCGTGCCTTGGGGTGGGACGAAACGCCCGTAAGAGGTCTCTGCGCGCGGCGTTGGGCTCGCAAGGGGACCTCACATGTTTGCCGTGGGGTTCTCGCTTCGGATCGCTCGATCCGAACTGGAGCTCATCGTGAAACGTGCTCGTTCGTTGCCAATCTGTTTGAGTCTGCCGCTTTCGCTCGGGGTCGCGGCCGCGGGTCTCGTCCTGCTCGCGACGCCGCGGTCTGCCGAGGCTGCAGACAAGGGGACGATCGTCGGGCAGGTCACCAACGAAGACACGAAGGAGAAGATCCCCAACGCGCTGGTGATCCTGCAGTGCAACTGTCTGCAAGGCGAGCGTCAGGTGCAGACGTCCTCCAACGGTCTGTACGCGTTCAAGAACCTGCCCACCGGCGTCTACACCGTACAGGTCTTCATCGGGCAGGCCAACGTCAACAAGGTCGTCAAGCTGCAGCGTTCGCAGCGGCTGCGGGTGAACTTCATGGTGGACCCCAAGGACGAGATCGTCCGAGACATCACCGTCAAGTCGCTGCGCGTCGACTCTGCGGTCGGCGAGTCCTACTCGACCGAGGACTTCCGCAACATCCCCGTTGGCGACGGATCGCGCGACTTCGAGGCTGTGGTCAAGGCGTCGGCCACCGCGAACGAGGACAGCGCGGGCACGGCGTTGGCGGGGGTGTCCAGCGTCGAGACCAGCTACACCGTCGACGGCGTCAAGGCGAGCAGCCCCACGTTCGGCACCCTCGGCGCGTCGATCGTGCAGGAGTTCATCGCGGACGTCGAAGTCCAGGAATCGGGATACGACGCGGAGTTCGGCGGTGCAGGCGGAGGACAGGTGATTGCGCGGCGGGTCTCGGGAAGCAACAAGGTCCGCGGAACCGCACGGTTCACCTACACGCCGCGGCTCGCAAAGCCCCGGTTCATCCTCGCGACCGACAACGCCGTGCGCACCGTCGAGGTGCCCGACTACCTGATGCAGGGTGTCATCGTCGCGAGCGGTCCGATCGTCAAGGACAAGCTCTTCTGGTCCGCCGCAGTGTCGGCCACTGGAGGGCGAGCGTCGCTGATTCAATCGTTCTACTCCCGCGTCGACAAGGATGGTTCGGGCGGGTTCGAAGGGTGCCCCTACCAGAACGGCAACTTCGATTGCGTCGACGGCGGAGATTACATCCAGACGGAGAAGTTCGCCGAGCAGCGCTTCAAGACCGGAAGCGTGGGTATCGGCTACCAACTGGGGCTCGACTGGGCGATCAACCCGAAGCATCGGCTGCAGTTCACCGCCCGTGGTGGCCCTAGCTTTCAGCGCCGCGCGTATCGACGCCCTGCGCTGAACCTCGATCCGTCCTCGTTCGGTACGGCACAGAACGCCGACCCGCTCGGCGGTGGTTCCAACACGGGTAACGGCCTCGTCAACGGTGTCCTCGGGTGGGACCGCGGCAACTTCACGTCCGTTGGTGTGGGCTACCTCGGGCGCGTGGCCAAGGACAAGATCGAGATCGACGCGGGGTTGGGATTTACGCAGTTCGCACGCCAGGACGCGTGGAAGCTCGAGAACCCGGACCTCTACCACCTGCCGATGACGCAGGAGCAGGACAACCAGGGGGCGAACCTGTTCAACTTCGTCCAGGACAGGCGATCGCTCGTGCCGGGTGTCGAGCAGGCCTGCAACGAGTCGGACCTTCCGGGCCTCGCCTGTCCGACGCGGCGCTGGCTCTCGGGCGGCATCGGAAACTACTCCACGCTCAAGGAGCGGCGCTTCGAGGCCCGTTTCGCGCTCACACACTTCTTGGCCACCCGCCGGGCGGGATCGCATCAGCTCAAGTACGGCGCCCACGTCGAGCACCTGCAAAACGACACCCTCAGCCGCTTCTCTGGGCAGAACGACAGTGACTTCTACGACAACTGCGAGGCCGGTCAGAGCGGTGGCGGCGAGTACTGCTACGACCCCACGCAGGGGTATCAGCTCAACAACACGACGCGCGTCGACAACCATCGCCGCATCATCGTGGACACGGACAACCCCGACAGGCGCACCACGGTCGGCTTTGGACGCGTGCGCAAGGAGACCGGCGAGTTGCGGGCTATCGCCAACCCCCTCGGTGCGGGCATCCGTGCGAGCGCATATGACGAGACCACGTCGACCACCAACTACGGTGTGTTCCTGCAGGACAAGTGGGCTATCCGAACCAACCTCTTCCTCAGCGCGGGTGTGCGCTGGGAGCTTCAGGACATGCGCGATATCAACGGCGATAGCGCGGTGTTCATCAACGACAACGTCGCTCCGCGCGTGGGGGTGGTCTACGACTGGACCGATGAGGGCAAGTCGCGCCTGTTCGCCAGCTACGGGTGGTTCTACCAGCCGCTTCCTCTGCAGCTGAACTCAAGGGTCTTCGGTGGGCAGGTCAACGTGATTCGCAGCTATCGCAACGCGGACTGCGGCGCGGGCACGGGCTCGATCATCGACGGCGTCGAGCGCTTCAAGCTCCGCGACGGACAGCCCACCGAGTACTGCGTGGACTTCAACCAAGCGACCACGCAGCTGACGGAGGGGGCGGTGGTGCCCAACCTTCGTGGTCAGTACAACCAACAGATCCAGATGGGCTACGAGCAAGAGGTCATCGAGGACCTCACGCTCGGCGTGCGCTGGCAGCACACCGACCTCGGGCGCGCGGTCGAGGACATCTCGACCAACGGTGGACTCAACTTCATCATCGCCAACCCGGGGGAGGCGGTCTCGCAGGCCGACATCAACGCCGAGCAGGCGCGATGCGACGGGCTGCAGTCGCAGCTCAATGGGCTGGAGATGGATGCGGCAGAGCGCCCCCAGATCGCCAGAGAGCTGCAACGTTGCGAGTTCTTGGTCGACGCGTACGGCAAGGTCGGCTCTTCGTTCGATAAGCCGACCCGGAACTTCGATGCCTTCACGTTCGAGTTGAAGAAGCGGTTCGCCAAGAACTGGATGGTGATCGGGAGCTACAGCTACAGCCGCCGGGTAGGGAACTACGACGGGTACATCGACCCGGTCAGTGGCGCGGTGAACATCGGCGCCTCGACGCAGTTCGACATCCCCGAGCTCGTCCGAAACAGCTTCGGCCCCCTGGCGTTCGACTCGCCGCACCAGGTCAAGGTCAACGGGTTCTACTCGTTCGACCTTCAAGAGGCGGGGCGACTGACCCTGGGCACGTCCACGAACTTCCGCTCTGGCTACCCGATCTCGATGCGGGCCGACAACAACCGCTATCCGGGCCAGTTCGCGGTGTACGTCCTGCCGCGGGGCGCCGGTGGGCGCGTGGAGCCGAACTACTCCGTGAACGTGAGCCTGAACTACGCCTACCCGCTGCCCGGCAACCTCGAGCTCGAAGTCGGCGCCAGGTTGTTCAACGTCACCAATGCAAAGGCCGTCCTGCGAGTCGACGAGGTGTACTCGTTCTCGAACACCAGGCCCGTGGCCGGCGGTGAGCTCTCCGACCTCAAGCACACCAAGATTCAAGACAGCAGCAACCCCACCGAGTTCTTTCAGCGGACGATCCTTCCGCGGCAGGGCAACTTCGGGGTCGAGTCGAGCTTTCAGACGCCGTTGGCCGCTCAGTTCGACTTGCAGTTGCGGTTCTAGTCTTGGAGGGGAACCGCCTGGTTCCCCTCGCTGCGGGGGCGGAGCCCCCTTCGCTCACCCCTCCCGGGTCGGGCGCAGGCGCCCTCGCTCGTCGCTCGTCGCTCCTCCGGGGCCACCGGTGGTCGGTGGTTGGGACGGGTCCTGGGTCGGGCGCGGGCGCCCTCGCTCGTCGCTCGGATCCTCGGGCGGTCCTTCTGCGTTCGGGGGCTATTCCTGGCCGAGGAACTTCTTGGCCTTGGCGTTGTCGGGGTCGAGCTCGAGGACGTTCCGGTAGTGCTGCTCCGCCGTGGCGCGGTTGCCCTGGGAGGCTTCGAGTCGGGCAGCGAGCAGGAGCGCGGTCTTGTTCTTGGGTGCCTTGCTGATGACCCGGTCGACCAACGCGAGCGCGGAGGCGGCGCGGCCGAGCTTGTCCTGCGCCTGAGCCATGCAAAGCGTCACCTTGACGCCTCCGGGCTGCAGGTCGTGGGCTTCCTTGAGGGTCTTGAAGCCCTCGGCCGCGTTGCCGCTGCGCACGAGCTTGCAGCCGTCGGCCAGCAGGGTCGCGAAGTCGGCTTTGGCCCGCTTGGGTCGAGGTTTCTTCGGGCTCGTAGCTTTCGTGCCTGCGGGATTGGGCTCAGCCTTGGGCTTCTTGGGCTCGGACTTCTTGGGCTCGGGCTCGGGCTTCTTGGGCTCGGGCTCGGGCTCGGGCTCGGGCTCGGGCTCGGGCTCGGGCTCGGGCTCGGGCTCGGGCGGCTCCGCTTCCGGCGTGGAGGCGGGCTCTGGGTCGGGCGCTGAGTCGACCTCGGGCTCCGGTTCGGCCGCGGTCCCGCGTGGAGCCGGAGGGGCCTGCATGGCGACGGCCAGCGGTTGCCCGGGGATCTGGGAGAGCACCGCGTTGGCCTCGGACTCTGCGGCGGAGTCGTCACCCGCAGCTTCGAGGGCGAGGGCGAGCAGCAGACGAGACAGGCCGGTGGGCGGAGTGGCCCGGCGCAGCTCGGCCGTGAGCTCGGCGAGCTCGCCGTCGGCCCACGCAGCGTCGCCGTCGCCATCGGTGAAGAGCGGCCGGCTGAGCGCGGCGAGCCGAAGCTCCGCGTCGGGGTAGTCGGGCATGAGCACGACCGGATGCAGCACGGTGATGTCTCGACCCGCAGCGAGGTCGAGTCTTGCTTCGATGCGTGCGACGGCGGCCGGCTCGATGCCCTCCTTCGTGAGCGCATCGGCGAGCTGACGGCCTTGGGCGAGCGTCGTGGCGAGCTCGGTCGTGGCCGCGGCGTCGCGGGTGCGGTGGGCCCGGATCGCGGCTTCGAGGGCACGCACGCTGACCGCGGACGCCCGGGTGAGGCGAAGGCTGGCCGCGTCTTCGCGCTGCGTCGTTCGTGCGGCGCTCGTCTCGAGCTCGCGGTCGAGCGTTGCGAGCGTGGCGACGTCGAGCTGCCTGGAGGCGGCCTGCGCTCGGGCGACGAGCTCGCTGGGGGCCACGGGCGCCTGGGACCGCGCAGCGCTGGCATCGGGAGCCTTCTGCCTCGCGGCCATGCGCTGCTGAGCCTGAAAGGACCCGTAGGCCACGATCGCGGCGATGCCCAGGCCGCCTGCGATCCAGATCGCGAACCGACCGGTTCGAGGGTCGGGTGCTCCGTCGGTGTTCGTCGTCATCAGACCAAGCGCGTGTGCCGCACCAGCATTGCAGTTCGTGCTAGCACGCGCAACTTGTACGCACGGCCACCCTTGGGCGATCTCCACGCGTCGAGGGCGACGGGATGGATGCTCAGTACATCTCGAGCGCGCGCAGCAGCCAGTACGCGTCCTCGTAGCGCAACGTGGCGACAGGGTCGGGACGGCCATTGCCCACGAACCCGCGGTCGTGAGCGAGCGTGAGAAGGGCTCCGTCGAGCTGTCCGGACAGTCGCGTCGCGAACAGGAGCACCGCGCGGCGGAGCTCGACCTCGAGCCGCTCGACGCCGCCGGTCGAGGTCAGCCAGTGCGCGAGTTCCCGACCGAGCTGCGCACCTTCGCGGGGCGAGAGCGAAATGCTGGCCGCCGTCAGCGCTTCGGCCACGTCTCGCGCGACCCGGCGCGTGGGCACATGAGAGGGGCTCGCCATGCGTCCGAGTCCATCGAGCAGCTCGTCGATGCGAATGCCGTGACCCTCCTCGAGGATTGCGAGGCCCGATGCGATCGAGGTGGCCGCGCGCGCGAGCCGGAAACGCAGCTCGGCGACGGAACAGATCGTGACGCCCGCGCCGAGGAGGATGGTCGGTTGGTCTCGGTTCGCCACGCCCACGCCGCCGGGCAGCCGGGCGCGGGTCCACGCCAGCGGGAGCTCGCAGTCGAGGCCGTGGCGCCAGGGCTCCACGATCGACTCGGCCAATGCGAGCCGCGCCTTTGCCCCTGTGGATGTTGGCGTGGCGGCGGCGGACGGGGCCTTGGTGAAGCCCGCGAGCGCGTGCCGAGCCGAGGCGAGCGCCCGCCGAAGAGTGCCTCCGGCTTCGAAGGGCCCGGCGTTCAATCGGCTCGAGTCGGTGGGCGCGGCCGCGACGGGCAGGCGCGCGACCAAGCTCGGGACGGGTCCGTCAGGGACCATGAACGCGGTGACCTGATAGAGGTTGCGCGCGCGCTCAGCCTGGCCCGCTGCCTCGGCCAGGCGTGCCAGCCCGAGGGCGAGCCCCGCTTGCAGGGGTTGCCCCGACGACCAGTGGGAGAGGTCGCGGGAGAGTGCAACGCGCCCGCCGAGCAGCGATCCTGCGGCGGCGAGCACTGCGTCGAGACGGGGCAGCGGTCCCTTGGTGGCGACTTGGGTGAGCAGCTGCCGGAGGCCTGGAAAGAGGTAGCGCTCCTGGGCGGCCGGGCCGTGGCGGAAACCGAGATCGCGGGCGAGGGAGCGCTGCCCATGACGGTACGCTTCGGTGAGCGCCGCGAGCAGCAAGACCTCTTCGTCGGGCCCAGAGCGGGCCCGGATGTCGACGGCGAGGTCGAGGACCTCGTCCCACCGCGACTCGGCGAACGCGAGCGGGAGCAGTCGAACGCTGGGGCCTGGCAGCGTCGGTGCCGTCTCGGTCGCGCGCTGCAGGGCCGCGCGGGCGCGGGCGAGCGCAGCGGGCCGGTTGCCGCGCTGGGCCGTGCCTTGGTCGATGAACGCCTGCGCCGCCGCCATGTAGTGCTCGGCCTGGTCGATCGGGTCGGAGGACAGCGAAGCGATCTGCAAGCGGGTGTCGCCCAGCGTGGCCCAGTCTTCGGTCTCTTCGAGCAGCTCGGCGTACAGCCCGAGCATTTCGGTGTGAGTGGGGTCCACCTCGAGTGCCTGCGCGAGTACGGCGATCCCCCGCTCGGGGCCGCCGAGCGTCCGCTCGCATCGAGCGAGATCGAGGGCGACGTCGACCATGCGTGCAGAGCGTCGCTGTAGCGACGCCTCGAAGAGTCGCCGCGTGATCGCCACGCGGTCCGATGGGCTGCCGCCGGCGGCCAACACCGCGTCGAGCCTGGTCAACGCCGTGAACCGAAGCTCGAGGTCGTCGGTTCGCAGACACAGTGGCCGGAGAATGGCGACGGCGTCCTGCGTCCGTCCGAGGTCGGCCGCGACCTGGGCGAACTCCAGGTCGAACGACGGCGTTCGGAGCTCGTGCGGAGTGGCTCTGAGCGCGTCGTAGACTCGGACGACGCGGGGGTCGTCGCCCGTCTGGGCGGTGAGCTCGGAGAGCAGCGCCAGCGCGTCTGGATCCGTCGTCGACGCTTCGACGCTGCGTTGGAGGCTCTCCAGCGCGCGGCCTGGGTCGCGCAGCGCGGTCCATGCGAAGCGGGCCGACTCGAGCAGGGCTTTGGCGCGAGCGTTCCCGGTGCTGCGCTCGGCGACGCGTTCGTACAGCGAGACGACCTCGGCGTACGCACCCCGCTCGGCGTACGCGTCCCGCAGCGCGGCCGCGGCTGCATGCATGTCCTCCTCGGACCCGTCGAGGCTGGTGGCCAAGTCCAGCTGTTCCTGCCCCGCCCACGACTCGAGGTCGGGGTCTCCGAGCGCGTGCCCGAGCTCGCGGAGGCGGGCGAGGATGTGCACGCGCTCGGTCGGCTGATGCTCCACCTCGAGCAGTCGCAGCAGGCCGGACTTCTGCTTTCGAAGGGTGTGTCGGTCGTCCCCCTCGAGGGCGTCGAGGTTTCGCTGCGCCGCCGCGGTGAGGTCGTCGCTCGCATCGGACAGCGCAAGGACCCGCTGGGTCGCAGCCTCGGCGGCGACGACGTCGTCGTCCGACATGCGAAGGTCGGCTGCGAGCAACCAAAGCCGCGCCCGGGCGGCGTCGTCGAGATCGGACTGGGTGGAAGCGATGCGCTCGAGCCTGTCGGCGATGCGTCGCGGATTGGGCAGCCGAGAGGTCAGCGTCGCGGCGCGGCTCGAGATGACGAGGTCGTCGGGCGCCTGCGTGATCGCAGACTCGATGTTGCGCACCGCCGAGTCGACATCGTGCAGGTGGTCGATGTACGTCTCGGCGAGGTCGAGGTGGTGCGCGGCCCTGGCGGGCCCATCGGGCAGCTCCCGGATCGCGAGGTAGTGCATGTGAGCGACCACCGACCACTCGAGGCGCTGGCGGGCGAGCTCCATCAGGGCCTGACGGGCCGCGACGTGCTTCGCGTCTGCCCCCACGGCCTCGAGCAGGTACGCCCGCGCACGCTCGGCCTCGGCGCTGTAGGGGTCGATGCCGGTCGCCGGCAACAGGAGCGCGGCGCGACGGTAGGCGACTTCGGCCCCGAGCATGCTCGATAGGGGCAGCTGGGAGAGGTTCTCGAGCACGATTGCCTGCTCGGTCGTTCGGCCCGATCGCTCGTACAGGCGGGCGAGCTCGAGGAGCGCCCGCTGTGACTCCGGGGCGCGCTGGAGTGCGGTCTTGAGGACCTCTTCCGCCTCATCGGGGCGGTCGAGCTCGAGCAGGACACGCGCGGCGACGGCGGCTGTCTCGGCAGCCCGGGCGGGGTCGAGCTCCACGTGACATGCAGCGGCGACGAGCGCCGGCACGGCCTCGTCGAGTCGTCCCTGTCGCGCCATCAGACGACCCAACGCCTCGGACGCCGCCGCGTTGTCGGGGTCGAGGTCGAGCGCGTCTCGGTAGTGCGCCTCCGCCTCGGCCTCGTACTCGTCGTGGACCGACAAGAGGTCTCCGAGCAGAGTCAGCAGGGCGGGCCGGTGTGCGTCGGCCACCGTCCCGAGTCGGTCGATGAGTTCGGCGCGGACCCTGACGACCGCGTCGGTGCCCGAGAGCAGCACTTTCGCCTTCGTGCCCGACTCCTGGTGGACCGAAGGCGACGCGAGGTACGCGTCGAGGTAGTAGCGAGCGGCCTCGTGCGGGCGACCCAGCGGCGACTCCAAGAGCTGCGCGATGTGAATGGCGACCGCTGCTCCTCGCTGCGGGTCGTCGCTGAGCGCCTCGAAGCGCACCTTGAGGATTCGGACCAGGTCCTCGTGCCTCCCCGCGCGCTGGTAGGCCCGCGCCAGGGTTGCGAGACCCTCGTCGGGCAGGTGCCCGTACAGCTCCAGGCGTTCGTAGACCCGCGACGCCTTGGCCTCGTCGTCGAGCGGACCCCGGTAGATGCGGGCGAGCTCGACGAGCAGCCCTGCGCGCTCGGGCGACAAGTCTTCGGACGGTACCCCTTCGAGCTCGTGCGCCAGCGAACGCTCCAGGTAGATGGCGAGGTCGACGTAGCGTCCTTGTCCTTCGAGGTCTCGGACGAGTTCGGCGCGCATCTGCTCGGCCAGCGCGCGGGCCTCGGGCGCGTCCTCATCACCGAGGTGTTCGAGGGCGATGCGCAGCGCCTGCTCCGAACGCTGAAGGTCGCGCAGCTGCGTGCGGCAGATCTGCGAGATCGTTCGCAGCAGGGTGCAGCGTTCGAGCCCGTAGACGTGTGCGACGTGGCGCTCGTGCAGCTCGACGAGCTCGCGCCAGTCACCCTGCGCTTCGAGGAGTTCGGCGAGCGCCTCGCGGGCGACGGGGCGCCTGGGGTCTTCGCGCAAAACGGCGGTCAGCTCGCGAATTGCTTCTCGCGGTCGGTCGAGGGGTCCGGCGAGCAGGCGCGCTCGCTCCTCGATCGCGTCGAGCCTCGCCTCTCCGTGCTGTCGCTGCGCCACCTGTTCGAGCAGCGCGGCGCGGTGCATTGGGTCTTCGGCCAAGGTGCGCAGCTCGTCGAGCCGCGTGCGTGTGGTGGTGTGGTCTGGGTCGCGCTTGTGGGCTCGCTCGACCAAGGCGAGCGCCGAGTCGTGGTCCCCTCGGGCCAAGGCCGCATCGGCAGCGCGGTGCGCCAGCGTGATGTACCCGGCGTTGCCCATCTCCACGTAGTCGAGGACGCAGTGGGTGTACTCGAGGATCGGACCCAGCGCGCGCTGCTCGAAGACGTGTTCGAGCAGCGGGAGCAGGAGGTCGGGGTCGTGGGGCGCAAACTCGACGGCGCGCTCGAGGTAACGCATGGCCCGCAGGTGGTCCCCCACGCGATCGGAGGCGACGTGCGCGAGCTGCTTGAGCGCGGTGACGCTCGCTTCGCTGTCGGGAGCGTGCTCGACCGCGAGCTCGAGCACCTCGAGCTGCTCGGCGATGTGGCCTCGCTCGGCCAGCGCCTCCCCGAGCGCGCGCAGGGTGTTGGGGTCGTCTTTGTGGTCGCGCGCGTACTGCTGCAGCAGCGCGGCTGCGTCGGCGCGGTCGAGCTGGGACGCGAAGCCGACGTAGAGGTCCACGGGGTTGCGGCCCTCGGTCTCGATGCGGGACGCGAGAGCGTCGATTCTCCACCGCATGGCGTCCATGTCGGTGTCATCCCCGGTCGAGTGTCGGCTGCGGAGGACACGGTGAAGCCTCGAGGTGCGCGGGTAGGAGACCAAGCCGCGGTCGAGCTCCTCGTCGATGATCTCGAGGTCCTCGGTTCCGTGGTGCGACAGGCGGATGTCGAGCAGGTCGCACAGCCCCTCGGCGTCGTCGTCCAAGAAGGCCTGCTCGACGGCGGAGTGCCACGCGTCGCGCACCCGGAGGTCGCGGGGGGCGATGTCGTGCGCGCGTCGGACGGCCCGGCGGAGCACGGCACCGTCCCCGGTCTGCAGCGCGAGGGCGAGCGCGCGCAGGGTCAGGGCCGTGCCGGCGTCGCGTTCGGCACCCTGCGCGAGACCGAGGAGATGTTCGCTCATCGCGGCTTCGTCGCCCGCGAGAAGCCGACGGAGTCGCTCGAGTAGACGGGCGTCCGCAGGAGCCACGCGCAGGCCGTCCCCGACCCGACGCAGCTCCTCGTCCTCGCGGCCAAGCTCGTGCACCGCCCAGTCCCGAAGGTCGAGCAGCTCGGGGCGGTCGGCCGTCGCGTCGCGGAGGCGATCGAGCGCTTCGAGAGCTGCGGTCGCGTTGCCCGCCTGAAGCGCGATCGTGGCGCGCTCCGTCAACAGTGAGTCTCGCGTGTCCCCTTCGGGCAGGGTCGCGATGGCGCGGTCGAGGGCCTCGTCGTAGCGGCCCGGACGGTCGTGCTCGGTCGCCAGCTCGCGCATGGAGGAGAGCAGAAGCTCGTCGCTCGGCGTCCGCTCGAGCGCCTCGTCGAGGCAGCGGAGAGCATCGTCGATGCGGCCGGCTTCGGCCAGCAATCGGGCCTCGGCTCGATACTCCGCCGAGGGCTGGTTGCCCCCGAGCAGCCCGCGGACCTCGGCGCGCGCGAGGAGCTGCTGCTGGGGCGACGCTTCGGCCTCCCTGGCGATCTCCATCCATGCCTCGGCGAGCTCGGCGTGTCGGGTGCTGTCCTTGGCGATGTGTCCGCTTGCGCGCTCGAGCCACCGAACGCTCGAGTCGAGTTGACCGCGTCGCCGCTGCAAACGCGACAGCTCGAGCATCAGGTCGCCACGCGCCGCCGTGTTGGGGGTGTGTGCGAGCTGGCTCTCCCGCGCGTGGACGCACAGCGCGTCGTCTCCCACGATGGTCGCCGCCTCGGCGAGCTTGGCCCAGCCGATCGCGCTCTCGGGGTCGGCTTTGGCGGCGCTACGAAGCGACGACACGGCGGCTTCGGGATTGCCGCTCGCGAGGTGATGCGCTCCGAGCGACCGCCCTGCTGGACCGACGCGAGGATCCTCGGGGGCCATCAGCGCGATCGCTTGCGCCCAGTGTTCGGCGGCCTGGCTCTCGTCCCCCGTGGAGCGCGCGAGATCGGCGGCGATGAGGTGCGCGGTGGGATCGTCGGGGTCGAGCGCCAGTCTTGATGCGTAGAGCTGGGCAATCTCCGGGTCCTCTGCGGCCGCGCGCCGGGGGTCGCGTTGGTCGGAGAGGGCGCGTTGCAGGAAACGGTCGATCGCGTCGAGACGGATCGCGGGGGCCAGGGACACATCCGCTGCCCGAGACCTCCACAGATCGGTGAGGTCTGCGTCCTGCCCGGCGCGGTCGAGCAGGGCGACGAGTCGATCGGCGAGCGCGTCATCATCGGGTGCGGCGCGCAGAGCAGCGTCGAGCAGGGCCGCCGCCGCGGCGCCTTCGGTCCGTGCCGCGGCGCGTGTCAGCCAGTCGGCCTGCGCACGTCCGGTCGACGCCGCCGCGGCGTCCTTGGCCAGCGCGAGCGCCTCTGCGGTCGCGCCGGCGTGGCTGAGGGCATCGTAGAGCGCGACGGTCGCAGCATCAGGCACCTTGTTGCGGAGCCAACGGCGGTGCAGCGCTCGAATGGCGGACTCGAGGTCGACGCGGGTTCGAAGGCGCCGGACCCAGGCCTCGACCTCGCCGGCAGGCGCAACCTCGACGGCGAGCCCGAATCCGCGGCGCTGTTCGTTGCGCGGAAGCTTACCCAGCGCTGGCCACAGGACCTCCCAGACGGCAGAGGCGTCTTGCTCTAGGTCGTCGAGCAGCACGGCCTCCTCGAGTCGGACACGGGCGCGCTCGCCCGAGGGGGGCAGGGCGGAGCGCAGCGCTCGATACGTCGCGAGCGCTGCGTCGACGTTGCCACGGGCGCGGTAGAGGGAGGCGGCGTCACGCAGCAACTCGGGATCGTCGGGGGAGTCTTCGAGCGCCGCCGAGACGTAGACGACCGCGTCGGCGTGTTGCAGCTGCACGGACAGCCGCGCGAGCAGCCGTCGGAACTCGGGTGTATCGACGGCGTCCGGCGCGGCAGCCAGGAGCTTTCGTGCGTGGTCGAACGCGGCGGGGCCGTCGTGGGCCGTGTAGGCCGCTCGCTGCGCGACGCGGAGCAGCCCGACGTGTGAGGGCGCATGCACGAGCGCCTCGGTGGCCGTGTCGAGCGCGACGCGGGAGTGCCCGGCCCGCAGCAGCGCGTCTGCGACCTCCGCTACGCGGTCGGCGTCACTGAGGTCTCCGCGCCTCGCGTCTTGCAGATGGCTGCGAGCGAGCGCGGGGTCGTCGGCGTGGGCCAGCGCCGAGAGCCAGGCAGCGTCACGTTGAAGGCCTCCCAGTGCGTCGGCCGAGCCCCGTCGCTCGCCGAGCGCCTCGAGTTCCTCCCGCGCCGCGTCGGTGTTGCCGAGTCGGCGCAGCAGCAGCGCCGCGCGTGCGAGTCGAGCGCGAATCCCAACGTGTCCTTCGAGGTCATGGAGGATCGCTGCGTGGTCGCCCGACCGCGCTCGGAGCTCGAACCGCATCCTGTGCAGCAGCGGGAGCGTGGGCTGTGCTCGTGACCACTGCTCGAGTGCCGTCTCGACCAGCGGCACCAGTGCGTCATCACGGAGCGCGACTCGAAACCCCAGGCGTGTCGCCCATTGCCAGGCTGCCGCCGACGCGTCCGGGCAGAACGCAAGTCGGCTCGCCAGCGCCGCCGCGTGCTCGGTCGCTGCCGCCGGGTCGCCGGCGTCGGCGAGCGCGGAGACTTCGGACGCCTCCGCGGCGATGTCGGCGGCAGCAGCCGAGTCGTGAGGTGTGATGGGCCGCGCGCCGTCCCGCTCCCCGAAGGCGAGCCTGACGGCGCGGGCGCCGAACTCTGCGTGGAGGAGCGAGAGTCGGTCGAGGCGTGGTGCCTTCCAGCCGCTCGCGACGAGGGCACGCCCCAGCGTCTCTCTGACCGGATCGACCGCGTGTGCGTCGTCGCGGAACAACGCTCGCATCAGGGCCGACCAGAGCGGCTTCGCGAGCGAAGGGGAGAGACCGAACACCCACGTCGGCCCCTGCTTCACCGCGATGTGTCGCCCGCGGGCATCCGGCTCGACGGCGATCCGTAGCCAGCCCCAACGGCCGCCCGCCGCGTGTCCCTCGATCGTCAACGCGGGTCCGCGGTGATCGGGCCCCAGCGGGACGTCGAAGCCGAACGAGGCGCGACGGATTCGCATGCCGGCGACCTCGAGGCCCTCGAGCCGCGCATCGACCCACTGCTGCACCAGCTCGGCGTCCGCTTCGAGCTCCAAGGCGACGGCGTCGCTCCGTCGGTTTCGCAGCGCCGAAGGAGATGTCGGCGCCCTCATCGGAAACTCGATGCCGTACACCTCCGCCTCGTAGCCGCGGACCCTCAGCCCCTCTCGAAGTGTCCGCTGCTCGAGACAGAGCAGCGCCTTGTGGTCACGGCAAAGCAGGGCAACCCCCAACACATTGCCGACCGCAGGCCCCTGACCCATCCGCGTTGATTACACCCCAGTGAGGACTCCGCGGGAAGCCCTCTCTTGGGTGCGCGTGATGCAGGGGCACGAGGCAGGGGGTGAAGGGCCCCCGCGGCGCGCTTCAAAGCCCGCCGAACATGGCCGCGCGCAGCAGTCCGCCCTGGTTGCCCACGCGATCGCAGACGGTGTACGGCTTGAACTGCTGCTCGTCCTCGCCTTCCTTGGTCTCGGTGTCGTAGGTCACGATGCGCTGCACCTTGTCCTCGCTGACCGAGATGTCGCCCTTGCCCTTGGCTTCGAGGCACAGTCGCTCCGCCCAGTTGGCGGTGGTCTTCATGCCCTTGCGCGCCCAGGCTTGCGCGTAGAGCTGCTCGCGCATCTCAGCGAAGCCCTCGTCGCTCGAGCCCTCTTTCGCGTCGAGTCCAGCGATGATGAGGGCACCCTGCGTCTCGTAGACCTTCTCGAGCAGCGGGGTGTCGGTGTCCGACGCCCACGCGTCCTCGACGAGGCCCGGCATGAGGCCGACGTTGGGGATGGGTGCCGACTTGCTGAACAGGCCGGTTTCTCGCAGCTCGGCCTTGGGGCGAGCGGGCTTGGCTTGGCCTTCGGCCGACGGCTCGCCTTCGATGGGCGCGTCCTCGAGCCCCGTCGCGGCGCCGGGGCTGGCGAAGACGTCGTCGAGGGACTTGCCCTCGAGCACCGCGTCGCGATCCTCTTCGGCGGCGATGCGGGCGAGCGCCTTGCCCTTGTCTCGCTTGATCGCCTCGGCGGCGAGCTCCCGCAGCGCGTCCTCCTCGGGCACGTCGCCCTCGCGCTTGCCTTCGACGCGGGCGATGAAGAAGTCGTTCTCGCCTTCGATCACGTCCGAGAGGCTCCCGACCTCGAGGCTGCGCAGGGCTTCGTCGAGTGCGGGGTCGAGTCCGGTGCCGATGTTGACACCCGTCCAGCCGAAGTCGCCGCCTCTGCGTGCGGTGCCCTCGTCACTGGAGACCTCGCGAGCGACGTCGCGGAAGCTCGCGTCGGCGTCGATGCGAGCGCGTGCGGCCTCGATCTTGGCCTTTGCCGCTGCGCTCAGCGCTTCCCCGGCCTCGGGGGCGGGTTTGTCGACGGCGAGCACGCTGACGCGGATCTGAGCGGGCAGCTTCGTGAAGCGCGCGCCTTGGGTCTCGAAGCTCTTCTTCAGGTCGTCGGTGTGCGCTTCGACCCACGCGGTGACGTCGTCTTCGCTCGGATCGACGAGGTCCGCGAACGGCTCGATCTCGTAGCGGGCGTAGTGCAGTGAGAGCTTGTTGGCCGAGGCCTCGTACTGCTCGCGGAGGACCGGCTCGGGCACGACGACGGAGGCGCGAACGAGGTCGCGTACCGTGCGGGCGAGGACCTCTCGAGACTGCGTCTCCAAGAAGCGGTTCTCGGGGATCTGGATCGCGGCGAGGAAGTTCTTGAACGCCTTGTAGTTGAACTGGTCGAGCCCGGTCCAATACATCGAGTTGCCCAAGATGATGAAGTGGCCCTTGGCCACCATCTCTTCGGCGTCGCGCTCGGTCGCAGCGAGGCCCATGTCTTCGCCTGCGGTCGCGAGCAGCTCGCGCTCGATGATCGACTCGAGGACTTCCTCCTTCACGCCGAACATCTTCTGCATCCGAGCGTCCTTGGGAATGCGAATGGCGCCGGAGATCAGGCTGTACTGCGCGCGGTAGTCCTCGTCGTTCACGTTGGTGCCGTGAACCTCCACGATGGGCTTGCTCCCGAAGGACAAGCTGTCGGAGGGCAGGCCGAACGAGAGTCCGAAGGCCGCCGCGAGGGCGAGCAGAATCAGCCAGGCCCAGAAGCTCGTCGATGACTGCCGGAGGAAATCGAGCATCGTCTGGGGCGGAACTAACAGGTCGGGCCCACCCGCGGCAACTGGTCCCGAACCTCTGCTGCGGGGTATGCGCTTGGAATGGCGGGGTCCGTGTCGTGCGTTCCCCAAACCCCGAGGCTTCGCCCTAGTATGTGGGGCTGAGTGCTGCGCTGTGCGACATTGATTCGCTTGCTCCTCCGTCCACACGCGTGTAATTGGGGGCTTCTTTCGGGATCACAGCGACGCGTCGCGCCGCACCACTCCGAGTTTGCGCTCACCGCGCTTTCTGGCCCGACCGGCCACACCACGCACCCCATCCAAGCCCCCAGATGCTCTTTGACTGGGTATACGGCCTCTTCAGCAACGACCTGGCCATCGACCTCGGCACCGCGACGACGCTCACCTACGTCAAGGGCAAGGGGATCGTCGCGCACGAGCCCTCGGTCGTGGCGGTGCAGAAGAACGCGAGTCAAAAGCGGGTGCTCGCGGTCGGCAAGGAAGCCAAGGAGATGCTTGGGCGGACCCCGGGCAACATCGTCGCGATTCGTCCCATGAAGGAAGGCGTCATCGCCGACTTCGAGGTGACCGAAGCGATGATGCGCTACTTCATCACGCGCGCGCACAACCGGCAGACCTTGGTGAAGCCGCGGATCATCATCTGCGTGCCTTCGGGCATCACCGAGGTCGAGAAGCGCGCCGTTCGAGACTCTGCGCTGGCTGCCGGAGCCCGAGAGGTCTTCCTCATCGAAGAACCGATGGCGGCGGCAATCGGCGCTGGGCTCCCGATCACCGAGCCTGGCGGCAACATGGTCGTGGACATCGGCGGTGGCACGGCCGAGGTCGCCGTCATCTCGCTCGCGGGCATCGTCGCCTGCAAGTCCGCGCGCGTGGGCGGCGACAAGATGGACGAGGCGATCGTCCAGCACATCAAGCGCAAGTACAACCTGCTCATCGGTGAGCGCACCGCGGAGAAGGTGAAGATCGAGATCGGCACCGCTGCGCCCACCGACGTCGTGATGACCATGGAGGTCAAGGGGCGAGACCTCGTCGCGGGCATCCCCAAGACCGTCGTCATCGACTCCGACGAGATCCGCGAGGCCCTCAGCGAGCCGGTCTCCGCCATCGTCGACGCCGTGCGCCAGGTGCTCGAGCGTGCGCCTCCGGAGCTGTGCGCGGACATCGTCGACAAGGGCATCGTGCTCACCGGGGGCGGCTCGCAGCTGGCCAACCTCGACGTGTTGCTCAGCGAAGAGACCCATCTCCCGGTGTTCCTCTCGGACGAGCCCGAGTTCGCCGTCGTGCTCGGCTCCGGCGCCGCGCTGGACGAGCTCGATCTGCTCCGAGAGGTCGCGCTGGACTAGCGCTGGGCCCCTGCGGCGTCGTGTCCGTGGGCGACGCCGTGAGAGCGCTCATGTCGAGGGCGCGGAATCCCCCGGAATCACGCGGTACACGGTAGCGTTCGGTGAGCCCAAGCCATGGCCGTCTCACTCCGCAGCATTCAGAACGCGACCATCGTCGTCGTGCTCCTCGCCATCCCGGTGGTGCTGCTGCGCAATACGGCCGAGAACCCGCACGAGCTCAGCGCGTTCGATCGTTCGGTGCGACGCATCGGCGGGCCGCTCGAGGCCGCGGTCTCGTACTCCACCTCGATGATGGGCTCGTTCTTCGAGCGGTGGTTCATGCAGGCGCGCCTCCAAGACGCCAACGAGCGGCTGGCGGCAGAGAACCGTGAGCTGGCACAGACCCTCAGAGAGCTCGCCGAGCTGGCCGAGGAGAACACGCAGCTGCGCCGCGCGCTGCAGATGCGCGACCGGACGCCCGCCGACATGATCCCCGCCGAGCGCGTCGGGGTCGACCAGTCGCCGTTCTTTCGGGTGCTCAACATTCGCATCGACCGCGGCACGCGGTTCGCCAAGCCCGGGATGGCCGTGCTCAGTCCCGACGGCGTCGTCGGCCGCGTCGACAAGGTCTTCGACGACTACAGCGACGTCATGCTCGTCACCGACGCACGATCCAAGATCGCGGTCGAGGTCGCACGCAACCGCGCCCAGGGCATCTTGCACGGGGACAGCGAGTACGGCTGCATCGTCGACGTGCCCAAGGACTACGAGGTCGAGCCGGGCGACCTCATTCAGACCAGTGGGGTCGACGAACTCTTCCCCAAAGGGCACCCCGTCGGTCGCGTCGTCGAGGTCGAGCAGCTCGTCGGCGATCAGCAGCGCCTGCACGTCAAACCCGAGGTTCGCTTCGACCGCGTCGACGTGGTGTGGGTCGTGCTCGCAGGCGCGCCGCGTCCCGACACCACCGAGCCTTCTCAGGGGCCCTCGTCGATGGGGCTGCAGCCGATCCGATGATCCGGGCGTTCACATACCTCATCGTAGGGTGGGTGCTCATCGCGGTCGGGGGCGGGCTGGCCGATGTCTTCATGATCACGGTGATGCTGCCGGCGACCTCGGTGGTCGTGCTGACGCACATCGCCTTTTCGCGCGCGCTGCCGATGCCCCTGGGCCTCGCGTTGGCCATCGCCCTGGGCTACCTCGAGGACCTGCACCAAGGCGCCCCGATCGGCACGTTGACGATGGCCTACGCGCTGGCGTTCGTCGCGTTGTCGTGGGCCGCCGAGCGCCTCGCGATCACCGGTTGGCCCACACGCATGCTGTCGGCGTTCGTCTCGGTGCTGGTCGTCGACCTCCTCACCGCGGCGATCTTGGTCGCGTTGGCCGAGCCGCTCGGGCTTCGGCGTGACGCCTTGTGGACTGCGCTGTGGGACGCCCGCTGGCACTGCATCGCCACGGCGCTCGTCGCCCCTCCGGTGTGGACCCTCTTCGAGCGGCTCTTCATCCTGCTGAAGATTCAAGAGCCGGCCGCGCCCGACGGGCCCTCGCCGCTGGGGGCTCCGCGGTGATCAGCCTCCACCAAAAAGACGACCTTCGGGATCTTCGCCCCCGGTTCCAGGCCACGGTGATCTTCGTCGCGCTGGCGTTCCTCGCCCTCGCGGGCCGCTTGTGTCAGCTGCAGGTGCTCGAAGCCGATCACTACGACCGTCGGGCCGAGCGCAACTTCATGGACAAGGTCGACGTCGAGGCCCCGCGGGGTCGGATCTACGACGTCAACGGTCACCCCCTGGCGACCAACCGCAGCTCCTACACGCTCTACATCACCGGGTGGGCCCGCTTCGAGCTCGACCCCGACGGGGGAGTCGTCTCCACGCCCGAGGGGAAGCGCCGCCCGATGGGCGACACCACGCGGGACACCATCCTCTCGCTCATCGACTTCATCGACGAGGCCGACCGCGACAAGTTCTTGGCGCTGCTCGAAGAGCTGCGCGCCGATGAAGCACGCGGCCGCTATGCCCAGATCGCGCGGCGCAACCTGAGCTGGGAGGAGTACGCGCGCATCGAGTCCCGCCTCGAGGTGCTCGATCCGTGGGTCGAGATTCGAGAGAGTTCGCGCCGCTTCTACCCCGAGGGGGTGCTCACCGCGTTCGTCACGGGGCAGATGGGCAACGTCAGCGCCCGCACGCTCGACGGCTCACCGCACCTGGGCTACCGCCTCGGTGATCGCGTGGGGCAGACGGGCATCGAGCGGCAGTGGGAGAACTACCTGCGGGGTCGCTTGGGCGAGCGATGGCGCGTCGTCGATGCCCGTCGCCGCGAAGTCGCCGACCCTCCGGCGTGGGCGGTGGACTCGCTGCCCCCGGCGCGCGATCCCATCCCCGGGCAAGACATCTACCTGACCCTCGACCTCGACCTGCAGACGGTCGCGTACGAGGCGGTCTCGGACAAGCTCGCCGGCGCGGTCGTGGCGATGGACGTCAACACCGGGCGGGTGCTCGCGACCGCGTCCGTGCCTTCGGTGGACCCGAACCGCTACGAGCAGCCCATCCCCTCGGCAGAGTGGAAGGCGTGGTCGGAGAGTCCACTCAAGCCCTTCATCGACAAGACTGTCCAAGAGCACTTCTTCCCCGGGTCGACCTACAAGGTCGTCTCAGCTCTGGTCGCCTTGGGCGACCCCGAGTTCGACCCCGACGAGGAGATCGAGTGCGAGGGCTACGTCAAGTTCGGTAAGCGAAAGTTCCGCGATACCCACGTACACGGCCCGATGAACCTCGAGCAGGCGCTCGTGCACTCGTGCAACGCGTACTTCTACGAGCTCGCAATCCGCAACACGCTCAGCCTCGAGCGGGTCGAGCCGGTTGCGCGGGCCCTGGGCCTGGGAGACCGGACCGGCTTGGGCATCAACGGCGAGGTCAAGGGCACCATTCCGACCGAGGAGTTCGAGGCCCGCGAAGGCACGTACCAGGGCGGCGTTCGTCTCAACAGCGCCATCGGGCAGGGCAACGTGAAGGCCACGGTCATGCAGGTCGCGGTCCTCTACGCGGCGGTCGCCAACGGTGGCTACGTGCTCACGCCCTACCTGGTCGACCGCATCGAGACCAACGACGAGAAGCTGGTCTTCTCGAGCGAAGCGCAGCGTCGCAACGAAACGCCCGTGCTCGACGCGAGTGACCGAGCGCGCATCCACGCGGGCCTCGTCGGCGTGGTGAACAGCGAAGATGGCACCGCGTACAGCCAGCGCCTCGACAACATCGTCGTCGCCGGCAAGACGGGCACGGCCCAGGTCGGTCGCGAGTATCGCAACGACACCGAGGTCGAGATCGACGGCTGGGATGAGACCCAAGACCACGCGTGGTTCGCCGCCTACGCCCCCGCCGACGACCCGCAGATCGTCGTGGTCGCGCTGGTGGTGCACGGGGGAACGGGTGCCGATGCTGCGGCCCCGATCGTGATGCGGGTCATCGAGCACTACTTGGGCGACACCTCGTCGGAGACCGAGCTCCGCCCGCGAGGTTATGGCGTCCCGCCACCGCTGCCGGGTCAGCAAGACGAGACCCTCGCGCGCGTGGGCAAGGAGGGCACACCGTGAACCCCTTGCTCGACGATCCTCGAAGCCTCGGCGCGCGGCTGCGGCACTCGATCGACTGGGTCGTGGTCACGCTGACCGCCGCGATCGTCACGCTGGCCGTCATCAACCTCAACAGCGCCGGGGCGGGAGACTGGTCGGGCCGGGTTGCGACGCAGCTTCGCTGGATCGGACTGGGCTCGGTGGCGATGTTCATCGTCACGGCAATCGACCACCGGACCGTCTACCGCCTCGCCTACGCGGCCTATGGGTTCGGCGTGACACTGCTGCTGCTGGTCCCGTTCTTCGGCATTCGAGTCAACAACGCCCAGCGGTGGCTCGGCTACAAGGACTATCGCATTCAGCCGTCCGAGCTGATGAAGGTGCTCATCGTCATCGCGCTGGCCAGGTTCCTGCACGACGCCGCGGCCAAGGACCTCTCGAACCTTCGCCGGTTGGTCGTGCCCTTCGTCATGGTGCTCATGCCCGCGGCGCTCATCATCCGCCAGCCGGACCTGGGCACGGGCATCATGCTGCTGCTTGTCTCGTTCTCACTCGTTGTCGCGGCGGGGCTGCGGGTCCGGGTGATCCTCGCGGTGCTGTCGGCGGCCGTGGTCTCGGTGGCGATCGGCTGGAGCTACATGGAGAACTATCAGCGTCGGCGCATCGACGTGTGGCTCGACCCCGAGCTGTATGCCGACACCGATGGCTACCAGACGATTCAAGCGATGATCAGCGTCGGCAACGGCGGCTTCTTCGGCCGCGGGTTGTCGCAAGGATCTCAGAACGCGCTGGGGTTCTTGCCCGAGCCCTACACCGACTTCCCGTTCGCCGTGTACTCGGAAGAGTGGGGCTTCGTGGGGACGGCCATGGTCTTGGTGTTGTTCATGAGCCTGACCCTGTGGGCGGTCAACCTCGCCTCGCAAGCGCACGACCGCTTCGGGTCGCTGCTCTGCATGGGCGTCGCCGCGCTGTTCTTCTGGCACGCGGTCGTGAACATCGCGATGGTGCTGCAGCTGGTCCCCGTCTCTGGCATCACGCTCCCGTTCTTCTCTGCCGGCGGCAGCAACGTGCTCACCATGATGCTGGGCCTGGGTCTGCTCATGAGCGTGTCGAGATCGCGCCACACGAGATAGGGCGTGCAAGCGCCTGCACACCACGGAGCCTGCAAACGCGCAGCGGGGGTCCGTGCTATGAGTCGACGGCTACGATGGCGACGGCGATCGGCGTATTGACCAACCCCAACTCGGGGAAGAACCGCAGGAACCCGGGGCGACTCGAAGACCTGCGGCGCGCCGTCGATGGCCATGGGGTCGTTCGACAGACACAGAGCTTGGACGAGCTGGCCGACGTCGTGCGGGAGTTCGAGTCCCTGGGCTGCCGATACTGGGTGGTCGACGGTGGCGACGGCACGCTGCACTGGCTGCTCTCCACCGCTCAACAGCTCGCGACCGAGTCCGGCGCGCCCTGGCCGATGGTGGTGCCGGGCAACGGCGGAAGCATCGACTTCGTCGCGCACAAAGCCGGCGTACGTGGTCAGGCGCCCGACATCGTGCGGGCGCTCGTCGGCGTGCTCGACCGCGGCGACACCCTCCCCATGGTCGAGCTCGACACGCTGCGCATCACCTGCGTCAGCGGCGAGGAGACCTTCGAGCGCATCGGCTTCGCCACCGCGATCGGGGGCGTCGCTCAGCGCTTCTTCGACAAGCTCTACCAGCGCGACCGCATCGATCCGATCGGCATCATCGACGTGCTCGCCAAGGCATCGGTCGGAGGCGTCGCCGGCAGCACTCCACGGCCCATTCGCGAGCGGCTGGTGCCCTCGCTGCAGCAGTACGCCGACGACATCTTCGAACCCACGCGCGCCGAGGTCGAGGTCGACGGGCAGGTGCTCGGTTTCGACACGTTCTCATCGCTGCAGGTCGGCTCGATCGACATCAACCTCGGCGGCGTCGTTCGGACGTTCCGGCACGCGGCCGAGCCGGGGGTGATGCACGCGCAGGCGCTCTCCTCCACGCGCCTGGGCGTCGTCGCAAACCTGCCCAATATCGTCCTCGGCACCCCGATCTGGGGGCGAGACGTCTTCGACGGTCCGGCGCGCGAGCTCAAGGCCACCGCGGCGCGCGGCTGCACGCTCGACCCCGTCATCGACGGCGAGCTGTGCTTCGGCCTCGAGTCGCTCAGTGTTCGCCAGGGGCCTCGGCTGTGCGTCCCTTCCGTCGTCTGTGGTTGATGTCGCGGCCTGGGGGGCGGCCTCGCAGGCGCCGCTGTCGCTGACGGCCCGCAGGCCGCGTTCCGAGAGCAATTTGTCGAGATCCGCCACATTGGGTGCGTAAGCGCCGTCCGGGGAACACGTTCACGGGCTCGTGG
This sequence comes from bacterium, assembly GCA_024742475.1. GTDB lineage: Bacteria > Myxococcota_A > Polyangia > Nannocystales > Nannocystaceae > CAJXVA01. The sequence goes on along the minus strand of JANSYI010000018.1, from coordinate 43,207 downwards.
GGGTTGACAGGCTTTCCGCCTCTTCCTTTACTGCCCCATCCCCGAGGAGACCTTTCTGATGAAGCGCACTTGCTTGCTTTCCACCGCCGCCATTCTCGCCACGCTGACCACCTCTTCGGTCGCCATGGCGGACACCAAACCCGCGATCATCTGGGTCCCGACCGCAGACGTCGAGGCCACGCCGTCGGGTACCGTCGATTCGCACTGCCAGAAGACCGGCATGAGCGGCAGCGGTATCGCAGCGGGCTGCCTCCCCAACGTCGCCGAGCCGACCACGCTCTCGCCCAGCGACGCCGCCCAAGACATCGCCGATGGCATCGCCGCCGCATACGCGGCCTATGACCTCCGCGTCGTCACTGAGGCTCCTCCAGAGTACGTCCCGGTCTACGCGCTCTTCACGGGTGCCGAGGCGTCCAAGGAAAACAACTCGCACACCTGCACGTCCTCGCTGTCCAACTGCGCCGCGCTCAGCCGCGACGTCGCGTACTTCGCGTTCCTCGACGGCACCAACCAGTGCTCGGACCCCGACGCCGTCACCGCGGGCGTCTTCGCCACCGGCCTGCTCGCAGGTCTCGAGGGCAAGGACGGCGCGGCATCCGACTGGATGAACTACCCGCCCGACTTCGCGAACCCGCCCACGGAGTTCGTCGACGAGTGCGGTGCCATCGCTGCGCCGCTCGGCGGCAAGGACGGCATGACCGCGCAACCGCTCGACTGCACCAGCCTCGACCACACCGGCTGCGAAGGTGGCGAGCAGAACAGCCACGCCGACCTCATCGAGAACCTCGGCCCCAACGCCGCCGACGACCAGCCTCCGATCATCACGCTGGTCTCGCCCGCCGACGGCGACGTCATCGCCGAGGGCGATCCCCTCAACGCGACGGCGCGCATCGAAGAGGGCTCCAACTACGCCGCCGTTCGCATCACCATCGCCTCCGACGCGCTCGAAGGGGCTGTGGCTGGTGGCGAGTTCTCGTTCTGCACCACCGACATCTGCGACCGCAACTTCCTCGACGGCGACCCGTTCAAGACCGTCGACACCGAGTGGACCTCGGGCGACATCGCCGACCTCCCCGGCGGCGAGTACATCGTCACCGTCGAAGCGTCGGACTACTACGGCAATGAAGCCGAGACCGTCCAGGTCACCGTGACGGTCGAGGGCGGCCCGATCGACCCCACCGACGGCGACACGGATGGTGGCGACAGCGACGGACCCACGACCGACAGCAACGGCTCCGACCCGACCGGCAACGACACGTTCGTGACCACCGACGGCGACAGCGACAGCGACAGCGACGGCGACACCGACGGTGGCGACGACAGCGGTGCTGGCGGTGACGACGGCGGTGGCGGCTGCTCCGTTTCCAGCGAGCAAGGCGTCGGCGGCACCATCGCGCTGATGCTTGGCCTGCTCGGCCTGGGCTTCATCCGCCGCGAAGCCTGATCTTTCCTCAGCTTCCCTGATGTTCCCCGATCTTCGGGGGGGCGGGGGGTCGCGCGTGAGACGGGGGTTCCTTCGGGGGCTCCCGTCTTCGTGTATTCAGGGGTAGGGTGCGGGCATGGGCCGTCCCAGAGCGGAAGACGTCAAGGTCTCCACGCCGCAGCGGATCCTCGAAGCGGCGGAGAAGGTCTTCGCCGAACAAGGGTTTGGTCCGGCGAAGCTCGCCGACATCGCCGAGCAGGCGGGCATCCGCCGACCGTCGTTGCTCTACCACTTCAAGAGCAAGGAGGAGCTGTACCAGGCCACGGTACAGCGAGCCTTCTCCAACCTCGGGGGCGTGCTGCAGGCGGCGATGTTCATGGATGGGTCGTTCGAAGAGCGGCTGCTCGCGACCGCGGATCGATACGCCGACTTCCTCGGTGAGAACGTTCAGGTCGCGCGGATCGTGCTGCGCGAGCTGCTCGACGCCAAGGGCCCCGGGCCTGGGACCGATATCTTGATGAACCAGGTCGCCCCGCTCGTCGACGCGGTCGAAGCCTTCATCGAAACCCAAGGTGACGCGATCGTGGTCGAGGGCCCGCCGATTCGCGCGCGCCTGATGAGCGTCGCGGCGACCCTGATCGTGCGGGCCGCCGCGTATGGCGACGTTCGAGACACGCTGTGGGGACCGCAGCCTCACGCCTCCGCGCTCTCCCGCGCTACCTTCTTGCGCCAATGAGCGACCGCATCATCTTGTGGGACGTCATGGGGACGTTGGTGCACGACCCCTTCTATGTCGAGGTGCCCGCGTTCTTCGGGATGACGCTCGAGGCGCTGCTCGAGGTCAAGCACCCGTCCGTATGGTCTGCGTGCGAGCGAGGAGACCTGCCCGTCGAAGACATGGAGCGGAGCTTCTTCGTCGACGGTCGCGACTACGACATCGAAGGTCTGCGTCGTACGATGTTCGAGGCGTACCGACTCCTCGATGGCATCGAAGACCTGCTGGGCGCGCTCGAGGGCGTACCCATGCATGTGGTCTCCAACTACACGCCCTGGTACCAGATGATCGAGGACAAGCTTGCGCTGTCCCGGTGGATGTCGTGGAGCTTCGTCTCGTGCGACGTCGGCTACCGCAAGCCGGAGGCGGGCTACTACCAAGCGGTACTCGACCGGCTCGGCGTCGCGGGTGCCTCGTGTGTCTTCATCGACGACCGTGAGGGCAACTGCAAAGGCGCGCGCGCGGCCGGGATGGAGGCGATTCGGTTTGAAGACGCCGTAGGGACCCGTACATCCCTTGCGCGGCTGGGGTTCGGCGATCTCCTCGACTGACGGGCCGAACCCCCCGGCCCGGTGCAGACCGAGGCGCGAAGCTCGTTTCGCACCGGGGCGATGCCAAGTCGTTTCCGTCTGGGATCACGGCCAGGTCGAGCAGCCGGGGGCCGACGTGCTCCGAGGTAGGGCGGAGGTCGCCTTGGCGGCGGCCCAGCGAGCTGGTGGACTGGTGGGCAGCGGATCGGAGGCGTCGAATGGTCGGCGTCGCCGCCCGCTCACCGTTCGCGAAGGGAAGGCGCATGAAGCTGCCATTGGAGATTGTGTTCCGCAACGTCAACCGAACCCCCGAAGTCGAAGAGCGCATCCGGGCGAAGGCTGGAAAGCTGGACCGGATGTTCGACCGCATCACAGGATGCAGGGTCGTCGTTGAGTCCCCCCACAAGAAACAAGCCAAAGGCCACACGTATCACGTCACAGTCGAGGTCAAGGTCCCCTCCGAGACGATCGTCGTGAACCGTGATCCTCAAAACCACGACCACGAGGACCTGGGCATCGCTCTGCGTGACGCGTTCGCAGCGGCACAGCGTCGCCTCCGCTCGTACTCCCGCAAGCGCAACGCCTCGACGTCCCACTCCGGCATGCGCATCTCGGAAGTCCTCGCCACCTGAGCTTCGGTCCGAGGTGATGCGCGAAAGGGGGCCTTCGGGGTCCCCTTTCTTCGTTCAGCTGAACTTGAAGCTGCGCTTGCCTGGTCCGTAGTCGGACGCGACCTGGCCCTCACCGCGAAGGAGCCAGCGATAGGTGACCAGCCCCCCGACACCGACGGGCCCGCGGGCGTGCAGCTTCTGGGTGCTGATTCCGACCTCGGCGCCCAGGCCGAAGCGATAGCCGTCTGCGAAGCGTGTGCTGGCGTTGTGAAACACGCACGCCGCATCCACGCGGGCGATGAACTGATCCGCTGCGGATTGGTCGGCGGCGAGGATGCACTCGGTGTGGCGTGAACCGTGGCGTTCGATGTGCTCGAGCGCCCCACCCAGACCATCGACGCGGCACACCGAGAGCACGAGGTCGCCGTATTCGGCGTCCCAGTCCGCGTCGGTGGCCTCGTCCACGGGGCAGACGGCGCGGGTATGCTCGCAGCCGCGGACGGTCACCGCGTGCGCCTGAAGCTCCTCGACCGTGCGCAGCAGCGCCTCTTCGGCGCCGGGCTCCCAAAGCAGCGTCTCGACGGCGTTGCAAGCCGCGGGGTAGTCGGTCTTGGCGTCGCGCACCACCGCGGCCGCCATGGCGGGGTCGGCCGAGCCGTGCAAGAAGATGTGGCAGAGGCCCTCGGCGTGTCCGACGACGGGCACCTTCGATGTCTGCATCACGTGGTCTACGAAGCCGGCGCTGCCACGTGCGATGACGAGGTCGACCAGGCCCTGCTGCTCAAGGAGCTCCGAGACCTCCGCGCGGCCCTCGAGCAGCGCGACGAGGGCGGGATCGAGTCCGACGCGCTCGAGCGCCCCATGCAGCGCGTCGACCATCGCCGCGTTGCTGCGCGTGGCCTCGCGGCCTCCCTTGAGGGCGATCGCGTTGCCCGTCCGCAGGGCGAGACCCACGATCTGCGGCACGGCGTCGGGGCGGGCCTCGAAGACGATGCCGAGCACGCCCAGAGGGCATGACTCGCGGCGCAGGACCAGGCCGTCGTCGAGCTCGCGCGACTCCAGCACGCGACCGACCAGGTCGTCCTGGGCGGCCAGCTGACGCAGGCCCTCGGCGAGGACGTCGAGCTTGGCGGTGGTGAGCACCAGGCGACGGACGAGCGCGTCGCTGAGCTCTCCGCGGGCCCGGGCCGCCTCTGCGTCGGCGACGTCGGCGTCGTTGGCCTGTTTCAGCGACGCGCGCACGGCCGGGTCGCACAAGGTGTCGGCCATCGCGAGCAAGACTTCGCGGCGCTCGCCCGGGGGCGCGTGGCTCAGTGCGAGACCGGCGGCCTTGGCCGCCCGGAGGCGTGCGGGGATCGAAGAGTCGTTCATTCTCAGACGTCCGTGAGCGCGAGGTTGTCGCGGGTGATGACCGCGTCGTACCCGCGATAGCCGAGGATGCCTGCGATCTCCGTGCTCTGCTGGCCCGCGATCGCACGGCACGCATCGGCGTCGTAGTTGACCAGACCGCGTCCATGCACCCGTCCGGAGCCGTCGCGAAGCTCCACGACGTCGCCGCGCGCGAAGGTGCCGTGCACCTCGACGACGCCGACGGGGAGCAGCGACGCCTTGTGGGCACGCAGGGCCTCGAGCGCCCCAGGGTTGGCGACCAGGGCTCCGCGGTGGGGAGCCGCCACCGCGATGTGCCGGCGCCGCGAGGACTTGCGGTCGCGAGGCCACACGGCAGTGCCGACCGACTCGCCCGCGAGGACGCGGGAGACGATCGCGGGCGCCTTGCCGTCGACGATGAGCGTCGGAATGCCGGCATCGGTCGCAAGGGCGGCTGCGCCGAGCTTGCTCGCCATACCGCCGGTCCCCGTGGCCGAGCCACCTCTGGCGCGCCGCCGCGTGGCCTCGTCGATACCTTGCAAGGACTCGATGCGCTGCGCGTCCGGGTCGAGCGAGGGGTTGGCCGTATGCAGGCCATCGACGTCGGTGAGCAAGACCAGTGCGTCCGCGTCGATTGCGACCGCGACCAGGGCGGAGAGGCCATCGTTGTCGCCAAAGCCCTGTAGCGTCTCCTTGCGGTGCTCGACGAGTTCGCGAACCGAAACGCTGTCGTTCTCGTTGAGCACGGGGACGGTGCCGAGCTCGAGCAGCCGCAGCAGGGTGGTTCGCAGGCACAGCGCGCGGTCGCGGTCGCGAAGGTCGTCCTGTGTGAGCAGCACTTGGGCCACCGTGACATCCAGCTGTCCGAACGCTTGGCTGTACAGCGAGAGCAGCTGACCTTGGCCGACCGCAGCGCACGCCTGGCGGACGCCAAGAGAACGCGGTCGCTCCGAGAGACCGAGGGCCTTGGCACCCATCGAGACCGATCCGCTGCTCACCAGCAACACCTCGGTGCCTGAGGCGCGCAGCCGCGCGAGGTCCTCGACGATGCCGTGCAGGCGCCCGAGCGCGACGCCTTCACCGTCGTGGGTGACGACGCCGGTGCCGAGCTTGACGACGACGCGTCGCGCGGAACGGAGCTGCGTACGGGTGGCGCTCACCTCTCGGAGCGTACCCGCTCAGCTCAGCCAGCGCAGCGGGTCGCTGACGTCGTCGGAGATGCGGATGCGTCCGCCCCGGCGGGACCGAACGGCCTTGCCGGACTCTTCCATGAGTGAGGTGGGGACGCGTACGGTTGTGTTGGGCCCGTCGACGCGCAGGCCCCCGCGCAGCCAGTCGCGCTTGACCGACAGGATGCGGGGCAGAGCGAGCCGCCGCGGTCCACCTCGCAGGGGCACCTCGATGATGGCGTTGTCGGTGACCATGAGCGCGGTGCGGGCCGTCCACTCGCGGACGAGCACGACGAGGGTGGGCGAGAGCAGCGCCAGCACCGGGCGCCACAGGTCGGCGATCGGTTGGGACCAGAAGGTGGGGGCGAAGCCGGTGACCATGAGCAGCGCGATCGCGGCAGCGCCGAGGGTGATGCCTGCGAGACCGAACTGTACGCGGCGCTTCTCGTTCCACCACACCAGCACCTCGCCGTGCTGCAGGTGCTGGGCGAGGTCGTTGGGGCACGGTCCAGGGGAGGGCGGGGCACCCGGCGCGAGGGCGCGGGCTTCGCTGCCGTCGCCGCCTCCGTCGATGACGCGAAGGCTCACCGGTGCAGGTCCTCGAGGCGGGAGCTCGCGTGTCGTAGCCAGTGGTCGCATAGCGTCAGGGCAGCCATCGCCTCGACCATGGGGACCGCGCGCGGCAGGACGCAGGGATCATGTCGCCCGCGCGCCTTGTAGATCGCGGGGTTGCCGTCGCGGTCCACGGTGTCTTGAGGGACGAACACGGTGGCCACCGGTTTGAACGCCACCGCGAAGACGATCGTTTCGCCGTTGGAGATTCCGCCTTGAACGCCGCCGGAGTGGTTGGTGCGGGTGCGAATGCCGTCGCCGCCGTGGGTCCGCTCGGGGTCGGGCTCGAACGGGTCGTTGTGGGCGGTGCCGCGCATGCGCGTGGCGGCGAAGCCCTCGCCGATCTCGAAGCCGCGGGTGGCGGGCAGGCTCATCATGGCGTGGGCGAGGTCGGCGGTGAGCTTGTCGAAGACCGGCTCACCCAAGCCGAGGGGGACGGCACGCGCCACGCATCGGATGACGCCGCCGACGGTGTCGCCGTCTTTGCGAGCGGCCTCGATGCACGCCTCCATCTTCGCGGCTGCCTCGAGGTCGGGGCAGCGGACGGGGGTGGCGTCGACCGCTTCGCGGGTGAGCGTCTCGCGGTCGATGGCGCCTGCATGCACGTCGGCCACGCTGTCGACCCACGCGACGATCTGCACGCCGGCGGTCGCGAGTAGATCTTCGGCGAGCGCGCCCGCGGCCACGCGCCCCACGGTCTCGCGCGCTGAGGCCCGGCCGCCGCCCGCGACGAAGCGGACCCCGAACTTCGCGTCGTAGGTGTAGTCGGCGTGGGAAGGCCGATAGAGTTTCGCGAGCTCTTGGTAGTGATGACTCTTCGTGTCCTTGTTGCCGACGGTCATCGCAATCGGCGTGCCGAGCGTCTTGCCCGTGGTCGGGTCCACGCCGGAGAGCACCTCGACTGCGTCCGCTTCGGCGCGACTGGAGGTGAGTCGGCTCTGCCCCGGCCGGCGGCGCTGAAGCTGAGCCGTGATCGCGTCGTGGGAGAAGGCGTGACCCGCCGGGCAGCCATCGACGACCACGCCGACGGCACCACCGTGGGACTCGCCAAAGGTGGTGACGACGAAGCGCTTGCCGAAGGAGCTCCCTGCCACGGGCGGAGTCTACCCGAGCGAGGATGGCCGTGTGGCCCGGTGCGGCGCGCGCTCGAGGCTCCGGCTGCGCGCCTTGATAGACTCGTCGCGCATGCGGGTCCTGCACTTCATGCTCCCGCTTTGGGGGCTGGCCCTCGGCTGCGGCGAGCCCGTCGATGCGCCGCAGACGTTGCAGGGCTCCTCGGGCGCCGAGGCGGAGAGTTCGGGAGGCGAGACGGGCACCGGTACGGGAGGGCCTGCGGACCCCGTGAACCTCGACGTCGCGACCTATCCGCTCGAGACGCTCTCGGCGTACGGCTTCTTCGTGGGGCCGCTTCGCGAGCAGGTCCCCAACGCGGGGGTGGTCGGGTTCACGGTCGCGGCGCCGCTTTGGGCCGACGCGGCGGACAAGGGCCGCTTCTTCGCGATCCCACAGGGGGCGACGATCGAGTTTTCCGAGCAGGGTGCGTGGTCGTTTCCGGTGGGCTCGGTGCTGATCAAGACGTTCGCCTTCGACCTCGATCGCGGCGAGGCAGAAGACCTCCGCTACGTCGAGACGCGGCTGCTCGTGCACGAGGCCGCGGGGCGGTGGCAAGGCTACGTCTACGTGTGGAACGACGCGCAGACCGAGGCGGTGCGCAGCCGGGCAGGTGCGGACGTGGTGCTCGACTACGTCGACGCCTCGGGGCAGCCGGGATCGCAGCTGTACCTGGTGCCCGACGAAAACCTCTGCGAGACCTGCCACCGCCATGACGACCAGACGGTCATCCTCGGGCCGACCACGCGTCAGATGAACACGCGGTGGGCGATGGGCGGGGAGGAGGCCGCCCTGCAGATCGACTGGCTCGCGGAGCAGGGGTACTTCGCCCGGGAGGTGCCGGCTGCGGCCCAACTGCCCGCGCTGGTCGACCCGGCCGGGGACGCGCCGATCGACGCGCGGGCGCGATCCTACCTGCATGGCAACTGCGCGCACTGTCACCGAGAGGGAGGCCTGGCCGAAGGCACCGGGCTGCGGCTGTCGGCCTGGATCGACGTGCCGGCGCAATACGGGGTGTGCAAGAAGCCGGGCGCGCTTGCGCCGTCCTCCGGGGGCGCCCGCTACGACATCTGGCCCGGTCACCCCGAGCAGAGCTTCGTTCCGTTTCGCATGGCGAGCACCGACCCGGCGGTGAAGATGCCGGAGGTGCCCAACCTGCTCGCCGATGCGTTCGGGGTGGAGCTCATCGAAGACTGGATCGCGCAGCTGCCCGGCGATCCGTGCGAGTGAGCATCTAAGAACCTTGCGCCAACATCTTCGTCACCGCGGCGTAGGATCTTCGCGACTGCCACTTTGCGTCGCGGAGCCCGGCGGCGCGTTCGAGCAGGGCGCGGGCGCGCTCGGGGTGGCCCTCGGCCTGCTCGACGAGCGCCATCGCGAGCAGCGGCGTGGTCAGCTGCGATTCGCTGCCTCCCTCGAGGCCCTCTGCCTCTTCGAGCGCGTCTTCGGCGAGTGGGCGTGCGTCATCGACCTTGTCCAGGGCGACGAGCGCACGCGCCAGGTTGGCGCGGTCGACCAGCGCGCGTCGGGATCGACCGAAGGACTCGTGCGCTTCGAGTGCGCGGCGGAGCTCTCGGCGGGCGAGCGCGGCCCGGCCGGTGCGCAAGTAGAGTTCGCCCAGCGCCGAGCGAGCCGAGGTTGCTTCGACCCCGTCGGCGCCGGAGCTGGCCTCGGCGAGCGTGAGGGCGCGGGCGAGCAGCGCCTCGGCCTCGTCCTCGTCGACGAGCTCCGAGAGGTTTACGCGCGCCTGGATCTGGAGGCGGTGACCCTCGGGCAGGCTGCGGTCGAAGATCTCCAAGGCCCGGCGTTGCGCGGCCACGGCCCGGTCGATGTTGCCCTGCAGCAGGTACGCAATGCCGAGGTTGCCCTCGGCGTTGGCCACCATCGGATGCTCGGGTCCTACGACGACGTGGGCGATGCGCACGACCTCGTGCATGGCGTCGAGGGCCGCCTGCGCGTCGCCCATCTCGACCGCGATGCTGCCGAGCGTGTTGGTGACACGCGCGACGGTGGGGTGGTCGGGTCCGAGCGCGTCGCGGTAGCGCTTCAGCGCGTCGGTCATGCCGGCTCTTGCCTCTTCGTAGCGGCCGAGTTGAAAGCGAGCGCGGGCGACGTATTCGGTGGCGCGAATGCGGAGCATCGCGGGGATGCTGGGCTCCTCGATCCATGGCAGCGCCTCGGCTTCGGCGTCGGCGTAGCGCCCCGCGTTCGTATACGTCTCGGCCAGGAAGAGCGACGCCTGCGCCTGACGCTGGGCCGTCGGACCCTCGACGCGGTCGAGCATGGCCCGGGCCGCCGCGACGCTGCGCTCGGCCTCGTCGGGGCGGCCTTCGTCGGCCTGCATCCACGCCAAGCGCAAGGTCGCGTCGAACGCGGTGTCGAATGCCCCGCTGCGCTTTGCGAGCACGGCGGCTTCGTCGAAGGCGTCCGCGGCCGCGGGGTCGCCGTCGATCGAGAGCCTCTGCCCGCGATCGACCAACACGCGCGCGACGAGCGGGTCGTAGTCGGTGACGCGAGCGCGCTCGAGCAGGTCGACCGACCACTGCGCCGTCCTTTGGGGGGCGCCGAGCTCGATCGTCGCGGCGAGCCGTCGTCGCTCATCCTCGAGCGCGCGGACCGTCGCGGCGACCCGGGGATCGTCGGGCGGCGGAACGTTCGGGCCCTTGGCGGCGCCGCACGTCTCGAGAGAATCGAGGCCGGGTAGGGCGCTTTGCAGCCGGCCCGCGTCGACGCTGTCTTTGGGGAGGTCGGCCGCCGCGGACAGCATTGCATCGAGCGATTCGACCGCGTCGTCGAGGCACCGCATCGCGGCGTCGGATTCTGCTTCGCACGCCGCCCGCCGCTCGGCGGACCAAGCCTCGGCGTACCGGTCGAGGCCGGCGACCACGTCGTCTCCGCCGGGGAGGGCGGACAGGCGGGCCTGCCGACTGCTCGTCCACACGCCTTCGATGCGTGACGTGGCGCTGTCGCATGCGGTGGGCTGGGCGTCGCCACCCAGTACGCCGCCGACCACGACGCCCGCGGCGACGGCGATCGCGGCAGCGCTGCTGAGGGCCACGCTCGCCCAGGGGTTCGGTCCGCTGAGCGCCTCCAGGACGTCGTCCATCGACGCGTAGCGGCGGGCTGGATCGTAGGCGAGGGCGCGAACGAGGATGCGATGGAACCACCGAGGAATCGCATCGCTGCGGTGCTGTGGTGGCCCGCGTTCGATCGAGGCCAGCAGGGCGTGCACGGTAGGGCCGTCGAAGGGCCTGCTGCCATAGGCGGCCTCCCAGAAGGCGACCGCGAACCCGTACTGATCCGAGGCCGGGGTGGCCCGACCGTCGAACTGCTCGGGCGCCATGTACAGCGGGGTGCCGACGGCATGCCCGGTGCGGGTGAGCGAGAGCGAGCCCGAGCCCGACCCCCGTCGGTCCTCCGAGAGCACCGACGCCGCGTCCTCGGAGGCGTCGTCGGACGCGAGCCCGAAGTCGACGATTCGCAGCCGGCCGTCGTCGCCGATCAGCATGTTCTGCGGTTTGACGTCGCGGTGCACGATGCCAGCGCGGTGCGCCGCGACCAGTCCAGCGGCGGCCTGCGTGGCGTAGCGCCCCAGCGCGGCGAAGCGAGCGGGGCCCGGCGCTTGGGTCGAGGCCCACGCACCGAGCGTGACGCCGCGAACGTACGCCATCGCGATGAAGACCTCGCCGGCTTCGACGCCGACGTCGAGCACCTCGACGACGTTGGGATGATTGAGCTGAGCGAGGGCTCGCGCCTCTCGCTGCAGCCGCGCGACCCAGTCGCTCGAACCGGCTGGCAGGTCCGCGCGGAGCACCTTGACCGCCACCTCGCGCTGCAGGTCGGGATCGAAGGCCCGGTAGACCGTCCCCATCGCCCCCGCGCCGAGGCTCTCGCGAAGCTCGAACCGCCCCGCACGCGTCGGCTCCACCGAGTCGCCGAACAGCCTCGACTCCAGCGACGCTCGCAGCCGGCGCGTCTCGATGTCGTCGTCGCTGGCACCGCTTGCCACGGCAGGAGTCTACCGCGGTGGCGCGGCGGACCTTCGACGGGCGATGGACAGACGCTGCGGCGTCATTCCGCGCTCGCTGCGCGGCGGCGTACGACTGCACCCCGACTCGCTCAGAACCCTCGAAGTTCCGTATTTCGGACCTTCGAGGGGTCTGAGCAAAGAACAGAGCCCCCGAAGTTCCGCAATTCGGACGGTCGGCAGTGCTGAGCTCGCGCTCACTCCCACAGCGCGTCACGCAAGCCCGAGGCCCGCTCCACCCGGCGCTTCACGGACTCCTGCAGCACGTCGGCCGTCCCGTACAACCGCACGGTCTCCTTGGCACGCGTGACGCCGGTGTAGATGAGCTCTCGCGTGAGGATCGGACTCAGCGCGGGCGGCAGCATCAAGCCCACGTTGTTGAACTCCGAGCCCTGCGACTTGTGCACCGTCATCGCGAAGACGGTTTCGTGCGGGGGCAGGCGGGAGGGCAGCAGCGATCGGAGCGCGCCGTCCTTGCCGCGGAAGAACGCCCGCAGGTTGGGCCCGTCGTAGGCAATGACGCCGACGTCTCCGTTGAACAGGCCGAGCTGGTAGTCGTTGGTCGTCACCATCACGGGGCGGCCGTGGTAGTGCGGCCCGGCGCTCGTCCGCTCGATCCTCCCCGCACGCAGGAGGATGTCTTCGATCATCGCGTTGAGTCGCTCGGTCCCGAACGCCCCGCGGCGGTGTGCGGACAGCAAACGATAGGAGCCGAGCCCCTCGAGCTGCGCTTCGGGCGTGCGCGCGTCGAGGTACGTCGCGAACGCGGCCAGCACCGCCGGCCGCAGCGTAGCCTCGAGCCGGTTCGGGTCGGACAGCGGCACCATCGACACCGAGGGGTCGTCCGCGTCGAGGAGCCCGATCGCCTCCTCGGCGTCGCCGGCCCGCAGCGCCTTGGCGAACTTGCCGATGCCTTTGTCGGCCGAGAAGCGGAAGCTGTGGGTGAGCTCCACGATGCAGTCCCACGGCCCCGTGCGCGCAGGTCCGCCCAGCGGAAGGCTCTCGGCCTGCTCGCCGAGCACGTCTTGCAGCACCGCAGCGAAGGGCTCGGAGTAGGCCTGAGGCCCCTCGGCGTTGCAGATGTCGCCCAGGATCGCGCCCGCCTCGACGGAGGCGAGCTGGTCCTTGTCGCCCAACAGGATCAGCCGAGCGTCCCCGGAGACAGCCTCGACGAGCTTGGCCATCAGCGCGAGGTCGACCATCGACGCCTCGTCCACCAGCACCACGTCGGCGGGCAGAGGGTCGTCCTTGCCGTGGCGGAACTGTGTCGGCGTGTGGGGCAGGTAGCCCAGGGCGCGATGCAGCGTTCGGGCCTCGCGGGGGATGGCTGCCTTGACCGCCTCGGCGCACGCGAGCGTCTCGACGCTGCCCGACACCGACTCGGACAGGCGCGCGGCGGCCTTGCCCGTGGGCGCCAGCATCATGATGCGTGGCGGCGCCTCGTCGGCGCAGAGCGCCTGCTCGACCAGCAGAGCGAGCACCCGCACCACGGTCGTCGTCTTGCCCGTGCCCGGGCCACCCGAGATGACCGTCAGCCGACGGGCTGCAGCGACTACGGCCGCGAGCATCTGCCGGGCGTTGGAGACCTGCCCCGGTCCTGGGGCGAACAGGCGGCGCACGTCGGCCCCGAGCTGCGTCGGATCGAGCGGCAGCTGCTCGGTCGAGCGCGCCCGCAGGGCCTCGGCCAGGCTGTTTTGGTACTCCCAGTAGCGCGTGAGATACAGCCGCGCCTCCCCGTCGAACACCAACGGCGTGGGCCTGCTGCCATCGCTGCACAGCGTGGTCTGCCCCAGCTCCATGACCCACTCGAACAGCGTCGGCAGCGTGACGTCGTCGATCGCCTCGCCGGCCTCGTCGACCAGGGGGCGCGCGTCGAGCTCGCGGAGGTCGGCGCAGATGTGCCCATGCGCGATGGCCCGGCTCGCAAACGCGGCGCCGAGCAGCACCGGCTGTGACTGCCCTGGCTGCAACCTCTCGAGCGTGCGGGCCAGCTGAACGTCCAGCGAAGAGAGCACGCCCGCGCTCTGCAGACGGTCGAGCACGTCCATCACGCGTCACCTCCGGGGTCGAGAAGCGCGTCGATCGCCTCGATGCGGACGCGTGGCGGCCGCTCGGCGTAGACGCCCCGGCTGTGGCCGCGCCCCGGATGCATGCCCCGCAAGAACAGGTAGCGGATGCCCCCGAAGTGCGCGTCGTAGTCGAAGCCCGGCTGCCGGTGCCGCAGATGACGGCACAGCGCCGCCGTGTAGAGATGGTACTGCAGCACGTAGTGCGACTGGCTCATCGCCGCCGCCATCTTGTCCTGCGTGTAGTCGTCGGGATGGGTCCCCAGGTCGTTGGTCTTGTAGTCGACCACGTACCACTTGCCCTCGAAGCGGTAGATGAGGTCGATGAAGCCGCGCAAGAAGCCGCGCACCGGGATGAACGACAGCGTCGCGAGCTGCTCGAGGTAGCCATCGGGGAGGCCCGTCGTGTCGGTCGTGAACGCCCTGCGCAGCGAGCCCGGGTCGAGCGCCCGGGAAGCGGTCGCACCGTCGGTCAACGCCGCCGCGACCGGCAGGACGAAGTCGAGCTCCGCCTTGCAGTCGGCCGCGGGCAGGTCCTGCAGCGCAGCGCCCGTCTCATCGAGGGGGCACGCGAGCACGTCCCGCAGCCCCGCGATCGCCAGCGGCACCAGATCGTCGCCCTCGACCCCGTGCTTGCGCAGCCCCGCTTCGACGTGGGTTTGCAGCGTCGCGTCGTCGGCGTCGAACGGCGCGTGCTCGAGCACCTCGTGAAAGAAGTTGCCCACGTGTGCCCCGCGGGGGAAGTCGGCCAGGCGCACCCGCGCCTCGTCCGCCTCACTCGTCAGCCTCGGCTCGTGCGCGGCCGCTTGGTCCACGTCGCGCCCCGAGGTGAGGTCGGCTTCGCCGTGGCTCACCGTGATGCCGGTGAAGCTCGTGGTGCGATAGAGGCGGTCGATGCTCGAGCGCGGGACCCGGGCCTTCAGCGTACTCGGGTCGTGCGCTTCGTCCTCGGGGGGGAGCATCCGCGCGGCCCTGGGCGCCTCGAGCTCGCTGATCGTCCACGTCGGGTGTTTGCGCTGCTCGAGCCACTCCCGCTGCGTCTCGTCGCTCGCATCACGCAGCAGGTCGGGGATCGACTCGTACGGGTCGCGGTCGCTCGGTGCGAAGCGCCCGAACAGCAGGTACCCCAGCGCGCTGTAGTGAAAGCGGGCAAAGCGGCCCCAGACGACCACGCATCGGTGGCGGGCGCGGGTGAGCGCGACGTAGAGCAGCCGCAGCCCCTCTGCGAACGCCTCCTTGCGGGCCTGCGCGACCGAGGGGTGCTTGCGCTTGGCGTGGGGGTTGGACGGCTTGGGCCCGATGTCGACCTCGAGCGCGTGCTCCCGCTGTGGGTTGTGATACTTGAGGTGCGCGTACTCGCTCTCGAACGGCTCGGACGCCGACCACAGGTAGGGGCAGTACACGACGGGGTACTCCAGGCCCTTGCTGCGGTGAATGGTGATCAACTGGACGGCCTCGTCGTCTCGTTCGAGTCGGAGCTTGACCGCCTCGCTGGCCAGCATCTGGTCGCCCTTCTTCTGGTCGGCGAGCCAGTGCAGCAGCCCCGTCGGGCCGAGGTGCTCGCGGCTGGCCGCCTCGTGCAGGAGCTCGGTGAGGTGAAGCAGGTTCGTCATGCGACGCTCGCCGTCGGCGAGGCGCAGCATGGTCTCGCCCAGCCGCAGGTCGGTGAGCAGGGACCGGAGCATGTGAATGAAGCCGCGCTGCACCCAGGCCGCATGCCAGCGGCGGAAGCGGCCGGCCCACTGCTCCCACGCCTCGTCATCGTCGGCCATCGCTTCGAGGTCGCCCCCGCTGACCCCGAGCATCTCGGTCGTGAGCGCGGCCCGCATCAGCGAGGTAGACGCCGGCTCGGCCACCGCCGAGAGCACGCGCTGCAGCTCCGCGCACTCGGTCGTGTCGTAGACCGAGGCGTCCCCGTAGACGACGCCCGCGATGCCCAGATCACGCAGCGCAGCCTGAACGCTCTGGGCCTGCCGGTTGGTGCGGCTGAGCACCGCCACGTCGCGCGCGCGAATGGGTCGCCCATTGACGGTCGCGCCGCTGGTCAGCAGCACGGCGATGTCCGAAGCGACGCGCCTGGGTAGCTCCCGCTCGGTCCAGCCGGCATGGATGGTGCCCTTGGCGGAGCCGAAGCCCTCCGGCACGCCGCGGCCCATCGGCTGCAGCTTGAGCTCGAGGGGCGAGAGCGGCTCGTCTCCGATGCGCAGCCCGTCCTGCGCGCCCGGGCGCGGGCCCACCTTCACGAAGTCGATCGCATCGAGCATGAACGGCTTTGGCGTCTCGAACAGATGCTCGATCGCCTGCAACACGCTCGGGTCGGACCGCCAGTTGGTGGTCATCGTGTGGCGTGCGCCCGGGTCGATTCCCTGGCCGGCCTCGAGGTAGGCGAACACGTCGGCGCCGCGGAAGCCGTAGATCGCCTGCTTGGGATCGCCGATCAGCATCAGCGGGTGGGTGCCGTCGCCGCCGCCGAAGATGCCGTGAAAGATCTGGAACTGAATCGGGTCGGTGTCTTGAAACTCGTCGATGAGCGCCGCTCTGTAGGTCTCGCGGATCGAAGCGGTGAGCGCCTTGCCACGACGCGGATGGGCGACCGCCTCGGCGAGCCGGTGTAGCAGGTCGTCGAACGACTGCACGCCCGAGGTCTGCTTGCGCGCTGGCAGGGTGTCGTCGAGGAACTTCGCCAGCGCGTGCTTGAACGCCAGCGCTCGGCGGTCGAGCTCGGCTTGCAGGGGACCGCCTGCCTCGTGCACCTCGCCCAGCGCGTCGAAGAAGGGGTGCGAGGGCGGCGTCTTGTTCTTGTTGGTGCCGCTGGCGAGCCCTGCCGCGGTGAGCTTGTCCATCTTGTCGAACGACAGGTGCTCGCCGGGGTGCTCGGGGCGAAAGAACATGTCGGCCTTCTCCAGCCACTGGGGGACGGCGTACGCCTTGTACTTGGTGCCGCTGAGGACTCGCGGCTTGCCCATCGCCTGCTCGAGGATCTCGCGGACCTCGTCTGCGTGCGCGTGCCACAGCGCGCGGGCGTTGCGAAAGGCCCGGTCGAACGCGTCTTCGAGCGCGACGACATCGAGGTCTTCGGCGCTGGGGACCGCGGGCACCAGCGTGACGCCGGGGTTGGCCGCGGCGATCCAGGCCAGTGAGAGCAGCCGCTGCGGCATGAGCCCCGTGCGCAACGCGTGGGTGACGAAGCGCCGGTCGCCGCCGTAGAGCTGGCGGCCCCAGAAGTCGCGCACCGCCTCATCGAGCAGCGGCTGCTGGTTGGCGATCAGCTCGGTGTCGAACGCGGTGCCCGTCTCGAACGCGGCGTCGTGAAGGACCCGGTGGCAGAACCCGTGGATCGTGCTGATCGCCGCCTCGTCGAAGCCCCGCAGGGCGGCCTGTACCCGCCGAAGGTCTTCCTCGCGGCTGCCCGCGCGGCGCTCGAACCAGGGGGCCATGCCCGGGTCGGCCTCGGCTTCGCCCCGCAGCACGGC
Source organism: bacterium (assembly GCA_024742475.1). Classification (GTDB taxonomy): domain Bacteria; phylum Myxococcota_A; class Polyangia; order Nannocystales; family Nannocystaceae; genus CAJXVA01. Next base: position 26,043 of record JANSYI010000018.1, on the reverse strand, counting down.
GGCGGTGTCGGCGAGCCGAGCCCGAATGCGATCCCGAAGCTCCGCGGCGGCCGCTTCGGTGAACGTGACGACGAGGATCTCGCCGACCCCCAGGCCACGCTCGACCACCAGGCGCACGCACAGCGTCGCGATCGTGTAGGTCTTGCCGGTGCCTGCGCTGGCCTCGATGAGGTGAGGCCCGCGCAGGGGCATGGTGATCGGATCGAGCGCCTTCACCCTGCGCCCTCCTCGAGAGCGTCGAGAAGCGGACCGAACACGCGCTGGGCCACGTCACCAGCGTCTGGGCCGCGCAGTGGGGTGGGCAGGGGCGTGTAGCCGGGCGCGAACACGTCGTCGCTGCCGAACACCCGCTGAATGTGCGGGTCCTTGGCCTCGTAGTTCTTCTGGCCGCCCCACGCGCTCGAAGCCCTTCGCCGAGCGTCCTCGTGGCTGCCGGTGTCGCGCAGGGTCTGGGCGTAGTTCCACGAGGCGGACGGGAACAGCAGCAGCGGCTCGCACTGGCCCGTCCAGTACATCTCGCACAGATCGCCCAGCAGCGCCGGCGCGTCGGGGACCGGTCCGAACGCGCACACATCGGGGGGCGCGTCCTTCTTGCCGCGCGCGACGAGCACCGAGCGCAGCGCTTGGTCGTCGGGGGCGGCGGCGCAGAGCACCAGGTGTTGAATCCACAGGCGCAGCAGGCTCTTGGGCCTTCGCATCCCGTACTGCAGCTCGACGCGTCCCGACGCCCATCGGTTGCCCAGCGTGCCCACGATGCGCGTGGGCCCGATCGGCAGGTCGACCATGCGCGGCGGCAACGGATCGCCGTCGCGGGCCTTCGACGCGGCGGCGATCAGTGGCGCCACGGCGCGGTGGGTCTCCTCGTGCGTGCACGCGCCCGGGGTGCCCAGCGGCACGATGCCCTCGGCGCGGGTGAGATCCAGCGAGTCGTCCGTGTCCATGTCGGCGAGCTCGTGGCGCAAGACGGTGTCGCCGAGCTGCCAGTTGTCGAGCCCGAGCACCTCCATGGGCTCGCGGTCGCTGTAGTCGCGAGCGTCCTTGTCGTCGAGGTAGACGCCCAGGCGCCGCCGCACGAGGTCGGCTACGGGCAGCCGATAGAACTTGAGCAGCCGGTTGAGATCGAGCGTTGAGGCGCTCGGGTCTCGTTCGCGGGGGTCACACAGCGGCTCGCTGAGCAGCGGCGGCCGACCCACGAGCTTGGTGGGGTCGAGCAGGGCCTTGGCGCCCTCGCAGTAGTCGCGCGAGAAGCTGAACAGCCGCGGGTCTGCGTCGGCGCCGAAGTAGCGCGGCGAGAACGGCTGCATCGGGTGGCGCACGCGTACGAGCGCGCGCACGCCCTCGGGGGTGTCGGGCAGGGGCGCCGGCGGCTTGACGGAGGTGACGAGCTGGTCGAGCAGGTCGCTGACGACGACCGAGGGCGGCAGGTCGGCGTTGTCTTGAATGCTCTGCCCGACGTACGAGAGATGAACACGCTGCCTCGCGGCCAGGAGCGCCTCGAGGAACAAGTAGCGGTCGTCGGCGCGGCGCGAGCGATCGCCGGGCTTGGGGTCGGTGGCGATGAGGTCGAAGCTCATCTGACGGCCGCCCCGCGGGAACGCGCCGTCGGAGAGGCCGAGCATGCACACGACGCGAAAGGGCACCGAGCGCATCGGCAGCATCGCACAGAAGGTGACGCCCTTGGCCAGGAAGCCCCGCGGCGGCGCGTCGGCCTCGAGGCGAGTCTCGAGCAGCTCGAGCATGGCGGACAGCGCGAGGTCGTCCTCGAAGCGGGCCAGCGCCGCGTCTTGGGCGATGGCATCGAGCGCGGCACGAATGGGTTGCGGGTCCCACCGCGCTTCCGTGTCGGCGCTGACGAGCACCGCCTGCAGCATGGCCTCGAGGTCGCGCTGCCACTGCCCGACGGGGCGCGGGGCTTCGAGGCCGACGACCGCCTCGAAGAGTGACTCGCAGAACTGGCCGAAACGCCCCAGCAGCTCGGCCGAAGCGCCCTCGATCTCGTCGAAGGGCAGGGCGCCGGCAAACGTCTGCAGGCCGCCGCCGCGCATCGCCACGCCGAGGAAGAGTCGGTTGAGTCCGAACCTCCACGTGTTCTCGGACATGGGGGGCTGGCCGTGTCGCTTGCGGTGCGCCTCGTCGATACCCCAGCGGATCTTCGCGCCCTCGACCCACGTGCCGATGCGATCGAGCGCGTCGGCCCCGATGCCGAAGCGGGCCTGCACGGGCTCGAGCGCGAGCAGGTCGAGCACCTCGGAGGCGGTCACTCGACCGCCGACCATCTCGACCACGCGAATGAACGCGTCGACCAGCGGGTTCTCGGCCCGCACCGCCCGGTCGGCCAGGCAGAACGGGATGAACGAGGGGTCGGACTCGTCGCGTTCGAAGACCGCCTCGACCAGGGGCGCGTAGGTGTCGACGTCGGTGATGAGCACCGCGATGTCACGCGGCTGCAGGGTGCTGTCCTCGGCCAGCATCGCGAGCAGGTGGTCGTGCAGCACCTCGACCTCGCGCATCGGCGAGTGGCAGGCGTGCAGCGTGAGGGAGCGGTCCTCGGCCGAGGCCTCGTGTGGGGGGCGCTGGCTGCCCTGCAGGTGCAGTAGCCGGCTCTGCAGCGCGCACAGCAGGTCGTCCTGGCCGGGGTCGGCGTACAGCGACGCGCCTTCTTGGTAGTCGATCGACTCCAGCACGCCTTGAAACTCCCGGCCGACCGCGCCGAGCGAGACCAGCAGCGGCGGCACCGACTCGAGCACCTCGGGCGCCATGTTGCGGCTGCGCAGCTCGGCCCAGTACTCCTGCGAGGGCGAGATGAGGAACAGATGCACGGGGACGACCTGATCGAGCGCCTGCAGCACGTGCACGTAGAACGGGGGCAGCGTCGAGACCCCAAACACGCTCACGCGCGAGGGCAGGCCCTTCGGGGGGGCCCCTTCGAGCGCGTCGATGAAGTCTTGCGCCGAGGCGGCGACGTGCTGTCCGCCGAGGCGATCGGTGACCGCGCGCCAGAGCACGGCTTGCCAGTGGTCCTCGGCGCCCGCGTCCCAGCCCAAGACCATCTCCGGCCGAAAGACGGGGTACTGGTCGAACACGTGCGCGATGCGGTGGGCGAGCTGGAAGAGGTGTCGCCCGCTGGCGTCGTTGTCGACGAAGCGCCGCAGCTCGACGAACGGCGGGGTCTTCAGGAGCCCGGGGAGCTCGGCAAGGATCGGCCACAGCAGCTGTTGCGGGTCGCGCCACGCGGGGCCGTGCGGCGCAACCATGCTGAACAAGTCGTCGACGAAGCGGCGCGGGAAGGGGAAGTGTCCCCCCGCCCACACGCCGAAGCGCTCGGAGAGCTGCATGGCGAGCCACGTGTTCATGCCGCGGCTGCTGACCACGATGCACTCGGGCTGCAGCGGGTCGGGCAGCGGGGTGCTGACGACCTCCGCCAGCGCGTCGAACAGGCGCTCGACGCGGTTGCTCCGGTGAACGTACATGGCGAGCGACGGTCGAACATCCCGCCTGCAGGCCCGGCAATCAAGCGCGTCTGCGACCGTCTGGACGGTTTTCGGGCGGCTCGAGGCGAGATCTCTCGGTCGCGGTTGCTATCATCGCCGCATGCGCGCGTCGTGGACCGTCATCGTGGGCCTCACCCTCTCGCTGAGCGCTTGTGACGTCTCCGACGCCGAGGGCGACACCGAAGGCGACACCGACGCGATGGGCGCGGGAGACAGCGGTGCGGACCCCAGCGGAGGTGGAGACGTCGTCCCCTCCAATGCCTACTGCGCCGATGTGTCCTCGTGGGACAGCACGATGACCGAGTTCGAAGAGGAGGTCCTCATCCTCGTCAACGAGGCGCGATCGCAGGGCGCGAACTGTGGTGGACAGTCCTTCGGACCCGCCGGCCCGCTGACGATGCACCCCGCGCTGCGCTGTGCGGCCCGCGTGCACTCCAAGGACATGGCCGAGCGCAACTACTTCGACCACAACAATCCCGACGGCGAGGACCCCTTCGTGCGCATGGAGCAGGCGGGGTACAGCTACTTCACCGCTGGCGAGAACATCGCCGCCGGGCAGCCCACGCCGCAGGCCGTGATGCAGGGGTGGATGGACAGCCCCGGGCACTGCAGCAACATCATGAACCCCGACTTCGAGGACCTCGGCGTGGGCACATTCTCGGGCACGGGCGCCCAGTTCGGCATCTACTGGACGCAGGCGTTCGGGGCCTAGCCCTTTTCGGGCCGCCGGCCGCCCATCGCGGACCGCCTTGTCACTGGGGCGGGATGCTCGACGACGGCACGAGAGATCCGTGACCGTTGGCGCGCCCTCGTTTCTGCTTCCGCTGCAGCCGCCGCGAAGCATTCACTTGTGGAAGGCGATCGCGCCCTTCGTGCACCTCGAGGAGCAGCTGTTCGCCCACGACCCCCGGGAGCTGCGCGCCGCGACCGAAGACTTCGTCGCGGCGAGTCTGCCCGAAGCGAGTCTCAGCGGGCGCGTCGCGTAGGCTCAGGCGCCGAACTGCGCCCCGAGCTCGTCGATGAACGCGCGCTCGCCCTCCGAGACGCTGCCGTCGGCGCTGGCGATGGACTCGAGGTCTGCGATGATGCGTGCGCGCACGGCCGCGTCGCCGATCGACGCGAGCGCGGCGGCTTTTTGGCGTGCGGCGTCGAGGTGCTGCCCCGCAGGCACCTGCTTGTACTCGGCAACGGCGCCCTGAATGACGGACCCGATCTCTTTGAGGTCGGCCTCGGGCGCCCAGCGCTTGACCTTGTCCGCGAGGGTTCGCATCTCCTCCATCGTCAGCGCGCCGTCGGTGGCGTGGCTGAAGGTCAGATAGAGGAATGCGAGGGAGGACAGAGCGTCGTCGTTGGCCATGTCGGGCTCGACGTTAGCACGGCACGCGACGGAGTCATGGGCGCTCGAGCGACACCGTCTGCGCCACGGTGGCGCGCCCGTAGCCGGGCGTGCTGTAGGTGCTGTTGAACACGACCGTGCGACCGTCGGGGCCGATGGTCGGGTCGCCGTGACGCGCCCACTCGTTGATTGCGATTCGGCGCGTGCGGCCGGTCGCAAAGTCGAAGACCGCCAGGTTCCGGTCGAACTCGCCGGAACGATCAGCACCGAAGACGAGCGCGCTACCATCGGGCGTCACGGCGACCTCGCCAGGGGACCCCTCGAATTCGAGCTCCTCTGCCTTGGCCGCGGTGGGCAGCAGGGCGGTGACGATGCCCTCGCCCTCGACGAACGCAGGCTTGGTCCGCTGGGGGTCTGCGGGGGGAGTTGCGAAGAGGGCCGCCGTGTCGAGCGCGAAGGTGTAGCTGTGGAGGCTGCCGCGCTCGGCGAGGATGACGAGCCCGCCCCCGGTGGGCCTGTACGTGAGCGTGGAGTTGTAGCCGAACTCCTGGGGGACCGGGTAGGCGAGGGTGGTGCCATCGGTGGTGTCGACCATGTAGATCCACCACTGCTGCGGAGTCGGCTCCACCGCGTCCTCCTCGGCCGCGTCGACCGAGTCTTCGCCATCGGGGTCTTCGACGAGCGCGCTGGGCGGTGGTGGATCCGGCGGCCGGTACTCGCACGCCGTCGCGATGTGCGTCTCGCTGAGCCAGATCGGGCGGCTGACCTTCGTGCATCCGGACAGCGACCAGGTCACGGGGTGGGGTTCATCGGGCGTGTGCAGCTCTGCGACGTACTCCTGCTCGTCGAGGACCGCGCGAACCACTCGGCCAGAGGCGTTGGCCTGGCCCCATCGGCCCGCTCGCTCGGCGATGGTGCCGGCAGTCTTCAGCGCGCACCCCGGCGTCTTGGGGTCGACGGTGAACACCATGAGCTCGTCGTCACCCCATCGGCTCAACAGCGTCGCGCCGTTGGCGTGGACCTCGACCGAGTCAGGCCGGATGCGGTCGGCGGCTTCACATCGCGTGCGCTCGCCACTGGCGAGGTCGACCGTCCACGCGCGCGTGTCCGAGGTCCACTCGAGCCGGACCTTGCTGGTGGCGGGGTCTTGCAGGATTGGCGCGTCGAGCAGGAGGAGGACCGATCCGTTGGCCAGCGCGTAGCCGTGCGCTCGCTCGAGGTCCTCGGTGAGCAGCGTCGGCTTCGGGTCGGCTTCCTCCGCGTCGATGACGTACTCGCGCATGCGCTTCGCGGCGGAGACGGCCTTCTGCTCGACCATGCCGAAGGCGCCCTTGAGCTCGACCGCAGGGCGGATGCGTTCGAACAGCGGCTGCGCCTCGATCGACAGGTTGTTCTCGCCCACCAGCGTGGCCGCGAGCTTCTCCTGCTCGAACAGCGCGCGCACGAGCTCGGCGTGCGGAGGCACCTCGTACAGCGGTTCGTTGGGGTCGACGGTCACGGTCGTGGCAGGGGTCGCGAGGTCGCCCACGCTGAACACGGCGTAACGGTGGTGCGCCGAGACGGCCGATGACTCGGGGCTGACCTCGCGCGCGCCAAAGTCCACGCTCGAGGCGTTGGCGAACGCGACGTATCCGTAGCCCGAGCTGTCGGCATAGTGGAGCGCAGCGTCGATGTCGCTCTGTGCGCTGCTGCCCGCGCTGCGCCCCTGGCTGGCCGCGTCGGCCATCGTGCGTTGCTCGACCTCGAAGCCCATCTGCTCGAGCATCGGCGCGGCGGGGTCGTCTTCGCCGACGAGCAGGATCTTGCTCGGGTCCTCGGGCTCGCCCACGGGGCCGGGCGCTCGGCCGAGGAAGAACCAGGCTACGCCCGAGGCGGCGGCGAGCCCCAGGAGTCCGATGAAGATCTTGGGGCCCTTGGGCTTGACCGCCTGCATGTTGGCGAGCGACTCGGTCACGCTCGAAGCGTCGCACGGGTGCCCGATCGCCGGTAGTGCCCTCTGGGCCCGTGGGGCAACGGGCCGCTACACGGCCACCGGCGACGGTGAGGTGCGGTTCACAGGCCGAGCGCCAGGTCGGTCTCGTGCCCGGTCGCCGGGTCGCGCACCACGACCCGTCGGCCGCCGGCCGATGCCGAACGCAGCATCTGCATCAACCCGAGCGCCTGCCCGACCACTTCGCCCGGTGTCTTGGCGCCGATGTCCTCGGCGAGCTTGACCAAGAGCATCGCGGTCTTGCCCGGGATCTCGATTTGCATCGGGCCGGGGTCTGCGGGGGGCTCGTCAGGGGGGCCGAAGCGTCGCACGAGCGTAGGATGACACGACACTCAGGGTCGGCGGCCGAGCGTGAGCAGCGACCCTTGCTCGCGCTTCCACGCCGGATCCTCGGGCGTCGCTTCGCGCAGCCGGGTCTGCTCGACCACGGCCAAGCCGGCCGTCTCGAAGCTGCGCGCCCACTGAGCCTCGGAGAGCAGGTGCATCGAGACGCCGAGGTCGTCGGGCCAGCCGTGACTCGCCTCGTTCTCGGCGTAGAAGTCGACGATGCAGGCGAAGTGTCCGCCCGGCGCGAGCAAGCGGGCGACCTCGGCGACGGCCGCGTCGACGTCGGGCAGGTAGTAGAAGACCTCCATCGAGAACACCGCGTCGAGCGATCCCTCGGCGAGGAGGTCGAGGTCGTGCTCGGGAAAGCGAGCGACCGCATACGTTGCCTCGCCCTCCGTCTGCGCCCGTGCCCGCTCGATCATGCGAGGCGAAGCGTCGATGCCGATCGCTTGCGCGCCTCGGGCCAAGGCCCAGCGCACCGTGTAGCCGTTGCCGCATCCCACGTCGAGGTAGCGAGAGCCGAGGCCCACCTGCAGGCGATCGAAGGCAGGGCGCGCGGTCGGGCCGTGCCCGCGTTCCATGCCCTCGGCTCGACCCGCGTCTGCCCAGCGGTCGAAGACGGCGGCGACTTGGTCCACGTGTGCGGAACTCATTGCGATGGAGGCTACTGTGCTTTCACTGCGTCGGGGGAGCGGGTCGAGCGCCGGTGTGATGTATCGTGCGGGTGATGGACGGACATCGCATCGTCGCGCTGCTGGGGGCTGCGCTGGGTCTCGGCGCGTGTGCTCAGGACGCGGGACCTCAGGCCTGGGACGGCGAGACCGACGTCTCGGCGGGAACGGGTGGCTCCGAGGGGGAGCAGAGCACGAGCGACTCGCCGCAGACGACCGGCTCGGCTGGCGGCACGACCGAAGCGCCCGATGCCTCCAGTGGAGAGGCCGACACCTCCACCGGCGCGCTGCCCGAGCAGCCCACCGCCGCGGTGTCGCACGCGCGGGAGTTTCGAGCCGCCTGGATCGCGACGGTCTCCAACATCAACTACCCGAGCAGCCAGAGCCTCAGCGTCGAGGCGTCGCAGGCCGAACTGCGGGCGCTGCTCGACGTCGCCGCCGCCCACCGGCTCAACGCGATCATCTTTCAGGTGCGTCCGGAGTCCGACGCGCTCTACGACTCCCCGCTCGAGCCCTGGTCGCGCTTCCTCACCGGAGCACAAGGCGAAGATCCAGGCTTCGACCCGCTGGCCTACCTCATCGAGCAAGCGCACCCCATGGGCATCGAGGTGCACGCGTGGGTCAACCCCTATCGCGCCAAGTCGAGCCTGAGCAGCGCTCTGGCGCCTGGACACATCGCGCTCGAGCAGGCGGGCTACGCCTACGAGTACGGCAACCTCCTGTGGATGGATCCCGGCGCCGAGCCGGTCCAAGAGCGCACCATCGACGTGGTGCTCGACATCATCGACCGCTACGACGTCGACGGGATCCACTTCGACGACTACTTCTACCCCTATCCCAACGGCAGCCCGTTCCCCGACGGCTCGACGTACGGCGACTACCAAGACGGCGGCGGCGATCTGAGCCTCGACGACTGGCGGCGCGACAACGTCAACCAGTTGGTCGAGGTGCTCTACGAGAGCATCGTCGGTACGCGAGATCACATTCGTTTCGGCATTTCGCCGTTCGGCATCTACCGGCCGGGCATGCCCGAGGGCATCGTCGGGTTGGATCAGTACGCCGAGATCTTCGCCGACCCTCTGCTGTGGATGGACGAGGGCTGGGTGGACTACCTCGCGCCGCAGCTCTACTGGCCCACCACGCAGACGCAGCAGGCGTACGAGCCGCTGCTCGAGTGGTGGTCGAGCATGACCTCCGAGGGCAGGTACATCTTCACGGGCAACTACCTGTCGCAGGTGGGGTCGAGCAGCGCCTGGGATGTCGACGAACTGCTGGATCAGGTCGAGATTTCGCGGGTTTACAGGGATCTCGGATCGATGGGCAACATCTACTTTCATATCGAGCCGCTCGAGTCGGACACGCTCGGGGTGGGGACGGCGCTGGTCGAGACGTTCTACGACCAGCCCGTGCTCACGCCCCCGCTGGCGGCGCGCATCGGTGACGAGGTGCCGGCGCCGTATGCCGAGGTCGAGGGCGAGACCGTCACCTTGACGCCGCGCGACGACACGCCGCTGCGGGCGTGGGCGGTCTACCGAGACGAGGGGGACGGGTTCGCCCTCGAGCGCCTCGTACCCGCCACGCAGACGGCCATCACGCTCGGCGCGGGGTCGTGGGCGGTGAGCGCTGCCGCGCGCAGCGGGGTCGAGAGCGACGGCGTGCTCGTCGAGCTCTGAAGCGGACGCTAGAAAGGGTCCCCAGGGGACACGTAACCGATCTATCCTGGCCGCGATGTCGGATCGGGGTCGGTTGAACTTGTTGAACTTGTTGAACGTGCTGGTCGTGGGGGCGCTGCTTCCCTCCGACGCGTTGGCGCGTGAGCACGTCGTGCCCGATCGCAACGACGACCGTGCGGCGCGGGCGGCCAGCTGGACCCTCCAGAACGATGGGCAAGGGCAGTGGCGCGTGTCGCCGGCGGTCCAGGCCGAGCCGGCGGATGACGGCGCCGAGGGGGGCTCTCGCGTGGCCGCCATGCTCTCGGTCGGCGATGCAGGCGGCGCGGTCGTGCAGGCGCGCGGCTTGGCTGCGGACTCAGACGGCGCGTGCACCACCGCGGGGGCCGGCCCCTGGACGACGCTCGAGGAGACGTACACCGGCGGGGAGCTGCACGTCGCGGTGGTCGACCTCGACGCGCGCTACGCCTGCGCCCAGCTTCGCATTCGCGACAGCCGTAACCACGCGGTGGGCGATCTGCAGTGGGAGCTGGTCGAGCCGCGGTTTCCCGATGTCGGGCGCGCGTCGCGGTCGTTCGTGGCGCGCCAGGACCCGCAGATGGCGATCCCAGCCGAGCTCGAGACGATCGGCGTCATCACGCGCGAGGAGTGGGATGCACGTCCCACCCAATGTTCGTCCGTCGAGGACGACTGGTACCGCATGGCCATTCACCACACCGCCGGGCCGCAGACGGCCAACGGCTCGGTGATCGAGCGGCTTCAAGGCACCCAGGCCTACGCGATGGACAGCGGGGGCTACTGCGACATCCCCTATCAGATGCTGGTCGGCTTCGATGGCACGCTCTACGAAGGCCGCGGCGTCGAGCTGACCAGCGGGGCCACCGGTGGCGGCAACAACCCGGGCAACCTCGCCGTGTGCTTCATCGGCTGCTATCACGAGCCGCAGTCGCAGTGCGTGGGTGGGGTGGGGCATCAACCCACCGATGAGATGATGCAGCGCGGCCAGCTGCTGGTGCAGACGCTGGTGCGCATGGAGGACATCTCCACCGCCGAGGACAACATCCGCGGCCACCGCGACTGGCCCGGCAACTCGACGGCGTGCCCCGGCGAGCTGCTCTACCCGCGGCTGGGGGAGCTGCGCGCCGACCTGGCGTGGTTCTCGGCGCTCGAGTCGGAGCGCTCCTGGAAGGACGAGGTGATCGAGGTGCCCGTCGATGCGTCGGTCGAGCTTTGGATCGAGCTCGAGAACACCGGCGGTCTTCCGTGGGAGCCGGGCCAGACGTTCCTGGCACCCACCGATCCCCGTGACGGCGAGTCGCCGCTGTACGACGACGCGTGGCCGGCCGAGTCACGCGCGGCGACGGTGGACTCCACCGTGCAGCCAGGGGAGATCGGACGGTTCGCGATGACCATCTCGCTCGCCTCGCAGGACACGGTCACGCAGAGCTTCGGGCTCGTGCACGAAGGCGTCACCTGGTTTGCCGACCCCCCGTGGGGCGGTGGCCCGGCCGATGACGCGGTCGTGCTCACGGTTCGCGGGACCGCGGTCGGTGAGTCGGACGGCGGCAGCACGAGCGGTGGCGACGGCTCGACCTCCGACATCGCAGGCACCGGCGGCGGTACGGGCGACGGGCCCGAAGAGCCCGAGGAGACCACTGGCGGGGAGACGAGCGGCGCAAGCACGGCCGCGCTGCCGCCGGCCGATGATCCCGAGCAGGGCTGCGGCTGCCGCTCGCAAGGGGGAGAGTCCGGGTGGGGGCTGCTGCTGCTCGGTGTGCTCGGCCTACGGCGCCGCCGCAGGTGAGCTACGGGTGAGCCTCAGCTCTCGAGCTTCTCGACCACGATGTCGATGAACTCGGACCCGGTGAGGTCCTTGTAGCGGTACGAGCCCTCGAACCACCCGACGACCGGATCCTCTTCGCCTTCTTTGGCGGTCCGGGTGATCGAGCGGTGTGTGTTGCAGATGTCTGCGAGCCGGCCCAGCACCCCGGCGGCAGCCTCGTGGTCGCGGTAGCGCTTTCGAAGCCACTTGAAGATGAAGTAGACGAGGACCGGCTCGGCGTCGCGAAGCAGGCCGTACGACTCGTCGGCGCTCATCGTGCCGAGCTCGATGCCTTCGAGGATGCGAAGGGCGGATTGTTTCTCGTGCTCGAAGCTCATGAGGGGGCGCAAGGGTACGTGCGATCGAGCCGGAACGCGAGCGCGGCCGGAGGTACCACCGATGGGTGCCGGATTCGTGGACTTCGCTGCACAACGAGCATGCCGCGGGGCGGACGACGGTGCATCGGCCCGACTCCCTCTACGATCGATACGTGGAGTTCGAAGGCGGCATCCTGTGGTTCCCCGACGGGGCACCCGAGCTCCAGGCGGCGAGAGCCGGACCGGCAGCGCTGTTCGGGCTGTCACTGATGACGGGCATCGCGAGCGCGGTGCTGTTCGCCGATGGTCACCCCTGGGCGAGCGTTGTGCTCCTCGGGGTCGTCGGCTGCGCCGCCTCGCTGGTGCTGCTGCTCCGTCGCACCCTACGAGCCGAGGCCGCGGCGGAGGCGCGAGTCGAGCGCGGGGTCGTCCTTCTCCCCGACGCGGTCGTCGTGCGCGACCCGCCCAACGACCAGCGCATCTCGCGGGACGACATCGACCGGGTGGTCGTCCGCCTCGCGCGCCGCGGCGGCGATACGATGCAGCCTTGGGTGTACCTGGTCTGCCGCGGCGGGGCGGAGGTGCCGTTGATGCTCTCGAAGCGGTCGCTCCCGACGCTCGAACGCTGGCTACATCGCTGAGGTCGCGGAGAGACTCTTCGAATATACTAGCAGGTAGGTTTCTGCGAGGGCACGACCTCGACACGCGATCGGGAAATCGGTGGTCGTCGCGGCACTCATGAAGGACGGTGACCCTCTCGCACGCGATGACCGCACGTTCGCCCGCCGAGGTGGAAGCCACCGACGTCGCCGAGCGGCTCGCGGAGGCCTACCGCTGCCATGGAGCCGCTGTCGCGCGGACGATCGCCGCGTACACCGGGGAGCCGTCGATGGTCGAGGATCTCCTCAACGAGACGTTCATTCGAGCCGTCGAGCGTATCGAGGACTTCGAGGATCGCAGCACGCTCGAGACGTGGCTGCATGGCATCGCGCTCAACGTCGCCCGCGCGCACGTCGCGAAGCGGACGCGAAGACGCCGAATCGACGCCGCGCTGCCGCCGGGGCCGGGCGCGACCGCAGCCGTCGATGAGGACGTCGGTGCCCGTGAGGCGGTACGGGTATTGTATCGAGCTCTCGACGCGCTGAGTGAACCTCTTCGGGAAGCGTTCGTGCTCTGCGTACTCGAGGCGCGCACGCTGCAAGACGCCAGCCGCCGTAGCGGCGTCGCCGTGTCCACCCTGCACGCGCGCCGACAGAGGGCCGAGGCGTTCGTGCGCGCGCGTCTGGAGGGGGACCGCTGATGGGCTTCGACTACGCAAAGGCGCTCGAGAGCGCGCGCAGGCAGCACGCCAAGCTCGCTCCAAACGCGGTAAACGTCGACGCGTGGGTCGCGAGGTCGACGCGGCGGCGCCACATCGCGCTGTTGCGACAGATCATCGCGGCCCTGCTCGCGCTGCTGGTGCTCGGAGTCTGGCTCGTCAGCAGCCTCGGGCACCCCACGAGCGTCGCGACCTGCCAGTGGGTGACCGGCCCCGCCGTGCTGCGCTACGGCGTGGTGCACGTGGTCGGATTCTGTGTCGGGGCGGCGTTCGTGCAACGACGCTCGACCTGGGCACGCATGATCGTCGCGGCCGCGTGGTGGTCCTCGCTGCTCGCCGCGACGGTGGGCGTGTGGACACAGCCGGGCGCGCTCCCGGTCTTGATGCCGACGATGGCGTTCGCGTCCGCGGCCGGCCTGCTGATGCTGCCCGCCGAGGCGTATGAGGACGGGTCGGGAGACTTCCCCCTGCGTGTCCATCGTCGCGCGATCGTCGTGATGCTCACCCTCGCCATCGCCGACGTGGAGACGCTGGCGAGCGCGGCGGTCAACCACGACGAGCCCGGCATGCTCGGCTACGCTCTGCTCGATGGAGTCGCGGCCGCAGTCATGCTCGTGGGCGTCATCGGGCTCTATCGACTGCGTGGGTGGGGTTTGCTGCTCACGCTCACCGCCAACGTGTGCGTCGCCGGGGCGGCGTGGTCGGGCGTGCTGGTCTACGATCCAGGGTTTGCAGCGTTGCTGACCGTCACGGCGATGCTGCAGATGATGCTCGGTGTGCCCCTGCTGCGGACGCTGTGGCGCGGCGACGTGCCGCTACGACGCGAGCGAGGGGCCGTGCCGTGGGTGGGGCGTTTGGTCATCATCGCGTGCGTGCTGGCGTCGGTGTCGGGGGTGGTGCGCTTCAGCGACCCCGCGACGCTGGCGGCGGCGTGTGCTGCCCACTGATCGGGAAATGGTGCGTGCTCGCGGCACTCACCACCGTGCGCTTCTCATGTCTCGCTGTGCTCCTCTTCGGGCTTGGAGGATGCCTCGACCCCACCGAGCCTGGTGTCCTCGTTCACGCGACCGTCGACGAGGACGACAGCCTCCCCGCGCTGGAACTCTCGGAGACTCGCCTGCACCTGCAGACGTTCGGCGATCCGCGAAACCCTCCGCTGGTGCTCTTGCACGGCGGGCCAGGCAACGACCATCGCTACCTGCTCCGGCTCGTGCAGCCCCGCTGGGGCCCGGGTCTCGAAGACGAGTACTTCGTCATCGTCTTCGATCAGCGCGGCGCGGGGCTGTCGCGGCGGCACGAGCCCGAAGCGCTCACGCTCGACGCGTACCTTCGCGACCTGGAGGAGGTCATCGATACGCTGGCACCCGAGCGTCAGGTCATCCTCTTTGGGCACTCGTGGGGCGGCCAGTACGCGGCGATGTACATGAATGCACACCCTGAGCGCGTCACCGCGGCGGTGCTGGCCGAGCCGGGGCGGCTGCGTTGGGATCTCGAAGAGGGCGGCGCCGATTTCGACTTCGATCCCTTTGCCGAGCACATCGGCGACCTGCTCTGGGCGCGTCAGCTCGTCTCCATGCAAGAGCACGCCCGCGCAGACTACGTCGCGTCGCTGCTGCTCCTCGAGGACACCAACGCGCGGGTGGAGGATCCGTCTCCGAACTGGCGGGTCGGTGCGGCGGTGTTGCTGTCGCTGTACTTGGACGAGATCGAGGTGGCGCACTTCGACTGGACGCCGCGGCTGGCGGAGGTCGAGGGGCCCGTCTTGTTCGTCGTTGGGGACCAGCCGTCCGATCTGGGCGCCTCGTTTCAGACGCAGCAGCTCGACTTCTTCGTCGACGCGCGGATGGTCGAGATCGCGGGCGCCGGCCACAGCGACATCGTCTGGAAGAGGGCGGAGGACACGCTGGCCGTCACGCTCGGCGTACTCGCGGAGGTTCGGCGATGATCGGGGTCGCTGGCGCCCTGATGTTGTTGGCCGCCGACGTGGGCCTGGTCCCGGCACCGCAGCGTCCCAACGTCGTGGGGATCGCGGCGGGCGTAGACGGCTCCACGATGACGCTCTCGCTCTTGGCGGGCAGATCCCTGCGCCGACTCTCGAAACGACGCGCCTTCGTTTCGGGCTCGTTCGACCTTCCGATGGCTCAGCCCGACTTCGGCGACTGGCGCCTTCGAGCGGGGTTTCGAATGGAGGTGGCTCGGTGGAAGGGCCTGGCGTTGCCGGTGCGGCTGGACGGGACGGTTCGCATGCTGACCAATCGCTCCGTCCGCGCCCTTGGGCTGGGAACCGAGCTGACGGTGGCGCCGGGTTGGTACGCGCGCCGTTGGTTTGCCGGAGCCGAGCTGGCGTGGGACCAGGGGTGGGGCGCCCATCTGCGCCACAGCGACGCGTATCGCCGCGTGGTCTATCAGGACGTTCAGGATGGGTGGGTGCGGCTTCCGGGGCGAACGCTGCGCTACGGGGCGAGGGTGGGTGGCCTGCCGGTCTCCTGGCTGGAGATCTGGCTGCGTGCCGGCTATGAGCAGCACGGACGGTTCGACCAGATCGCGCCCCCGCTGTACGCCATCGTTGGCACGTCCGTCCGGTTCTGAGAGGCTCCGGCCCACATTGCCCCCCGGTGTGCAGTGTCCCCGCGAAGGTTGGTTTGATACATACCCTGTGCGCCTCGGCGCTTGCTCCTGCCATGTGGCTCATCGCCGTCATCGCCATTCCGCTGCTGCTGTGCTGGGTGCCGATCTGGGGCAGCCGGATCGCGGGCCGAAACGGGTCGGCGTGGGGGGCAGGCATCGTCACGGCGCTGTCGATGCTGGCGTTGAGCCAGACGATCGACCCGGTGCTCGAGGGCGGCATGGCGACGGCCACGATCGAGTGGATGCCGACGCTGGGCATGGACCTGGCGCTGCGGCTCGACGGTCTGGCGCTGCTGATGTGCACGCTGGTCTTGGGGATCGGCGCGCTCGTCGTCCTGTACGGCCGCTACTATCTCGACCACTTCGATCGTGACGATCGTTTCTTCGCGTTCCTGCTGCTGTTCATGGGCGCGATGCTCGGGGTCGTCACTTCCGAGAACATCTTGGGGCTGGTGGTCTTCTGGGAGCTGACCTCGGTCAGCAGCTTCTTGCTCGTCGCCTTCAAGAACGACAAGGCCGAGGCGCGCAAGGGCGCTCGTCGGGCGCTGGGCGTCACGGGCCTGGGTGGCCTGTGTCTACTCGCCGGCATGCTCATGTTGGGCGACGTCGTGGGCAGCTTCGCCCTGACCGATGTCCTGGCGGCGCACGAGCGCATCATCGCCGACGCTCGTTATCCCTACCTGCTCGGGTTGATCTTGCTGGGGGTGTTCACGAAGTCGGCGCAGTTTCCCTTCCACTTCTGGCTGCCTGGCGCGATGTCGGCACCGACGCCCGCGAGCGCCTACTTGCACTCGGCGACGATGGTCAAGGCCGGCGTGTTCCTGCTCGTCCGCCTGTGGCCGGCGCTGTCGGGCACCGACCTGTGGTTTTGGGTCGTGACGGGCGTCGGTCTGTCGACGATGGTGTTCTCGGCCTTCGTCGCCCTCTTCCAGCGCGACATCAAGGGCCTACTCGCCTACTCCACGATCTCCCACCTGGGCCTGATCACCGCGCTGACCGGCCTGAACACCACCATGGCGGTGGTGGCCGCGATCTTTCACATCATCAACCACGCCACGTTCAAGGCGTCGTTGTTCATGGCCGCGGGCATCATCGACCACGAGGCGGGCTCCCGCGACCTCGAGGCGCTTGGTGGTTTGGCCAAGTACATGCGCTCGACCGCGGTGCTCGCAGCCGTCGCGGCCTCTGCGATGGCGGGCATCCCTCTGCTCAACGGGTTCCTCTCCAAGGAGATGTTCTTCAAGGAGGCGGTCGAGGTGGGCGCGGTCACGGGGTGGGTACTGCCTGCGCTGGCCACGGTGGGCGGCATCTTCAGCGTCGCCTACTCGGTTCGCTTCGTGTGGGGGGTGTTCTTCGGGCCCGAGACGGGCAAGCTCGAAAAGACCCCGCATCCGCCCCCGACCTGGATGCAGTTCCCGGTGTGGCTCCTGGTCACGCTCTGCGTGATCGTGGGCGTGATCCCAGCGGTCGTCATCGAGCCCTCGCTCGTTGGAATCAGCCACAGCGTGCTCGGCGATGCCACGCCGCACATCGAGATTCACCTGTGGCACGGCGTCAACCTGCCGCTCGTCATGAGCCTCATCGCCGTCGCCGTCGGCGTGACCTTGTTCCTCAAGTACGACGCAGTCGCCGCGCTGCGCAGCCGCTTCCCCACGCTGCCGCGGGGCGTGAAGCTCTACAACGCGTCGCTGGGCGTGCTCTACCGCCTCGCGCGTGGCGTCACCGAGGTCTGCTACACCGACTCACTCACCCGCTACACGGTGCTCGTGCTCGTCAGCGGCCTCGTGCTGTGCCTCAGCCCGTTCGTGAGCGGCGGCATGCCCACGTGGAGCTTCGAGGCGCTGACCGCCGAGCAGCTGCCGGTCGTCGCCTTCGTCCTCTTGCTGGCGCTGGGGGCCGTCGCCACGGTCAAGCTGCGGCACCGCCGGCTGTTCGCCCTGATCGTGCTCGGCCTCAGCGGCCTGGGCACGACCCTGCTCTTCGTCGAACTCTCGGCGCCCGACCTCGCGCTCACCCAGCTCTCGGTCGAGCTTGCGACCACCGTCCTCATCCTGCTCGCGCTGTTCTTCTTGCCCGAGGAGAGCGAGAAGGAGGGCTCCGGCGCGCGTCATGGTCGCGACTGGATGATCGCCGGCGCCGTCGGCCTCGGCGTCGCCGTGCTGCTGTTCGCGGTGCTCGACCGCCCGGCCTCCAGCATCGCCGACTACTACATCGCGCAGAGCAAGCCCGAAGGTGGCGGTACCAACATCGTCAACGTCATCCTCGTCGACTTTCGAGGCTTCGACACGATGGGCGAGGTCACGGTGCTCGCGATCGCCGCCGTCGCCATCGCGGCGCTGCTCGAGAACGTGCGGATGGTTCGACGCAAGACCACGCTGGGCGCGACGCAGCGGGCCAAGCAGCCCTATCCGTTCATGCTCGCGACCATGACCCGGCCGCTGCTGCCGCTGCTCCTGCTGGTCGCCGTGTTCATCATGCTTCGCGGCCACAACCTGCCTGGCGGCGGGTTCATCGCCGGGCTGGTCACCTCGGTGGCCTTGGTGCTGCAGTTCTTGGCCAGCGGCCTGCGCTGGACGTTCGAGCGGCTCCGTATCGACTACACGGTGGCGAGCGCGCTGGGGCTGATCATCGTCGTGGCCACCGGCGCCACCGCGATGCTGTTCGGGCAGCCGTTCCTCACCACTGCGTTCACCCACGTGCACCTGGGGCCCATCGACTTCGAGCTCGCCTCGGCGATGGCGTTCGATCTGGGCGTGTTCATCACCGTCGTCGCGGTGCTACTCATCATCACGGTGCGCCTCGGCGAGGTCGGCGAAGAGGAAGGAGGAGGCGAATCATGATGGCGTTGGTCTTCTCGCTGGGCGTTGGGCTCACGGCAGCCTGCGGCGTCTACCTCCTGCTGCGCAAGCGCACGTACACGATCGTGCTGGGGCTGGCGCTGCTCTCGTACGCCACCAACCTGTTCCTCTTCGCCTCCGGCCGCCTCAGCGTCGGCAACGCGCCGATCTACGTCGAGGGCGTCGACAGCTACGCCGACCCCATCCCGCAGGCGCTGGTGCTCACCGCGATCGTGATCGGCTTGGCGATGACCGCGTTCGTCGTGGTGCTGGCGGTGGTCTCGAACCGCGAGTTGGGCAGCGATCACGTCGACGCCGGAGGAGAGGAGCACTCATGACCGGACTGTTCCCCGTGCTGCTCGTGATCGTGCCGATGTTCACCGCTGCGGTGAGCCTTTGGATCGGCGCGCGCACCGAAGACGTCGCGGCCGGGCGCAATCGTCAGCGAGCGCTCGGGCGCTTCTCCTTCCTCACGCTGCTTCCGATGGCCGTGTTGATGCTGCAGGCCACGGACGCGGGCGAGGTGTTGGTGGTGCGGCTGGGCAACTGGCCCTCGCCGTTCGCGATCACGCTGACCGTCGATCGCCTCTCGGCGCTCATGGTCACGCTCACCGTTGTCCTCATGCTCTTCGTCGAGTGGGGGGCGAGGGATGGGGCCGAGAAGGAGGGGCCGTACTTCCACCCGCTGCTGCAGTTCCAGACGATGGGCTTGGTGGGCGCTTTCATGACGGGCGACCTGTTCAACCTGTTCGTCTTCTTCGAGATCCTGCTCATTGCCTCGTACGCGCTGCTGCTGTTCGGCAAGGGCCGCAAGCGGCTGCGCGCGGCGATGCACTACATCGTGCTCAACCTCATCGGGTCGTGCGCGTTCCTCATCGCCGTCGGGGTCATCTACGGCCTGCTCGGCACCCTCAACATGGCAGACCTCGCGGCCAAGGCTGCGCTGGCGCCCGAGGCCGACGCGCCGCTGCTGCACGCGGGGGCGTTGCTGCTGCTCCTGGTCTTCGGGCTCAAGGCGGCGATCGTGCCGGTGCACCTGTGGCTGCCCGCCACCTACGACGCGCCGGTGGGTCCGGTCTCGGCGATGTTCGCGATCATGACCAAGGTGGGCGTCTACGCGATCATTCGCGTGTTCATCCCCATCTTCGGGCCCGGCCAGGGGTGGGCGGTCGGCGTGGCCGAGCCGTGGGTCCTGCCGTTGGGCCTCGTCACGGTGGTCGCTGGCTCCTTGGGCGTTCTCGCGGCCACCGACCTCAAGAAGATGATCACCTATCTGGTGGTCGCCTCCGTCGGCACGCAGGTCACCGCGGTCGGCCTCTTCACCGAGGAGAGCCTGAGCGCGGCGGTATTCTACATCGCGCACAGCACCTTGCTGACCGGGGGCTTCTTCCTGCTCGCCGACGCGATCATCTTGCGACGTGGCGAGGTGGAGGGGCGACTGTCGGCTGGCCCAGGCATCCCTCAGGGCCGCACCCTCGCGATCTTGTATCTGGTCGCCGCCATGTCCACGGTCGGGTTGCCGCCGTCGTCGGGCTTCATCGGCAAGGCGCTGATCCTCGCGTCGGTCCCAGACGCCTGGCAGCCCGTCGTGTGGTCGGTGCTCTTGCTCGCCAGCTTCGCGCTGCTCGTGCAGCTCGCGCGCATTGGCAGCGTACTGTTCTGGAACATCTCCAGCCGGCGGGAGGCGACGCCGCAGGTGCCTCCGGGCGTGCGCTCCCTGGCTCCGGCCGCGGGCCTCATCGCCGCGAGCATCGGCCTGTCGTTCGTGGCCGAGCGGCTCGACGTGTTCTCGCGGGCGACCGCGGCGCAGATCTACGACCGGCAGGGCTACGTTCAGCGCGTCATGACCGACGCCGTGCCTACGCCCAAGACGTGGTCCGACGCCCAGGGGGCCCCACGGTGAGCTCTCCCCAGCGCCCCGGCTTGCTGCCGCACCCGATCTTGTCGCTGATGGTCGCGGTCACCTGGCTGCTGGCCAACAACACCCTCTACATTGGTCACCTGATCCTCGCGGTGTTCCTCGGCGTCGCGCTGCCGCGCCTGACGGTGCACTTCTGGCCCGACGCGCCGAGCCTGCGTCGCCCCGGCGTGGCCCTGCGGCTGCTCGCGGTGTTTGCGTATGACATCGTCATCGCCAACTTTCACGTGGCCCGGCTGGTGCTCGGTCCCAACGGCAAGCTCCGCCCAGCGTTCCTCGAGGTGCCACTCGACCTCGACAACGACTTCGCGATCTCGCTGCTCGCCTCGATGATCACGCTGACGCCTGGCACGGTCACCATCGACTACGACCCCGAGCGGTCGATCATTCACGTCCACGCCCTCGACGCCGACGACCCCGCAGCGATGGTCGTGGAGATCAAGCAGCGCTACGAGGCGCCCCTGAAGGAGGCGCTCGGATGCTGAACGTTGCCATCTCCATCGCCGCGGTCCTGCTCGGCGCCGCGATGGTGCTCTCGCTGTACCGCTTGCTCGTGGGCCCGTCGGTGCCCGACCGTGTGCTCGCTCTGGACACCGTCTTCGTCAACACGGTCGGCCTCGTGCTCCTGCTGGGCATCGTCTTCGAGACCGACCTCTATTTCGAGGCCGTCCTCATCATCGCGATGATGGGCTTCGTGGGCACGTGCGCGCTGGCGAAGTACGTCCTACGCGGAGACTTGATGGAGTGACAATGGCCGAGATCATCATCAGCGTGCTCCTCGTCTTCGGCTCTGCGTTCGTCCTGCTCGGGTCGCTGGGGTTGGTCAAGCTGCCCGACATCTACGCACGCCTTCACGCGCCCACCAAGGCGACGACCATGGGCGTGGGCGCGCTGATTCTCGCGTCGGCGGTCGACCACTCCGTCGCGCGGGGCAAGCTCAGTGGGCAGGAGCTTCTGGTCACGGTGTTCTTCTTCCTGACCGCGCCCATTGGCGCGTACCTGCTGTCCAAGGCCGCGCTCCATCTGCGCCTCTCCGCCGGCGCCGCCAAGCTTCCGCCTCCCGAAGACGAGTGATGCTCCACGCGGAGCGTGTTGGCGTTACCCTGCGCCCGTGCTCCCGATCAACGACGTCGCCGCCAAGCTCGGACTCGAACCCTCCGCCCTCGTGCCGTACGGGCACGACAAGGCCAAGATTCGCACGGACGCGCTGCCGCAGCGCGATCCGGGGACCCTGGTGCTGGTCTCGGCGATCACGCCGACGCCAGCGGGGGAGGGCAAGACGTCGACGTCGATCGGGCTGTCCGATGCGATGGCTGCTCGCGGACTGTCGGTCTGCGCCGCCCTTCGCGAGCCGTCGTTGGGTCCTTGCTTCGGCATCAAGGGGGGCGGCACGGGAGGGGGCGAGTCGTGTCTCGTTCCATCGGCCGACATCAACCTGCACTTCACGGGTGACTTTCACGCGCTGACCTCGGCGCACAACCTGCTCGCCGCGGTGGTCGACAACCATCTGCACTTCGGCTCCGACGTTGGCCTCGATGGGCGCCGCACCAAGTGGAAGCGGGTGCTCGACGTCAGCGATCGGGCGCTGCGCAACATCGTCAGCGGCCTCGGGGGGGCCACCTTCGGCGTCCCGCGGGAGTCGGGCTTCGACATCACGGCGGCGTCCGAGCTGATGGCGATTCTGTGCTTGGCGGAGGACGCCGATGACCTTCGCCAGCGCATCGGTCGCATCCTCGTCGGCTACACGGCGAATCGAGAGCCGGTGACGGCCTCGCAGCTGGGCGCGACGGGAGCGATGATGGCGGTCCTGCGCGACACGTTGATGCCCAACTTGGCGCAGACCAAGTACGGCACGCCCGCCATCGTTCACGGCGGCCCGTTCGCCAACATCGCGCACGGCTGCAACAGCATCATCGCCACGCGGGCCGCCATGTCGCTGGCCGACTGGTGCATCACCGAGGCTGGCTTCGGGTTCGACCTGGGCGGTGAGAAGTTCCTGGACATCAAGTGTCGCGTCGCGGACCTCGACCCCAAGGCGGTGGTGCTCGTGGGCACGGCCCGGGCGCTGAAGATGCACGGCGGCGTGGCCGTCAAGGATCTGGACACCCCCAACCCGGGCGCGGTCGGCGAGGGCATCGTCAACCTCGCGCGGCACATCGAGAGCGTGCGTAGCTTCGGCAAGCCGGTCGTCGTCGCGGTGAACCGCTATGCCAGCGATACCGAGGACGAGCTCGACGTGATCAAGGCTTGGTGCGCCGAGCAGGACGTGCCCGTCGCGATCTGTGAGCACTTCATGAAGGGGCCCGAGGGCGCGGCCGACCTCGTCGACAAGCTCGTGGAGGCCGCGGCCAAGCCCTCGGCCAAGCTCGAGCAGGTCTACCCGCTCGACGCGTCGGTCCCCGAGAAGGTCGAGGCGATCGCCAAGCGGATCTACGGTGCCGACGGCGTCAGCTTCGGTGCCCCTGCGCAGAGAGTCCTCGCGCAGATCGAGAAGTACGGCTGGGGCAACCTGCCGGTGTGCATGGCCAAGACCCAGAGCTCGCTCAGCGACGATCCGAAGCTGCGCGGCCGGCCCGAAGGGTTCACCATCTCGGTGCGAGACCTCGAGGTGAACCTCGGGGCCGGCTTCATCGTCGCGCTCACTGGGAACGTGCTGCGCATGCCCGGGCTCCCGAGGAAGCCGCAGGCCGAAGCGATCGACCTGGTCGATGGGGTGATCACCGGGCTGCGGTAGGCGGTCGGGTGCGTGGCCGGTGGCAGTCGTCGACCGGCCACGCCGTCGCGGCCTTCTGAAATCAGCATTCGAACGCTCGCCGTCCGTCTGAAAGTCGGCCCGCTTTGGTCAACGGACCTCGAGCTGGCGCCGTTGACTACGAGCATCCCTGAGTCGGCGGCTCCGAGCTAGGTCCGGTGGTTTCACAGACGCGTACGTGGCACGTCGAGCGAGAGCCCGGAGACCCGCGCCTGCAGCAGTCGCTGACGCTGGAGGTCGACGCGTACGGGGTCGTCACGAGGAGCGCGGCGTTGGGCTATCCACGCCGAACGCCCGCGCATCCCGAGCAAGGACAGAGCGCGGTTGTCGTGACCGAGGTCGACGTCATGCATCGGGACGAGGACGGCGACCTGCGGCTGGGCATCCCGACGGAACAGCGGGCGTTCGTGTTGCAAGGCCTCGGGCTGGACCCGGATGCACCGCTGTCGGCGGACGCCTTGCGGACGGCGCTGGACGGTGCGCCCCCGCTCCCGTTCGAGGCGGACACGACCCAGCCAGGGCTACGGGCGCTGACCCAGCGGCGGGCGCTGTATTGGAATGACGACCTGACGGCACCGCTGCCATGGGGCACGGTGGGGGCGCGGACGCTGCTGCACAGCCAGCAGAGCGCTCGGTTTGGCGACGCGCACGCGCAGTCGGTGTTCGGCGCCGTGTTGGGCGACGAGACGCTGGCCGACGTGCTGACCGAGGGGGGCTACGTGCAAGAGGGGCCGTTGTGGTGGAGTCGCAGTGGCCACGCGATTCCTGATCCGGCGCAGTTCTATCTTCCGACGCGGTTCGTCGGCCCGTTCGGGAACGAGACGACCGTGACGTACGACGTCGCCCGGCAGCACGTGGTGTCGTCGGTCGATGCGATGGGCAACACGGCCTCGGCGGAGGTGGACTACCGGGTGTTGAGCCCGCGGCGGGTCACCGATCCGAACGGTAGCATCGCGGAGGTGCGGTTCGATGCGCTGGGGCAGGTCGTGGCGCACGCGATCGCCGGGCGCGACGGGGAAGGCGATACGCTCGATGATCCGACGGGGACGTTCACGGTCGACCTTTGGGCGTTCGTCCGCGAAGGCAGGCCGACGTCAGTGCGGGCCCGCAGTCGTGAAGTGCACGGGGACCCGAACACGCGGTGGCTGGAGCAGTGGACGCACGTCGACGGGCTGGGCCACGTCGCGCAGAGCAAGGTGATGGCCGAGCCTGGACTCGCCCCGCAGCGTGATGCTGACGGTGCGCTCGTCCTGGACGCGGACGGGGCGGTGGTGCACGTGCAGGCGCCGCAGCGTTGGGTGGGCAGCGGGCGAACGATCCGCAACAACAAGGGGCTCGCGGTGAAACAGTATGAGCCGTTCTTCTCGGATCGGCCGGACTATGAGACGGAGGCCGTGCTGGTCGAGACGGGCGTGAGCCCGGTGATGCACTACGACCCGATGGGACGCGTGGTGCGGACGGAGCTGCCCGACGGGACCTTCGCCCGGGTGGAGTTCTCGCCGTGGTGGTCGCGCAGCTACGACCCCGGCGACACGGTGCTGGAGTCCACGTGGTATGCCGCGCGGATCGGCGGGGCGATGGGTGCCCAGGCGCGGCGTGCTGCACAGCTCTCCGAGCTGTACGCGAACACCCCCAGCGTCGTGCACCTCGACCACCTGGGGCGCGCGTTCCTCAGCATCGTGCACAACCGGAGCGTCGATGCGAGCAGCGGCGACGTTGTGGAGACGTTCCCGGAGACGAGAGCCGTTCTGGACATCGAGGGCAACGCGTTGCGGGTGGTCGACGCGCGGGGGAACGTGGCGCAGGAGAACGCGTATGCGCCGGGCGGGGTGGCGCTTCGTACGACGAGCGTCGATTCGGGGCAGCGGTGGGCGCTGGCGGCGGTGGACGGGACGCCGCTGCGGGGCTGGAACAGCCGTGGCTTTCGGACGTGGGGTCGCTTCGACGCGCTGCGGCGGCCGACGCACGCATACGTTTGGGACGCGGAGGACGGGACCCGACTGGTGAGCCGAACGGTGTACGGGGAGTCGTTGGACAGCCCCGAGACGACGTACCACCGCGGGCAGACGTACCGGGTCTATGATGGCGCGGGCGTGCAGACGGCGGTGGCATACGACTTCAAGGGCGGGCTGCTGGCGGCAGAGCGTCAGCTTGCGGTGGAGTACACGCAGACGTTGGACTGGTCGTCGCTGGCGGAGCTGGAGGACGTGACGGACCTCGAGGCTGCGGCGGCGGGGATGCTGGAGAGTGAGGTGTTTCGGACGGAGTCGACGTTCGATGCGCTGGGGCGGCCGGTGACGCAGACGACTCCGGATGGCAGCGTGGTGCGGCTGGCGTACAACGAGGCAGCGCTGCTCGACGGCGTGTCGGCGAACGTTCGTGGGTCGGCGAGCCCGACGGACTTCGTGTCGAACATCGACTACGACGCGAAGGGCCGACGGACGCTCATCGCGTACGGGAACGGAACGCAGACGAGCTACGCGTACGACACGGTGACGCAGCGGCTGACGCGGCTGCGGACGACGGATGCGACGCGGACGTTTCAGGACCTGGCGTACACGTATGACGTGGTCGGGAACATCGTCGAGATCGGCGATGGGGCGCAGGAGGACGTGTACTTCGGCGGGGCGGTGGTCTCGGCGCGGCAGCGCTACGAGTACGATGCGCTGTACCGGCTGGTGAACGCGGAGGGTCGGGAGCACGCGGGGCAGAACGCGGCGCAGCCGACGGAGTTTGGCGCGGCGCCGAGCCTACATCCGCAGGATGGGACGGCGATGCGGGGGTACACGGAGCAGTACGTGTACGACGTGGTCGGGAACATCCTCTCGATGCAGCACACGGCGGCGTCGGGGAACTGGACGCGGCGCTACCAGTACGCGGCCAACGGGAACCGGCTGCAGGCGAACTCGGCTCCGGGCGACGCAGCCGGCGTGCATAGCCACGCGTACACCCACGACGCGCATGGG
>JANSYI010000089.1 GCA_024742475.1 bacterium | reverse complement strand
CTGCTAGCAGCCCGTTGAAGAAGGGGCCATCCGACCGGCGCGATGATCGAAACTCGGCGCGATGCTCGCGCCAACCAGGTCGGACATGAGCTCGCGGATCCGCGCGTCGACCTCGACCACGACGGCGAGAATCGTCGCCCAGACCGCCTGCAGGGGCGCGAGAGCCGCGCGGATCGCAGCCCACTCCCGCGGTTTGCCGACCCCGATCAGCTTCCGCAGGATGACGCCGAGGTTGTGCGCCATCGCGTGCACGAGATACCGCTTGCCGACCTCGACCATCCCGCGGATCCACGTGCGCCGACCCGCGCCGGTCTCGCACAAGTGCGCGAAGCCACGCTCGACGACCTCGGCGCGTCGCTTCTGCAGCGCCTTGCCCTTGTCACGCGCGACTCGTCGGCGGTTCTCGTAGACGGCCTCGCGCCAGCCGGCCGGCTTGTCGTGCCAGCGCCGCTTGCGCTTCCCTTCGCGCTCCGGAATGTAACTGCGGATGCCTCGCTCCTCGAGCCAGGCCAACGTCGAAGCCTTGTGGTAGCCCTTGCCCGCGACGACCTCGACGATCGTGCACTGCTGGTCGGTGGCGTCGTTGAGGTTGCCCTGCGCATCGACGGTCGTGTCCTTGCCGGTTTCGCTGTCGGCTTCGTTCGCCGGTTTCACGTCGGCGGCGACGATGATCTCGCTGTCGAGGTCGACGGCGTTCTCCGCCTTGTAGGCGAGGTCGGTCGTGCCGTCCTTCATCTTCGTGATGCGCGCGTCCGGGTCGCTCGGCGACTCCCAGTCGTCGTTGCTCGTCTTCCTGCCCTTGCGCTTCTTGTCGAAGCGCCGCAGCTCCGCGTCGCTCGGATCGTCGATCCCGGCTTCCTTCGCGAGCTGCTTCAGGTAGGCCTTCCACGTCGCGCCGCCGTCCTTGCGCACGATCGACTTCATCGCCGCGTTGGCTTCGAGCGTCGTCGAATCGATGCCGATCGACTTGCCCTTCAGCATCTTCTTCTCGAAGGCGAGCTTCAGCACGAACGAGAAGACCTGCTCGATCAGCTCCTTCGGCAGCCGCTGGCGGATGATCGTCAGGCTCGAGTGGTCGGGCGTCGTCTCCGTCGGCTTGAGGCCAAGGAAGCTGCGTAGCGACAGGCTGTCGCTGCAGCGCCAGGCGATGCCGCGCTGCGAGTCGAGGCCTTCGAAGTAGCCGACGAAGAGCATACGGAAGTAGACGCCCGGCGGAATCGAGGGGCGACCGCCTTCGCGGTAGAGCGGCGCGCAGAGGTCTTCGACGTACTTGTCGAACTGCGCGTCCGACAGCAGCGCGTTGAGCGCCACGTAGAACGGATGGCCGGGTGAGCGCGGCAGCGCGCTCGTCGGCACCATCAGGTCCTGTTGGAACTTGTCACGTCGTCTGCCGAGGGCCATGCACCGTTTCTACGTACGGCTAGGTCGAGGTGGCTTGTCGGGTCGACGTTTTTCAACGGGCTG
>JANSYI010000084.1 GCA_024742475.1 bacterium | reverse complement strand
TAAAAACTAAAACCCGTCTTTGGGATGAATTCAGGGCTGTTTTCCGTTTTCTGGGGCTCAACTCATTTAAACACCTGCTCATGGCTTTAGCTTCAAATCATTCAGCTTCAGGGCCTTAGATGCCAAAGCGGGAATCGCTGATTTTAATTTAGGAGGAGGGTATTTGGATAAGAAACAATCCATAACATAACCTTCTTTTGAGTTATATTTTATTTTAACCCAGTAGCCTCTTAGATACAAGCTAGTTCTGGATTTTAAGTCAACATCTTTAGTTCTTTTTATTTCAAGTTCAGCATGTTTACCCGTTACTGATAATAATTGAATTTCTGTTGAAAAAGGAACAATATCAATCGTTTGTGATTTCTCTTTTGGTTCTTTTTTCAATTCTAAATCTAATTTTGACCAATTGTATCTAATATCGTCCATTTGATAATCCACCGATGCCATCAATACCGATATATCAAATACAGCAATAAGTAGAATTATCGATATTCTTACAGTATTCACATGTAGCATCTTTTTCATAATCATATGTTTTCTTGTTAATTGCGCAGAACGGCCAGGCTAGCCGCAGTACGGAGTGAAACGAAGTATTGTCGGCTAGCCATTGTTGGGTGCCGTTTGATCTATATTTTTAAATCAACCATGATATGATAAAGGTTTAGGTTATTGCCATTTCGAATATAAACCTGTTTCATAATTTTAATTCCCGATGGAGCAATTTCCTGATCAGAGATTTGAAGATATCTTAAAGTCTGAAAGGGGATTTCTATATTTTTAATTTCATCAATATAATTATTCCAAAGTTTGTCTAAATTCTCATATTCGGAAAACGTAATTAAATAGTTGTTTTGCAATCCTCCTGCATCATAATTAAAAATCTTTTGAACATGGGTTTTGACACTTTTCTTATTCATCCCTTTTTTTAACTGAAGACACTCAATTATTGATTTCTTCTTTCCTGTTTCATCTTCAACAGTCATGTCCAATTCTCCAATCCTTTTTCCTGTTCCTGACTTTCCCCACCTAGATTCATCTGTACATTTCCAATTCCTTAATTGAGAATGCAAAATATGAGTTAGTACTATTGATCTACTTACTTCATCTTCTTTTATCGCCTTTTTCAGACCTTGCAATATTGATATTGAATTGATAATTTTATTTGTCAGGGAAGAATAATTATCAAATAACCTGATACTTTTTAAGTAATTCTCTTCATTTTCTAAAAATAGTTTTAAGCTGGTATGCCATTTTTCATCTTTTATTTCTTTTCCGAATAGTTTACCTTCTAACTCTTTTTCAAATACCTTATCCTTTTGCTGAAGTACTCTTCCTAAACTCACTTCAGTGTTTAATTCTTCTCGAAGATCTAAAGAAAGTTTCTTCAAAGCCGAAAAACGAGATTTTCTTAAATTTTCAAAAAATAACTTGTAATATCTTTTAGCCTGATCAATAGTTTGAATACCATAAGTTATGTTATGATCCTCTAATCCTAATTGAGGGTTAGTTTGATGATAGGAATCTATAATATCTACCAAAACTTGAAACTTAAGATACCTTTTGCCTTTATCAGTGAAGGGTAAACCATCAATTATCTCATTTAAATGAGCGATTAATTTATCTGAAACATCCAATTTATGACATTTTAAAACCTAAACGTTATTAATAACAACTTATGTAATTCAAACTAAAATGGCACCCAACGGCCCGGGCTACACGCAGGCCGGGATTCCTGAAAATAATCTTTTCATCTCATTCCACCAAAATAGCTGCGGTGGGCAAAGGCGAAATTGGCGTAGCCTGGCTTTGCCCGCCGCAGCGGACTCTTTTCTCTAATTTTTC
>JANSYI010000039.1 GCA_024742475.1 bacterium | reverse complement strand
GCCGATCTGCGCGGACTCGGGCGTTGGCGTGCGTCGGAGTTCACGGACCGAGGCTTTCTTCGCCCGCGATCGGCTCAGCTCGCGGGCGCGGTCAGGTGATCGAACTCGAGAGAAGCCACATGTCTTCCGGACTGGATCTTCCCGGACTACATGTCTTCCGGACTGGATCTTCCCCCGGACTGGATCTTCTCAAAGGTCCATCAACAGCTGCTGAGCAGGCACGTCGCCGTACTCGATGGCTTTTTGCAGCTGCGTTCGCGCTTTGCCTTTGCGGCCAAGCGCGGCATAGGCCTGGCCAAGAAGTCGACGGTTCTCGGCGCGTCGCGGCTCGATCTTCAGTGCGAACCGCAGGCGCTCGACGGCACGTCGCGGCTGGTTGCGACGCAGCGCGATCTTGCCGAGGCCTTCGTGCGCCATGCGGTTGTTGGCTTGAGCTTCCAGCGCGCGCTCGAACATCTTCTGCGCGGTGGCCAGGCTGCCGTCTTTCAGCTGCCGGTTGCCGATCGTCGCCCACTTGCGCGCGGCCGTGCGCCCGGTGGGTGTCGCCTCGAGGGGTTCCGTCGCGGGGGCGGCCATCGGTTCGGGCTCGGGTGCCTCCGCCGTCACCATGACGGCTTCCTGCTCAGCGGGCGCGCTCTGTGGCTCGGCGCTCGCGCTCGTCGGCACGAGGCTCCACCCCAGGAGGATGACGGCCATGCTGGCGGCCGCCGCCGTGCCCATGATCCAGCTGAAGCTTCGCCGCGGCTTCCACATCACGACCGAGTCGGAGGGGCGCGGCGCCTGGGTCACGGCGACTGGAGTCGAGGTCGACAACGACGCAATCGCGGCCGATCTCGGTTCAGGGCGGGGTTGGCTCGGCATTGCGGCTGGCTGGGCGACGGGCGCGTCCGGTTCCGGCTCGTGCACGTCTTCCGGCTCCGGCTGCACCTCCATGATGGCCGAGAGGTCCAGCATCGGAATCGAGTCCGCAGGGGCCCATTCCGGCTCGATGAGCAGCACGTCCGAGTCGGAGAGCTCGAGGGCGGGAGGCGCTGGGGTGGCCATGCCCCCAATCTTTAGCACTGGTTATAGTCGTATCGCAAGATACGTTTTTTTGTTCTTTGATGGGGCGATTTCGCGCTGGCATGCAACCTGTGTGGTGCGAGCCGCGGGTCACTCCGCGGGCAACAGCGACCACGGGTCGTCGGTACCGAACGCGGCCATCGACACATCCACGAGGTCGGCCCGCTCGAGGTTGACGTCGACGGCGGGCAGGGCCTGCGCGCAGCTGTCGTCGACCGGCTCACCGGGGTCGTCCATGAACTCGAACATCAACGCCCGCGCGCAGGGGTCACCCTGCAGTGTCTTGCCGCCCGTGCCCGACAGCGTCACGCCGTGCTGTCCATCGTTGAACTCGATCAGCTGGGCCCCGTGTTGTTCAGCCACGATCTCGGCCCACGGCATGACCGTCTGCAAGTCGTAGGTCGCGTTGAGCACGAGCATCGGAGTCTCCGACGCAAACGCGCGGTCGAACTCGACCTTGGGTAGGCCGCTCCAGTTGGCCTGGATGCCGGCCATCAAGGTGCCGAACCCGAGCGAAGCAAAGTGGTTCATCGCGTCCAGCTCGGCCTGGGCAGGATCCGCGTCTTCGCTGAGCATCGTCGTCGCGATCACGGCCGACTGCAGGGCACCCGAGAACAGCAGGTCGAACCCGGGCGGGGTGCCGTCGGTCGCCGGTCTTCGCGGGCTGTGCAGCGGGACTCCGATCGGCATCTGTTCGACGGGTCCCGTCTTCGACGCCAGCGCGCCGAACAGACCGTTGATTGCAGTGTTCACGGTCGCGCTGAGCTCGGGCTCGCAGCGGCTGAGCATGGCGGCCAGCAGCGGTACGTAGTTTCGGACGCGGTCGCTATTGATCAGCTGCCCGAACAAGAAGCGAAAGTTCGACTCTTCCCACAGGCCAGCGTCCCCCATGCCGCAGTCGCCGTCGTCGATGGCGCTGACGACCGCCGCAGAGAACGCTTCCCCCGACTCGAAGCCAACCCTGGCTCCGCAAACAGGATCATCCACGCATTCTTGCAGCAGCCGCTCGGCCTGCTCCTGCACCAGATACTCTTCCAGCGCGAGGTCCCCGTTCATGGGGACTGCGCTATCCAAGATGATCGCGTCGGCTTGGGTGGGGAACTCGCCCGCGTAGAATTGCGCCCAGTAGGTGCCGTACGAGACGCCGTAGACGACCACCCGTTCGTCTTCGCCGGCCTGCTCTCGCCGGATGAACTCGCCCACGTCGCGGGCCGCTTCCACGGTGTTGAAGTGCTGCAGTCGGTCGCCCCAGTCCTCCTCGACCTGGGCCAGGCAATCCGCGCTGGTGTTGCTGACGGCGGCGCACAAGAGGTACGGCGAGAACGTGCCGCGGTGCGGCGTGACGATGATGTCGTAGCCCGCCTGCCGAATCTCCTCACGCCAGCCTTCGTCCAACGGATAGCCGAGGCCCGAGCCCCCAGGGCCGCCGTCGAGCGTCCAGAACGTGCCGACCCGGGTCTGGGTCGTGGCTGGAATCCGTACCGCCCCAACGACGATCGTCTCGCCATCCGGTTCGTCCCAGTCCAGCGGGACCTCGATCGCGGTGCACTGCAGGTCGGGGTGAATGCGCCGCAAGTCATAGGAGCCCGCGAGGCAGTCGGTTTGCCAATCCAGGGGCTGGGCAGGGTCGGGGCCGCCGGTGGTCTCATCCCCCGTGGAGCTGGTCTCGTCGGCCGCGCCGCTCGAGGTACTGGTGCTGCTCTCCTCGCCGGACGTCGTCGTGAGCTCGACGGCGCCAGTGGTGGAGTCGCTCGACCCTCCGGTTCCCTGGTCGGTCGAGGCCACGGTGACGTCGTCGCCACAGGCGGTCGCGAGCAGGCTCAGGAGCAGGAGTGCACGGGGTCGTGATGAACGCACGGGCCCTTGGACACCGATGTGGGCCGAAGGATTCCAGACGAGAGTGCGACCTTCGTCACGCGAGGACGACGACGAGCCGTTGGACGCGGGACCCAGCCCCCGAGCCCGTGAAGTCGCACGGAGTTCTCCCGTCACAACTTGATCGAAGCGCGTCCGCCCCTTCGTGCAGACACCAGATCATCGCCCGCTGCCCAAGACGTTGCTGGCGGTGCCCGGCCTGCTCGGGCTCCTCCTGGTCCACTTCACGCTGGTGGGTCTGTACGTCGTCCCACCCAACCCGATCAGCCTCCAGGCCCGACCCGCGATTCGAGCCTGGCTCCTGCCGCATTTCTCGCAGCGTTGGCAGCTGTTCGCCCCCGAGCCCGCAGGCATCAACCAGTACGTCCACGTGCGCTGCCACGTGGTCGACGAAGACGGCGAACACGTGACGCCGTGGGTCGACGTCACGACGCCTCTGGTCAAGGAACACCACGTCAACCGGCTCGGATCCGCGGGCCGAATGCTCCGAGGCATGCGTCCAACGTTGGGGCTGAACCAGGAGGTCGAGCGCCGGGCGGTGAAGCACCTCGATGGACAGCAGGCGACGGAGGCCCTGGAGGCCCTCGACGAGGAGGCGGCGCGCCAGTTCGAGCGCGGCAAGGCGCATCTGCAGCGCATCGCGTCTGCGGAGTGCAAGCGTCGGTTCGTTCGCCCCGGCGTGGAGGTCATCTCCGTTCAGGCGCGAGACGTGCGGGCAAAGATCCCGCCGTTCGGGATCCGGCACGACGTCGATGAGATCGACGCGCAGGCCGTGACGCTGCCGCGCATGGACTACGTGGAGGTGTCGCTGTGAACGACGCACTCCGTCGGCTGCATCGGCTCGTCACGACCATGCACGGTCAACGCGCCCTCGTGGTCTGGCGCGTGATCGCCGGGTGCACGATCCTCTCCCAATACCTCTCGGCCCTGCCGAGGCGCCACTTCTTGCTCGGCCAGGGCGGGGTCTTCCCGGCTGAGCTGGCTGCCGACACGGGGATGTTTGGCCTGTACTCGCTGGTGCAGTCCGACCTTGGATTCGAACTCCTGTACTTCGGGTCCATCGCCGTGACGTTGGCGTGGACGCTCGGAGTCCTCGCGCCGCTGAGCACCGTGGCGGTTCTCGTGCTTTGGCGCTCGACCTTCGACCGCCTCCCGGGCCTGGGGGACGGGGGCGACAACCTCACGCACCTCCTGCTGACCTACGCGCTGCTGACCAACGTCCGGGGCCCAGGCGCACAGCGCTGGCTCGACCGGCTGCCTACATGGGCTCGAGAGCTTCGCGCGATGATTCACAACACCGGCCTGGTCGCGATGTGGATTCAGGTCTGCATCGTCTACTTCATCGCCGGTGCGGCGAAGCTCCATGGGGAGGCGTGGCGCAACGGCACCGCGCTGTACTACGCCCTTGGCACCGAGCAGTACTCGACGCCCGGTCTCGTCGAGCCGCTCCTCGACGCCCCCGTGCTGCTGACACTCCTCGCCTACACGACGGTCGTGTTCCAGGTCGGTTTCCCGTTCCTCGTGTCCCTCAATCGACACGCGCGCCGGTTCGCGCTCTTCGTCGCGCTGACGTTTCACGTCGGCATCGCGACGGTCATGGGGCTGGCGACCTTTGCGGTGTTCATGATCGCCGCCGATCTGACCTTCTTGACCGACGCGGAGGTGCTCTCGATGCGGCGCCGGTTGGAGCGGCTGTGGGCAAAGACGAGGACGGCTTCCCTCTCGAAACTCGAGAACAACAACCACAACAACAACGAATCGAAGACATGAAGAACAACACCCCCAAACGCTGGAAACAGCTTTCTCTCATCGTGGCGCTGCCGATGCTATTCGGCGCAGCGGCCTGCGACCAGACCGATGGCGACGTCGACGCTCTGATCGATGGACCCGTCACGCAGCGGTGGGCCGGCGGCAACAACGTGCGCCTCAACCTCCTCAGCACCCACGCGACCCGCTGGAACGAACCTTTCGTCGACTGGGCGATGGTGATGGAGGCTGCCAAGGAATCCGCATCGGGTCACGCCGATCTCGACGCGCTGATCCTCACCGCGCACCATGAGGCCCCCATCGGGGTTCAGCTCGGGTCGCTCGAAGACGGGACGTCCGACCCGTGCACGGTCTCGATCCCCGAGGGCTCGGCCTTGCTCGGCGAGATTCCGGTCCAGATCCAGGTCACCACCAACACCGAGTTCGGCGCTCGGGCGGTGCTCAATGAAGTCAAGAACGAGGACCACTGCGAAGGCGATGGCTTCTACTTCGAGGAGACCGAGTCCGGCGAGTTCGGGCAGATGTCGATGTGCCCCTCGAGCTGCGAGACCGTCCTCGCGGCCGATGAGGCCGGCATGGCCGTGATGGTCGACGTCGTGCTGCGCGAAGGCTGAACCCCCTCGCACGCGGCGGCAACGTCCCTGTCGCCGCGTGCCCCGTGCCCATGCCCATGCGCCCTCCTGCCGACCGATTCCTACTGTTCATCGTGGCCGTGCTGTTGCTCTGGCCTCCGGTCCACGCGCTGCTGATGCCCGCACTCGGTGTCTCCACGTGGCGATTTGGCGGATGGGGCATGTACGCGACCCCGGTGCCTCGGCGAAGCCACGTAATCGTAGTGGGTCGAGACTGCGGCTTCTCGCCGCCGCTTCTCCACCGAAATGATGGCGCTCGCGGCCTGGTGCTCGGAGCCGGTTCGTTTCGCACGGGCGCTCTCCCGCTCGACCCTACCGGTCACGACCTCGCGCGAGACGTCGCTTCGCTGCGCCGCGAGACCGACGTGCTCGCGCTAGCGCGGCGGGTACGAGGGCTCCATCGTGTCGACTCCGATGAGCCGCTCGCGGTCGCCATCGTCCAGCCCCGCATCCGCGGCGACGTGGCGTTTGCCCACGCGGCGGTCTTCGTCGTCTCCGCCGACTTCGCGGTCGAGCATGGACTCCGGGTATCGACGCTCGCGGGGATCGACGCGCTCCTTCCCTCCTGCGGAGGTGCGCAATGAAGCAGACCCTGCGCGCGTTCGGACTCTTGCTGGCCCTCAAGACGCTGTTGGTCGCCGGACCCCGGTCTCTGCTGCTCGAAGAACCCGCCTCGACTGCCATCGCGATGCTCGCCACCGTCGGCCTCGTCGGGTTGGTGCGACAGCGGGCCTGGGGAGCCGCGGCCCTCCTGCTCGCCCTCGCGGTCCGCGTGGCTGACACGTTCCCCCATACGCTCAACCACGCATGGTTCGAGTGCCTCGCCGCGGTCATTCTCTGGCGGGCGTTCGCGAGTCCCGACGTCCGCGTGATCGCCCAAGCCCACGCTGTGCTCAGGTTCGCTCTGCTCTCGGTGTTCTTTTACTCCGGCATCCAGAAGCTCGTCCACGGCCAGTTCGCATCAGGCGAGTTCTTGATGCACACGGTCGCGTTCGAGGGCAACCACATGAGCGACACGCTCCGCATGGCTCTCCGCGCGTTCGCGGACCTCCCCCGCGCCGACGCAAACGAGCTGGCGCTCCGCCCCGTCACGCTGCATGTGTCGCCGTTGCTCCGCGGCGTGTTGGCCACCCTGTCGGCGGGCATCATCGCGGCGGAGCTCGTCGTGCCTTTGCTCGTCGTCGCGAACGTTCGAGGCGCTCGGTGGGCCCTGCTCGCGACCCAGGTCGGCATCGGGCTCTCTTCGGGCGAGTTCGACTTTGCCCTCACGGCCACGGGCATCGTGCTCCTGTTCTGGGCAGAACCGCCGCGGGCGGCGTGGATTGGCGCGTTCGTCGGATGGGCGGCCTTGATCGCGGCGGCTGTGTTTTCGGCGTAGAGCGCCTGAGACTCAGCCCTCGGGCGTGAAGTTGTCGCAGGCCGCGTCGATGACCGAGACGGCGGCCTCGAGGAAGGGCGCATAGTTGGGCGCGCACACGCTCTCCCACTGGCCTTGCGAGAACGAGTCTGCGAACTCGCGGAGGCGGGGCGCGTCCTCGGCCTGCTCGTCTCCGCATTGACTGCCGGCGAGGCCGGTGTCCCCGAGCACGCCGAGCACGACGATGGCGTCCTCGTTTCCACCCTTGGCGTCGAGCAGCGCCTGCTTCCACGTGGCCGGAGTGCCTTCGGAGCCGCCCTCCGACTCGTCGGTGATGAACGTGACCACCAAGATCGCGTCGTCGCGGACGAAGCCGGCGTTGCACTGCCCGGCCTGGTTGAGGGGGCCGACGGCTTCGGCCATCGCGTCCATCGGCCTCTCGTTGCCATCTCCGCCCGCCCCCACCAGGGCCGCGCACTCGAAGGCTGCCGCGAGGTCCGGCTCGCTCGAGGTCATGAACCGGTCGTTGGTCGCGAACCCACAGTCTTCGAAGAGTGGGTCCTCGGCCTTGCCTGCGCCGAGCGTCGTCGGGCAGCCCTCCGGAGGCGGCTCGAACCCATCGCACGACTGGCCTCCGCACGTCGGTGGCGGGGGCATGCCGAAGGCACCTTCGTTGCACAGCGAAACGCAGCACTGCGGCTCGGGTTCGCACGAGCATTCTCCGTTGATGCAGGTGAGCGAGGTGCCGAACGATGGAGCCGCGTCGGTGTCGACGACCATCACCTGATAGTCCTGTGCGTCCAGCGTCTGCTGAATCGTGGCGATGAACCCGGGAAAGGAGTCCACGAGCCGCTGCTGTTCGTCCTCCATTGAACCGGAGTTGTCGATCACGAACAGGAAGTCCGCCTTGGCGCAGCCGACCTCCCCATCTCCGCCATCGCCGGCGCCCGTCATCGGCGCGGCGACGTCGAGCTTGATCTCGTCGCCCGAGTCACCGGGTGCATCACCGCTTTCTGCCTCCGAGGCGCTCCCCGTAGCCGGGTCGCCCTGGCTCCCGGCCGATGAGCCGTTGCTGGTGCCACCCGAGCCCATCAGCCCCTCGGAGAGGCCCTCGCCGCGCGGCTCCTCGGTGCAGGACGCGGCGACGAGCGCGAGCAACAGAACGCGGGCCTTGGGTTTGACGGGCTGCATCGCAGCCCCCGGTGGGTCTGATGCTCGAGTGCGGGTCAAAAGAAGTTCGGGCTCGGCGCGCGCAGTCGAGCTACCCGTTCTCCGCCGTCTCGGGGAAGAGCATGTCGATGATCAGCGGTGCGATCGGGCGCGGCTGACCGATGGTGGGTGCCTCGTGGAGCAGGATTCCGGCATCGGGGTTGAGCTCGATGATGAACCCGAGTGTCTGCGCGATGTCGGTAGAGATGACGTCGATCCCCAGAACCGGGGCCGCGAAGGTCGCTGCGACCTCCCGCGCAGTGGCCCGGACCGACTCGCCCAAGGTGTCGGTGACGTCCTGGCTGAACCCGCCCTGGCTGCTGTTGGCAATGCCCCGCAGCTGTACCCGGACACCGTCAGCCGGCACACTCGAGGGGGTGAGCGCCTGCCCCTCGAGGTGGTCGCGCACGCCCTCGTCGATCCGGATCCGCCGATATGAGAGCGGAAGAGACGCGTTCCACGTCCGCACCAGCCCCGCGATCGTGCGCTCGCCGTCGCCGATGACGAACGGGGGCAATCGGCGGACCGCGAATACGTGGCGTTGATCGACGACCAGAATCCGGTAGTCGTGGCCCTCGACCTGCTTCTGTATGACCACCTCGCCCGATGTGGCGTTCGCGAGGGCGGCGGCCAGGTCCATGGCGGCATCCAGCTCTTCGAGCGTCGTGACGTTCGTGCTGACCCCGACGCCACCAGAGAGGTTGGTGGGCTTGACGACCACCCGCGCGTGCTCAGCGAGGAAGCGGCCGGCTTCCTGCACGCTCGCGGTGAACGTGAGGGGCGCGACCGGGAACCCCGCCGCTTCGAGCAGCGGGATCGCCGAGGCTTTGTTGCGTAGTACCCGAGCCCGAACCGAACCGATGCGATCGGTGACCGTCGTGACGATGAACTCACGATGGCCGCGATACTCGAGCATCGCGAACCCCTCGTGGAGGCCCGGGATCGGCTGCACCGAAATGCCGCGTCGGTGGGCCTCGGCGACTAGCGGCGCGGTCTGCTGGTACCGGCGCGTCATCGCAGCGCTCCGGCGCTCGTCCACGGGGGCCGTTGGTAGGTGCGCAGAAGGTAGTCGAGCCGGGGAGCGAACCGTTTTGCAAGTCGGTCGAAGTCTCGCTCTGCAAACCCATGTGCTCCCGAGGCCACCGCCTCTGCGAGCTCGCTGCCCGCGATGATCGCCACGTCCATCAAGGTCGAGAGATCCCGGGCCATGCGGTGCAGGTGGTCGATGAAGATCACCTCCAGGGGTCCCCCGTCGGTCGGCACCGAAAGGAACCGGGTGCGGTACCTCTCGGGAAGCGCGATGCGCAGCCGCCGGACGGCGCGCCACTCGAGGTAGACGCATCCGGGGGTCATGGACTTTCGGGGATGGCACAGCGGCACGCTGATCGTTTCGGAGCATGGTTCGCCGCGCATCGCCGCTCGGAGCTGGGTTTGCATTGCTTGGAGAGGCCAGATGCGTGCGATGCCGCGTCGGAGCATCTCGTGCCGCTGCCCTCGGCGTGGGTCGAGACATTGCGGCTCGTCTCCAATCAGCAGCTCGAGAAAGCGAGAGTCGATACCAAAGTGCCGCAGTCGCGCAAAGTCGTCGGGGCGTAGCGGCGCGAGTTCCTCCGGCTGTAGATCGACCGCCCCGTGGACGAGGGCGTAGGACGTGTCGTTGTCGTAGTCGGCGCAGAGGATCGCGGCGTGGATGCGGCTCCCGAGGAGCCGCCGCAGTCCCGCCAAGTCCAGCCTCTTCTCGGTGCCAAAGAAGTAGCCGTCCAGCAGGAGCCGGTAGTTGCGGAAGAGATCGTAGTTCTGCAGCGTCCGCGCTTGGGTCACGATGTGCTCGTCGAGCACGGACAGCAGGTCCTCTACGTACGCATCGGGCGGTTCGAGCAGCCCCCGCAGACGCGTGAGGAGGTAGATGCCGCACCCCAACCACGCCAGCTTGAGCAGCGGATCGACGCGCTTTGACCACCGCGTATCGTCGAGCTCGATCGAGATCTGCTCGTTGATCGACTGCCGCTTTGCGGGGTCGAACGCCGTGACGATGCCAGCGTCGACCAAGGCAGCCAAACCCTCGCCAAAGATGCGTCGCCCGTCCTCACCGAGGTTGCGCTCGGTATAGCCATCGTCGAAGGGCTCGCTGACCACTTCGAGCTGGTACGCAATCTGCTCGCACTCTTGATAGACCCAGTAGTTCTGGTAGCCCACCGCGTCGGCGTATTGCGGGTGCTCGGAGAAGAAGTACGCCTGGGCATGCGGCGGGGTGAGTTCGGGGTACTTGCTGCGACTCGTAGGGTCGGCGGTCCAGCGCCACCCCGGTGGAAGAGCCGGCGAACTCTGCAGTGCGCCCGAAGAGAACTCGGTGCCGAGCTTCTTGGCCGCGTTGTCGAACACCAGTTGGTGGGGATCGACCAGTAGTTGGGTCTGAACCTCGAATCCATATCGGCCGACACGCTTGGCGAGGTCGTACATGGCCGCTCACACCTTGGAGAGCACGCGCGCGATCTTTGCGGACAGCCCCGTGAGTTCCCGACAAGCGGCGTGGTCCTTGCGCTCGACGCATCGAGTGAGAAGCTCGCGAGCCAGCGCCTCTAGTCCTTCGTAGAGAGTGTCTCGAGGCGTGATGGTGTTGTCCTCGACCGCCTTCTCCACGGCCTCTGCCGCTTCTTCCACGGCGTCGGCTGGCTGTTCCTCCACCGACTCGGCCGCCTCCTCGACCGCTTCCTCCACCGACTCGAGCGACTCCTCGGCCGCCTCTTCGACCGTCTCCTCGACCGCCTCAGCCGCCTCTTCGACCGCCTCGGCCGCGTCTTCGACGGCCTCCTCCACCGCCTCTGTCGCGTCTTCGACGGCCTCTTCGACGGCCTCCTCGACCGCCTCAGCCGCCTCCTCCACTGGTTCGACGACCTCATCGATGGCCTCCTCGACCTCGTCGATGACCTCGTTGACGGCCTCCTCGACCTCGCTCAGCGCTTCTTCGGCGGCCTCTTCGACCTCGTTCGCCACCTCGTCGGCGGCTTCTTCCACGGCGGCGTCGGCCTGTGCTGCTGCCCGGCGGGCTCGATCGGTCGCCGCGCGAACCGACGTCTTCCGGCTCCCTTCGGCGAGCATCGTATCGAGTAGCGAGAGCGTCGCTCGGCTGAGCTCTTGGTGCTTGGTGTGATAGGCGAGCTCCGCTCGGATACCGGCTGCGTCGAGCGCCTTGACACTGGTCTTCGCTGTGAAAGAGCGGCGTGGTCCGTCCGGCCAACGCTTGACCTTCACCTTCAAGGTCGATCCCTTGCGGACCCGCAGCTTCGAGAGTCGAGCGACCTCGACCCGGATCGCAGCGAGCTTCTCGAGTTCGAAGGCGTAGCGGAGCACGACGTGCTCGAGGGCGCGATCTCTGGCGATCGCGGTAGCGTAGGCGACATGGGCCACGACGGCGGGCAGCAGCTTGGGCCGGCCCGAACCATCGAGCTTGGCGGCGAGCTTCTCGAGGGTCGCTGCGGCGGCGCGTGCCCGGCCGGCGCGGTAGTGGGCGACGACGGCTCTGACCAGCTTGCGCTCGGGCGGCCTGAGTCCTCTGGGCGTCGCCCGGTGCTTTGCCAGAGCGGCCAGGGCAGGCAGATCGCGCATCGGGACCCCCGGTAGTCGGGACCGCATTCGTTCGAGCGCCGCCTCCGTCTGACGTGGCTTGGGTCGGACCTGGCTCTTTGCCTCAGCCGCGCTCGCCTCAGCCGCGACCGAACCGGAGAGCGCCAGCCCTGCGATTGCAGCGAGGACGCGGGCGTTCAACGCTTCGGGCCCGAGGGTGTACTTCCGCGAGGGCGAGTCGGTCACCGACCGAGCGTATCGGACTCACCTGGCGGGCGAAACGTGCAGCGATGTAGGTTTGCTGGACGGTCACCCTCGGGGGCAGACGCTGCGCACCCACGCGTTCCACCCCGAAGGCTCGCTGTTGCCGCGCCACGCCGCGAGGTAGCCGCTCCCAGTCCAGTGGAGGGAGGGATCGATCGAACCGAACATGGCGTTGGGGTCGCTGATGGGGAGCTCGTCGCCCAGGAGGACGCCGTCGTAGGCGACGCGCTGGAAGTAGACCTCCGGCGAGATGTCTCCCTCGCGCATTGCAAGGAACACGACGCCGAGTTCGTCGCCCTGGTCGGCGAGCCCGAGGCTGTGGGCGGCGTAGGAGTTGTTGAACTCTCGATGCTCGGCGCCTTCCATGAGGTCGACGGGCTCTCCCATGGGCGTGCCGTTGGGCTCAAGGTCGAAGAGGCGGACCACGCGTTCCCCCGCGGCAGGCTCGGCGATCGCGACCCCCGTGTACCGATCGCCGCGCCAGACGAACTCCGGCGGAGACGCGATCTCGCTCGCGACCGCCGTTGGCTCGGTGAGGGGCGTGCCGTCGATCGAGAGTCGCTGAAACTCGACGTCGCCGCTGCGCGTCCACGCCAAGCCGAGCTCGTTGTCGGCCTGTACGAGGCTCAGCGCGTGGCTGCGAATGGATGGCACGTTCTGTAGCAGTTCGAGGTCGGTCGCGCCCGCGCCTTGTTCATCGACCTGCCCGAACAGCAAGTTACCAGTGGAGTCGCGCCACACCATCGCGAACGCCTCTCCGGTCCAGACGATCTGAACCTCGTTGACGCGCATCCCCGAGATGATCGTGGGTCCCTCGAGCACGGCTCCCTCCTCGTCGACGAGGGCGAACCGAGCTGAAGTGTCGGGCGAGGCGTTGCTCCGTGCGCCGTAGACGACGCCCCAGGCGCTCCCGTTCCACGCCGCGCGAGGCGTGAGCCGAAACTGAAACATGCCGGCGGGGTCGAGCACGGTCGTCTCGCCCTGGGAGACCCCATCGTAGCCGAAGCGTTCGAGATGCAAGCCCCGGGGATCCTCACCTTCGAACCCGATCGCGACCACGTGCTCGTCGTTGCTGCGGACGACCAGGTCGCCGGCAGAGCCTCCAGGCACCGCGGTCTGCAAGAATCCGCAGTCCCACTCGCTCGGGTCGACTTGACCTCCACTCGAGCTGCCGCTCTCGCCGGAGCCCGACCCGCTCGTATCGGCGACGCTGCTCGTGCTCGAGGTGGCGCCCGCCGACGTGGAGGATCCCGACGTGCCGAGTCCGGAGCTCGCGGATCCGGTCGCGTCGTTGCTCGACTCGCCGGAGGACTGCGTGGTCGGGGAGGTCCCGGTGCTGCTCGACGCGCCCGAGGTCGCCGAATCACCGACTGCACCGCGGTCCGCTCCACACCCGGCGACGGTCAGCGCAAGGCCGATGACCACGACACGAGAGTCCACAGCACGGGCAGTGGCTGGATTCGAGGCAAACATATGCGGGCTAGACGGGCGTACCATCCTCTGGTTGCACTCTGTTCGTTCAGCGACCAGCGGACGCGGAGCGATCGGCGAGCGATCTTCGGTGTCGCTCAGCGGCGGCTGCGCCCCAGCTTCAAGCCCCAGACCAACGTGGCGAGCCACATCGTTCCTACCACCAGCCCGCCGAGCACATCGGTGGGCCAGTGTGTTTCGATGCGCAGTCGGACGAACGCGGTCGCAGCGACGACGGCGAGCCAGACGAAGACTATCATCGCGCGTTCGATGGTCGATCTGCTGCTGCGGAACCAAAACCAGCACAGCAGTCCGTAGAAGCAGGCGGCTTGAGCCACGTGGCCTGAGGGGTAGGACGGGAACGAGCTATCGAGCTCGGAGCCGAGGAGGAAGGTCGGCCGATCGCGACCGGCCAACCACCAGCCGAGCACGACCGTGGTCGCGGTGCCCGGGATGGCGAGCAGGGTCGCCGACGCTTCGAGAGGGCGGCCGCGTGCGATCCACCAGGCGGTGAGCGCGAACACCAGCGGCACGATGAACACGGTGTTGGTGCAGGTGCCCAGCCACAGTGCGCCGGTCAGCGAGACACCCGAGTCGACCACGGCGCGCAGGACCGAGAAGTCCCAGGCGACCTGACCGTCGGCGACGTGGCGCTGCACGTAGATGCTCGAGGCGATCACGAAGGCCGCGGTCGCAACCCACCCGACGGCCAGACGCGTCCACCACTGCCGCGGCACGGGGGCCGGCAGGACGCGCAGCTGCTGCCGGAAAGTCCTCAGCAGGT
The DNA here is from genome assembly GCA_024742475.1 of bacterium. GTDB lineage: Bacteria > Myxococcota_A > Polyangia > Nannocystales > Nannocystaceae > CAJXVA01. The sequence continues at coordinate 66,076 of JANSYI010000039.1, read as the reverse complement.
CGGCGAGCGCGGCCACGGATGCGAAGCTCTTCATGGGACCGCTCTAGCCTGCGGGGACTCGGCGAAAAGCCAAGCCACTGGCCTCAATACTCGAAGAGAAGGCACTTTGAGTCACGAGCGACTGACCCGCCCTCCCTCCCCTATCCAGCTGCCATGGACCCACGGCGTGTGCGCTGGGCCCATCGCTGAAGTCGTCGGTCCCCGAGTAACGACCGACCGGGTGCAACGCCTTGGCGATGCCACTGTCATACGGGGTCACATGCGACGGCGCTACGTAGCACTACGTATCCATCGCCCGACTCGAGGCGCTCTGCGGCTCGAAAATGCGGAATTCCGGCAATTGTCGCCGTCCTCCGTCGACTTCATCCTGAAGGTGACCGATGGATCGTTTGCGTTGGATGACTTGGCTGGCCGCTCTTGCGGTCGTTGGATGTGGCAACGACCCTGCCGCTTCGAGTGCGGGTGACGGGTCGACAGGGGCGTCGGCCGAGGGCGGCAGTGGGGGCACGGGCTGCGACCGGGACGATTGTTCTCCCGATGACGACGATGGCGGCGACGGCTCTTCGGGCGGGACCGAGTCCGAGTCCGAGCCCGAGTATCTCGACGACGACGAGCTGCTCGTGCGCATCTCCATGGCGCTGCGTGGCAGTCGGCCCAGTCCCGAAGATCTCGCTGCCGTTCGTGACGACCCGAGCGTGCTGCCGTCACTGGTCGACGCGTACATGGACGGTCCTGGCTTCGCCGAGACCATCCGCGACCTTCACAACGACGCCCTGCATACCGACACCGAAGGCGCGTTCCCTTCGTTGCCGCCGCTTCAGGACGTCGCCGGATACACGATCGCCGAGTCGATGTCGGACACGCCGCTCCGGCTCATCGAGGCCATCGTCGTCGAGGACCGCCCCTACAGCGAGATCGTGACCGCCGACACATGGGTCGTCGATGACATCGCAGCGGCGGTCTATGGCATCGACGACGGTGGCAGCGGCTGGCGCGAGGTACCCATTCCCGACGACCGTCCGGCTGCGGGCATCCTCAGCGACAACGCGTTCTTTCTGCGCCACGAGTCGGCGGGCGCCAACTACAACCGCGGTCGGGCCAACGCGATGTCGAGCGCGTTGCTGTGCCTCGACTACGAGGACACCAACGTCGAGATCGACTCCGACGTGGACCTCTCCGACCCACAGGCCGTCGCCGACGCAGTCACGACGAACCCCGCGTGCATGGCCTGCCACGAGACGCTCGATCCCCTCGCGAGTCACTTCTTCACCTATCCGGGCAACGTGATGAATGGTGACATCACCGAGTACCCGGCGCCTGACTTCTACCAACCGCTCGGAGTCGACGCCTGGCAGCAGACCAACGGACGGGAGCCGGCCTACTTCGGTGAGCCCACCGGCGATATCGGGGCGCTCGGCGCCTTGATCGCCGAGGACCCTCGCTTTACCGCATGCGCTGCGCGCCGCTTCTATGCTTACTTCACGCGGACGCGCCTGGACGACGTGCCTGAGCAGACGGTCGACGCACTCCAGGCGGCGTTCGAGGACAACGAGTTGCGTGCTCGCGCGTTGATCCGCGAGATCGTGCTCTCGGACGCGTTCCGCATCGCTGCCGCGAGCACCGAAGAGGGGGCCGACGACGTGCACGGCTACCTGCGGGCGCGCCCGTTTCAGCTCGCTCGCCTCATGGAAGACCTCACCGGGTTCCGATGGGAGCTCGACTTCGAGATCTTCACCAACCAGGGGCGGGGCATCGTCGATCTCGCGTCCTCGGCCGCGATCGGCTTCCGCGTCTTGGGCGGGAGTGGGGACTCGGCCAGCGTCTTCGAGTCGATCGACACCACCAACGCGACCACCTCGCTCTTTCTGCGCCAGCTTGCAGCGGAGGCAGCGAGCTTCGCCGTCGAGCAGGACGCGGAGGCAGCCCAGCCTCGTCTGCTCAGCGCTGGCCTCGTCACCGACGAGGCCGCCGTACGGGCGCAGATCGTCGAACTCTTCGACCGCCTCTACGGCGAACAGATCGCGACCGACTCCGAGGAGGCGGACGACGCGTGGATGCTGTTCTCTACCGTGCACGACGACTCGAACGATGCCGAGCGCGCCTGGAAGGCCACCCTGACCGCGATGCTTCGCGACCTCAACATCCTCTTCTACTGATTGGAGCGACGACCATGATCTCTCGTAGACAGTTTCTCGGTTCGAGCGCCGCCCTCGGTGCGGCTTCACTTTGCGGCGCCCCGTTCTCGCGCGCCAACGTTGCCACGAAGGCGCGTCGCCTGGTCACGGTGTTCGTTCGTGGCGGTTGGGACATCGCATACTCGATCGACCCCAAGCCCGAGCTGGTGGCCACGCCCGAGTACGACGACGTCGTCTCCTACGAGAACATCCCCATTCTCACCCACGCCTCGCGGCCCAACATCGCAGGGTTCTTCGCGGAATACGCATCCACCGCGGCGGTGGTGCACGGAATCGACGTACGCTCGATCTCCCACACGGTCTGTCGCCGCAAGGTGCTCACGGGCGTCCCCTCGGGCACCGGGCCCGATGCGGGTGCCATGGTCGCCAACGCGCACGCGCGTGACTACCCGCTGCCCTACCTCGTCGTGGGCTCGACGGCGTACACGGGCCCGCTGAGCGTCATCGCCGGTCGGGTGGGTCCGCAAGGGCAGATCAACGCGCTGATCGATCCCGCAGATGCCATCCCGCGGCCTCCCGAGTCCCCCTACTTTCACGAGGGGTTCGAGGCGTCGCAGGGTGAGGAGGAGGCGATTCGGGCATTCCTCGAGGCCCGCACCGCTCGCGAGCGCGCCACAAGAGGCCAGTGGGGCTCGAACCGCGCCCGCATCGATGACTTCGTCGAGTCGATGGAGAAGGGCGAACTCATTCGCGACAACGCGGAGTTCTTTGGCACGTCGGGTGAACAGCTCGACCTCACCGACCAGGTCGAGCTCGCACTCACCGCGCTCGATCGCGACCTCGCCTGGTCCGTTGGCATCACGGCCAACCTCGGGTTCGACACCCACGTCGCCAACGCTCAGCAGGGGCTGATTCAGGACCAGCTCTTCGGAGGGCTTCGAGACATCGCCCAGGCGCTGATCGACCTGGACCTCTTCGATGACACCGTCGTCGTCGTGCAGTCGGAGATGTCACGGACGCCCGCCCTCAACGCCGAGGTCGGCAAGGACCACCATCCGGTCACGAGCGCCCTCGTGTTCGGCGGCGGCATCGCCGGAGGTGAGGTCTATGGTGGCAACGGAGACGCGGTCGAGGCGCTCCCGGTCGATTTCGAGACCGGGTCCACTGAAGGTGGAGACCTCCGCTCGCTCGACCCCGCATCGTGGGTCGCGGGCGTCGCAGCGCTGGCGGGGGCCGATGCATCCGAGTACTTGAGTGCCGATCCGTTCACCGCGTTCATCGGCTGAGCAAGCGCTGCTACCCTACGCTGGTGAGGTCCGTCCTCCTCCTCGCCCTCGTGGCGCTGCCCGGCTGTATCGAGGTCGCGGCGTTTGCCTGCCGACCAGGCACCTGCGACCTCGATGGTCGCGCCGGCACGTGCGAGCCCGAGGGATGGTGCAGCTACCCGGACGACGCGTGCGACTCGGGTCGCCGGTTCGAATCCAGGGCCCCCGGGGCGCTCGGTGGCGCTTGTGTGGAGCCAGCCGTCGCCACGACGGGCAGCACGGGGGGCGGGACGACGCGAATGACCGACCCCACCCTCTCCCCGACGAGCTCGAGCACGACGAGCGGGCGGTCGGAGGTCTCCGGCTCCACCAGCACGAACCCGCCCTGCGATGGACACGGCTGCGGCTGGACCAAGGTCGAGTCGGGTCCGCTGCACACGTGCGCGCTCGATGGCAACGGAGCGCCGTGGTGCTGGGGCGTGGGCGCATCGGGCGAGCTCGGCATCGGAAGCAACGCCACGTTCCGAGACTGTCCCGCCGCCCCCGCGGGTGAGCTCGTCGACCAAGACCTCCTGTCCGTCGGTGGTCACACCTGTGCCCTCGGGCCCGAGGGGCTGCACTGCTGGGGCTCCAATGGCGCCCGCCAGGTCGACTGGACGATGGGCCAGAATCAGTTCCTCGAGCCTCACCCGGTCGACCTATCCGAGTATGGAACGCCCACGTCGCTCGGCGTCGGCATCGGGGCGACCTGCGTGGGCATCGGGAACCAGCTGCTGTGCTGGGGTGGCGGCGCGACCGAGGTCGACATCCTCGACATTCCGGCGCCGGTGGTCTCGGTCAAGGTTGGCGACGATCACACCTGCGGCCTGCTCGACGACGACTCGCTCTGGTGCCTTGGCTCCGACGCGCAAGGTCAGCTCGGCGGTGGCAACGGCGACCAGAGCAACGTTCCGGTATCACCTGACCTCAACGGACAGGCTGCGCTCCTTCTCGACGTGGGGGCTCGGCACACATGTGCCATCACCGACGGCGACGGTCCCGATGCCCGAGACGTGAAGTGCTGGGGAGACAACCGCGCCCTGCAGGCCGGCGGCGTGGTGGAGAACCAGATCGACGCCCCGCGTGATGTGTCTGGCAACCTGGTCTCCGGCGCGTGGCTAGACGTTGCCGCGGGCGAGGTCCACAGCTGTGCGATCAACGAGGCAGGCGAGGTCTGGTGCTGGGGCACCAACACGTACGGTCAGGTCGACCCGCACGCGGAGGACTTCGAGCAGCAGCTCACCGCCGCCCGAATCGACCTCGAGCCCGCGATCGATGCGGTCGACATCGCCGTGGCCACCACCATCACGTGCGCGCTCGATCGCGACGCGCGGTGGTGGTGTTGGGGATGCCTCGAGCCATGGATGGTCTCCGAAAGCGGAGAGTGCACGGTGTCGCCGCCGACCTTGTTCGAGCCCTGCTAACTAGCAGAGCCCCCGCTGCACGACGTAGCGGGCGAGCGCGGCGCGGCCTGGCAGGCCCAGGCGGTCGTAGATGTTGCTCAGGTGCGTGGTGACGGTACGCGGGCTGATGCCGAGCTCGGTGGCGACCTCCTGGCTCGTCAGGCCCTCCGCGACCAGGCGCGCGACCTCGAGCTCCCGCTTGCTCAGCGGAACCTCCTCGGCGGTGGGCGCGAGGGCCTCGCGGCTCTTGTAGACGAACTGCACGGTCGCTTCGGGGCCGATCTGCACGCGGTCACCCTCGCGGAGGATGACCATGTCGATCCGCGCGCCGTTGACGAACGTGCCGTTGGTCGAGTCGAGGTCGATGAGGTTGACGATCCCGTCCTCGGAGATCGCGATCTTTGCGTGTCGGCGCGAGATGCCGTCGTCGGTGAGCGTGAGGTCAGCTTTTTCGCTGCGCCCGATGAGCGTGCTGCCGGTCGTCAGCGGCAGCACCTTGCCCGCCGCGTTCCCCGAGAGCACCGACAAGCACGCTGCTTCATCGGGTGCGCGGCCACGGGCGGCTCGCACCGGCCGGATCGCGGTGGGTTTGTCGTCTTGGCTCCCCAAGGCTCGCGCATCATAGCCCGGCGCGGACGCGTTCGGCTCGGGCAGACCGTCGTCGAAGGATGACGGTACGAACGATCGCCCCGGTGAGCACCGCGCCTCCGACCGCGAGGACGCCAAAGCCTACGCCCTGCTGCGTGCGCGCGACCTGGTGTCCCTCGACCCAGGCGTCGTGCGAGTTGGTCGGGGCCGCGTTGGATCGGAACGGCGCCGTCGCGACCAGGGCGATGCCGGCTGCAGTCATGAGCGCCCCGCTGGTCCACAGGCCGAGCTCCAAGGGATCAGCGCGCGGCTCGGTCGGAGCCGGACGCGGCGCTGGATCGGGCGGTTCGACGCGTGCCGGGGGCGGTTGTGGCTGTGGCTGTGGCTGTGGCTGTGGCTGTGGCTGTGGCTGTGGCTGTGGCTGTGGCTCCGCCCGCTCCCGACAGCCTCTCGCCTGGACCTCGGCGTTGCCGATCATCAAGGTGAGCGTCTCCCGGGTCGTGTCGTCGAGCGTGGGTAGCAGCGTGTTGGCCTCGGTGATGAAGCCCTCGTATGCGTCGGCAGCCTCGGCGTCGCGTCCGGCCAACCGCAGCGCCTGCGCCTGACGATATCGGTTCACCGGGTCGCCGGTCTCGTCGTAGAGCGCCCCAAACTTCTCGGCGGCGTCGTCGTAGTCGCCACCCGCATACGCGGCTTCGGCGGCCGTGACCGGGTCGGGCTCGGCAGAAGACGGTTGCGCCGAGGCGAGAAGTAGAGCGAGCGCGATCACTGGAGCACGGACCGGACGGGGCCCAACCCGTCAGGGTCGAAGGACGGAGGCTTCCCATCGCCGGATGGCGCGGGCTCGGGCTTGGGCTTGGGCTTGGGCTTGGGCTTGCGGGGTTTCTTGCGAGGCTGCCTGCGCACTCGAGCCGGCGGCTCGGGCTCGGGCTCGGACTCCGCCGCGGGCTCGGGCTCGGGCTCGGGCTGAAGATCTGCGACCGGGTCGGGCTCGGCCACGGGTTCTGACTCGGCGAGCACGGGCTCGGCGATGCTCGGGGTCTCGACCGCAGGGCGCTCGACTGCGGGGCGCTCGACGGGTTCGGTTGCGACCGGGGTCGTCGGCTCGGTGCGCAGCCGCGACGCCCCCCATGCCCCAAGTGCACCGACGACCAGCGCTGAGCCGGCGACTGCGGCCCACGGCCAGCGGGCGCTCGACGGCGGCGAGGGGACCGCAGGTGTGACGACGCGCGTCGGGTCGGTCCCGTCCCCTTCGACCGGCGTATCTTCGCTCGCCGGCGCCTCCCACGGGTATGCACGGACGCCGAACAGCTCGGCCATGAACGCGCCCAGGCCATCGGCCGAGGGGCGGCATCCGGACTCTGTCGCCGCGTCCTCCAACGCGCGCGCCATCTCGCGAGCGTCGGAAAAACGATCGTCGGGTCGGCGCTGCAGCGCGCGGTGGACCGCGTCTGCAATCGGCTCAGGGAGCGCGGGGTTGGCCTCACGCAACGAGGGCGCGTCGTGGTTGACGATGCGGTTCATCGAGGTGAACTCGTTGTCGTCGTGAAACAGACGCCGCCCTGCGAGCAGCTCCCACAAGACGATGCCGAGCGCGAAGACGTCGCTACGTCCATCGAGTGACGCGCCCTTGCACTGCTCCGGCGACATGTACCCGACCTTGCCCTTGCGGATGCTCGGCCGGGTGCCGTCGCCGCCCATCGCCTTGGCGATGCCAAAGTCGACCAGCTTCACCCCGCCGTCGTAGGTGACGAGGATGTTCGACAGGCTCACGTCTCGGTGGATGAGCTGAAGCGGCTTCCCCTCGAAGTCACGTCGCGTGTGCGCATGGTGCAGCCCGGTGGCCGAGGCGACGCCGATGGACAGCACATGCTCCGGGGGGAGCGGCCCGCCGACCCGTCGGAAGACCGCGAGCAGGTTTTCTCCGTGGATGTAGTCCATCACGAAGAACGGGCCCACCTCGTCGTGGCCGAGGTCGTGCACACGCACGACGTTGGGGTGATCGAGAACCGCGGCGAGCCGTGCCTCGTCGAGGAACATCCGGATGAACTCCGGGTCGTCGGCCCACCTGGGATCGATGCGTTTGACGGCGACGTATTTTTCGAAACCGTGCGCGCCCACCGTGCGGGCGAGCTCCAGGACCGCCATGCCGCCACGCGCGAGCTCTTCGACCCTCTCGTATCGAGGGCCACCACCATCGGCGGCGGTGCGACGCTGCGCGCTCACAAACTACGAGTATCGCCCAAACCTGTCGGGGGACAAGCGACACCGGAAATGGCTCCGAGTGCTACGCTACGCGCCTTGGACTAGTGCGATGTCTTGGGTTGCTTGGTTCGTGGGATGGCTATGGCTCGCGCCATCACCACCGGTTTGTGTCGTACGCGTAGAGGGGATGCCGATCTCCTTGCTGCGTCATCACAGCATCCAGGTGGGGTCGGAGACCCGGAGCGCGGCGCCGTCGGTCGAGATCCCGCGCGCGGGCGCGGAAGCTCGATTGATCGGTCCACGATACGACGGCGCGTCGAAGCTTCCCCGCCGATGCGAGGGGCCGGTCGTGTTGAAGGCACGGCCCAAGCCGGCGCACGTGAAGCTGACGGACATGCCGCCGGGCACGGTCGTCTCCTGCCTGGACTGCCCCGGTATCGACTCCCACGCAAACTTCCTCGTGTCGAACCTGCCCCCGATGGTCATCGAGCGTTGGGCGATGGAAGTCACGCTTTGGGTGCGTGCGGCCGGCTACGAGTCACGACGCGCGCGGATTGTTCTGCACCCGGGACAGAACGACGTTCGCGTCGCGCTCGATCGGCGGACCTGACCCTTCGGAGAGGGCCAAAAGGCTCGAAAAAAGGACGTCGGCCGGTGGATCGGCCTGGCACACTCGAAGAAACGACTCCGAGAGGGACGCGTCAGCGGGCTACGGGCGTAGTTGCAGGAACTGAAATCGCCATGCGCTACGAAACCGCCGATTTCGCGTCCAACTTTCTAGGAGAGGGGCGCTCATGATGACGCAACCGAAACAGGACCTGTACGGACCCCAGTCGCGCGACGAAGACGCTCAGCAAACGCTCGAGCAGGACCCCAAGAGGCAAGGCGACGAGGCGCCCGCGAAACCGCCCGAGGAGGACGCCGGCCGCGACGTGTCGGTGCTCCTCCATCTGGGTCTGATGTAGCGCCAGCTAGATCGGACCGACGGTGAGGTCGATGCTCGACGCCGGGATGGAGATCTCGGTCATCGGCAGCGCGGGGAAGTACGCGCCCACCGCGTCGTCGAAGAAATTGTCTCCATCGACGTCGCACTCCGAGGTGACGTAGCCCGGGTCTCCGAGCATGACGACGCCGCCGATGTCGTCGTTGGTGATCGTGAACGACTGCGGGAAGGCGTCGATTTCGACGGCGCGGCTGAACGTGTTCGACATCTCTACGCCGTTCGAGGGGTTGATCTCCCCGGGTCGGTGGAAGCGCACCGTGCAGGTGATCGGCAGCGCGTATCCGCCACCGCCGTCGAGGAAGCGGCCGGTGAGGATGGTGTCGAGCAACGCGCCCGTGCTGCCCGTGGGGTCCATGGTCAGCCCCGAGGTCATCTGCCCCGAGCTTCCGCCCGTGCCGGTGCCCGCACCTCCTCCCGAGGACCCCGAGGGGTTGGAGCTCCCGGCGCTGCCAACCATCGGGCCTCCATTCCCGCTGCCGACCGGCGGCGGGTTGCGGTCCTCGTCCTCTTCTCCGCAGGCGACAAGGCAGAGGCTCAGGGCAAACGCGATCCTACGCATCGTCCCCAGATTGAAGCACGATTCGACCGCGCCTGGCTCGTTTCACGCAAACGGGTCGCACACACCATGGGTGGGGTGTCCGACGTCGAGGCAGGCGTCGATCGGCCCGCACCCGAACGCACCGAGCTTCGCAGCTCTCGCATCGCCCTTCTTCCGCCGTGTAGAACCGGCACGACACTCGTTCATGCTGCCCGGCGCGGAGCACGTCTCGCCCTCGTCGGGCACGTCGAGGTCGGGGTCGAGCGGGGTTCCTCCACCCGCCGAGGTGTCGGCGTCGCCGGTCGCGCTGCCCGCGGAGGGGTCGCTCGTCGACGTGGGGTTCGTGGTGGTCGGTACGTCTGACGTCGTGCCCGATGTGGGGTCGCCTTGCCCGCCGCTGCTCGGGCCGCCCGTGGGCGAGGGGTTGCCCGACTCCGATCTCGAGCTGCCGGCACGGGGCTGCCCCGAGGATCCCGCGGATTCGGTTTCGGTTGCCGTTTCCGTTTCGGTCCCGGCACTTGCAGATGCGGGGTTGGCACCGCTCGCGCCGGACCCGAAGCCCGGGCCCTCGTCGACGTCCTGCGAGCACGCGAAGAGCAACTCGAGGGTGAACCCGAAACGCTGAATGCTCAGCAAACGCTTCAGGTTGCGGGCGTGCGCAACGCGTGCTCGAGAATGGTCTCGATCAACACTCGGCCCGGCACTGGCTTGCGAAGCCACGCGACCGCGCCCACGCGCTCGTACTCTTGCACCATGTTCTGTTTGGACGTGCCCGTCATGAACACCACCGGGAGCTCTGGCCTCCGCTCGCGAAGTACCGCCGCGAGCTCGAGCCCCGACATCCCCGGCATGTCGACATCGAGGATCGCGAGTCCATGTGACACCTCGGTCAGTGCCGCGAGCGCATCTGTGGTGTCGGAGTAGATCCGCACCTCGACGTCGGGCAAAGAGACGACGATGCGTCGGCGGGTCGCCTCGAGGAGATCGAGGTCGTCGTCGACCAGCGCGACCGTCGTCGGCGAGGCGCTGTCCAACGTGCCCACGGGCCGACTATAACGTTGTTCTGAGCCGCGGATCCATGTTCTGTTGCCGGTCGGGTGCGCTCAAAGCTCGATCTGAGTCCACGCTTTGCGCCGCCAGAGCACGGCAAATGCCACCGCGGTGAGGCTCCGATACGCTAGTTGGGCGATCCAGATGGGCAGAATGCCAAAACCGAGGATCGGGCCGAGCACGAACGCAATGGGCAGGAACAATCCCCACTGTAGTGCGACTGACACAATCATCACCGTCCGATTGGCGCCCGCTCCTAACATCGCGTTCATCAGCACCATGCCGATGCCGTCGAACGCGATGAACACGCCGGCCAGGCGCATCGGCCAGCGCGCGGTTTCGAGCGCATCGGCGGAGTGCAGGAACGGGGAGAGCACGAGGTCGGGGAAGAGCGCCATCGGCAAGCCGAGGCTGCCCATGACCACGACGGCGATGCGGGCGACGTCCCAGCCCCACGCGTAGGCGTCCTCGGGATCCTGTCGCCCGAGGGCTTGGCCAACCAACGATGCCGCCGCGATGCCCAGCGCGATGCCCGGCAGCAGTGCGACGAGCGTGACGTTCACCAGCGCGTTGGCGGCCGCGACGTCGACCGTCGAGTGGTTGCCCTCCTCGCCCATCGCGATGTGGCCGAGGATCCAAAACAGCACGTTGAACCCGGCCGCGAACATGAACTGCTGCAGCCCGTTGGGGAGCGCGAGCGTGATGATCGAGCGGAAGGTCTTGCGGTCGGGCAGGCCGCGGAGGAAGCCTGCGTCTCGGGCGTGCCGGAACCCCAGCCACACGTAGAACAGCGAGCCGATATATGTGGCGATGGCCGAAGAAACCCCCGCACCGTACGCCCCGAGCTCCGGCGCGCCGAGGTTGCCGAAGATGAACATCCAGTTGAACAAGATGTTGCACGCGTGCATGACCAACAGCGTGCGGAGGTAGAGCTTGGAGAGGTCGACGGCGTTCCAGTAGCCCCGGAACGAGAAGTTCATGGCCACGGCCGACATCGCGACGAGCCGCGCCTGCAAGTAGGGGATGCCGATGTCGAGCACGGCGGGATCCGGGTTCTGCAGCGGGAAGAACCACGGCACCAAGTGGTACAGCCCGACCGACAGCGGGATGCCCAGCGCGAGCCCAAGCAGCAGCGCGGCGTTGAGGGGGATCGCCGTCTCGCCGTCGCGCCCCTCACCCTTGCGTCGCGCGGCGATGCTCTGGACGCCGGCCGAGAGCCCGGTGATGAACGAGAACGCGAGGAAGTTTGCGAAGCCCCCCACGCCCACCGCGGCTACGGCTGCGTCGCCTTCGGTCGCGACCATCGCGAGGTCGACCAGGTTGAGGACGTTCTGAGAGACCATGCCCCCGATGATGGGCAACGCGATCGCGAGGATTCGCTTGGTTCGGTCTCGCACGCGGCTGCACTCCACCACCCAGGCAGTGTCGGGTCAACGACCTTCGGATCGGTCGAGTCTCAGTCCGCGAAGTCGATTGAGCGCGGCGGCCACATCTTGGGCACGGACCGCGGCGAGCTCGGGAGAGGTGCGCATGTCGTAGAGCCCCTCCTCCTGGGCCTTGGCGACCGCTCTGCCCGAGAGTTCCGCCACCGTCGAGCCCTGCGGCTGTTGGCTGGCCCATTCGAGCAAGACGCCGAGCGTTCGTACCTGTGAGGGATCGACGAGCTGTTCCAAGCCGTCGAGGACGATCGTGTCGTCGCCGTAGGCGAGGTCGCGCAGACCGTGTGCGCGCACCCGGCTGCGCCCGCGGCTCGACGCGGGCCGCAGAGACTTTGGGACGGGGATACGCGCAGGCGCACTCCAATCCAGTTGGGCTGGAACCCTGGCGCGTTGGCTGGGGAGGTCGACACATACACGCCGCGCTCGATCCGACGCGTCGTGGGGTCGGTACTCGTCCATGGTGATGACCGTGTCGGCGACATCGAGGTAGTCCCCGCTGCCGCCGACGACGAGCACGGTGGACACGTCGAGGTCGGCCGCGAGCTGCTGCACGCGATCGACGAGCGGCGTGATGGTGTCGCGGTCGATCAGGGCCTGCATGCGAGCGTCGCGGACGAGCAGGTTCGTGGCGCAGGTATCCTCGTCGAGAAGCAGCGCGGTGCTGCCCGCCTCGACCGACTCGAGGATCGACGCGGCAAGGCTCGTGCTGCCCGAAGCATCCGCGGTCTCGAACCGGCTCGTGTCGCGTCCACCGGGCAGCGCGCTGATGAACGGGCGGACGTCGACCCCCGTGACCGCGCGCCCGTCCTCGGAGCGGAGCTTCATCGCCGAGGGGACGGTGGCGACGCGCTCGCGGCCGTCGCCGGGCACGTGCGGCAACACGCCCTGCGCGATCGCCTGCAGCAGCGTGCTCTTGCCATGAAAGCCCGCGCCTGCGATCAGCGTGACGCCGCGTGGAATACCCAGGCCGGGAACGCTGCCGCCGTCGAGATCGCGAAGCTGGACGCGTAGAGAGGGAGGCGCCTCGAAGGTGACGGCGCTCTGCAGCGGCGCGTGATCGACCCCGGAGGCGCGGGGAAGGACGGAACCGTCGGCGACGAACGCCACGAGCCCCGCGTCTTCGAGCTGCTCCACCAAGGACGCGTGCTCGAGCGCGGAGCGTTGCCACCGCTGGACGTCCTCGGCCGGAACCGACCGCGACCGCACAGCCTCGGCCGCTCGAGGGAGCGCGTCCAGGAGCAGCGACACCGCAGCGCGCCCCATGACTCTGCGCCCGCGCGCGGGGAGCCCGACTCGGATACGAAGTTCGAGGGCGTCGTCGACGAACGCGCAGCCGCTGCGTGCGAGCATGGCAGCACCGCCGGCATCGACCTGCACCACGCCCGACTTGCCGCTCCCGCGCCGCTCCACGTTGCGTGAGGCGAACGAAAAACGACGCAACAGAAGGTCACACAGGGCCACCTGGCGTGGCCCTGGGCGGTACTGCTGCGCATCGAACCCGTGGTTGCGAATTCGCAAGCGCACGACCGACGCCGCGGCGAACGGGTCGCCTTGCACGTGGTCGAGCGCAACGTCCATGTCGTCACCCGTCCACAATCCCAGCGCTCGCTTGTAGCCGCCGTAGCCCCCGCCGTCGATGCGGAGCAGCAGCGCTCGCAGATCGTCGAGCGTGCTCATTGCGGGTAGAGCGGAAGCAGCTCGTGACCGAGGCGAAGATCGTGCACGGAGTCGTAGCGCTTCGAGAGGTCGATGCGCAGGTAGTGCTTGTCCGCGTCGTTGAGCCCGAACGAGGTCGAGAGGCACAGTTGCTCATCGCCGATGCGCTCGTATCCGTCGCGCACCACGTCGTGGCCGTAGACGACGACGCCCGCGGGCTCGTCCGTCACGGATGTGGCCTCGAGAAACGCACGCGCCTGCTCAGGCGTGGCGTGTCGTGACCACAGCAGCGCGCCGAGGGTGGTGTGCTCGTGGATGCTCACGATCGACGTTTCGTCGAACCCTTGATAGTCGATGCCCTCGTAGCTCTCGAGGTCGGGCTCGGTTCGTCGAGGAGCGCCATGACAGAAGCTCGCGCCACACTCCGAGACCGCGATGAGCGGCAGCCCCTCGAGAAACGCGCAGACGCTCTCGCGCCGCTCGCCGAGCTTGTCGTTGAGCACCGCCGCCTCATCGGGGTGAAACTTGCTGACCACCGGGCCACCCACATGCGCGTGTTCGTGGTTGCCGAGCAGGCCGATGACGTTCTCCGCGGAGGCGAAGTCGATGAAATCGAGGATGAGCTCCGCGCTTCGGTCTTCGTACCGCGTCCCGAGGAAGTCGGGCCACGCTTCGGGCTGTGCGAGCGCGTCGCTGGGTCCGTGCACCATGTCCCCGCAGAACAGGAGGGTCGGCTCGGAGCCCTTGGCTTTCTCGGCCGCGTACAGCTCCTTGAGGGCGCAGTAGTCCGCCCAGTTGCCCTGCAGGTCGGTGGCGACCAAGAGCGTGCCCTCGCGAGGGAGACGCGCGACCTTCTTCCCGTGCCACCACGCACGCGATGCTCGTTCCCCCACCATTTCGGGCGCGGACCGTAGCAGGACCCCGCCGATGCTGCAGGGCCGCGTACGGCGGCGCGTGCGCGGCACCGAGAGACAGTGTCTCACAACCGGAGTTGTCTCTCGGCGAGACAGTGCGTCTCACGTCTCGAGCTGTGAGACACTCTGGACCGTGTCTTCGACGATTGAGGTGCTGACGCTCGATGCAGACGGCAACGCCGTCCGAGCGATGCACGACACCCTCCGTCGGCACAACCGCGCGTTCCGGGTCACGCCTGCGACGAACCCCGATGCGGCGCTCGCGATTCTGGACGTCCGACCGGTTCAGCTGGTGGTCGTTGATCTCGACATGCCCGGGGCCGGGTTCGATTTTCTCGAGGAACTGCGCGCCCGCTGGTCCCAGATCCCGGTGCTCGTGGCCAGCGGCCGGGACTCGGCCAGGGCGGCCGTTCGCGCGCTCAAGTGCGGCGCGCGCGACTACCTGCTGCGGCCCCTCGACATGGCCGAGCTCGTTCACAGCGTGGACGAAGTCGCGCGCACGCTCCGCAACGAGCCCGAGCACCGAAAGGCGCGCCCGATCGGCTCGATCAGCTTCTCGGACATCATCGGCGACTGCGAGGCCATGCGCGAGGTCTATGAGCACATCGCGACGGTGCGGAACTCCAAGATCGCCGTGTTCGTCGGGGGGGAGACCGGCACCGGCAAGGAGCTGGTCACGCGGGCGATCCACCGCGCCGGACCGCGGGCGTCCGCGCCGTTCGTCGCGATCAACTGCGGCGCCATCCCAGAGCACCTGCAGGAGTCCGAGCTCTTCGGTCACGAGAAGGGCGCGTTCACGGGCGCCACCGCGGCGCGAGCCGGCCGGTTCGAGCAGGCCGAAGGCGGGACGCTCTTCTTGGACGAGGTCGGGGAGCTCAGCGCAGGTGCCCAGGTCCGCCTGCTCCGCGTGCTGCAAGACGGAACGTTCGCGCGCGTGGGAGGCTCCGAGCCTGTGCACTCCGACGTCAGGATCGTCTCGGCCACGCACCGCGACCTCAAGCAGATGGTCGCCCGCGGCGAGTTCCGTGAGGACCTGTACTACCGCCTCATCGTCTACCCGATTCAGGTGCCGCCGCTGCGCGAGCGCGGGAGCGACATTCGGCGCCTCGTCGCGCACATGATCCACAAGTTCGGAGCGGACGTCGGGCATCCCGTCGAGGGCCTCACGCCCGAAGCGTTTCGATGCATCGAGACGTACGCCTGGCCCGGCAACGTGCGCGAGCTCGAAAACGTCGTCCATCGCGCGATGCTCCTGGCCTCCGGCGGCCTGATCACGAAGGACTGCTTGCCCGCGAACATTTGCGGCGAAGAAGACGAGCACAGCGCGTCTGCCCACCCCGACGAGCTCGGGTCCCACCCCGGGGCGAGCAAGCTGTCGCTTGCCGACGCAGAAAAACACGCGATCGAGCGGGCGCTCGAAGCTTCGGGCGGCAACGTCACCAAGGCAGCCAAGCGCCTCGGCATCGCTCGCGCCACCATCTATCGCAAGATGCAGCGTCTCGGCGTCGCGCACCCCCGCTCCGCGGACTAGCAGCTGCTAGCCCCAGCGGTCCATGAGCGACGCGATGGTGCGCGCGTTCTCGGTCGAGCCGGTCGCTCTGGCGGTGCCGCGCAGGTAGAGCGCAACGAGAAGAGGGTGCTGTGACGGGGGCACCTTCTGCGCCTGCAGGAAGTGCAGCATCGTGCGGACGAGGAAGGCGAGCCCGCCGTTGGCGTCGGCGGAGGCGCGCTCGGCCAGGGAACGAAGGGCCACGAGGACGGGCTCGAGTGCGGCGTCGTCGTAGTGGGCGTCGACCTCCTCGTGCGATGCGGTGCCGCCTACCGTGGGGACACAGTCGTCGAACTCGCGAAAGAAGGACAGCTCGGGCACGAACGTGAGCAGCGTGTCGATTTCGGCGGGGGCGCTCGGCTCGCGGGACCCAGGCGAGATCGCTTTCGGGGTCACCGCGACGCCTCGGCTTTGGGGCGCTTGCGTCGCTTGGCGCGGGCCTCGGACACGGCCTTCTGCGCGGCGGCGATCTTGGGCGCGAGCTCGACGTGGACGGTGTTGAGCTGGTTGATGAGCGCTGGGGTGAGGCCGCTTCGCTCGTCGATCGTACGGTAGAGCAGCTCGAATGCCTCGACCGCCGCGTCGCTCAGACCTTCGGGCGCTTCGGCTCCATCGTCCCGCTTCTGGGTCCGGTTCTTGGGTTTGACGGCGGCGACGGCAGCCTCCACGTCGACCTCGTCGTCACCGAGCCACTCGAGCGTGTTCTCGATGACCTTCTTCGGATTGGAGAGCAACCCGTCGTAGGACTGCACGTGCACGCGGAACTTGCGGGTGACGATGTCGCGAATGAGCGAGTAGTTCTCACTCCACCACTCGTAGACCGGGGGAATCCGCGGCGGCCGCACGTCGACGCCCTTGTTCTCCTGCCGGGCCTCGTCTTCCATCGCGTACAGTCGCTCGAGCGAGTCGTGGTACTCGCGCCAGTGCCGAACGGTGGCCACGACCGAGCCGATGTACGCGCGGTCGGTGCGGACGAGCCCGGGGATGAACACCTTCACCACGTGGCGCTCGACCTGTTCGGGGAAGAAGTACGCGCCCGTCTGCGGGTGCGGGTTGGTCCGGTAGTAGATGCCCTGGCGAAGGATCGACTCGTAGAAGCCATCGGGGTTGGCGTCCTTGATCGTGTCACCCCAGTTGCGAGGGAACGCCTCGCCGAACGCGGGAAAGCCCGCCGAGGTCAGGATCTGCATCCACATCGACGTGCCAGACCGCTTGGTGCCCGTGACGATCAGCATGAGCCGAGCCCTTCGAGTGCGTTGGACGCGGGAATCACCGCCGCTAGAAGGGGCAGTCGATGGGGATGAAGGGCGTCATTGCGGCGAAGTACCCCTCGGTCCATGTGCTCTGCTGACCAGGCTGAAGCACCCAGTGCTCGGCGATCGGCGCGAGCGCTTCGCCCTGCGCATCGAGGGCTCCAGGGAAGCTGTTGTTGGAGTAGTGAAGGAACATGCCACCTGCGTCCCAGCTGTCCTGAATGTCTCGGACGGGGCCACACGCGCCATCGAGCGGGTTGTCGAGGCTCGCCAGCCAGCGGTGCTGCGTGCCTGCCACTTGGGAGATCGTTGCGACGCGGACGGGGGGGCCGGGCTGCGTGTAGCAGTAGTCGTAGCAGTACTCGTCCTCGCAGTACTCGTCGTAGTAGTCGCAGTAGCAGTTCTCGTAGCACATCTCCTCGCCCGTGAACTGGGAGACGTCTTGGTAGTTGGTGCCGCCGTAGTAGTACTTGCCACCGTAGTAGTTGGAGAAGGCGACGCTCAGCCGGAACGAGTCGACGTCCACCTCGAACGGGGCGGCCATGGCTTCGTTGAACTGAAGCTCGAGCGTGGTCGGGTCGATCAAGCGGACGTCGACGAGCTGCGGCGGTCCGTCGACATTGCCCGCGGTGGGGTCGGTGGGGTCGGTGGGGTCGGTCGGGTCGGTGGGGTCCGTCGGGTCCGTCGGGTCCGTCGGGTTGGTGGGGTCCGTCGGGCTCGTGGGATCGACGGTCGGGTCCGTCGGACCGGTCGGGTCGGTCGGGTCCGTGTCGGTTCCCTGCCCACCGGTGGGCTCGATGTTGATCAGCGCATCGTCGAGGAGAACGCGATCCACGCATCCCGTGAGGGTGAGTGACCCACCTGCGATCGCCGCATGCACCCATCGACCAAACCGAAACCCAAGCATGTTGCTAGCGTTTCAGACGGCAGGGGTGAGGTCAACCAACGGGGGCTGTCTGAGCGCGGCTGCGACGCGAACGTTCATCCGGTCGCACGCCGACGGGCTGCGCGCTGCGGCCGCCCTGCGCCGCCGTTCAGCGAGACGCGAGCCTGTGTGGACCCAGAGCTGCGTGTTCGTTGCTGCCCCAGCAGGTGACCTGGCCGGACTTTCGGACTGCGCAGCTGTGTCCGTTGCCCAGCGAGATGTCGACGGCATCACCCACGCCCCGCACGGCTCCTGGCTTGAGTCGGCCGCCAGAGATGGGACCGCCGGTCTGGCCGTGGTCGTTGCTGCCCCAGCAGACGACCCTGCCGTTGGTCAGGCGCGCGCAGTTGTGTCGGTCACCGCCGGCGACTTGGGCGACCTTCTGCAGCCCTTCGACGGGGATGGGGGTGTTGTGCTTCTTGGCGGTGGCTTTGACGCCGAGCTGACCGCCGCTGTTCGAGCCCCAGCACCACACGCTGCCGTTCTTGCGGCGCACGCAGCTGTGATTGTCACCGCTGGTCAGCGCGACACCGTCGCGGATGCCCTGGACCTCGACTGCCTTGATACGGCTGCCGCTCTTGCCGTCGCCCAGCTGGCCCTCGGTGTTGCGCCCCCAGCACTTCACCTTGCCCGAGGTCTCGAGCGCGCAAACGTGGTTGCCGCCCGAGGCGACGGCTTTGACTGGGCCGAGGCGATCGATGGGCATGGGTGAGGCGAACACCCGCTGCGAGTCGTCACTGAGCTGGCCGTTCTCGGCGTTGCCCCAGCACTTGACCTTGGCGTCGGACGTGAGCGCGCAGCCGTGATACTCGCCGAGCGAGAGCTGGCGGACGTTCTTCAGCCCGCGCACCGTCACCAGGCCCAGCGACATGGCGCCCGGGCTGCCGCCGCGCCCGTCGCCGAGCTGCCCGTCCTCGTTGTTGCCCCAGCACGCGATCGAGCCGTTCTTTCGCAGCGCGCAGCTGAAGTCGCGGCCCACCTCGACCTGCTTTGCGTCGCTCAACCCGCGCACTTTGGAGAGCCGAGCCGAATCGGTGCGACCTCCGTTCCCCAGCTGGCCGTAGGTGTTCTTGCCCCAGCACAAGACATCTCCTGCTTTTCGCCGGGCGCACGAGTGCTGGAATCGAGACGCCACTTGTACGAACGGGTTGGGCGGCGGCTGAGTCCGTGACTTGGGCTGCGTGGAGGACCGCTGCGGCGGCGGAGTCGTGGTCTTGGGTTGCGTGGTGGTCGGCTTCGACGACCAGGTGCAGCCTGCACCTCCAACGATTGCACAAGCCAACGCGATTGCTCCCAGGCGCATGTGAGCGGAGTATAGCCACCGATGTCCACTTTGCCGCGACCCGATCTGCCTCATGTGATCGTCGTCGGTGGCGGTGCGGCTGGATTGGCCTGCGCGTGGCGGCTCGGTGAGCGCGGCGCCAAGGTCACCGTGCTCGACCCTAGGAGGGCGCCGCACGACGAGGGGAGCCACGGTGGATTCACGCGGGTGACCCGGCACGCGTACCATGAAGGAACATCCTACGTGCCGCTCGTGCGGGAAGCCGACGACGCGTGGTGTGGGCTCGAGCGGACGCCCGGCGAGCTCTTGGTGCGGACGGGCATGATCGAGTTCGGGCCTGTGGACGACGCAGACTTCATGGCGGTGCTCGAGGCGTGCCGGGCTTGCGACATCGAACACACCATGCTCGACGCGGCGGCGTTGCGGGAGCGCTACCCCGTCGAAGTCCCCGACGCGTGGCAGGGGTGCTTTACCCCATCGGGCGGCTACCTCCGCGTGGGGGCGTGTCTCGAGGCGATGCGTGCCCGGGCCGAGGCCCATGGCGCCCAGGTGCGCACGGGTGCGCGCGCCGTCGCGGTCGAACCGGGCCGGGTCGTGCTCGAGGATGGACACGTCGAAGGTGACCACATCGTGTTGGCCGCGGGGGTCGGTACGCCTTCCCTGATGCCAGATCCGGGCTGCAAGTTGTCGGTCGTCCGCCGGCTGCTGTTTTGGATCCGCCCCCGCGTGGCCGCCCCTTCACTTCCGGTCTGGGGCGCCATGACGCCAGGCGGCTTCTTCTACGGCTTCCCCCACGGCAACGAGGGCGTCCTCGGGATGAAGCTCGCGTGCCACACCAGCGCAGCGATCCCCGGGCTCGACGAGCCGATCGAGGTCGAGTCCGTGGACCGCTCGCTGCGGCCCGAGGACTGGGCGCCCGTCGAGGCGTTCCTCCGCGCTCATCTGCCCAGCCTTGGGACCGAGCGCATCGAGCACAAGGTGTGCATGTACACGGTGACGCCGTCGTGGGACTTCCTCGTCGACCGACACCCCAGCATTCCCAGGCTCACCGTCGTCTCCGGGCTCTCGGGCCACGGCTTCAAGTTCGCCCCGGCCTTGGGGCGTCTGGCGGCCGCGCTCGTGCTCGATGGCGAGGCGGCGCAGCCCGAGTTCGCCTGGTCGCGACACGTCTGAGGCTACACTTCGCCTCATGGACGCCGCGCTGAACGACGAAGCGGTCGAGAACCTGGTCACCCAGTTCAGCTCGTCGCTCGACTTCTATCGCGAGCTCGTACAGAACAGCATCGACGCGGGGAGCTCGTCGGTCGAGGTCTGGATGGAGTTCGAGCCCGGGGATGGGGTGGAGGGCACCATCTCGATTCACGTCGACGACTTCGGCGAAGGCATGAACGAGGAGATCATCGACCAGCAGCTGACCAAGCTGTTCTCCTCGACCAAGGAGAACGACCTCACCAAGATCGGAAAGTTCGGCATCGGCTTCGTGTCGGTGTTTGCCTTGCGACCCAAGGGCGTGCTCGTGCAGACGGGACGTGACGGCGAGTGCTGGGAAGTCTTCTTCCACGAGGACCGTTCGTTCGTGAAGTCGCGGCTCGAGACGCCGGTCGAGGGCACGCAGATCACGATGTTCGTCGAGGGGGGTCGGGGGCGATACCGGGAGCTGGTGCGAGGGACCCGCGAGGCGCTGAAGAAGTGGTGCGCGCACTCGGACACGGAGATCTCGTTCGAAGATCGCTCTCCGTCCAGCGGTGACGGTGGCGGATTCGAGCCGATCAACGCGCCGTTCGAGGTGGCGGCCGACCTCTCCATCCGGGTCGAGCACCCGGGCACCGAGATCTCGGTCGGGTTCTCGCACGCGCCCGTGTACGGCTTCTACAACAAGGGGCTCGCGCTCGCGGTGACCTCGGCGGGCAACGCAATCCTCGAGGGCAGGGCCGAGCGGTTCCGCCATGTCGCGTTCAAGATCAAGTCCAGATACCTCGAGCACACGCTGTCGCGTGAGACGGTCATGCGCGACGCCAACTTCGACAAAGCGATGACGCTGCTCGAGCGTTCGGTCGCCGGTCCTCTTCGGACGGCCGCGCTCGACGAACTCGAGGCGCTATGTGGTGTACCCCGGTGGTCACTCGCCGAGCGCACCCGCTACGAGACGGTGATGGGGCATCTCGCCTCCGAGCCGCGCGAGACGCTGGGGGATCTCGGGGAGAGGTCGATCCTTCGGACGGTCGACGGCCGATCCCTGACGCTCGACCGAGCCAAGGACGCGTTCGACCGAAACGGCCGAGTCTTCATCGCCGACGCGCCGTCACCGCTGACCGCGACGCTGGCCGAGTCGGGCGTGCCCGTGTTCCTCGGGGGAGGCATTCGTCTCGGGGAGAGTGCGCAAGAGCCCGTCTCTCGGATTCTGGCGAGCCACCTCTGGTTGCGGTGGCGGTCCGAGCCCGTCGGGTTCGCTCGGCGGTTGCTCGGCCAGGATCTGCTCGAGAGGGTCGAGGCCCGCGTCGTTCATCCCGAGTCGGTCTATGTGCATGCCACGGTCCTCGAGCAGGCTCCTGCCGATGCGATCGCGCTGCTGCGTGACGCGGTCTTGGCCCTCGCGAAGCTCGAGGAGCACTACGGCGATGTCGTGCTGGGCACGCTCCAGGGGGGACCCGAACCCTGCCTGTTCGCGATGGGTCCGACGCTCGCGCCCGTCATGCAACGGCCCGTCTCGGGCGTGTACGAGCGTGGCTGGCTCGAGCGGCCCGCCGTCGTCGTGAACGTCGAGCACGCACACTTTCGCGAGCTGCTCCGGCTTGGGCAGCAACAGCGAACCATCGCCGCTTACTGCTTGGCCAAGGCGCTTCTGCTCGGCGAAGACCGCAGCTTGGACGAAGACCAAGCGCTGGCCCACGCCGCACGGCAGGTGGCGCGATGACGTCCATCGCAGCCGTCATCGAGCGCGCGCGCGCCGGAGGGACCTACTCCGAGCGCAAGCGCTTCACCATCGCCCGCAGTCGCGCGATCGAGAAGATGCGGCGCTTCGCGCTGGCCGATCCTTACTTCTACATCCTCGAGCTCATCCAGGCGGCGGTTGCCAACGACGCGCAGTACATCGAGATCTCCATCGATGACGGTGACGTCACCTTGGCCTACATCGGTGGCGGGCTTCTGCGCGACGACCTCGCGAACCTCTTCGACTACCTGTTCGCCTCCAAGGACCGCGCCGAAATCGGGCACCTCCGCGAGCTCGCGCTGGGCATCAACGCGGCGCTTCTCTTCGAGCCCACGCGAGTCATCGTCGAGTCGGGCAACGGAACGCTCGCAGGGACGACGCGGCTCGAGATGCACGGGGAACACGACGCGGTCGACATCGGGACGCCCGAGCGGCCCCTGACCGGCACCTTCGTGCGCATCGAAGGTTTGCGAAGCCGGCGGCTCCCGCAGGTGTTGCAGCGCGCAATCTTGGGCGCTCCTCGGCCGCGGGAGTTCGGCGTGATCGACGTGCGTTGCCTCGCCGCGCCCGTCCCTCTCATCCTCAACGGCGAGGCGCTGTTCGGGTTCTCGGCCCAGCGCACCCCAGCCATGCTCGGGTACCGGCGCGCCGTGTTGTTCGACGAGGGCGACCTGTACGGGACGCTCGCGTTGGGCGCTCCAAACCAGGCCGGGGAGTTCGACCTCCTGATGTGGGGCGTGCTGGTTCAATCCAAGGCGCACCAGCTCGTTCCGGGGGCGTCGGTCTCGGGCATCGTCTGCTTCGACCGGCTTCGCAAGACCGCCGACCACTCGGGCATCGTCGACGACGAGCGGATGGCGGAGATGTGGGCGCGTCTCGAACCCTATGCGCGTCGGCTCGTCCACGGCGAAGGTACCCATGCGGCCACGATGCTCACTCAGCTCGACGGGACGATCGTGCACGCGGGTGAGCTGCGCCCGATCGTCCAAGAGACCGATCGCTGCATTCTGGTACCCGCGATGACGCCCCGGGACGAGCAGCACCGCGGGTTGGCGCGAGAGGTCAGTCGACGCTTGGGCGCGCCCGTCTTCTGTGGCGGCGAGTCGATGGCGCGCTCGCTACGCGCGATGTCTGCGGGGCGGCTCTCGGTCGTCTCGTTCGACCCGGCCTCTCAGCAGGACGTGTCGTTCTATCGCCAAGACGAGCACGCAGCCCCCGCGCGGCCGTGGCTCACGCCGGTCATCGAGCTCGAGCCGCTGCCCACTTCGGAGGTGATGGGGCGCATCATCGCGGCGGCGCGAGGCCAAGACTCAGACGACCCAGACATGCTCGACGCCGCCCGAGGGCTCGCGCACCGGCTCGGTACCGGCGACACCGTGCGCGCGTCCGTCTTCACGCCCGAAGAGGTGCGCTCCGCCGACGCGCTGTTCGTCGAGCTCGTCAGCACCGACCGGCTGCTGTGGTCGGGCACGCTGCCCTCCTCCAACCCGGGGCACGTCCTGCGCGTCGAGCTGCCCGACGCGCGCGCTTCCATCCTCGGGGGGCAAGCGCTGCGTGGGTCCCAGCAGACCCTCTGCGAGGCGGTCGCGCGCGTGGTGGCGGTTCACGCCGCGCCGGCGCTGCGCAGCGCGTTCGAGCGTGCCCTCGAGACCCTCGCGGACCGAGACGTGGTGCCGGGGTCTGCGACGGCCAAGCTGGCGCTGCGAGCCGCGGTGCGAACTTGCGTCCCACGCTTGGGCGAGGATGAGGCCCACCGTCCAACGCTCGTGCTCGAGCAGGTCGGCGCGCGGCATGTCGACCTTCGATCGCTGCCGCTGCTTTGCACGCTCGAGGGAGCACCCCAAAGCCTCGCCGACATCGTCGATCGCATGTCCCGCTGCGGCGGCCTGCTCTACGGTGCTCTGCGCGAGATGCCTCAGTCCCTCGAAGGCCTCGACACATCGCAGATCCTCTCGCTCGACCTCGACGAGGAGCGATGGCTGGTCTCGCTGTTCGGCGAGAGCGCCTACGTGCGCGTCGACGTGCGCGACGTGCTGGCCGAGGCCGACGGCGCTCGGGTGCGCGACGTGGCGCTGGGCCTGCGCGAGTATCCCGAGCATCCGCTACTCGTCGAGGAAGGCAACGCCGCCGCCACGGAAGAGGCGCTCGTCCACGCGCTCGTCGACCGTTTGCTCGGGCGCTCCCCGCCGGAGCCCCCCGACCCCGCGCATCGAGAGGCGTGGGAGGAGTGCCGTCGGCACGCCGGCCGCATCTTGCAGCGCTACATCTGCGAGGTGTTGTGTCGCGGCGTCGAGACGCCCGTCCCCGAGGTCTTCGAACTCGCGCTCTTCCTCGACCCGGATGGGCAGGGGTACACGATCTCCGACGTGGTCGACGCGATGCGGCGCCCCGGAGGGCTCCCGCTCGTCTACGGCAACGCGTTCGGTGGCGCCGAACTCGGAGCGCTCACTGACGCGGCACGGCGGGGTAGGGGGGTGGGGCGACCGCCAGCCACGCTGGCGGCGTCCAGCTGGTTGCATCGCTGTCTCGCGCAGCTCGGCCCCGTGCGCGTCGCCTTCGAATTCGACCTTGCACACGCGGACGCGGACGCCCGTGCGGTGGAGCGCTCGACAGCTTGGCTGCGCTCGAAGTCCGTCGTCGCCCGGGGTGTTCAGGGCGCGTTGGGAGTCCCCCTCGAGCCGCGGGCGCACCCGGACATCGCCGTGCTGCTCCCGGGCGGTCGTCGTTCACGCGCGCTCGCGTCGGTGGCGATCGAGTACGGGTGCGTGGGCTGGGTGCAGCTCGATGCCAACGTCGACTGGGACGAGGCCGAGCTCGCGGAGGTCGACAGGGCCGTTCGCGCCGCGTGCGAGTCCTGTCTCGAAGCGTTGTTTCTCGACCTTGCGCGGGGCGACGCCGTGCCGCAGCGCGAGCGGTGCGAGACCTTGCTGCTCGAACACGCCGCTCGACACCTCTCGATGGTCGCCCAAGAGGAATCGCAACCGGTGCCCACCGTCACCTCCGACCTCGCCGATCGCGTGCTCACCATGCCGTTGTTTCAAGCGCGGCACGGCGAGGCGATGACCGGCTGGCGCATCATCCGGCTGTTCTGCTCGGCGTTCGCGGCGAATCCTGCGGACGCGCACGCGACGGTGCTGGCGGCCATCGACGACGCCGTCGCGCCCCACCTGCGGGCGTGGATCGATAGACACCTCGGCGAGTCGCGAGTGGTCGTCCTGCCGGTGTTGGGGAGCGCCGCGGTCGTGGCCGACGATGGCCCGCCTCGGCCCGACGTCGAGCGGCTCCAAGGCGCCGTACTTCGCGGCCTACGGGAGCTTGGCGAGCTGGACTTCATCACTCACGTGTGGTTCCACGGCGAAGACATCGAGGGGCTGTGCGCACTCGATGGGACGAGCGTGTTCATCGCGCCCCACCACGTACGGGCCACCTCCGCGCTGCAGCAGCGCTCGCCCGAAGCGGTCGCGTGGTTGCTGCTCGGCGTGTTCGCTCACATCAACGCAACGGTCGGGGAGGTCGAGAATCATCATGAGCTCGCCTTTCAGCGCGAGGTCTCCCGTGCGCTGCGGGATGGACGCTTGGCGTGGGCATGACGTGCATCTCCCGCGCGGCGCGCTAGCCGTTTCGGGTGCGCCGGACCCTTGCATGTCTCGCCCTCCTCGCAGCGGGCTGCGCGAGGCCCGAGCCTCCGGCCGCGACCCTCGAGGCCTCGCCCGCGCCCGCGTGCCTAGGCCTGGGACCCGCGGGCTCCTGCGAAGACGACGGGGCGCCGATGTCGGCCGACGCGCCTCGAAACGTGCAAGGGGATCCCCTTGCCGTGTGCTCGACGGATCCCATGACGGGCTGGACGAGGCAGGGGCTGTGCGTAACGGGCCCGCAAGACAGCGGCGTACACGTGGTGTGCGCCGAGATGACCGACGCGTTCCTCGAGTACACGGCAGCACGGGGCAACGACCTGAGCACGCCTGCTCCGCGTCATGGCTTTCCGGGGCTCGCGGCCGGGGACCGCTGGTGCCTATGCGCCGCGCGCTGGGCCGAGGCCGATCGTGACGGTGTCGCGCCCAAACCGGTGCTCGAGGCCACGCACGAGGCCGCGTTCCGCTTCATCGACGCACAGCGGCTCACGCGGTGAATGCGGGCAGCCGTTCGTCCGTTCAGGCCGACGTGGCTTTACGTGCGGCCCGAATGCGGGCGTGCAGCCGAGCCATCTCGCTGCGGGACAACAAACCGGAGAGCAGGTCGCCCACGGTCTTGCCTTCTTCGAGGGGATGCCGAAGATTGGCGTCGAGGCATAACGTGTAATGGTTGCGCCGACCCTCACGCTCCTTGGCAACCACGCCGACAGCGCTCAGCTCCCCGACGATGCGGTGAACGGCGCGTTCGGTCACGCCCACGTGTTCGGCCAGCTCACGCAGCGTGATGTCGGGGTCGCGCGCCAGACACACGAGAACGTGGGCATAGTTGCTCAAGAACGTCCACCCATGAGCGGCGGTTTCTCTGTCTGTCGACGGCACCCGGCGAATCTCCTCCCCCAAAATACGTTGACGATGAATTCATGTCAACGTATACATGACATTGACTTCATGTTTTCCAGTTCCGGAAACTGAATGCCTGAGAATCAGATGCCCTCTGCCGAGCACGACGCCCAGCCCAGGGTGATGGAGTCCGAGTACGCTGCCATCGCGCACGCGCTCGAGGTCGTGGCCGAAGCCGCCGGCAGCCCGGTCCGCGCCGACGATGCCATGCGCGCGGTCCGACGCGTCCATCGGGCTTGCGCCAACTCGCTCGAAGCGGCCGAGGTTGCTGCCGGCGAGCTCGGTCTCACGGTTCGGCGTCGCTCGGCGCGCGACGACGCCCGGGTCGCCATCCCGTCGGTCGCCGTTCTCGACGACGGGCGCTGGCTCGTCGCGACCGGGCGCCAAGGACATCGGATCCGGGTGGCCGCGCTCGACACCCGCACGACGACGCACGACCTGCTCTCGTTCGCCGAACTCGAGGCGCTGACCCGCGGCCGCGACATCCTCCACTTCTCGCCGCGGCTCCCGTTGCAGCCCGTCTCCGCGCACGCACGCTCCGAGCTCTCCGGCAATCCGTGGCTCCGGCTGCGGGCATTCCTCGGCGTCGAGCGTCGCGACCTCGTCGTCGTCGCCGTCTATGCGGCCGTCATCGGGCTGCTGACCCTCGCCACACCCGTGGCGGTGCAGGCGGTGGTCAACTCGGTCGCCTTCGGCTCCACACTGCAGCCGCTCGTCGTCCTGACGATTCTACTCTTCGGCGGTCTGTCGTTCTCGGCGCTGCTCCGCTTGCTCGAAGCCTACGTGGTCGAGGTACTTCAGCGGCGCTACTTCGTCCGCCTGGCCGACGACTTCAGCCGCCGCATGGCGAGCATGCCCGCGGCCGCTCACGACAAGAAGTTCGGTCCCGAGCTGGTCAACCGGTTCTTCGACATCGTCACCGTCCAAAAGAGCCTGTCCACGCTCGCGCTCGACGGCCTCAGCCTCGCCCTGCAGACGGGCGTGGGCATGATCCTCTTGGGCTTCTACCACCCGTTCCTGCTCGCGTTCGACGTGGTGCTGGTCATCCTCCTCATCGGGGTGCTCGTCCTCGGTCGCGGTGCGCTGGCCACGGCGATCGACGAGTCGTCGGCGAAGTACAAGGTCGCCGCGTGGCTCGAAGACGTCGCTCGGGTGCCGCGCCTGTTCGTCGGCGCCTCGGCGCGCGAGCACGCCTGGAACCGGGCCGACATCCTCGCCCGCGACTACATCTCAGCCCGAAAGGGGCACTTCCGCGTGTTGTTGCGTCAGCTGACCGGCGGCATGTTCCTGCAGGTGCTGGCCGTGGTCTCCCTCCTGGGCGTGGGCGGCTACCTGGTGCTCACCCGCCAGCTCACCCTCGGTCAGCTGGTCGCGGCCGAGCTCATCGTCACCGCGATGGGCGCGGGCTTCAGCAAGCTCGGCAAGAACCTGGAGAAGCTCTACGATCTCGGGGTCGGCGTGCTCAAGATCGGCAACGTGCTCGACCTGCCCGCCGAGCGCATCGGCGGCGAGCGTCCGCACGGCTCCGGTCCGATGAAGATCTCCGCTGGCGCGGTCACCGTCACCCGTGGCGGGCGTACGCTCGTCAAAGACGTCACGCGCGACATCCAGCCGGGCGCGCACGTTCTGGTCGACGGTGACGCGGGCTCGGGCAAGAGCACCCTGCTCGAGGTGCTCAGCGGCGTTCGGGAGCCGGGATCGGGAGGCATCCAACACGACGGGCTCGACCTGCGCCGCGCCGACCTGGGCACGATTCGCGACTATGCCGTCATGGTCGGCAGACCTCGCTTCGTCGCTGGGACCGTGCTCGACAACCTCTTCCTGGGCGGGGTCCCGCTCCCCGAACCCGACACCCGACGGCTCCTTCGGCTGCTCGAGCTCGAAGATGCAATCGATGCCCTTCCCAAGGGGCTCGACGAGGCGATGACCCCGCACGGCAACCCGTTCTCCGAGCGGCAGCAGAGACGGCTCTCGCTGGTTCGGGGCATCGCGCATCAGCCTCGCGCGCTGTTCCTCGACCGCTCACTCGACGGTCTCGGCTTGTCCGAGCAGGCCATGCAGACGCTGCTCGACGAGCTGTTCGCCGACGCGGCTCCGTGGACGCTCGTCGTCGTCTCCGATCATCCCGCTGTGCGTCGCCGCTGCAAGCAGCACTTTCGCATCGCCAACGGCTCGCTGGAGGTGGTCTCGTGATCTTTCGACGGCGGCGCGTGGCTCCCACGCCCCTCTCCGCGGCGGGCACGATCGATGGCGCGCGCGTGTTGGCCTACATGCTGCTGCTGGCGCTGGTCCTGGCGGTCGTCGCCCTGGTGGTGACGCCCTGGCAGCAGTCGATTCGCGGCGCGGGCCGGGTCACCGCGTACGCGCCCCTCGAGCGCCAGCAGACCGTCGAAGCGCCCGTCAAAGGACGCGTCGTCCACTGGTACGTTCAAGAAGGTGACCACGTCGAGGCGGGCGAGCCCATCGTCGACCTCGCCGACAACGACCCCGAGCTCATCGCTCGCCTCGAGCGCGAGCGGCGGACGATCGTCGATCGCGTAGAGGCGGCGACGATGGCGATGACCGTCGCCGACGCCAAGATCGTCGCGCTCGACGGCTCCCGCTCGGCCGCGGTGACGAGCAT
This sequence comes from bacterium, assembly GCA_024742475.1. Taxonomy (GTDB): domain Bacteria; phylum Myxococcota_A; class Polyangia; order Nannocystales; family Nannocystaceae; genus CAJXVA01. The sequence continues at coordinate 36,745 of JANSYI010000039.1, read as the reverse complement.
GAGCCTCAAGCAGCAGATCGCGACCGACAAGCTCGATGGAGCGCAGCGGGCCTACGACGCCGCCGAGGCCGAGAAAGAGACGGCAGAGCTCAACCTCGCGCGGATCGAGAAGCTCCACGAGGAGGGCCTGGTCTCCACCCGAAAGCTCGAGCTCGCGCAGATGAAGGCGCGTACCACCAAGGCGAAGCTCGCCAAGGAGAAGGCAGCGCTCTCGGCTGCAAAGCGAGCGATCAAGGCGGCCAAGGCCGACCGCTCCAAGGTCGGCGGCGACGCCGAGGCCAAGGTCGAAGACGCCAAGTCCTCGCTGCAGAAGGCCAAGTCCGACAAGGCGAAGGCCGAAGGCGACCTGGCCAAGATCGACGTGAAGCTGGCCCAGCAGCAGCAGATGATGGTCACCGCACCCCGCGCGGGCACGGTGTTCCGGCTCTCGGCCAAAGAAGGCGGCGAGGTCGTCAAGCAGGGCGATGCGCTCGCCGTCCTGGTGCCCGACGTGTCGGCGCGCGCGGTCGAGCTGTGGGTCGACGGCAACGACGCTCCGCTCATCACGCCTGGCCGAGAGGTACGGATTCAGTTCGAAGGATGGCCCGCAGTCCAGTTCGTCGGGTGGCCTTCGGTCGCGATTGGAACCTTCGGTGGCGAAGTGGCGTTCGTCGACGCCACCGACAACGGCAGGGGCCAGTTCCGCATCGTCGTCACTCAGCTCGAGGGCGAAGAGTGGCCCGACTCCCGCTATCTTCGCCAAGGGGTGCGCGCCAACGGCTGGGTCCTGCTCAACCAGGTCAGCCTCGGCTACGAACTGTGGCGACTCTTCAACGGGTTCCCCCCGGCGGTCAATGCCCCGCAAGACGCATCCAAGGCGTCGGGCGCCGAGAAGAACACCCTGGCGGAGAAATGATGCGCTCGCTACTGCAGGTGGCTCTCGCAACGGTGATCGTGGGGGCACCAGCCACCGCCTCCGCGGATGCCCCACTTCGACTCGACACCGTGCTCGAGTCGGTCGAGCGGTCCCACCCCAAGCTCGAGCAATCGCAGCGCAAGCGCGAGGCGGCAGAGGGCAAGGCCTTCTCTGCGCGTGGCGGCTTCGATCCCAAGGTCGCGCTCAAGGGCAAGTGGGCGCCGGTTGGCTACTACGAGACGGCGCAGCTCGACGCGTCGATCGAGCAGGCGACGCCGATCTGGGGCGCGTCCGTGTACGCGGGCTATCGCCTGGGCTGGGGCAACTTCCCGGTCTACAAGGGCGACCTCGAGACGCAGGAGTACGGCGAGGTCCGGGCGGGCCTCGACATCCCCATCTGGAACGGCGGCCCCATCGACGAGCGTCGAGCCAAGATCGCCACGACCAAAGCGGGCGTTCGCCAGGCCGGGGCGATGCTCGACGCGACGGCGCTGGAGCTGCAGCGTGCGGCCGCGGAGAAGTACTGGAAGTGGGTCGCCGCGGGACGCCAGCTCGCCATCGCCGAGGCGCTGCTCGAGCTCGCGCGAGAGCGGCAGAAGGCACTGGACGCCCAAGTCGATGCTGGGGCGATCGAGTCGATCAAGAAGGTCGACAACCAGCGCCTGGTGCTCTCGCGAGAGACCAAGGTGGTCAGCGCTCGGCAGAAGCTCGAAGAGGCGGCGATCGAGCTGTCGCTCTACTACCGAGACGCCGATCGCCGACCCATCCGGCCTGACGAGGACCAGGTGCCCGAGCGCCTCCCCGAGCCGAGGAGGCCCGGCAGCGGCGAGCTTCAGCGCGCAGTCGACGACGCGCTGAGCCGCCGTCCCGAGTTCGAAGCGCTCGACGCCGAGCGCGAAGCGGCCAACGTGGAGGTGCGATTGGCGAAGAACCAGCGCAGCCCCGATGCATCGGTGCAAACCTTCGTCGCCAAGGACCTCGGCAGTGATGAGCCCGAGCTCAACCCCACGGAGTTCGGCGTGGGGTTCGTCCTGTCGATTCCAATCCCCCTGCGAAAGGCCCGCGGCGCGCTCCGAGAGGCCAAGGCCGACCTCGCGGGCATCAACGCGAAGCTCCGGGGCCTGCGAGACAAGGTCGAAGCCGACGTCCGCAAGGCCCACGTGGCTCTGGTGGCTGCACACAAGTCGTGGGATCTGGCGCGACGTCAGGCCGAAGCCGCCGAGACCCTGGCCGACGCCGAACGCAGAAAGTTTCGCGAGGGGGCCACCGACCTGGTGGTGGTGAACCTACGCGAGCTGGCGGTCGCCAGTGCACAGAGCGAGGTGGTCGACGCTGCCGCGGACTACCAGCGCGCTCGCGCCGACTTTCGAGCCGCCGCCGGTCGCAGCCCCATCGACGACGGGTAGCCGTCCGGTGCCGCTGACGGCAACGGTGCAGCGTACGCCGAGGGTTGCTGCTACCGTCCGGCGCGATGACACCTCCCCTGCGCTTCGTCGCGGTCGTGGCCGCTTTGACCCTCTGCGCGTGCGTCGATTCGGCGGACGGAGCCGGCAACGAGACCGAGGCGGGGTCGAGCGGGACTTCGGGGGGCACGACCGAGCCGACGACCGTGGGGGGAACCGCGGGGACGGGCTCGAGCAGCGAGACGTCGAGCGGCCCTTCGGAGACGTCTTCGTCCTCGTCCTCAGAGGGCTCGGCGGAGACCGGATCCACGACGGGGGAGGCGGAGCGATCGGCGTGCGATCGTCTCGACGCATTCGTCGTCGAGCTCGATGGGGAGGCGCCCGCAGAGGCCTCCGCCTCGGTCGACGCCTTCGTTCGGGCCATGCAGTACGAAGCGCACGGACTGCCCCTTCGGTGCGACGACCGCGTCGTCTTCGTTGCGACCGAGTCTGGGAGCGTCGCGGGTGACTTCAACGACTGGGACCCGGAGGCGCTCGTGATGGAACAGCCGGTGGCAGATGCGCCGCTTTGGCTCGCCGAGGCTGAGATCGAGGCGCCCGGCGGCCTGTACAAGTTCGTGCGTAACGCGGAGTTCGTCGCCGACCCGAACGCACGACGCCATGGCTGGGATGAGTTTGGCGAGTACTCGCAGGTCGACGCCGACCCGGCTCGCTCACACCACGAGCGCTGGCCGGGCTTCTCCGACGCGGTCGAGCCGCTCGAGCCGAGAATGGTGCGCGTGTTCGTACCGGCCGCGGCCAACGGTGGACGCGAGCTTCCCGTCCTCTACATGCACGACGGCCAGAACGTGTTCTCTCCCGATGCATTCTTCGGAGGCTGGCAGGCATCCACCACCGCCGACGCGCTCATCACAGGCGGGACGATCCGACCCGTTCTCATCGTGGCGATCGACAACACCCCGGCGCGCCTCGAGGAGTACAGCCATGTTCAAGACGACCTCGGCGACGGTCCCATTGGGGGCTTGGCAGACGACTACGCTGACTTCGTCGTGGAGGGGGTCATGCCGTTCGTCGAGTCGCGCTACGCCGTGCAGACCGGTCCCGCGAGCACGGCGGTCTTGGGGAGCTCGATGGGCGGACTCGTCAGCTTGCACCTCGGCCACCGTCACCCCGACGTCTTCGGGTACGTGGGCTCGATGTCGGGAACTCTGGCCTGGGGTACGTTCGGACTGGAGAACGAGACGATGACCGATCGCTATGCGAGCGGCGCTCCCGCGGGCTCCGTGCTCTACGTCGACAGCGGGGGGACGGGCCCCTGCCCGGGTGGAGGCTCCGACAACTACTGCGATAACGTGGTGTTCGCCGACGTCCTGCGTGGCCAGGGGTGGGTCGACGAGGACGACCTCTACTACCGCTGGGTGGAGTTCGCGCCACACAACGAGGCGGCGTGGGCACAGCGCCTGCCCGCCGCGCTGACCGACTGGTTTCCCGGAGCCTGAGCCGCGCAGCTAGCCTCCGGTTCGCGCTGGTCGGGGGACCCGCAATTTAGGTATCCTGTTTGCGGGGATGCGGGGGAACGGAACACGGGGTCGACGGCGACCGTGGGTGCAACAGCGGGCATCCCATCCCGGCACGCACGTGAAGTTGGACGTCCGCTGCCGGACATGCGGCGGGGACAACTACGCCCGCCATAAGTATTGCGGCTGGTGCGGGGTCGAGATGGGGGCGCTCAGTGGTGACGAGATCACCGATCACGCGGCCGTCGGCGTCCCCGGGCTCGTGGGGGACGCAACCTCGCCCGGGCAGGTCGCGGCCGAACCCACCGCGGTGCGCCCGATTCCGAGCACACACGCCGACAGCCTCGTCGTCGCGATGCTCGGCGAGCTCAGCGCCTCGGGAAAGAGCCGCAGCCCCGTCTCGGGCGCGGTGCTCTACCGGCTCGAGCTCGGAGAGCCGTTCGACGTGGACGGGCCAAACCTCCAGGCGCCAGGCACCTTTACCGCCACCGTCGAGGGCCTACGGCTCGATTCGCTGGGGTCTCTCGAGGGCGTCTACCGTCGCGTCACGCGTGACCAGAAGCCCGTCGCGTATCGCCGACTCCGCGTAATTCGAGAGCTGGGCACGTTTCAGGCGCTGGCACCCGGGGAGACCATCCCCTTGGGCTGCATGGCGATCCTCGACCACGTCCTGGTGCGGATCGAGCCGGGCTAGACGACTCGTTCTGGTCGCGGCATCATGCCAGCGATGAATCTCAAGCAGATCGCTACGACGCTCGCAGTGCTTGGCACTGGCGCATTTGCACTCACCGGCTGCGACAAAGAGGCGCCGGCCACCGAGGTCCCCGATGCCGCCGCTCCTGCTGCTGACGCGGGCGAAGCCTCCTGCGCCGCCGATGACCACCCCGGCGAAGGCCACTGCGGCGGCGACGACGAAGCCGGCGAAGAGGGCGAAGGTTCCTGCGGCGCCGAGAAGGCCGAGGGCTCTTGCGGCGCTGAGAAAGCCGAAGGCGAGGGCGAAGGCTCCTGCGGGGCCTGAGTCTAGAGCTAACTCGAAGCCCGCGGTGATCGCCGCGGGCTTCTGCTTTGGTTGGCCCTCAGTCCGCGGGCCACGCCTCGGGCGGACGGCGCTCGGGCGGCGGTTCGGTGGCCCCCGCGAAATAGAGGTTGTCGACGAACATGTCGATGTAGAGCAGATCGTCTTCGATGTCCGCGTCGTCGTTGTCGGACAGCCATCGAGCCACGCTGGTACGGAGCGGAACGAGCACGCCGAGCGCTCCGCTCAGGTCGCCGTACGCAGCCCGGGTCGAGGCCATTTCGAACCCGGCGTAGATGTTGAGCATGACGAACGCCTTCTCGACGCCTTCGCTGTCGAATGCGCCACCTTCGGGCGCGTCTCCCGGCGCGAGGTCGGAGCGGATCGGCACGTCCTGGACGACGACCTCGTCGGACCCGGGCACCGAGTAGCTCATCGCGAGCGATCCGACGGTGCCCGCGCCGACCGAGGCGTCGACCGGGATGACCTCCGCGATGATCGCCCCGCCGCCGCCGCGTCGCCCTCCCGCGTCGTCGTCGGTTGACGTGCGGTGCGCGAGCTGCAGCGATGCAATGTCGATCGACGCGTCGTTGCCCTCAACGATTGCGTCTTTCGTGCCGTACACCGCACGCAGCGAGTAGCCGCTGTGCACGTTGACGTCGATGCGGACGTCGGTGGCGAGCGGTACGAGGAAGGCCTGGACCTCCTCTTCGAACACTTCGCGGACCGCTTCGCCGTCTTCGAGGAAGTAGAACGCTCCACCGCCGGCGATCGAGAGCTCTCGCATGAGGTCGGGGTCGAAGCTCTGCCCCACGCCGACGGTGGTGAGGCCGAAGCCGAGCTCGTTGTACTGCCGAGACATCTCGACGACGCGCGCGTCATCGGTGATGCCTGCGGTCGCCTCACCGTCGGAGAGCAGGATGACTCGGTTCTGGTGCCCCTGGGCTTCGTGAGCCCGGACGGCCTCGTAGGCTCTGCGCAGCCCAGCGTAGACGTTCGTGCTGCCGTCGGCGGAGAGCGTGCCGATCGCTGCGGCGAAGTCGGGGTCGTCTCCCGCGACGCTCTCGACGAGGAGCTGCGCCTCGGCGTTGAACGCGACGAGCGAGACGCGGTCCTGCGGCCTCAAGTCGTCGAGCATGCGAAAGAGGCCCTCACGAAGATGCGCGATGTTGGGGCCCTGCATCGACCCCGACACGTCGACCGCGATCGCCAGGTTCAGGGGCGGGCGCTCGAGTGTGCTGGGGTCGATCGGGGTGTTCATGCCCAGCAGCATCAAGGTGCAGTTGCTGCCCGTGATCATGTTGCCCATCACGCCGAGCTCACCGTGCAGGCAGACGTTCTGCCCGCAGTCGGCCGCGGGAAAGTCCACCTTGTGCTCGTTGAAGAAACCGACGTCGTCGAGGGTGGAGGGGTGGGGGAGGCCTCCGTCCTCGAGGATCTGACGGAACTGACCGAAGTCTTGCGCGCCTCCCTGGGCGACGCCTGCGCCCCCTCCCCCGCCCGCATCTTCGAGCGAGCTGCCGCCCGCGTCACATCCCGCGCACGCCAGCAGCCCAAGCAAAGCCATCTTCATCGGGTGTTTCATCTTCATTCTCCTCCGCGGTCTCGGCGGATGGCCACGAGCTCGATGTCGTAGCCGACGGGGTCTCCCGAACAGTCGGGGTTGGCGATGAGGCGCTCGGACCCGTGGACGAGAAAGACCTCGAGCTGGTGGGTGTCGCTGTTGGTCACGACCGATGCGTCCGGGCGAGCGGAGAGCTGCGCGGTCTCGAAGCCTCCGCCGGCGATCGAAACGTCGACGGCCTGCCGAACCGTGCCGCACGCGTCCCCGGCGATCGCGTCGCACTGGGCCCGCAGCGTCACGATGGGCTGCACGTCGAACACGGTGGCGCTCGCGTCGCCGCGCCACACGACCATGGTGGTTCCGGGCGCTCCCGTGAGTGGGTCGAGGCGCATGAGTTCGGCGGCTTCGTTGCCGACTCCCAAGCCGAGCTGCCGCAGCTTCAGGATGTCGCCGGCTTCGAACGGGAACGCGCCCGGAGGCAGACACAGCTCCCAGAGTTTGCCCTGCTGGTCGAGCTCGTCTTCGAATCCGGTGCGAAGGTCCAGCTGCAGGCAGCCGTCTGGACCCTCGCTCGCTGCGCCCAGTCGCCACTCGCCGGTGGGCACGCCGCCCCACGCGAGTCGTGATTCGGGCCCGGTCGGGGTGCAAACGTCCGCGGCGTCGATGATCGGGAGCTCGCCGATCGGAAAGACGAGCGACTCCTCGGTCTCGTACTCCCCGCTGCCCCCGTCGTCATAGGCGATGGAGATCCAGCCGCGCGTGTCCGGGGTGATGCCCGTCCCGTCGACCCACTCCTCGGGGATCTGACCCTCGCGCCAAAAGATGATGGAGGGCGGGAGGTTGTCCGCGTCGATCCACACGGCGTGGCAGCCTCGGAGCTCCCGCTCCCACGATTCGAGCACCGGCATGGTGGCGTCGGGCGCGAGCGTCCACGCGGACGCCTCGCCGAAGAGGCCATCGCGCAAGTATCGGGCGGGGTCTTCTTCGGCCAGGTCGCAGTCGAGCGTTGTCGAGGACGCCAGCGGACGAATCCGCAGCACGATGTCGTAGGGGTTGGCATTGTGCAGGTAGGTGTCGGTGGAGAAGGCGCTGTACAGCGGCCCTTCGGGGCCGGGGCTGGTCGCGACGCAGGCGAGCACGCCCGCCGAGGCGACGACGACTTCTCCTGTGCGGTAGGACGCCGAGCCGGTCTGGGCCAGTCGAGGTACCCACGCGTAGCTCGAAAGCAAGGCGGGGAGCGCGAGCAGATCGGTCGGGTCGGAGGTGATCGACCAGGGAAACCCAACCAGTCCCATCACTGCGGACCAGGCGTCCGCCGCGGCGCCCGAGAGCTGGATGCACGCAAACACGACACCGATGGCGAAGTGCGCGAGGGCCCACGACGCGCGCGAGCGTGCCCGCACGAGGACGGCGAGCAGCAGCGGGGCTGCGAACAACCCGACCACGTCGCTGAGCTTGCCGGTGAACCATCCCGGCAGCAGGTCCGACCCCTTGAGCAGGTGGTCGTTGATCGCCAGCGCAGCGACGGCCGCGATCCACACCGGGTGGAGCAAGGCGTGTCGCAAGGGGGGAAGTCGGTGGTTCGAAGTCATGCCAATGGGCCTCGAAGGAGGGGTCCGCATGGGTAGTGCTCCTCGAATGGCGAACGATCACCCTCGGCCGCTGCGAATCCGCATGCCGTTGAAGTTACGAATTTGCGGGCCTGGTGCCCGATTTACGGCTACCGTGAGTTCATGCGCTTAGTTTGCTGGGTGCCTGCGGTGATCGCGGGCCTGCTGGTCGTTGGGTGTGCATCCGACGACTCGTTCACCGACGAGATGCCCGATGACCTGCCGGCCGGGCAGTCCGACACGGACGCCACCTCGACGGGTCCGGCGACCACGGGGTCGTCGACGTCGGGGGCCGACGAGTCGAGCTCGACGACGGGTGACCTGCCCGAGTGTCAGTCGTCGGCGGACTGCCTGGGCAATGACGTCTGTGTCGCGCCCTGGGACGCAGACACGCAGACCCATGGCGAGCCTGAGTGCTCGTTCTCCTGCATCCCCGCGCTCGACGACACGCAGTGGTGTGCCGATGCGGAAGCGTGCTGCGATTCAGAAGCGACGTGTACGGCGCGAGGGTATTGCGTGCTGCCGCAAGACACCGGAGGCGCCGACGCGAGCACGAGCGGCGACGGCTCGACCGGTGGCGATACGGACACAGACGGCACGACGGGAGGTGCGCGATGAATCGTCTGCGCATGTCCCTCGTGGCCATGGTGCTCGCTGCCGGCTGCGATGGAGCGAGTGCTGACGGTGCGGGCTCGAGTGATACCGACGTCTTCGGCGACGAGATGCCCGACGACCTCCCGGCGGGCAACTGTGGCGAGGACGGGAGCGGCGAAGACTGCGAAACCGACGGTGACAGCGCAGCGAGTGCGGACTCCACCACGGGCTCTGCCGACTCGAACTGCCTGGTCGATGGCTGCATGGGGCAGGGCGCGTGCGCGGCCGAGTGGGACATGGATGACGAGGTGCGTGGTGAGTTCGAGTGCCGTTTCGCCTGCATCCCGCTGCTCGACGATGCGTCTTGGTGCGGCGGGGACGAGGCGTGCTGCGACGAGGGAGCGCGGTGCACGGAGCGTGGATACTGCGTGCTCGACGAGGGAGCGCTCTCCGACACCGACGGCACGACGAGCGGTGGCGATACGGACACGGACACGGACACGGATACGGACACGGACACCGGGACGGGTGGGGGCCGATGAGGCGCATCTACGTGGTCCTTGGCGTGCTCGGACTCGCCGGCTGCGACGGGGCGAACACGACAGCCGAGGGGGAGGACGGCCAAGGCGTGTTCACCGATGACATGCCCGAGGACCTGCCCGCTGGCGAGTGCGACGGCGAGACCGACGGCTGCGAGAGCGACGATGAGAGCGGTGGGGAGAGCAGCACGGGCGGCGTCGATGCGGCTGCGCAGACCGAGGCCCCGTCCTGCGAGCGCTCCAGCGACTGCACCGGGGCGGGCGCCTGCGTGGCCACCGACGAAGATGGGGCACCGGCGCAGTACGTCTGCCGGTTCGCTTGCGTCCCCACGCTCGACGAGGCCGCGTGGTGTCGCGACGACGCCGCGTGTTGCGACGCTGACGCCACGTGCACGGCGCGTGGTTACTGCGTCGTGCTCGAGGCCCCAAACGATGGTGAGGACGCTTCTCCGGGAGGGTCGACCTTCTCGGACACAATGCCCGAAGACTTGCCCGCCGGCGGCGGACGACCGCCCGAGTCGGTGGCCACGCCCGCCGACTGATCCTTCAACCGAGCACCGCAAGTAGATCCGATGACCCGATCGACGCTCGTTCTCTTGTTGGCCGCGGCTGGCTGCTTCTCGCCCGGCAACCTCACTGACGAGATGCCCGACGACCTCCCCGCGGGCGCATGCCGCGACACCGACCCTGAAGCCTGCGAGACGTCGACGGGCGACGCGTCCTCGGGGACGACCGGACCTGGTGGCACCGAGACGACGCAGGCGGTGGTCGACGGCTGCGATGGCAGTCAGGCATGCCTCGGCAACGACGCCTGTGTGGCCGCGTGGGACGAGCAGACCAGCTCCCGCGGGCCCTTCCAATGTCAGTTTGCATGCGTTCCGCTGCTCGATGAAGCGACGTGGTGCCGCGATGACGCGTCGTGCTGCGACCCGGAGGCCGTCTGCACAGCGCGGGGTTATTGTGTGTCGAGCGAGTCGGAGTCTGGGTCCTCCGGACTCGGCAGCTCGGGAACGGATTCATGAAACGCTGTGCTCTGGTCCTCTTGTTGAGTCTGTCCGCATGCGGCGACACTTCGGAAACGGCGGCGAGCGGCGGTTCGGGCGTCGGTACGTTCGCGGACGAGATGCCCGACGACCTCCCCGCAGGCGAGTGCCGCGACACCGACGGCTGCGAGACCGACGGTGACGACGGCACCCGAGGCACGACGACCGGTGAGCCCGTCGACGAGCCGGAGTGCGAGCGCTCCGAGCAATGCGATGGAGCCGGAGCCTGCGTCGCGACCTGGGACGACGACGTCCGCGGCCCGTTCGAGTGCCGGTTCGCGTGCATCCCCACCCTCGATGAGTCGTCGTGGTGTAGCGACGATGCGTCGTGCTGTGAACGCGGCGACGTGTGCACCCCGCGTGGGTACTGCGTCCCGTCCGAAGGTGACGAGACCGGCTCGTCCGGTGGTGGCTCGTCCGGTGGCTAGAGCCCTGTCGGGCCCTTCTCGACCGTGCTGTAGAGCCACAGCAGGAACTTCAGGTTCCGTACCACCTCCTCATTCTGTTCGGGGGCGCTGTCGAGCGCGCTCCCGGCCAGGATCGAGGCCCGTCGGGTGTCCACCGGCAAGGTCGCGACCGAGAGGAGATAGCGGGTGCGAAGCGCGTACTTCCCCTTGCCGCCGCGCTGCAGCGGGAAGACCTCGAGCAGTGGCGTCAGTGTCTCGCGCGCGTCGTCGAACCGCCCGAGGTTGACCTGCGCCGCGCCGATGAGCAGATCGTAGCGCCCGAGGCGAAGCGGATCGACGGACGCCGACTGCCGAAGGATGCGGCGCCCTTCGTCGAGCGACGCGAGCGCGTCCTCGTAGCGCCGCGCCTCGAACTGCGCGGCACCCAGGTTGAACAGAGTCTTGGCGATGCCGGGATGGTTCGGCCCGTCGGTGGCCTTGCGAAGACGAAGGGCCTCTCGCAGCGTTGCGATCGAGCGGTCGTAGTCCTCGCGGTGTTTGTAGGCCGAGCCCAGGTTGCTGAGCACCACAGGAACGAACGGGTGCTGGGCGCCCAACGACGCCTCGAAGCTGGCCTTGGCGCGGAGAAGGACCTCGATCGCCTTGTGTGGCTCCTCTCGGGAGATGTAGAGGCTGCCGAGGTTGGTCAGGACGCGTCCCGTCTCGGGGTGCGCTTCGCCGAACAGCTCGGAGTAGGTGTCGAGGGCGGCTCGGTAGTGGACGAGTGCCTCGTCGAAGCGACGCGCGACCCGTGCGGCGCCTCCGAGGTTGACGTCGAGACCCGCCTGCAGCAGCGGATCGGCGCCGAGCATGCGGAGCACCGCGCCCGCGTCGGCCCCCAACGCTCGCGCTTCGTCGTTCCGCTGGGAGTCTCGTCCGACCACGTAGATCAACCGGATGAGACCCAGGGCCCGCGTGGTGTGGTCGTGCGCGATCTCGGCGAGGCGGATCGACTCACGGAGGCTGCTCTCCGCCTTGCCGGGGTCGCCCTTGCGCTCGAGATACCGCCCACGAAGCAACAGCCCGGTCGCCTCGGTGCTCGGGTCATCGAATCGCCTCCCCGTCTCGATGACGTTCTCGGCGAGCTCGAGGGCCTCGTCGTAGTGCCCCATGCCCCCGCGAGCACGGGCTCGGGCGAGCAGTGCCCGTGCTTCGGCGAGAGCCTCGAGAGCTTCGGGGGCCCGCGCAGTGGAGAACGCTTCGAGCCGGCGAGGGTCGGCGCAGGATTCGATGGGTGTCAGCGTCGCAACGGCTTGCACCGCCTGTTGAGCGATTCCTTCCTCGCGCAGCGACAACACTCCGACGACCTCGGCGAGGGCCCTTCGGCGGGCGCTGAGGCACTGCTCCTGACGGTCGAGCGTGGTCGCGGCGGCGCTCTCGACCAAGCGAGCGCTGCAGTGGTTCTCCGCCGCGTTCGCCCACTCGTTGGCGTATTCGCCGAGCAGACGCTCGACGGTGGACCAGGTCGCGCCCGCGTAGGGGGCCTGCGTCTCGAGCAGGGCCGATCTCACCGCGGCTCGTTCGGCGGGGCCCCATGTCTCGTAGATGGGCGAGCCTGCGTCGTCGCAAGCGCCGGCGAGCGCGGGCTCGGGTCGCAGCGCGGCGTACCCGATTCCTCCGACCGCCGAGGCGATGGCGACGCCCACCCCAATCCGCTTGATCGTTCGAGCGGGGCTCGCCTGCAAGGCCTCGCAGAGCGCGATCATCGAAGGGTGGCGACGCTCGGGCTCGACCTGCAGCCCGGTGCGCAGGACGTCGAACACGCGACGCGGAGCGGTGGCTGTCGCAGGCGGTGACCGGATGCGTCCGACCACCACGTTGCCTGCGAGCTCGCCGTAGGTCTGCCCGGCAAACGGACGCTCGCCTGCGAGCGCCTCCCACAAGGACACGCAGAAGGCAAACTGATCGCTAGCGGGGCTGATCGTCGATGCGTTGTGCTGCTCGGGAGCCATGTACGCCGGCGTCCCCATGATCGCGCCCGTCTGCGTCAAGGCCTCGGGTCGTTCGGTCCGAGCGTCGGCGCGGTCGTCGAGGGTGTGCCGTGACGACTCCGCGTGCGAGAGTCCGAAGTCCATGACTCGGACCCGACCATCATCGCCGAGCATGACGTTCTCGGGCTTGAAGTCCCGATGCACGATGCCCGCCTCGTGGGCGGCAGCGAGGCCCGCCGCCGCGTCGCAGTACACACGGACGATGTCTCGCCAGTCGTGGTCGTCGTTCGCCCAAGCCCCGAGTGTCGTACCCTCGACGAACTCCATCGCGACGAACACCTGCTCCCCGTGGCGACCGACCTCGTGAACGGTGACGACGTTGGGGTGGTTGAGGCGCGCCATCGCCTGCGCCTCGCGCTGCAGACGACTCGTGCCGGTCGTTCCCCCGCTGCCGCCTTCTGCGAGGTCGGGGCGGAGCAGCTTCAGCGCGACCTTTCGGTCGAGCTCGGGATCGTAGGCGCTGTAGACCACGCCCATGCCGCCCGAGCCGAGGCGGTCGAGGATGCGAAAGCGGCCGATGCGCTCGGGATCGCCGAGGGGCTCGGGCCGCCCTCCATTCTCCCCGGCTTCGGTCTCTTCCATCGCCGATGGGCTGGGCGTCGGCTCCCCAAAGAGCTTCGCCCGCGCGCCGGCCCGGATGCGCTCTCGGTCGGCGACCTCCACCGCTGGGGCTTGCCCCATCGCCCCTTCGGCGTCGCGGCCGGGGCTGCCGTCGGGAGGAGTTTCGGGCATCTGCCGATGATCATGCCCCGGTCGAGCCCGGCCACGCAAAGCGCCTGCTACTCTCCGCTCGTGGCCACCGACCTCGAACTGCTCGATGCCTGGCGACAGGGCGACCGCGAAAGCGGTAGCGAGCTCTTCGAACGCCACTTCGACAGTATTTGCCGGTTCTTCGCCAACAAGGTCGACCGCGACGTCGACGACCTCGTCCAGCGTACGTTTGCGGCCTGCGTCGAGGGCAAGGAGCGGTTTCGCGGCCAGTCGACCTTCCGCACCTACCTCTTCGGCGTCGCGCATAACATCTTGCGATCATCCCTGCGCAAGCGACGGCGGGACAAAGAGCGATTCGACCTCGGCGTGTCCTCGGTGCACGACCTCGGGCTCAACCCCACCGTGCTCGTCGCCAAGCGCAAGGAGCAGACGCTCACGCTCCAGGCGCTGCGACGGATCCCGGTCGAACACCAGATCGTGCTCGAGCTCTACTACTGGGAAGAGATGACCGCGAAGGATCTCGGCGAAGTGCTGGGGATTCCCGAGGGCACGGTGCGGGGCCGTATCCGCCGGGCGAAGAAACTGCTCGAAGAGCAGCTGATCGCGCTGGCCGACGACGACCGCATCCTCGAGAGCACGATCAGCGGGCTCGAGACGTGGGCCCGAGACCTCCGCGCACAAGTCTTGCCCGCTGCCACCCAAGGGTCCTGAGCATGTCCAGCGTCTTCAAGTTCGTGTTGTATCTGGGGGTCGCGGTCGGCCTGCTGGGGTTCGTGATCGGCTCTTTTCAGAGCGAGCCCATCGTCGAGAAAGCGGTCGCTGCGGTCGGAAGCTACGCGCTGCTCCGGCAGATCCTCTCGTTTGGCGGCCTGGGGCTGATCGTCATCGGGCTCATTGGTCGCTCGGCCACGCGCAAGACCGAAGTCGAGTGGAAGTAGCGCCGGCCGATCAGGTTCGCGGCCGGGTTCCGTCGGCGACGTGGCTGGCGGCTTGGCGATACTGCCCCACGGTCGACTTGAAGCGCTCGTAGTCGGCTTCGAACTCGGCCGCGGTCGGGTCGCCCTTGGGTTTGTTCCGCAGGGCGCTGGCCAGCTGGAAGAAGAACGGGAGGAACACCGCTTCGAAGACGAGCAGGATGCCCGCGCTGAGGGCCGCCAAGATCCACACGACGACGTTGAACGGCGCGGGCGTGTTGGCGAGGGCCTGCGTCTCCTCGGACATCTTCACCAGCGCCACCTGGGGCGCCGCAGCGCTCGGCGCAGCCTTGGGGGGCGTCTTGGGTTTGGGTTTGGGTTTGGGCTTGGGCTTTGCGGTGAGGGCGGCCCGCACGGCTTCGACGCTCGCGAGCCGCTCGTCTGGATCGGGCTCGAGCATCTTGGGCAGCACCCGGCCGAACGGGGCTGGGAGGTCGAGCGCTGCGTAGTCGAAGCGAAGGCCACGACGTGGGAGCTCGGAGGGGGGCGTGCGGGTGAGCAGCGCGAGCACGGTCGCGCCCAGCGCATACACGTCGGAGGCGGGGGTGGCGTCGCCGTGGAGCTGCTCGGGCGCCATGTACCCGAACGTTCCGATGGTGGTGCTCGCCGCCGTCTCGCCGGCGCGCTGGCGAACGCCTCCAAAGTCGACCACCGCAACGGACCCGTCGCGGCGACGCAGGACGTTGGCCGGCTTGATGTCGCGGTGGATGAGCGGAGGGCGCTGCCGGTGCAGATACGCGAGCACGTCGAGCGTCTGCTCCAACACGTCGCGGACCGTCGCGACGGGAAGCCCTGGCCCCTCGAGGTAGGTCGAAAGCGGGGCACCGTCGACCAGGTCCATCACCAAGAAGTAGTCGCCGCTGGCCTCGTAGGCGTAGCGGTCGCGGTACTTGGGAATTCCCGGGTGCGAGAGCTTGGCGAGGGTGTCCATCTCGCGCTCGAAGCGATCGAACGCCTTCCAGCTCTTCGAGCCCTTGATCGAGAGCACCTTGATCGCGACGTCGTCACCCGTCTCACGGTCGACTCCGCGAAACGTCGAGCCCTGACCACCCTGGCCGAGGGGCTCCATGACTTGGTATCGGCGTGCGGACTCGGATTCGCCCACGGGCGCGAAGGATAGCCGGCAAAGGCTCGACGCTGACGATTTTAGCGCCGGAGGAATCCGGCGAGGACGTAGTCGGCGAACCGTTCGCCGATGTCGTCGAGGGGGGCGCTGGGATAGTGTGCGTGCTCGGGGCTGACGCGGCCGCTGTTCATCAGCAGCGCCATCCCGTGCATGGCCGCCCACAGCGCGAGCGGTGCTGTCTGGCTGTCGACCGTCTCGTGCAGCAGTCCGCGGCTCTGGCAGACCTGCAGCGCACCGAACGTGCGCTCGATGGAGCTCAGCGCGGCGGTCCGGCGAGGCTCGGAGTGCACGCCCCAGTCCTCGTCAGCCTCGGTGATGAGCTGATACAGCCAGGGGTGCTCGCGCGAGAACCGCAGGTAGAGGATTGCGTTGGTGCGCAGCTGCACGACGGGGTCGGGGTGCTCGAACGCCGGCGCGAGGAACAGGTCGAGGCGTTCGACCGCGCGGTTGCGGAGCTCGCGGAGGATCGCGGCCTTGCTCTCGAAGTGTTGGTACAGCGCCGTGGCACTGACTCCCAACCCTCGCGCGATCGCCCGCATCGTGAGACCCTCTTCGCCCAGCTCGGTTCCGAGTCGGAGGCTCACGTCCAAGATCGCGCGCTTGATGTCCGCGTGATCCATTGCGCGCGCAGTACCCTAACACGACCCGCTTGCCGTGGCCCTTCAGTTCCAGACCGACGTTCTGCTCGCTCCGTACACCACGCTCGGACTCGGTGGGCCGGCGCGCCGGTTCGCGCGCGTCGACTCCGAAGCCGCCCTTCTCGACGTGCTGTCCTCGCCGGAGGCCGACGGGCCCGTGCTCGTGTTTGGCGGTGGATCCAACCTCGTCGTCGCGGATGAGGGCTTCGATGGACTCGCTGTTCACCTGGGCATGCGCGGCATCGAGACGCTCGGTGAGGGGCGAATCCGCGTGCGGGCGGGCGAGCCCTGGGACCGCGTAGTGGACTTCGCGGTCGAGCGCGGCTGGGCAGGCATCGAGTGTCTGGCGGGGATTCCCGGATGTGCGGGCGCGACGCCGATTCAGAACGTGGGCGCGTATGGCCAGGAGGTCGCGCAGGTCATCACGGCGGTCGAGGCCATCGATCGCTCGCGCGGCGAAACGGTTCGCCTCGACCCGGCGGCGTGCGCGTTCGAGTACCGGGACAGCCGATTCAAGCGCGAGCGCGATCAGTGGATCGTGACCGCGGTCGAGTTCACGCTTCGACCGGGTGGGGCACCAACGGTCGCATACGGTGAACTACGGCGTGTCCTCGAAGGTCAGGGTGCTGACGTGGCGGGTGTACGCGAAGCCGTGCTCGGTCTTCGCCGACGCAAGTCGATGGTCGTCGATGCGACCGACCCCGATTCCCGCAGCGTGGGCTCGTTCTTCACCAACCCCGTCGTCAGTGACGACGAGGCGCGCAGGGTCGTGGAGCACGCCGTTCGCGGCCGCATCGTGTCTGCCCCCGGCGAGGTGCCCCGGTACGAGGCCGGCGACGGGAGGACGAAGTTTCCTGCGGCGTGGCTCATCGAGCGAGCGGGGATCTCCAAGGGGCTTCGGCGCGGCTGTGTGGGCGTGTCGAGCAAACACACCTTGGCGCTGATCAACCTCGGCGGTGGGACGACGCGAGCGCTGCTGGAGCTCGCGCGAGAGATTCGCGACCGGGTCGAGGACGAGTTCGGCGTTCGCCTGGTCCCCGAGCCGCGCCTGGTCGGGGTTCGCTTCTAACCAAAGGTGAAGCGCCATCGCACAGAGGTGCGATGGCGCTTCGAGGATGAGGGGGCGTTCATCCGTTGGTGCGGGACTTGGTCGGATTCGGCCGCGTCTTCTTGGGGGCCGTGCGCTGCGGCGTCTTCTTGGGCGCGGCTCGGCGGGGGTCCGCCTTCGGGTCGCGCGTCTTCTTGGGGGCGGTACGACGCGGCTTTGCCTTGGGGTTCTTGGTGGGGTCCCGCTTGGGATCCGCACGCTTGGGGCTCTTCGTGGGGTCCGCGCGCGTCGGGTCCGCGCGCTTGGGGTCGGTGCGGCTGGGCTTGTTGGGACCGGTGCGCTGAGGTTTCGCCTTGGGGCTGGTGCGTTGAGGTTTCGCCTTGGGGCTGGTCCGCGTCGGCTTGCGCGCCTTGGGTCGCTTGCGATCCGGTCGGGTCGCCTGCGGTTCGGGGTCGGCGGGCGAACGGGTCGCATCACTGGGCGGCTTGCCGCGTCGCTCGGGCGCAGGCTGGGGCTCGACGTAGCGCGGTGGCTTCGCGTAGCCACCCTGATAGCTGTAGTAGGCGGGCTGCGGGGAGCCACCGCCGTTACCGAGGTGGAAGGTGCAGCCTCCCGTCATGGCGGCGGCGAGGAACAGAAATCCGAGCGTCGTCGTCTGGCGGAACATGCTCGTAAGACGCGTGTCCCCGAATACAGATTCAGGAACGGGCACAGAACGGAGTATTCCCCTCGCTCGATCGCCGCGTGCGAGCAGGTGGATCCCCCCGGAAACGGCCCGCAAGCGTCAGGTGCGAAAGAACAGCAGATAGTAGCCGAGCGCGCCGATGATGGTCGCGGCAGCGGCCCCGAGCACGAGCACGAGCGGGCTGATCGGAGGCTTGGGCTTGGCGGGCAGGCGGGGCTTGCGCTTGCCCGAAGCATCGAGCGCCTTCTTGCTGGCGGCGTCATGACGACCCGTCGCGAGTGGCTGGCTTCCCTGCGCCTCGAGTGCCGCGAGGAACTCCTTCATGGACTGAAAGCGGTCCTCGGGGGCCTTGCGCATGGCGTGGAGGACCGCGTCGTCGAGCCACTTGGGGATGCTGCCCTTGGGATGGACGGCGCTTGGCGGCTCGGGGTCCTCGTTGAGCTGCTTGTAGATGACGTCGTACTCGTTGGCGCCGACGAACGGAGGTCGCCCGGTGAGCAGCGAGTAGGCGCAGGCGCCCAGGGAGTAGATGTCCGCGCGCGCATCGACGTGTTTGCCCTGCGCTTGCTCGGGCGCCATGAAGTCGGGCGTGCCCATGATGACGCCCGTGGCCGTGACGATGCTGTCCTTGGGCGAGCTCAGGCGCGCGATGCCGAAGTCGAGCACCTTGATGAAATCGGGGTTGCCCTCGAACTCGATGCGGTAGAAGTTTGCCGGCTTGACGTCGCGGTGAATGATGCCGTCGTCGTGGGCGGCCTGCAGCGCGACGCACAGCTGCTTGAGCATGTTGACCACGCGCTGCCAGGGCACCTTGCCCTCACGCTTGATGAGGGAAGACAGGTCTTCGCCGCCGTGGAGGTACTCCATGACGTAGAAGGCTGCGCCGTTGGCGGTGGTGCCGAAGTCGGTGACGTCGACGATGTGCCGGCTGCCGATCTGCGAGGCGGACCGTGCCTCGCGACGGAAACGGCTCACCGCTTCGGGCAGCTTGCATAGAGATGGGCGAAGCACCTTGACCGCAGCCTTCTTGCCGATCTCGATGTGCTCGGCGAGAAAGACCCACCCCATCGCGCCCTCGCCGATGCGCTTGAGCAGGCGGTAGCGATCGGCGAGCACTGTGCCGACGAGCATGTCGGCCATGGAGTGGCGCAGCTGTTTGGCGCGAGACGGGCGAGGCGAGGGCCGCGGGAGATCCTCGGGCGACGTGCTGTCGATGCTCGAGTTCCGCTTCGGACCCGGCGTTGGCGCCTCGGTATCGGTCATCCCCGCCGTTCCTGCGTAACACGAATCGACAGGGGACTCCATCTGCAGGCTCACCGCCCGGTGCCCTGCGGCCGGGCAGTGCCCGACGGGCTGCGCGCGCGCGATTCCGAGGCTTTTTTCCCGTCCGGCGCGTTGTCCGAGCGACGCGAGGCGGTTAGCGTACCGCCGGCGCGTGCGCGCCTCAGGACAAGAATCATGACGATCAAGGTTGGCGACTCCGTCCCCGCAGTGAAACTCAAGCGCCTCGGAGCAGAGGGCTTCGAAGAGGTCGACACCGGCGAGTTCTTCAAGGGCCGCAAGGTCGTGCTCTTCTCGGTCCCCGGCGCGTTCACCCCCACCTGCTCCGCGGAGCACCTGCCCGGCTTCGTCGGCAAGGCTGACGACATCAAGTCCAAGGGCGTCGACGAGATCGTCTGCCTCGCGGTCAACGACCCCTTCGTCATGAAGAGCTGGGGCGAGCAGCACAGCGCGGACGGCAAGGTCAGCATGCTTCCCGACTGGGACGGCTCGTTCACCAAGGCGATGGGCCTCGAGCAGGACATCTCGGTCGCGGGCCTCGGCACCCGTGGCAAGCGCTTCAGCATGACCGTCGAAGACGGTGTCGTGAAGTCGCTCGACGTCGAAGAGGGCAAGGGCGTCACCGTCAGCGGGGCCGACGCGTGCCTCACCAACCTGGGATGACACGGCGATGCGTTTTCACCGCCGAGAACTACTGATCGCTGGGGCGGGTGCACTCGCCGCCAAGGCCACGGCCACCACCATCGCGTGTGCGGCCGACCCCGAGAAGCCCGCCGGCAAGAAGGCCGAGACCAAGACCGACGCAAAAGGAGACACGAAGATGGAGGAGCTCGAAGGACACGAGGGGCACGAAGGACACGGCAAGGCCCCCGCGGCAGACGTCGAGGTCGACCCCGAGCTCGTGAACATCGTGGCCGACTGCGTCGCGGCCGGGCGCGTGTGCCTCAATCACTGCCTGCGCATGCTCGGCACCGGCGACACGTCGATGGCCGAGTGCTCGCGCGCCGTCTCCGACATGCTCGCAATCTGCGAGGCGAGCGAGTCGCTCGCGGCCGCGGGCTCGAAGCACCTCAAGGCGCTGGCCAAGGTCTGCGTCACGGCGTGCACCGACTGCGCCAAGGCATGCGAGCCCCACGTCGGCCACCACGCTGAATGCAAGGCGTGCAAAGAAGCCTGCGACGCCACCATCGCGGCGATGAAGGCCGTCTGAGCTGAGCCTACGACGACGAAAGAGCCCTCGGTCGCACGGCGATCGAGGGCTCTCGTCGTTGGTGGGGTTCGCTACTGTGCCGTGTTCACGAACGGCTCGATTGCCCGACACGGCTGGCCGCGCAGCGAGGGGCACGGGGGGAGGTCGGTCGGGACCTCGAGGCCCGGAATGACCGGGAGCACGATCGACGACGCGTTCATTGCCGAGTGCGCGACGGAGTGGGTGGTGCCGGCGGGCAGGTCCTGCAGCGCGAACTTCCACCCGGTGCGGCTCGCTCCGGGTGTGTCGATGATGAGCCGGAGGGCAGAGCCCTCACGGAACACGTGACCGAACGCCATCAGCTCGACGCGCACGAGCGTCCACTCGCCTTCGGGAAGCGGGGCCGCGTCGGCTTCGAGGAACGTCTTGACGGGTCGCAGCTCGGTGGCCTCGTCGGAGAGCTCTCGCAGACTCGCGCGCTGCCAGCCGCTCTGCACGTACATCTCCTGGCCATCCGCTCGAAGCTCGCTGATCGTGACCTCGATATCGGCGTCATCGGCGGTGGACTGGATCCACAGGTCGACGCTGCCGTGACCGACCATCACCGTATCTTCGGTGAACGGATCGCTATCGAAGACCATGCCGCGCCCGGTCGCTGGGAGCGGCCAGTCGTACTCGGGCAGTAGATCCCACTCGCCCGAGCCGGGCGCGAGCGTGCTGCGCTGCCCTTCGTCGGGGTCGTGTTCGAACATGGACGCGGCGTCTTCGTCCGCAGGTGGGGTGGTCGCGAGGCTCCCGTCGGCCTGGAAGTACAGCCGCAGCGCCTGCGTGTCGGCGGGTGGCCATTGGTCGAAGGTCGCATCGAAGGTGCCCTGGGGGGCGCCAAGATCGGTGTCGGGCGATGCACCACTCTCGAAGATCACACGGAGGTCCTGTTCGGCTTCATACGCGGCTTTGGCCTCCTCGAAGCTGTCGTACTCGGCGAAGCGATCGGGCGGAAACTCGATTTGCGCGCCGAGCAGCGCTTCGAACATCAGCGGCGCAAGGACGCGAAGCTCGGGGTCGATCGTCGGGATCTCCTCTTTCACGTAGAAGCTCAGGAAGTTGTTCCACTCCGCCAGCGTCTGGGGTGCGTAGCCGTCGGGGTGGACGCCGTTGAGCACCGTCATGCGGACCGTGGGCGAGCCCGTGAACTTGTCGAGGATCGACGCGAAGCCGGGTCCGGTCTGCTCGTCTTGCCATTGCCCGGTCAGGAACACCGGCACCTCGATGTTGGGCGAGCGCAGGTTCAAGTTGAGCGGGTCGGCCACCTCCGGCTCGTAGAACGGGTTTTCGTAGGCCTTGGCAATGATGTCGACCGCCTGGCCGTGCAGCAGCTGGTTGTCGGCGCAGTAGGGGTCACCACCGTCGACGACGTCCTGCTCCCACCCTTGACCGTAGGGGGCGGCGCGGGAGAGCACTCGATCTGCCCACTCGATCGCGAACCCGTCGTTGAGGATGCCGCCTGGGACGAGGATCGACTGCGCATCCGCGATGACCGAGAGCGGGGTGATTGCCGCGAGGCTGGGCGGGCGCTCGGAGGCGACGAAGGCCTGCGAGATGCCCGGGTAGGACAGGCCCGCCATCGCGACCTTGTTGCCTTGAACCCAAGGCTGCGCCGCGATGGCCTCGATTGCGTCGTAGCCGTCGAGGTTCTGCAGCGTCTCGAAGAAGTCGTAGGCGCCGCCCGAGCAGCCGGTGCCGCGCATGTTCACGCCGACGGTCGCGTAGCCGAGGATGCCGCCGATGAGGCCGCTGGGGTGGTCGGGTGCGTCGCAAAGCACCGGGTAGTCTCCGCACAGGCCCTCCACGGGGATGTCTCCAAGGTCGAGCGGCGCGCCCGGCCTCGAGGGGGAGTACCCCGAGTAGTTCACCAGGGTCGGGTAGGGGCCATCCTCTGGCGGCCCCGGCAGCGAGACGAAGATCGACAGCCGAGTGCCGTCTCGCGTCTCGATGTAGCCGTAGCCAGGCTCGAGCACCTGGTCGCTGTAGAACGACGGGGCGGGCAGGCTGCCCTCGACCGACATCACGGTGAGCTCTCGCGTGTAGACGTCGGGGTCGTCGGTCTCGCGGACGACGTAGCCCTCGCCCGGCTCGATCAGGCGGAAGATCAGGCTGCCCAGGTCGTCGGTCGTGCCGGTCTGCACCTCTGCGCCGTCGCTGTCGAACACCGTCAGGCTGAGCCCTGGGGCGGCTTTGGTGATGTGCAGCTGCTCGACGCTCTCTCTGACGTCGAACTCGGCCGTGCCGTCATCCCCGCCGGTCGAGTCATCGCCAGCCGTCGTGTCTTCGGCGCTCGTCGTCGAGGCGTCGGCGCTCGAGGCCGAAGTGTCGGACGAAGACGCATCGTCTGTGTCCCCAGGGGACATGGAAGCGGAGCTGCCGGAATCCTGGCAGCCCGTCACTGCAAGAGCGGCCACGAGGAGGGGAAGTACTTCGATGCGCATGACGATATCCTCCCGGACGCCCGCGGCCCCATATGCCACCCGTTCGCCCGACGCACCTTCGTATCACGAAACCGGGCTCTGGCCTCGTTGCGGCGCGCGATGCAGCGGTTGTCGCGCGTGTTCGCAAACCATCAGGGAGACCCTTCGAACAGCGCCTTGAGGGCCCGTAGGTCCGCCTCGTTGGCTTTCTTCATCGCGCCCCTCATCAGCGGCGCCATCAGCTTCGAGAAGCCGCTCGGTTCGCCGCGGTTGCGAAGTGTCATGCGTGTGCGATCGCCGGGCAGCTTCTCCCACACGTATGTCGTCTCCATCGGAAACGGCCCTTCAGCCGTGCGCATGACCAGGCGGCGACCCGCTTTGTACTCGACCACTTCGTACGTGTACTCGAGCCGGCGTCCGAGAAAGTGCGCGACGAAGCGCATCTTCGAACCGAGCTCGACCGGCGGTGGTGTCAGCCACTCGATTGACTCGATCCTCGCGTACCAGTTGGGAGCGTTGTCGGGATCGGCGGCATACATCGAGACCTCGCGGACGGACGCTTCGATCTCGATCTCGGAGACGACGTCGACGCTCACTGGGGCAGCTCGATTCCGAGGCCGCGGAGGTCGGCCTCGGCCGCGGGCGCCCAGCCGCGGTTGGCCTTGGGGCTGGCCGGGCTCGGGTGCAGCATCTGCCCAATCTCGATGCCGCGATCCCCAACGACCTTCTCGGCGCGCTTGCGTGCGAACGCACCGACGCCGACGATCATCGAGGGCGACAAGGCCGCGATCGTGTCGACGAGGGCGCGGTCACAGACCTCGAACAACGGATCGCGCTCGGCCTTGGGCAGCTTGTCGGGCGTCACGTTGCGCCCGCCCTCTTCCATGAAGGACAGGGGGCAGTAGTTGAGCACGAAGAACCGCGCGAAGAAGCTGCGCGCCGGGCCGAAGCGCTCCTTCGCCCAACCCCAAAGCCGCGCCCCGCTGACCTCGCTGCGGTGGCACGCGAGCCCCTCGATCGGGCGCTTGGGGTGCTCGTGCTTCGGCTTGCGAACCTTCGCGTCGAGTTTCATCCAGTCGCGCACGAACGACACCTCGCCAAACGGCACGCCGGTCTGCGCCATGCCCCACGGCCCGGGGTTCATGCCCAAGAAGACGACGCGGCCGCGCTTCTTTCCGTACTTGTGGATGTACTGCTCCACCGACTCGCGGGCGTAGTCGAGAGGGTTGTAGACGTGCGTGACGGGGGCGCCGAACGAGAGGGCGTCGCACGCGTCCGAGAGTCTTCGAGAGATGCGGATCAGCTCCACGGGGCGGGACGATAGCCGAATCTCAGTCGGAGCCGCAGAAGAGCCCACCGAGGCAGAGCGCGCCTGGCCACGGGGCACAGTCGGCGTGGCCATCGCACGGGAACAGGCAGAAGCCGTAATCGCAATGCATGCCCGCGAACGGGCAGGTATCTTCGGTGGTACACGGGACCATGCACCTGTCTTCGCACTGGGGCACGCTGCAGCATTCGGCGCCGATGTCGAGCGCGGCGCACGTCTGGTCGCCGTCGCACGACTGTCCGAGGTCCTCCGGCTGAAGGCCTCCCATCACGCCGGAGGAGCTCTCCGAGAGTTCGGCACCGCTGCTCGTCGTAGCGTCGTCCGTGGAGTTGGTCGCGGCGGCGCTGGTGACCTGGGGACCCGAAGACGTGGTCGAGTCGTCGGTCCGGGGCGACGAGGTGCCGCTCGCGCCGTCACGGCTCGTCGCTCCGTTCGACGTGGTGTCGGCGGCGAGACCCGACGTGTCGGAGCTCGTGCCCAGCGGATCTCCAGAGCCTGCCGTCTGCGCGGGATCGTAGGCGGGATTGTCGATCAGGCACCCCACGCAGAGGCACGCCAAGACGCTGAGCATGCACCGCACACACTCTCCATACGGCGGTACGAGCAGGTCTCCAGGTTGCAATCCGGGCCACTTCTTCGGCCACGCGGGCAGCGCGTGCGACGTGGTACTCCCCACAGGCCATGCCCGCCCGACTCCGCTCCGTGGTGCTTCCCTGGCTCCTCTGCGTCGCCTGTACGTCCTCGGCGGGCGAGGATGCCCAACCCGCTCCCTCCGCGCCGGCAGAGTCGAAGGATGCGGCCAAAGACGCGAAGGCGAAGGCCGAGAGCGGACCGGCCGAGAACACCAAGCGTCTCGACATCGCCTCCGCCGAGCCGCCGACGATCACCCTGCTCGAAGCGGGCACCGATCCGCAGCGCCTTCGGCTCTCGCCCACGGCCGGCGCCGCCGAGGCGATGACGATGACGATGACGATGAGCATGCAGATGGGCCCGGACACGCCCAGGGTTGCGATGCCCCCCATCGTCACGACGATGCGCAGCGAGGTCGACACGGTCTCCGAGGGCAGCATCAGGGCCACCGTCAACTTCGAGTCGATGACCGTGGAGGCGACTCCGTCCACCCCCAAGGCGCTGGTCGAGAACCTCGAGGCGACGCTGAGCGGGTTCGAGAGCTTCGAGTCCAGCATCGTGCTCGACGAGCGCGGTGCCCTGCTCGGCGGCACCATCGACGCGCCTCAAGGGCTCCCGGCGCCGCTTCAACAGACGATGAACCAGATGCAGGAGAGCTTCGGCAAGCTTCAGGTCCCGCTACCCGAGGAGCCGGTGGGTGTTGGAGGTCGATGGAAGGCCGTCTCCAACATCGAGCAAGGCGGCATGAAGATCGAGCAGACCGCGACCTACGAGATCACCGCGCGCGAGGGCGACGCGGTGAAGCTGAAGGTCGGGCTCACGCAGAAGGTCGTCGAGCCGACGTTCTCGCCGCCGGGAATGCCGGGCGTGACGGGCACCATCGAGCGCTACGACGGCAGCGGCCAAGGAACGCTGGAGCTCCAGCTCGACCAGCTCACGCCGACCCGCTCTGCGATGACCATCAGCGTCGACATGCAGATGACCGTCGACATGCTCGGACAGTCGCAGACCCAGGCGTTGACGATGGATGTCGACGTGGCGCTCGAGCGCACGGAGTGAGGCCTACTTGTCGTCGAGCATGTGCTCGCGCAGGTCCGCCGCCCACTCCTCGAGGTTGACCAGCGT
Organism: bacterium; assembly: GCA_024742475.1. GTDB lineage: Bacteria > Myxococcota_A > Polyangia > Nannocystales > Nannocystaceae > CAJXVA01. The sequence goes on along the minus strand of JANSYI010000039.1, from coordinate 10,929 downwards.
GCTGCTGAGATCCTCGGGGCTGGCCGCGATCTTTGCCATCTCCTGCTCGAGGAGCTGTTTCGCGCGGCGAATCCGAGTGCGGGCCGTGCCCTCGGGCACGCCGACGACCTGCGCGACCTGATTGGCGGGCAGCCGCTCCCAGTAGTAGAGCTCGAGCACGACTTGCAGGTCGAGCGGGATGCGGCGCAGCGCCTGGAGTAGGAGCCGCTGCTCCCGGTGCTTGGCCACGATCATGCTCGGCGACGGCGCGATGTCGTGGACGGACGTGATGCCGAAGTCGATCTTGTCGCCGTGGCGGCGCTTGCTTCGGTAGTGCTTGCCCAGCACGTTGTGGGCGACCGCAAAGATGTACGTGCGAAAGCTGGAGTCCCCACGAAACCGGTCGCGGGACTCCACGCAGGCGAGGAACGTGCGCTGAATGAGGTCGTCGATGCCGTGGTCGACCTTGTTGCGAAAGAAGCGAGCGACGGCGTCGAAGTGTCGGTCGAAGAGCGTCTCGCCCGCTTTTCGGTCGCCAGCGCGCCACTTCTCCAGAAGCTCAGCATCATCCGGCACCGCTGAGCACGGTAGCAGACTTACGGCTCGGGGACGCAGGAGAGGGTCGCTTCGACGGTCGTGCCGCCCTGGGCGAGGAGGCAGGTGTCTGCGCACAACCGAACGGCGCCCGGCTCCTGCGTCCATCCTTCTCCATCGTCACAGCTTCCGACCTCGGGGACGGATTGGCCGTCGATGCTCAGCGAGAGGCGGTCGCCCTCGAAATGCTCGGGCACCGACACCGAGCAGCTGACCTCTTGGGCGATCGAGTCCAACGCGGCGTCGAGCTCGACCTCGTCGAAGACGTCGTAGAACGGGACGCCACCCTCGCGGGGAACGCCGCCGTAGTCGGCGACTTCGCTCAACCGCTCCCACGGGTTGGCGACGGGAAGGTCGAGGACCTCGTCTTCGATGTCGATGCCCACGACGTAGACCGGGACACCTTCGGCGTACGCTGAGGCCGCGGCGAGGGGCAACGCATCGTCGTACTGGAGGAACAGCCCCGTGCCCGAGGCCGACTCCGCGCAGTTTGCCGCGCCGTCGGTGATGAGGACGATCGCCTGGGGGTTCTCGTCCCGGATGCTTCGGAGATGATCGGCCGCCATGCGGACACCGGCCGTGGCCGGGGTTCCGCCGAAGATGTCGGTCGCATCCGCGGAAGGCAGCGCCGCGAGGACCGCCTCACCGCCCATCGCGGCGACGCTGGCGTCGGGGCCATCGCCCATGAGGCAGGCGAGCGCGTTGCTCTGGTTGGGCGCATCGATCGCGGGAAAGAGCACCGCGCCCAGGTTCATCCTCGTGTCGAATCCGGTGGTGACGTTCTCGACGACTTGTCGAAGCGATGCCCAGCGGGTGACCTCCGGCGTTGCGCCGTCTCGGTCGTGGTCCCACGTGTTGGTGACCATCGAGCCCGACTTGTCCAACACGAGCATGACTTCGGGCGTCGCGAAGTCGAACGTGACCGACTGCTCGCCGCAGTTGGGCGCGTGGTCTTCGGGCAGGTCGTCGTTCCAACCCAAGTCCGGGTCGTCGTCGACGCGCGGCGCATCGGGCACGATGATGCCCGGCGCGTTTGCCGTGGGGTCTTGGGGAGGAGTCGGAGCGTCGCAACCGGCCAGTGCCAGCACGACGCCGAGACAAACTGCGCCGTGTACCTTCGTCATGCCGACTCCGACGCACCGGTGGGCCCATCGAGTCGACGCCGTACGCTGCGTTTTCCCGGGCGCGCCCGGCTTTGCGATTCGCTCACCGACCGCGGCGCCGCACTTCGACTGCACAGAGTGTCAAAATTGAAAAAGGGGCGCGAATCTAGGGTGTTGCGGGGTCGTCAGGGCGCGTGCGACGTCCCCGCATCGCGATGGCCTACAGTCCGGCGGATGAAGCTGCTGAGCAAGCTCGGGCAGGTGGTCTACAGCGTCTGGGTGTGGACGCTGGCGTTCACCGTCATGGGCGTCGGCGCCATGGTCACGATTCTTCTGCTCGTGCTTCGTTTCCCGTACCAGAAGGTGCACGGCTGGGTTACCGCGCCGTTCTTCACCGCCGTTCTCCCCTGCGCCAACATCCGCCTGCGCGTGCACTACCACCCGGACTTCAAGCCCGAAGTACGCAGCGTGTTCGGCCAAAACCACATCAACCTGCTCGACGGCATGGTGGCCGCCAAGGTCATCCCGCACGCGTTCTCGGGGTTGATGAACGCTTGGCAGTTCAAGATCCCCGTGTACGGCTGGTTGATGAGCCTGTCCAAGGGCATCCCGGTCGACAAGACGAAGCGCGAGACGCTGATTCAAGACATCAGCGCCGCCGCAAAGCATCGCAAGGAGATCGGCATGTCGGTGCTGACGTTTCCCGAGGGCCACCGCACCATGACCGGGGACGTCGGGCAGTTCCGCCTCGGCGTGTTCCGCATGGCCTGCAACGCGGGCATGCCGTTCGTACCGATCGCCGTCAAAGGTCTCTACGGGGTGAACAACAAGAACATGGGGTGGATGATGCGCCCGTTCCAGCAGGTCGACGTGTTCGTGGGCCCGCAGTTCGACACCGCCGACGTCGCCAACGAGGACGTCGGCCAGCTCACCAAGCGCGTGCGGGCGTTCTTGGTGGCCTGCATCGAGCGGGGAGAGTTCCCCGAGACGCTCGACGTCGAAGACCCGACCGAGCGCAAATCGGCCTGAGCCCGACGTCAGGCTGGATTGCCGCGCGGCGCTGCTCTACGGTGGCGCTCTCATGTCGCGCACCGCCTTCCTCGCCGTCACGCTCCTGGCCGCCGTCCCCGCCTGCAAGACCGCCAAGGGCGTCGACATCGAGGCATCGGCCTTGGTGCCCAAGGACGCGAGCCTGGTCGTCGGCTTCGAGCTCGATGCGCTGGGCAAGTCGCCGCTGGGGGGCACGCTCGCCAGCTCGATGGCCGAGGACCCAGAGACCAAGGCACTCTTCGACGGGTTCGAAAACTGCGAGGTCGACCTCGAACATCTCGAGGCCCTGGTCGCGGGCAGCTTCACCAGCGAGACGTACATGGCCGTCATCGAGAGCCCTGGCCTGGGCGAGGAGAGCGTCGTCCGTTGCATCGAGAGGGAGATCGGCAAGGCCACCGGCGAGAGCAGCGGCATCATCATGTTCGAGACCAAGGGGGACGTCCGCATCACGCCTCAAGAAGGCGGTGGGCACCTGATCATCCTCAACAAGAACGCAATCGTCATCGCCGATGCGCCCTGGGACGACGAAGTGCTGGCGGCGATCGAGAACGCCGAGAAGCGCAACACCGACGGGCCGATGGCCACCATGATGAAGGAGGCCGGTTCGGACACCGACGTCTGGATGGCCGCGAGCATCGGCTCCATGGAGCGAGCCGAGTTCTCGGACGTGCCCGGGAGCGCCACGCTCGAGACCGTGCTGATGAAGATCGGCCTCGGCGACGGCGTGACGCTCGACGCCTCGTTTGGGTTCACCGCCGAGTCCGACGCCGAGCAGTTCCGTACCGCAGTCCCCGCGCTCGTGGGTATGGCGAAGCCGGAGCTGCCCGGCGCGGGGTTGCCTGCCGACCTGCTCGACACGCTCGAGTTCGGTGGCGAGGGCAACAGCGTCACGGCCAGCTGGTCGGTGAAGCCGGACGCGCTCGCCGGCCTCGCGACCACGCTGGGCGCCATGTAGCCGGGCCACCCGCGGCCTTGCGAAAAATCTGCAACGATCGACCGCGGTGGTCGACGGGGTTGGCAGATGGGCCTCTTGATCCTCAACCTCGTCCTCACCGCCTTCGCCACCATGGCCTTCTTCGCTTCGCCCGAGTACGACACGGGCTTCAGCGTCATTCTCGCGGTGTTCTGGGTGGTGCAAGCCGTCGGCGCCTTCTTGGCCGACTCCAAGCAGACGCGCCGGGCTGGATTCGTCATGGTGTGCGTGGGGTGCTTTCCGTTCGTGCCCTTGGGCCTGCTGGGCATCGTCGGTGCGCGCCGGATGATCCGCGCCGCCGAGCTCAACGAGCAGCTCCAACCACAGGCGACTTGATTTTCTTCTTGACGTTCCTCGAGGCGGAGCTAAACCCCTGCGGCTTCGAAGCGGGCTTCGAGGAAGGAGTCACATCTCCGTGCACACCATCAGCTCCAACGTCTCTGCTCTGATCTCTCGCGCCTGCGCGCGTGCGGTCGAGCAGTGTCTTCTGTAGAGCCTTGGTCGCTCATCAGCGGCTCTCCAACGCCTCCGTTCTCGCCCGGACCGATACTCCGGGCCAGATCGGGTCGAATCGGCACCGAGGGTCCCGCATATCGCGTCGGCCGAGACCGGACTCACCCTCCGATCTGCTTTGCAAGCAGGACATCCAGGTTCGAATCCTGGCTCCCCCACTCCTACGGGGGAGTGGCGTAATTGGTAAACGCAACAGACCGTTAATCTGTCGTTCGAGAACATCGAAAGAACGGGGACGCGGACTCGAAGAGCGGAGCTTTCAAGGAAGTGATGCTCGGGTGGTCGCGCGAAGCCCTGCGGTGCGTCGGCGCGCTGGGCCGTGGTCAGGAGGACTCGCCGGTGCGCTTCACTCCGCGCACGTGTGCATGCATGCGTGTCGCTGACGGACACACCCCGCGACGCAAGGCCTTGGTCTTCGTTCCCGTTCGCTCTCGATCTCTCGGCCAAGGCTCTACCGAAGACACACGAGGCGCTGGAACCCGCATTTTCGAAGCAGGAGGAGACGATGCAATACGCAATCATTCAAGAAGGTCAGCGAGCTCTGGTCTACGAAAACGGTGTGCTGGCACGGTTCCTCGGACCCGGAAAGCACCGCGTACGCCGCTGGTTCACCGAGGTGGACGTGCGTCTCGTGCCTGCAGGAGAGCGGGTCACCGAGATGCAGCCTGGCATGGAGCGGGTGCTCCCGGCCGAAGATGCGCGCATGCTCGAAGTGGCGGCCCACGAGATCGGCTTGATCTCGTACCGTGGCAAACCGCTGAAAGTGGTCGGCCCCGGTGAGTGGGTGCTGTGGCAGTTTGGCGGCCGCGTGGATGCGCAGCTCGTCGATCTGCGAGCGCTGCGTGCCGAGGTGCCTCCGCGGTTCTGGCCGCTCGCGGGCGGGTTCGTTCGTCCGCAGGTGGTTCGGCCGTGGCAGCGTGCGGTCGTGTTTGCCGACGGAGAGCTCGCCGAGGTCCTCCCCGAGGGCTCGTACGTGCTCAGCACCTACGACCGGTCGCTCGAGGTGGTCCTGCTCGACATGCGTGAGCAGGAGCTCCAAGTCGTCGGTCAGGAGCTGATCACCGCCGACAAGGCGACCCTGCGGCTGAACGTGCTCTTCAAGTACCGCATCGAAGAGCCCATCGCGGCTGTCAGCGGGACGACCAGCCTGCACGACGCGCTCTACGCCGAAGTGCAGCTGGCGGCACGCACCGCAATTGCAGGCGTGACAGTCGACCAGCTGCTCGAGCAGCGGGTGGAGCTGGCCGGCGCCATGGTGACCGACGTGGCCGAACGCGTGAGCGCTTGGGGTGTTCGCGCGGTCCGACTGGACATCAAGGACGTCGTCCTGCCCGGTGACATGAAGGTGTTGCTCAACCAGGTCATCGAGGCCGAGAAGCGTGCGGCGGCGCAGAACATCCTGCGCCGGGAGGAAACCGCCGCGACCCGGTCGTTGGCCAACACCGCAAAACTGCTCGAGAGCAACCCGGTGCTTCTGCGCCTCAAAGAGCTCGAGCTGTACAAAGAGATGGCGGAGCGGATCCCCAACCTCTCCGTCGTCGTGTCCCCTGCCGACATGCAGCGTCAGCTGCAGCTGAAGGTGCGGGATTGACCGAACCCCGAGTCGGGATCGCCAGCGGCGGTCTCTGCTCGGGGTTTTTCGTCAGAACGGGACCGGGGCTTCGAGCTCGAGCGCGTCGCTGGACGTGGGGTGCACCATGCGCAAACCGGCGGCATGCAGCATGAGCCGGGGCGCCTCGTCGGGGAGACCGTAGAGCGGGTCTCCCACGATGGGCGCGCCGAGCCCCCGCGGGTGTGCGGCGTGCAAGCGGAGCTGGTGCGATCGTCCGGTCTGAGGCCAGAAGGCGACGCGGGTGTGGTCGCCTTCGACGCTCAGGGCCCTCCATCGGGTCACGGCTGGCTTTCCGTGGATGGGGTCGTGCATCTGGCGTGGTCGGTCGTCGATGTCGGGGCGGAGCGGCAGGTCGATGAGCCCTTCGCCTTCGACGTGACCCTGCACGAGCGCCTCGTAGCGCTTGTCGATTGTGCGCCGCGAGAACTGCTGCTGAATCAGCACGTAGGCCGCCTTGTGCTTCGCCGCGATCAGCAGGCCCGACGTGGCCTGGTCGAGTCGGTGCACCAGCCGAGGCCAGCTCGAGTCGTCGAGTGCGGCGCGGGTCTGCAGGCGCTGCTGCACGCAGTCGCGCATGGCGTTGCCACGGCCGGGGACCGAGAGCAGCCCGCTGGGTTTGTCGACGATCCACAGGTCGTCGTCCTCGAAGACGGTCAGGGGCGCATCGCCCAGGACGCCGTGGTTGCCGTAGGCGGGCGGCGGTTCGCAGTCGATGCCCTCGAGCATGAACGGCAGGATCTTCGCGCACTTGCCCCGGCACGCCGGATAGAACACGCCGTGGTGCCGACCACCGGCGGGGGTGGGATCGCCCCACCAGAACTCGGCGAGCGCGACGGGGCGGAGCCCGAGGCGGTAGGCGTGCTGGAGCAGTTTCACAGCGGCGCAGTCTCCTGCCCCGCCGGGGATCGGTCGGGGTGCGAAGAGCGCCTCGAGGCTGCGGGTCTCGCCGATGGCGTTGCGTAGGGCGTAGGTCGCCTGAAGCTTGGGCAGCAGGGCCTGCGAGCATGCTTGCTGCTCCGCGATGAGCTGCTCGCGGTGGTCGCCAACGGCGGTCGCGATGACGTCGTTGAACGCCTCGACCCGTGCCCCCTCGGATCGCCATAGAGCGTCGAAGGCCTTTTGGTCGCACGCGGGCGGGACGAAGCCCGGCCACGATCGACTCCCTCGAATCATCCCCGCGAAGCCCCACAGCACGCTGGGCGTGCCGACTTCGTCGAGCACGACGAGGACGCCGAACATCTTGCCGCCGAGCGGGCCGCGGACGACGTCGGGCGGCAACGCCTCGCGCAAGTGTGCCTGCAGCTGCTCGGCCGCGCGGGCGGCTACGGGGTGCGGGCGCCCTTGGCGAAACGGCGTGGGAAACGTCGACGGAAGCGACGCCACGTCGACGTCGAGCGGGACCGGAGTCACGAGTCTTCGAATGTCGGGAACGTGGGGACCGGTGCGAGCACGGTCTGGCCCGTGCGTACGGGGCGAGGTGCGATGACCGTCTCGCCGGTGATGATCGCCGGAAGCGGCGGCGCGTTGCCGCTGCCGATCGGCGAGACCACCATGGTGTTTCCCGCGTCGGCCGGGCGCTTGGGGGTCTTCGGACCCTTGGGCGCTTTTTGGTTGCGGGTGAGGTAGTGCGACGCCGGGTCGTGTTGGAACTCGCCCGCGGTCGCGCTGACCTCTTCGGGTTCGCCGTTCTCGAGGGCGCGGGTGAGGGCGCCCATCAAGTGCGCGCCCGAGTTGTAGCGGCGGTGCACGTCGATCTCGAGCGCGCGAAGGAAGACCATCTCGACCGCGTCGGAGACGTCGAGGCCGAACGATCGCGGTGTCGGCCGCTTCGCTTCGTCGAGGCAAGCCGCCCGGAGCGCCTCGAAGTCGTCGCCGGGCATGACCTGGCCGCCGCCGAGCATCATCTCGACGAGCACGAGGGCGATGGAGAAGACGTCGCTCCATGGGCCCACGAGGTGCTCGTAGCCCATGAACTGCTCCGGCGACGCGTACTCGGGGGTGAGGAAGGTGATCGCGTCGTCGAACGGCTCGCCTTCGAGTCGCGCGAGCGCGTAGTCCATGATGCGGACGTTGGTGCCCGGGGTCAGCCGGCTCGCGTCGACGAAGAGGTTGCCCGGGTTGAGGTTGCGGTGGGTGAGCCCGTAGGAGTGCGCCGCGGCGAGCGCACGCAGCGTGGGCTTCATGATCGCGAAGACCTCATCGATCGAGCGACGCTTCGAGCCGTCGCGGCGCTCCTCGTCGAGGACCGTCTGCAGCGAGACGCCCTCGACCCACTCGAGCAGCATGCATGGGATCTCGCGGTCACCAACTCCCATCCAGCCCTGGCCGAGCACGCGGGTCATGCTGGGCTGGTCGGCGGAGAGCGCACCGAGCAAGGACGTGATGCGCCGGAAGCGGTCGCGAAAGCTCGACAGGCTGTCGGGTGAGAGCGTCCGCAGGCCGTAGAAGCACTTGAGCGCCGCTTCGCACGTGCCGTCGGAGGAGACCGCGCGGTAGACCATGCTCAGGCCGTCGCTCGAGACGAGCTCTTCGACGACGAACCCGCCGTGGATCTGGGTCCCGAGGAGGCCGAGGACGTCGACTTCGGCGACCGGCAACTCGGCGGTGTGCTCGCGAGCCTTCGGCACTGGCGTGCCGTAAACGTCGGTTTTGGGATCTGCCTCTTCCACGTAGCGGTCGGGCACGCTGTGCACCCCTACGGTAGCGGCTACGCCTACACTCGTCCACTGCTCAGGAGCGCTCGGCGCTCATTCAATTGCCGAGCGTGACGCGCGGTACGCCCGCATCACGCAACCATGCGGCGACGCGCGCGTGGTCGCGCGTCCCGAGGATCAACACGCCGTCCCGGATGCGTCCGCTGCACCCCAGCTCTCGCTTGAGCTGAGGGACGAAGTCGGTGGCGGTCGCCGAGGGGAGCCCCTCGACGCAGGTCACCGTCTTGCCGCCTTGGCCCTTGCTCTGGCGGCGGACGATTGCGCGTTGGCCGAGGTCGAGCGCCTCCGGGGTCACTGATGCTGCCGGGTCCGGAGCGAGCTCTGGCTGAGGGGCACCGTCGGGCAGACCCGCGAGATCGCCGAGCGCCGCGAACGGATTGGTCGACAAGGCGTCGTTGTCGCCGGTGATCCTCATGCCGCCGCCGGCACGATTCTTGGTTCGTTTACGGCTCATGGTGGGCCGAGATGCGTGAAGCGAAATCGATCATGCCATATCATGACCGCATGCCCTCGCGTCCCGTCGTGTCGAAGCAGTTCCTGTTCAACCTCGCGCCGCTCGCTGTCGCGGCCGGGTTCGCGTACGCGGCACACGCGGGGTTCCTTCACCCGGGTGGTCAGACGACCGAGGTCAAGGTCGTCGCCAAGGCCGAGCAAGGCACGAAGGTCGCCGTCTACCACGACGGCAAGCGGGTCGAGGCGAAGAAGCGTCGCGGCGCCGCGCTTCGCAACGGGGTCAACCCGAAGCTGCTGGGCAGCAAGATCTACCGCGCGATGGAGACCTTCTGGGTCCCCCGCTACGTGGTCGAGCGCCTCGTCGCCGATCCCGGCCTCCTGCGCTTGTACGGCGACTTCGTTCCCGTCCGTGAGTGCTCGGGCATGGTCGGCTACCGCGTCGAGAACACGGTGAAGGGCGGCGTCATCCGTCGGCTCGGCTTCCGCAACGGCGACCTCATCACGGCCATCGACGGTGTCCGCGTGGACTCGCGACGGGCCGTGCTCGAGGCCCTCTCCGACATCGAGACCGCGGACCAGCTCACGGTCACGACGATCCGCGACAACAAGACCCTCCAAAAGACCTTCCTGATCGAGTAGCAGGCGTTTCTCCCGGCACGTCGGGTCAGGCGTTGAAGTCGCCGCGGGGTGCGTAGTAAGACCCACTAGGCCTGGGTCTTCATGCATCGCGCGTTCGTCCACCTCGAGCTCAATACCGACGACATTCAGAACGCACGGGCGTTCTACGAGCAGGTGCTCGGGTGGTCCTTCGACGATGTCCCCATCGGCGGGGAGACCTACACCCAGATCAACACGCCAAGCGCACCGGGCGGGGGCATTCAGCTCAAGGCAGACGAGGGGCTGCCGGCGCACTGGATGCCGTACATCGCGGTCGCGGATGTCGCGGACACGGTGTCTCGTGCTCGGGCCGGTGGCGCGCGCATCTTGGTCGACACCTCCGACGTCGAGGGGCACAGCCCGGTCGCGGTGATCGTCGACCCCGCCGGCGCGATCTTCGGCATCTGGCAGGTCGAAGCGGAGGAGGTCGAGCCGGTCGAGGCCGATGATGCGCCCGTGAGCGACGCCGAGGTGGTCGAAGCCGAGGTGGTCGAGGCTGAGGTGGTCGAAGCCGAGCTCGTCGAGGATGACGAGCCCGAGCCGCCGAGCAAGAAGACGCCGAGCACGCGGGCTTCGACGAAGGAGGTGGCTGCCAAGAAGAAGGAGGCTGCCGCGAAGAGGAAGGAGGCGGCCGCGAAGAAGAAGGAGGCGGCCGCGAAAAAGAAGGAAGCGGCCGCCGAGAAGAAGGCGGCTGCAGAGGCGAAGAAGGCCGCCGAAGAGGAGAAGAAGGCCGCCGAAGCGAAGGCCAAGGCGGCCGAGGCGAAAGCCAAGGCAGCCGAGGAGAAGAAGAAGGCGGCCGAGGCGAAGAAGAAGGCGGCGGAAGAGAAGAAGAAGGCGGCCGAGGAGAAGAAGAAGGCGGCCGAGGAGAAGAAGAGGGCGGCCGACGAGAAGAAGAGGGCGGCCGAAGAAGAGAAGAAGGCGGCAGAGGAGGCGCGGAAGGCGGCCGAGGCAGAGAAGAAGGCGGCCGAAGCGAAGAAGGCCGCTGCGGCGAAGAAGACGGCGGCGAAGAAGACGGCGGCGAAGAAGAAGCCCGCGGCGAAGAAGAAGACGGCGGCGAAGAAGAAGCCCGCGGCGAAGAAGAAGACGGCCGCGAAGAAGAAGACGGCCGCGAAGAAGAAGACGGCCGCGAAGAAGAAGGCCGCTGCGGCGAAGAAGAAGCCCGCGGCGAAGAAGACGGCGGCGAAGAAGAAGCCCGCCGCGAAGAAGAAGCCCGCCGCGAAGAAGAAGGCCGCTGCGGCGAAGAAGAAGCCCGCGGCGAAGAAGACGGCGGCGAAGAAGAAG
>JANSYI010000034.1 GCA_024742475.1 bacterium | reverse complement strand
GCGCACCGCGCCCGACCTTGGAAGGGTGAGCGAAGGGGGGCTCTGCCGGCCGGGCCAAGAAAGCGTTGGGTCGCGGAGGAGCGAGCCTCGGCGAGCGAGCGAGGGCGCACCGCGCCCGACCTTGGAAGGGTGAGCGAAGGGCGGCTCTGCCGGCCGCAGCGAGGGAAACCGAGAGGTTTCCCTGAAAGACTAGTAGCAGGGCGCGCGAGGGCTGAGGTCGTAGTCCTCCGACGAGGGGAGGATCTGGCGCAGGTACTCGTACTCGTCGGCGCAGAAGCGTGACGGTCCTGCGCCTTCGAGCTCGGCCCGCTCTTCGAACGGCCGATCGGCGTCCATGAGGCGATCGTCTTGGTCGCCTTCGTTGTGGATGCTCGGGCCGTAGGGGTCGGCCAAGCCCAGGCTGTGGCCGAGCTCGTGGCTGATCGTGCTGCCGACGAGGGTGCCCAGGGCATGGATGGCGCAGGCGATCTGCCGGGGCCGGTCGCCGCTGACGGGGCACTGCGCGGGGTCGACGTGGGCGACGTCGCTGCCTAGGTCGGCCGCGAGCACGGGCTGGCCTCCGATGTCGGGTCGGAACGGGTCGAACAGCATGTCGAAGCGCGCGTCAGGGCGCACCGGCTCGGCGAGATCACCGGGGTGTTCGGAGTAGCCGAAGAGCGACTCGATGAAGACGCCGCCGTATCCGGGAAACCCGTCTTCCTGCGTCTGCGCGTTGGCGCCTCCAATACGGTCGTACAGGCGCAGGTTGTCGGTGTCCTTGCCCGGCGTGTTGTCGTAGCCCAGCAGGCCGAGACCGTTGGGATCGCGCCCGCCGATGTCTACCTCGGAGTACAGCGCGTAGTCGGTTGGGACCTCGACGCGGATCTCGAGGCCCAAGGTCGCAAAGTCACGGCGGATCACGTCGAGGGCCCGTGCCCGGATGTGGCTATCGACGGCGCGCAGGCCAAACGAGCGCAGGGCCTCCGTGTAGGCGGTCGTGAAGTTGACCCACACCACCTGCCGCACCGGCTCGAGGCGAAACCCCAAGGGGCTCGTGCTGCCCTCGACCTCGACGCCCTGGTAGCTGATCACCGGCGTGACGAGCCCTTCGAACAGGCCGGGTTCGTTGCGCATGTCGATGGCCGCCGAGAGCCCGTCCTCCTCGTTGACCACGTAGCGGACGTGGCGACCGTCGGTGAACTCCGGGAAGAGCAGCTCGTCGATGACGATGGGCACGCCCGAGGCGTCCGGCGTGAAGATGCCGTCGAACCGCAGGACCGTGTCGCCGCCTGCGGCGCCTCCGAGAAAACCCGCCCCTTCGATGGTGATGTAGCGGCCCAAGCTCGCGCTCGTGGTATCGACGCCGTACAGGGTTGGCTCGACCAGATCCCACGTGACCGTGGTGGGAGCGGAGGTGGTGACCGTGCCGGTCACGTGCTCGTTGGCGAAGGTGAGGGTGCCTTCGAAGCGTCCCGGCTCGATGCCTGCCACGCTGGGCTCGAACGCGAAGACCCCGGCCTCCCTGCACAAGGGGTCGTTGGCGGTGATGACCAACGAGGACGCGGCGACGGGGGTGCACGTGTCGCCACCTGCGGGCGTGAAGCAGCCTTCGATGACGGCGCGCGACGTGCCCTCGTCGCCGAGCAGGAGCCCGTGCCCGGTGACCTCGAGCGGCTCGTTGGGAAAGATGACGCTGCTGGGCGTCAGCACGGTGAGCTCGGGGTCGAGGGCGGGCGCGATGCGAAAGTCGACATCGGTGAGCTGCGAGCGGTACAGCCGGCCGTCGACGGTGCTGCGAACCTCGACCTGTGCCGTGCCCTCGAACTGCGCGGAGGCGCCGTCGCCGAGCAGCGCAAACGCGTCGGCGTCGATGTCGACCTCGAGGCGCGTGAAGTCGACGAACCTGGCCGGCAACCGGACGATGCGGCCGTCCTTCTCGGCTCCGGTGTCGATCTCGCCGTCGAGGACCAGCGTAGACTCGCCCCACGGATCGTCGACGAACGCGTCGCCCGTGATGACGAGCGTCGAGCCGACCAGCACGGTTCCCGGTTCGACCTCGCGCAGCTCGAGATCCACGAGCGCCGTGTCGACGTTGGCGCGGCCCTTGGGCTCGGAGCATTGCACCAACCCCAACCCCAACCCCGACATGACGAGCGCGGCCCCGCGGCGGTTCATCGCGGCCCCTGCCCGGAGGGGTTGCCGTGGCCCTGCACGGCACCGGGTCCCAGCGCCGGCTGCTGCGGCGCTTGCTGGTGCACGTAGACCATGCCCGGCGGCAGTCCTCCGCCAGGCGGCGCGACGCCGTGGCCGGCGAGCGGCTGCTGCTTCGCCTCCTTCTCGAGGCCTCGCGCAAGGCCGATGAGCGCGCCGCCGAAGAAGAAGGGCAGCTTGGTGAAGAGGCTGTTGGGGAGGAGATCGACGGCGATGAGGGCGCAGATGATGGCGAGCGCGTCGACGTAGACGCGGCCAGCCTTCGGAATTCGATTCGCACGTCGCCACGTGACGAAGATGGGCGCGAGGATCAGGCCGAATGAGCCGATGAAGCCGATGATACCGCGACACCCGACGCGGATGATCCACTCTCCGTCGGTGAGGCAGATGTCCTTGCCGCGCTCGTCGTAGACGCGGTTGCGTCCATATCCTCCCCACCCGAACGTGAGCCGCTCTTCCGCCCTCTCGTAGAGGATGTCCTCGTTGTAGAAGCGAACGTGCAGCGAGTCGGCGCGTTCGGGCGTGATCTCGGTGAGCCACTCGATGAACGCATAGACGTCGACCATCTGGAACGCGCGGATCGGTGGGTACAGCAGCACCAGGATCGCCAACACGACGGCGGCCGTGATGGCGAGCTTGCCCCGGGACATGAAGATGATCGGGATGGCGACGAGCGTGTACAGCAGCGCGGCCATGTTGTGGGAGAGCGCCAACGTGACCATCAAGATCAGCATTGGCGCGATGGCGGGTAAGCCCCACACCTTCTCCTTTCTCTTGGCGAGCACCGCCGCGCACGCCACGGCGCAGAACAAGAACGTCGCCACCGCGAGGCCGGAGTTTTGAAACATGACCGGCTTGAAGCCGTCGCCGCGCACGACACCCGCGATGCCGGTGGACGCATAGCCGTAGACCCACTTGTGAATCTGCGGGGAGATGCGTGCCTCGAGCAGGCAGCCCGGCGCGTAGATGAGGGCGATCTTGACGATGCCTTGGGTGAGCGTCTTGGCGTCGTCGAGCGTGCGGAAGGCGACGCGGCCCATCAGGTAGGGCACGTACATCGACAGGGAGTCGCGCACGGTGATCGCGATGATGTCCTTGTGCGTATGTCCCGAGAGGATCCGAGGCTCGGCGACGAGGTTGCCGGCCTTGTCCCACCAGTAGACGCCAAAGCTCAGCGTGTCGGCGTTGGTCAAGACCGTGCCGATGTTGCCCAGCAGTGTCAGCACGAAGAAGAGGTCGACGCCTCGCAGCGGCTTGGACCCGAGCAGCCGGTCCTTGTGCACCAAGTACGCGGCGGCAAGGCTCATCAGGCCTGCAAACTCGTACTTGGTCAGCGGCGGAATGAGCGGGGCGTCGAATGCCACCAGCTCGGGAAGGAACATCACGCCGAGGAAGAAGATCCAAAAGACCGTCCGCGTGGCGTGCTGCTTGGCTGCCGTGACCGCGTAGCCGAGGCTGGCGGGGACGTAGAGCAGCAGGGCCACGAACGGCCGCACGTCGGGCGGGGATGCCACGGCCCGCAGGATAACAACTCCTCCGATTGCCTCGGTAAACACACCGCGTTAGCGTCCCGGGCGAACGATGGGCGATACGCCGAACTCCTCCGACGCGCCGAGCGGCGAGACCGACCCCGGCGCATCGCCCGAGGGCGCGGAGGTACCATCCGAGCCCGGCGGCGCGACGCCCGACGCGGGAAGCGGCCTCAAGCAGAAAGCCGCCAAGGGCGCGCTGTGGGTCTTCGGCGCGTTTGCACTGGGTCAGGTCGTCCGATTGGGCAGCAACCTGATCCTCTCGCGGCTGTTGTTCCCCGGCGCGTTCGGCATCATGCGCACCCTCAACGTGGTGGTGGGCATCGTCGCGATGCTCTCGGATGCGGGCCTGCGCGGAAGCATCATCTACCACCAGCGTGGCGACGAGCCCGACTTCTACAACACCGCGTGGACGCTGCAGTGCCTGCGCGGGTTGGCGGTCGCCATCGTGGTCTCGGCGCTCGCCTATCCGCTGGCCGAGTTCTACAACCAGCCCGAGCTCGTGTTCTTGTTGCCGGCGGTCGCGCTCTCCCTGGGCGTTCGCGGCCTGCAGTCCACCGCGATCTTCACGCTCTCGCGGCAGGTCAAGCCAAAGCCCGCCGCCGTGCTCGAGCTGGTCATTCGGGTGGTCGCCGTGGTGGTCATGATCGGGCTGGCCTTCGTCTGGGAGAGCGTCTGGGTGCTCGCGCTGGGCATGATCCTGACCAACGTGGGCTTGGGCCTGGGCACGCACCTGCTCATCCGGGGCTATCGCAACCGCTGGCGGTGGGACAAAGAGGCCGTCCGGGCGCAGCTCAACTTCGGCAAGTGGGTGTTCCTCAGCTCGGCGCTCGCAGCCTTGCTCGGGCAGGGCGGCTCGGCGGTGGTCGCCAAGCTGCTCACCGACAGCATGCTGGGCATCTACTCGATCGCCCTGCTGCTGGCCGAGGCGGTCACGCAGGCGATGCAGACCGTCTCGACGAAGGTGCTCCAGCCGCTGTACGCCAGGTTCGTCAAGGGCGACCGCAAGCGCCTTCGCGGGCGAATGTTCAAGGTTCGCGGGGCGCTACTCCTGATCGGTCTCCCGCCGCTTTGGGTGCTCGGCATCTTTGGGCAGGAGATCGTCGACCTGCTCTTCGACGACCGCTACGTGCAGGCCGGGTGGATGCTTCGCGTGTTGTCGATCGGCTCGGTCGGCATGCTCGTCATCGGCACCGCGGAGATGGTGTTCGTCGCCGCGGGCGACTCGCGGGCCCAGCTGCAGCACAAGTCGGCCGGGGCCACGCTCTTCGTCGCCTCGATGGCGGTCGGCTACGCGCTCGGCGAGTTTCCCGGCGTGCTCTTCGGCATGTCGCTGGGGCGGCTGATCGGCTACCTGCCGATGGCGTTCTTGCTGCGACAGCGTGACGCCTGGCTGCCGCGCCTCGACGGGTTGGCGTTTGCCGCGTCCGCTTGTGTGCTCGGTGCCGGCTTCGTGCTGCACCCGATGGAGATTCCTTGATGACCGACACGTCCAAGGGCCGCATGCCCGACTTCCTCCTGATCGGCGGCATGAAGTGCGGCAGCACCACGCTGCACGATTATCTCGTCAACCACCCGCAGCTCGCGCAGCCGCAGTACAAGGAGCCGGGCTTCTTCAGCCGCGACGAGCGGTACGCGCTCGGACTCGACTGGTATCGAGGCGTGTTCGCCTCGGCGCGGCCGGGCCAGCTCGCCTTCGAGTCCTCCACCTGCTACTCGCGGCACCCCCACTTTCCCGACGCCGCGCAGCGCATCGGCGAGCACCTGCCCGACATCAAGCTCGTGTACATCATGCGGCACCCGGTCGACCGGCTGTACTCGCACTACCGCCACGCGATGCTCGAGCGGCAGAAGAAGGGCACGGGCCCGGTGATCTCGCTCGGCGCCGCGTTGCTCGAGACCGAGGAGTACTTCGACTCGGGCTGCTACCTGAAGCAGATCGAGCAGTACACCGCACACTACGAGCGCGACCGGTTCTTCTTCCTCACCCTGAGCGAGCTCAAGACCGACCCGGACGCGGTGCTTGTGAAGCTGCAGGAGTTCTTGGGCGTCGAGGTCGAGCCGAAGCTGTCGACCACGCTCGAGGGGGCGTCCAACGCGATCGGCGCCCGGGCCGTCGAGACCAACGCCGCGTCGACGCGCGAGACGCTGCGCCGCAACCCGCTGGTCCGAATCGCCAAGCGGCTCGTCCCCAAGCAGGCGCGCGCGGTCCTGATGAAGGCGGTCATGGAGTCGCCCATCATGAAGGCGCGCATGAAGGCGCGCGCCGACGCGTTCGCTGCGCAGCTCTCGAAGCTCAGCGACACGCAGCGCAAGGAGCTGCTCGAGCGCTACGCTCCGCACAATCACGCGCTCTCCGAGTTCCTCGGTCGGCCGCTTCCGGCCTCGTGGGTGCGGTGATGACATCGGCGTGAGGCCGCGCGCGCACGCTTTGCTGCCTCGCGCGGGCATTCGCAGCGCATGCTCGGGTGCGTGATACCTTCGTCGTCGAGGTCGTCCGAGATGCTCATCAACCCGCTCGACAAAGACGCGCTGCGCGAGCAGTTCCGCACCGCCAAGCCGTTTCCGCACCTCGTGGTGGACAACTTCCTCGAGCCTTCCTTCTTGAAGGAGGTGGTCGCCGCCTATCCCCGCTTCGACCGCGCGTGGTCCGACGCCCAGGGCACGCGGGACGCGTTCAACGCGCTCAACGAGAAGCTCAAAGTCCAGATCTCCGACTCGGAGCGCTTCCCCGAGCCCGTCAAGCGTCTGCACGACGCGCTGTCCTCCGACGGGTTCCTCGAGAGCCTCAGCTACATCACGGGCATCGAGAACCTGCAGAACGACCCGGCGATGCGCGGTGGCGGCATGCACCTGACCGGGCCTCGTGGGCGGCTCGACGTGCACATCGACTTCAACTACTCCAAGGAGCTGCAGATGCACCGGCGCCTCAACATCCTCGTCTACCTCAACGAGGAGTGGGAGGACGACTGGGGCGGGGCGGTCGAGCTATGGGACACCGACGTGAAGAACTGCGTGGTGTCGGCCAAGCCGATCCTCAACCGCTGCGTGCTGTTCGAGACCAGCGACATCAGCTTTCACGGCGTCGAGCCGGTCACCTGCCCGCCGAACAAGGCGCGCATCTCGTTCGCGGGCTACTACTACACGCCCGAGGCGCCGCAGAACTGGGACGGTGAGCATCACACCACCGTGTTCAAGGCGCGGCCCGACGAGGCGCTTCGCGACTTTGTCTGGGGCAACGTCGACCGCATCGGGCGCGCCGCGTACCGTAAGCTGCAGCAGGGTCGGCGGCTGGTGAACATGTTGCGCGGCCGCTAGCGGCCACACCCCCACACCGACGTGGGTCGGCGCTACTGGAAGGTGTCGACCCGCAGCTTGCCGTTGGAGTTGAACTCCACGTCCGCCGCTCTCGCTTCCGCGAGCCCGCTCGTCCGCAGCACCCACATCCTCTTGATGGCGACGACGTCGTCGTTCTGGCGCGCGTGGACCTCGATGATGTTGTTGCCCGGCGTCAGGGGGACGTCGGCGGAGAATTTCAGCTCGCCCGACATGGGGTCGGGGCTGGCGACGTAGTAGACCTTCTCGCGGTCGCCAAAGAGGTTGCGCGAGGGGTTGTAGACCGTGATGAACACGTCGCGCAGACCGTGCTCGTCGGATGCGGTGCCCCTGAGCGTGATCGACTCTTCCTCGGTCTGCGTGATGCTGCCGTCGAGACGAATCTTGGGCGGTGAGACCTCGTAGAACGGGGAGGCGGCGGGCGGCTTCGCGTTGGCGCCGGCCCTGGACACGTCCGAGGAGCGCGCGAACGCCATGACGCCGCCGTCGAGGTGCACACGGAACCACCCGTCACCTTCGGCGACGACTGGCATGACGGTGCCCTTGGCGACCTGGGCGACCGCGCGATCGGGCGTGAGCGGGCTGGCGTACAGAACGATGGCGTCCGTGGCGGTGGCCGAACCCTTGGCCTTCGAGAGGGTGACGCCGCGCTCGGGCACCGGCAGGTGAATCTTCTCCGAGAGCGCCTCGGCGATCTTGTTGTCGGAGACGGTCAGCTGCAGCGCGACGTCTCCGTCCTCGGGGCGCTCCTTGACCTCGAAGTCGAGCTCGACGGCGCGGGTGTTGCCCGTCGGGAGCTTGCCGAGCTCCTTGCGGCCCTCGTGCAGGAACACGGCCTCGCCCGATCGGTTTCGCAGGGTGACCCAGGTGTCGATCGCCGGGCCTTCGCCCTGGTTGGCGAGCGAGACCCGCAGCCGGACGCGCTCGCCGACCTGGAGGACGCCGTCCCCGTTGCCTTCGATCGACTCGCCGAGGGCGGGATCGTCGATGACCTGGTATCCGTAGACGAACTGCGGCCGGGGCAGGCCCTCGGCGCTGATGTCGATCGAGGTGGTCGAGCCGGCCGCCAGCTTCGCGCCGTGCCCTTCGAACAGGTGCAGGTCGATGCGGTCGGTTCGGCTGAGCTCGTGCTCGGACACAGACAGCTTGAGGCTGTAGGTGCGCGACTCTCCGGGGTCGATCTTGCCGAACAACAGCTCCCGCTCGTCGAAGTAGCGGTAGTCGCTGTCGGTGATTGCTCGGACCTGGTAGGCCGGGGCGTCGCCGACGTTCTTGACCGTCGCGGTGACGGTGCCTCGCTCGCCGCCCTTGATCTTGTTGCCCGGCTTGTCGGTGGTCAGGGAGACCTGCAGCTTTGCGGCGCCCGAGGCGGGCTTGGGGCCCATGGTCCAGTCGATGTCGCGGGCGGTAAGGCTCTGAGCGATCTTCGCCTGCTGCTTCTTCTCTTGGGCCTCGACGAACTCGTCCATCTGCCGCAGGAGCGCGTCTCGGTCCGACGAAGGCGCCCACGCGACGAACTCGGCGGCCATTCGGATCTCGGGGTCCTCGAGGAACGAGGGGGGCTTGGACGACGCCTTCTTCTCGTCGTCCTTTTCGGTCTTGCCCGGCATGACCGAGCCCGCGTTGAGGAAGTGCAGGGAGCCGTGGGCGATCGATTGCGCCTTGGCGTTGGAGGTGAGGTGGGAGGCCAGGGACTCTTCGCGAAGCAGATCGAAGCGGCTGCGACCGAAGTAGTAGATCTGCTCCTTGCCGATCCACACCGGGATGGTCTCGATGTCGGGGCTGACACCGACGGACTGAATCGAGACGTCTCCGGGCGTGAGGTATTGCGCGATGGTGAGCTTGAGCGCCAGCTCCTTGTCGCCGGCCTTGCGCTCGTGCAGCACCTGTACGCTGCCCTTGCCGAACGTGCGACGTCCCATCAGCACGCCGCGGCCCAGGTTGCGCAGCGCTCCGGCGACGATCTCGGACGCGCTGGCCGAGCCCTGGTCCACGAGGACGACGAGCGGGAGGTCGGGGAAGTCGTAGCGGTCGTCGGCGCGGTTCTCTTCGCGGGGCGAGCTGACGCCGACGGTGGAGACGATGGTGCCCGACTCGAGAAACGCATCGGCCACCTCGACCGCGGCGTTGAGCAGGCCGCCGGGGTTGTCGCGGAGGTCGAGCACGATGCCTTCGACGCCCGCCTTCTCGAACTCGTCGAGCTTGGCGCGAAGCTCTTTGCCGGTGGTCTGCGCGAAGTTTCGCGGGATCTGGACGAGGCCGACGGTGTGCTTCTTGCCGTCGAGGCCGTCGAGCTCGAGCTTCTCGCCGATGACGGAGTCGAGCTTGATCGTCGCGCGGGTGATGGACAGGCGCTTGGGCTTGGCCAGCCCCTCGCGCATGACGTGCAGCGCGACGTCGGTGCCCGCAGGGCCACGGAGGCGATCGACCGCCTCGTTGAGCGTCATGGTGACGGTGGACTCGGTGCCGATCTGGACGATGCGGTCGCCGGGTTGCATGTCGACCTCGGAGGCAGGGTTGCCATCGATGACGCGGATGACGGTGATCTTGCCGTCGCGCATGCCGACCTCGATGCCGAGCCCGCCGAAGCTGCCCTTGGTGCTGGCCTTCATGTCGCTGAAGTCCGAGGGGCGCAGGAGGTTGGTGTGCGGGTCGAGCGTGCTCAAGACGCCCGCGACGATCGCGTACTCGGCTTCGCGCTGCTCGTCTTCGGTGAGGTCGGTGTGCTCGGTGACGAAGCGGAAGACCTCGCGCACGTGCGGGCCGACTGCCCACAGCGCCTCGATCTCGCCGAGCTCGAAGATCTTTTCGTGTGTCGAGACGCGGACGCGGACCCGCTCACCGCTGCCGCCGGGGCCGATCGGCTGAACGAGCACCTGGGCGACGCGCTTCTCGAGCGCCTCGAGACCCGCGAGGGTCATCGCCTGCGGGTCGACCCGCTCGGGTTCGACGTAGTACTTGGAGACGTTCCACAGGGTCCAGTCGAGGACCCGGAGCTCGGTGGCGTCGTGATTGGGGACCAGCCGGGAGTGCTTGCGCGGGTCGGTGCGCTGCGCCTGCGCTTGCCGGTCGCCCACGGCCGTCAGGCCCAAGGAGAGCAGGAGCGACCCCACCACCACGGCCGGAGTTCCGTATCGGGCAAAGACCTGTGAACGGCTCCGAGGGCGCGTCAGACGACTCACGCCCGCAAGTCTAGCAGCCGCCGCGGGCTCCGCTCGCCGCCGCGGGGTCGTCAGATTGGGCCTTTTTCCCGCTACTGTGGCGGGGTCGCGTCGCCGATGCCCTCCGGCGTAGACTCCGCGTGCCCGCGATGGCCAAATCCAAGTCCCAGAAGCCCCCCAAGACGACCAGCGCCGAGCCCATCGACGTCGAAGTCGTCGAGCGGGCGCCCCAAGGAGCGGGGGACCGCTCCGCCGAAGCCCCGCAGGACGACGACGCCGCGGCCGAAGCGCTGGCCGAGGTCGACCCGGTCTCCGACGACGAGCTCGAGGAAATCGCCAAGTCGATCGGGCGGCCCAAAGCGGCCCCAGAGGGCACGACGGCGCTCGCGCGTCGCGATCCGATGGCCGCCTACATGGCGGAGGTCCGTCGCCACCCGCTGCTCACCCGCGAAGAGGAGCACGAGCTGGCGGTGCGCTGGGTCGAGGAGGACGACCAGGACGCCGCACGCAAGCTGGTGACCTCGAACCTGCGGCTCGTCGTCAAGATCGCGCACGAGTACCGACGCGCCTACCAGAACCTGCTCGACCTCGTGCAGGAGGGCAACGTCGGCCTGGTCAAGGCCGTGCAGAAGTTCGACCCGTATCGCGGCGTCAAGCTCAGCACCTACTCGGGCTGGTGGATTCGGGCGTACATCCTCAAGTACATCCTCAACAACTGGCGCCTGGTGAAGATCGGCACCACGCAGAACCAGCGCAAGCTCTTCTTCAACCTGCGAAAGCAGCGAGCCGCGCTCGAGGCGGCGGGAATCGAGCCCTCGGCCGAGAACATCGCCAAGGAGCTCGACGTACCCGAGCGCGAGGTCGTGGAGATGGAGCGGCGCATGGCCGCGCCCGACATGTCGCTCGACACCCCGCTGTCGGGCGAAGACGGCGACGGCTCTCGCACGCGCCTGGACATGATCGAGGACGACTACGCCGACCCCGAGGACAACGTCGACGCGGCCGAGTTCAAGACGCTCATGCAGTCGAAGCTCATGGAGTTCGGGGCCGACCTCGAAGGCCGCGAGCTCGAGATCTTCACCGACCGGTTGATGTCCGAAGAGCCGGTCACCCTGCAGGAGCTCGGCGATCGCTGGGGCGTCAGCCGGGAGCGCGCGCGGCAGGTCGAGAAGCGGATGATCCTGCGCTTGCGGGCGTATCTGCAGCAAGAGCTCGGCGACGCCGTTCAAGTGGCGCTGGGGCACGAGCTGTGAGCGCCGGCGGCACGCTGGTCCTCGTGGGCACTCCGCTGGGCAACCGTGGTGACCTGAGCCCGCGCGCTCGCGAGGCGCTGCTGGGTGCGGACCTGCTCTTTTGCGAAGACACGCGCAGCCCGACCCGGCTGCTGGGCAACGACGTCTCGCTGCCGCCACGTCGCAGCTGCTTCGTGGGCAACGAGCACGAGCGCACCGCCGAGCTGCTCGACGCACTCGCAGCCGGGCAGACCGTGGCGTTCTGTTCCGAAGCGGGCATGCCCAGCTGGAGCGACCCCGGGCAGCTGCTCGTTCGCGCTGCGGTGGGTGCTGGGTTTTCGGTCGACGTGGTACCGGGGCCGACGGCGGCTTCGGCCGCGTTGTCGCTCAGTGGGTTCGATGCCACGGGCGCATGTTTCATGGGGTTCATCGCCCGTGATGGCAAGGCGCGCAGCACGGCGCTCGCCCAGATCGCGGCCGCGCGGGGTCCGAGCCTCCTGTACGAGGCGGGCAACCGAACACCGGGGCTGCTGCGGGACCTGGCCAAGGTGCTGCCCGACGCAGGCGCGCGCGAGGTGGTGGTCTGCCGCGAGCTGACGAAGCTCCATCAAGAGGTCCTGCGGGGCACGGTCGCCGACCTGCACGCGCGGACCACCGAGGCGCTGCGGGGCGAGGTCACCGTGGTCGTCGAGGGAGGCGACGCGGCGGAAGCGGAGTCCGTGGATGCCGCGCGCGCCGTCTTGGACGTGATGCTCGACCCTTCCCTCAAGCCGCGTCCCCGCGCGCGCGCGCTGGCGGACCTGACCGGCCTGGACGCGCGCGAGGTCTACGAACGACTTCGCGACGCGCGTTCGTAGGGTCGCGTCCCGGCCCGGTGGCGGCTCTGCTATGCTCCCGCCGCTTTCGCGGCAGGTCCGCGGGCCCAGAGTCAGATGAGCACGCGTTCGAACTTGATTGGTCTTGCTGTGGGCGTGGGCGCCGTGGGTGCCCTGGTCGCCTTGCTGATGGGCACCGGGGTGGTGTCGCTCAAGAAGAACTCCGAGGGAGACGAGCACGCCGCGGCCGACGACGGCGAGGACGCGTCGTCCAAGGGCAAGACGTCCGGGCGCAAGCGCGGCCGCAAGGGCCGCAAGAACAAGGGACGCAGCCAGAGCGAGACGGTCAAGCAGCTGTCGTCGATGGGCTACGTCGACGGCACGGTCGACGCTGACGTCGAGCGCTCGGGCGTGGTGATCAACCTCGAAGGGCAGGCGCAGCCCGGCGTGAACTTCTACTCCTCGCGCAAGCAAGCCAAGGCGCAGCTCATCGACATGCAGGGGGTCGTGCTGCACGAGTGGAAGAGCCCCGGCATGGGCGGCTGGCAGCACGTCACGCTCATGCCCGACGGCAGCATCATCGGCCTCATCAAGGACAAGAAGGTCTTCAAGGTCGACAAGGACTCGAACATCGAGTGGACGTTCCAGGCCAGGGCGCACCACGACCTCGACGTCACCGAGGACGGCCGCATCTTCACGCTCGCCCGCGTCACGCGGATGATGCCGAAGTACGACGAGAAGCACCCAACGGTCGACGACATCGTCATCGAGCTCTCGGCGCAGGGCAAAGAGCTGAGCCGGTTCTCCATCCTCGAGATGATCGAGAAATCGCCCTACGCGTTCCTGCTCGGGGACACCGACGCGCTCACGGCCCAGAAGATCCGCCGCGCCAACCCGCGACGGAACAAGGAATACGACATCCTGCACTCGAACCACATCGAGGTGTTCGACGGCGCGCTCGCCGACAAGGGCCCGATCTTCGCCGAGGGCAACATGCTGCTCTCGCCGCGCAACACCCACACGATCATGATCGCGAAGCCCAACGCGGAGGGTGGGACGGGCGAGATCGTCTGGGCGTGGGGCGCATCGCAGCTGATCTTCCCCCACCATCCGACGCTCACCGAGGCTGGCACCATCTTGGTCTTCAACAACGGCGACGACACCACGGGCTCGCAGGTGGTCGAGGTCGATCCGCTGACCAACGACATCGTGTGGACCTACGGCCCGACCAAGGAGTTCTTCTCCGAGACCCGCGGCAGCAACTTCCGCCTGGACAACGGCAACACGCTCATCACCGAGTCCGACACCGGCTACGTCTTCGAGGTCACCCCGGCGGGCAAGACCGTCTGGGAGTTCCGAAACCCGCATGTCGACAAGAAGAAGAAGCTCCGCATGGCCATCTGGCGCATGTTCCGCTTCGCCCCCGAAGACCTGAAGTTCCAGTTCTGACCGACTTCAAGCTCTCCGCAGCCAGGGGGACCGAGTGGTCACTGCCGAAGCGAACGCGGAGGAGCGAGCTGAAGGCGAGCGAGCGAGGGCGCCCGCGCCCGACCTTGGAGGGCGAGCGAAGGGCGGCTCCGCCGGCCGCAGCGAGGGAACCGAGAGGTTCCCCAAAAAAGAAGAAGCGAGCCGACGGCGAGCGAGCGAACGAGGGAACCGAGAGGTTCCCCGTAGAGGCTTCTTTCAGCCCTGTGCAGCAGCCTGCGCCTGCGCGCGGGCGACCGCTTCGGGGCCGCCCATGGCGCGCAGCAGGCTGGCGACCTGGTAGCCGAGCAGGCGAGGCGCGAAGTCCAGCGTCTCGGGTGTGTCGGAGTTGCGCAGCGCGTGCGCCCAACCGTAGGCAGCCTGCGCTTGGTCTTTCTCCCCCTCGAGCCAGCAGTGCACGGCGACGTCGTCGAGCGCGTTGGCCAGTGTGCCCTGCAGGCCACGGCGCGCCTCATCGTCACCTTCGACGGACTGCGCGAGCAGTGCCAGACGGTCTTCTTCCTTCTCGGGCTGGGGCTTGTCGCCGTGAATCTCGGCCGCCTTCTCGAGCATGGAGTCGAGGGTGATCATCGGCGGCCAGTTGGGGATGCCCAGCGCGATCATCGTGGAGTCGACCGCGTCGTCCGCCACGCCGGCATCGGTGGAAAGCGCGTCGGCGAGGAAGGTGGAGCTCGGGCGCTCTTCGGGCGTGTCACCCATCAGCGAGAGCGCTTGGTCGAGCGCGCGAGGTACCGGGTAGCCGGCGGCGATCGTCTGCTCGCGCGCCCACCGGATGCGTGCCTTGACCCAATCGACCGAGACCGCCCGCGACTCGGTCTGCCGCTGCCAGTCGCGAAGCAGGCGCGCACGCTGCCCGTCGGTCTGCTGGTATCCGTTGAAGTCGGCGACGCGGTCGTCGGGGGTGAGCGCGCCCGAGAACAGGCGAGCGCCTTCACTGTCGTGCGGCATGCTCAGCAGGAACCGCAGCGCCCCGGGGGTGCTGCGCGCGTCGATGTGCGCCGTCGGCTCGAGGTCTCCGCGCATCTTCTGGAGCGCGTCGCCGGTGCTCCATGACTTGGACGGCTCGGGAATCTCGACGCCCTTGCTCTTGAGGTTGTGCAGCGCCTTGCGGATCGCCTTGCGCACCTTCTTGTCGGCGTGGTCGCGATGCTCGACCAACGCGGCGGCGTCGCGAGCCTCGAGAAGCTTGGGGATCTGGTCCAGCAAAGCAGTGGCGTCAGCCATGGGCGAGCGGATGTACTACATCCCCCAATCGCGCGCAAACGTGGCCGTGAGGTTGGCTCCGCTGCCCCAGCGGCCCCGCCTCCACGCGGCGTCGGACAGCAGCTCCCACACCAGCGCCGTCCGCACGATCCGCAGCCCGACACCGGGCACGGAGGGGACCTCGGGGTCCTCGGCGGGGTCGGCCTCCAGATCGGTGTAGGTCTCCATCCGGCCCGGCCCGAGCACCAGCTTGTGGCGCCCGACGATCATGGCCCGGGAGCCGTCGCCCAGGTAGGCACCGACGGCCTGCGGGGGTGGGTGGGGGTCGTCGATGACCGGCAGCAGCGACCGCCCCTGCCACCGGTCGGGCAGCGGCACGCCCTGCAGGTCGAGAAGCGTGGGCGAGAGGTCGAGCAGGTCGACGGGCGCCGCCACGCGGCCCGCGGCCAGCAGCGACGGGGCTCGGATCGCCATCGGCACCCGGAGGCTCTCCTCGTAGAGGGTGCGCGCGTGGCCAGCACCGAGGTGCTCGTAGAACTCCTCGCCGTGGACGCCGAGAAAGACCACGATCGCGTCGTCGAGTCGCCGCTCCTTCTCCAGCCAGTGCATGAGCTCACCGAGCGCTTCGTCGACGACCTGCAGCTCACCACGATACAGCCGCCGGATGTACGCGACCTCCTCGGCCGAGGGTTCGGTCTTGCCAAGCCGCACGCGACCGACCCAGATGTGCGTGAGGTGAGGCAGCGGGGCGCCTGGCGGAGCCGTAGTCTCGCGCACCAACTCGCGAGGCGGATCGTAGGGCGCCTGCGGATCGTTGACGTTGATGTGCATGTACCAGCGGCCCGCCTTGCCTTCGAGGCGCTCGATCGCGTCGTGCAGCACGGCCGTCGCTCGCGGCGCATCGACGACGTCGGCGAGGACGCCGTGTGCATCGATGCCCTGCAGCAGCCCGCGGGACTCGTTGACGTCGGTGTTCGCGGTCGACTGCACTCGCACGTATCCGCCGCGGGCCAGCGCCTCGGGGAGCAGGACCTGGTTGCCGGCGATGAACGTCCCTCGGACGGTCAGGTGCCGAGGGGGAGCGACCGAGGACAGCCAGGCGGCGTGGCTGGGCACCGCAGCCGGCGACGGCGCGTAGGCACGGTCGAACACCAACGCCTCTGCGAGGAACGCCTCGAGGTTGGGCAGCGACGGGCTGCGACCGACCTCGAGCGCGTCGGCACGCATGCCCTCGACGGTCACGATGAAGAGGTCGCGGGGCCCTCGGGCACGCCTGTCGACCGGGATCGATCGCGGCACGTCGATGCGCGCGCGCGACAGCGCCCCCTGGGCCCCCGCACCGCGGACCGCGATCTCCAGCCGGATCGGCGTGCCGCCCCAGCCCGAGAGGTCGGCGCGGACCTCTTGGCCCGAGGCGCGGAGCGGTTCGTCGACCAGGCGGGTCGGCGCCTTGCCCAGCGCGTGGTCGGCATCGGTGCTGACGCTCACCGACAGCGCGCCCTGCCCCGTCGCGGTCAACGAGAGCCGGGCGCGCGGCGGCGGGACGAAGTAGTAGGCGAGTCCGGTCCCCTCGGCCAGCACGAGGCCGCCCGTATCGCGAGACCCACGCACGCTGAGCCGCTCTTCGGGGTCGTCCCGTGCGACGCCGAGCGTGATCGCGTCGCGACGATCTGCGCCCGGCGGCGGTGATGTGATGCGCTCGCGAGGCCCGACGACCACGCGCGCAACCGCAGCGGAGACGTCACCGTTGTCCGCGTCGACGTTGCGGAAGAACAGGCGCACCCGATTCTCCCCGGGGTGAATGCCGTCCTCGGGCAGCGAGAACGTACGGCGGCCCCACCCCTTTGCGAGCGTGAGGTTGGCCAGCGGTCGTTCGTTGAGCAGGACCGTCATGCTCTGCTTGTCCACCAGCGGCTTGACCTCGATCGCCATCGCGAGCCCGGGGACCTCGTCGACGGTGGGATTGGCCTTGGGGCTGAGCGCGCCGTCGAGCGGGACCTCGAGCGATGCGCTCCGGCCGACGACCACCCCAGCGAGCTTCTCGTCGACGACCTCTCCGAGTCGCCACGCGGTCCGTGTCCCCAGCGAGAGGTGTTTGCTCGCGGTGCGCGAGCCCAGGTCGATCTCCAACGCGCCCATGCGGGTCACGGTCGCGCTGGGCCGCTGGGCGATCAGATCGAGCCACAGGTCGGTCCCCGCGACGGTGGCGACGGGCGCGGGGGGCAGCGGATCGGCGGACGCGGCCTTCGGAGGGTCGGGCACCACCGCGGCGTCGTCACCACAGCCGAGCAGCCCCAGGCTCAGCGCGAGCGAAACGATCGAGCAGCGGCCTCTCATGGTCGACGCAGGGTACGCCCCTGTTGGCCCCACGCCAGGGCCATCGCCAGGATCGACGCTGCACCCACCGGGGTGCCGATCCAGCCGGTCATCCCGCAGCGCGCGGCCGCCTCGACCCAGAGGATGCCCCCCAAGACGCCCGCCATCCCCGTCGCAAACATCGCGCCGCCCTTGCCGGACGAACGGCGGTGATCGAAGGCGACGAGGACCATGCACAGGGTCACCACGCCGGCCCCAATCGCGACGCCCGTGTCGGGCATCCACAGGGCGAGCTCCACGACGCTGCGTCCCACGGGTCCATCACGGAGCGCAGCGGTCCACGGCACCGGTACGAACGCGTCCGGCCACGGGACCATCGCGTCGAGGGCCTGCGCTGCCGCCCCCGCGACGGCGAAGCCCACGCCCATGCGACGCACGTACGCCATCGCGCCGAGCCCAACCGCGAGCGCCAGCATGGGGATCCAAAGCGTAGCGCGCATCCGCAAGGGGTGCTCGCTGCGGAGGTTCCACCCCTGCCGATACAACCCCCCACGCATCGCGATGGCGTCGCCTGCGTCGACGACCTCGACCCGAACCAGGCCAAGCCCACGTTCGGAGAGCTCGAGCGAGGGGTGGCGCTGCACCGCCCCCTGCACGGCCTCGGTGACCCAGGCGGGTCCGCCCTCTTGCACCACGCCGACGGGGAGCTTCGCGCGAGCGTTCGCCGACGGTGCGAGTCCGGCGAGGTCGGCGATCTGGTCGAGCATCCGCTCCGCGCGCTCGGGCCCGGTCGCCTCGAGCGCGGCGCTGCCCCCGAACGCCGACAACACGAGGGACAACACCGCCGCGACGACGATGACGACGCGTCCTCGAGCGCTGACCTCGGTGCCCACGTCCTCTACGGTGCCACGAGGGAGGGGCTCAGATCGAGGCCCAGGACGACACGAACCAGCGCGTCCTGTCCCTCGAGGACCACGGTGGGCCCCACGTTCGACCACCGCGCCCACTTCGGCACCAACGCGGCGGGTCGCTGGACCACGAACTCGCGCAGCGCCTGCGTCTGCGGCGTCGAAGACTCCCGTGCCATGGCCATCAGGCTTTGCCACCCGACCCGCCGGGCGCTCGGCGTACCGAGCACGAGGAGCGAGATCGCCATCCGACGGCGAACGCTCCAGTCCCGCGCCGAGGTTGCGAGCGCCATCCGTGCGTGTTCGAAGCTGCGGGGATCGGTCAGCGACACGCTCAGCGCAGGAAGACTCGCAAGCCTGCCCTCGCGGGCATCGTCGGCCATGCCGTGGTCGTGCAGCGGGCCGGCGCCCTCGCCGGGGTCCTCGTCGCGAAGCCTCGCCAGCGCGCGCGGGTGAGCCTGCGCCATCCAGTCCGGCCCGCCCAGCGCGTCGATCAGTCTCGCTCGCTGCTCGGGATCGAGCCGGGCGGGCAAGCCGTCGCGCCAGACCGCCTCGAGCAAGGAGCGCTCCGCGTGCCAGCGCTGGGCTCGGGGCACCGGGTCGAGGATGCCCAGCACGTCCGCGCGCACCGCCTCCCCCCCCTGCGGACGATCCAGCCCCCATGAGACCTCCACGTCGCCGAGCGAGGCGAGCAGCAGCCGGCGCTCGATGTCCGGCTCGTGCAGCCCCGGGGTCAGCATCAGCGCTTCGCGCAGCGCCCGAAGCTCGAGCTCGCGGGCGTCCGCGGTCGCCGAGAACGCGGCGACGTCGAGCCAGACAGCCCGCGGCCGCGCCGACTCCCCTGAGGCAGCGATGGCGAGCAGCATCGCTCGTTCTGGCTGCCCCGCCACCAGAGCGAGCTTGCTCTGCGTCAGCAAGTCGCCCACCGCCTCGCTCTCGGGCGCGTGCGAGAGCGCGTCGGAGAGCCGCTTCGCGGGCAGGACGTGCTGCCCCTCGACCATCGCCGGCAGCACGATTCGGCCGGCGCACCAGCTGCGAAGATCGGAGGCCAGCGCCGCCCCGAGCTGATGACCCACGCCCGGCGCGCGGAGATCGACTCGCGCGGCGCGAAGGGCCTCGGCCAGAGGCCCCGAGGCGTCGGGTTCAGTGAGTTCGGCCACCGTCGGGCAGCCCGCCGTGGCCTCGGGGCGGGTGCGTCGGGCCAAGGACCAGCCCAAAAGCGCCTCCCGGGTCGACTCCACCCAGTCCTCACCCATGACCCGTCGCACCACCCCCAGGTCGTCGTCTTCGCGGCAAGACCCGTCGCACATCGTTCGGCTGAGGATGACCGCCGACGCCGCAGCGGCCCGCAGCGCCGCGGGATCCGCGACGGCACCGGTCTGCAGGATCGCCAGCGCATGCCACGGACGTCCCCAGCCCATCGCCGCGATGCTCGACGCGCGCGCCAGGGCGTCGACAGACTCGACTTCGGCCTCGGCCCCAGCCCTCAGGGCCCGGATCGTCAGCGTCAGCGCCAGGTCGTGCTTGCCGGCCGCGTCGCGCAGGCGCGCGGCGATGAGGGCGGCCTGAAGCGTCCCTTCGTCGATCTGCAGCCGCTGGGACCAGTGCTGCACGCGCGGGGGCGGCGGTCCATCCAGGGCGGTCTCCTGCTTGGGAGGCCTCCAACGGCCCGCGTGGCTCAGCTCCGCCGTCGCGATGTCCCCTTGGGACGCGTAGACCCGCCACGCCTCGACGTTGGGGATGCGCAGCGCCTGCTCGGTCCAGCGGTCGAGTTCCTGCTCGCCCGCCCGCCCCGGCGCCCGCGGCATGTCCCCGAGCACCGGGGCGAGGCGAAGTTGGGTGTACGCGGCGACGGGTCCGGACGCCGACATGACCGCGGCGGCCAGGTCGGGCCAACGCTGGGCGCCGACCCAGCCCCGCAGCGTGTCATCTTCGAGCAGCCAAAGGCCCAGCGCGCCGCGGGCTTCGGCTTCGAGCAGTTCGACGATGACCTGGGGCGGAAGCTGCCTGCGCTGCTTCGCCGCGAGGGTGGCGACCGCGACGGGCGAGTCCGCACGCGCGGCTCTCAGGTCGGCCTCGAGCGTCGGTGTGTGCGAGGGGGGCTCGCACGGCGGCGTGCACGTTCCTGAGGCGACGCGGGCCTCGACCTGCGCAGCCGCGGCGGCGTCCGCTTCCGCCGCGAGCGCGGCGTCCCCCGCAGAGCTCCCTCCACACACCAATCGAACGCGGCGCATGTCGAGGTCGGCCGCCTCCCCTTCGCCGGCATGCAGGTACGCGCGCGCGCGCTCTCGAAACAAGTCGCACACCGCATCGCGCCCCCGCAGCGCGTCGCGATCGTGCGTGAGGACGCGGGCGTAGTGGTGTGCAGCAAGGCCGTTCCACCCGATGCTGCGCTCGAGGTCGGCCAGGGCGATGAGCGAGGGCACCTCGCCACCGCGCCGGTAGTCGAGCAGCAAGACGTCCAGCGCCGCTCGCTCGCGACCGAGCGCGTGCAACGAGTCGGCGTAGGCGCGCGCAGCCTTGCGCTTGGGGCGGAAGCGAGCGCTCTGCGCCCGCTCGACGACCTCGGCGTGGCGCCCCTGCGCGTTGAGCTTGGGCAGCCGATGATGGCAACCCGCGGCCATGCACACCAGCAGCGCGGCGCCACGCCACGTCATTCGCACGCGAGCCCGGCTTTCCCACCGAACGTCTCGCTGAGGGTGTCGAGCAGGCGCTGGTCGTCCTTGCGCAGGGTGTCGCGGTGCGCGTGCGCAAAACAGAGGAACCGGGCCGCGGGATCGGGGTCATCGAGCGCGATGAATGCTTCGGCGACCCGCAGGTGATTGCGCGGATCGTCGGGCTGCGCCTCGACGAGGTCCTCGAGCATGCTCAGGCCGTCCTCCGCGTCGCCGTGCTCGACCAGCCGCCCCGGAGCCATGACGTAGAGCGTGCCGAGCATGCGAGTGGCAGCGCCCTGGTCGTACTGCGGGTCGCGCTCGAGCGAGAGGCGGGCGTACGTCTCGGCCTCGGTCACGAGCTTGCCCGCCTTGACCCCGCGCAGCTCCGCGAGCCGGCCTGCGAGGGCCGCCCGCGCGAAGGCGTAGGCGGCCGTGCCGTCGTCCTCCGCCGTAGCGACTCGCTCGTACGCCCGCTTGCGGTCCTGCTCCGAGGCCGCACCGGCCTCGATGTCGGCCTCGAGCGCGTCGAGTACGGCGCGGGGCTCGACGGTGGCGACAGGGGCGTTGGGGGCCCCCGTGGGCGCTGGCGTCGTGGTCGGGGTCGCCTTGCAGGCCGAGAGCGCGCCGAGCATCACGGCGAGGATGGAGCGAACGAACACGCCCGGAGTCTGCCAAAACGCAGCGGAGGCGGCCACCGGGGCAACCAAGGAAACGACCCCGCCGGCGCAGGCCTGGCGGGGTCCCTCTGGGCGCGCGGTCTCAGCCCGCGTAGGCTTTTTCGTAGGCGGCGAAGGCGGTGGGCGTGGTCGCCTCGAGCTTCATCGAGGTCGACTCGCACGCAGCCTTGCCCTCTGCGCCGCAGACGGTGTCGAGCAGGCCCGAGAACGCCTTGCGCTCGTCGTCCGCGGCGGTGGGAAACGCGGTGACGACCATCGGCGGCAGGGTCTCGGAGGACCAGACCGGGTGCACTTCGAGTCCGCCTTCGAGGTGCTGAAGCTCCATGAGCTGCGCGTCGTCGATGAGCGCACACTCGACGTCCCCCGCGATGACCGACTTGAGCGTCTTGACCGGGCGGCGGGTGTCCTCCACCTCGAAGTCGCTGAGGTCGAACGCGTCCTTGGAGACGATGTTGTCGATGAACTTGGCGTCCTCGTGGTTGGTCCCGAGGCTCTTGGACTTGCAGCCGTCGAGCGAGAGCTGGTTCTTGGAGATCACGAAGAACTGGTGGCCACCGCCGTTTTGAATGTCGGCCTTGCCGAGCGCGACGAGGTCGTGCGAGTCCTTCATGGCCAGGTACGCGGAGAGCGAGAGGATGCCGAAGGACGGCTTGGTGTCGCGGATGAAGGTCTGCGCCGAGCTTCGGCGGGTGAAGTACTTGCCCTTGGCCGAGGACCAGCCGGCAGCCTTGGCGATCGCGTCGACGAGGTCGTCGATGTAACGCTGCGCCGCGCTGGCCGAGCCGGTGGCGTTCTCCCGCAGCACGACCATGTTGACCTCGGGTGTGGACACTTCCTCTTCGGCTTCGGCGTGCGCGACCGAGGGGAGCGCGACGAGGGCAGCGAGGCAGACACCCGCGAGAGCGCGGAGGGGGCGAGGGCTGAGAACGGAGGACGTCATGGCAAAACGCTCGGGAGCGGAAAGGCCGCAAGGACCGACTCGTTAGACGATGCGAACGAACGCCTATGCAACCAAGCATGGCCCGCGCATCCCATGACGCGGATCACAGGCGGATGACCGGAGTCACAAAGGCTCGTCTACGTACGTGTATTCGCGCCCCTGGACGTCGCGGTACACGCGCTTGGCCCCCTCTCGACGCACCAGCCGCTGCGGCGTGAGGGTCACTTTGCCCCCTCCTCCGGGCAGGTCGACCACCAGCTGCGGGATCGCCAACCCACTCACCCGGCCCCGCATCGCGTCGAGGATGTCGACGCCCGCGGCGACCGGCGTGCGCAGGTGGGCCGTCCCGCCCACGGGATCACACTGAAGCATGTAGTACGGCCGACATCGATGCCGCACCAGCCAGCGATTGAGCGTCTCGACCGTGGCGGCGTCGTCGTTGATGCCGCGCAGCAGCACCATCTGGTTGCCCACGTTGAAGCCGGCGTCGGCCAGCCGCACCAACGCCTCTCCCGCCTCGGGCGTGCACTCGGCGGGGTGGTTGAAGTGGGTGTGCACGAAGACGGGGTGGAACGGGCGCAGCGCGTCCACGAGCGCGGGCGTGATGCGCTGGGGGAGCGTGACGGGGTTGCGGGTGCACAGCCGCACCACCTCGATCGAGGGGATGGCCCGCAGCCGGCCGCAGATCTCCGCGAGCCGAGCATCGCTGAGGCTGAGGGGATCGCCGCCGGAGATCAGCACGTCGCGGACGGCAGGCGTGCGTGCGAGGTAGTCGTACGACGCCTCGAACATGTCCCGGGCGGGCGCGCTGTCCACATCTCCGACCTTTCGCTGGCGGGTGCAGTGGCGGCAGTACACCGGGCAGTTGTGCGTGACGTACAGCAACGCGCGGTCGGGATAGCGGTGGGTGAGGATCGGCGTGACGGCGTGCTCATCCTCGGCGAGCGGATCCACCAGGTCCCACGGCGTCGTCCGCAGCTCGTCGACGTGCGGGATCGCCTGCCGACGCACGGGGCAGCCGGGCGGTCCGATCAGCGAGAGGTAGTAGGGGGTGATGGCGAACCCGAAGGCGTCGCGTCGCCCCTCGATGCCGCGACGCTCGTCCTCGGTCAGATCGATGAGCGCGGCCAGAGGCTGCAGACGCGTGACCCGGGACCGCATCTGCCAGCGCCAGTCGGACCACTGCGCGTCGGGGACGTCCGCGTACGCCCGATGGCGCGCCGGTCGGGTGGGGAGTTCGGAGTGAGGCGCAGCCGAGGTCACGTCGCGGGAGTATGCGACCTCGTGGCCCAGAAGGCGACGAGCCCCACGACCAGTACGACGGCCAACGCCGGGTAGACGGGGTCGTCGACGGGCACCAACGCGAGGCTCGAGGCCCACGGAGAGGCCGCCTCGGCCGCCCGCGTCGCCGCGACGTCGAAGATCCGGGGCGACGCCCAACGGTAGGCCATCACCCCGACCACGGCCGCCGCGACGTGAAAGCCCAGCAGCGTGGCCGCACGCGTCAGGGGCGAGGCCCCGGTCCACCGCAGCGGCTCGGGCAGCGCGTCGAGGACGCGCGCGGTGAAGAACACGTCACCGCCGCCCATGGGCGCCGGGGCGTGCGCGTCGGACTCCCCCTCCGCTCCGAGCTCGCAGAGCAGCTCATCGAGCCGCCCGCCTCCACCGAGATGCGCGGGCTGGGCGGGCTGGGTATGGGGACGCCCCGTCATGCGGCCGTCATGCGCTCCCGCAGCAGCTTCTTGGCGCGATGCAGGTGGGTCTTCACGGTGCCCAGCGGGACGCCGAGGATGTCGGCGATCTCGGGGTAGCTCACCTCTTCGAGGTAGTAGAGCACGACGACCGCACGGTAGCGCTCGGGGAGCGTCTCGATGGCGGCCGAGAGGTCGCGGCGCAGGTCCGATCGCGGCGCGCTCAGGGCCCCTTCGGGGGCGACCGCGGCGGCGACGTAGTCCTCGGGCAGCTCGCAGAACCGTCGCACGCGCGTGCGGTTGTTGAGGTAGACGTTGTAGGCAATGCGGTAGAGCCAGGTGCCAAAGGCCGAGCGCTGCTGAAACCCGACCAGCCCTCGGTACGCGCGCAAGAACACCTCTTGCGCGAGGTCGTCGGCGAGCACTCGGTCTTGCGCGAGCTTCATCAAGAGGCCACGGACACGCCCCTGGTTGCGACGCACGAGTTCGGCAAAGGCCGGCTTGTCTCCG
The DNA here is from genome assembly GCA_024742475.1 of bacterium. GTDB lineage: Bacteria > Myxococcota_A > Polyangia > Nannocystales > Nannocystaceae > CAJXVA01. Next base: position 77,528 of record JANSYI010000034.1, on the reverse strand, counting down.
TCGCAGGCGCGCAAGAGCAGCGCGGGCTCGTCGAGGGTGTGAAGCGCGGCGGACCGGTCCCCGGACAGCGCGCCCGAGGTGACGATTGCGGAGGCATCCGAGACGGTGGTGCTCACGAGGCACCTCCGGGCGTCCGCGCGGCGAGCCAGTAGCTGACCAGGTAGCCGGCACCGATGAACTCGGGGACGAGCGCTCCGGCGGCCATGCCTCGGTCCCCGGTCAGCAACCCCGCGGCCAGGAGCCCTCCCCCTGCAAACAAGAGCACGATGCCCTTACGCAGATCGTTGCGCACTGGGTTGGCCAACAAGCTGGCCGGCGGCTCGACGCCCTGCTCGATCAGCCGCTGCGCGACGTCGAGGCGCTTGTGTTCGTTGGCCAAGCGCATGCGGCCGAGCGCGAGGACGACGACGGCGGCGAGCCCGAGCAGACCCAACCCCAAGATCGGCAGCCCGCGCGGTGCGCCGCCATGCGGAGGACCTCCGGCCGACTCGGTCCAGCCCAGGCCTCCCCACGAGAGCCCGTCGAGGCTGGCGTCTAGGCAGAACAGCTGCGTGACGGAGTCTCCGGCCAGTGAGAAGAGCTCCGTGGTGAGGGCGGGCGCCGCAGCGGCCGCGACGTGCGGCTGGGCATGCGCGACAGGCGCCCCCAAGACGCCGAACGCCAGCGCCGCGCACAGAGGGGGCAGCAGCACAGCCCAGGGCAGAGAGATGGCCTTTCGAGAAGACGAACGCACGGTCACGACTCCGACCCAGGATTGGCAGGTTTGGTTTCGGCGCGTTTGGCCTGGAGCCATCGAAACGCCAGGGCCAGGGGCAGAACATACACCTCGGCCGCCATGATGATGATGATCGGGTCGTACGGCGCGCGAAAACGCATGCCGCCGATGTAGAAGATCCCGATCATCGTCAGCGCCCACAGGTGGAGCGAGAGCAGCCCCAGCATGGGGTGCCGCCGCGGGAAGAAGAGCCCGAGCAGGCCCAGGAGGGCCGGAACCGCCAGCACGTTGGTGACGAACCAGCCCCACTTCTGGGAGAACGGCTGCCAGGGCCGCTTGCCGGAGTCAGGCCACATGATGTTGTAGCGCCACTGCATCGCGACGTTGACCGCGCTGTACTCGACCTGCTTCTTCCAACCCGTCTTGGCGATACAGTCGTCGATGTACGTCTGCAAGATGTCGTCGTCCCCGATGTAGCCCTTGTACTCGAAGTGGGTCTCGCGGGCCGGATCGAGCTGCGGCCAGCGACCGGGTGCCCGCTGCGCGCGCTTGGCCAGCTGGATGAGGGGCGGAGGCCCGAAGCTGGTGCGCCGACGCTTGGGCGTGTCGGGGTGCGCCGTGATCTTCTCGTTGTGGCAGCGCCCGAAGACCTGGTTGAACTTGCCGTTTTCCGAGATCAGCCCAAATCGGCCGGTGTGGTAGTGGACGCGCCAGGCCGAGAAGGCCAGGACGAGCAGGATCGGCGCCAGCGCCCGCGCCCACATCGGGATCGTCGCGCGGGGCATTCGCTTGCGAAAGATGAGCCAGTAGACCCCAATGAACGCCACGCTGAGCAGGATCTGAGGGCGCAGCGTGACGCCGAGCGCAACCCAGATACCCATCGCCCAGGCGTCGCGGGCCTTGCCCTCTTGGAGCATGCGGACCAGGTGGAACGACGCGGCGGTCAGGCACAGCGCGAAGGGGACCTCGGAGAGGAAGTAGCCCCCCAGCGAGATCAGCGGGTAGTAGCAGACGAGCAGCAGCCCGACGATGGGCGCCACGACGGCGCCCACCCTCGAGGCCCGCCGGGCGAGCGCGTAGCCGTAGCCCGCCAGCGCAGCGCCGTAGACCGCATAGACGCCGGCCACGAAGCGGTAGACCTCGTCGATCTGCTCGGGGGTGCTCTCGGCTGTACGGCCCCCCACCCACTGCAGGAACCACAGCATGACGTGGGTGCCATAGGGGTAGAAGGCGTCGTACTCCCGCACGCCCCACAGCGCCTGGAACATCCCGTCGGCGCGGCGGGTGTAGCCGCGCATGTCGGAGTAGATGTACTCGCCGGGCGGGTGGACCTCGAGGTTCCAGTGCAGACGCACCGCGAACGCAGCGAGCACCACGACGATGAGCCACGCGTTGTCCAGGGCCCACAGCGCCAGCCGCTTGGGCCAGGGGTGTGTCGGGTCGACGTCGTTCATGCCTCGAGCTGCCGCGCTCGGCGCAGCAGGGTGCCGAAGGATAGACTCTCCGCCGGCGCAGCGACACCCACAGGTGCGCCTGCCCAGCGCAGCAGGGCCGCGGTCCGCTCGAACGCCGCCTCGACCATCGCTTCGCACGCCTCGTGGTGCGCGCGGTACACGTCGTCCACGGCGGTCCAAAACCGCCGGGGATCGTCTTCGAGGCCGTAGAACACCGGCTGAATCTCGATCTGCTCGGCGAACCAGGCGTCGGCCCACGCCCACGCGCGCGCGTCATCCAGCGGCCGAGACAACCCGCAGCTGAGCGTGCAGCAGGCCAGCTCTTCGAACAGCACGCGTCGTCCCTCCGCCGCGCTGAGGTCGAACGGGATCGCCTGATAGTCGATGCCGTGGTCGTCATCGAGCACCCGCGCGAGGACCAGGTGCCCGACCTCGTGCAGCAGGTTCGGCAGCCCTTCGACACGCACCTGAACCGACGGCGGGGGCGGGTGGCGCGGAAACGGCGGCAGTGGATCGGGGATGGCGCGACGCGGGCCGATCCTACGGACCAGGTTGTCTCCATCCGACACCTCGACGTGCGCACCGAGGGCCCTCAACCCTCGGTCCAAGTAGCCGAACAACCGGTTGTCCGCGTCGGGACGATTGCTTGTTATTCTCACGGCGAGTCGGGGTGCGAGATGTCGCATCCTACTTCGTGTCGCGAGCCTTGGGCATCTTCATCGCGCACGCACGCACGCCCACCGCCCCCTGCCGATGACGAACCTCCTCGCCACCCCGGTCACCACCCTGGGTCGATACGCGATCCTGGGCCGCATCGCGTCCGGCGGGATGGCGACCGTGTACCTGGCGCGGCTGTCCGACGCCCCCGAGGGGTTCAGCCGCGAGTTCGCGCTCAAGGTCATCCACCCCCACCTCGTGCAGGAGGACGGGTTCAGCGCCCGGTTCCTGCAGGAAGCGAATCTCGCCTCACGCGTTCGGCATCCCAACGTCGTGCGGACCGTCGACGCCGGGGAGGACCAGGGCTACGCGTACATGGCCCTCGAGCTCATCGACGGGGTGAACCTCCGACAACTCTCGCTGCATCGCGCGCGTCCGTTCTCGCCGCCGCAGGCGGCGGCCATCGTCGAGATGGTCTCCCGCGGGTTGCAGGCGGTGCACTCCGCGACCGATGCCGAGGGTGCGCCGCTGGGCATGGTCCACCGGGACATCTCTCCGCACAACGTCATGCTCGCCCGCAACGGTCGAGCCATCCTCATCGACCTCGGCCTCGCCCGCCCCGACCGCACCACCGGCCTGACGCAGGTCGGCGTGCTGGCGGGAAAGCTGCCGTACATGAGCCCGGAGCAGGCGCGGCTCGAACCCCTCGACGAACGCAGCGACGTGTTCTCCATGGGCACGCTCCTGTTCGAGCTGTGCACCTCGGAGCTCCCCTTCGGCGAGACGCACTCGGCCCAGACGATGACGCGGCTCGAGACCTGCGATCCCGCGCCGATCCGCGAGACGCTCGAGGGCCACCACATCCCGGCCTGGCTCACCGAGATCATCCTCGCGTGCCTGCGCCCCACCCCAGCGGGGCGTCTGCCCAGCGCGACCGCGCTCGCCGACGCCTTGTCTCAAGAGCTCTCCGCGGCCGGCTTCGACCTCGACGCGCAGCGCGGCGTCCTGCGAACGATCGTCGAAGGGGCGTACGAAGAGCTCGGTACCGTCGAACGCGCCGAGCCCCTGCCGCCGATCGGGACGGCGAAACGGGACGCGCCGAGCGAAGCGCAGCCCTCGGCCGCCCCGTGGCGCGGGCTTGCGTGGGCCGCCGGCGCGATCGGGCTGTCGGCCGCCGTGGGTCTGGCCGCGTGGACGCTGCGCGGGAGCCCCCCGACCTCCGCCACCGTCGCCCCGTCACGCGACGCCCCCACCCTTTCTAAGGACCAAGCGTCCTCACCCCGAGCGCCCGAGCCCGTCACGGCCCGAGAACGCCCCGCGCCGCCCGCCCTCGAGCCCGAGCCCGACGTAGGCACGCAAGGGACGGAGGGCCCGCAGGTCGAGCCGCCCAAGCCGACGCCTCGCCCCACCAGGAAGGGCCCCGTCCGCTCGGATCCCGACGGGCTCAAGCCCAACCCCTACGAAGCTCCATGACCGCGCGGCGTCTCGCTCTGAGTCTGTTCCTCGCGGCATCCATCGCCGCCCCCGCCCGCGCAGCCGTCCCCGCGCCGCACGCGTGGTCACGCCTGCAAGATGCAGCGCCCGACCCGACGATGGGCGAGGCCGCCATGGCGTTCGAGGCTGGCGAAGCCGCGTTCGAAGCCGGCGAGTTCGAGGCTGCCATCGAGCAGTTCTCCCGCGCGCAGGCGCTGCTCCCCCACCCGCACACGGCGTACAACCTCGGCCTCGCGCAGGCCAAGGCGGGCCACGTCCTCGACGCCTTCTCGACCTTTGCTGCGCTTCGCGATGAGGCCGTCGACCCCGAGCGACGTGCCGAAGCGCAGCTGCAGCTCGCCCGCCTCGCGCCGTCCGTCGCCCAACTGGAGGTCCGTGCCTCTGAAGGACAGGTCGTGCGCGTGGGCGGCGTCCCCGTCGATACGAACGTCGTGCACCTTCGTTCGCCGGGCCCGGTCGCGGTGGAGGTCGGCACGCAGACGGTGCAGGTCGATCTCGGCGGCGGAGAGCTCCGGGTGCTCGACGTCCGGACGATCGAGCAAGAGGCCCCCGCGGCCCCCTCGAAGCGGGGCCGGCTCGGCGTTCTCGTTGCGACCGCGGTCGCGGGCGCGGGCACGGCGGGGACGGTGACCTCCGCCGCCGTACTCGGGCCGCGCGGGCCGGGTCCCACGTTGGGGTACGCCGCGGCGGGTCTGGGCGGCGCCACGCTGGCCCTCGCGACCACCGCCCTCATCCTTCGCCTGCGCGACCGGAAGCGCGAGCGCTAGAAACGCCCCGATAGGCGCACGCCGGCGCCGGTTCGAGACGCCTGGGCGTCGACGCGGAGGCGGTCGCGCTGGCGCAGCCCGAGGACCAACACGGCGACACCCGCACCGAGCACCGCGACGCCAGGCAGCCCCATCGTCAGGGCGGCACGGTTACGCGCAGATGCCGAGCAGCTGTTGCCCGCCGGAGCCGCGCACGGGTCCGACAGCCCCATGCCGAGCGCACCGAAGGCCGTCAACGCACCGACGCCGATCAGGACGGCGCCTCCAGCGATGCGTCGCTGCGACCGGACCGCCTCGGGAGAGTCGCGAAGCGGGTCGTAGTCGTCGTCCCAGTCCTCGTCCTCGTCCTCGCCGTCCCAGTCCTCGTCGCCGTCGCCGTCCTCGTCGCCCCAGTCCTCGTCCGTCTCGACCGTCGCCTCGTCCGCCTCGGCCGCAGGCTCGGCGCTGCGGTCCTCGGCGGGCGCCACGATCGCGCTTGGCGTCGAGGCGTCGATGCTCCTGCCGGGCGTGGCCGCGTCGTCGGGCTCCGCAGGCGACCGCTGGGGCTGCGCCGCATCGACCGGCCCCTGCGCGAGGGCGGCGGCGACGAGCAGCGAGATGACGAACTCCCCAGGCGACGTCATTGCGGCGCAGGGTACACTGCGGGGCACCGTCGTGCTCGGTCCCCTCCTCGCCCTCACCCTCGCCCTCGGCGCGTCCCCGCGCTGCCCCGACGCCTCGCTTCAGTTGGGGGCGGCCGATGCGTCGACGCAGATCGAGGCGCACCTGGACCCGACCTCCAGCGGCGCCTTGGGCACCGTGCTCGAGCTTCGCCGCCTGGTGGGCGAGCGGCCCGGCGAGCTGGGCGTGCGCGTACGGTGGACCCACTTGGGCGTGCGGCTCGACCCTCGGGCAGACCGCGTCCGGGCCTGGATCGCCGCGATGGCGGCAGCAGGTCACGCGCTCGAGGCACTGCGCATCGTCCGGCGTGATGGCGTCGATCGAACGTTCGTTCGCCTCGGCACCGCCCACGGGCGCGCGACGCTGGCCGAAGCGTTCGACCTCGACCCGGGACATCTCGACCAGCTCGCCGCGCAGGACTGCCACGAGCTGCAGATGGAGCAGGACCGCCGGGAGGTCGCACAGCGCATGTCCGACCGAGGCACCGCGGTGTTTCGCCTCCCGGTCTTCGTCGTCGACGACCTGACCTTCGAAGACAGCGGCCTGCTCGACCGCGTCCGCCCCGTCCTCGCACGCCGTCGCGCGCGAGCCCGGGCGGCGCAGGAACGCCCGTCGCCTGGCACCCCTCCCCCAAAGTCGGCCAGCCCGCGGCTCGTCCGGCCCAAGGTGCGCAGCCACGCGCTCGGCGGACCGGGACTGCCCCACGCCTTCGTGCTGCTCGCCCGCGGCGAGGACGACCCTGCCCTGTTCACCCTGCTGCCCCCGGTGCTCGCCCACAGACGGGTGCGTCCGGGCGACGTCTCGGTGACCGTGGTCGCGCGGGGCCTCGGGCTCGACAACGGGCTGCGCCAGCGTCTGTGCAAGGCGCACGCGGGGGGCCTGCTGCCCGCATACCTCCACTTGCTCTCGGCGGACCCGTCGTCGCGCGCTGCAGATCCTGCGACGCAGGTCGTCCTCGAGGCCATCGATAGCGTCACCGCCGATCCCCCCTGTGACCTCGACCCCGACGAAGACGAGGAGGCGCTGCCCGACGGTGGGTGGCTCGACGGCGTGCCGGTCACGCGATCCGACCTCGAAGTCCTCGGGGCTGTGCTGCGACGCCTCGAAGCGGCCCGGCGCCCCCTCGACGCATTCCTCGCCCCGGCCAGCGACGACCTGTAGACGACCTCGAATCGCCCTGCAAGCCTTGTCCTTCGTCTCGCGCTGCGAGACAACCGTGTGGGCGCGATGGATCTCCAATATTGGGCGGGCACCGACGTCGGACGCAAGCGGACCGACAACGAGGACAACTTCCTCATCGACAAGGATCTGCGGCTCTTCGTCGTCGCCGACGGCATGGGCGGACACGCCTCGGGCGAGATCGCGAGCGCGATGGCCGTGCACACCGTGCGCGAGGTCGTCGCCGCGGAGGGCGACATCCTCGAGGCCTACGACGACGCCGACCCCCGCTGCCACGTCGAGGTCTGCACGCTGCTCGAGTACGCGGTGCACCGAGCCTGCCTGGACATCTTTCAAAAGGCCGCGGTCGAGCCGGAGAAGCGCGGCATGGGCACCACCATCGTGGTGCTGTTCATCATCGGCGCTCGCGGCTTCATCGCGTACGTCGGCGACTCACGGATCTATCTGCTGCGGGGCGGGGTCGTCTACCAGCTGACCGAAGACCACAGCCTTCGCAACGAGCTGATCCGCATGGGCAAGATCAGCGAGGACGAGTTCGAGTCCAGCCCCTACGCCAAGCTCAAGAACGCGATGACCCGCGCGGTCGGCGTGTATGAAACGGTCGAGGTCGACACCCTCGACTTCGACATCATCCCCGGCGACTCGTTTCTGCTGTGCAGCGACGGACTCTACGAATATCTGCACGAGACCGACATCGCCAACACCATCGGCCTGCCCGAAGTGCAGGAGATCCCCGGGCAGCTCATCGAGCTGGCCAACACTCGGGGCGGCAAGGACAACATCAGCGCCATCGTGGTGCAGACGGTCGGCGACGACGCGGAGCACGAGCGCGCCGCGGAGATCAACTTCACGCTCGATACGCTCAAGCAAGTCCCGCTGTTCGGCGAGCTGAGCTACCAGCAACTCGTCCGCATCATGAACCTCGCCAGCGTCCGCCCGCTGAATGCGGCCGAGATGCTCTTCGAGCAGGGCGACGACAGCCGCGACATGTACGTGATCCTTCGCGGCAGCGTGAAGCTGGCCGCCGATGGTGTCACGCTGGCCGAGCTTGGACCCGGTGACCACGCAGGCGAAATGGGCCTGCTCGACGACCATCCCCGCGACGAGACGGCGCTGGTCACCGAGAGCGGAAAGGCGCTTCGCATCGGTCGCCGAGAGTTCGAGCAGATCATCCGAAAGGAGCCGCCGCTGGCGGTGAAGCTGCTGTGGAGCATCACCAAGGCCCTCGCGGAGCGCCTGCGGACGACCCGCGAGCGCCTGGGCACCGCCGACGTCTCCGGCGCGCCCGACCCTGTGGGCACCCAGGTCGTCGACCTCACCGGGGAGATCGAACTCACTCCCACCGAGTGAGTGGCGAGCCCGCCGCCGCGCGTTGTCTCCAGCCCGGTCATTGACCCCCGTTTCGAACGCGGCATACCGTGTCGCAATGAATGTGCGCACCCTTGGCCTGGCGATGCTCGCAGGGCTCACCCTGACCGCGTGCGGCGAGTCGGAGAAGAACGACGAGCCAGCCCACGACTACAACGCGGAGATCCGGTGGACGTCCTACGGCATCCCCCACATCATCGCCGACGACATTCCCAGCGCGGCGTTCGGCCAGGGCTACGCCTTCGCGAAGCTCAACGGCTGCATTCTCGCCGATCAAGTGGTCAAGCTCCGAGGCGAGCGCGCGGCCTACTTCGGTCCCGGAGACGATGACGCCAACGTCGACAGCGACTTCGTGCATCGCTCGCTCGAGTTCATGGAGAAGGGCCAAGACGCCTGGGACGCGCAGCCCGAGAACATCAAGGGGCTCGTGCAGGGGTACGTCGACGGCTACAACGCCTACCTCGCGGCGGACGGAGCCTCCCTGCCCTGCGGCGCCGAGCCCTGGCTGCAGCCGATCACGACGCAGGACCTGATGGCGCACTACGTCGAGATCGCAACGCTCGCGGGCGTGCGGCAGCTGCACCCCTTCATCGCCCGCGCGCAGCCGCCGGGCTCCGAGCTCGCGCCCTCGAGCGCCCCGACGCCCGACTTTCACGAGCCGGGCATCGGGTCGAACGGCTGGGGTATTGGCGCGGAGCGCTCCGCGACCGGCCGCGGCATGGTGTTCGCCAACCCACACTTCCCCTGGGAGGGTGAGCTCAAGCTCTACGAGAGCCAGCTGACCGTGCCGGGCGAGATGAACGTCTATGGCGCCTCCTTGATGGGGGTGGCCGGCGTGCTCATCGGCTTCAACGAGGCCGTGGGCTGGACGCACACCGTCTCCGCGGGCCAGCGCATGACGATGTACGTGCTCGACCTCGACCCGTCCGACCCGACCAGGTACGCGTACGACGGACAGATGCGTGACATGACCTCGAAGGACATCACCATCGACGTCACCGAGAACGGCCAGACGACCCAGCGCTCGCGCACCATGTGGTTCAGCAAGTGGGGCCCGATCCTCTCCATCGGCGACCTCGGGGGGTGGAACACCGACTTCACGCTCACCGTGCGCGACGCCAACGAGCTCAACGCCACGCTCATTGCGCAGTTCCACGACATGAACCGCGCCGACAGCATGGACGCGTTCCAGCAGGCACACGCCGACAACCAGGGCATTCCGTGGGTGAACACGATGTCCGCAAGCGCCGACGGCACCGCGTGGTACGCGGACACCACGCCCACGCCCAACCTCTCCCAGGCCGCCATCGACGCGTGGCTCGACCCCGAAGCCGCGGGCACGGATCCGACGATCGCGTTCGCGATCAACGGCGTCAAGACGATCGGCGCCGTGGCGCTCGACGGCAGCACGTCGGCGAACGAGTGGGTCGTGGCCGAGGGCGCCCGCGACCCGGGCCTGGTGCCCTTCTCCGAGGTCCCGCAGCTCGAGCGGCGTGACTTCATCTACAACGCCAACGACTCCCACTGGCTGACCAACCCCGACGCGCCCCTGACCGGCTACTCGCCGATGCACGGCTTCGAGGAGACCGCGCGGACGCCCCGTACGCGCATGAACGCCACGCTGCTGACCGAGGTGTCCGAAGACGGCGCCTCGGGTGCGGACGGCTTGTTCACGTTCGAAGAGCTGCAAGGCGCCGTGCTCAGCAACCGAGGCATGGTCGCCGAGCTGTTGCGCGACGACGTGGTCGCGCGCTGCGAGGCCAACCCGATGTACGGCGAGGCCGACCTCTCCAGCGCCTGCGCGGCGCTGGCCGGGTGGAACCTCCGGCTCGACCTCGACGCCCCCGGCGCTCTGATGTGGCGCGAGTTTCTCGGCGACTTCTCGAGCGACGGCATCATGTCCGAGGGGCCCACGCTGTGGGCAAACGACTTCGACGTCGCCGACCCGGTCGGCACCCCCAACACGCTCTCGGAGGCGCCCGAAGACCCCGCCGAGGACCGCATCCTCGAGGCGCTCGCCGGCGCGATCGTGCGCCTGCAGCAGGCAAACCTGACGCCCAGCAGCACGCTGCGCGAGGCCCAGTACACGATTCGGGCCGGCAACCGCATCCCGATTCACGGCGGTGGACGGCGCGAGGGGACGACCAACCTCATCCAGTACTCCACGCTCAAGTCGACCATGGAGCCCAACCTGCCCCGCCCCGAGGAGATCAACCCGCCCACCGACCTCACCCCCGAGGGTTATGTAGTCAACTACGGGACGAGCTTCATCATGACGCTCGAGTACACCGACGAGGGCCCGCACGCGCAGGCGTTCCTGACGTACGGCCAGTCCGACGACCCCGCGAACCCCTGGCACACCGATCAGACGCAGCTCTTCTCGGACAAGGCCTGGCGAGACATCCTCTTCACCGAGGACGCGATTCTCGCCGACCCGAACCTCGAGATCGAAGAGGTGGTCGGCGACCGCGGCGGCGCGATGGAAGAGAACGCCTCGGACACCGACGGCTGAGCGCGAGCCACACGACCCGGAAACGAGAAGGCCGCCCCTTGCGAGGGCGGCCTTCTTCGTTTCAACCCGCGGGGGTCACCAGACCTCGCAGACCGCGTCTGCGGGCGGATGCATCGGCGTCCCCTCTTCGCAGGAGAAGGCCTCCCAGAAGCCCGGAAGGTTCGACAGCGGGCCGTTGATCCGATAGCGCGGGTGCGAGTGCGGATCGGTCAGCGCGTACATCTTGTCGACCTCGGGCGTCGACTTGCTGCACCAGATCTGACCGAACGCGACGAACATCAGCTGCTCGGCGGTGAGCCCTTCGATCGCCTGCGCGCGGGGGTCTTCGCCGTTGGCCTCCGCCCACGCGAGGTAGGCCTGGTGCGCCTGCTTGATGCCGCCGAGGTCGGCGATGTTCTCGCCGAGGGTCAGCTTGCCGTTGAGCCGGACGCCGGGCTGCACCTCGTAGGAGCTGTAGAGGTCGTCGACGCACTGCGCCCGCTCTTCGAACTTGGTGACCGCCGTCTCGTTCCACCACTCGGTCAGCTGGCCAGCGCCGTCGAACTTGCGGCCCTGGTCGTCGAACCCGTGGGTCAGCTCGTGCCCCATCACCATGCCGATGCCGCCAAAGTTCATCGCCATGGGATAACTCGCCGAGAAGAATGGCGGCTGCAAGATGCCCGCGGGGAAGACCATCTCGTTGTAGGGCGGGTTGTAGTAGGCGTTCACCGTCGGAGGGCTCATGTGCCACTCCTGCTTGTCGACCGGCTTGCCGTATTGAGACAGCCGGCGCGTCTTGTCGTGTTTGCTCGCGACGAGGACGTTGGCCAGGTGGTCCTTGCCGATGTCGACGCCGTCGTAGCTGCGCCAGCGCTCCGGGTAGCCGATCTTGTTGACGATCGCCTTCATCTTCTCGACCGCGCGACCTCGCGTCTCGTCGTCCATCCACGACAGGCCCGGCAAGCCGGCTTCGAACGCGGCCTCGATGCCGGTGATCATTTCGAGCGCCACGGAGCGGTTGTCGCTCGAGAAGTGCTCGGCGACATAGAGCTGCCCGAGCTCGTCACGAAGCAGCGCGTCGGTCGCCCGAACGCAGCGCTTCCACCGGGGCGTGGGCTCGGCCTGCCCCGCGAGCGTCTTGCGAAAGAACACGAAGTCGGACTCGACGAACGCCGCGGGCAGCTGGCTCGCGCTCTCGTGCAGGACCTGCCAGGCGAGATACGCCCGCAGGGTGTCGACGCGGGCCTTCTTCATCGCCTCGCTCATGGCCGTGAAGAACTCGGGCGGGTAGACGTTGAGCGCCTCGACCTCGGGCAACCCCACGGCGGTGAAGTACTTCCCCCAGTCGAATCCCGGCGTCAGCGCGGCGAGTTCCTCCCGCGAGATGCGGTTGTATTGCTTGGCCGGGTCGCGCATTTGGTCGCGAGGCTTGCTCGCGCGAGCCAGCGCGGTCTCGAAGGCGACGACGCCGGGCGCCGCCTTGCCCGAGAGCCCCGCGGCGTCGAGCATCTGCGCGACGTGGGCCGTGTAGGCGGCACGCAGCGCGTCGGCTTGCGGGCCCTCCTCGAGGTAGTACTCCCGGTCGGGCATGCCGAGGCCCCCCTGCGAGAGGTGGGCGATGTTCAGCGTCGGATCTTTGTGGTCGGGCCCGATCTGGAAGGCGAACAGGGTCGAGACGTCGTGGGCGGCGAGCATGCCGGCGACCTCGGGGAGAGAGGAGCGCTTCTTCAGGCCCGCGATGGCCGACATCACCGGCTCGAGTGCCGAGAGCCCTGCGGCCTCGACCGCCTCGGCATCCATGCACGCGCCGTAGAACGTGCCGAGCTTGCCCTCGTCGGTCTCGAGGATTGCCCGGAGCGCCTCCTGGTTGCCCTCGGCCAGCGACTGGAATCGTCCGTACCGGGGCTGGTCGGCGGGAAGCTCGGTCGCGTCGATCCAACCACCACAGGCGTAGCGGTAGAAGTCGTCGCAAGGGTTGGTGTCCGCGTCCATGATCGACAGGACCTGCGAGGCGACCTCGGGCTCCACCTCGGGGCCCGGCTTGGCGGTCGCGCTCGTGTCCGCCGGAGGCTGGGTCTGGGTCTTGCACGCCACGAGCAGCGACAGGGCGAGGAGTGCGGACGACGTGCGTTGCATGGCTTGGGACACTGCCACAGCGCCTCCCCCACCGCGGATGAGCGTCCCCACGCGGGCCCGTGAAACACGAGCCTCAGCCCAGCCCGTGGCGCTCGGCAAACCGCGCGAGCGCGCCCCAGTGGGTCGTGAGCACCCGGAACTCGCCCCCGCGAGCGCTGCGCGCCGCCTCGATCGCGCGCACGCCGTCGGTCTCGCGGGAGACGCCTCGATACTCACCGGTGCGCAGCCGCTCGAGCGCAAACGCCTCGAGCAGCCGGATCTGCCGCAGCTGGCGCGCGGAGTGGAGGTTCTCGGCCCGAGGCCAGCCCTCGGTGACGAGAGCGACGACCGCCTCGTCGTTGCCCAACCGCGCCTCGACGACCACGTCGGTCAGCAGGTGCATGCCGTGCTTGGCCGCCGAGGTCGCCGCGTGTGCCCGGGCGCGCCAAGCCTGCGCCTGATCGAGCCGATCGCAGAGCGCCTCCGCCATCGCGAGTCGACCGAGCACCGCGGGGTAGTACGACGCGAGGCCGCCGCGCGCGTCGATCCACCCGGCGTGCAGGACCGCGGAGAGCAGGCTCGCCGCGCGCTCGGGGTCCCCCGCCTCGAGATAGACCGCCGCGCGATTGCAGACCGCCAGCGAGTGCAGCGCGGGCGAGCCCCGGCTCTGATCGCACAGCGCCTCGAATGCCTCGGCGGCCGCCTCGAGCTCGCCTGCCATCAAGACTGCGAGCGCGTCGGTGTTCTTCCGGGCCAACGAGGCGAGCCGTCGGCGTCGCACGATCGAGTAGCCGAAGACGCCGAGCAGGGCCGCCCACATCGCGAACGTGTTGATCGCGACACTCGCGACACCTGCGAGCGCGCCGATGCCCAGGGCGATCGGCAGCCGCCGCCCGTACCAAGCCCGCTTGGACATGGGTCGGTAGCGCGGCTCGGTCGGCAGGAGTTCGAGGTCGACGCGGACGAGTTCGCCCATCGCCGCGAAGGATACGCGTGCGATGGGCGACCGCGAAGCTCCGCGTCAGGCGCTCCGTCCAAGCTCTGGCTCAGGCGCTCTGCGTCAGGCGCTCTGGGCTTGCTTCTTGATGATCTCTTCGGCCAGCTCGGGAACGACCTCCCAAACGACCGACTCGATCACCTCTTTGCTGAGCGCGACGATGGCTTCGGCCACCTTGGGATCGAGACCCGAGTCGCCGGCGGCCTTGGAAAGGCGCTCGAGCATCCCCGCGGTGGGGCTGTCGGCTGGCGTGAACGGGATCGGCACGGCGATGGGGATCGAGCCGCCCTGCGATCCGCCCGCGGGGCGCGGGGGCGCAGCGGGGCGGGCTGCCGGAGCTGCTGCCGAAGCTGCTGCAGGTTTGGGCGCAGCGGGCTTGGGGATCGCACGCGACGGCGGGCTCGCGGGCTTCGGCGCGGGACGAGCGGCGGCCGGAGCCGTAGGGATGGCGGGCTTGGGCGCCGGTCGAGGGACGGGCTTGGCCGCGGCCGGGGCCGGGGCTTTGGGCGCCGGCTTCGGTGCGGGCTTGGGCGCGGGCTTGGGTGTCGGGGCCGCTGCAGCTGGAGCGGCCTTCGCCGGCGCGCCCGCGGCTGCGGCGACCTTGTCGATGAGGTCCTGGGTGTCGAACGGCTTGTTGATGAAGCCGTCGGCACCGACCGCGTCGAATTTCGCCTGGTCGACCCCGCCCTGGTTCGAGACCATCAGCAGGACGGGCGTGCCCTGCGTGCCCGGGTCGGACTTGAGCGCTTGGCAGACGTCGTAGCCGCTCGGTTCGCCATCACCGAGGGAGGCGTCGACCAAGATGACGTCGGGGGAGAGCTGTTTGGCGCGGGCGACCGCGTCCGAGCCCTTGCTCACCGAGGTCACGTCCGCATCTTCGGCCGCGAACGTGATCTTCACGGCAAGTCGCATCGTTTTGCTGTCGTCGATCGCGAGGATCTTTGTCGGCATGGAGCTCCCTGTGCAGCTGCAGGCGTACCATGGCGCGCGTGAAGCGGTCAACGAACGCGCCGCCGCGGTCGATCGAGATCGTCCCCGCGGACCCACGACCGAGGCAGTCGGCCCCGCGACGTGATCGGTTGACCGACCTGGTCGATCGCATGACCGCCGACGTCGTCCTCTCGCACGTGCCCGGACAACGCGTGCTCGACCTCGGGCGCGGGATTCGTCAGCTCGCCGAGTGGGTGGAGGAGCGTGCCGCGTCGTTGTCGGTGGTCGACGCCTCCGACCTCGGGCGCGGCGCGGACGTTCACCTGGCCCTGCCGGACGAACAGTTCGACCTGATCTACTGCGTGCGCACGCTTCCCCACCTCGGGCGGGACGACGAGACCTCGATTTCGGCCGCGCGTTCTCTGCTCGCCGAGACTGCGCGGGTGCTGCGAGACGACGGCACGGCCCTCATCGGGTTCGACAACCCCCGAAGCGTGTGGGGGCTCTACCTGGGGCTGCGCAACCCGACGACCGTCGTCGAAGGCGGACCGCTCGTCGTCGACTCCGACCGGGGCCTCACCAGGCTCGACACCCTGGGCCGCTTCAAGCGGATGCTGCCGCGCTCGCTCCACCTGGCGCGCCTGCACGGCATCCGCATCGCTGTGCATGCGCCCAGCCTGCTGGCGATCCCCGTGCTCGGTTCGCTGGCCGAGCGGTTCGAGTGGTTCGCCCGCGACCGCCGACTGCTGAGCACCTTCGGCGCGCACATGCTGGTCGAGCTGCGCAAGGTCGGCACGACGTCCGCCTCGTGAGCCCGTGGTATCACCGAGGCCATGGCGACCGCGGCCGCACGCATCCTGATCGTCGACGACGAACAGGGCATGCGTGAGTTCCTGTCCATCTGTCTGGGACGTGCGGGCCACAACTGCACCGCCGTCGCGTCGGGTGCCGAGGCGATCCGCATCACGTCGGACCGCCCCTTCGACCTCGTGATCACCGACCTCACGATGCCGGGCGTGGGCGGCATGGAGGTCCTGCGCCACGTCTGCGGCCTCCCCGACGCGCCGATGGTCATCATGATCACCGCCTTCGCGACCACCGACACCGCCATCGAGGCGATGAAGATCGGCGCCTACGACTACCTGACCAAGCCGTTCAAGGTCGACGAGATCCAGGTCGTGGTCTCCCGCGCGCTCGAGCGCCGCTCGCTGGCCAGCGAGAACGAGCGCCTGCGTGAAGAGCTGCGCGGCGTGCAGAGCCTCGACCGCATGGTGGGCCGCTCGGCCGACATGCTCAAGGTGTTCGAGCTGATTCGAAAGGTCGCGCCCACCCGCACCAACGTGCTCGTCCGCGGCGAATCGGGCACCGGCAAGGAGCTGGTCGCCCGGGCGCTGCACAACCTCTCCGACCGCGCCGATGGCCCGTTCGTGGCCGTCAACTGCGGCGCCATTCCCGAGAGCCTGATGGAGTCCGAGCTCTTCGGGCACGTCAAGGGCGCGTTCACGGGCGCCAACGCCACCCGCGATGGGGTCTTCGTCGCTGCGAGCGGCGGCACCTTGTTTCTCGACGAGGTGGGCGAGCTGCCGCTGGCGATGCAGGTCAAGCTGCTGCGGGTGTTGCAAGAGCGCCGCGTCCGCCCCGTCGGCGGCGACCGGGAGGTCGAGGTCGACTGCCGCGTGGTCTCGGCGACCAACCGAGATCTCGAGAGCGCGATCGAGGCGGGGGAGTTCCGACAAGATCTCTACTTTCGCCTCGACGTCGTTCGCGTCGTGCTGCCCGCCCTGCGGCACCGCCCCGAGGACATCCCGCTCCTCGTCGAGCGCTTCTTCGGCCGGATCAAGCAGGAGATGGGCCGAGAGATCGAGAGCGTCACCCCAGCCGCCATGGACTGGTTTCTTCGCTACCCCTACCCCGGCAACGTTCGCGAGCTGGAAAACCTGGTCGAGCGCGCGGTCGCGCTCGAGACCAGCGACGTGCTCACGGCCGTCAACCTCCCCCCGATGCGGCAGCGAACCACGGGCGCGACCGTGGTCAGTGGGCCCGAGCTGAGCGACGACGGCATCGACCTCGACGCCGCGATCGCCGACGTCGAGCGCCGGCTCATCAAGCAGGCGCTCCGGCGGACCCAGGGCGTGCGCAAGGAGGCGGCCAAGCTCCTGGGGATCAGCTTCCGGTCGCTGCGGTACCGCCTCGAGAAGCTGGGCATCGAAGTGTCCCGGGGTCGGGACACCCCAGAGGCCGATTCGTGAGGCCTGCGATGACGCGCTGCGTCAGGTGACAAAACGCGGCACCGCCGAGAAGTGACGCTCTGCGTCACCGCCCCCGCAACCCCCCCGATATCGGGGGCCCGGAAACTTGGCACGGTGTGTGCTCTCAGCACAGGGCGATGCGACGACTGCCCGTCACGGCCAAGCCAGCGTTCACCGCGTCTCGCGGCTTCACGCTGATCGAGGTGATGACGGTGGTCGTCATCCTGGGCGTCCTGGCGGCGGTCGCGGTCGGCGCGTTCACCCGGCAGGTCCGCAACGCCAAGAAGAGCGAGGTGCTCGCGGACGTGTCGCAGGTCTCGCTCCGCCAGAAGAACTACCTGGCGGTCGCGGGGCACTACGCGAGCTCGACCAACTGCGAGGGCACCGGCTGCACCTATCCGACCGCGACCGACATCACCACGGCCAGCGGCACCGAGTGGGTGTGGGACATCACCGACGACGGATACACCTCAGACAGCGCCGTCGACGGTGAGTTCATGCGCGGCGGCGGCAACCTCCACGGGTTCGACGCGCTGCGGTTCATGCCCGAGGGTGGCAGCAGCCTGTGTGGCTACGCCACGATCTCCGGACACGGAACCGAAGCCATGGTCGCCGAGAATGCGGACGAGCCCCCCGACGAGACCCTCTCCAACCAGGTGTTTCCGGCCGACAACGAGGCGCTCTTCGCCCGCGACTGGTTCTACACCTACGCGCTTTGCGACTTCGATTCAGACGGAACCTACTGGGCCTTCACGTCGGCCCACTACACGTCGGACGTCAACTACGGCACCGACGACACCCAGACCTATCTAGAGAACGAGTAACGGCCCGCGCTTGCCGGCCACCAACCGCGGCACTACGAACGCCGCAGACCACACGGACACAGGGGACACGAAAGATGCACATCGACATTCAACGACTCAAGAAAGCGCGCGGCTTCACCCTCATCGAGCTGATGATCGTCGTCGCGATTCTCGGCATTCTGGCCGCCATCGCCATCCCGGCGCTCACCAAGTACATGCGCCGCTCCAAGACGTCCGAGGCCCGCGTTCAGCTGGCCAAGATGTTCGACGCGTCGTCCTCGTTCTTCAACGAAGAGCACGTCGAGCGTGGCGCGACCCAGCTCATCGGCGACGGTGGTGCGATCACCGACCTCGCGCCGCACCGCTGCCCCCACCCCTCCGCGTCCCCGACGGGCGGCGAAGCGGGCATCACCCCGAACCTCGCGCTCAACTGCAACGACGGCCCCGGCGGTCGCTGCGTGCCGACCCAGGGCGGTGGTGGCCCCGCCGACTACGAGATCGACCTTTGGGGCGACAACAACGTGTGGAACGGCCTGAACTTCCAGCAGGAGCAGGGCCACTACTTCCACTACAACTACGTCGCATCGAACGCAGACAGCGGCTACGGCGAATGCCAGTTCACCGCGCAGGCCTTCGGTGACCTCGACAACGACACCACGTTCTCCACCTACGAGCGCTCGGGCGCAGGTGACCAGAACGGCGTCAACGCTGCCGCGGGTCTGTACATCGACCAAGAGGTCGAGTAGGTCCAACATCGCCGGGGCCATCACCGGGCCCGGCGAGCACGCGAGAGGGGCGGCTTTTCAGCCGCCCTTTTCGTTTGGTTCGGCGGCGACTATCGTGATTGCCGTGGCCCTCCACCAGCGCAGCGCTCGTGCATTGGTCGTGGTCCTCGCGCTGGGCGTGGGCGCGGCCGCATCGTCGCTGCGCGGCTTGATCGCGCCCCAGCGGGCCCGCATGCCCGACGACGCGGACGTCCTGTACGTTCCCGAGTCGCAGTACCTGCGGCCGATGAGCTTGGGCTACCGCGAGGCGCTGGCAGACCTGCTGTGGGTCCGCGCGCTGGTCTTCAGCGGCGCGTCACTCGGACACACCGAAGTCGCCGCCGTGCAGCGCTACGCCAACGCGATCTCCGGGCTCGCGCCTCGATTTGCGCGGGTCTACCAGTGGGGCGGGGTCACGGCCATCTACAGCGGCAGCACGGTCGACCGACGCGCGGTCGACATCGCCATCGAGGTCTACCGGGAAGGCGTCGAGGAGTTCCCCGAGAACCACACGCTCTTGTACGGGCTGGGCATGCTCCTGACCCACGAGGTCTCCTCGACGCCGGGCTACACCCCCGAGGAGACCGCCGCAGCCAAGGCCGAGGGCATGCGCTTGATCCGGCGTGCCGCCGCCTTCGGTGCAGACCCGCTCGTCCGGCAGTACGCCGCGACGTTGGTCTCCGACAACGCCGAGGCGAGCCTCGCACGCCAGTTCCTCGAGGCCGAGCTCGCCCAGGCCCAAGACGCCGACTACCGCCGGATGCTCCGCAAGAAGCTGCGAGAGATCGGCGCGGGCGCCTCCGTAGAGACGGTCGAGGGGATCCGTGACGCGTTTGCGGCCGAGCATCGCGCCCGCGCTGCGTACGTCCCCGACACCGTGTTCACGCTCGTGCGCGACCCTGCAGCGCCGCCGGTGCCGTAGGTCCTTGGCCAACGGGCAACCCGGACGGCGCAGACGCCGGGTCAGCCTCCACGAACGATCGCAGACCCGCCGTCGGCCACCTCGACGAACTTGGTGACGCGCTTGCCGTTGGGCCACTGGAAGACCACCTTGTGGCGTCCAGGCGTGACCATCACCTTGCTCAGCGGCGTGTTGCCCTTGGGCGATCCGTCGACGAACACCTTCGCGGGCGCGACCCCCGACAGCGTGCCGATGCGCAGCGTCGACGTCTTGGCTTGGCTCGTCTTGGGCTTGGGCTTGGTCGGACGCGGCTTCGGCCTGGAAGGACGCGTGGACGCGGGCTTGGGCTTGGGCTTGGACGCCGCGGGGGGGCTCGTGGCCGGCGGCGAAGTGGGCGTGGGCGCAGGCGTGCCCGCGTCGGCGATCGAACCGTCGCGCGAGAGCGTGATCGAGACCTTTTCGGTGTCGGTGCCGCCGAAGGTGAGCTCCTGACGACGGCTCTTGTAGCCGCGCAGGACCGCTTCGACTTCGTACTTCACGCCCGGGACCCGAGAGAGCTTGTACTCGCTACCGCCCGCCCCCATCGGCGACGCCTTGCCGTCGGTGAGCAGGTTGACCGAGGCGCCCTTGGGGTCGGTCTCGAGGATCAGCGTCACGTCTCGATGCTGCAGCCCGAACTGCATGGGCAGGGCCGCCTTGGAGAGCACGAACTCCTTTTGCAGCGGCATGTAACCGTCCTTCTTGACGGTGAGCGCGTGCTTTCCGACGGCGAGGTCGGTGACGATGAACGGAGATTCGCCTTCGATCGGTTTGCCGTCGACGAGCACCTTGGCGTCCGGAGGGGTGACCGCCAGGGTCACGGCGCCCCCGACGTTCGAGGCCGCCTCGCCCCGAGCGGCAGCCTCGGTCGCTGCGCCCCCCGCTGCGCTGCTCGCAGCCACCTCGGTGGCGTCGTCCTTGTTGAGCACCAGGTACGCGCCAAAGCCCGCGATGAGCAGGACGATGACCGCGACGAGGATGCCGATGATCGCTCCGGTGTTGCCCTTGTTGGCGGGGCGCTCGTCGTAGTCGACGGTCGCCGGGACGACCTCGGGCGCGCGACGATGCTCCGCGGGCGGCACACCCATCGGCATAGGAGCCGCGGGCATGGATGCGGCGGCCATTGGGGCGGGCGCGGGCTGCTGCGCCGCGACCGGCGGAAGCGGCGCGGGTGCGGGTGGGATCGGCGCGGGGTTGGCCGAGGGAGGCACCACGGTGACCGAAGCCCGCGGCTGCGCCGGTGGCTCCTCGACCGCGGCGATCGGCTGCGCTGCGATCGCGCCGCCGACGACCGGCGGCTCCTCGCGATTTTCGCCCGGAGCGGAGACGCGGTTGGCCCCGCCCTGGCTCGCGGCGGCGGCGGGCTCATCGTCCTCGAAGAGGCGCGTCTCGAGCTCGTCATCGTCCCAGTCGAAGTCGGAGTCCTGCTCGACGGCTGCGTAGCTCGACGTCGCGGAGGGACGCGGCTTGGGCTTGGGCTTGGCGAGCGGGACCGCGGAGGGGCGCTCGAGGCCACCGAGCAGCTCGACGGTGGGGTCCTCCTTGCGCTTGGTACCCGG
This sequence comes from bacterium, assembly GCA_024742475.1. Classification (GTDB taxonomy): domain Bacteria; phylum Myxococcota_A; class Polyangia; order Nannocystales; family Nannocystaceae; genus CAJXVA01. The sequence continues at coordinate 56,386 of JANSYI010000034.1, read as the reverse complement.
CGGCGGCGGCAGGTTGGCCTTGCGGCCATCGCCCATGGCCATCGTCTTGCGCTTGACCTTCTTGTTGGGCAGCGGCGGGCCGATGCCCACGGACTGGTGCGCCGCGGTCGGAGGTGCGGGCGTGCGTGGTTTCGCGGGGCCGCCCGGGCGCGGGCGGGCTCCACGAGGCGGCGGAGGCGGCGGCTTTCGACCGCCCCCCGCAGGCGGCGGCGGAGGCGGCTTCGCCCCGTTGCCGCCGGGCATCATCATCGTCTTGCGTTGGCGCCGAGGGCCCGGCGACCCGGTCTCGCCCCCGTTGGCGGCTGGCGCTTCGAACATCTCGGGACGGAGGGACGCTTGCGCTTTGTCCTTCTCCTTCTCGAGCTCGATCTCTCGGGCGTACTGGGTGCGCATCCAGCCCGCGAGATCCTTGCGGCTGTAGAACATGCCCTGCGCGAACATGAACGCCTGCAGCTCGTCGTGGAGCTCGATGGCCGACTGGTAGCGCTGCTCGGGCTCGCGCGCGAGCGCCTTGTAGATGATGTTCTCGAGCGGCTTGGGGATGTTGGGGTTGAGCGAGGTGGGGCGCGGAACATCGACGGCGCGCACCTTTTCCAAGGTCGCAAAGTCGGTCTCGGCCTGGAAGAGCCGCGTGCCCGTGAGCGTCTCGAACAGCACGACGCCGACCGAGAACACGTCACTGCGACGGTCGAGCGGCATGCCGCGAACCTGCTCGGGCGACATGTAGCCGAACTTGCCCTTGAGGATGCCCGCTTGGGTGCGAGACGCACGGCCGGCCGCCTTGGCGACGCCGAAGTCGATCAGCTTCACCTCGCCCTCGAACGACACCAGGATGTTCGGCGGCGAGACGTCCCGGTGGATGATGTTCAGGGGACGCTGGTACTTGTCCTTCTTGTTGTGCGCGTAATCGAGACCCTCGCAGATCTTCATGATCACGTAGCAGACCTGCGGGACGGGCATCGGGCTGCCCGCCTGCTGCCCCTTCTGAAAGATGGCGCGGAGGTCTCGGCCCGCGATGTACTCGAGCGCGATGTAGAAGGAGTCTTGCTCGTTGCCGAGGTTGTAGATCTGCGCGACGTTGCCGTGTGACAACTGGACGGCGATCTTCGCCTCGTCCTTGAACATCGCGATGAACTCGTCGTCCTCGGCGACGTGCGGGAGGATGCGCTTGACCGCGACGGTTCGCTCGAAGCCTTCGACCCCGTATTCCTTGGCCTTGTAGACCTCGGCCATGCCGCCCACGCTGACCCGCTCGAGCAGCAGATAGGGTCCGTACTTGCAGGGCAGTTTCAACGCGCGGTCTCTCCGAATCGAAAGGGGTCCCCGTCGGGACCTAGGGCCAAACTCAGCGGAAAACGCGCAGCAATCGGCGGTCCGCTTTGGGTCGGCATTATAACCACAGCATCGAGCATTTCGCAGAGTTCCCCGGCGGGCGGTGTGCGTCCCTTCCGCTCACGCCCAAAGGAGACTACGCGTGAAAACCGTGCAACGATCGGTCCCGGTGGTCGATGGTATGGTCGTGGAGAGTTCCGCATGACCGCTGGCGACGACGACCTCGATCTGGGCATTGGCGCGGTCGAACGCAACTCTGGCGCGTCTGGGCCGGGTGCGGCCGACGCAGCGGGGTCATCGGATGCCGTCAGCGGGGCCGCGGGGGTCGACTCCACCGGTCCAGTCCAGGCCACCACCGCGGTCGATGCGCCCTCCTCCACCGCCGGAGTCGACGAGATTTCGGCCGCGATCGCGGCGGGATCACTCTCTGCGGCCGATGCCCAGGCCATGCTCATCGATCAGGTCGTCGCGGCCCAGCTGCCCGAGGGCGCCGACCCCGCGCTGGCGGCAGAGATCCGCGCTGAAGTCGCCGCCGCGCTCGCGGGCGACCCCGTGCTCGCCTCGCTCCTCGATCCCAACGGCTGAGCCTCCCCCCACGGCAACTGGAGAGGGCCATCGGGGGCCAGAGTGTAGGGGGTCAGTCAGGCGCTCTGCCGCACGTCCGCTTTATCGGCGTTGCCGGAGCCGCCGCTGAGCACCGCGCGGGTCGAGGCCGGCATGTCGACCCCGGACGTGTCGAAACGGGCCAACGCGTCGGCGAGCAGACGGACCCGCTCGGGGGGACGCAGCCGACGATCGATGATCACGCGATACTCGCCCTTGACCCGACAAAGGCCACCAGCCCCGCTGACGAGCCCAGTCATCGGCTCGAAGCTGACGCGAATCCCCAGCTCGCCTGCGACGCGCTCGAGTTCGCGGAGTTGTTCGCTGACCTTCATGTCGACGTTGCCGTGCACGCAACATGCACGATGACCCTCGGATCGCACAAGGCCGCAAGCGCCCCCCACACCCCTTCAGACGCCGAAAAAGCGACCCCGAACGGCCGTTCGATCTCCGCCGCAGAGGTGATCCGGTAGCGATCCCCCACCGGCAGCGCGCCGGCCCGAGGTCAGCGAGGCTTGGACGTCGCGATGGGGACCGTGAAGTGGATCGAAGTGCCGGTGCCCGGCTTGCTCTCGGCCCACACGTCTCCGCCATGCGCCTGCACCAGGTTCTTGACGATCGAAAGACCCAGGCCGGCCCCACCATGCTCGCGCGTCGGGCTGGCGTCGACTTGGTAGAACGCCTCGAAGATCTTTGGGAGCTCCTCGGCCTCGATGCCGATGCCGCGGTCGGTGACGGTGACGCGAACCGCGTCGTCCGCCTCCTCCCCGAACAGAGTCTCCTCGCGAAACGGCTTGCGAATCGGGGCTGGCGCGGCCGAAATCGACACATAGCCACCGGGCTTGCTGAACTTGATCGCGTTGCCGATGAGGTTCTGCAGCACGCGCTGGATCTTCTCCGCGTCGACCAGCACGTGGGGCACCGCGGCCGTGTCGGCGTCGATCTGGGCGTCGATGCGCACCGAGGCCGCCTCGGCGACGGGCCGGAGCGTCTCGGCAGCGCGCGCGAGGATGGCCGCCAGCGAGTTGGCTTCGAGGTCGAGCCGCAAGGTGCCCACCTCGAGCTGCGACATCTCGAGCACGTGCGAGATCAGGGTGAGGAGCTCTTCGCCTCGGTTGAGGATCGTCTTGACGTACTCGCTCTGTTCCTCGTTCAGCGCGCCGGCCAGACCCTCGAGCAACATCTCCGAGAAGCCGATGACCGACGTGAGCGGGGTCCGAAGCTCGTGCGAGACCGTGGCGAGGAAGTTGCTCTTGAGCTTGTCGAGCTCGCGAAGATGCGCCACGGCCCGCTCGAGCTCGCTGTTGCGCTGCGTCAACGCGGCGTGGGCGGACTGCGACGTCGCCAGGTGCATCTCGGAGGTGACCCAGGTCGCGTAGCCGGCCTGCAGCAGCATCGCGACCACGCCATTGAGCGCGTCGGCCACCGAGGCGTCTCGCGCCTCGTCTGCGTCGGTCGGGTTGGCCGCCCGCGCGACCAACAACACGCCAACGCGGTCGGTCCCTGCATAGACGGCGCGCACGTCGAACACCGAATCCGCGATGCCGAACGATGTCGAAGCGCCGCGCTGCACCGACGCTGCGGCCTCGGGCGGGAGCTGCTCCCAAGACGCCATCGGCCCCTCGTGCGCGTGAGCGCCCGCGAAGAGGGTGCCATCGCGGGCAAACAGGGCGACCCCCCCGATGCTACCGGCGACGAAGGGCTGCAGCGTACGACCCAGGTCCGAGGCGCGGATGAGGTCGGCGAGTGGAGGGACGCGGTCGGGGATGCCCACCGGCAAGCGCGAGGACGTCATGACGCGCCCCCCTCGGGCGTCACCGGGCGGACGTCGGCTCCCGGAGTCATGCCGAGCATCGCGTGCATCTGCGCCATGAACTCCGCGCGCTCGAGCCCAAACTTCTCGCGCAGCGCATACCGGCTCTCGAGCTTCGCCCACGTCAGGTCCGCGAGGCCGAGGAACGTCTCGGCGACGCCGGCGCCCTCGATGGCCGTCGCCTCGTAGACCGGCTCTTTGCCCTTGGATGCGATCTTGCGGACCTCGGCGTCGGACCGAATGCCGGGCAGGTCTCGCTTGTTGAACTGGATGACGATTGCGACGTCGTCGAGGCCGATGTCGTTCTCGGCGAGGTTACGCCGCAGGTCGGCGAAGCTCTCGTTGTTGTTGCGGGTCTGCGAGACCTGCGAGTCGGCGATGAACGCGACCCCGTCGGCCCCCTGAAGCACGATCCGTCGCGTCGCCGCATGCATGACCTGGCCGGGGACCGTGAACAGCTTGAGCTTGATGTCGAGGCCCCCGCGCGTCGTGAACCGAAGCGGCAGCAGGTCGAAGAAGAGCGTCCGGTCGTCGCGCGTGTTGAGGGTGAGCAGCTCGCTTGCGGTCTGCCCCCCCATGAGCCGGTGGAGCTGCTGCAGGTTGGTGGTCTTCCCACTGAGCGCAGGCCCGTAGTAGACGAGCTTCAGCGTCACCTCACGGTGTTGGATGTCGATGAAGACCATGGGGGGTAGGCGGCGCCCGATCCGAGAGTAGTACAGCGCCCGGCCTGGGCGAAACGTCCACGAGCCCGTGTTCGAACCCGGCGCGGCGGATCACGCCTTCTTGCGGTCGGCGAAGGCGGCCCGCTGCGCGGCGCGTTGGGGCAGCGCCGACGCCAGCGCCCCGCGCTCCTCGAGCTCCCGCAGCGTCGCGGTGAGGTTGGGGTCACCCGTGCGAGGGGTTTCGACGGACACCTGCACGATCTGGTCGCCACGGCCCTGTTTGGCGGGAATGCCCTTGCCTCGAAGGCGAAGCTTGGTGCCGCTGCGGATGCCCGCGGGGATCTCGACCTCGACCGGCCCGTCCACGGTGGGGACCTCGACGCGGGCACCGAGCGCGGCCTCGGTGAGGCTCACGAACAGCTCGCAGCGCAGCTCGGTCCCGCGACGCTCGAGGAATGGGTCGGGGCGGACACGCACGGTGACCTTGAGGTCGCCAGCCTCCCCTTGAAACCGCCCGGGCTCCCCCTGCCCCTCGAGGACCTTCTGGGCGCCGCTTTCTACGCCCGGCGGGAGCGAGACGGTGAACGATCGCGTGCGCCGGTGCTTGCCCGAACCCCGACACGTCTTGCAGGCATCGGCCTGCAGGAGCCCGGTGCCATCGCAGCGGCCGCATCGCGTCCACGGAGCGAAGAGGCCGTCGCCCTTGACCTCGCCCCTGCCCCCGCACACCCCGCACGTGGTCGGCGGTTTTCCGCCCGGCTTGGTGCCGCTGCCCTCGCAGGTCTCGCAGGGGCCCAGCGCTTCGAAGGCGATGTCGTGCGTGCCACCGCGGACCGCGTCTTCGAGCGAGATCGTCAGCGTGTATCGAAGGTCTCGGCCGCGTCGCCGTCCCCGACGGCGGCTGCGAAACACATCGCCAAAAACGTTCTGCAGCAGGTCGCGCGGGCTCTGTCCGGGTTGGACTCCGGCGAGATCGAGTCCGCTGCCCAGGCGGGACTGCGTATCGTACCGGGCCCGTTTCCGCGGGTCTCCCAGCACGTCGTAGGCCTGATTGATCTGACGGAACCGCTCCTGCGCCGCCGGGTCGTCGGGATGCCGGTCGGGATGGAACTGCAGCGTCAGCCGCCGGTATGCCCGCTTGATCTCGTCCGCGTCGGCTTTTCGCTCGACGCCCAACACGGCGTAGTGGTCCGTGGCCATCGGCTGGGTCAGCCGTCCTGGCCAGATTGGGCCATCATCGCCTCGTAGATCTGGTGCGACGAGTTCTCGAGCGCCGCCAGAGCGTCACGAAGGGCATCGGCGCTGCCCGCCCCCGCCAGCAGCGCTTCGAGGCGGTCGGTGTCGGCCGCGATGTCGGCCCGGTCGACGTCGGTGAGGAGGTGGCCGTAGGCCTCGAGCGAGCGCTTGCACGTGTACACGAGCGTCTGAGCCCGGTTGCGAAGCTCGGCGACGTCTTTCTTGACCGCGTCCTCACCCTTGCGCGACTCGGCCTCGTCGACGAGCGAATCGATCTGGTCTTCGGTCAGCCCCGAGGTCGGCGTGACGGTGCAGCTGGCCTCCCGACCAGTCCCCAGGTCCTTGGCCGACACGCTGAGAATGCCATCGGCGTCGATGTCGAAGGTGACCTGGATCTGCGGGACACCGCGTGGCGCAGGCGGAATGTCGGTCAGCTGGAAGCGCGCCAAGCTCTGGTTGTCGTCGACCATGTCGCGCAGACCCTGGGCGACGTGCACGTTGACCACCGGCTGGTTGTCGACGGTGGTGCTGAAGACCTGCGCCTTCTTGGTGGGGATCGTGGTGTTGCGAAGGATGAGCGGCTCGAAGACCCCGCCTTGGGTCTCGACGCCGATGTGCAGCGGCACGACGTCGAGCAGGAGCACGTCCTCGACCGTGCCCTCGAGCACGGCCCCTTGAATGGCCGCGCCCGCGGCAACGACCTCATCGGGGTTCACGCCCTTGCTGGGCTCCCGACCGAAGAACTCCTTGACCCGGGTCTGCACCAGCGGCATCCGGGTCTGACCGCCGACGAGCAGCACCTCGTCGATGTCCCCCACCTCGAGCTCGGCGTCATCGAGCACCTGCTGGCAGGGGGCCAGCGTACGGTCGATGAGATCCTTGGTGAGCTCCTCGAGCTTGCGGCGGCTGAGCGTCCGCGAGAAGTGCATGGGCGCGCCGGCCTGCGCGGCGATGAACGGCAGGTTGATCTCGGTCTCGACCGACCACGAGAGTTCCTGCTTGGCCTTCTCCGCGGCTTCCTTGAGCCGCTGCGCTGCCAGCTTCTCGGTCCGCAGGTCGAACTCTTGCTCGGCGAGGAACTCGTTGGCGCACCAGTTGACGATGGCGTTGTCGAAGTCTTCGCCGCCCAGCAGGGTGTCGCCTGCGGTCGCCAGCACCTCGAAGACGCCCGAGCGCAGCTCGAGCAGCGAGATGTCGAAGGTGCCCCCACCGAGGTCGTAGACCGCGACGGTCTTGCTCTCCCCTTTCTCGTGCAGCCCGTACGCCAGGGTCGCGGCCGTGGGCTCGTTGATGATCCGCTCGACGGTGAGGCCAGCGATCTTGCCGGCGTCCTTGGTCGCCTGCCGCTGGTTGTCGTTGAAGTAGGCCGGGACCGTGACGATGGCTCGCGAGACGGTCTCGCCGAGGTAAGCCTCGGCCGACTCCTTCATCTTGGCCAAGACGGCCGCACCGATCTCCGAGGGCGAGTACTTGCGGTCCCAGATCTCGATCCAGGCGTCGCCGTTGTCGGCCGCACCAAGCGCGTAGGGGAGCAGCTTGCGCAGATCTGCGATGCGGGGATCGTCGAGCTTGAGCCCGATCAGCCGCTTGGCGGCGTAGACGGTGTTGGTGGGGTTGGTGATCGCCTGCCGCTTCGCGATCTGACCGACGAGGCGCTCGCCCTCCTCGGTGAACGCGACCACCGACGGCGTCGTGCGGCTGCCCTCGGCGTTGGCGATGATCTGCACCTCGTCCCCCGCCATGATGGCGACGCACGAGTTCGTAGTCCCCAAGTCGATCCCGATGATGCGCCCCTCACCCATGAACGGTCAGCCCTCGTCTGCCTCGGATTCCGCGTCCTGTGCCGGAGCACCGGTGGATCCGGCACCGGCCACGATGACGCGCGCCGGCCGAAGCAGCCGGTCGTTCATCTTGTAGCCCTTCTCGAACTCTCGAATGACGACGCCCGGTGCGTGGTCGGGGCTGTCCATCTGCTGCAGCGCGTCGTGCAGGCTCGGGTCGAACGCCTTGCCGATGCTCTCGATCGCCTCGATGCCGTTGCGTGACAGCGCCCCGAGGAACTCCTGACGGACCATCTTGAGGCCTTGAATCAGGTTGCGGACGTTCTCGGCGTTCTCGTCGGACGCCCCCGCGGCGGTGGGCTCCGCGACCTCGAGCGCGCGCTCGAGGTTGTCGACCACGGGCAAGAAGCCGCTGAGCAGCGACTTGGACGTTCGCAGCGCCTGGTCGTCCATCTCCCGCTTGGTGCGCTTCTTGTAGTTCTCGAGGTCGGCCACGGCACGCAGCCACTTGTCCTTGGTCGCGGACACCTGGCCTTCGAGCGCGCTGACGCGCTCGCGGAGCTCGGTCAGCTCGGCAGCGTCGCCGCCGGAGCCTTCGTCGTCGTCCAAGATTTCGACGACGTTGTCGTCGTCGGTCACGTCCTGCACGGCGGCCTCGGCCTCGGCCATGGTCTTGTCGATCTCGGCGCTGAGGTCGTTGCCGCCGGAGCTGTTCTCGTCGGTCCCTTGGGTCATCGTGGTCTCGTGGGTCGAGTGCGGCGCGCTGCGGAGAAAGCTTCGCAATTGCGCGAAGTTCAAGGCGTGGGGTCCGAACCGGACTCGCCGGTTGTTTCGCCGTGCGCGGCCAGCGATCGCGCCGCGTACTCTACCAGAGGAATCGCGCGGGCGTAATCCATGCGGTCGCTACCGAGCAACGCGACCATGCCCGTCGAGCGTGCGCCGGCGTCGACCTCGACGCTCGCGACCGGGAGACGACAGCCGACGACGGTGAGGCGGACCGGCTGCTCCGCCCGAGACATCGGAACACCGAACCGCACGTGGGCGCGCGCGCGGGCGCGGTGGTTGGCTGCTTCGGCATGGGGGACGAGCTGGCACAGCACCTCGGCGAGCCGCTCGTAGTCCTCGAGCAGCCCGAGCACCTCTCCGAGCGCCTCCGTGCGCACACCGTCCCCTCCGGCCAAGGTCCGCTGGCCGGCCACCTGCAGCCAGAGTGGATCGAGAGAAGCCCCCGCACACACGATCAGGCCCACGCGCAGCGCCTCGGCGAGCGCTCGATCGATGCGGGCCTGCTGCGCCTGCTGCAGACCCCGCAACCGCGCGAGGGCCTCGTCGAGGCTGCGTCCCGTGCACAGCTCGCGCAGGTGCGCCTGCAGGGCCCTGACCTGACGGTCCGCCGCGTCGGGCTCGTCGGCCAGCGCTTCGATGCTGACGGTGCGCATCGCGGTCGACCCATCCCCGAAGCCCAACACGACCAAGGCGCGCGGCAGCACGAGGGGCGCGACGTCGACGGTGTCGATGCGACCGCCACGCGCGGCGCCGACGAACGACACGGCGACGCAGCCGGCGACCTCACTGAGCACCGCGGACGCTGCCCGGACCTCGTCGTTGACGCTGTGGCCCGCGGCCGCGAGCCCTCGGTCGACGATCGTCGCCAAGTGAGGGGGCAGCGCGGTCGCACCCGCGAGCGAGGCGACGTAGCGCTCGAGCCCTGCGCGCGTGGGCAGTCGTCCCGAGCTGTGGTGACTCCGCACGAGGAAGCCGTCGCGCTCGAGCACCGCGAACTCCTGGCGCACGGTGGCGGAGGACCACGGCAGCCCGTGCATCTTGACCAGGCGCCCCGACGAGGCCGGCTCCCCCGTGAGCACGTAGTCGCGACACACGGCGTACAGCAGTCTCTGCTGGCGAGGCGTGAGCGACGGGACCCGGTCCATCGAGGGGAAGAGTAGCAAGCCTGCGCGGCCTCGCGCGCCTAAAGCACGTCGGCGGCGATCTCGTCGTGATGCAGCCAGCGCCCCGGCGCGACCCGGAGCCGGCCCCCCGCCACCTCGACGTTGCCCCGTGCCCGGGCGCGGGCCGTGCGTTCGTCGAGCCACGCACGATCCCGGCCGACGCGGGCCAGGAGGGCATCGACCTGCACGCCCTCGAGCAGGCGCAACGAGAGCCACAGCGCCTCGCGGGCCGCCGCCTCGGCGTCCAACGTCTCCACGCCGCCGCCCTCCCCGTTCCACCAGTCGGCGCCCCTGGCGTTGGACGAACGGACGACGCCCCCGCCGCAATGGCGGGCCGAGGCCGCCGAGGGCCCCAGGCCCACGTAGTCGCGTCCCTGCCAGTACCCGCTGTTGTGCACCGCCTCCGCGCCCGGCCGCGCGTAGCTGGCCACCTCGTAGTGGCACAAGCCCGCGCCCTCGAGCACCTGTGCGCAGCACGAGATCGCGTCGGCCGCGTCGTCGACCCGAGGCAGGCGCCGAACACCACGCTCGGCGAGCCGCTCCCACGGGGTGCCCGGCTCGATCGTCAGCGCGTAGATCGACACATGCTCGGTCGAGAGCGCCAACACCTGATCGAGCTCTTGCCGTAGGCCCTCGAGCGTCTGCCCTGGCCAGCCGACGATCAAGTCCAGCGAGACGTGAAGTCCGCGCGCGTGCGCAGCCTCGACCGCGCGGACGGCTTGCGCAGGAGAGTGCGCCCGGCCGAGCTGCCGCAGGCCCGCGGCGTCGAAGCTCTGCACGCCCAGCGAAAGCCGCCCCACCCCCGCACCACACACCGCATCGAGCCGCGCCTCATCGACGTGCTCGGGGTTGAACTCGACGGTCCACTCCGCGCACGCTCGGGTGTCCCACGACGCGGAGATCCAGCCGAGCAGCCCCGCGAGGTCCTCGGCAGCCAACACGCTCGGAGTCCCGCCGCCCACGTAGACCGTCCGCGGAGCATGGCCCCGGCGGACATCCTCGCGGCGCTCCAGCTCGCGCCCGAGCGCGCCGATGAGCGCCGCGCCATCGGGTCGCGCGTCGACGGCGAAGTCGAAATCGCAGTAGGGGCACGCCCGCGCGCAGTACGGGACGTGCACGTAGACGCCGAACGGCTGTGCGTCGCTGCGCGAGTCCACGTCCCTACGCCCTACGAGGGCACGAGCTCGCCGACCGCATCCCCGGTCGGGAGGTCGTCGTAGATGTCGACCGATCCGTCGGCCCGGACGGCGGCGGCGATGCCCCTCCACCACCACACGGGCAGCGCGTCCATGTCGATTCCGTTGCTCTGCAGCAGCGACGTCTGCTCCTCGAGCGTCTCGAGCATGGAGGGATGGAACGGCTGACCGCGGCCTCGCAGCTGGGCGCCGAGCCACAGCGAGCTCCGCAGCGGGGTGCTCTCCTCGACGCTCTCGACGAGTCGGCACACGGCGCGCCGCGTGACCTTGACGTCGGGGAACTCGAACAGCTGCGCGATGGCGGGCAACTCGAGCCCCGCGAGCAGCGAGAGCCGGGCGGTGAAGGCCGCGAGGAGCTGCGACTGAATGGGGACGACCGCGCCCGCGCCCTGCACCACGTCCGCACGGACCACGCAGATCGTCTCGGCCGGGGTCGCGTAGACGAAGGAGACCTGCCCGGTCTGCGACAGGCCGAGGCCGGCACGTACGATCCAGCGCGCCAACGCGGGGTCGAGCAGCTCACTGCCCTCGGCGCGCTCCTCGAGCACCCGGTCGAGCGCCGACTGCTGCGGCGCGAGCTTGATCATCAGCCGCGAGCCATCGACCGGGGCATAGTCGCCGAACACCTCGAAGGCCGCGATCTTCTTCCAGGCGTCGAGCTGTGCGGTTCCGTTGAGCATGATGGACGGGCGGGTGCGGCCGTTACTTGGCGGTGAAGAGAGTATAGGCGAGGTAGGCGAAGCCTCCGAGCACCACGATCCCGATGATCCAGGCCCAGGCCACGCCGCCACGCTCACTCCGGACGACCCCCTGACCAAAGCCGGTGGTGTTGTCCGACACCGGCGTCAGCGGGCCGGTGGTGAGCATGGGGTTTTGCGTGCCCGCGTGCGGGCCGGTGCGAAGTCGCGGTCTCGAGCCGGTGCCCTGGCGGCGCTTCCTTCCCGAATGAGCCCCAGAATGAGCCCCCGAATGAGCCCCAGACGTCCCCGAGCGTGTAGCCCTGGCGGTGTCCGCATCCTCGGATCCGGAGTCGTACTCGTCGTCGTAGTCCGAATCGGCGGGCACGGCCTTGTGCATGCCCGAGGACCCGGTGTCGGGCTTGGCCGGCGGGACGACGGGGTGCGCCCCAGACTCGTCGAACTTGCCCTGCACCACCAAGGCCTCGAGGTTTCCGATGGTCAGCTGCCGGGCCCTGCGACGCTTGGGGGCGCTCTCCGCCGGCGACTTGACCTCGAGCTCGCGCGCCCAATCGGGTGCATCATCGTCGGCCGAGACCGCCTCGAGGTGCTCGAAGTCGAGCGCGTCGCTCTCCAGGTCGTCGTACATGTCGTCGTAGTCGACGACGGCCGGCGCGCCCTCGCCGAACAGGTCGACCATGACGGCGCTGAGCTTGCGCGCGCTGGAGGACAGCCCTTCTTCTTGAAGGAACGCCTCGAGGTCGCGGAACATGTGATCGCAGTTTTGGTAGCGATCGGCCGGATCGACCTCGAGCGCGCGCATGATGACGGCCTCGAGTGTGGGCGGGAAGCTGGGGTTGACGAACGTGGGCGGTGGGACGTCGCCCTCGAGCACGCGGCGCATGACGTCGTCACGCTGGCCACGGAACAGGCGCCGCCCCAGACACAGCTCGTACATCACCACGCCGAGCGGAAAGACGTCGGCGCGGGCGTCGATGACCTCGCCGCGCAGCTGCTCGGGCGCCATGTACGACAGCTTGCCGGCGACTTCGCCCTTCTTGGCCACGGCCGAGGCGCGGGTGGCCGCGATGCCGAAGTCGAGGATCTTGCAGACGCCGTCGTAGCCGACGTGAATGTTGGTGGGGTTGATGTCGCGGTGGACGAGGCCCAGCGGGTTGCCGGCCTCGTCGGTGCGGCTGTGCACGTAGTGCAACCCCTCGCACGACTGCATGATGATGCCGCAGGCGAGTTCGATGGGCAGCGGGCGCTTCTGCTGGAAGGACCGCCGCATCACGTTGACGAGTTCCTCGCCCTTGAGGAGCTCCATCGCGATGAAGTACTCCCCGCCCAGCTCGCCCAGGTCGTAGGTGTGAACGACGTTGTTGTGGGTGAGCGTGGCCGCGACGCGAGCCTCGCCGAGGAACATCTGCACGACGTCGTCCCTGGCCGCGAACTCCTCGCGCAGCGTCTTGACAACCAGCTCCTTGGCGAAGCCCTCGATGCCCGTGTACTGGGCCCGATAGATCTCCGCCATCCCGCCGGTGGCGATGTGCTCGACGAGCAGATACTTGTCGCCGAACGGCGTGGGCTCGATGTTGCTCAACGTCGCGCCTAGACTAACGGAATCGCTCCGGCAATACCAAGGGGGGACGCGGGCTCGTTCTAGTCGCGTTCGGCCTTGAGTCGCCGACCCATCAGCGCTTCGACGGCCGTGGACACGGACATGCCCTCGTAGAGGATCGCGTGCATCGTCTCGACGAGCGGCATCTCCACACCCTCGCGTTGCGCGAGCCTGTGCGCTGAAAGCGTGTTCTTTACGCCTTCGGCCACCATGCCCATCTCTTCGAGGATCTCCTCGAGCTGCTTGCCCTCACCGAGGGCCACACCCACCCGCCGGTTGCGGGACAGACCGCCCGTGCAGGTGAGCACCAGATCACCCATGCCTGCCAGCCCCGAGAGGGTCGCCGGGTGAGCGCCTAGCGAGACCGACAGCCGGGTGATCTCCGCCAGCCCGCGGGTGATGAGGCCGGCGCGGGCGTTCAGGCCCAAGCCCGCGCCGTCTCCAATGCCCGCGGCCAATGCGATGACGTTCTTGAACGTGCCGCCCATCTCCACGCCGAGGATGTCCTCGGTGACGTAGGCCCGCATGTTGCTCCCCGAGAGCATCGTCTGAATCGCGGTCCCGGTCTGCCCATCGAGCGCGCCGACCACGACCATCGTCGGCTTCTCTCCGGCGACCTCGGCGGCGAAGCTCGGGCCGCCGAGCGCCGCGATGCCCCGGTGGTGCGCGGAGGGCAGCTCCTGCTCGAGGACCGCGTGCATGTTGTCGAGGGTGTCGACCTCGATGCCCTTGGCCGCGATGAGATAGTGCGGCGCAGGCAGGCTCGGGTCGGCGTCGAACACCGCGCGGACCCGCTTCATCGTGGCGCGCATGCCGTGGCTGGGCACCGCGCAGATCACCAGGCCGCGGGTGTCGGCGATGGCATCTTCGAGGTCATCGGTGGGCGTCAGCGTGTCGGGGAATGCGAAGTCGGTGAGATAGCGCGTGTTGCGGCGCTCGCGAGTCATGGAGGCGGCGTGGTCGGAGCGGCGCGTCCATAGCCGGGTGGAAAATCCGCGCCGAGCACAGTGGATCGCCAAAGCGGTCCCCCAGCTCCCCGCGCCGAGTACGGTCACGTTCGTGGTCTCGGTCATGAAAGCTGGGCGAGGTTCGCATGTCTGCGCGGATCTGACGACGCTTGGCTGCCCGAACGCGGCCCCATTCGATCCCTGAATGCTCGAAGTTGAGCATCGCGACTTTTCGCTGGAATGTCAGCCTCTGCGGGTGTAGTCACGAAGCGGACCGCGGGATTGCCGCGGAGGGATTTCTCATGTCGAAGCTCCACCATCACCCATTCTCGCTTCGCCGCGCGCTCGGCGTGGCGCTCTGCGTCAGTGCGCTCTCGCTGGGAGCCTGCGATGACACCACGCCCGAGCCCGACGGACAGGGGGACTCGGGCGGCGGTGAGAGCGGAGGCGACGACGGCGGCATCCTCACGACCGGCAACGGCGACGGTGGCGGCGACGGCGGTGGCGACGGCAACGCGTCGATGTCCGGGCCCGGCGATGGCGGCGGCAACGACGACGGCGGCAATGACGACGGCGGCAGCGACGACGGCGGAGGGGACGGCTTCATCACGCCACCCGATGGCGGCATCGTCGGGCAATGCGACCCGGCCGCACAAGACTGTCCCCGAGGACAGAAGTGCACCTCGTACGTGCAGACGGCCGGCGGCAACACCGTCGACGCGACGCACTGCGTGGAGGTCATCGGCGACGATCAGTGGGGCGAGCAATGCGACCGCATGGAGAGCAACGACACCTGCGCGGCCGGCTTCTTCTGCATGACGGACGTCAGCGGCAATACAGGCGAAGGCCGCTGCCTCGAGTACTGCGAGGTGAACCAGCCGTGTGAGTTCGGCGGCGAGTGCTTCGCCTTCAACGACGGCGCGCTGCCGGTGTGCGAGGTCACCTGCAACCCGCTGACGCCCGACTGCCCGTCGGGACAGGGCTGCTACGCGGCCTTCGACGACTTCGTGTGCGCCATCCCCGGACCCGCCGACGGACAGGGTGCCGACGGCGACCCGTGCAACACGATCCAAAGCTGCAACCCGGGCCTGGTGTGCCGCTCGGGCACCGCAGGGTGTGCGGCCGAGGCCGCGTGCTGCACCCCGTGGTGTGACCTGAGCGAAGGCAACACGGGCTGCAGCGAACCCGACGAGAGCTGCATCCAGGCCCTCGAGGATCCTCCGCCGGGGCTCGAGGACGTCGGCTACTGCGCCATCCCGGCCTAGCCCGCCCGCATCGTCCCGACCGGGCCCGCTTGCGCAGCGCGGCCCGGTTTTTCGTACCCTGCGGCGACCGTGCCCCCCGCCGCATCGATCCGCACGCGCAGCGCCCTGCTGCTGCTGTGCCTCGCGACCGGGTGCGGCACGCCGAGCAGCGAAGAGCCCCCGCCCCCCGAGCCTCCCGCGCCCGAGCCCGCCGAGCCCGCCGAGGCTCGACCCGCCCTGCCCCCGCCCCCCGAGGACCCTTGGAGCGCCGAGGGCCTCGCCGCCCTCCGCAACGGAGACGACCTCGGCTGGCCCGTCGAAGCCGTCCACGTCACCTCGAGCTTCGGCTGGCGGGTCGACCCCGTCGAGGGAAGCGCGACGCGGCTGCATCGAGGCACCGACTTTCGAGGCGAGGTCGGTGACCTCGTGCTCTCGATTGCGGCCGGGCAGGTCACCTTCGTCGGGCATGATCCGGTCTTGGGCACCATGGTCGTCGTGGACCACGGGCTGGGCATCACCAGCCTCTACGGCCACCTCTCCGACGCGCTCGTGTGGCCCGGCGCGAGCCTGCAGCGAGGCGCGGCGCTCGGCCTGGTCGGCAACACGGGGCGCTCGGCGGCGCCGCATCTGCACCTGACGATCAAGATCGACGACGTCGCGGTCGACCCGATGATGCTGCTCGGGCAGCCACTGCATCGCGCCACCGCACTGCGCGGCACGCCGCCGCGCACCCGCGAGCCCGTGGAACCCGAGCAGGCACGAGACGGGGACGACCTTCAGTCGGCGCCCGTCCTGCAGCCCTGACGTAGACGCGTGACGACGAAGCGCCCCGAGGCACGAAGCCGCGGGGCGCCTCAGATGCGCACTGTGGCGAGGTCGCCTACTTCTTGAACTTCAGCTTGCCGATGTCGAACGGCTTGCCTTCGGCCATCTTTGCGCCGTACTCACCCGAGAAGGTGATCTTCCACTTCTCGCCGGGCTTCACGCCCACGCCGTAGGCGCCCAGGGGCACGTCGGCGAACGAGAACTTGCCCTGCGCGTCGGTCGTCCCCGAGAACTTGATCGGGCTGTCCTCGCACGGGGTGGTCTTGATGAGGGAGCTCGGCTCGGGGCAGATCTCGATGGGCGCCTCGGCGAGCGGCTTGCCGTCGAGCAAGATGGTGCCGCTGAAGGTCGAGGCCTTCTTTTGGTCGCCCACCTCGGGGAGGTCGGGTCCGGCACCCACGACGAGGATGCCTTTGATCTTGCCCGCGATCTCGGGGACCGAGCCCATCAGCCACGTGTTGCGCTCGTCGCCAGGGCCGACCACGTTCACGCCGATGTCGGACCCGATCCAAAGGCGGCCCTTGCCGTCGACCGAGAGCGCGACGACCCGGGTGCCCTGAAAGTCATCGCCCATCTTGTAGGTGGTGCTGTTTCCACCCGGCTCGATGCGGGCGAGCATCTTGACGCTGGTCTTGAGCGCGCCAATGCCGTTGGGCGCGTACGAGAGCAGGTCGAACGTCTTGATCATGTCGCTGGGCAGCGAGAGCGCGCTGAGCTTGTCGGTGCCCTCGATCTTGATGACCGCGCTCGAGGCCGAGGCGACCAGGCCTCCGGAGGGATCGACGGTGACACCGTTGAAGAACGGCTTGCGCTCGGTGACCTTGCTGAGGTCGGCATCCTTCCACTCGGTGGCGTCTTTGTCCTTGTAGTGGAGCTTGTTCGACGACGCGACCCAGACTCGGCCTTCCTTGTCGACGGCGACGCCCTGCAGCAGCGTCACGTCGTCGCCGAGGACCGTCTTCTCTTCGACAGCCCACTTCTTGTTTGCGAAGTGGCCGACGCCCTTGTAGCCCGCAGTCCAGATCTCGCCCTCGGGCGTGACGGTGAACGCGTCCACGCTGCCGGTCTTCTTGAACGAGGTCTTGGCGACCACCTTGGCCGCGGCGCCGTCGAGCACCATGATGCCGTCGTAGGTCAGCATGTACGGCTTGCCGTCGCCGCCGATGCTCATCTGCTTGACCAGCTTGTCGGGGCCTTTCTTCACCTTGGTGAAGGCGCCACCGTCGAGCATGAAGACGCCCTTGTCGTCGATTGCGAAGTAGGCAGGGCCGGCCTCGCCAGGCTCGGGGAGCGCGGCTGCAGCGGCCTTGGCCGGCTGCTCCTCGGCCTTGGCCGGCTTCTCCTCGGCCTCGGCCGGCTTCTCCTCGGCCTTGGCCTGCTCTTCTTCGGCCTTGTCGTCCGCCTTCTTGTCGTCCGCCTTCTTGTCGTCCGCCTTCTTGGCGTCGGCTTTGGCGTCCTTCTTGTCGTCCGCCTTCTTGGCTTCTTTCTTGGCGCCGGAGCTCTTTTCGGCGGAGTCGCACGCGGTCGCGGTGAGGCTGAGGGCCGCGAGGGCCACGAGGATTCGGTGAGAGAGGGTCATGCGTTGTCTCCTGGAGGTCCGCGGTCGCGGGCCCGTGATCGATACCGCGAAACGCCGCGGCCACCGGGGGAGACGGGGCGGGTGGCCACGCGTTGCACGAACGGGCCGACAAGCCGCGTCACATTCGAAACAGGATGCGAGGGTCCGCCCTCCGCGCACGCGAGAACTGCAGCCAACCGCGCCGAAGGGCCGGCCAGCGCAAGGCCGGGGTCGCGGCCCCAAAGCGCGCCTCGCTGAGCGTGACGAAGCGCGAGAGCATCTGCATGGGGTAGCCCAGCGGCGGCCGGGCCAGCGTCGCGGTCCCCCCATCGACCACCACGCGGACCTCCCAAATCGCAGCAGGTCCGTCGTCTTCGGGCTGCAGCGGTACCGGGTCGAGCACCGGGACACACAGGCCTCCTCGCAGGTCGCGGAGCCAGCTCACCTTGCCCGGGAAGACCTCGAACAGCCCGACGTGGTTGCGGGCCAGAATGCGCCATCGATCCGGCGCCCGCCCCAGCGCCCCGTCGAGGGCGGCCGCGAGCCAGGGCCGTCCACCCGCCGCCGGAGCGTCGCAGAGCGCCCAGTCGGTGCGGATGGCTTGGAGCAGCTCGCGCTGCTGGTCGTCCTCTCGAATCCACCCGACCTCGTCCTCCCACCGCTCGAGCAGAGGCGCCAGACGCTGCGCGCCCGCATCCCCTCCGAACACGTGCGCGGCGGCCTCGTCGAGAAGCTCGCCGAGCGACATCGAGGGGTCGGAGGACTCGGCCTTCACCTGGCCTGCTCGCGATGCGCCCGCACCTGCTGGGCGAACGCGGCAAACAAGGGCTTGGCGTCGTGCGGGCCCGGGGATGCCTCGGGGTGGTACTGGACGCCCCACACCTCTCGCTCGCCCAGCCGCAGCCCCGCGGCCGTGCGGTCGAAGAGGTTCACCGCGGTCAGCTCGGTGCCCGCGCCGAGCGACTCGAGCGACGCCGCGAAGCCGTGGTTCTGCGCCGTGATCGCGACCGATTGATCGAGTTCGTTGCGCACGGGGTGGTTGCCTCCGTGGTGTCCGAACTTGAGCTTGTAGGTCTGCCCACCCGCGGCGAGGCACAGCAGCTGGTAGCCCAGGCAGATCCCGAAGATCGGCGTGTCCCCTGCCCCCTGCAGCAGCGCCTCGAGGTTCTCGACCACGTCGGGCAGCGCCGCGGGGTCGCCGGGGCCGTTGCTCAAGAAGATGCCGTCGGGCTTCATCTCGAGCACGTCGGCGGCGGGCGTGGTGCTCGGGACGACCTGGACCTCGATGCCCTCGTCGCGAAGGCACCGCAGGATGTTGTGCTTGATGCCGAAGTCGTAGGCGACGACCCGCAGCGTCGCCTCGGGCACGTCGGGGTCTTCGGACCAGCGCAGCGTCGAATGCTCCCACGTGTACGGCACGGCCGTGCTGACCTCGTGCGCGAGCGCCTTGCCCTGCATCGACGGCGCCTGCTTGGCCATCTCGACCAAGCGCTCGGGTGTGATGTCTTCGGTGCTGACCGCGCCCATGATCGCGCCGGTCTCCCGCAAGTGCCGCGTCAGCGCGCGGGTGTCGACCTCGCTGATGCCCGGGACACCGCGGCCCTCGAGGAAGTCGGGGAGCGACTGCTCGGCGCGCCAGTTGGACACCGTGGGCGAGAGCGCCCGAATGATCAGCGCCTCGGCGCCCGGGGCCTCGGACTCCACGTCCAACGTGTTGCAGCCGACGTTGCCGATCTCGGGCGTCGTCAGGCACACGAGCTGGCCGGCGTAGGAGGGGTCGGTGAGGATCTCCTGGTAGCCGGTCATCGAGGTGTTGAACACGACCTCGCCGATCGCCGTCGCGCGAGCGCCGAACCCGACGCCGCGAAAGACCCGACCGTCGGCAAGGGCAAGGACGGCCTCGGGACGATCGCGCTCGGTCATGCGTCGGGAGATACGCCCGAGGCTGGCGCGGGGTCAAGAGCTGCTATCGTCCCTGCGCGATGTCCACGCAAACCTCCCCGACCGCCGGCCTGCTGCTCATCGGCGACGAGCTCCTCAGCGGGAAGATCCGGGACGAGAACGGGCATCACCTGGCCAAGGTGCTACGCCGCCTCGGGATCGCGTTCGTCGAGATGGCCATGGTCGGGGACGACGCCGAGGCGATCGGGGAGGCCCTGTTGCGGCTGGGACGACGCGCCGACCTCGTGTTCACCTCCGGCGGCGTCGGACCCACGCACGACGACATCACCATGGCCTCGATCGCCGCGGCCACCGGCCGGCCGCTCGTGCAGCACCCCCAGATGGCGGCCTCGCTGCGCAAGCACTACGGGGAAGACCTCAGCGACGCCGCGCTGTCGATGGCCGACGTCCCCGAGGGCACGACCCTGCGTGGGAGCAAGGGCTGGCCGGTGCTTCGGCTCGATCTCGACCGCGACGCCGACCCGGTCCGCTCGCGGCTGTACATCTTGCCCGGCGTCCCCAGCCTCTTCCGGGCCAAGCTCGAGCACCTCGAGGTCGCGCCCGGTGAGCTGCCCCGGGGCGAGGGCTGGCACCTGGCCCTGCTGCACACGACGCTCGACGAGAGCAAGCTCGCGCCCCACCTCGACGCGCTGCTCGCCAAGCACGGCGAGGGGCTGGACATCGGCTCCTACCCCCGCTGGTCCCGGGCTGAGGACGGCAGCGTGGCATACCACGTGCGGATCACCTTCGAGGCGCCCTCAGACCGGGCTGCCCTCGCCGACGCCGCGCGCGACGAGCTCGCGGCGACGCTGGGGCCCGACAGCCTCTGCGACGCCGAGAACCCGATCTGAATCGATTTGGGCCCGCCGATTGCATGAAACCCCGCCGACGTCGGGCGGTTTCACGGTCGTGGACATCCCCCCGCGAAGTGATAGGTTTCGGCCCATGCGCGCTGTGGGACAATCCCTTGCCGCCCTTTTGGTGCTGAGCGTGGCGGCGGGTCCGCTGGGCTGCGACAAGGGTGAAGAGCCTGCCTGGCAGAAGCCACCGGAGAGGTTCGACGTCACGAAGGACGAGCTGACCTTCGGCAAGAAGAACCTCGAGGCGTTCAACACGATGAGTAGCGGAGAGCGCGCCGCGCACGTCGACGCGATCAAGAGCAAGCCAGGCTCGTTCAAGGGCCAGGGTCGCTTTCAAGTCGTCTCGTCGCTCGGCGAGAACATCGCCGACAGCGAGCTGGGCAAGTACGAAGCCTCGGTGCTCGTCGAAGACCCGGTGCTCTACGAGATCACCATCGAGTACAACCTCCTGTCCAACGAGAAGATCGGCGACGGCTACCCCAAGGGCACCTACGTCGAGTTCACCGGCACGCTCGTCGACCTGGACTACCAAGACGACTCGAAGCCTCGCAAGCTCGTCATCAAGCTCAAAGACACCAAGTTCGAGCGCCTCGACGCCTGAGCGACTGCGACCAACTTGAACGCGCTCGTCGATATCGCGGGAGGGCCCGGCGCCCTCCTGGGCCTTGGTAGTGTCGGCTCACCGCTGACCTGGGCGGCCTTTTTGGTCGGGGTGCTGGTGCTGCTCGCCATCGACCTCGGCGTGTTTCACCGCGAGGCCAAGACGGTCAGCGTGAAGGAAGCCCTGGGCTGGACGATCGTCTGGGTCGTCCTGAGCCTGTGCTTCAACCTCTACGTCTACCTCCATTTCGGCAAGCAGGCGGGCCTCGAGTTCCTCTCGGCCTACCTCATCGAAAAGTCGCTGTCGGTCGACAACCTCTTCGTCTTCATCGTCATCTTCCGCTACATGGACGTGAAGGCCGAGGTCATGCACCGCGTCCTGTTCGCGGGCATCGTCGGTGCATTGGTGCTGCGCGGCGTGTTCATCGTCGTCGGCATCAGCCTCATCGAGATGTTCTCGTGGTCGCTGTACATCTTCGGCGGCTTCCTGCTGTTCACGGGCATCCGCCTGCTGTTCACCGACGACGACGACCCCGACCCCTCGGGCAACATCGCCTACCGCCTCGCCCGACGGGTTTTGCCCCTGACACGTCGCTATCACGGCGACAAGTTTGCGATCCGCACCAAGCGGGGCCTCCGCTTCACGCCGCTGTTCATCGTCCTGCTCATGGTCGAGACGTCCGACGTCGTGTTTGCGCTCGACTCCATTCCGGCCGTGTTCGGTATCAGCCGCGACCCGTTCATCGTGTTCACGAGCAACGTGTGCGCGATCTTGGGGCTGCGGGCGATGTTCTTCCTGCTGCAGAGCATCCTCGACAAGTTCGCCTACCTCAAATACGGCCTGGGGCTGGTGCTCTCGTACATCGGCGGCAAGATGCTGGTGGCCGAGGGGCTGTTCGGACTCATCGACCCCTTCCACATCCCGGTCGGCATCTCGCTGGGTATCGTCGCCGGGCTCATCGCCGGCTCGATGGTCGTCAGCCTGCTGCTGCCCGCCGAGGACCACCACGAGGCGGTCCTGGAGAACACCGAGGCCGCCTCGCTCATCGCCAACATCGACCCGCACGCCTCGATTTCGCAGTCCATCGAGGCCTCGGCGGTCGCCGTGCTGCCCGATGGGCCGATCGACCTCGACAGCGACCTGCACCCGGCGGCGCAATCGGGGTCGGGGCCGGGCGCGGTGGACAGCGTCGACCCCGACGCGGACACCGCGGACGATCCCCGGCGCTGAGCGGACGAGGCACTGTACCCGTGGGCGCGTTACAACCCCACGATGCCGCGAGTGCTCGCCACGCCCCTTCTTCTCCTCCTCGTCGCCGGCTCTGCGTGCGATGACGCCACCGGGGACGCCGCCGCCGGGCCGGCGAAACCCGAGGTCACGCTGAGCGCCGAGCAGGTGCGTGCCCGGCTGAAGGTTGCCGACGCGAACCTGGAGATGGGCGGCACCGAGGCCAACGGACTCCGAGTCCAGAGCCTCTCGTGTGCGAACGCGAAGCGGCCGCTGCTCGAGGGGATGGCGATGGTGGGCGGGTTCGCGGAGCACAAGGCGGCGCTCGACGCTTGCGCGCCCAAGGGCGCCGCGGTGGTCGTGACCTGGAAGGGCGCATCCGGGGCGCTCTCGGAGCTCGACGTCTACTCCGGACGGGGCGCGAGCGTCGATGCGTGCGTGAGCGAGGCGCTCGCGTCGGCCAAGTCTCCGCTGGCCGGGCCCTGTGCCGGCGTCCTGATGCTCGGCGAGGCCGCGGGCGCCGACGCAGCGGCCGCGGCGTGGATCGACGAGAACGCCGACGGCGGCGCGTCCTGACCACCGCGAGCCGAGACGTTCAGCTGCGGTAGTGCAGCCGCGCGGTCTCGAAACGAGAGAGCCAGTCTGCGAGTCGAGGGACGTGCCTGGCCACCGCCGGAGCGTCGCTGCGGGCGATGGCCGCCGCCTGGTATGCCGCCTCGGGGCGCTGCACCCGGTCGAGGGCCCAGGTCATCCACGCCGCAAGCAGCGGGGTGTCGGCGCCGAGCAGCGGCATCCAGCGATGCAGGTGCAGGCGGACCGGCTCCACATCGTCCCGCCCAAAGGCGACGCACAGCCGAGCCGCCGCTTCGGCGCGGGCCCATCGATCTCCCTCCGGCGTCGGCCCGAGCTGTGCCAGGCCGGCTTCGGCCTCGGCGAGCTTGCCGAGCAGCGCGAGCAGCAACACCGCGCTCGCCTCGTTGAGGAACACCTCGTCCGCCGCCGCGCCGACCCGCTCGAGCGTCGCTCCACGCGCCTTCGTCCATCGAAGGGCGACGGCGTGGTGCCCCCGGGCCCAGGCGATTGCGGCCAGATACGCCTGCGCCCGCCCGCGCTGGCGATCGGGGCTGACGTGCGGCTGCACGAGGCTGTGCATGCCCTGCTCGGCCTCCGCGAGTCGGCCGCTGCGCAGGCGATCGAGCGCCACCGACAGGCGCGTGTCCCGAACGAGGGAGAACACGACGCCGAGCGTCGCGGCCCCCGCGAGCGTGGCGGCGAGCAGGTTGCCGACCGAGAGCGCGGCGAGAGTGGCGAGCAAGCCCAGCGTGGTGAGCGGGACGGTGACGAGCGAGCGGACGGTGCGGACGAACCCGGTCGCGCGCTCGATCTCGGCGGGGTCGCACAGCGGCAGGCCCTCCAGGGGGCTGGCGATCGGCTCAGCCCGCGCCGGGAGGGTCACCGGAGGGTGCCCCCGCGGGGGCCGATGTCGAGCCTCAACCCGGCCTCTCCCGGATCGGCTTGGGGCGCCTGCTCGGGCACGGCCTCGGGCAGCGGCTCGGGCAGCGGCTCGGGCGGCAGGGTGTCGACGGGGTTGACCGCGTCGCGTTCGGCTCGCAGCGCGTCACGGCGCGCGCGCTCCTCGAGCTCGACCAACCGCAGCCAGTCCTCGTCCTCGACGCTCACCACCCCATCGTCGGCCACGACGAACTGCGTGCGCACGCCGACCGGACGGATGAAGGTGGAGTCGTCGGCGAGCAAGCGCAGCGATCGGAACGCCGTCGCCACGCACTGCCGCACCTCATCGGGCAAGCCCTTCTGCTCGACGCGGTTGGCCACGGTGGCCCCGTTGGACGCGACGAGGTTGAGCCCCTCGATGGTGTACGCGCCGACCCCCACCCGCCCCTGCAGGCACTTCTTGGCCCGTACGCCGGCCTCGACCTGTTCGCGACGGATCCGCTCGGCGTGCCCGTCGGTCCGAGGCTGGGGGCCGAGCGAGACCCAGTAGACGACGTCGATGTAGTGCGCGGTGCCGGTTTGGTTCTCGGGAAAGCGCCGCCGCGAGAGCTCCTCGGCGATGCACTCGGGCACCGACTCGCCCTCGAAGCCGGTCTCGAGGGTCTCGACCCGCAGCACCTTGCCGTCGGCGCCCACGCGCATCCGCAGCTTGGCTTGGCCGTCGGGCACGCCCTCGTAGGCCGGGGCGTCTTCGTCCCCGCCGGGCGCGGCGAGCCGCATGGTCTTGACGGCCTCGCCGAGGAAACACGCGGCCGCGGGCTGGCGCATGCTCTGCGCGATCTCGTTGAGGCGCGGCAGC
Organism: bacterium; assembly: GCA_024742475.1. GTDB lineage: Bacteria > Myxococcota_A > Polyangia > Nannocystales > Nannocystaceae > CAJXVA01. The sequence goes on along the minus strand of JANSYI010000034.1, from coordinate 32,002 downwards.
TCGTACACCCGCTCGGCGCGCTTGGAGGGCAGGAAGATGAACCCCTCGGGCGACTGCCGGATCGCCTTGCGGATGGTGGCCTCGGCTTGAAGCTGCGTCTGCTCGGCGCCGGGGCCCTCGGTGCCCCGGTTGCGACAGCCCAGTCCGAGCAACGCGATCGCGAGCCACGCGTGCGCGCGACGCGAAGCCATGGCCGAGAGCGATCGGGGCATGGCACGGGATCTAACAAGCCTGCTCGCCGCGGACAAAGGGCCAAGCCACCGCTTGCGTTGGCCGGCCTGGGTGCTCGATAGTGCAGGCGCCCCGATGACGCTCCAGACCACGCCCCTGCACGCCACCCACGTCGCGCTCGGCGCAAAGATGGCCGCCTTTGGCGGCTGGGACATGCCGATCCAATACGAGGGCATCCTCGCCGAGCACGAAGCCGTGCGCACCTCGGTGGGCCTGTTCGACGTTTCGCACATGGGCGAGGTCGACTTCGTGGGCAAGGACGCGCTGCCCGCCGTCGCCAAGCTCGTCACGCACGACGTCAGCAAGCTCGTCCCCGGCAAGGCGCAGTACACCGTCACCTGCCAAGCCGACGGCGGCATCGTCGACGACTGCATCGTCTACCAGCTGGCCGAGGAGCGCTACCGCATCGTCATCAACGCGGCGAACATCGCGGCGGACCTCGCCCACTTCGAGCAGGGGCTGTCGGGCTTCGAGGGCGACTGCACGATGACCGATCGGTCGGGTGAGTTCGCGCTGCTCGCCGTGCAGGGCCCCAAGGCGGTCGGCATGGTCGCCGAGCTCGGCGGCGCATCGCTGGCCGACGTCCCCTCGTTCGGCCTGGGCGAGGGCGCCATCGCGGGGGTCGACGTCCTGGCCGCGCGCACGGGCTACACCGGCGAGGACGGCTTCGAGCTGTTCGTGCCTGCGAGCGAAGCGGTCGCGGTCTGGTCCGCGCTGACGGACGCCGGGGCCAAACCGATCGGCCTGGGCGCCCGCGACACGCTGCGGCTCGAGGCTCGGCTCTTGCTGTACGGCAACGACATCGACCGCACCACCAACCCGTACGAGGCCGGGCTGGGCTGGGTGGTCAAGCTCGACAAGCCCCACCCCTTCATCGGCCAAGAGGCGCTGCGGTCGATCAAGGCCGTGGGCGTCTCGCGCAAGCTCGTGGGCTTCAAGGTCACCAGCCGCGGCATCGTCCGCGCGGGCGCAGAGGTGCTCGGCGAAGGCGACGCGGTCGTGGGCCGGGTCACCTCGGGCGGCGTGGCCCCGACCGTCGGCGGCGCGATTGGCTTGGCGTACGTGCCTGCGTCGATGGCCTCCCCCGGCGCGCCCCTGCGGCTGTCCCAGCGCGGCCGCGTCATCGAAGCCGAGCAGGTCAAGGGCCCCTTCTACCGCCGCAGCTAAGGCACTCCCCTCCCCCAACCGATCACCGAAGAGAATCCGAACATGAGCGACTTTCCCGCCGACCTCCGCTACACCAAAGAGCACGAATGGGCCCGCAAGGAGGGTGACCTCCTCGTCGTGGGCATCACCGCCCACGCGGTCGAGCAGCTCGGCGACATCACCATGGTCACCCTGCCCGACGTCGGCACCGCGCTGACCGCCGGCGAGGCGTTCGGAGACGTCGACTCGGTCAAGGCGGTCTCCGAGCTGTACGCGCCCATGGACGGCGAAGTGGTCGAGATCAACGAGGCGCTCGAAGATGCGCCGGAGTCGGTCAACGAGACGCCCTACGAAGGCGGCTGGATGCTCAAGATCAAGCCGGCCGATCCGGGCGCGTTCGAGACGCTGATGGACGCCGAGGCTTACGGCAAGTTCGTCGCCGACAGCTGAGCGACGCGCAGGTCGCCCCCTGTGCGGCGTCGCGCCGGCCGACCGGCATGTCCTTGTAGCGCCGCCTGTCTTGACACTTCGGGCCCTCTTCGGGCAGCGTCGACACCATGCAATTCAGGACGATTGCAGTCGGCGGTCTCGGCGTGCTTTCGCTGTTGGGTTGCGACACGGGCGGAGGAACCTCCGGAGCGGCTGGCGCAACGGATACGGATACTGATACGGCAGATGAAAGTGACGGCGGGTCGGGCGGCAGCGGCGGCTTCTCCTGCGAAGACGCCGTCGGTTTGCTCGACCTGAACGACCCGGCACATCGGCCAGTGGGGGGCGCCAATCGAGTGGTCGAGACCGAGCATCAGCCCGCCGGGAAGCAACGGCGACCTCATCGGGGTCCACACAATCCATATCCCGGGGAAAATCCTGATGTTCTCCGGCTTCGGGAATCCGAAGGACGACCAGTATCTCTACGACATCGAGACCGAGACGTTCACCCACGTCCCGCTGAGCATCAACCGTTCGAGCTGCGCGTTCGACAGCGACATTGACTGCGAGACTAGAAACGACTGCGTCGAGTACTGCGCGAGCGCAACGAACGGCGCATGCCCAGGCCCGAGCGCCGACAAGTCCGAATATTCGTGCGTCTCGGATGTTTCGACTCCCGATCCCTTCTGCTCCGGCCATACGCACTGGGTCGACGGAAACCCCATCGTGCAAGGCGGCAACGCGACTGGGTCGTCGGGGGGCGGCGGCCCCCGTTCGGCGTGGAGGCTCGTGGACGAGACGTGGTCGTTCGAGGGACTGCTCAGCCCGTTCTTCGGGCGATGGTACCCGTCCCTCACCACAATGGGTGACGGTCGCATCATTCTGCACGGCGGAGACTTCGTGAATAACTCGATCACGATCTGGGACTTTGCAGCTGGAACATCGCAGCAGCGCACCGCACATCCGATCGACCAGCTCGCTGCGGGAAAGTTCTTCTACCCGTTCACGTTTCAGATGACGGACGGTCGGTTGTTCGTGGGCGGCCAGGAAGGCGCAGGGGCCTTTTTTCGCGACGGTTGGATTTTTGACCCCGCAACGTTGCAGTACGACGGTCCATTCACTTCCGCCATACCTGGCGGGTCAGCCGTCATGTACGAGCCCGACCAAGTCATGAAGTCGGGCGGTTGTTCGAGCGCTTCCTCGCGGTGCATCCCGACGGATGCGACTCAGGTCATCGACGTCTCGATACCCGAGCCGGAGTGGGCAGAAAAATGCCCGATGCCGCAACAACGCCACTTTCAAACGCTGACGCTGCTCCCGGACGGAACGGTTCTCATGACCGGCGGAAACTCCGAGGGCAACGGTGACTCGAATGCGACGTTCTACTGCCGAGAGCCGAGCGGGGTCTTCACCAACGTGGAGTGCGACGACGCCGGTGACTGCTGCGCGAGCGTCGACGGCGGTTCAGGAGGGGGGTGCAACGAGACCTGCGAGGAGTGGGACAACACCTTCTACGCGACGCGGTCTGCCGCCCTCTGGTGGCCCTGGACCGGGCACTGGTTCGAGTTTGGGGAGCAAGTTCACGAGCGGATGTACCACTCCACCGCGATCTTGGTCCCGGATGGGCGAGTCTTGACCGCGGGCAACGGCCAGCGCTCGCAGCTAGTGAACCAGACCGAGGTCGAGTTCTTCAGCCCACCGTACAAGTTCTGGGGCCCAGCGCCTGAGATCGAGGTCGCGCCCGACAATGCAGACTACGACTCGACTATCGCAGTCGACGTCTCGATGAACGGCGAGATGGCGCCGCCGCGGAGGTCAGTCGGGTAACGCTGGTGCGTCTCGGCTCGGTGACGCACCAGTTCGACATGGACCAGCGGTTCGTCGAACTCGGGTTCACGGAGTTGGACGCGGACACCATCGAGGTCGAGATGCCCCAGGACGCCGGCGAAATGCCACCAGGCTGGAACATGCTCTTCGTCCTGACCGACCGGGACGTGCCACAGACCTATCTCGACCTCGCCTCTTCCTCGGGCAGCCCAACGCCCGGAGTTCCGTCCCAAGGCCACTATCTGCGCCTCAACCTGGAGTAGAAACTGATGAAGACGACAGCCTACCTTCGAGTTTGGGCCCTATGCGGCCTGTGTGCCTGCGGACCCCACGTCAGCAAGAACGAAGAGGGTGTCGGCGCAGGCGAAGGCGAGGCGGAAGCCGGTGGCGACGACGTGGGCTCAGCCGGTTTCGATGTCGAGTGGGCGATGGGCTTCTACCACCGGTCAGAGGACCTCGCGGCCGGCCCCCAGCTCAGCTACCTCGAACTCAAGCCCGATGGCACTGGGGTCTGGCATCGCATCGTCTGCGACTTCAACCCCGTGGAGCCCTGGGCCTTTCAATGGAGAGCCCTCAGCGACAGCGAAGTCGAACTCTACCCTGTCGAGGGAGAGGAGCGGTTTCCCACCCTGGTTTCTCTCCGAGAGAGCGAGCTCCTTCGCAGAAAAACGCCCGACGGCTCAGAGGCGCTCACTGACTCTGGTGTCGTCGGGGCTGACCCTGTGACCTATGAGACAGGCCGCCCCTGCAACGTGCCGCCGCCGAAAGAAGGCTGCCCGATGCCTGGGTGGGGGCCCCTCGACGAGATCCCAATCTGCGACCAGCGCTAGCGCTTCGCGTTGTGCGACCCCGCACGCCCCGGCGCTCCGCGCCTGCGGCATGATCGCGGCCATGGCTCTCGCACCGTGGCTGCTGACGCTCGCGATCGGCTGGGCGCCGCCCTCGCAGACCCGGCAGCCACCCGAAGAGACGATCACCGCACCGCCTCCGCCGGGCGGGAGGCGCTCCGGTGGGGCACCGCCTGCGCCTCGCCTGCAAGAGACGCCCTCCCCCACGTCGCGCTCGCGCCCCGGTGACGTGGGGTTGGAGCGGCTGCCCGACGGGAGCTACCGCTATGTGGACGCGCAGCGCCGCTTCACGATGACGGTGGCGCCCGATGGCCGGGCGTACTTCGCCGACCGCTGGCGGCGTCCGTCGTCGGCGGACTCGCAGAACGGCAAGATCGGCCGGCGCCCGGGCGCGCGCAGCCTGATGTCCAACCCCGGCGGCTTCGCGATGCAGGGTCCGCTCGAGTGGCTCATGCGGGCCTCGGGGCACGACCTGGCGACCTCGGCCAAGATGAGCGCGCTGCGGGAGACCGAGGCGTTTCGGACCGACCTCGCGATCGCGTGGAATCGCGGGCAGATTCGAAAGCGCCTCCGCGAGCTCCCCGCGGACCTGCTGGCGGTCTGGGGTGACGCATCGCTCAGCCTCGAGCGGCGTCGCGAGATCCTCTTCGAGCACTGGGACGCCTGCGAGGACCGGATGGTCGCGGACACCGCGGGCATTCCCGCCGAGGCCGTACTCTCGGTCGACCGCCTGCGGCGCGAGGCGGGTGAGCAGGCCCGCACGGTCATCGAGGCGTTCGTGCGCCGCGAGCTGGGCGGCGACGAGGCGTTCACCCCGGCCGAGCTCGACCGCTTCAACGCGCGCCGCGTGAGCGTCGCGACCTTCGACCCCTACGCTCAGCCTGAGCCTGAGCCTGAGCCTGAGCCTGACGCCGACACCACCCAAGACCCCGCCGAAGAAGGCCCCGGTGACTCCCGTGATTGAACCCCGCATCGACCCCACGCTCGCGCGCTACCGCGAGGACTACCCGATCCTCGCGACGAGCACGTACATGAACAGCAACTCGATGGGCGCCATGCCGAGCGGTGCCCGCGACGCGCTCACCCGCTACGCCGACGCGTGGGAGCAGCAAGGCGTCGAGGCGTGGCACGAGTGGACGCGCTTCGTCACCGAGGTCGGCGACATGGTCGCCAAGTTCTTCGGCGGCGCGCCCGGACACACCACGCTCAACCAAAACGTCGCGTTCTTTCAGGCCTCGGTCGCCAGCTGCTTCGACTGGTCGAAGCCCCGCAACAAGGTCGTCATCGAGTCGCTGATGTTTCCCAACGTCATCTACGTGTGGGACCGCTACCGGGATCTCGGGGCGCAGCTTCACCTCGTCCCCAGCGACGACGGCATGACCGTGCCCACCGAGCGCATGCTCGAGGCCATCGACGAGACCACCGCCATCGTGTCGATCAGCCACGCGGTGTACGTCTCGGGCGCCCTGCACGACGTCAAGGCGATCTGCGAACGCGCGCACGAGGTCGGCGCGCTCGTGATGCTCGACGTCTATCAGACCGCCGGCGTGCTGCCCTTCGACGTCATGGAGCTCGGCGTCGACCTGGTCGTCGGCGGTAGCCATAAGTGGCTGTGCGCCGGTCCTGGCACCGCGTTCTTGTGGACGCGCCCGGGCCTCGAGGACCAGCTGAAGCCCCGCCTGACCGGCTGGATGGGCCACGCCGAGCCGTTTGCGTTCGAGCCCGCGCCCATCCGCTACGCGCAGGGGCCCTGGCACTTCATGGGCGGCACGCCGTCCATTCCGGCCTACTACGTGGCCCACGCGGCCTACCAGAACCTGCTCGAGGTCGGGCTCGAACGGATCCGCGCACACAACCTCGGCCTGTGCCAGATGATCATCGACCGGGCCCAGGCCGCCGGGCTGCAGGTGCACTCACCGCTCGATGCGAAGTGGCGCACCGGCTTCGTCGCCGTGGAGTTCAGCAACTCCGAGCAGGTCTCCGCCCAGCTCATCGAGGAGCGCTACAAGCACGACTGGCGACCCGGCTGCGGCCTGAGGCTCGGCCCGCACTTCTACAACACGCAAGAAGAGGTCCACCGCATGATGGACCGCATCGTCGAGCTCGCGACGCCCTGAGACCGCGATCACATCGGCGGCGCATCCGAACGGCCTGCAGCGGCGACTGACGGACCATATGCTTGACTTGACCTCCCGGACCCTCGCCTCCGCCCTGGCGCTGACCTGCGCCTGCACCACCACGCCCGACGCCGAGGGCACCGACACGCACGACGGAGGCTCCTCGGGCCCCCTGGAGGGCTCCAGCAGCGAGGTCGACCCCACCGAGGTCGACCCCTCCGCGGCCGATGGCTCGACCTCGGGCGCCGAGGGCAGCAGCGGCGAGCCCGACCCCGCCGAGGCGTCCGCCTTCTTCGTCTCGATCGCGGGCCTGTGGGTCGCGCCGGTCACCTCGTGGACCTCGGCGGGCAGCTTCCCCACCATGAACATGGACGTCCGCGCCGCGAGCGACGGCGTGTTGTTCTCGCGGGTCGACCTCGACGGCGACAACTCGCTGCGTTTCGCGTTCGCGCTCGAAGAGCACGATGGACAGACCGTCCTGACGTTTCGCAACGGGGGCGACTTCCTGGGCATCCCCCGAGACACCCGCACCGCGCTCGAGGAGTCCGATGGGACGCTGTGGCGGTTCTGCGCCCTGGGGGGAGGCTGCGACTACGTCGACGCCCGGTTCGACTTCTCGCAGGACGACACGCTTCGGCTCGACGTCGACGTGCTCGGCATGCGCCACATCGAGTGGATCGCCAGCCGGCTCGAGGCGCGCCCCCTCGAAGGCGCGTTCCCAACCCCGCCGGCTCAGCCCGGCGACGCCGACTTCCCGGCGATGCCCGAGCTCGCAGTCCAGGCCAGCTGGAGCGAGCCGCTGGCCGAGCCGGCCGACATTTGGGTGGTGCTCACCACGACCGACTGCGGCGTGAACCCGCTGGAGAACTGCGTGCCCAGCCGGTACATGCGCGCAACCGCCGACGCCGGCTCGACCAGCGTCGTGGTCGCCTTCGAGCAGATTCACGACGGCGACTATCGAGCGAACGCGGTGCTCGATCGCAACCGCAACATGACCGCCGGCATCCTGCTGCCCGACATGGGCGACGCCGTCTCCTTCCCGTTGGACGTGCCGACGCAAGTCCCCCAGACGGGCATGGGCACGGTCGACCTGCTGCTGTCGGTCGAGCTGTGATGCGCCGGGGCGCTCGCTACCCGCGGAACGACTGCACTGCAAAGAACACGATCGATCCCGCACCGTCATGAACGTCGTCGGGCTCGGGCTCGAGCGCGTCGATCCGCGTCACGCCGCCGTCGTCATCGAGCACGAACAGGCCGCGCGGCTCGCCCGACTCGGCGCGGCTGTACAGCAACACGTTGCCTCCGTCGTCGATGCCAAGGACCTCCATCGGCACGGAGATGAACGTCTCGGCGCCCAGCGGCGACACCCGGATGATGACCGCCTGCTCGACCGGCGCGAACGTGCCGTCCCCCAGGCACGCCCGGGCCATCCACAAGCCGCTGGGGCTGATCCGGGCGTTCGACGGGGGGCCGGCGCACGGGATCGCGTCGCCCGAGATCACGCGCGGACCGTCGGCGTCGACCCGGACCACGCGCGAGTCATCGGAGACCAACACCACCGAGCGACCGTCTCCCCCGATGCGGACCGAGCCCGCGTTGTCCCAGAGCTTGGGCGCCGAGGTCATGCGACCCGCCGACAGGTCTGCCAGGTACACCCGGTCGCCATCGTCGAGCACCGCGAGGTCCACGTCGATCGCCGCGAACAGCGACGGGACTGCGCGGGGGTCGGGCGGGCACCCTTCTTCGATCACGACCTCCTCGGCGGGGACCTGCCCGCTGAGCGCAGCCTCGTCCGCCCAGCGCCACGTCCAGAACCGACAGCGCCCTGCGGCCGGCGCGATGACGCCTCTGCCATCGGGCACGACACAGGTGCGGTGCGGACACCATGCGTCGGTGATCTGCAGATCGGACACCAACGGTGGCGGCGAGGCGTAGAGCTGCCCCGTGCCCAGCTCGGTGATCCCCTCGACGCGCAGCCCGCCAGGGTTGATGTCGCTCGGGTAGGCGTACGCCGCGACGCGCCCCGACGCCTGTGACGGGGCCCCCTGGTACTCGACCCACGCGAAGACCGGCGCGGCCGTGGCGGTGATCAACTCGAACTGCCCGGTGCCGATCCCGTCGGGGGGCTCGAGCAGGATCTCGGTCCCCGCCGACGATGAGGAGGTGGGCATGAACGCGTACCGCACCGCCGTCGTCCCGCCCGGCGCCCTGAGCAAGCCGTCGCCGTTGCGGGTGAAGGCAAACCCCGCGCTGGGCTGCGCGCCGCCGAAGAGCGCGTTGGTCAGCACGGGCTGTCGCGTGTCCCGCAGTCCGGTGTAGGCGAGCCGCCGGCCGCCCGCTTGCGCGACCCCGGCCCCGCGCGGGTCCACGGCGAGCCCGTAGTTGCCCAGATCCGACCCCGCCTCGTCCGGCTCGAGCCGCACGGCGTAGCGGCGGCCTCGGTCGTAGATCTGCACGTCGCGGCCCGAGCCGTCATCGACCGATTCCACCCACGCCACGACCGTGTCCACAGTCGGCTCCACGCACCCGCACAGCAGCATCGAAGCGACTGCGGTGGCCGCGCTCGCGGCCGCTCGACGCACGTGGGACATGCCACGTCGACCGTACCAGACGGTGTAGTGAAAGGCGCGATCCCCTGCTAGGTTCGCGCCTCATGGCAAGCGAAGACGACACGCAGGGCACCGAAGCAGAGGGTGCAGAGGACGTGATGTTCAATGAAGGCGAGGACGACCCCGAAGCGGTCGCGCAGGCTGCCGCCGACATCAAGCTCGTGATCCTCCCGTTCGCTTGCACGAACGAGGGCAAGGGCGCCCCGCTTGCGATGGGCGTGCAGCGCTGGTGGGCTCAGGAGCTCGCCACGCGCGAGGTGCAAGCCGCCGCGCCCGTGTTCACGGCGATGGCCGACCAAGGCGGCCGCCAGGTCCCCGCGCTGATGGTGTTCCGCGAGCCGTGGACCGACGAGCGGGCCCTCGAGGGCATCGGCCGCTTCCCCAACGCAACGTTCGGCCTCGTCACCGACATTCGCGTCGACGAAGAGAACATCGCGCTCACCTCGCGGCTCGTCGAGCGCACGGGCGAGGCCGAGCTCACCGAGCGCGGCAAGTGGAGCTGGGGCGCCAAGGCGCAAGAGCTGCCCGAGCGCATGCTCGGCGTGCTCGCCGACCTTGCGAAACACTTCGACACGCAGGTCGAGGAGACCGAAACCAAGGCGGCGTTCGGCACCGACAATCAGCAGGCGCTGATGTCGTTCCTCGTCGGATTGGGCAACCTCAGCGCGCTGCAGGGCCGGTGCATCCCGACCACCCCCGACCAGCTGCTCACCCCGTTCGTCGACGCGATCAACCGCGACCCGGGCATGGACAACGCCATGCAGGGCCTGCACATGATGGCCGACATCCTGGTCAACAACCCGTTCGACCAGACCGCGGTGCCCCTTTCGCTGCAGGCGCTCTCGGTCGCGGCCCAAAAGCGCAAGGAAGACAAGCAAGCCTGGCACCACCTCGCCACGCTCTTCCGCCGTCTCGGCGACGCGGCCTCGGCCGTCCAGCACTTCAACCAGGCGTTCAACCTCGATCCCACCGACGAGACGATCACCACGCAGTTCATCGACACGCTCCGGGCCGCCGGCGACAACGCCAACGCGCTCAAGGTCGCCGAGTTCGCCGCCGAGAAGGGTAACGAGTCGCCGCTGCTGATGGCGCGCATCGGGTCCCTGCTCATCGAGCACGACAAGTTCGACGAGGCCGAGCCGTTCCTGCGCCGCGCCGTCGACGAGGGCAAGGTACCCGCCGCCTACGGAGATCTGGCCAACGTGCTCTGGGACCGCGCGGGCGACGACGACGACCAGGGCAAGGAAGACCGCGAAGAGGCCATGCAGCTGCTGCGCACGGCGGTCACGCTCGATGGCATCGGCAAGAGCAGCCTCGACATGCTGCTCGACCTCCACGAGGACGAAGGCATCGAAGAGGCCACGAAGCTGCTGCACGACGCCGCCGAGCGGTTCTCGCAGAGCGCCACCGTGTTGCGCTACGTCGCCTCGATGTACCTCGACGACGAGGACAGCGACGACGCCGCCGACAAGGCCAAGGGGTACCTGGAGAAGATCCTCGCCCTGCCCCGCCGCAGCCTCGACGACGATGCGTTCGCGCGCCGCGGCATGCTGCAGGTCACCGTCGAGAACTTCGACGACCGCTACGACGAAGCCATGGAGCAGGTCCGCAGCGGCGACAAGGCCCAAGCGACCGAGGCCGCCAAGTTCCTCCGCGAGGTCATCGCGACCGACGAGAAGTTCTGGCAGCCGCACCTCATGCTCGCGCTCGCCGTTCGCGAGTCCGAGGGCGACGCCGCGGCGCTGGCCCACCTCAACAACGCCGTCAAGCTGCGGCCCAACGACGCCGAGATCCGCAACCTGCTCGCGGCGATCCTTCGCAAGCAAGGCCGCCCCAAGGAGGCGGTGGAGCACCTGCGCGCCGTGGTCGCCATCAACCCGCGCGACATCGAGCCCGTCGTGGCGCTCGCCTCGACCATGCGCGACGCCAACATGTTCGACGAAGCTCGCCAGGTGTGCCAAGCCGCCCTTCAGGCCGCGCCCAACCACCCCGAGTTCACCGCGATCATGGCGGGCCTGCCCGCGCCCAAGCAGCCCAGCTGAGGCGCGCCGAGGCCGGACATCCCCGAGACTAACTGGGGCGCTTCTGTCGAGGCGCCCCTTCTTTCGTGCTCACGCCGCAAGCCCGTCGCGGTGGTCGGCGGCTGAGGTTCAGCGGTTGATCCGGAAGATCCGCCCCTTGCCCATCTCGACGATGAAGCCGAAGGGGACGTGCAGCTTGCCATCGCGCGGGTCGAGCATGCCCTGGGGCGGGTTGGGGAACGGCGCCGCCGAGCGGATGGCGCGAATCGCTTCCTCATCGAGGTAATCGACGTTGCAGCTCTTCTGGAGCTTGATCTTGTCCAAGCTGCCGTCGGCGTTGAGGATGATCATGACGCGGGTGGTTCGCGTCTTGCTGCCGTTGATGCGGCCGTCGGGGTCTCGTGCCTTGAGCCGCGCGACGGGGTCCCAGTACTGGTCGATGTCGTCCTTCATCCGGTTGAAGAACGAGGCGTACTTCCAACGCTTCGTCTTGAGGATCGTCGCCTCGCCTTCGTCGACGCCATCGATCTTGTCGCGGGTCCCCGGCTCCCCCCACGTCCGCGAGTCGGATCGCGGGACCCCGCGAAGCGAGCGCGGGCTGGGTGCGAACTTGGGTGCTGGTGGCGACGGCACGGCGGACGCGTTGCCCTCTGCACGCGACTGGCCCTCGCTGCCCGCCGAGCGCTCGCCACCGAGCGGGAGCGCGATGCCCCGCGGTGCCGCGGAGCGAGGCGCGGGCTCGGGCGCGGCGTTGTCCCGGCCGTCCGCATTGGGATCGCCGGTTGGGGTCGCCGGCTTGGAGCGCGGCCGCGAGGGTGCGACGCGCTCGCGCGAGGTGTTGCTGTCGAACTCCGAGGTGCGTTGCGCGTCCTCGGGTCGCTCTTCGTCTTCGATTGCGTCGAGCCGGACCGTCTCGGGGACCTGCGCCGGGTCAGCCTCCGGGTCCTCCTTGGCGGGGTCGGGCCCGAGGGTGACCTCCATGACGCCGGGCTCACGCTCGGGCAGGGTCCGATCGCGTCCGAGCGTCATCGCCCGATCGCCCGCCCCCCACAGGGACAGGTGGAGCAAAACCGACGCCCCGATGGCCAGCAAGATCGGCCCGATGGGGCTGCTGCGTCTACGTCGCGACACGCCGCCGGGAAGTATAGCCACCGCAGCGCCGACCGCTCACGGCAGGAGGCCGGACTCCGCGAGAACCCGCGCGTAGACGCTGGCTTGCCGCTCCAGCGCCCCTTCGGCGGCGAACATCACGATGCGGGGATCCTCGGGCTCCGCGCCGAGCCGCCGCGTGATGGTCCATCCCAGCTGGGCGCCGTTGCGCCGGACCGTGTGCGCTTGGGCGACGTCGGCCAGACCCGAACGAACGAACGCCTCGGGCAGGTCCGCCGGCACCAGGGTGAGCTCGGCGTCGAGCGACGGGTCGAGCAGCAGCAGGCCCGGAGTCTCGAGGTCCGCGCCGTGCTCGGGGACGACCGCCGCGAACTCCACCTGCGCCGCAGCGCGCAGAGCGAGCCCATCGGTCACGCCCACGTGCATCGGCAACGGCAGGCCCGGGATGTCCTGCCGGGTCAGCACCGGCTCGAAGGTATGCGGCGTGACGAAGGCGACCGGGCCCACCTCGTGCACGGTCCACGGCGACGTCTGCAGCGTCTCGAGTGGGTCCTCGAGGGTGGATCGCACCAGCGCGAACGCACTGAGCGCGACGAGCAGCAGCGCCACCGCGGCGTCGGAGCGGGGTTCGGTCGGCAGCCACCCAAGCCCTGCACCGAGCCCGAACGCAGCCAGCAGCGCAAACCACGTGGCCTCGGTCGCGAGGAAGCCGGGGATCGACGAGGCGAGCTGGGCCACCCCGACCAAGACGAGCGGGACCAGCAGGCGCCGCCGCGCCGAGAGGCGCACGCCACCATCACCGGGCTTGAACAGCAGCGCCACCGCGGCGCCGAGCAGCGCGCACGAGGCCGGGCCGCCGCCACCGAGCACCATCCCAAACTGCGGGCCCCACAGCGCGCTGAGCAGCACGCCAACGACGGAGCCGAGCACGACGATGACCACGGTCCGGCCCGCGCCGGCCATGCGCTCGACCAGCGGCGCGGCGAGCCACACGGTGTAGAGGTCCAGGAGCAGCCCCAAGGGATCGCCGTGGACCCACCACCCCGTCAGCAAGGGCCACAGGCTCCCGCTGCGCAAGGCCTCAGGGAACGCGGCTCCGAGCCGAAGCAGGGACACGCCGCCCTCGCCGAGCCAGCGCATCGCCACGTAGCCGAGCCCCATCGCCACCAAGATGGCCGGCGTCGCGACCAGCAATCCCGCGCGCTTTACCGCGGGCGCCATCTTGATGAAGGCGCGCAGCCGTGCCGCGACCGCCTCGACATAGGGCGCGAGCTCCTCGGCCACCTGCACGGGCTCGAGCACCGCCGGCGGTGCGCCCAACGCCCCGATCGCCTGCCGAGCGGAGTCGACGACCCGATCGTCGCGCCTGCCTGCGAGGGCTTCGACGCGCTCGAGCTCGGTGCGCGCTCGGCTGGCGTCGCCCGCCTGCCGTGCCGCCAACCCGCGGAACAGCGCGCCGCTGGCCTCCGAGAGCCCGAGCTGTCGCCGTCCACGCTGCGCGAGCGCGTCGTTGACCGTGCCGTCGGCCCCCGCGTAGACGAGAAAGGTCAGCCGAGCCTGCGAGACCAGACCCAACGCCCGAGGGTCGTTGCCCACCGGGCCGTCCTCGAGCGCCTGCAGCAGCGCCGCCGCCTGCTCGAGAGACCCGACCTCGCCGTACGCCCGCATCAAGCCGAGCACGAGCGCAGGGCGCAGGGCCGCGTAGCCGGGGTGAAAGCGTGACTCGTAGTGGCGGATCCCCTCGTCCCACCGCTGGCCGTACAGGAGCATCGAGACGATCTGCTCGTTGATCAGCGCGAGTTCGCCGCCATCGTCGGTGTCGTTGGCCAGCCCGCGGAAGTACACGATCGCCGCGTCGACCCCCTCGCGCTCGAGCACGGCCAGACCACTGAGGATCTGCTGCTGCCGTCCCAGCCCGGCGCCGAGCATCAGCATGCTTCGCAAGCCCGCCGCCCACACCGCCCAGCGCAGCATGCCCCGCCCGAAGAAGACGCGCGCCGCCCACTCGAGCGCCGCCGGGACGGCCACGATGAGCACCGCGAGCGCCATGGCGACCACACCGATGAACCGAGATCCTTCGGCCACGGCGAGCACCGTCAGCGCGAGGATCGCGGCGAGCACCCAGGTGTAGCCACGCGGCCGCGTCTGTGCGCCTCGGGACGAGCGCAGCAGGGTCAGTCCGACCATGGCGGTCGAGAGCAGCAGGAACTCGTCGAACATCAGCCCCAAGAGGCCTACTCGCGCTCGAGGTGGCCGATGCGTCGGTACTTCTCGTAGCGCTGCGCGACGAGGGCGTCGGCATCGAGCGCACAGAGCTCGTCGATGTGCTTGCGCAGCGCCTCGGCCAACGCAGCCGCGGTGGACGTCAGGCCCCGGTGCGCGCCGCCCACAGCCTCGGGGATGATCTCGTCGCAGATGCCGAGCGACTGGAGATCGTGGCTGGTCATCTTGAGCTGGGCCGCCGCGGTCTGCTCGGCCTCGGGGTCCTTCCACAGGATGCTGGCGCAGCCTCGCGGGGAGATGACCGAGTACACGGCGTGCTCGAGCATGAGGATGCGATCGGTGAGCCCGATGGCCAGCGCACCGCCCGAGCCCCCCTCCCCGATGACGACCGAGATCGTCGGGACGGTGAGTCGCGCGAGCAACTCCAAACTGGAGGCGATCGCTTCGGACTGTCCTCGCTCTTCGGCCCCGAGCCCTGGATAGGCCCCGGCGGTGTCGATGAAGCAGAGGATCGGGTGGCCGAACTGTTCGGCCAGCCTCATCAACCGCTGCGCCTTGCGGTAGCCCTCCGGCCGCGCCATGCCGAAGTTGCGGTAGAGGTTCTCCTTCGTGTTCCGGCCCTTCTGGTGACCGATGATCATGACCGTGCGGCCGTCGAAGCGGCACAGGCCTCCGACGATGGCCGGGTCGTCGGCGAACGCTCGGTCGCCGCGAAGCTCCATGAAGTCGGTGGTGATCTCGCCGATGTAGTCGAGCGTGTAGGGGCGGTCGGGGTGCTTGGCGAGCTGGACTTGCTCCCAGGGCGTGAGCGAGGCGAAGCGTTCCTTCTGGAGCTGGCGCGCCTTCTCCTCGAGGCGCTCGATCTCCTGCGCCATCTCGCGGCTTCCACCGCTGAGGTGCTTGAGCTCCTTGATCTTGCCTTCGAGCTCCACGATCGGGCGTTCGAACTCGAGTACCTTGGTCGACATCGTCGTTTCCTCAGGGGTTGGGTCGGGCTTGCTGCGAGGGGGAGTCCAAGAACGCTCGGACTCGGTCCCAGGGCATCGCGCCCGGCTCGGGGATGTGTACGACATCCTCAGCCGGAAGTTGATGGCGAAAATAGGTTCGCTGCCGGCGCGCGTACTGCCACGTGGCCTTGAGGATGGCCTCGCGCGCCGCCTCGAGGCCGCAGCGGCCCCGCACGACGTCGACGAGCTGCTTGTATCCCAGGCTACGCATCGATTTGTGATGCTCATCATATCCGGCGGCCAGCAGCGACTCCACCTCGGCCAGCCAGCCGCGAGCGAGCATGCGATCGACTCTGCGCACCTGTCGGTCGCGCAGGCCCTCGCCGGGGTCGAGCCACACGAAGAGCGTGCGGGCGCGCGGGCGCGGGGGGTCTGCGGCCCGGATCGCGGAGATCGGACCACCCGCCGCGACACACAGTCCCAGCGCCCGGACCACCCGGACCCAGTTGTTCGGGTGGATCTGCGCGGAGGTCTCGGGGTCGAGCTCGGCCAGCGCCTGGTGCGTTGCGCCCGGTCGCGCACGCTCGGCCTCCGACCACTTCGCCTCGAACGCGTCGCGCTCTTGCCCCTCGAACGTGGGCGTGGCCGCGTCGCCTTCGCCGGTCGCCCGCCACAGGGCCGCCCGCAGATAGAATCCGGTGCCCCCGACGAAGAGGCCGCGCGCGCCGATGTGGCGCCACGCTTCGGCCGCGTACTGACGCGCGGTGAACTGCCCGTCGGGATCGACGAGGTCGATGAGGTGATGCTGCGCCCGGGCGCGCGCCTCGGCGTCGGGCTTGGCCGACCCGATGTCCAAGCGGCGATAGACCTTCACCGAATCGCAGACCAAGATCGGAAGCGCGAAGCGCTCGGCCACCTCCAACCCCAGCGCCGCCTTGCCCGACCCGGTGGGGCCGACCAGCGCGAGGACGTGCGGGAGCGCGGTCACGTGAGGTCCTCGGCCGTGAACACGCGGATGCCGGGGACCTTGGCGAGGTCGCGCTCTTGCTCGAGCAGCTCGCGAACCCACCGCCGCGCGAGCCGAGGCGCAGGGTCGGCACCGCGGGCGCCGGCGAGCACCGCCGCCATCGCGTGCGTGCCGGTCTGCGCAGACTCGGACGCGGGCGACTCGACCCGAAGCCAGGCCACCACCTTGTCGACGAGGTCGTCGATGTCCGGCTCGTCGACGCAGTCTCGCAGCTGCGCGGGGACGGCCCGCACCAGCAGGGCGTCGTCACCAAACGCCTCCACCACGACGCCGAGCTCCCGCAGCGCGTCCTCGCGGGCCAGACACAGCTCGACGTCTCGCTTGTCACGGCGCACGACCACCGGCGCGAGCAGGCCCTGCGCCCCGACCGAACCACCGCCGAGCTCGGCCACCAAGCGCTCGTAGACCAAGTGGCTGCGCAGGCGCTTGAGATCGACCGAGACGACCGCGTCGTCGAGCCGGAGCAGCGCCACGGGCCCGGGCAAACAGGTCAGCAGCGCGAGCGCAGGCCCGCCTTGCGCGACCGGCTCGGGGTCGGGCACTTGGATCGTCTCCTGGCGCGGCGCCGGTTCGCGCGGTTGCGCCTGCGAGAGTCGGTCGCGCAGCCGACCCGCGGCCGCCCGTGACTCGGCTCGGTGCGCGTCGTAGTCGTCGCGCGCCGCGGCAGTCCTCAGCCGGTAGGTCGAACCCCGTGCCGCACCCGCGGAGAACCGCGCCGCGCCGCGCTCGCGGTGCTCGGGGTGTGGACGCTCGGCCTGCATCGAGCGATCGAGCGCCTCGCGGGCGCCCACGGAGAACCGCGACCCGGTCGCTGGCGCCGGCGCGGCGTCCCACTGCGCGGCCGCGAGCGCCAACACGTGACGCGCCGCCGCGTAGACGGCCTGCGGGTCGGAGAAGCGCACCTCCGCCTTCTGGGGGTGCACGTTGACGTCGACCTCTCCGGCAGGAGGGTCGACGCGGACACACGCGACCGGACCATGCCCGGACGGCAAGAGGTCCCCGTAGGCCGCGGTGATGGCCGACGTCAGCGCGCGCTCACGCACGACCCGCCGTCGCACGACGACGAAGCTCTGCCCGCGCCCTTTGACCGCCGCGCTCGGCGGAGCGAGAAATGCCTCGACGTCGACGCCCTCGTGCACGCCCTGCACGCGGGTGATCGGCGCGCGCACGCGTCGAGCCAGCACCGCCGCGATGCGCTCGGGCAGCGCGGCCGAGGGGAGGTCGAGCAGCGTCCGCGGGCCATGCTTGAGCCGCAGGTGCACGTGGGGGTGCGAGATGGCCAGGCGGACCATCGTGTCGGTGCAGTGCCCGACCTCGGTCGCCTCCGAGCGCAGGAACTTGCGGCGCGCCGGCACGTTGACGAACAGCGCCGTGACCTCCACCCGTGTGCCCACCCCGCGGCCAATCGGCGAGAGCTCGGGGGGCAGGCCCGGGCGTGAGCGCATCCGCGTGCCGGCCGTGTCGTCCGCGCGACGAGACTCCATCGTGACGTCGGCGACCGCGGCGATTGAAGCGAGCGCCTCCCCCCGAAACCCGAGGGTGCCGATCTCGACCAGGTCGGACGCCTGACGGACTTTGGAGGTGGCGTGTCGCGTGATTGAAAGCGGCAGGTCTTCGGGGTGCATGCCCGCGCCGTCATCGAGCACGACGATGCGCTCTGCCCCGCCCTTGGCCAGCTCGACTTCGACCCGCCGCGCCCCCGCATCGACTGCGTTCTCCACCAACTCCTTGACGATGGAGGCTGGCCGTTCGACGACCTCTCCCGCCGCGATCTGGTCCGCCAGCGCGGCCGGCATCACCTCGATGCGTGCAGACACGACCCACCCTGGTTATCACCACGGACGGACGTACGACAAATCGGAGGCGGCCCCTCAGGGCGCCGGGCTGGCCGCCGACATGGCGGGATCATCCGTCCACACCACGCGGTTGCGGCCGCCTTGCTTGGCCAGGTAGAGCCGCGCGTCGGCGCGCTTGATGAGGTCGTCGGCGTTGGCGACCTCGGTCTTGAGCTCTGCCACGCCCACGGAGATGGTCAACGGGATGCGGCGGCCTTCGAAGCTGAACTCTTCTTGCTCGACCATGGCCCGCACGGTCTCGGCGAACCGAGCCGCGCCCATTTCGTCGATCTCGGGCAGGATGACGGCGAACTCTTCGCCGCCGTAGCGCGCGACGACGTCGACCTTGCGCGCACGCTGGCGCACGATGTCGGCCATGTGCCGCAGCACGTGGTCGCCGGCGCGGTGGCCGTAGGTGTCGTTGCAGCGCTTGAAGTGATCGATGTCGAACATCATCAGCGCGAGCGGCCGGTCGTACCGGCGCGCGCGGCTGAGCTCGCGCTCGAGGGTCTCGACGAAGTAGCGCTTGTTGAAGATCTGCGTGAGCCCGTCGACGGTGGAGAGCCGATAGATCTCCTCGTGATACGAGCTCTCGATGTTGTCGCCGGTGAGGAACTTGAAGATGCTTCGGCCAACCTTGATGAGGTCGCCGTCCTTCAAGTACGCCTCGTGAATCTTGTGGTCGTTGACGTAGGTGCCGTTCGTCGATTCGTTGTCGCGAATCTTCACGCCGGACTCGTCGATCATCACCGTCGCGTGCGTCCGCGACACCGAGTCTTGGGAGACGCAGATGTCAGCCGTCGTCGCCCGGCCGATGGTCATCTCCCGGCCCTCGATGTTGTACTTTCGGCCAAGCTCCGCCCCATAGATGACGACGATGCACGCGTCCTTCTTCCGGCGATGGAGCCCGGTGTCTTCCACCTTGTGGATGACTGTGACGATGGTTTCGTCGCGCATGACCGCGAAACGCCCGCCTTCCGCGAACGAGCCGCTATCGTAGCAGGAAACTGCGAGCGCGACAGAACTCCGCAGATGGCTCTGTACGGACCCCGGGGCGGTTGTACGATGGCGCGGCACACCCTCGCCGTGCGCTTGCGCCGATCGCGAGGTTTTTGCCCTCCACCGCCGCGCACTGCTATAGGCTCCGACACTGCCCGCCATGGGAACGCCAAGAAAGGGTCTCAGCGGTGTTGGCGCCCTGTTCTTCCTCGGAACACTCGGTGCCATCGCCTTCTACGTGCAGCAACAGAGCGCGCCCGAGGCCTATGACGGGGTGCGGAAGTCGGCGACGGTCCTCCCCGATGTGACCCCCGACGACGGCGCGCCCTTGGTGCTGCCGTGGGAGGACCGCCTCGATCTGAGCGCCGCAACACTCGTGCAGATCTCCGACCCTGCGCAACCACCGACCCCCGGCGACGCGCAGGCGCCCGCGGCCGACGCGGTCGCGCAGTCCCCTGCCCCGGCCAACCCGAAGTCGAGCCGCTTCGTGCAGGATCTGCCCGACGGGCACCGCATCATGCTCACGCTCGACCCGGTGCTGCAGGAGTCGGCGCTGACCATCTTTCAAAACCGCGAGGTCCCCTACGCCGGCGCGGTGATGCTCGACGTGCGCGACAACGCCGTCCTCGTGCTCGCGGGACACTCGAGCATGGACCCCGAGGTCGACCCGGTCGAGGTCGTCGCCAGCGCGTGGGCCCCGGCCGCCTCGACGTTCAAGCTGGTCACCACCGCCGCCCTGCTCGAGTCGGGGAAGGTCACGCCCAGCACGCGCGCCTGTTTCTCGGGCGGCCTGCACGGCATCGAGGACGACATGCTGCTCGATGATCCCGCGCGGGACACCCGCTGCGAGACGCTCTCGTCCGCTGTCGCCCACAGCTACAACCTCGTCATCGGCAAGCTCGCGCTCGAGCACCTCGAGCAGCAATCGCTCGTCGACATCGCGCACGCGCTGCAGTTCGAGACCCAGATCCCCTTCGAGTACACGGTCGAGCGCAGCCCGGCGCACATCCCTGCGGACCCGATGGAACGCGCCAAGGTCGCGGCGGGTTTCTGGAACGTCGACCTCTCGCCGGTCCACGCCGCGACGATGGCGAGCATCTTCGCCCGCGGGGGCGTCTATCAGCCCCCGCACATCATCGACCAGGTCGTCGGCCCCGAGGGTGACGACCTCACGCCCGCCCGCCCCAAGCCCACCCGCACGCTCTCCTCGGACGCTGCGCTCGCAGTCGGCGAGATGATGAAGTCGACCACCACCTCGGGCACGGCGCGCAAGAGCTTCGTCGACCCGCAGGGCAAGCCCTACATTCCCGACGTCGTCGTGGCGGGCAAGACCGGCAGCCTCACGGGCAAGCGCGCGCCCTACCTCAACTACAACTGGTTCATCGGCTTCGCCCCCGCCGACCGCCCCGAGATCGCGTTCGCGGTGCTGCTTGCCAACGAGCCCAAGTGGAGGATCAAAGCCCACTACGCGGCGCGACGCCTGGTGCAGATCTACCTCGAGCGGCGCGACGCTCTCGAGCGCAACCGGGACGCGCGGCTGACCGAGACCGGCGTCCAGGCGCGCACGCGCGACGCGATGGGTGCAATCGTCAAGGCCGCCCCCGCCCCCTCCGACACGCCCCCGGCCGAACCCGCCGCGACCCCGTCCACATCGCCGACCCCAGCGGCGGCCGAAGTCGACGCGCTGCCGCCCCCGCCCGGCCCCGTGCCCGCCGAGCCCACGCCCGGCGCGTAGTACCCTTCGCCCTCGTGCTCGCCCCAGTGCTGGCCGCCGTGCTCGCCACGGCACCCGTGGCCTCCGCGCCTGTCGACGATCCGGCCGAGCCCAGTGCCGCAGCCAAGGCGGCCTTCGGTCGCGCCAAGGCCCACGCCGCCGCCGGCCGCTACGAAGAGGCGATCGCCGACTTCGAAGAGGCCCTGCGGCTGCGGCCCTCCCCTGGCCTCCACTACAACATCGCCGTGTGCCACCACCGGCTCTTGCTCGCCGCCAACGAAGACTCGCCCGAGCACGAAGCCCACCGCGCGGCCGCGGTGACGGCCTACAACGCCTACCTCGACGCCGCGCCCGAGGCCGCCGATCGCTACGCCGTGGCCGCCACGATTCAAGACCTGCACGGCCGACCCAACGTGATCGACGAGTGGCGCATCGACGCCGCCGACCCAGGCCGCGCGAGTCTCGAGCTACGCGACGAGCCCGAGCCCGAGCCCGAGCCCGAGCCAGCTCCGGACCCGCTCGCCCCTCCAGCCAGCCGCCGGCCACCGCCGGCTCGCTCCCCGATGCGCCCCGGATTCCCGCACGGCATGATCGGCCTGGGGCTCTCGTTCGATGCCCCGGCCCCCGCCGCGATGGCGTCGACCGCAGGCATCGACTCGGTGCCCGCCCTCGGCCCGGTGCTTCGCGCCGGCGGCTTCGTCGGGACCCAACGCGAGCTGCTGATCGGCGGCGAGCTCGCCTGGTCGAGCACGGCGACCCCTGCCAATCGCGGGCACCGCATCACGACCTTTCAGGTGCTGATCCTGCTCGACTGGGCGCGCGCCGTGAGTGCGTCCCGGCGGGTCGAGATCGGTTTGAGCTCGAACGTCGGGCTGGGTGGCCAGACGATGGCGCACGGCACAGCAAGCCCCGCCACGTGCCCGGTGCGTGCTTCGGGCGTGGTCAGCTCGCGCGGAGGCCTGCTCGCCGGGACACGCGTCCTGCTTCGCGGCGTGCTCGGGGCCAAGAAGAACCACGCGCTCGCGCTGCGTGCCGGCCCGACCGCGACCCTCTTCGGCGGGGGCTCGAAGGACTCCGGCTGCCTGATGGGCGGGCCGAGTCCCTTTTCCGAGTACGGCATCCCCGAGGTGAGCCTGCTGATGCGCGCCGACGTCTCGTACGCGTTCCGCTGGTAGCCGCGCGAGCGGCCGATGGTCCGAGCAACGCTAGCGCGGGTCCTCGAGCAGCTCCGCGTTCACGACGACCGGCTCGCGGTTGGGCCCACCCTCGACGCGAATCGTCCGCTGGACCGGGAAGCGGCCCGGCTTGCGAACCTCGAGCCGATGCACACCCGGCGCGAGGACGAGTGGCTCGGCCCCAGCGGCGGTCAGCGAGCCGACCTGACCGACGTAGTTGCCATCGACGTAGACGTCGGCGTCGACGTCTTCGGGCGCGACCTCGATCGCCAGCGGAGCGCCGGTCCCGGGCGCCGGCCGACACGCGACGAGCAAGAGAACGCTAGCGAAGGCGTACCGTGAGACCGCGCGCATCATGAACGCCCACGATGGTGATGGAAAAGTCGGGCATGCTCAACGCCCGCAACCCACGGGCGATGGTCTCGGCGCTGGCGCGTCCCTGTAGGCGAAGCCGTACCGACCCGTCGGGGTTGATCCCGATGAGCGTGGCCTTGCGCACTCCACCGAGCTGGTCGACCATGGCGCGCTGCAACCGACGCACGCGGGAGGCGGGATGCGGAGCCTCGACGCGGACGATGACGCCTCCGGGGTCCTCCAAGATCGTGCTCGCCAGCGCCTCCGCGACCGCGCCGGCGCCACGTTCGCGCGCGCTGAGTTCGTCCACTCCAAACGCGGCCTCCTGCGAGGCGAGCAACGTCGTGCCCGCCGCGGTCGCCTCGACTCGGATCCTCACCGCGTGCAGCAGTGTGTTGGGCACCGCGCCCAAGGCGTCGCACGAGAGGGCCACCGAGATGGGCTCCGAGGTTCCAACCTTCGACCGCGCCACGCCATAGCGCTCGAGATCGCTGGCGAGCTGCTCGGCTTCCACCTCGCAACCGCGGCCGGCCGAGACCTCCGCGACGTGGTAGCGCACGGCGCTCGGCGCGGGTGCGCGTGGCGGCGCGACGAATTTGGAGAGGCGCGCGATGTCGATTTCGACCTCGAGCTCGACGCGGACGCCGTCCGGGTCGGCCTGCTCATTGACGATCCGATAGGCGCCGGTCCACCGCGTCCCGTCGTCGAGCACCGCTCGCTTCGCCTCGTCGTCCACGGGGCCGTCGAGCTCGTCGAACGCGGCCCTCAGCGCTGCGAGCCGAGCGCGGCGAAGTGCGCGTGCACGCAGCGCGGTTCGGCTCGGCGCAGACTTCCACTCGCCGAGCTTCGCGGAGCCCGCTCCCCGAACGCCAGCGGCGTGTGCGTCGGCCGCGACGAGCCCACCCGACCCAAGGATCAGGGCAACCGCGAAGCGTCGACAGCGCGAGAGTGGAAGCACGGGCCCAGTGTGAGCCGCCCGCAACATGCTTGGCAAGTTGGGGGTAGCCATGCTGGATGCGCTGGGCTACACCGCGACCCCATGCGCCCCCCCTTCGTCGGCCATCGACGCTACAGCATCACCCACCGCGCCGTTCAGCGGCTCCGTGAGCTGGTGCCCACGCGCGCGGAGGATGACGACGAGACGCTGCGCGACCGGCTCGATGTCGCCCTGGGCGAGGCCGAGGACGGCGGTCGAGCGATCCGCACCCTCGACGCGATGCTGGGCGAGCCTCAGACGCTGATCCCCGTCGGGGAGTTCGGCGAGGTGCTCTACGCGATCATCAAAGAGGACACCGTCGTGACGGTGCTTCCCAAAGGCCACGGCGAGGAGATCCTCCAGCGCGGCCAAGCCATGGAGCAGCGCGTCGCCTCGGGCCAGGTCCAGGTCCAGCCCCGTCCGGCCGAGCGCGACCGATTCGAGGCTGGCGTGCGTCGCCGTTGGCACAAGGAAGCCCCCCCGGTCGTCGTCGAACGTGTCGGGCGCCCTGCCGTGGATCCGCGGGCCGCACAAGCCGCGCCTCCCCTGCCCGCCACGTCCGCGCCGCTTCCGGCCGGTACCCAGCCGCCCCCGGCGTCCAACGACGCCTCCGGCCTCGTCTTCCGCCTGCCCGAGCCGCCACCCAGCGACAGCCCGGTCGCGGGCGCCCTGCGTCAGGCCCTCGACGAGGGTCGTCGCCGCGCTGCGGTGCTGGCCCTGCGCGAGGCCATTGTGGCTGCCGACGAGGACGACGTTCTCGATGCGCTGTGGACCGCCGTCGCCCAAAAGGGCCTGCCCAAGACCATGACGGTCGGGGATCTGCTCGAAGCCACCGCCGGCGCCCGCAAATAGAGCTCCCGGCGGCGTTGTGGTACCCAGGAACGGCATGGGTGCTCGGCCGCAGCGGATCCTCGGCATCGACCCGGGCACCCTGTGCGTCGGCTATGGGGTGATCGAGGCCCACGGCCAGCGCGGCGGCGCCTTCCGCTACGTCGAGTGCGGGGTCCTTCGCCCGCCTCGCACGCTCGAGGTCCCCGAGCGCATCGCAGAGATCGCCTCGGGTCTCATGGAGATCATCGCCGAGCTCCGGCCCCAGGCCGTCGCCCTGGAGAAGGCGTTTCACGGCAAGAACGCCGCGAGCGCGCTCAAGCTCGGGCAGGCTCGCGGTGCGATCATGCTGCTCGCGGCACAGCACGCCCTGCCCACCTACGAGTACGCACCCTCGACGATCAAGCAGCAGGTCGTCGGGCACGGGCGCGCCACCAAGGCGCAGGTGCAAGCCCGCGTGCAGATGCTCTTCGCGCTGCGGCGCACGCCGAGTACCGATGCCGCCGACGCGCTGGCCATCGCGCTCTGTCACGGGCACAGTGCTCCAGCCCAGCTGCGCGTGGTCGACCCCGACCAAGCGTCGCTTGGAGGAGACCTCGCATGATCGGACATCTTCGCGGCACCGTGCTCGTCCGCGACGCGCTCACGGGCACCATCGTGCTGGACGTCAGCGGCGTCGGCTACCAACTCACCGTCTCGTGGCAGACCTTCGCCGAGGTGCCCGAGGAGGGAGCAGACTGCGCGCTGTGGGTGCACACCCACGTCCGCGAAGACGTCCTCGCGCTGTACGGCTTCGAGCGCCCCGAGGAGCGGCGCATGTTCCAGCTGCTCACCTCGGTCCCCCAAGTCGGCCCCAAGAACGCGGTCGCCGTCTTGGGCGGGTTCCCACTGATCGAGCTGCTCGAGGCCATCGGACAGGGTCAGCAAGCGACGCTCCAGCGGATTCCCGGCGTCGGCAAGCGCACCGCCGAGCGCATCATCCTCGACCTGCGCGAAAAGGTGGAGCCGCTCGCCGCATCGCTCGGCGTGCAGGACGATCGCGACGGCGAACCGACCGAGGGCGAGCCGACCGACGCGCTCGACGACGAGGCCCGCGCGGTGCTGGTCAACCTCGGCTGGAAGCCCAAGGTGGTCAACGCCGCCCTGGCCAAGGCGCACGACGCCGACCCTCCGCCCGAAGACCTCGACGGCCTCGTGCGCAAGACGCTGGCCGTCCTCATGTCTCGCTGAGCGTGTCGGCGCCCTCATGGGCGCCCTCGTCGGCCCCGTCGTCGGCCCCCTCTTCGGAAGGCGGGGGCGACCCAGCCACGATCGCGCCTCGCAGACGGCGGGCCAGCCCGGTGTGCCGACGATTGTCGGAGGCCTGGTCGATGGCCCGCGCAATCGCCCGCGTGTCGCCGACCAGCACGCACAGCCGCTTCGCCCGGGTGATCGCGGTGTAGAGCAGGTTGCGTCGCAGCATCACGTGGTGCTCTGGCAGCAAGCACACGATGACCGCGTCGAACTCGCTGCCCTGGCTCTTGTGAATCGACAGGGCGTAGGCGAGCTGCAGCGCCGTGACCTCGCGCCCCTCGTAGCGGACCCGCTGCCCATCGAAGTCGACGGTCAGCGATCCCCCTTCGGCGTCGACGTCGACGACCTCGCCGATGTCGCCGTTGAACACCGCCTTCTCGTAGTCGTTGCGGGTCTGCATGACCCGGTCGGTGCGACGAAACAGCCGCGCGGGGGTGTTCTTGCCGCCCAGGGTCCACTCGCGCTGTCCCGCCGTGAAGTGCGCCTGAAGGCTGCGGTTGAGGTTTTCGGTGCCCGCGATGCCCTTGTGCATGGGCACGAGCACCTGCACGGAGGTTCGGCCGTCGATGCCATACGCGGCCGGGATGCGGTCGGTCGCCATGCGGACGGCCAGGTCGTGCACGCGCTGCGCGGTGCGGCACGCGACGACGAAGAACTCGCCCCCCTCCCCCGACGCGTCGGGCGCGAGCGCCTGCCCATGCAGGACACGGTGCGCGTTGGCGATGATGCTGCTGCCCTCCCCTTGGCGAAACACCTCGGTGAGGCGCACGAGCGCCATCGAGGTCTGCGGCTCCTGTGCGACGGCCATGACGTCACGCAGCACGTTGCCGGGGCCGACGGAGGGGAGCTGATCGGCGTCGCCGACGAGCAGCAGCCGGTGGGCGTCGGTCAACGCGCCGAGCAGTGCGGAGGCCAACACCACGTCGATCATCGAGCTCTCGTCGACGACGAGCAGGCCTGGCGGCAGCGGGTCGGCCGCGCCGTGGGAGAAGGCGCCGGTCTCGGGCTGAAACTCGAGCAAGCGGTGCAGCGTGCTCGCCGAGTGCCCGGTGGTCTGCTCGAGACGCTTGGCGGCACGTCCGGTCGGCGCGGCGAGCATCACCTCGACCGCGTTGGCCTCGGCGAGCTCGAGCACCTGCGCGACCACGGTGCTCTTGCCCGTGCCCGGGCCGCCGGTCAGCACCACGACGCCGTGCTCGGCGACCGCCTCGACCGCCGCCTTCTGGCCGGCGCTGAGGTGATCGGGCAGCGCGGGCACGACCCACGGCTGCACGGTGCCCCGCGCCAGGGCGGCCAACCCGGCGGCCACGTCGTTCTCGGCCTCGAGCATCCGCACGGGAAACGCCAGCGGGGTGTCGTCGTTGCCGTGCTCGAGCACGATCTCCCCGCTGAGGACCAAGCGCTCGCCCGCGTCCCGCACCGCGTACTCGGGCGCGCCGAGGTTGCGCGTCGCCTGCTCCACGAGCGCCTCGATGGGCAGCGCGCAGTGGCCGTCCATCTCGGCCTGCTCGAGCACGTGCATCACCCCTGCATCGAGCCGCTCGGCGCTGTCGGGCTCGATGCCCAGGGCTCGGGCGACGCGATCCGCGGTCGCGAAGCCGATGCCCCGGACCTCACGCGCCAGCCGGTAGGGGTGCTTGCGCAGCACGTTGATGCCGTCGTCGCCGTAGCGGTCGAAGATCGCGTTGGCCAGGTGCACGGGCAGATCGAGCTCGAGCAGCTGCGCCTCGAGCTGCGCCATCGGGCCGCTGTGCGTGGCGTGATGCTCGACGATCTTCTCCAGCGTGCGGGCACCGATGCCGTCAACCTCGAGCAGGCGCCGCGGCTGCTGCTCGAGGACGCTGAGCGTATCGAGCCCGAACTTCGCCACGATGCGCGAGGCCATCACCGCCTTGACGCCCGGATAGCGCATCAGCCTGCGCTCGATGCCGAGCTTGGTCGTCGGCACGGCAATGGTCATGCCGACGATCGAAAACTGCCGGCCGTGCTGCGGGTGTTCGTCCCAGCGACCGCGCAGCGTGAGGTCGGCGCCCGTCTCGACGCTGACCATGCGCCCGACCGCGGTCACGAGCGTGTCGTGGCCCGGCACCAGCATGCGCAGCACGGTGTAGCGGGACTTGGCGTCGTGATAGACGACCCGCTCGACGGTGCCCTGCAGCTCTTCCTCGTCGGCCACGGCACACCCTCGCCAAAACCGAGGCCGCCGTCAAAGCAAGGATGCGACCGGCGGCACCCGCCCCGCATATCACTTCACGAGCAGGGCCGCCTGGGCCAGCTGCCGAAGTGAAGCCTTGACCGCCGTGCGCATCGACATGCGAAGCTGGCGGCGGGCGGGCAGCGGCCCCCCCACCGATCGACAGCCGCCCCGCGATCACGTCGTCCGCCAGGGCATCCGCGACCTTCTCCAGCGTCCGCGTGCCGTCACACAAGCCGACGAGGGCGGCGTGGAAGTCGTCGAGCGGGGCGTACTCATGCAGCGCGTTCGTCACGAAACCCAACTCGGGCGCCTCGAAGCGAGTCAGCGCGCACACTTTCGGTTGCTTCGCGTCGACGCGACGCGCGATCGGCAGGGCCCGGGGGCGCAGTCGTACCGCCCCAGCCACGCAGTCGCGGTAGAGGCCCTCGGCCAGCTCCTCAGCGCTCGCTCCCAGAGCCTCCCGAAGCTGCTCGAACGGGAGATCGGTGGGCCACGCGTCTTGCAGCTTCGCCAACCACAGGGACGCCGACTCGCTCTGGCTCGGCGGAGCTGCCACATGCATCGTAGGGACCCACGCAGCCGGGCTCGTATCGACCCGCGGAGCGTCGTCGCGGCACAGCAGCGTCGCGCGAAACTGCCTGAAGGCGACGACGTCGGCGATCTGCTCCGCGCCGAGGTCGTCTTGCGCGAGACCTCGCAGGTCTTGAACGGATTGCGCGTAGGCGCCGTCATCCAACCCGGTCGGAGCGACGTCGGCGACGACCTCGAGCCCGGCCCCGTTCGCCAGCTCCACGAACTCGCGCCACCAGAATGCCCGCGACTCGACGAGATACTCGTCCAGCAAGTACGAGTCGGGCTTGCCATGAAGCCCCTCCAGCTCGCTCATCAGAAGATGGCCCTCGGCCGTGCCCGCGAGTGGCTAGACCTTCGCCAGGCGCGCGAGACCAGAGCGTACGCGGGCCAATCGCTCCTCGTCGCTCGACGCCCCGCGAGCCATCTCTTGCAGCGCCCGGCCGATCGCCTGCCGGATCCCCCACGCCGGCATGGCGTTGTAGCTGATGTACGCGATCCCGTGGGGCGCGAGCGCGCGGCGACACAGCGCGAGCACACGGTCCCTCGCCGCGTCGGGGATCCACGAGAAGAGGCCGTGGGCGATGATGAGGTCGTAGGTGTCCTCGCCCGGCTCGAACTCCATCACGTCGGCGCAGACCACGGTCAGATTCTGGAGGCCAAGCTCGGCGACCCGCGCGTTGGCTCGGCTCACCTGGCTGGGCGCAATATCCACCCCGAGGAACTGCGCCTCGGGAAGATGGAACGCCATGGGGATCAGGTTGACGGCGTTCGCACACCCAAGCTCGAGCACGCGGAGCCGCGAGGGTTCGGGAAGGACCAGCCCATTCGCCCTGGCGACCACCCACAGGCGGTCCGGGTGCGTTTCGGCGACGGGGCGATCGTCGTAGGGGAGCTGATCGTACGCGCGAGCGTGAGCCACTGCGCGCACCGTAGCAGCGGTCCAACCGGCCTGGGGCCCGCCCACGCCCACGACGCCTCATAGTGTGTCTGCGACCGGGGACCGCGAGCAGAAACTCGGGATCACTTTCGCCGCCGCGGAGACTCCCATGGGTGTGAACGTCCTCAAGACCCTGCTCGTCTCGACCATCTTCTTCAGCGCTGCCGCGTTAGGCTGTGATGGCGGCGACGCCGAGCGCAGCGCCGATCCCAAGGCCAAAGCGAACGAGGTCTGCGGCGCCGACGAGAAGGCCAAGATCGATGGCGGCGCGTGCAAGGCCTGCTGTAAGGACAACGGCGTCTCTTCGTACCAGTACGACGGCATGAACCAGACTTGCACCTGCGGGTAGCCGACGCTCGAGTCTCGGTTCGCGACGCTGCTTGCGGTCGCGCCGGGTCTTCGACGACGTCGACTGGTATACTGGGACCTCTATGATGGTCCGGAAGCGACGAGCCGGCCTCGACGTTCGTAGACGAGGAGGGGCATGTGACGAGCTCCAACCCCGGGTTTGACCAAGTCGACGGAGGAGGGGGATCGGGGACTCCAGCCGGGCACGTGTTGCGCGCGAGGCTCCTGGAATACTTTGGAAAAGATGTGACGGGAAGCACGGATCGCGGTCAGTCGAATCTGGACCTAGTCGATGTGCTCGACGCGATGACGTGCGGCGGGATGACCGCGGTCGAAGCGGATCAGCTGCTGTCGGACGTGCACAAATACGACTACGATTTCTTCCCCGAACCCAGCCTTTGCGACTAGCGATGTCCTTCTCTCGCACCGTCAACGATTGCCTGCGGCCGGCCGCTCTGCGAGCCGGCGGAGGGCCGGCGCGGGCCGGATGCCCGGGGACGCGGCGGATAGACCAGGGAGCGGCCCTGAGCCTCTACCTCGTCGCTACAGTTCTGGGATGTCAGGTGACACCCGCTCCGCAGGATGAGGTTGGTGAAACCCAAAGCGACGAGGGAGCGGGAACGACGGGCGCGGAGGTCGAAGTTCGATCTGGAATGGCGAGGATCCCCGCAGGGGAGTTCTGGCGAGGATGCGATCCAGATCAGCTGTCAGAGATCGAGGTGTTCAGAACCCACCTGTCATGCAAGTCCATTCGCGAAGATGAGATCTTGCTCGACGTTCCATATCGAGAACTCGAGCTTTCGGAGTTCTGGATAGACCAGTACGAAACCACGCGCGAAGAGTGGGGAGCATGCGCCAAAGCTGGAGCGTGCGAGATCACGTCGCTGTTTACAGAACCCCAACCCGAGTACCCTCGGCACCCAGCATCGTACATCACCTGGCACGAAGCAGATGCGTACTGTCGCTGGCGAGGGAAGCGACTCCCTACGGAGGCGGAATGGGAGAAGGCCGCGCGTGGGACCGACGGCCGTATTTTCCCTTGGGGCAACGAGAGTCCGACCTGCAACACGGCCAACATCTTGTCGACGAGGTACACAGATGTTGGAACACCAGAAGACGCTGAGAGCTGCAACCATCGAGAACAGGAACCTGTCGATGCACATCCCCTGGACCGATCGCCGTATGGCGTAGTCGGCATGTACGGGAACGTGCAGGAGTGGACTGCAGACTGGGCGGGAAAGGAGTACTACAGCGAGGCTCCGGTCAAGGACCCCGTCGGGCCGGCCGAGGCGAATACAGGGTCGCTGACCGACTACCGCGTACATCGAGGTTCGTACTACGGGGCGTCGGGCGGGTACACGTTTCGTCGGTCGTGGTTCGATCCTGCTCGGGCGTCGACACGGCTTGGCGTGCGGTGTGCTTCCTCCGTTCCGCCCGAGTCGATCGATGACCCCTTTGAAAGGTAGGGGCCCCGTCGACTGGTATACTGGAACCTCTATGAAAGGTGCGGATTCGACCCTGACAAATCGGCGGAATCCGATGTCCTCACTTTTCGTCCAAGGAACGAGTCGGATGGCGTCAATCGTCCTGAGAGCTTCCGTATGTGCAACGGTCTCTGGCGCAGGGTCCGGATGCCCTCTCGGCTCTCCTCCGCAGGACGGGGAAGTCGCGGGGGATGACGGGGCCGAGGAATCGTCGGGTGGGGCTGCTGAAGTCCGCTCTGGCATGGCGCGCGTTCCCGCTGGCCCCTTCGGACGCGGTTGTATTCCCACGCAACTTGCCGAGGTCGAGGTGTTTCAGACACATGTGGATTGCACGTCTGACCCCCAAGCCTTCATCCTCCTCGAGGTGCCGCACCGAGAGATCGAACTCTCCGAGTTCTGGATCGATCAGTATGAAACCACACGGGAGGAGTGGGGAGCATGCGCACGTGCTGGCGTGTGCGAGATAACATCGCTGTTCACGCAGACCGTCCCCGAATACCCGCGGCACCCCGCGTCCTTCATCACCTGGAGTGAAGCGGACGCATATTGTCGCTGGCGCGGGAAGAGGTTGCCGACCGAGGCCGAGTGGGAAAAGGCCGCGCGTGGAACCGATAATCGAATCTTTCCGTGGGGCAACGAGAGCCCTGCCTGTGATACCGCGAACATTCTCTCGACGAGGTATACCGATGTGGTCTCGCCCGAGGACGCGGAGAAGTGCAACGCTCGCGAGCAAGAACCCGTCGATGCACATCCT
>JANSYI010000004.1 GCA_024742475.1 bacterium | reverse complement strand
TCGGGCTCGACTGGGGGGCGCGTTGCTTTGCGAGGGGGTGGGGAGTGCCCATGGGGGGCGTGGGGGGATCGGGGGGCCTCGTGTTCGGGCTCGGTGGTTGTTCGCTCAGCGTTCGCCCTTTCGGGCTCGACTGGGGGGCGCGTTGCTTTGCGAGGGGGTGGGGAGTGCCCATGGGGGGCGTGGGGGGATCGGGGGGCCTCGTGTTCGGGCTCGGTGGTTGTTCGCTCAGCGTTCGCCCTTTCGGGCTCGACTGGGGGGCCCGTTGCTGTGGGGGGGGGTGGGGAGTGCCCATGAAGTGGGGGCTTCCGCTGCGGGCGTGCG
This sequence comes from bacterium, assembly GCA_024742475.1. Taxonomy (GTDB): domain Bacteria; phylum Myxococcota_A; class Polyangia; order Nannocystales; family Nannocystaceae; genus CAJXVA01. The sequence continues at coordinate 363,721 of JANSYI010000004.1, read as the reverse complement.
AAGGTGGATGCATGTCTGGGCGACGGACGGTGGTCGTGCTGGTGCGACCTGCGGGGGCGCTGAACGTGGGGATGGTTGCGCGGGCTTGTGCGAACTTCGATGCGTCGTTGCGGCTGGTGCGGCCGACCGCCGACCTCCGGTCGGTGGAGTTTCGGATGACCGCGGTGCATGCCGAGCACGTCGTGGCGACGATCGAGACCTTCGATCGACTTCCCGATGCGATCGAAGATCTCGGGTGGGTGTTGGGAACCTGCGGGGCGGCGCGAGACCCCAAGCTGTCCGTTCTCAGGCCTGCGGACGTTGGGCCGCGGGCGGAGGCTCGCTGCGTGGGGACGCTCGGGCTGCTGTTCGGGAACGAGGCCGATGGGCTCAGCAACGACGAACTCGCAGCCTGCGATGCCTACGTCCGCATCCCCGCGTCCGCGCGCCAGCCGAGCCTCAACCTCAGCCACGCCGTTGCGGTGATGCTGGGCACCCTGTTCCAAGAGGACACGTATGCCGACGGGACCCCCGCGCGCTACGACGCCGCGCACAGGCGCGAGCTGGACGCCCTGCGCGAGACCTGGATCTCGCTCGCCCGAGACTCGGGCTACTTCGAGCGCGCAAGTGAAGCGCGACTCCCCACCACCCTCGACGCAATGTTCCGCCGCTGGGACATGCGCCAGGGAGACGTCCGCACGCTGATGGGCCTCTTGCGGCATGTCCAAGCCCACCTCGAAGACCCCGCCGACTAGCCGACCGCAAGATCGGGCGGAGCTGGCGGACGACGCCCGGGTCGCGAAGCCGTGCCAGTGGAGGGGACCCAGCGGCCCCGAGGACTTAGGCCGGCACCACAGACGAGCCGCGTGATCACCGAACGTCAGGCCCGCAGGGGCCGCTGGGGAGGAGCCGCGCCAGCAGGCGAGCCGGTCGAGCACCGTCCTTCGACGCCAGGTCGAGACCGACCTCCGCAAAGCTCGCCTAGTCCACGATGTACCGATCCCGCCACTGCGCCGGCGGTAGGGCGCAGCTGTCGTACTGCCCAAACCACCGATAGCGGTTCCTCCCGACGAACGCGTAGAGCCGGTCGAGCAGCCACGGCAGGGGAGGGACGCGCAGCACGTGATACCCCCACGCCAGCCACGGGAACAGGATGCCGCCGACCTTTGCGATCGCCCGCCAGCCGCGAAACACCTCGCCGCGATCGTAGAGGGTCACGCCGGAGAGCAGTTCTTCGGGGGAGAGGTCACCGAGCAGGCGCTTGGCGGTCGCTCCTTGAAGTGCAGCGTGGCGAAGTCGCGCCTTGCGGTCGAGGCGGATGGTGAGCTGCACGCTGCGGTTACACAGCACGCACTCGCCGTCGTAGAACAGAACCTTCTGTGGGTCGTCGGTCACGCGGGCCTCCGTCGGCGGATCTGGTAATGCATCGTCAGGTAGGGGATGCCGGCGAGCCACATCTCGTGGCGCGCGACCAAGGTCGAACCCTCCGCGGCGGGCACGTCGGGCGGGGCACCCGCGGCGTCGTAGACCGCGATTGTCTCGTCGAGGGGAAGCCGCAGGGGGTGTCCGCGACGGACGAGGTAGACGCCCTGATCTCCATCCGCGTGTCGATGATGGCGACTCGTCAGGATCAGCGCGCCGTCGTCGGCCCAGGCGAGATGGAGGATCGAGGTCATGTTGAACCCGCCGGGGAGCGCGAACGCGATGTTCATGTAGCGGACGCCCGCGCGCACGTGCTCCGCGTACGCGGCGATGTAGAGGACGGCGCCGCTGTGCGTCCAGCGGCGGATCCAGCCCCGCACGCCCGTGCGGCCGTCGAGGGCATCATCGACATCCACGATGCGACTGGTGAGCGCCGCGTCGAGGGCCGCATGTCCCGGTGCCGGCAGGCCGAGCTGTCCGAGCATGGGGGCGAGCGCTCGCGCCCACAGCCACCCGCCAACGACGAAGACCCCATGCCATCGCCCGCGTAGGTCGAGTTCGAACGCGTCGGTGTCCTCGTAGAACGCGATGACCTCCGCGGGGAGATCGTCCGGGTCGAAGTCGTCTCGACGATACGCGCGCAGGTCGTCGGTGAGCCCGCAGACCGGGGCGCAGCCGCTACCCAACACGCTCTCGTCTACCCGTCCCCGTGCATGCAGCTTGGAGAGCGGCGCGTCCAGGGCCGGCGCGCGTCGTGGCGGCCGGATCCACGCCAACATCGCCAACCCCAACGCTGCATGCCCCACCGCGTTGGTGATGCCGTGGTAGCGAACCATCTCGTCGATGCCGTCCATCGACCACAGCGCTCTGCCCCATGCCCATCCGACGGCGGGCAGCAGCGTGAACACGGGGACGAGCAGCGCCAGTCCCAGACCGAGTCGGGCGATCCGTGGGCCGCGGCGCTGGCTCGCAATGCAGTACACGCAGGCCTGCACCAAGAACAACGTCGCGTAGAGCGGCGCGCCGACCTCGTCGGCCATGGGGACCCCGGACAGTCCCGCGGCCACCGCTGCAAACGCGACCGGATGCGCAAAGAGGACCGCGAGCATCACGAGCCTCGCCCGCCCCGAGGTCATCCGTGTCATCCACGCGCTCACGCTCAGCGCGCCGAAACCCGCCGTCATGAAGTGCGATGCGGTGAGCCAGGTCCACGGCGCCCCGAAGCCGAGCAGGCTGCTGCCCGTGAGCCAGGCCTCCAGCCATACGGCGGCGCCGATCGGGTAGGCCCACGCGAGTGCCTGCATGATGTCTTCAGCGGCCGGCTGGGGCCGGCGAGCGGCCTCGCGCAGCAGGAGGAATCCTGCGGCGCCCGCTGCGACGACGGGTACGGACAGCAGCGCGACGGCCCCTGCGTGCGTCACGGAACGACCGTACCGCGCGCCTGGGCAGTCGTCCACGTAGCGGCATCCGCAGGCACGTTCACACTGCGACCGAGGGCATGGCGGCGGCACACTGCACGAGCTGCTCCTTGAGGTAGTTCGCGGCGCGCGTGCGGTGCAGGTCGGCGCGAAACACCAGGTGGATCTCGTCCTCGAAGACGGGCAGCGCGTGGTGGAGCCGCCGGAGGCGCTGTGGGGTGCGGTGGCGGGCGATGCGGCGGGGCAGCAGCGCGGGTCCGATGCCCGCCAGCGCGAGGCTCTTGACCAGCCCGAAGTCGCCACAGTCGAGCCGTCGGGGCGGCTCGAACCCCGCGTCGGCCAGAGACCCGAGCAGCGAGACGCACTCACCGACCCGGCTGGGGTAGATGAGTGGATGGGTCTCGAAGTACGACCGCGCGCCTTCGAGGTCGTCGTAGCGAGACCCGAGCTCGCCGTAGTACGCGCGCGGATCGTCGATGGGTGCGACGGCGTCGTCGGCCGCGACGAACACGTCGATGGCGTCGCGGAAGAGCTCCGTGAGCACCACGTCGGGGTGCTCGTGCGGATTGACGACGATGCCGAAGTGCACGTCGCGAGAGACGACCGCGTCGAGCACGGAGGACGACGACGCGTTGTGCAGCGTGACGGTGACCCCGGGGGCGTCACGCAGCACAGTCTCGAGGAACTCGGGCAAGAAGTACGCGCCGAGCGACTCGTGACAGCCGATGACGAAGCTGCCCGTCAGGTCGTGGTCGAGGCCGGAGATCCGTTCGACCGCCCGGTCGAGGACCGCCATGACCTCGTCGACGTGGCGCAAGAGCTCTTCACCGCTGGCCGTCAGGGATACGCCGCCGCGGTGTCGCTGGAAGAGCGTGGTGTCGAGCGAGCCCTCCAGCTGCTTGATCGCCACGCTCACCGTCGGCTGGCTGACCTTCAGCGACCGCGCCGCGCCGGTCATGCTTCCGGCGCGGGCGATCTCTCGAAAGTATCGCAGCTGGGTTAGGTCCACGGGGGGGAGGGTAGCGCGTCCGTCTACTCCGCCGCGAGCGGCGGCGAGAACCCCGTGGGGCAGAAACGCTGGCCGTCGGGCACGGGGATCGTCTCCGTCTCGTCGTCGATCGACTGCAAGAAGGCGATCAGGTCTGCACGCTGTTGCTCGGTCGGGGAGAACACTTGGTTGCCCGCGCGGAGGTGGTCGCCGAAGTCGTCCGAGAGCAGCGCCTGCAGCGAGGCGGCCGCACCGTTGTGGAGGAAGGGCGCCCCCATGCCGATGCCGAGCAAGGATGGGACGTTGAAGCCGTCCACGCCTTGCGCGTTGCCGCCGTTTTGTCGGATCTCGGAGGCGCCGAACCCATCGGGGCCGTCGGCGTCGAACGTGCCGACGATGCGAACGACGCAGCTGTGCCGGTGCGGCGGCCCGTTGGCATCGACCTCGATGACGGCGACGCTCGAGGTGTCGGTGCTCGCGACCTGGTCACCGCGTACGTCTCCGACGTCCGTCACGCCGGCCTCCGCGAGGGTGACCGCGCTGGCGTCGGCGTCGAGCAGCGGGTTGTAGTAGCGCTCCGAGAGGGTCCACAGGGCGCCGCCGTGGCAGTTCTGGCAGCCTGCGTCGATGAAGACCTCGCGCCCCGCTGCGGGGTCGCCCTCGGTTCGCGAGCGACCGCTCGGGCTGCGGAGGCTGCGGATGTACGCCTCGATGAGGTCCCAGTCCTCCGGCGTCGCACCTCCGGCGGCGACGGCAGCCGCGCTCCCGCGGTTGAAGCCGTTTTGGGGATCGCCGGCGCCCCCCGGGCCGACGAAGTCGATGCGTGCGTCCAGGTTCGGCGTGCCGTCGTCGCTCAGCCCCGCGTCGGCCACGATGGCGCCCGTGCCGTTGGCGACGCCCCGCGTGTTGAGCTCGAAGTCGTGGACTTCGTCGAAGATCGCCGTCCAGTTGAGGATGCGCTGCACCGACCCGGTCGCGTCGAACGTGGCCGTCAGGTCGACCGACTGGCGTGGTCCGGCGGGAAACGTCCAGGTGACGTTGTCGGTGGTGCCAAAGGGGTGACACGCGGCGCACGAGACCCAGCCGTTGGCCGACCAGCGGGCCAGGCCGGTGTTGAAGAATCGCTGGCCTCGGAGCTCGTCGGCCTCGGCCGCGTCGGTGGGCTGCGGCGCAGACTCGAAGTCGCCGACGTTCTCTTGGGTCGCAAGGTCGATGACGGACACCGAGCGAGCGACCTCGTTGTAGACGTAGGCCGTGGTGCCCGCGATCGCGATGCCGGTGGGACTGAGCGAGGCCGGCAGGAAGCTCGCGCCCGACGGAGAGCCAGCCTCGGGCGGGGCGAGAGACCAGTCCACCCTCAGCACCGAATCCGAGGCCAGCGAGGTGACGTAGCCGAAGTCGCTGTTGGGCGCGAACGCGATGTCGGTCGGTATCGACGCGAACCGCTTGGGAGCCAGCTGCTCCTCGACGAGGGCGTTGAGGTTGGTCGTGCGGACCTCGTCCACCTCGCCGCTCTCCACTTCGATCGCGTGGACGAGGCCCTGCACGTTCTGGCGGAAGTCCGTCGTGGTCCCCAGCGGCTCGGGGGAGGCGCCCACCGACGTCACATAGAGGTGCTCGCCGTTGAGCGCGCAGCCGTACAGCTGGTTCGGGTACGCACCCGACCCCTTGGCGGCCGGGATGCCCGCGTCGTCGAAGGGCTCGAGCGCGAGCTCCTCGGCGGCGCCGTCTTGCGCGGCGACGGCCCACACCCGCGCCCGGCGGCCGGTGTCGGTCGCCTCTTCGCCGATCTGTTCGAGCGCGTAGAAGTCGGTCACGTAGAGCGTCTCGTCGAGGTCCTCCTCGTCACCGTCGTTCGTGACGCATACGGCGTACGGCGCTCCACCGAGCTCGAAGTGCTCGAGGACCTCCATGGACGCGGTGTCGATGACGCTGAGCGACCCTTCTGCCCAGCTCGAGACGTACAGGCGCTGCGCGGTGGGGGAGAGGGCACCGATGCTGGCCTCCGACCCCACCTCCACCGTCGCGTCGACGCTGGGGGCGTCACCGTCGGCCCCGACGATCTTGCTGACCGTTCCGGATGCTCGATTGACGACGTACAGCTCGTCGCCGGCAGCGCTCCACGCGACGGAGGTGGGCTCTTCGCCGACTTGCACGCGGGCGAACTCCTGTGGCGCTGTGGCGCCGTCGATTTCGAAGATCGTGACGTCGCCGGTGCCCTTGTTGGCGACGGCCAAGCGGTCTCCGGCTTCGTTGGCCGCGATGGGTCCCCCCTTGGTGGGCCCCGCGGCCACCGTGACCTCGCCCGGATCGTCGGTGTCGCCCGTCGGGTCCTCGGTGTCGCCCGTCGGCGCGTCCTCGGTGTCGCCACTGGGATCGTCGTCCGTCTCGCCGTCGGTACCCGCCGATGGGTCGGCGCCGCTCGAGGCGTCTTGGTCGGTGTCCTGCGCGTCGGAGGGGCCCTCGGATGAGCATCCGAGCGGTGTGAGCAAGGCCAGAGCGGTCAGTAGGGTCAAGGGATGGGTCTTCGTTGGGCACACAGGCGAGTTCTCCAGGTCATCGTCGTCGCCGTGCGGATGCATCCGAGGCCCCTGCGCGGTGACGACGAATCTCAGCGTGTCACCGCGACTTCGACGCCACCAACACGCAGGCGCGATGGCTGGCATAGGCCACCGCTATTGGCCCGCGCTGATCGTGCGCAGTAGTCAGGCCGGCGGGACCCCAGTCCGGCCCTCGTCTGGCTTCGGCGCCCGGCAGCGAAGTGCGAGTCCTGCGCGGAGCGACGCGCCGCAGCGTTGATGCCACCGCGAAATCGAGGGGGGGCCGACGGTCGCGACATCATCGACTTTGTCGTCGCGGTGGCCCACGCTTTGGGCATGCGTCGTTCGTTGTGCTGCACGCTTTGGCTGCTTGCCGCGTGCGCGTCCGTGGTGCCCACCGACGAGGGCGGGACCGAGTCGACCTCTGCCGGCTCGACCGCTGGCGCCGAGTCGGGGAGAGGCCAGACGAGCGGCCGAATGTCCGAGCCCGGCAGCGGCGGAGGCGATCGAACCTCCGCGGCACCCACTTCGGCCGATCCCTCCGAGGGCGACGCAACGTCGGTCGGACCGGGCCCGGGCGTCCTCGACCTACCCATCGACGACGAGCCCGATGGCCTGTGCTTGCCCGCGGCGCTATACGGCCCGGCGATCGAGACCCACAGCAGCGGCTGGACCGCGTCCTCGGGCTGCTTCGACGACGACCTCATCCTGCAGACCTCCGGCGCGCCCGCGCTCCTGAGCCAAGACGAGGTCTCGCCCGTCTACGCGCAATACGGCCAATCGCTGCTCGGGCTGCCTGGTGCGTACGAGCACTTCACTACGCCGTGCTGCGAGAGCCCCGAGGAGTTGTGCCTCGGGGTGCGGGCCGAGCCCGCGGCCTTCGATGTCGGCGAGGCGCTGGCCTATCTCAACGAACTGTTCGCCTCGTTGCCCCAGGGCTGCGTCGGCGTGCGGATCGTGTTCGAGTTGCCGTAGGGGGTCAGGCCTTGGTCTCGGGATCGTCGCCGAGGTTGAGCTCTTTGCTGCGCTGCTCGATCAGCTCGACCGTGCTGTTGCGGAGCTCGGCGGGGATGCCCAGCGCGATGAGCCGATCCTTGAGCATCGCCTTGCCCCGAAAGAGCCTGCTCTTGACGGTGCCCTTGGCGATGCCGAGCTCCTCGGCGATCTCGGGGATGGAGCGGTCTTCCCAGTAGAAGAGCTCGAGCGCGGCCTTGAACTCGAGCGGCAGAAGCTCGAGCGAGCGCAGGAACAGCTGCTGCACGTCGAGGCGAGCCACGGCGGCGCTCGGGGAGGTTCGCACGTCGCGAATGCCCGCCTGCGACGGCGTGACGACCTCGCCGCGAGCCCGTCGACGCTCCCACTCCCGCATCAGCTGGCGCCGTGCGATGCCGAAGAGGTAGGCGCGAAAATCGGTGCGGACGCGGTCTCGGCCGGCGATACAGGCCTCGAACGTCTTTTGGGTGAGGTCCTCGGCGTCGCCGCCGGAGTGCGCGTTGCTGAGGTTGGCGTCGAAGAAGCGGTAAACGCTGACGAAGTGCTTGCGCAGCAGCTCGTCTCCAGCTTGGGTGTCGCCGCCTCGCCATGCGTCCAGCAGGTCCGGGTCCGCCCGTTTCGCACCGCTCACCGCCTGGTTCTAACACGTTTCCGCAGCGCGAAGGCTCCGGCAACCCTCCGCCCACCGAGGCGTACACTGTGCCGCGATGAAGCGGCTGCTCGTAGTGTTGGTCGTGCTCCTCGCGTTGGCGGCCATCGTGCTCGTCGGGGGGGCGGTCTTGGACCAGCGCATCCGCGCGGAGGCAGAAGACGAGGCTGGCCGCCGCATCGCCGAAGCGCTGCCGATCGAAGGCACACCGATCGTGTCGATCGACAGCTTCCCCTTCGTGCTTCGCGTGCTGATGGACGGGACGGTCGAGCAACTGCACGTCTCCATGCGCTCACTCGAGCAGGACGGGATTCGCGTGGATGAAGCGCGCTTGACCATCGACGCGCTCGAACTCGACCGCGACCGTCTCATCGACGAGCACGTGCTCGAGGTCGTCGACATCGACACCGCGACGGTCGAGGTCTGGGTGACCGGCGAGGACATCAGCAAGGTGGCGAACGTACCGGTGAAGATCTCCGACGGGGAGGTCTCGATCACCTACCAAGGCAAGACCTACTCGGGGACCGTCATGGTGTCCGAACATGCCGTGCTCGTGATGGTCGATGGCGTGCCGCCGATGCTGAGCCCGCTGCCCTCGTACGACTTCCTTCCGTGTGAGCCCGACCTCGACATCGACGGCGACCGCGTCCACGTCGAATGCACGGTCGAGGAGCTCCCGCCGGCGGTCGCGAGGGTGCTGACTCAGCATCGTTGAAGCGTCGCTCGCCTCGGCCGCATCACGCGAAGCCGGCGCGCCGACGCAAGATCCACTCGCCGCCAAACGAGAGCAGCAGCAGCAGGGCAGCCGCCCAGCCGTTCCACAGAGCGACGTCGTCGCGGCCCTCGACCTTCATGTTGTCGGGGGTGGCCTCGTCGGCGTTCGCCACGGGCAGGCTTGCCGGCAGGGACTCCCCATCGGCGGCGTCGACGAACTCGCCGTCGGTGCGCTTGGCCAGGCGCTCGAGGCGGTCGATGCCCGGGTCGGCGTCGACCTTGGCGAGCTCGCGCCCTGGCGGTTCGACGATGAAGACGCGCCGAACCTCATGGACGCCGGGGTCGTCCTCCTCGCTCACGGCATCGCTCGACTCTCCGAGCTCACGAGACGCCGTGGCGATGTACGCCCCGACGGGCAGACCCTCGAGAGCGGTGCTCGCCGTGCCCTGGGCGTCGGTGTTCCAGCGACCCTCGGAGCGCGGTGCGGAGTCCTCGTCGCCATCGAGCTCTCGGAGCTGCCAAGGAATCTCGATGTCGGGCTCGGGCGCGTAGGCAGCCGAGAGCGCGCGCCCTTGCAGCTCGACGGTCTCGCCCACCCGATAGCGTGGCTTGTCGGTTTCGAGGGAGAGCCGCCCCGAGCTGTCGTCTCGGAGCAGCCAGCGGATCGCCCCCAGCCACAGCAGATCGTAGGGGCGGGCGCCGTCGATCAGCGGCAATCGAGGCGCGAAGCCCATGCGCCACGTCGACCCGGTCGCGAGCACCATCACGCGCCCACGACCGGGCTCGGCCACGGCCAGCAGCGGCGCGGCGTTTCCGTCGCGTGTGCGGACGGACGGGTGCTCGAGCAGCACCGCCGCGCCCAGGCGCCCCGCCCACGGGGCCAACGGCATGGTGTTGAACGTGTCGAGCTCGGGGAGCGCGTCCCAGCCGGTCTCGCCCGAGGACTGGTCGAGCCAGGCGGTGATCGGGTGACGGCGGCCCGTGTCGGAGAGCTTGGGGCGATAGGGGCCCTGGGTGTTGTCCGAGGGCGCGCGGGTGTCGACCGGCAAGATGCTGCTGATCGACCGGGGGGCATAGCCTCCGTCGGAGAGGCCCAGATCGCCGCCGATCATCACCAGCGCGCCGCCGTCGAGGACGTACTGCGCGATGTTGTCCACGTAGCCCCCGACGTGGTGCTGCACCGCGTCGAAGTTGTGCAGGACCACGAGGTCGAACGAGCCGAGCTGCTCCTCGAACAGCTCGTCGGTCGGGAAGGGGATGAGCGACAGGGGCGCGGTGGTGTCTTCGCGCGCGATGTCGTCGAAGCCCCGCAAAATGTAGTAGCTGAGCAGCTCGACGTTGGGGTCGCGCCGCAGCAGCACGCGGAGCGCGCGAACGTCCCAGTCGGGGCGACCTGCGACGTGCAGCACGCGAACCTTGTCGCGAAGCACCTTCTGCACGAACGCCTGCGCGTTGTTGTCGGTGGTGGCCTCACCCTCGAGGGGGTCGACCGCGACTTCGTACACGAACTGGCCGATGCGGTCGGGCGCGACCTCGAACCGGACCTCGTGGGGAACACCATCCCCGCGAAGGATCACCGGTCGTTCGTACACCACCTCGCCGTTGCGCCGCAGCGAGACGGTGGTGGATTGATCGCGGTAGCCGTGCGCGACGACCGTGGCCTCGATCTCGGTGACGTTTTCGACGAACGCGAACTCACCTGCGCGGACGTCGGCCACCGAGATGTCGCGGATCTCGGGCGCGCCGACGCTGACGGTCGTGATGGGGACCCCCAGCGACTCGGCGACCGACAGGACATGCTGATCGGTCGCGCGGTCGGGGGCGACGAGCCCGTCGGAGAGGACGACGATGCCCACCACCGGGACGCGCTGCGTGGGGTCGGCTTCTCCGAGTTCGGAGAGCGCCGCCGCCAGGTCGCTGCCGCCCCCGCTCGGCTTCGTGGCGAGGGTGTCGGCCTCGGCGGCGGGCAGGGGAGCCGAGGAGAGGTCGAAGCCCCGCACGTCGACGAGCAGACCATCGCGAACCCACTGTTCGCGCGCCCCTGCGCTGCGCTCCCACAGCGCCTCGAGCCGCGCCTGCCGACGCTCGAGCGCCTCGTCGTCGTCGACGGCGTCGGCGAGGTCCATGCTCGCGGAGCGGTCGACCAAGACGACGACGCGTCGACCCAGCGGGCTGACCTGCTCGATGCGCAAGGTGATCTCGAACGCGACGCCGACCACCGCGGCGATCGACACGAGACGAAGCGCCAACACGGCGGCTCCCCTGGCCCGGCTGGTGCCCAGGGGCGGCGAGCGGAAGGCTCGAAACCCCTCGATGGCGGCGAGCGCTGCACCGAGCACGACGAGCACGATGGCCCAAAGCGGTGGCGTGAATCCGGCGGCGACTGACCAGCGTGCGTCCATGTCACTTCCAGCGGCGCGAGCGGAGCAGCGTCTCGACGTGCGCGCGGTCGGCCTTGTAGTCGGTGCAGGTGGCGTACAGCAGGATGTTGACGCCAAACCGCATGGCCCACTCGCGCTGGTCGGCGCCACCGGGCGTGCAGGGGTAGGCCGCCAGCCCGCTGTGCGTCTCGGCCAGGGCGCCGCCGAGATCGTTGCGCGTCAGCATGACCTTCAAGCGGCCCTCCTCCTGGATTGCGAGCAGCGAGTCGTGGACCTGCGTACGGCCCCAGGGGTAGTCGACCAGGTAGAAGCTGCGGAAGACCACGTGCTCGGCCGACACGGGGGCCAGCTCGGAGCCCGGCATGATGCGGCCGAGAAGCTCGCGGACCGAGCGGGTGAACGCCAGGTCTGCGCCCCCGTCGGCGGCGTCGAAGAGGATCAGCCCGCCGAAGTCGATGAAGCGACGCAGGTTCTGCTCGGCTTCGTCGCCCAGGTTGGGCAGCGCCCCCTCGCCCGCGACGTAGAGGAACGGCGTCTCGAACAAGGCGCGCTCCCGGGCACCAACGGTGGTCGGCTCCGACATGGGCTCGAGCCGCGTACGCAGCCGCAGCTCTCGGGCGAGCACCCGCATCGCGCCGGGACGCGGCGCCCAGTTGCCCTCGTACTCGAGCTGGGGCAGGTCGAGCCGGATCGGATCTCCGGTGGGTGGCGCCCATCCGCCGAAGCCTCCGGGCAGCCCAGGGGGCGGCGCGGCCAGAACCGTGGCGTCTGGGGCCGGGGCCTCGAAGTGCAGCCCGGTCCTCAGTGCGGAGGGCGCGGGGGCGCGTGTGCTGCCCAACGCGCACAGCGGCGCGGTTGCGGCCAGGCCTCGAAGCAGCTGGCGGCGAGTCGTCCTCGGAGGTCGCATGCGGATCGGGTATCCCGTATTCTGCCCCCGTTCGCGGCCGCATGCACCCCGCGTGGCGCTCTCATGAGCATCCTGGAAGTCCAAGACCTCCGCAAGACGTTCACGCGAGGCTTGTCCCGTCGCAAGACGGAAGCCGTGCGCGGCATCTCGTTCCGCGTCGAGAAGGGGCAGATATTCGGCTTCCTCGGGCCCAACGGCGCCGGCAAGACGACGACGATCAAGATCCTCATGGGGCTGATCTTTCCGACCGCGGGCACCGCGTCGGTGCTCGGCGCGCCCGCGGGAGACCGAGAGGCCAAGGCCCGGCTCGGATATCTCCCCGAGAACCCGTACTTCTACGACTACCTCTCCGCCCCCGAGCTGCTCGACATGGTCGGTCGGATCTACGGGCTCGACCGAGCTGCCCGACGCAGGCGGATCGGCGAGCTCATCGAGCGCGTCGGGCTCGGCCACGCGGGCAAGCGTCCGCTGCGGTCGTTCTCCAAGGGCATGCTTCAGCGTGCCGGCCTCGCGCAGGCGCTCATGGGTGACCCCGAGCTCGTCGTGCTCGACGAGCCGCTCTCGGGGCTCGACCCTCTCGGGCGCAAAGAGGTCCGCGACCTCATCTTCGAGCTTCGCGACGCCGGCAAGACGGTCTTCTTTTGCACGCACATCCTGGCCGACGCCTCGATGCTGTGCGACCGCGTCGGCATCATCGTCAAGGGGGAGCTGCGCGACGTCGGGCCCCTCGGAGAGCTCCTCAGCCCCAAGGTGCAGAGCGTCGAGGTCGTCTGGGCACCGCCGGCGGCCGATGCCGACGCGGTCCGGGCCGCGCTGCGCGAGCGCGAGGGCGAACACGAGACCACCAGCGAGGGCGAGGTGATGCGCACTCGCGACCCCAGCGCTGGGCATGCGTTCGTCGCCGCGGTCGTGGAGCGTGGCGGGGTGATTCACGCCGTCAATCCGCACCGACAGTCGCTCGAGGAGCTCTTCGTGCACGAGGCGCTGGAGGGGGACGCGTGAGTCCGTTCGGTCGCTCGCTCGCGCGAATCTGGGCCGTCGCGCTCAACACGTTCCGCGAGGCGATGCGCAACCGCGTCCTGGCGGTCTTGGTGCTGTTTGCGGTCGGGTTGATGGCGTTCAGCCTGGTGCTCGGCGAGCTGTCCCTGCACGAGGAGGTCCGCGTGATCAAGGACATCGGGCTGGCGGGCATCAGCTTCGTGGGCATCCTGATCGCCCTGTTCCTCGGCGTGAACCTGCTGAGCAAGGAGCTCGATCGCAAGACCGTGTTCTTCGTCATCCCCAAGCCGCTGCACCGCTGGGAGTTTCTGTTGGGCAAGTTCACCGGGATGGCGGTCACCCTCGGGCTGCTCACGGGCCTGATGGCGGTCGTGCTCGCGGGCTTCGTCGTGAGCAACGGGGGGACGCACGGCATTGCGATGCTTCGCGCCGAGATCCTGATCTTGCTCGAGCTGCTGCTGCTCACCACGGTGGCGATGCTCTTCAGCGCTTTCAGCTCGCCGTACCTTTCGGCGATGTTCACCGGCTCGCTTTGGATCATCGGCCGCAACACGCCCGAGCTGTCTGCGTTCGCGTCGGGCAAGCTCGAGGGGACGCCCCTGGGCGCGGTGCTCGAGGTCGTCGCGTCGGTGGTCCCCGACTTCCACCTCTTCTACATCTCCGGCGGCAACCTCGAGGGCAACGTGGTCTCGATTCACGAGGGGTTCGTCAGCTGGTCCTACGTCGCGCAGGCCGCGGGCTACGCGTCCTTGTACGGCGGTGCGTGCTTGCTGCTCGCGGTGGCCTTGTTCGCGCGAAGAGACTTCACGTGAGCGCCGAGGAGACCGAAGGTGGGGCGCTCGCTTGGGTCCGCCGGGCTGTACTCGGTGGGGCTTTGGTCTGCGCGATGGTGGTCGTGCCCGTGGCCATCCGCGCGGCCGTGGAGGGGAGCGCGGCGCTCGATGAGGCGCTGCAGACCGAAGACGTCGATCTGCGGATCGAACGGCTCGGGCACGCGGCGCGCTGGCGCATGCCGATCGCGACACACGACGACAGAGCCCTCGACGCGTTGATCGAGATCGGGGAGCACGGCGAGGCCGACGCCTCCTTGGCGGCGTACCGCGAGGCTCGGCGGGCGCTGCTGGGCACGCGCGCGTGGGGGCTCTCCGATCCGGCGCGCTTCGAGATGTTGTGCGAGCGCATCGCCGCCGCGATGGCGGCGCGCGAGGAGGCCGATGCCAGCGACGTGGGCGGGCAGGGCGATCCCTACGCGTACCACCTGCAGCTCCTACAGGACGTACCCGGACCCGATCCGCGCATGGCCGGCGGCGCTGCGTGGGCGTTCGTCGCCTGGCTACTGACGACGGTGGGGTTCGTCGGTCGCGGCCTCGACGACAAGGGGCGACTGCAGCCCAAGCCGGCGACGCGCTGGGGGCTGGCGTCGCTGCTCCTGCTCGCCGCCTGGACCGTGCTGCTGGCGACGGCCTAGACCCTCCAACATCGGCTCAACTGGCGAGCGCGCGACGTTGCCGGCGACGCGCGCGTTCGTCCTCGATCAGCTGCAGTTCACGCCCGGTCTGGCCGGCGACGGAAGTGTTCTCCTCGGCGCGACGGATGAGGTAGGGGACCACCTCGCGCAGCGGACCGTACGGGACGTACTTGGCGACGTTGTACCCGGCGGCGGCGAGGTTGAACGAGATGTGGTCGCTCATGCCGAGCAGCTGGGCGAAGTAGACGCGCGGGTCCGACTTGTCGATGCCGTGCTCGGCCATCAGTGCGGTCATGCGGGCGCTCGACGCCTCGTTGTGCGTGCCCACGCAGACCGCCATGTGGTCGATCCGTGCAGCGCATAGGGCCAGCGCCGCGTCGAAGTCCCGGTCGGTGGACGCCTTGTCGGGTTGAATCGGGGAGGGATAGCCCTTCTCCTGCGCCCGGTCCCGCTCTTTCTCCATGTACGCGCCCCGGACCAGCTTGGCGCCCAGGTGGAACCCGCCGTCGCGCGCCGCATCGAGGTCGCGTCGAAGCACGTCGAGGCGGTCGTGCCGGTAGAGCTGGTAGGTGTTGAACACGACGACGCCTTGCGTGTTGTAGGCGCGGATCATCTCGAGGGCCAGGGCATCGATGGCGTCTTGAATCCAGCTCTCCTCGGCATCGATGAGCACATAGGTGCCCCCGTCCGCGGCCCGCCTGCAGATCGCGTCGACGCGTTCGCGGACCACCGCGAACTCGGAGGTCTCGCCTTCGGACAGCTCGGCGCCCGCGCTGACCCGCTCGAGCAGCGCGTGCCGTGCGATGCCCGAGACCTTGAACACGCAAAACGGGATGTGCTGGTTCCCGGCAGCCTCGTCGGCGGTCTCGAGGATCTCGCGAAAGCTGCGCTCGAAGTCGGCGTCGGACTCCTTGCCCTCCACGCTGAAGTCCAGGATCGTACCGACCCCGTACTCGTCGAGGGCGAGGGTGGTGACCTTGCACGCCTCGATCGTCTCACCGCCGCAGAAGTGCTCGAACACGTTCCAGCGCAGCGCCCAGTGCAGAGGCAGGCGCAGGGCCAGCGCGATGTCCACGAAGAGCTTGCCGACCCGAACCATCCACCCGAAGGCGATGAGCTTGAACAACCAGTAGGCCTTCGTCAGGGCACGGTCGCTCTTGTGCCGAAAGGCGATCTCGGTGTTCTCGAACGCCTCGCGCTGCATGGGCGGGCGCAACTATAGCGGCGCCCCGGCACGTGTGCATTCAAACCGCCATCGGCCCGGGGTTTTCGGCCCCTACCTCACCCCGGCGGCACGAAGTTGTTGCACGCCTCTTCGATGACCCCGGTGGCGTCCGAGAAGATCTGCCCGAAGTCGCCCGTGATGCAGCCTTGAAATCCGTTCTCGCCGAACATCTCGGTGAAGGTTTGGATGTCTGCCGGGTTGAAGAACGCGTCCGGCGGCGGGCAGGCGCCACCGTTGATGTGGCTGAGCGTGACGACCACGATGTTCTCGGCGATGCCCTGCTTGGCCGCGACGATGGTGTCGTACCAAGTCGCGGCGCTGCCGGAGCTGCCGTCGGACTCGGGGTCGCCGGGGCCGTCCCACTCGTCGGTGATGATCACCAGGACCAAGAGCGCGTCGTCTCGCAGGAAGCCTTCGTTGCATTGGCCAGCGCCGGCGTGGTCTCCACGAACGGCGGCCTCCATCGCGTTCATTGGCCGCTCGATGCCGTCGCCGGACACGCCGACCTGGGCGGCGCAGGCGAAGCTCGTCGCGAGGTCGTCCTGCTCGGTCATGTAGTTGGATCCGTTGGCGTACGGTCCGCACGCCGAGCTGCTCGAGGCGATCCCGCCGGTGTTTGCGACCAAGCCGCCGAGCACGCGGCAGTTGGGGACGTTGTAGTCGTAGGCGTCGGTGGTGGTGACCCCGACGTTGTACTCGTCGACGTCTTCGAGCGTGGCCTGGATGCCGTTGATGAAGTTTGGAAAGTTGGCGATCAGGTTGGCCTGGTCGTCCTCCATCGAGCCGGAGTTGTCGACCACGAAGAGGAAGTCGACCTTGGTGCAGCCCTCCTCGATCTCCTGGTCGACGTCGGGCTGGATGCCCAGGTCGAACTTCGGGTCGTCGTCGTCGTCGTCGGCGTCGCCCGAGGTCACCGGCAGGGTGTCGGTGTCCGAGGAGGGCTCGCCGGTGGTGGCCGTGCCCCCCGGGGAGGTCTCCGTCTCGTCGCCAGAGTCGGTCGCGGTGGCGGAGATCGTCGCGATCGAGGTCATGGTGGTCGACGAAGACGCGCGGCCCTCGGGGCCTCCGCAGCCCGCGACCGCCCATGGGAGCGCACCCAACACCCAACGCACCGAATCCAAGCGCATGAGACGATGATGCCATGGCCGCTGCGCGCGGTGGACGGCCTGCGCGCCGCGCCGCGGTGGTAGCTTCGTGCTCGATGTGCTCGGGTGCCGGTGTCGGGGTCGTCTTGGGGGGTGGGGCGTTGCGCCACAAGTCCACGGGTGAGGCGCGCTTCGTGCTCGGGCGCATCGATCTCGACGCGCCGGAGCCGTCCGCAGAGCAGATCGAGATCGCCTTCTTGGCCCACGGCATCACCCCGCACCCGCACCGAACGCGGGAGGTGGTGCTCTTCGAGAAGCACGGTCCGGGCTGCTGCGTGGTCGACCTCGCCAGCGACGAGGTGCTGCGAACCATCGACTGTGCGCCGGGGCGGCAGTTCTACGGACACGGGGCGTTCTCTCCCGACGGCGCGTTGCTGTACTGCACCGAGACCGACCTCGAAGATGAGCGGAGGGGTTACATCACCGTACGTGATGGGAACACCTACGAGACCGTCGGGGACTTCCCCTCGCACGGACTCGCGCCGCACGACTGCCAGTTCGCCAACGACGGCACGACGCTGGTCATCGCCAACGGCGGTTCGGGCGCAGGACGCGACGAGGACCCTCCGGGCGTCAGCTTCGTCGACGTGCGCGACGGCAAGGCGCTCGACGTACTTCGCGTGCCCTCGGGGGCGATCAACGCCGGCCACCTCGACCTGACCGCCCAGGGAGACCTCGCGTTGGTGAGCGCGCCCCGAGACGGCTACGACCCTGCGCGCGCCTGTGGTGGGGTGAGCCTGCGACCGGCCGGCGGCGCGTTCGTCACGCTGGCCGAGCCGACCGAGGTCGTCACGAAGCTCCCCGGAGAGACGCTCAGCGTCGCGATTCACCCCCAGACGCGCGTGGTCGGTGCCACGACTCCGCTGGGCAACATCGTCACCTTCTGGAGCCTCGACACCGGGGCGCTCGTGCACAAGCTGCGCGTCCCCAACCCCAGAGGCATCGCCCTGAGTCGATCGGGCGACGAGTTCCTGATCAACTTCGGTGCGCCGCCCCGGGTCGCGCGCGTGCACGCCGGCACGCTGCAACCCGTCGACGCGCCGGGCAACCGCCGGGGCTTCCCCTCATTCGTCAGCGGGTCGCACATCTACGTCGACGCGGTCGCCGCGGCGTACACCTCGGCGTAGCGCTTGGCGGCGTCGTCCCAGCCGAAGCTGCGCCGCATCGCCTGCAGCTGGAGGCGAGTCCACGCGTCGCGATCGGCGTAGAGGTGGAGCGCGCGCTCGATGGCGTGCCCGAGCGCGCCTGCGTCGATGTCCTCGAACGTAAAACCACAGCCGCCCGCCGAGACGTCGCGCACGGTGTCGGCGAGGCCGCCGGTGAAGCGGACCACCGGGAGCGCGCCGTAGCGCATGGCGTACATCTGGGTGAGGCCGCACGGCTCGAAGCGCGAGGGCACGCACATCATGTCCGCGCCCGCGAAGACGCGGTGGGAGAGCCCCTCGTCGTACCCGATGAACACGCCGACGCGGCGCGGATGGGCGCGGGCAAGGTCGCGGAGCGTGGACTCGAGCCCGGGGTCTCCCGAGCCCAGCACGGCGACCTGAAGCGGGGCCTGGAGTAGCCGCGGAAGCGCGCCGAGCAGCAGGTCGATGCCTTTTTGATCGCTCAAGCGGCTGACCACGCCGAGCAGCGGCGCGTCGGTCGGCTCGAGGCCGAGCTCGCGTTGTAGGGCTCGCTTGTTGGTCGCCCGCCGTGTCAAGCGCTGCGCGTCGAACGGCGCCTCGATCGCCGGGTCGTCGCTGGGGTTCCAGGCCGACTCGTCGATGCCGTTGAGGATGCCGTGCAGCGCGTCCTTGCGGTGCCGAAGCAGCCCGTGCAGGCCTTCGCCCCCGAGCTCGGACTGGATCTCCTCGGCGTAGGTCGGGCTGACCGTGGTGATGCGGTCGCTGTAGACGAGGCCGGCCTTGAGGAAGCAGAACGAGCCGTAGGCCTCGGCGCCCTCGACCGCGTAGGCCTCGACCGGGAGGCCGACCTCGGGCACCACCGCGGGGTCGAAGCGGCCCTGAAAGCGCAGGTTGTGAATCGTGGTGACGGTGCCCGGGCGGGCGCCGCCCCACCAGCGCAGCGTTGCCGGGGCGAGGGCGGCCTGCCAATCGTGGGCGTGCACGACCTCGGGCTCCCACCCCAGCAGCGGCCCCGCCGTGGCCAAGATGGCGCCGACGCGACCGAGCAGCGCGAAGCGGAGATGGTTGTCGGCGTAGGGGTGACCGTCGCTCCCCACATACGGGCCGCCGTCGCGCGCGTACAGCGACGGCGCGTCGACGAGCCACGCCGGCGTCGACGTCCCGGGGATCCGGCCCTCGAGCAGGCGTGCCGGCCCGAATCCCAGCGGGTCGCCCAGGGCGTGCGAGACGGTCGCGTCGGCACGCTGCGCACAGCCCGGGTAGGCCGGGAGCAGCACGCGAACGTCGTCTCCGGCGTCGTGCTGCGCCCGCGTGAGCCCGGTGACCACGTCAGCGAGACCGCCGGTCTTCACCAGCCCGGTCGCCTCGGACGCGACGTGAAGGATTCGCATGGTCCTCCACGCTACCAGACTTCGCAGCGGGTCCTCGGCGTGCGCGCGGTGGCGCCCTGCGCCGCCGACAAAAAGAATCGCGGCAGCCGCCGAATGCGGCGCACTTCGTGGCAAAACGGAATTGATGAACTACGGGGACGCGCAACATGCAGTCCGTTCGACGCTGGCGGTCGTGCTCGCGGGCGGTCGTGGCGCTCGACTCAAGGCGCTGACCGACAACGAGGCCAAGCCGAGCATGCCCTTCGGCGGCAAGTTCCGCGTCGTCGACTTCCCGTTGTCGAACTGCATCAACTCGGGGATCCGCAAGGTCGCCGTGGTCACGCAGTACCGAGCGCACAGCCTCATCCGCCACATTCAGCGCGGGTGGAACTTCCTGCGTGGCGAGCTCGGAGAGTTCGTCGAGCTGTGGCCCGCGCAGCAGCAGACCGAGGCGGGAAGCTGGTACCGGGGCACCGCCGACGCGGTCTACCAGAACCTTCAGGTCATCCGCCAGCACGGGCCGCGCCACGTGCTCATTCTCGCCGGCGACCACGTGTATCGACAGGACTACAGCCGGCTGATTCGAGCGCACGTCGAATCGGGCGCGGAGGTCACGGTGTCGTGCGTCGAGGTCCCCCGCAGCGAGGCCTCGGCGTTCGGCTGCGTCAACGCCAAACACAGCGGCGAGATCGAGGCGTTCGTCGAGAAGCCTGCCGATCCGCCGTCCGTCCCCGGCAGGCCGCAGAGGTCGTACGCGTCGATGGGGATCTACGTGTTCGACATCGACGTCCTCTTGGAGACGCTCGAGCGGGACGCATCCGACGACAGCTCCTCGCACGACTTCGGGCACGACATCGTCCCGTCGCTGGTCGGCTCGCGAAGGATCTACGCCCACCCGTTCGGCGAAAGCTGCGTCATGTCCCAGGGCGCGACCGAGCCCTACTGGCGCGACGTCGGGACACTCGATGCGTTTTGGGGCGCGAACATGGAACTCACGTCGGTCACGCCGATGCTCGACCTCTACGACTCGCGCTGGCCGATCTGGACGTATCACGAGCAGCGCCCGTGCGCGAAGTTCGTCTTCGACGACAAGGACCGGCGCGGCATGGCGGTCGACTCGCTGATCTCCGCGGGCTGCGTCGTCTCCGGGGGCACCGTCCGGGGGTCGATCATGTTCACCGACACCCGCATCAACTCGTACTCGGAGGTCAACCACTCCCTCGTCCTTCCCGGATGTGATGTCGGTCGACACGCGCGGCTGAACCGGGCGATCGTCGCGAGCAACTGTCGGATCCCCGAGGGCCTGGTCGTCGGTGAAGACGCCGAGGCCGACAGCGCGCGGTTTCACCGGACTCCCGCCGGTGTGACGCTCGTGACCGCGTCGATGCTCGCCAAATTGCGGTGAACCCGCGCTCGCTGCGACACACAAACGTCACATTGATGTTGGTGACTTGTTGCCGTGTCGGCGCCCCGGGGTCGGGGCGGGTCGCTACGTTGGCGGCAGGCGCAACAGGCCACCGATGTCGAAGCAGGACGTCCCCAGACCTACGTTGATGCAGCTGATCCCAGGGATGATCGCCCGGGAGCGCACCTTCCTGATCATCCTCCTGTCCGGCTTCATGATCTCGGCGGCCACGTATCGGACCCCGTCGATTGCGGCCTGGGTAGGCTTCGTGTTCGCCGGCTACTCGGCGATTGCGAACGACTCGATTCAAACGATCGGCACCTTCATCACCTCGAACCGCAAGACGCCGTGGTGGTGGCTGTGGCTGTTCATGGGCGGCATCTTCCTGCTGACGGCGACCTACAGCTTCATCACGTTCGAGGGGGATGTCAGCTACCAGCGCCTCGCGTCGAAGGGCTTCGAGACCGCGCCGACCGAGTTCTCCTACCTGCAGGTGGCAGCGCCGCTGTTCTTGCTCGTGCTCACGCGACTCCGCATGCCGGTGAGCACCACCTTCTTGCTCCTGACCAGCTTCGCCACCGACGTCTCCAGCGTGGGCAAGGTGCTCTCCAAGAGTCTGACCGGATACTTCTTGGCGTTCGGCGCGGCGATCCTCGTGTGGATGCTGACCGCGCGGCTGCTCGAGCGGTGGATGGTCGGCAAGCCGCACCTGGGCTGGCGCGTGGGGCAGTGGGTGACCTCGGGGCTGTTGTGGTCGGTGTGGCTGCAGCAGGACGCCGCGAACATCGCCGTCTACCTGCCGCGCAGCCTCAGCGTGCCGGAGTTCCTCGTGTTCGCCGGCGGCATCTTCTTGGGCCTGGGGCTGCTCTTCCGCATGGGCGGCGAAAAGGTCCAGGAGATCGTCGACGAGAAGTCCGGGGTCGTCGACGTCCGCGCCGCGACGGTGATCAACTTCGTCTACGCGATCATCCTCTACTACTTCAAGTTCGTCTCGAACGTGCCCATGAGCACGACGTGGGTGTTCATCGGACTGCTCGGCGGTCGCGAGCTGGCGCTCGCGCTGCGTGGCGCCTCCGAGCGTCGATGGACGTTCGCCGCGCGCATGATTGGCAAGGACGTCCTCTTTGCCAGCATCGGCCTGATCGTCTCGATCGTCCTCGCCGCCGCTGTCAACGACCCGTTCCGACGCGAAGTGTTCGGCTTCGTGGGTCTGTAGGGACTGGCGAGAGGGGGCTGTACGAGCGCCGCCGTCCTCACTCGTGGACGCGGATGCGCAGTGCTTCGCCGAGACCCCCGAAGACGTCCCGCCACTGCGCGGCGTGCTCGTCACCCGCCGCCGCCGCCTCGCGGTACGCGGGCAGGGTCGACTGGAGCAACCGGTAGAACTCGTTCTGCGGCGTGGACAGGTCGACCTCGAAGGGGCCCGAGTGCGCAAGGTCGGCGAGGACGCGGAGTCTGCGAAGCCGTCCGATGCGTTCGGGCGCCTCGACCCATCGCGCCGTCGCGTTCTCGATCGTGCGCTGCAGCGTGAAGTTCAAGGTGGCGCGGTGAAGGTCCACGCGCAGGGCTTCGGCCTCGCGCATGAGCTCGCGGATCCGATCGTGGTCCAGCTCGCGCGCGGTGAGCTCGGAGCGCAGCATCGTGTTGAGCACGAAGCTCGCCAGGCCCTTGAGCGGCTTGGGCAGCGGGAGATCGAGCGTCGCGAGGTAGCGCAGCAGCGGCGAGTGCTGGGCATAGAGGCGTGCGCTGACCTGCTGCGCGTCGTTGGTCGCGCTATCGACGACCAGCTCGAGGACCCTCTGCTGCTCGTCGCGGAACAGCGAGCGCATGGAGTACTTGAGCTCACCGAAGTGGGCGTCGAGCAGCCGCAGGACCTCGGGCATGTCGGCGTGGCGAAACGAGCGCATCACGTCGCGGAGCATCGCGTCGTACTCCGCCTCGCCGCGAAAGGCCCGGACCCCGCCGCTCATGTTGTGGTCGCCCAGGTGGATGAATCCGAAGCTGAGCTCGTCGGCTTCGCGGGTGACCTGCGAGACGACGGCGACCTTGCCCAGCGCGAGGCGGCTTCGGCCCAGCGCGGCGGTGCGATAGTCGAGCTGCTCGACGGCGTAGGCATAGACCTCGGCCCGCGGCTTGTACGACTTGAAGAGTGAGCTGACCGCGTAGTGCGCGACGAGGCGCGGCAGGTCGACGGCGAGCGGCTCGGCGTGTCGCTCGTAGAGCAGCCGGCCATCCCCTTGCTCGGGGATGTTGGACTTGGCTTCACAGAGCCGCTCGACGAACGGCTGCATCAACGCGACATCGGACACCTCTTGCGCGAGCTGAATCGCCCGCGCCGCATACCGGATGATCTGCGTCGTCTCGATGCCCGAGACGTCGTCGAAGAACCACCCACAGCTCGTGTACATGAGCATCGCGTGGCGCTGCATCTCGAGCAGTCGCAGCGCCTCGATGCGCTGATTCTCGGTCAGCTTGCCGACGCCGTGGGCTTCGAAGAAGGCGGCAGTCGCGTCGTCGCTACGCTCGAGGATGAGCGAGATGTAGTCGTCACGTGCGGCCCAGGGGTCGCGGAGCAGGGCTCCTGCCGCGCGGCTGTCGTACAGCGCCGCCACGCGCTCGCTGAGCCAGTCCAGGGCCTCGCGCAGGGGTCTGCGCCATGCTTGGTTCCATCCGCGGTTCGACCCGGTGCAGCAGCCGCAGTCGCTGCGCCAGCGCTCCACTCCGTGCGCGCAGCTCCACGACGTGCGCTCGAGGATCTCGACGTCGTGCGTCGGAGGGTGGGCCTCGAGGAACGCGCCGTAGTTGACCAACTCGATCGCCGGGTCGTTCTCGAAGCGACGCAGCGCATAGGCCAGGGCCATGTCGCCGTGGCGGTGGTGGTGTCCGTAGGTCTCGCCGTCGGTGGCGATGTGAACGAGCTGCGGGCGGCCGGTCTCTGCCGTGAACGCCGACATGAGGCGGTCGGCGAAGCGGTCGCCGCTGTCGAGCAGGTGCTCGAAGGCGACCGCTTGAGAGACGGGCCCGTCGTAGAAGAACACGGTGATCGTGCGGCCCGAGGGGAGGGTGCAGCGGTACGCCTGTCGGGGATCGACGCGGCCGCCGGTGACGTCGCGCCAGTCCTCGCCGGGCGCTCGGACGCGCGCGGCCTGGTGCGGTGCGAGCAAGGTGAACTCGATGCCCTGCTCGGCGAGCGCCTCCAGCGTCGGCGTATCGACGGCGGTCTCGGGCAGCCACATGCCGCGTGGCGCGTGCCCGAACCGGTGCGTATAGTCGGCGATACCCCAGCGGATCTGCGTGCGGCGATCGGCCTCGTTGCACAGCGGGAGGATCGAGTGGTTGTAGGCCTGCGCGAGCGCCGAGCTGTGGCCACCGTAGCGCGCGCGGCTCGCCTCTTCGGCGGCCAGGATCGCGGCGTACGCGGCCGGGGTCTCTCGCTCCATCCACGCCAGCAGCGTGGGTCCGAAGTTGAAGCTGATGCGCTCGTAGTTGCTGACGATGCTGTCGATGTAGCCGTGGGCGTCGAGGATGCGGGCCCAGGCGTTGGGCCCGTAGCACTCCGCGGTGATCCGCTCGTTCCAGTCGTGAAACGGGTCGGCGGACTCTTGCTGTTCGACCGTCTCCAGCCACGGGTTCTCCCGTGGAGGCTGGTAGAAGTGGCCGTGGATGCAGACGCAGCGCTGACTCATGCGGTTGCCTCGGGGGTCAGGAAGAGGACACTGAGCGGGGGCAGGGTGAGGTCGAGGCGGA
Source organism: bacterium (assembly GCA_024742475.1). Classification (GTDB taxonomy): domain Bacteria; phylum Myxococcota_A; class Polyangia; order Nannocystales; family Nannocystaceae; genus CAJXVA01. The sequence continues at coordinate 339,244 of JANSYI010000004.1, read as the reverse complement.
AGGGGTGGCCGTGGGCGCCCTCGTTTCGCGCGTGGGCACGGCCGCCGTTGCCCTCGCCGCTGCCGCCGTAGGCCTCGGCGTCGCTGTTGGCCAGCTCCAGCCATGCGCCGCCCCGTGGCACGCCGACGCCGTAGCCGCGGCGCACGACCGGGGTGAAGTTGCAAACCACGAGCACGGGCGTGCCGTCGTGTGCGAAGCGAAGAAACGCATAGACGCTCGCCGCCGCGTCGGCGAAGTCGACCCACGCAAACCCCTGCGGGTCGCAGTCCTGCTCGTGCAGCGCGGGGACGTCACGGTGCAGCGCGTTGAGGTCAGCGACCCATCGCTGCACGCCTGCGTGTCGCGGGTCGTCGGTCAGGTGCCAATCGAGGCTCTGCTCGTGGTTCCACTCCCGCTCTTGACCAAACTCGCAGCCCATGAAGAGCAGCTTCTTGCCCGGCTGCCCGTACATGTAGCCGTACAGCGCGCGCAGGTTGGCGAAGCGCTGCCAGTCGTCGCCCGGCATGCGCCCGAGGATCGACCCCTTGCCGTGCACGACCTCGTCGTGGGACAGCGGGAGCACGAAATTCTCGCCGAACGCGTAGAGCATGCGGAAGGTCAGCTCGTGGTGGTGATGCCGGCGGTAGATCGGGTCGCGGCCAAAATAGGCCAGGGTGTCGTGCATCCAGCCCATGTCCCACTTGAAGCCGAAGCCGAGGCCGCCGACGTGCGTGGGGCGGGAGACCATCGGCCACGAGGTCGACTCCTCGGCGATGGTCTGCACGCCGGGGCATTCGCGGTAGACCGCCTCGTTGATGCTGCGTAGCGCGTCGATGGCCCCAAGGTTCTCACGTCCGCCGAACCGGTTGGGCACCCACTCGCCTTCGCTGCGGCTGTAGTCGAGGTAGAGCATCGAGGCTACGGCATCGACGCGCAGGCCGTCGGCGTGAAACGTGTCGCACCAGTACCGGGCGCTGCTCTGCAGGAACGAGCGCACCTCGTGCCGGTCGTAGTTGAAGATCGCGGACTTCCAGTCGGGGTGAAACCCCTGCTTGGGGTCGGCGTGCTCGAACAGATGCGTGCCGTCGAAGCGGGAGAGCGCGTGGGCGTCGGTGGGGAAGTGTGAGGGGACCCAGTCGAGCAGGACCCCGATGCCGGCCTGGTGTAGGGTGTCGACCATCGCCTTGAAGTCTCGCGGCGTGCCGTAGCGAGCCGTCGGCGCGAAGTACCCCGTCGTTTGGTACCCCCACGAGCCGTAGAACGGGTGCTCCATGACCGGGAGCAGCTGCACGTGGGTGAACCCCATGGTGCTGGCGTATTCGGCGAGGGCCTCGCCCAGCTCTCGGTACGTCAGCCAGCGGTCCCCCTCTTCGGGGACGCGGCGCCACGAGCCCAGGTGGACCTCGTAGATCGACATCGGTCGGTCGAGCCGGGTTCGGGCGTCGCGTGTCTCCATCCACGCGGCGTCGCGCCAGTCGTAGCGCCGGTGGGTGATCACCGACGCCGTGCGGGGCGGTTCCTCGGCCGCGAACGCGAACGGGTCGGCGCGGTCGGTGTCGCCGTTGGGCGAGGCGACGTGGAGCTTGTAGAGGTCGCCGGGTCCGACCCCGACGACGAAGCCCTCCCAGATGCCCGAGCTGCCCCGCGGCTGAAGCGGCGCCTGCTGCCGATCCCAGACGTTGAAGTCGCCGATCACCGAGACGTAGGTGGCAGAGGGCGCCCACACGGCGAAGTACGTGCCGCGAACACCGTCGTGCTCCATCGGGTGTGCGCCGAGCTTCTGCTCGATGTGCGCGTGCGTGCCCTCGTTCCACAGGTAGAGGTCGTCCTCGCTCAGGCGCGTGACGTCGTGCCGGACCTCGCCGCGGTGCGCCGCCTCCTTGCGCGCCCGGTCGAGGGCGTGCAGTGGCCCGGTGACCGCGGGGTCGTTCGTCCACGTCTCGAGCTCGAAGCGCGCACGGTTCTGCCAATTGGCGTGTTCTCGCCACGTGCCGGGCACGTTCTGCGCCTGGGTCTCGCCCCAGAGGTCCTCGAGGTTCACCAGCACGTCGTCGGCCTCGCTCCGTCCGAGGTGCTGCAACAGCGCGGCCATGGCCTCGGTAGGGCCGCTGTTCCTCGGCAGCCCCGTGCGAACGCCGAGGTAGCTGGTCAGGCAGCGCCGCTGCCAGTCGCGCGCGGCCGTCATGTGCCCCCGCTGGTCTTCATCGATGAAGCCGAGCGTTTGCTGCGTCTGCAGGTCGGCGCCGGTCCAATAGGCGGCGAAGGGCGGCATGTCGTGCGTGTTGAGCGAGGCCATCTCGCCGCGCCCGGCGGGCGGTAGTGCCCTCGCGCGGTCGGGGCGGGCTTGGTATTGCACGACGTGCATGCCCGAGATGCCGTGGGCTTGCATGCCGTTTTGAACCTCGTCGGGCACCGTGCCGAGGTTCTCGCCGATGAGAACGGTGCCGCTGCGGTGCGACTCGAGCGAGAGCAGCGCGTAGAGTTCGTCGGCGGGGTAGCGCAGGTACATGCCCTCGGAGGCGGGCGCGTGCGCAGGGACGACGAAGAGGCGATGCAGCCCCATCACGTGGTCGATGCGCAACACGCCGGCGTATCGCAGGTGGTTGCGCAGCACCGCGCGGAGGTAGCGGTAGTGCGACTGTCGCTGTCGCTGGGGGTGGGGCGGTGGAAACGCCCAGTTTTGTCCGCCACAGAACAGCGCGTCCGGGGGCGCGCCGGTGGAGAGACCGGGGACGAAGGCGTCGCGGTGCGCCCAGGTGTCGAAGCCATCTCCGTGCACGCCCACGGGGAGGTCGAGGTACAGCCCCGAGCCGCGCTCGCGCGCGCGCTGGCTCAGGGACGTCAGCTGCGCGTGCGCGGCCCATTGCACGTACGCGTGATACCGGTGGTGCCGAGCGTCGTAGCTGCCCTCGGTCAGGGCTCCGTCGCGAAGAGCGTGCGGCCAGTCGTGCCAGGACTTGCCCTGCGTGGCCGTCGTCGCGCGGAACTTCGCGTATGCGTCGAGCTCGGGCCGCTCGGCGAGAAAGGCCTCGAGCGCGGTGCGCCGGGCGGGCGTACGCCAGCACGCCTCGGCCATGGGGTCGAGCGCGCGTCGCTTGAGCGCCATCGCGGCGGCGTGGTCGGCAAAGCGCGCGTCCCGGAGCGCCGCTCGGACGCGTGTCGCCTCGGCGTCGGTGAACGCCCGCTTCGCCTCGCCCGCGTACTCGGGCAGCGCCTCCACGTCGAGGTACAGCTCGTTCCATGCGAGGCGAGAGACGGGCGCGTAGGGGCTTGGCTCGAACGGCTCATCGAGGAACGTCGCGAGCAGGGGCAAGGTGCCCACGAGGTTGCCGCCCGCCTCGCCCACCCAGTCGATGAGGTTGCCCAGATCGTTGAAGTCGCCGACGCCGTGGTCGCGCTGCGAACGGAGGGCGTACAGCGGGATGAACACGCCCCATCCGCGGCGAGAGTCGCTCGTGAAGACGCGTCTCGGCGCGCTCACCAGCAGCGAGGGCTCACCGTCGCCGTCGGCCGCCTCGAGGCGGAGTTCGTACTCGTCGGGCGGCAGCGGGGTGGGGAGCTCGAGCGTGCGCGTGACGACCCTCTGCCCGTCGACCTGCGCGGCCTCCTCGACGTGCGCGTCGGCGAGCTGGCCCTGCGCGGTGGCTTCGTGGGTGTCGCTGCGCGCGTGCAGCCTGTAGGCGCCGGACACGGACTCGGGCAGCCGCACGGCGACGCTGCCGTGCCCGTCCCACGCGACGACCACCGGGGGCAGGCGTTGCCCGTACCGCTGCACCTGCGCCTGCGCGAGCGCGCGCTCGACTTCCGCCTCGCTCTGCACATCGACGCCCAACGCGGCCAGCGCCTTTCGCAGCGGCTCCTCGCCCGCGGATTGGTGCGTGCCGTGAATGTCGGTGTACCCGAGCTGCAGGCCGTGGAGCTGGGCGAGGTGGCGGATCTTGCTGTGCGTGTCCATGCGCGCCGTTGCGCGTCGGTTGTATCGAGTGTGCCGCCGGCTTCATAGGCCGGCGCGCCGATGGTCGGAGCGGCCGTGTACCGGACCGTATCAGCCTCTTATCAGCCTCTTATCAGCCTCTGGCTTCGCCGACGAGCAGCACCCAGGCGGTCGCGCCACCGTCTTGGCTGCGCGCGAAGCCCGGACCCAACTCGGTCGCGCTCGCGTCGAGCAGCGCGTCGCATTCGGCGGGCGATGCGAGCCACGCCTCGACGACCGCCTCGGGGTCGAGGAAGTCTCCGGCGAGCAGCTCGTGGGTGGGCACGCCGGGATATCGAGCGAGGTCGACGCGGGAGAACGTGCTGCTGTCGTCGGTGCCTGCGTGGGACAGGTCGCCCGCCTCGGCCTGGTCGACCGCGTGGCGCCGGGCCGCACATCGAAGCTCGGGCGCGACGTCGAGCTCGGGGACGGGCGGGCGCTCTCGGTCACCGCATGTGGCACCGACGGCGCGGGCGAGGTTGATCTCCTCGACCAGCGCGTCCTCGCGAGCTCCCCAGTCGGTGGACCACAGCGCCGCGGCCCTGCACCCGGGCGCCTCGCCCACGTCGTCTTCGCGCACCTCGTCGATCACGCAGCCTCCGACGTGGAGCGGGAGGAGCAGCAGGCCCCCGGCGATGACCGTCTTCACGGCTCGGACGGTATCACGGGGCGCCGAAGTTCTGCGTCCACACGTGCCCGTACTGGCCGCCGGGGTAGTAGCCGACGCCGAGCTCGGTGAAGTCCGGGTTCATGATGTTGCCGCAGTGGCCGTCGCTGTCCATCCACTGCTGCATCGTGGCCGCGGCGGTCGAGTTGCCCGCGGCGATGTTCTCGCCCGCGGTGCTGTAGCTGTAGCCGGCCTCGGCCATGCGCTGGAACGGCGACTCGCCAGAGGGGTTGGTGTGGTCGAAGAAGTTGCGGTCGACCATGTCCTTGCTGTGGACCCGCGCGGCGCAGCGCAGCGCCGGATCCATCGACAGTGGCGCTGCCGGTCCGAAGGACCCCGCGCTCCCGCAGTTGGCACCCTCGGCGCGCCGCTGGTTCACGATTTCGAGGATCTCGTTCTCGAGCTGCGTGTGGGCGGCGTTCCAGTCGGCGACGCCGGAACAGTAGGCGTTGTCGGGCACCTCGTCCGAGGGGGGAGGTGGGTCGCCCGAGTCGTCGCCGGGGTCGCCCGAGTCGTCGCCGGGGTTGCCCGAGTCGTCTCCGGGGTCTCCGGAGTCGTCTCCGGGGTCGCCGGGGTCGTCATTGGGGTCGGCGGGTCCGCTGTCGGAGTCGCTGCCGGGGTCGCCAGGGTCGTTGCCGCTCCCGCCCGAGTCGTTGCCGCCGGAGGCGTTGCCGCTGCCGTCTTGGGCGCCGTCATCGTCCTCGGATCCGTCCTCGCTGTTTTCCCCAGACTCCCCGATCCAGGCCTCCCCGTCGATGTCCTCGGGGCCTTCGTAGCAGGCCGGCACCAAGAGCAGAGCCAAAACCGTAGAGGCGGAGGTCCAACGCAGCGATGCCATGGACCCGAGTATGACCGGTCTTCAGACACCGCCGAAGGGCGAAACTCCGGAACTCTCGGAACTTTTTCGCGTGGTCGTGACGACACTGTGACGGCGATGACGCTGAGAACAGTGGCGCCGATCCGTCCGTCGCGTGGCTCACCGAATCGGCTTGGCCAGCATCACGGTCCAGCGCCGACCGGCGAGGGGGTCGTCGGGGTCGAAGGGGAGCGCGACTCCGAGCCCGACCTCGGTGTACGCCGTCGCCGAGAGCGCCGCGCAGCTCCCTTCCCGCGGCAGCCACACGTCGTCGAGGATGTCTTCGGGAGGCAGGTCCGTCGCCACGACGACCTCGTCGGCGGTCGCGAACGCGTACTCGACTGCACGCATCCGATCCCACGCCGACGATCCGTCCGAGCCCTCGTGTTCGACGAAGCCGCGTTCGGCCATGTCGAGGGCATGCAGTCTGGCGGCGCAGGTCAACGCGCCGGCGCGGCGCAGCGGTGGTGCGGGCGCGAAGCTGCCTTGGGCGCCACAAGACTGCCCCTGCGCACGCCGCTCGTCGAGCGCGCGGAGCATGCGATCCTCGAGCTCGACCAGCGCCGGGCTCCAGTCGCGGACCGCGTCGCATCGCGCGAGCGCGGGCAGAGGCTGTTGCGGGGCCATCTCGTCGTGCGGGGCGTCCTCGCATGCCGCGGCCGGGACCACGCAGAGCAGAACCAGCACGCCGCGCAGCCGCATGCCTGCGAGATTATCAGCCCGCCCGGTACCCCGTCACCGCATGCAGGCGCCGTTGGTCGAGCCGGGGGTGCCGGCGTCCCCATCGCCGTAGGTCGACGTGGCCTCGCACCACTGGCCGACGTCGTCGTTGTCCGCGCCGGCCGAGGCGTGCAGCTGCATGGCGGCGCCCGCAGAGAACGGCCAGCTCCCGAGGTAGACGACCTCGTCGACCAAGGCGCCGCCGCAGCGGATCGCGAGCTCGTCGCCGCTGTTTCCCAGGCTGATGTCGGTCCCGTACACGTAGTCGAGCGCGAGCCCCCCGTTGTCGCTGGCCGAGCGTCCGAGCACCGCGTATGCACCGGCCTCGATCACGAGGCTGCCGACGATCGTGTGGTCGTCCGTGCCCTGGTCGGCGAGTTCGCAGCCGCCGAGCTCGAGGGCGCTGCGGGAGAGGTTGAGGACCTCGAACCACTCGCCGGTCTCGTCGGGGACCGCGTCGGGGTCGGGTTGAAGCTCGGTGATGACGAGCTCGCCCGGTGCGGGCGCGGGCACGCCGACGCACGCGCCGTCGACACAGACCTCGGGGGCTACGCAGGGGTCGGGCGTGCACGGGTCGGCGGCGCTGGTCCCGGCAGCGGTCGGATCGCCCGTGGACGCGTCGGTCGTCGTACCCGACGACCCCTCGCTGGTGGACCCGTCGCTCGAGCTGCCGACGGGGTCCCCGGTCGTGGACGCGTCCGTGGTCGAGGTGCCGACCGTGGCGGTCCCGCTGCCGCCGGCCGAGACGTTCGTGAACGGTGAGTCGACGTCCGTCTCGCACCCGAGCAACGCGACGCTCAGCAACGGAGCCATCCAGCTTCGTCTTCTCATGCCAGGGCAGCCGACCACACTTTCGACCCGGCGCGCAACGCCGCTGGGGTGACACCGGTGTGACGAACACGCCGGGGCATGCGACTAGATCACCTCGGCTTCGCGCAGCGCTTCGAGCGTCTCCCGGTCGTAGCCCAGACGTGTGCCGTAGATCTCGAGGTTGTGCTCACCCAGCTCGGGGCCCAGCCATCGGCTGCCCGGTGGCGTTCGTGACATCTTGGGTACGACCGCGGGGACGCGAAGCATGTCTCCGGAGGGCAGGGGGAGCTTCGGCATCATCGCACGCGCCTGAACGTGGGGGTCGGCAGCGATGTCGGCGATGGTGTTGATGGGCCCGCTGGGGACCTCGGCGTCCCGAAGAGCCTCGAGCGCGTCGGCGCAGGCGCGCGTCGACGTCCACGCCTCGATGGCCTCATCGAGCAGCTGCGCCCGAGCGCTGCGACCGTCGTTCGTGGCCAGCGTCGGGTCTTCGGCCAGATCGGCGCGCCCGATCAGCTTCATCAGCGCGACGAACAGGCGCGTGCTGTTTGCGCCGATGACGATGCGCCCGTCGATGCAGGCGTACGTGTTGCTGGGCACGATGCCCGGCAGGGCGCCGCCTGTCGGCTGCCGTACGACGCCTTTGCGGTCGTACTCGGGCAACAGGCTCTCCATCATGTTGAACATCGACTCGTACAGCGCGACGTCGATGACCTGCCCCTTGCCCGACCCACCCACATCGCGCTCGTAGACCGCGGCCAGCGTCGCGTAGGCGGCGTGCAGCCCCGCCGTCGTGTCGCCCAGGCTGACGCCCCCGCGCACGGGTGGCCGACCGGGCTCGGCGGTCAGGTGGCGAAAGCCGGCAAAGGCCTCGGCGATGTTGGCGAAGCCGGGGCGCGCCGCGTAGGGGCCGTCTTGCCCGTAGCCGGAGATCCGCACGAGGATCACCCGCGGGTCGATGGCGTGCAGGTCGTCGGGCCCGAGGTCCCACGCCTCCATGCGGCCGGGCCGAAAGTTCTCGATGACGACGTCGACCCCCGAGCGGATCAGGTCGCGGACGATCTCTCGGCCGGCCTCGCGGCGGAGGTCGGCGGTGACGCTGTACTTGTCGCGGGCCAGTGATCGCCACCACAGGGAGGTGCCGTCATCGTCGAGCACCCGCCACGAGCGGATCGCGTCTCCCGTGCCCGGCGGCTCGACCTTGATCACGGTGGCGCCAAACCCGGCGAGCATGAACCCGCAAAACGGCCCCGCGAGCAGCTGTCCGAGCTCCAGCACCGTCAGGCCTTGCAGAGGGCGGGAATCACTCATCGCCGTGGAGGGTCTCAGACCACGGAGGCGTGCGGTTCGCAAACCTCGCGGTACAATCTCCACGCGGAAGGGATGGCACACTGGAGCTACTGACAGCGGCTTTGTCGGCGACCGCCGCCTCATGGGTGGTCGTTCGCGGCACCCAGCGGGTGATTCGTCGCCGGGCCGTGCTCACCCGGCTCGCCCAGCTCGAGCGCGATCGCCCGCTCGAGGTGGACCACCTGCCGGTGCGTCTGCAGGCGCTCGCGCGCGGCGCGTTGGCGACCCGGCGCGTGCTCGAGACGCCCCTGTCGCGGATCCTGGGCAGCACGCCCGGCCGCTACGGCGACTTCGACGTCGCGGTCACCGAAGCACGGCGCGCCCTTTGGGACTGGATGTGTGGCCTCAAGGGCCTCGACGCGGCCGAGTACGCGGTCCTGCGCGAACTTCGCCTCGATCCGCGTCCCCTGCGTGGTCTTCTGTATGCGCCGGGCGTGCTCGAGCGCGGCGAGGACGTGTTCGCCGCGGCGATCCCCGCCCCGAACGTGGACCTCGTCGTCGGCCGGCTCTGCGACGCGATCGAGCTCCTGCGCCGCTTCGAGGTCGCGCTGGCAGCCCATCGCCCCGACCCCTACCGCTGATGGAGGGGGCGCCCTGCCGGCGCGCATGGGGACACGCTACGCTCCGGCGGCCATGCAGGTGGTCGTCATCCCAGGTCGCGGAAGCTACGACAAGCTCGAGGTGCACGAGCGACCCTCGCCAGCGCTCGGGTCGGGGCAGGTTCGCATCGAGGTCGAGGGCGTGGGGGTCAACTACGCCGACTGCGTGGTGCGCATGGGGCTGTACAAGTCGGCCAAGGAGTTCGTCGGCTGGCCGATCACCCCGGGGTTCGAGGTCAGCGGCGTGGTGACCGAGGTCGCAGACAACGTGACCGACCTCGCCGTGGGTGACGAGGTCGTCGCCGTGACGCTCTTCGGTGGCTACACCTCCGAGCTGTGCGTGCCCCGCGGGCAGGTGTTCGCCCGACCCAAGGGCTTCGATGCCGCGGCGTCGGCGGGGTTTTGCGCGGTGCACCTGACCGCCGACTATGCGGTCAGCGAGCTGTCCGGTGTCGGCCCGGGCGACCCCGTGCTCATTCATTCCGCGGCAGGCGGCGTGGGGACGGTGCTCGTCCAGCTCGCGCGACACCGCGGCTGCAAGGTCGTCGGCGTGGTCGGTGCCTCGCACAAGGTCGACGTGGTCCGCAGCCTCGGCGCCGACGCGGTCATCGACAAGTCGCGCGAAGATCTCTGGGTGGCTGCGCGTGCTCATGCTCCGCAGGGGTACAAGGCCGTCTTCGACGCCAACGGTGTCGCGACGCTCGGCCAAAGCTACGCCCACACCGCGCCCACCGGCCGCGTGGTGATCTACGGCTTCGCCACGATGCTGCCCCGCGCAGGTCAGCGAATGAACTACCTCAAGCTCGCGTGGGACTGGCTCCGTACGCCGCGCTTCAACCCTCTGGAGCTAACCAGCCTCAACCGCAGTGTCATGGGCTTCAACCTCAGCTACATGTTCGGGCAGAGGGCGCTCCTGGAGCGCTCGATGGCGCGCCTGCTCGCGCTGGCCGACGCCGACGTGCTTCGCCCCGCTTCGGTGCGCACCTACCGGCTCAGCGACGTCGGCAAGGCGCACTACGACCTCGAGACGGGCCAGACCGTCGGCAAGCTGGTGCTCGTGCCCGATGCGCGGTACGAACCCACCCCTGCATGAGTGACGATCGCATCGAGCCGCAGCAGTTCGCCATCGACGAGGAAGGCGACGGCAAGACGCTGGCGGCGGTCTTGCGCGGCCGGTTGCCCGGGAGAAGCTGGAATCAGGTACGGGGCATCGTCTCGCGCGGGCACGTGCGCACCGACGGCGCGATCACGACCGACCCCGCCGCGCGGGTGAAGCTGGGCCAGAGCATCGAGCTTCACCCCAGCCCGGCCAAGGCCAAGGCGCACGTCATCGAGCTGCTGCACGTCGATCGCGACGTCGTGGTGGTCGACAAGCCCGCAGGGCTCATCTCCGTACCGTTCTCGGGCGAGCGAGAGACACTGCTCCACTTGGCGACCGCGGCGCTGCGACGCCGCACCCGCAAGCCCACCCCGATGCTGCGCGTCGTGCAGCGCCTCGACATCGACACGACCGGGGTCCTCGTCTTCGCGCGCACCAAGAGCGCGGAGCGTCACCTCCAGCAGCAGTTCCGAGTGCACTCGGTCGACCGCCGCTACCGGGCGCTCGTCCTGGGTCGGGCACAGGACGCGACCCATGACTCGCCGATTGTGCGCAACCGCGGCGACGGCCTGCGCGGTCGGCCGCGTCGCGGCAGCCCCAAGGGCCAGACGGCCAAGGACGCGGTGACCCACGTGCAGGTGATCGACGTGCTCGAGGTACCGCCGTCGTTGGTCGCCGGCGGCGAAGCCTTGACGGTCAGCTACGTCGAGTGCCGACTCGAGACGGGGCGACAGCATCAGATTCGCATCCACCTCTCCGAGGCCGGGCACCCGCTCGTCGGGGAGAAGGTCTACATCCGCGACTACCGAGGGCCCAAGGTCCGCGGCTTCTCCGACGGGCAGGGACGTCCTCTGCTGCACGCCGCCCGATTGGGCTTCGAACACCCCTCTGACGGGGGTTCTCACGCGTTTGCGCGCCCGCTTCCGGCGGACTTCGAGGCCCTGCTCGACCAGCTCACCCGGGCTCCCGCGACGCCAACTCCGGCCCCGTGAGGCCCGAGCGGGTCGCGCGCAGCCCGGGCCTGCGCAGTCCCCGAGGGACAGGGTGATCCGGCCGCGCGGCCTGCGTCCCGAACGAGCGGGCATCGATCGACGTTTGCAAAGGAGTTGACTCCGAGTCTGAACATCTGGTAGCAGTGCTCTTGCGTTCAGTATGAGCGCGACTTGGCGTTCAATGCTACGACCAAGACCAAGCTTCTCCCGCGCCCGGGCACTCCTTCAAACGGCAGGCAACGGTACAACTGCTACGTCCGGCGCGGGAGAAGCGTTGCCTTTGGGCAGCGGCTCCCAAGGCCCGCCCCAAGGACCCAGCGTCCCTCCGGAGGCTCCGTCGACCGAGCGTGTCTTGCAAACACTGCAGTCGCTGCCCGAGGTCGACGTCGTCGCGGTCCACCGCGAATCTGCAAGATCCGCTGCATTCGGGCGCTGGCCGGATCAGCTTGATCCTCGATTGCTTGCGGGCCTGCATGCCCGAGGAATCGAGCGTCCCTACGCGCACCAAGCGAGCGCCATCGAAGCCTCGCTCGGCGGCCGCGACGTCGTGCTGAGCACCTCGACCGCCTCGGGCAAGTCGCTCGCCTATCAGGTCCCGATCCTCGACGCGGTGCTCCGTGACCCCAAGGCGCGCGCGCTGATGATGTTCCCCACCAAGGCGCTCGGCCGAGACCAGGTCGAAGCCTTGCGCGGCGTCGTGTCGAGCATGTCGAGCACGTCGGGGTCCGGCTCCGGCCCCGCGTCGGTGGGCGTGGCGGTCTACGACGGCGACACGCCTCCCGATGAACGTCGAGCCGCGCGTCGCAAGGCTCACGTGATCGCGACCAACCCCGACATGCTGCACCGCGGCATGCTGCCCCATCACGAAGGTTGGGCCAGCGTGTTCGCCGGGTTGCGCTTCATCGTGCTCGACGAACTGCACACCTACCGCGGGCTGTTCGGAGCGCACGTCGCCTCGGTGCTGCGCAGGCTGCTGCGTCTTTGCCACCACTACGGGTCCCGGCCGCAGTTCGTCGCGAGCTCGGCCACCATCGCCAACCCCGGCGAGCTCTTCTCTCAGCTCACCGCGCGCCCGGACCCGATCCACATCGACCGATCGGGCGCGCCAGCGGGTGCGCGCACCACCTTGGTGCTCAACCCCAAGGTCGTCGACGAAGTCACCGGGGTGCGCCGCGACGCCATCAAGGTCACCCGCGCCGTCGCCACCGTCCTGCGCGAGGAGGGGGCGCCCACGCTCGTCTTCTGTCGCACCCGCAAGGCGGTCGAGCTGCTCACCCGCTACATGCAAGACGACGCGCGGGCTGACCGCGCGGCGGGCAAGGCGGGCAAGGGCGCAAGTGCGTCGTCGGTCCGAGGCTATCGAGGCGGTTATCTGCCCGATCGGCGGCGGGAGGTCGAGGCGGCGCTGCGGACCGGCGACGCGTCGATCGTCGCCACCACCAACGCGCTCGAGCTGGGCATCGACATCGGGGGCATCGACGCCGTCGTCCTCTCGGGCTACCCCGGCACGCGCGCCGCCACGCTCCAGCGCATCGGTCGGGCGGGGCGACGCGGCCACCCGGCGCTGGGGGTGCTGTGTCTCAACTCCTCGCCGCTCGACCAGTTCGTCGCCGCCGACACGTCGTTCCTCTTCGGCCGACCTCCCGAGCAGGCGCGGGTCGATCCCGACAACCCGGACGTGGTGCTCCCACACCTGCGCTGCGCCGCCCACGAGCAGGCGTTCGTCGGGGGTCATCTCCAGGGGGCCTGGCCGGGCATGGACGCCGAGGACCTCCGGGAGGGCCTCGACTACCTCGTCGAGCACGGGGCGCTGGTCCGGGCGGGGCAGGGCGAGACGGCCGTCTACACGGCGCACGGTGGTGACGACCCCAGCGCCGCCGTCGAGATCCGCGGCCCCATCGAGGAGAACTTCGCCGTCGTCGACCAGCCCAGTGGTGACATCTTGGCCGAGGTCGACTTCGAGGACGCGCCGCTGTACCTGCACCCCGGCGCGATCTACACGGTCGAAGGTCGCACCCACGAGGTGCTCGACCTGCAGTGGGACGCTCGCAAGGCGTTCGTGCGCCGGGTCGACGCCGACTACTACACCGAGGCCATCTGCAACACGAACGTCCGCGTCATCGACCCCGAGGCGGACCAAGAGGCCGAACCCCAAGACGACGCGAGTGCGCCTGCGGCAGGGCAGGGGCTGGCGCATCTGGTGCGTCAGGTTCCCGGCTTCAAGAAGATCCGGTTCGGCACCCACGAGAACATCGGCTTCGGCCCCATCGCGCTGCCCGACCTCGAGCTGCACACCGTCGCCGCCTACTGGGCCGTGCCCGACGCTCCGCCCGAGTTCCCCGAGGACGGACCTCGCGGCGCCGAACCTCCCTGCGCGCTCGACCCCGTGCAGCGAGCGGCCACCGCCTTGGCCGTGGCGCACGCGCTGCGTCACGTCGCGGCGATGGCGTTGATGTGCGACGTCGGCGACCTGGGGCACGTGCTGACCGCGGGGCATCCGGGCAGCTGGGGCCCGGTCATCCACCCCGGCCGGCGCCCGTCCCCCGACGCGGTGCTGCATGCGGCGTCTCAGCCCTACGTGGTCCTCTACGACCGCAACCCCGGCGGGGCGGGGTTTGCCAGCGCAGCCCATGCGCTCGGCGACGCGCTGCTCGAGCGTGCCGAGGCCGTGGTGAGTGGGTGCGGCTGCGAGCAAGGTTGTCCCACCTGCATGGGCGCCAGTGCGGACGAGGCATGGGAGGTGTCGCGCGGACACGTCGTCTCGGTACTCTGCGCGATGAGGGCCTCGCTGCGCGCGGCCGCGGCAGTGCCATCCGGCCCCCCAAAAGGCCAAGATCCGAGGAGCAACAACCCACGATGAGACTTCGCGACCGACTCGGCGCTCGAGGCAAACAACCCAACACGTCTCCCTCGTTTGAAGGCGACCGGGGCGCACCGTCCCGCGACGTCCGGGCGCGGTTCACGAGAGGATGGGAGCAGACCCGGTGGACCGCGCCCGTCGCGACGCCGTTGTCGGCGGCGCTCGGTCCCCAGGCTGTGCCTCGCGGCATGGAGACGCTGGCCGTCCCCGAGGCCGAGCGCGTGGCGGCGGCCGTGCGCTCGCTCGAGGGTCCCGCCGCGGCGTCGCTCGACGCGGCCCGCCCGGTCGTCGTGCTCGACATCGAGACGAGCGGGCTCGGTGCCTCTCTGGTGCCCTTCATGGCGGCGGTGGCGTGGCACGAGCGGGGTCGCATGCACCTGATGCAGTGGACGCTGCACGACGGCGCGGCCGAACGAGCGTTCCTCGCCGACGTGTTCGCCTGCCTCGACGGCATCCTGCGTCCGGGCACCCGCTTGCTGTCCTACAACGGCAAGTCCTTCGACCTCCCCAGGCTTCGCGTCCGCGCCCAGAGGCTCGCCCTGGGGGCCGGAGCGCGCGGCGTCCCGTCCCTGGGCGCGTCGCACCTCGATCTGGTCATCCCCGCTCGCCGCGTGCTCAAGGGTGCGCTGCCCAACTGTCGCCTGAGCACCCTCGAGGCCGAGCTGCTCGGGCACAAGCGTCGCGGCGACATGGGCGGCATGGAGATCGCCGAGCTTTGGGAGCGCATGGCGTCCACGCCTGGCCTGGCCGACGCGCTCGCCGGCGAGTCCGACCACGACGAAGACGATGACGCGCTCGACCCGTTCCTGCGCGAAGATCTGGCCGCCGCACAGCTGCACAACCGCGGCGACGTTTGGGCGCTGTGCTCGGTCGCCACGGCCGTGGCGCAGCGGCTCGAGCGGCCGCAGAGCCTGGCCGAGGCCATGGGCGCTGCGAACCACCTGCGGCAGATCGAGGCCCCGGCCGCCGCCATCGAGGTCCTGCACGCCTTCGTCGAGGAAGCGTCGCCGGTGCGGCCGGTCTGGGTCGACGCGGCGCTTCTGCTCGCCGACCTTCACCGCAGCGAAGGCCAGCACGGCAGCGCGGCGGCGCTGTGGCGTCGCGTGTGCAAGGCCGCGCCCGGCCACCTGGGTGCGCACGAGTCGCTCGCCAAGCACCTCGAACACAAGGAGCGGCGGCCCGACCTCGCGCTCGAGGTCGCTCGGGCGTCGCTGGCTCCGTGCCCCAAGCGCATCGCTCGGCTCGAAAAGAAGGTGGCGCGCCAATGAGGCGGGTTTGGCGCCACAGGCCCGCACGGGCATGGGTGTAAGGCCCGGGATCCGCCCGCGTTGGTCCGTTCGGGCACGCGGCGCTTCATGGGATGGATCGCCGCCGCCGGGGCTCTGAGAAGAGGTCGCCGTGGTATTTTCCAGCGCGAACGTGAGGCACTTTCTTGAATCGTCGATGAGCTCCGCAGCCCCCGCGCTGCGTGCGATGGCCGCGGGCATGTCCACCGCCGTGCTCGCGAGCTCGGGCTGCATGACGCTCACGCCTCAGCTTCCTCCGACCGACTTCGAAGCGCTCGAGCAGGTCGAGGATCGGGACGAACGCGAGCGGCTCTACGCCGAGGAGCAGATCTACCGCCAGGACATGCCCCAAGGCACGCGGTACACCAAGGGCACCGACCTCTCGACGCCCCGAAGCTGGCAGTCGCTCGACGTGGTGCTTCGCTCCGACGCCAACGCAGCGTCGGCGCTGCCGACCAAGCACCTTCGGCGCAGCCGGCTGTTCATGGCGCTCACGATCGCCGCGGGCATCCTCACCGTCGCGGGCGCGGCCGCCTCGGCCCGGGAGGGTCTCAACCTCGGCGACATCGACCCCGCCGGCGGGGTGTTGCTCGGCGGAGGTCTCGCCACCGTTGGCTTTGCGATCACCTCGGGCGTGTTCTACGGCAAGAGCCGGCGCGGCTACGAGGACGCCGTGGAGATCTACAACGACAGCCTCGGCATGCGTCTGGGCATTCTCGATGGCAACGGCGACTACGTGCCGCCCCGTGGGGCGCTCGTCGACGCCGACGGCAACGTCGTGCTCGACCCCGGCGATCTCGCCGCGCCCACCCCCGGACCTAGGCCCGAGCCTGCGCCCGAGCCCGCCGAGGCGGTGCCCGAGGCCGAGGCGGTGCCCGAGGCCGAGGTGGCGCCCGAGGCCGAGGTGGTGCCCGAGGCGGCGCCCGAGGCCACCGAGTCCACCAAGGAAGCGCCGGAGGCCGCGCCCGAGCCAGAGGCCCCCGCGGCGGTGCCCGAGGTGACGCCCGAATCCGAGGCCCCCGCGCAGGTGCCCGCGCCCACGCCCTCGGGTCCGGCCACCGCCGCGCTGCGCCTGCAGCCGCGCTTGTAGGTCCCGTTCGGCGGGTCTCGTGCCGCCAAGCCTGGTCACTGCGGGCGGGCGCGTGCTAGGTCTGCTGCGCATGAAGTCTGTCTTGCCTCTGACGCTCCTCGCCGGGGCGCTCGCGTGCGGCGACCCCACGGGGCCCCAGACGCCGATCGACGGCAAGAAGATCTACGACCAGTACTGCGCCCGCTGTCACGGCTTCGATGGCGGTGGCGTCCCCGAGGTCCCTGCGGCCAACGGTCGGCTGAACAACGCGATCTTGATGCAGCAAAAGAGCGACCAGCAGATCATGGGCGTCATCCGGGCCGGCAAGCCGCCCGCGATGCCCGGCTTTGCCGGAGAGTTCACCGAGGCCAAGCTGATGGTGCTCACCAAGTACGTTCGCGAGCTCTCACTCCCCACCGCTGGTGACGCGAAGCCGGCGGCCAGCGAGTGACCCGGCCGCGCGGGCCCGAGCTCGTCTGGCCCGGCAAGTACGCTGACGATGGGTCGCTGTGCGACCCCGAACCCTCCGGCGCGGTGCTGGAGGTCGAGGAGCAGATCGGGCGCGGTGCGGAGCCCGACCGGTTGCTGCGCGGCGACAACCTGCACGCCCTCGACGCGCTCCTCGCGACGCATCGCGAACGCGTCGACCTGATCTACATCGACCCTCCCTTTTCCACCGGCGGACACTTCGAGGTGGCCACCCGCGTCGGCCGAGGCGAGGCTCGCAAGGCGCCGCCGGAGATCCGGGCTCCGGCCTACACCGATCGGTTCGAGGGGGGGGCCACCGGCTTCTTGCAGATGATGGCGCCCCGGCTGCGTCGCATGCACGCGCTGCTGGCCCCGCACGGGAGCTTCTATCTGCACGTCGACCCCACCGTGGGGCACATGGTGAAGCTGCTTCTCGACGAGGTGTTCGGCCCCGGCTGCTTTCAGCGCGAGATCGTCTGGCGCATCGGGTGGGTGTCGGGGTTCAAGTCCAAGGCCAAGAACTGGATCCGCAACCACGACCTCATCTACTTCTACGTCAAGGACCCGTCGTCCTTCACGTTCAACAAGAAGTACGTGCCATACCCGCCCGGCTACGTGCGGCGGGACGGCAAGCCACCCACCGGCAAGGGCGTGCCGATCGATGACGTATGGAACGCCAACACGTCCGAGTTTGCCCTGCGCGGCAAGGACTCGCTGGACTCGATCCAGATCAAGAGCTTCTCGAACGAGAAGTGCGGGTACGCCACCCAGAAGAACGAGAGCCTGACGCGACGGATCGTCGAGGCATCCTCCAACCCGGGGGACCTCGTCCTGGATGCGTTTTGCGGCTCGGGTACGCTCGGCGTGGCCGCGCGGCAGCTGGGGCGGCGATTCATCGGTGTCGACGCGTCGGGGGCGGCCGTGCACATCGCGACCAAGCGGCTGCTCGATGTCGAGGCCCCAAGCGCTTCCCCGGTTCGTGTCGAGACGGTGGTGCAGCCCGACCGAAGGCAGCGATATGCGGCGCGGCTGCGAGACCACCTCGGCGAGCCCGAGTCTGGCGTGTGGACCGTGCTCGCCGGCTACGACGAGGCGGTGACCGAGGCGCGCCTTCAGGCGTGGGTCGCCGAGCGCCCCGAAGGCACCTCCGCCGTGCGGGTGATCGGGCGCAGGTTCGATCTCGGGGTGCACAGAGAGGACCCGACCGAGGTCGACGTGACGCTGCTGCGAGCGAGTGAGGACCTGTGGAACGACGCCGTGGTCGCGGCCGCCGAGGCGGCGCTGCAGGAGCTGCCCCGCGTCGGGCTGGACGTGATGCGCGAGGGCGATCTGTTCTCGCTGGTGCTCGACGACTACGCGCTCGCACACCCGGGCCGACTCGATTCTGCGCTCACCGAGGCGGCCGAGGAACCGCTCGACTTCGTCGACGCGTGGTCGGTCACGTGGGATGCGTCGCCGCTGCTGCAGCTGCAGACCGACGTGATGTTCGCGCGGACTCACCAACGCCGCACGCTGCCCACGCGCACCGCGTTGCGCCCTCTGCCTACGGCGCCGCAGCCGATCCGGGTACGGATCGTCGACGTGCTCTACCAGCACACCACGATCACGGCGCGGCTCGTGCCGTGTCCCGAAGAGGGCGTGCGGCTCGAAGACGTCCGGCTACGGTGATCCGGTCTCGACCCGCACCGAGTCGCCCCCGAATTGCAGGACCGGCGCTTCGTCCTCACCCTCGAGGCGGATCCACGCGGAGAGCTCCACGCTCGCGGCGTTGGTGAACCGGGCCGGGAGCAGCCGACCGCTGCGCGCCGCGGGGACGCGGATCCAAAGCCCGGAACCCGGTTGCTCTCGGAGCGCCTTCGCCGGCAGCGGCAGCTCGCGCCCGTCGTCGAGGCGAATGTGCAACCCCTCGTTCTTCTCCCACACCGCGGTCACCCGCAGCGGGCAGTCCTGCACGGTCAGGTAACACCACTGATCGCCGAGGTAGACGATGAAGTCGCCATCCTCGCTGACGTCGAGGCCGTCTCGGAGCGCGGACTCGACGCGGCCGTGGGTGACGTCCTCGCCGTCGAAGCGGAAGCGTCCCGTCGGCGCCAACACCAGGGGTACACCGCGGCGTAGCCGCTCGAGCATCTGCGGGTCGATTCCGGGGACGTCGCTCATCGCGGGGAGTGTACGTTGCTCCGCCCCCGGCGGTCGTGATACGGCGGCCCGGTGAGCGTCGTGGTGCTCGACAAGGTGTCGCTGGGCTTCGGCAAGAAGCAGCTGGTCGATGCGCTCGACCTGCGCATCGCGCCGGCCGACCGGATCGGGCTGATCGGGCCGAACGGGTCGGGCAAGTCGAGCATCATGCGGCTCATCGCTGGGGTGATGAAGCCCGACAGCGGCGCCGTCCGCCTGCAGAAGAACGCGCGCATCGGGTACCTCTCCCAAGACCTCGACGAGACGGGAGACCGCACGGTCCTGCAGACGGTGCTCGGCGGTGTCCCGGGGCGTCCGGCCCTCGAAGCGGCGGTCACGAGCGCCGAGACCGCGATGGCGCGGGCGCAAGAGTCGGGCGACGAGGCGGCGATGATGGATGTCGCGGCGGACCTCGCCGAGGCGCATGAGCGGCTGGCGAACTTCGACGTCCACTACGCCGAGCACGAGGCGCACCGCATCCTCGCGGGCCTGGGCTTCGAGCCCGATGAGCACGCCCGGCCGATGTCCGAGCTCTCCGGTGGGTGGCGCATGCGGGCCGTGCTCGCCTCACTGCTGTTCTCTCGTCCCGACGTGCTGCTCCTCGACGAGCCCACCAACCACCTCGACCTCCCGACAGTGGCGTGGTTCGGTGAGTTCTTGCGCCAGTACTCGGGCGCGTTCGTGCTGATCTGCCACGACCGTGACTTCCTTGCGGACCAGGCGGGGCGCATCGTCAGCCTCGAGCCCGAAGGCGTCCGACAGTTTCGTGGTCCGTTCGAGCAGTACGTCAAACAGCGGGCCGAAGAGGAGGTCGTCTTGGAGAACCAGGCGCGCAACCTGGCCCGGGAGCGCGAAAAGGCCGAGCAGTTCATCGAGCGCTTTCGTGCCCAGGCGAACAAGGCCAAGGCGGTCCAGAGCCGCATCAAGCAGCTGCAGAAGATGGACGAGGTGCAGACGTTCACGCGCCGCAAGGTGATGACGTTCTCGTTTCCCACCTGCAAGCGCAGCGGGGACATCGCCCTGAAGGTCGAGCACCTCGACCAGGGCTTTGGCGAGCGCACCGTGCTCGACGACGTCAACCTCACCGTCGCTCGCGGCGAGAAGATCGGCATCATCGGGGTCAACGGGGCGGGCAAGACCACGCTGCTGCGCACCATCGCCGGCGAGATCGAGGCGCGGGGTGGCAAGATCGAGCTGGGGCACAACGTCAAGCTCGGCTACTACGCTCAGCACCACGCCGACATCCTCGCGGGCAGCGATACCGTGCTCGAGTCGGTCTCCCAGCGCAACACCGGCGCGTCGGAGACCGCGGTCCGCAACATGCTCGGGTCGTTTCTCTTTCAAGAGGAGGACGTCGACAAGCCGATCAAGGTGCTCTCGGGCGGGGAGCGGGCCCGCGTCGCGCTGGCGCGCCTGCTCATCGATCCGGGCAACCTGGTCATGATGGACGAGCCCACCAACCACCTCGACCTCGAGTCGAGCGAGAGCTTGGCCAAGTCGCTGTCGACCTATGACGGCACGCTCATCTTCGTCAGCCACAACCGCAGCTTCGTGCGTCAGCTGGCCACGAAGATCTGGAACGTGGAGAGCGGCAAGGTGGAGCTCTACCCCGGGACGCTCGACGAGTATCTCGACCGCTTCGGCGTCGAGGGACCCGAGGCCAAGAAGCCGACCGCCTCGTCCGACCTCGGCGCGTCCGAGACACCCGGGGCCGTGGCCGAGGCCAAGGCCAAGGCCGAAGCCGACGTGCCCAAGTTCGATGCGGGGGAGTCCCGCGCCGCGAAGAAGGCGCGCAAGCGCGAGGAGGCTCGGCGGCGGACCGAGGCCAACCGAAAGCTCGGCCCGATCAAGAAGCGCATCGCGGACCTCGAGGGCCGGATCGAGGTGCTCGAGAAGGAGCAGCGCTCGCGTAACCTCGAGCTGGCCGACCCGGCGACATACAACGATGCCGCCCGCCGCAACGAGCTGCTCACCGCGTACCAGCGCGACGAGGACAAGCTCTCCGAGCTCAACGACCGCTGGGAGCGGGCGACGGTGGAGCTCGAGGAGCTCGAAGCCGAGCTTTGAAGGGCCGGGCTACTGCAGCCGCGAGAGCTGCTTCTTGACCTGACTGGCGTACGCGCCCTCGGGGGCGAGGGCCAGGTATCGCTCGTAGGCCGCGGCCGCGGCGGGCTTGTCCTTGGCGTTTTGCTTGAGGACGCCGATGGACAGCCAGCAGTCTGCGGTCTGTGGGGAGACCGACGTGCACTTGGTCGCGGTCTCCAACGAGGCCTCGGTCTCGCCGAGCTCGAGCTGAACCTGCGCCATCAACAGCAGCGCGTCGGCGTTGTTGGGGGTGGTGCTCAAGATGCCCTGGAGCTTCTCCTTGGCGCTACCCAGTCGCTTCTTGCCGCCTTTTTGGTAGAGGCCGCGCGCTTCGTCGAGTACGGCGACCGCGTCGCCTGCCAGCGGTGTCGGGGCTGGAGTGTTGGGGACGGCCGTGGGATCGGCCGCCGCGGCGGCAGGGTCGGCAGCAGCGGGGTCGACTTGGACCGCAGGGTCGACGGGGACCGCAGCGGCCGGGTCGACGGGGACCGCAGCAGCCGGTGCGGCGGGGGCGGGCGCGACGGGAGCACCCACCGCGGCCGCCGGTTGGCCTTCGGGTACGACCGGCTGGCCCTGACCCGGCGGCGGGGCGACGCTTCCCTGCGCGACCTGACCATCGGCCGGCGCCTCGTCGCCGTCGTCCTTGTTGGCTTCTTCGCCAGCGGCGTCCTCCTCGATCGTCTCGGAGGGGAACATTCGGTCCCAGAAGAACCCTACGCCGAGGACCAAGACGACAGCGGCACCCGCCGCGACAGGCTTCCAGGGGATGGGGCGGCTCGCGCCGACGTCACCAAAGTCGCCGTCGAAGTCGTCGTCATCGTCGCCGAAGTCGTCATCATCGTCGTCGTCGAAGCTGAATCCCGCCAGGGCTCCGCCGGCAGGGAGGGCGTCGCCGAGCTCGTCGTCTCCGGAGGGCTTCGCCGACCGCGGCGCAGCGGCGGGTGGCCCCAGGTCGTCGTCGTCGTCGTCGTCGTCGAAGTCGTCGTCGTCGTCGTCGTCGTCGAAGTCGTCGTCAAAGTCGTCCCCGAGCATGGCGGCCACGTCGGGTGGCGGCTGCGGTGCGGGCTCCTCGCGGCGCGCTTCGACCTGCATCGAGCGGGAGCCGGCGTGCATCGTGACCGCAGCTTCGGCATCGTCGTCGTCGCCGAGCACCTCGGGCTGCTGCGAGTCCGACGCGCGGACCTCCTGAAGCATGGCTTCACGCACCGCGGCGGCGCTGGCCTTGATCCGCTTCATGCGTTCGGCGACGTCGTCGATCGTCTGCTCGACCGGCTCGGCGGGAGCAGGCGCACCGATGAGTTCGACCGCGGGTGCGGTGGGCTCGACCGCGGGTGCGGTGGGCATGATCGGAGCCGCAGGCATCTGGGGCGAGTCGTCCTCGCTGGGCGCGCGTTCGTCCGCGGTCGCGCCGGGCTGGGTCTGTGACGCGCTGGCCTTGGGCTCGTCGTCGTCGTTCATCCACGCCGGGGCCGACCAGGTCTGCGTCTCGCGACGCCGCGGGCGGTGCACGGACCCGTCGGTCGTCGTCGCGGCTGGGTCGATGTCGGGGCCCGGGCCGGGCTCTTGCCGCGTGAGCACGGGCGCCGGCGCACCCATCGGAGCGACCTCGACCCCGGCGGGATCGGGCTCCGGCGCGGGTGCCGCAACAGGAGCGTTCTCGCCCGCCTGGGCGTAGTCCGGACGCTTCGAGGGGTCGAGCCACTCACCACAGAATCGGCATTTGACGGCCGCGTCCTGGATCATCTCCGCACAATATGGGCAGGCCTTCACAGCTCGCTGAAGGTAGCACAATGGGCGCCAAAACCCCCCGCATGGGACCTCTCGCTCCGGGCGCGGCGCTGGTCATGTGTCCCGCCCGCGGGGTGCCAACTGCCAGCGCAGGGGCACTTGGCCAACGCTGCGCCGCCGGGATATAGCGCCACGGTGAACGCACGCTCCGCGCACGATCGGGACGAAGGCGGCCCGGCATGGTCCGGCTCTGCGCTGGCGACCCGATTGAGCAGCCCGCCGATGCGACTGTCGCTGGCGGAGCTCCCCACACCCGTAGAACGCGCCCCATGGCTCGACACGACGACGGCCAAGGTGTGGATCAAGCGTGACGACCTCAGCAGCCCGATCTACGGCGGCGGCAAGGTCCGCAAGTTGGAGTGGATCTTGGCCAACCCTCCCTTCGACACCGATCTGCCGATCTTGAGCGTGGGGGGGGTTGGAAGTCACCACTTGCTGGCGCTGGCGCTGTTTCTGCGCACCCAAGGTCGCACGCTGCACGGGCTGACGTTCACCCAGTCACTCACGCCCCACGTCCGCAACAACCTCGCGGTGCTGCTCAGCTGTGGCGCGCAGCTGTGGAACGTCCCGACGCGAGCGCAGCTCCCCGCGGCGTGGCTGGCCTACCATCTGTGGCGTCGACCCGAGGTGAAGGGCACGCCCATGTCCGCCGGCGCGAGTACCCCGCTCGGCTGTTTTGGGTTCGTCGACGCGGCCTTCGAGCTCGCGGCGCAAGTGCAGAAGGGCCTCCTGCCCAAGCCCGACGTGCTGTACGTGACCGCCGGCTCGGCGGGGACGTCCGCGGGGCTCGCGTTGGGCTTTGCCTTGGCCGGCATGCCCGTACACCTGCACCTGGTCTCATCCGTCGAGCCGTGGGCGTTCAACACGGTGATGATGCAGCTGAAGATGCGCGGCGCCTTGTCTGCGCTGCGCGAGGCCGGCCTCGAGGCGCCGCGGAGCGTCCGCGCGCTGCTGCAGGGCGCCGGCGTGACCTACGAGATCGACTTCGACGAGGTGGGCGCGGGTTATGGAGAGCCGACCGAGCGCGGAGCGGCCGCGGTCCGCCTGGCAGGGGAGAACGACATCGCCCTCGAGCCCACGTACACGGCCAAGTGCATCAGCGCCCTCGTGCGCGCCGAAGCACACGACCGGGGCAAGGCCCGCAACGTGCTCTTCTGGCACACGCACGCGGCCAACGACCTCTCGGTGCACATCGAGCCGGGCTGGGAGGCGAAGAGCCCGGTGTCACTCGACGACCTGCCGTGACTTGCCCGAACGAGCGGGATTGCCGATAGTCCGCGACCGTGGCCGACACCACCCACGAGCCGCTCCCCGACGGGCGGCGCCTGGCATGGCTGACGCTGCCAGTCGACGACGAGGGCCGCCTCACCCAGGCGCATCTCGGCGAGCTCGAGCACGGGCTCGATGCCGCGTTCGGTGACGTCGACGTGGTCGCCGTGGTGCTGCGCAGCGGGGGAAGAGGCTTCTGCGCGGGCCTCGACCTCGCGTCGGTCGCGAGCCTCGGCGACAGGCGCACGCTCCAGGCGTGGTCGCAGCGGATCGTCCGGCTGCAGGCGCGGTTGTCCGGCAGCAAGATCCCCTGCATCGCGGCGATCGAGGGGCCGTGCCTCGACGTCGGGCTCGAGCTCGCGCTCTCGTGCTCGCATCGCATCGCCGCCGACCACCCCGACGTGAGGGTGGGCATGCCGCAGATCGAGCTGGGTCTGCTCCCCGCCGGCGACGGGCTGGTCCGTCTGCCCGACATCGTCGGGTTCGACGCTGCGCTGGACCTGCTGCTCGAAGGAGAGACGGTCGGTGCTGCCCACGCGCGTCGCCTCGGGCTCGTGCACACGCTCGTGCACCCCGAAGGCGTCGAAGCTGCCGCGAGGGCTGCGGCACGGACCGCGGCCGGAGGCGCCTCTGCGGCTCGCCACGGTCGCGGGTGGCGACCCACGCTTCCCGGCGCATCGCTACGGCACCGCCGTGCCGTGCAGCGGTGGCAAGAAGGGCGGCGTCACGACGGAGCGCTGGGAGGTTCGCGGCTCTCGGCGCTCGAGCTGCTCGGGCGCGGCCGCGTCGAAGACCTCACCGCGGTCTCGACCGTGTTCAGCGAGTCCGCGGTGTCCGATGCCACGACCACGCGCCTGCACACGTGGCGATCGGCGCGTGCGCTCGAGCGATGGACTCCGCCCGGGGACGTAGCCGCGCCGTCCCTCGCGCGGCTGGGGATCGTCGGTGGTGGCGTCGTCGGAGCCGATCTCGCCGTCGCAGCGGCCCGAGCAGGACTGTCGGTCCGCATCCGCGAGAAGTCACCTTCGGCGCTGGGCCGGGCGCTCGCGCGGGTCGAGGCCAAGGTCGCCTCCGACCGCGATCTCGAGCGAAGGGCGCGGGCACGGGCGCGACTCAGCGGCGCGCTCGAGCTCGACGGCTTCTCGACCATGGATCTGGTGCTCGAGTCGGTGCCCGAGGAGGTGGCGGTCAAGCGACGCGTGTTCGCCGAACTCGAAGACCGCGTGCGGTCCGACGCGATCTTGGCGACGCACCCACGCGCGACCTCGGTGACGGAGATCGGAGCGCGCATGCGACACCCCGAACGTCTCGTGGGCCTGCGCTTCTTCCGGCCGCTGTCGAAGCGACCCCTGTGCGAGATCGTGCGGACCCCCGAGACCTCGGCTCGCGCGCTCGCGGCCGCCGTCGCCTTCGCTCGACGCATCGACAAGACGCCGGTCGTCGTGCGCGACGGCCCGGGCTTCTTCACGACGCGGGTGCTTGCCGCGTACCTGTCTCACGCCACAGAGCTCGTTGCCGACGGGTTCTCGATCGCCGACATCGATCGAGGATGCCGACGCGCGGGCTGGCCGGTGGGGCCCTTGCAGCTGCTCGACTTTCTCGGGCTCTCGACCGCGGTCCGGGTCGGCCACGTCCTCACCGCCGCCCTCGGCGACAGGTTCGACGTGCCCGGGCCCATCGAGGCGATGGCCGCCACCGGGCGCGCGTTCTACCGACCTTCGCGCTCGGGGCCGGACAAGGAGCCCGACCCTCGCGTGCACGACCTGCTCGGCGTGACTGCGAGCCGCGTGGGCGACCCCGACGAGCTCGGTGAACGGCTCACCGTGGTGGCGGCCCTCGAGGCGGTGCGTTGCCTTCAAGACGGCGTGCTCGCCAGGCCGTCCGACGGTGACGTCGCCGCCGTGCTGGGCCTGGGATACCCCGCCGCGCGCGGTGGACCCTTCCGACACCTCGCAGCGCGCGGGTTGGCCTCCGCGCGCAGCCGCCTCAAGGCGCTCGAAGGCCGATTTGGCCGCCGTTATCGGGCGCCCTCGCTGTTGGTCGAGCTGGCAGACCGGGGCGCTGACTTCAACGTGCTGGAGGACGCCGCGTCGTGATGGGCGGACGCATCGCGGTCGTCGAGGCCGTGCGCACCCCATGGAGCCCGCGAGGGGGAGGGCTCTCGGGCATGTCGGCGGCGGCCTTGGGCGCGGTTGCGGTGCGGGACTTGTTGCTGCGCGCGGCCGTCCTCCCCGACGTGGTCGACCTGGTCGTGGTCGGCTCGGCGCGCAGCGGCACCTCGGGCTCGCTCGGGGCCGAGGTCGCGTTTCGGGCCGGCATGGACGCCGTCGCGCCGAGCGTGTCGATGGGCGATGTCTCGGGCGAGCGTGCGATCGCCGAGGCGTGCCGCGCAATCCTCGTCGGGGACATCGACACCGCGGTTGCCGTGGGCGTCGAGACCCCCAGCGATCTCCAGCTCGGGCTGTCTGCCCCGCTGCGAGAGGCCGTGATGGGCACGCGGCGAGGCGAGACCGCGGGCGACAAGCTCCGCGCGTGGGCGGGGGTCAAGGCCACCGACCTTCGCCCCACGACCGCCGAGCTTCGCGACCCGATCACCGAAGAGACCCTCGCAGCGGCCGCCGAATCGGTCGCGCTTCGCTTCGGCTTGGATCGCGTCGACCAAGATGCCTACGCGGTCCGCTCTCACGCGCGGGCGTTCCGGCGCGCGCGGGAGGGCGCGCCCGAGGTCGTGCCCGTGGCCGCGCCAGCCGGGGCAGGCGTCATCGTCGTCGAACGCGACGAGGGCCCGCGCGGGGAAGTCACCGCGGCCGCGCTCGCTCGTCGTGCTCCGCTGGCCAAGGTCGGCGCCTCGTTCTCGGTCCCCGCCTCCATTGCGACGGTCACCGCGGGCAACCTCTCGACCCAAGCCGACGGCGCCGCGGCGGTCCTGCTGACGCGCCCCGACCTCGCGCGAGGCCGAGGGTGGACCGTGTTGGCGGAGATCGACGGCGCCCGCTTCGCGACCTCCGACCCCTTCGCTGCGCCACGCCAGGGCGGTGCTGTCGCGCTTCGACGGTTGCTCGACGAGAAGAACGAGCCCCTCCAGAGCGTGCGGGTGGCCGAGGCCTCCGAGCCCGCCGCGTCGTTCGTGTTGGCGCTGCTGGCCGCGCTGCCGGAGCTGGACCCGGAGGTCCTCAATCGATGGGGCGGCTCGATTGCGCTGGGTCGCTGCAGCGGAGGCTCGGGCATTCGCCTGGTGGGGACCGCGGTGCGCCGCATGGCGGCGGCGGGTGCCGACAAGGCTGTCGTCATCGGCGGTGGCGCAGCGGGGCACGGGGCCGCGCTGCTGCTGCGCGCTCCGCAATGAGCCGACGAGCGCGGCGACCTACGACTCGCTGAGGATCTTGGTGGCGAGCTGACGGGCGAGCGACCCGTCGAGCTCGTCCTTGTGGTCCTTCATCAGCGCCCCCATCAGCTTGCCCATCTCCTTGGGGCTGCTGACACCGACCTTGGCGATGGTGTCCCGAACGAGGGCCTCTGTCGCGGCCTCGTCGAGCTTCTTGGGGAGGAACTGCTGGCAGAACGCGAGCTCGAACTTTGCCTCTTCGAGGGCCTCACCCGCTCGCTCCCCCGCCTTCTCGAGCTCGACGATCGTCTTGCCGACCTGCTTGGCGTAGGCGGTGACGACTTCGGTCCACAGCGCGTCGTCTTCCTCGCGACCCTTGCCCGACTTGAGCTCGTTTTGGACCTTGGTGCGAAGCATCGCGATGACGTTCTTGGTCGCGTCGTCGCGCTCGCGGCGGGCCTGCTTGAACTTCTCCATGATCTTCTCGCGCACGGGCATGCGCCGGAGAGTACGTCAGTGGGGCGTATGCGCAATCAGGCTCAGCTGGATTCGTCCGAGCGAGCCTCGCGAATCGCCGCATAGGCCTGCGCGCGGGCGTCTTCGTGGCGCGCGAGCAGGTCCGATCCAGCCACACCGTGTTTGAGGGCGCGGAAGAACGCTCGGTGGGCCCGAAGGCTCAGCGCTGACCCTGCCTCGATTGCGGCCACCGTGGTGTCGACCGTCGCCTGCAGCGAAGCCGGCGCGACGACGTGCGTCAGGGCGCCGGCCTCGGCGAGCGCATCGGCGCCGACCCGCTCGCCGAGCAGCAGCAGCCGAGACAGGACGGCGTCGCCGAGTACGGCGCGTAGTCGCTGAAGGCCCGCCGCGTGATAGACGACGCCGAGCTTCGCGGCAGGAATTGCGAACCAGGCGTCGTCGCTAGCGATGCGAAGGTCGCAGGCGCACGCGAGTTCCACCCCGGCACCGATTGCGAAGCCATTGAACGCGGCGACGAAGGTGGCGTCCGCGCTTTCCATGGCCGCGGCCGCCTCGGCGAGCGGGACGTCGGGTGCTGGCCCGTCTGCCGTCGGCCGCAGCGCGGTGAGGTCGAAGCCGGCGCAGAACGCTTCGTCTCCCTCGCCGCGGAGGACGACGGTCTCACCGCGCAGCGAGGCGCAGCGCGCCGTGATCCAACGCAGCGCGTCTGGATGGACCGCGTTGCGCCGCCGGGGGTTGTCGAGGGTCCAACGCAGCGTGTTGCCCTCGACCGCCTCGCGAAGGCCGGGCGCGCTCACTTCGTATCGTGCCCCACCCCAAGGGGCCCTTGGCCCTTGCCGCTTCGCGGCGGCTTGCCGTCGACGGTGAAGGTCGGCGTCGCCTTCTTGGCGTTGGGATCGATGTCCCCGTCCTCGTAGGCCTGCTGCAGATCGTTGAGCGTGCGGGCCAGCGGCGAGTTGGGGTTTTGCATCGCCTTGCGCCGCAGCGCGTAGGCACGCTTGCGCCGCATCTCGGGCGTGAGGTCCTTGGGGTCGGCGGCGATGAGGCGCTTGTCCTCTTCGCTCAGCGGCGGCGGCTTGGGCGTGGCGGGTTCGGCCGCCTTGGCGTCCTCGGCATCCTGCTTCACCTCTGCGGCCTTGGCCGGCTGAGGTTGCGGCGGCTTGGAGCACGCCGGCGCCGCGAGGGTCGATGCCAGTGCGAGGGGGATCCAGCGCATGGGGGCACGGTAGCAGGTCAGACCAGCCCGGCCGAGCCCTTGCGCAGCGCGCGGACGAGCGCCACCGGGATGATCACGGTGAGCACGAGCTGGATGACGCCGAGCACGGCGCTGGCCTCGAAGAGGACGAACGGCGACACGGGGCCCTGGGCGTACAGGGTGTGGTCGGCCGCCGAGGCAAAGATGCCTGCGGAGACGAACTCGAAGCAGACCGCCGCGAGGCTGAGCATCACGAAGAGGCTGCCTACGATGTTGGTGGGCAGCGCCACCATGCGGACGGCGACCAAGCCCATGACCGCGAGCGCCCACAGGAGGTGGAACGCGCCCGCGGCGGTCCACGGCACGTGGTCGAAGCCAAAGATCGCGACGAGCACGGTTGTATGGATGGCGACGTAGCCGGCCAGCTCGAGCATGATGCTGCGCAGCGGGATGGTGCGCAGCTTGGCGGGCCCATCACCCACCGGTACGCGGCCACCGAGCACCAGCATCCAAGGCAGCGCCACCAGGCCGAGCGAGACGAAGTAGGCGGCCACGGCGTGGGTGTCGTTGAAGTCGGGGATGACCACCAGCGCGAGCACCAACGTGAGGGCCGCTGCGACGAACCCTTCGACGCGGGTGAGCGAGGCCTGCGTGCGTCCTTCGATGCGGCGCGTCAGCGCGCGCCCCATGATGCCCGCCAGGGCGCCAAAGCCCACGACCGCGAGCACCGAGACCTGCATCGCCGCGGCGACGTCGGCGGGCCCGAGCCTCAGGCCGGGGACGAACAGCTCGCGCAAGGCGTGCACGAGCCCGACCGGCGGCATCATCGCGACCAGGCCGATCATCTCATCTTCGAGATTCATGCCGAAGCCGACGGAGAACAGCATCGCCATGCACAGGCCCGCGGTGAGGAGGGTGGCGACGATGCCCGAGGACCAGCGCCTCCCGAGTCCGAACCCGACCAGCTGGGTGAGCAGCACCGTGAACACCGACGCGGCCGGGAGCAAGAGCACGAAGGGGAGCAGCTGGATCTGGGTGCCCGCGGCCAGACCCGCGACGAGCGTCACGAGCAGGGACGGCGCCGCCAGCAGTCCGCCGAGGGCCAGGCCCGAGAGGGTCAGGCCAGCGATGATGTCGGCGGGGCGAAGCCGGGTGCCCAGGACCGGCTGCAAGGTGTTCTCGTGGACCTCTTGGGCCAAGGTGGCGCCCGAGGACAGGGGGGCCACGATGAGCATCAGCAGGACCACCAGCCCGCCGGCGACCGCTCCGGTGACGCGGACACCGTCGGTGGCGTTCAGCGGCGAGGCGTAGAGGGTCACCGCAGGGGTGAGCTCTCGGTCGATGATCGCCTGCAAACGGGCGCGTTCGGACGGCTGATACCAGTCGAACTGGTAGTCGCGCAGGTTCTCGCTGTAGTGCCACTGGGGATCGTCGATCTGGCTCGAGGGGGGATGCTCGGCGAGCAGCGCTCGGATCTGATCCTGCTGCGATTGGAACAGCGCGGGTGGGTCGACGCTGAGCGCCGTGTAGAGCGTGCTGTACGCGCGCTCGCGGACCGAGCCCAGCTGCGAGTACTCGTCCACCGAGCCCGCACGGTCGAGCCGGTCGAGGTCGTCCTCGAGCATCTCGAACTCCAAGGCGCTGTCGGCCGTGATCCGAAACGAGATCCGGTCCTGGTCCCACCGGTTCTCCTCGAGGTCCATCGCCCGCCGCATGTCGCGTTCGAACTCGCCGGTACCAAACGAGAGCCACACGCCGACGAGCACGCTGAGAAGGCCCAAGAGCGCGGAGGCGGCCGCGTAGCGTCGCAGCCGGTTGCCGCGGAACGTTCGGGCGACGAAGGGCAAGGCGGCATCGCGCAGCTGCGCAAGCCGGGCCTTGGCTGGGAGTTGGGTGGCGTTGGGCATGGACTCAGTTCACCTGGTCTTCGGAGAGGCGGTTGTAGACGTCTTCGAGGCGGCTGCGGACGCGAGCGCAGGTCACGACCCGGACGCCAGCACCGCAGAGCTCGGCGAGCATGTCGGCCACCGCCGCATCATCGCCTTGGACTTGAAGGGACAGCGCGGTCAGGCCGTCGGCCTCGGACTCGCGCTCGATGAGGACCCGGCGTTGGGCGAGGATCGCCCGCGCCTGCTCGAGTCCGCTGAGGATGCGCAGCTCGTAGACGAGCCGGCTGACCTCGTAGCGCTCGATGATGTCGCCGACGTTGCCGCTGACGACGATGGCGCCGCGCTGCAGGATGGCGACTTGGTCGCACAGATCGTCGAGCTCGCGAAGGATGTGCGAGGAGATGATGATGGTGACGCCGCGGTCGCGGATCTGCCCGACGATGGTGCGGAGGTCGGAGCGCCCGCGCGGGTCGAGCCCGTCGGCGGGTTCGTCGAGGATGAGCAGCGAGGGGTCGTGCAGCAGGCAGCGGGCGACGAGCAGCCGCTGCCGCATGCCTTTGGAGAGGGCCTTGCACTTCGCGTCGGCTTTGTGGGTGAGGCTGAACGTGGCCAGCACGTCGTCGACCTTGCGCTGCAGGTCGGCGCCTCGCAGGCCGAAGCACTGACCGAAGAAGGTCAGGTACTCGGCGGCGGTCATGTCCTTGTAGAGCGGGTTGCCGTCGCCGAGGAAGCCGATCTTGCTGCGTAGCCGCTGATGGGCGGTCGGGTCCCCGGCCACCTCGCCGTCGTAGGTGATCGTGCCGCGCGTCGGTTCCATGACGGTGGCCACCATGCGCAGCGCAGTGGACTTTCCGGCGCCGTTGGGCCCGATGAGGCCCAGAATCGACCCGCTGGGGATCGTCAAATCGACGTCGCGCACCGCGTAGGTGCTGCCGTCGTAGGTCTTGGAGATCGCGCTGAGCTCGACGCGCATACGGGTTACGAACGCTCCATGGGACGCGTTGATTGCAGGGCCGATGCAATCGGGCCGGGTTCTCTCGGTTGGAACCATGTCACCGCGCGAACGTGGGCCCAACTACGGAGGTGGCTCACGCTTCGCATTGGGCTAGGCTGTAAAACGCGGGTGGCTGGCAACACTTCCATGTGAGGACGGAGAGGCGAGACGTGCAGAAAAGTAGGTTTTATGCGTTTCTAGGTGGCCTGGCGGCGACCTTGGTGGTCGGAGCGGGCTGCGCGAGTCGCCCCAAAGCCTACGCCGAAGTCTCGGTCGTCTCCTCGGCGCGACATCGCGCTGCATCCAACGACGCGCTCGTCGCCGAGGCCCAGGCGGCGGTGGCGGTGGTCGAGACGCCCGATGGCCGCGGTTTGGGGGTCGTGCTCGACCCGACCGGCTACATCGTGACCAACCGGCACGTCGTCGAGGACGCCACACACGTCGAGTCGGTCTCCTTCCCTGCGCATGACCCGCCTCGCACCTACCACAGCGTCGAGGTCGTCTACACCGATCCCGAACGCGACCTGGCGCTCCTGCGGGTGCACACCGACGACACGCTGCCCCATCTGCCCGTGGCCTCGCGAAAGCCACTGCCGATCGCACGCTACCTCGACCCCGGCGACCCGGTGATGCTCATGGAGTTCGAACACCCGACCGAAGGCGACCGTATCCCCGATCCCTCGACCTCGGTCTTTCGTGCACACAACGCGTCGGTCACGACGCTGGGCGCGGTCAATCCCGCCGCGGGTCCAGGACAGTTCGTCGGCATCGACGCCGACGTCAAGCGCGGTCAAAGTGGCGGGCCGATCATCGACCGCTATGGCCGCGTGGTCGGCATCGTCACCTGGACGTGGCGCGACAAGGTGGGAGGGTTCGCGATTCCCGTCGCCGACGTGCTCGCCATGCTCGGGGAGCGTCCCTCGCTCGACTCGAACGCGCAGCATCGCGACCGCATCGCCGAGCGCTCGCGCGAGTTCCTCTCGGCGCTCGGTCGCGGCGACGTCGACGACGCCCGCCGGATCACCTCGCCCTCGCACGCTCGGCGCGTTCGCACCGACGCCGTCGAGAAGATCACCGCCCAGCTCGACCGCGACGGCGCGCCGGTCATCCAAGGGTTCTTCGCCGCCGTCGAGTCGCTGGTCGGCGATGACGACCCGTTCGGCATGCTGCGCGACGTCGTCAGCCGTACGGCGACGCCCGAGTTCCGCGAAGCGCTCGCGCTGCCCGATGACCTCGAAGACGCCCAGATCGTCAGCTTCTTCTTCGAGGTCGGGCAGGCCTACCTCATTGCGCGTGTCGCGGGTGGCATGGAGCCGCAAGAAGCCCTTCGTCGAGCGCTCGCGAGGCTCGAGACCACCGATGCGGCGCGGACCTTCGCCATCGCGGACGTGCTGACCGAACTCGCCGGTAGCGCGGTCGAGATTCAAAGCGTCGAGGTGGTGCCCGGCGCCTACTCCCCGACCGCGGTCGTCTCGCTCGCACGGGCTGGCGGCCGCCCGGGAGGCAAGGGTGCGCAGGGGCGCTTCTTGACCCTGCACATGAAGCTCGAATGGGGCGACTGGTACGTCACCTCCGTGAGCCCCACGCCGCTGTCGGACTAGGGGCCGAGTAGGGGGCTGCCGCGACGCGTCAGTCCGCGTTGCGCCGGCGAGGCTCGTGGCGTCGGTCAGGCGGCGCCTGGGTTCCCTTGCGCACGCGGACCAGCGAGCCGAGGGCGTGCTCGTGCTCGTACACGGAGATCCAGCCGTCGGGCAGCGTTGGGGCGAGGGCTTCGAAGACGCGCTTTGCGTCTTTGGGGGACAGGTTGATGCACCCGTGGCTGACCCGGTTGCCGAAGCGGTTGTGCCAGTAGGCCCCGTGCAGCGCGAAGCGGCCGTCGAAGTACATCGCCCACGGGACGGCTTCGACGTGGTACGCGTCGTCATCGCCGGGCTTGGACCGCATGTCGGTGAGGGCGAGCTTGCTCTCCATGCGGTAGATGCCCAACGGCGTGGGGTTGGTGCCGGTGCCCGAGGAGATCACCGTGTGAAAGATGGGCGTGGTGCCCCGGAACAGCGTCAGCGTCTGCTGCGAGACCTCGACATCGACCCAGACGTCGCTCGGGCCGACATCCGCGAGCGGCTCGGCGGGAATGTAGCGGCGGATCGCCTTGGCCTCGACCCATCCAGTGCCATCGTGCAGCGGGTAGAAGCTCAGGCTGCGCTTGCGGGTGGGCGCGTCATCGACGACCACGGTGGTCTGAAACGCGAGCCGACCAGAGGGCTTGGCGTCGGGGTGGGCGGAGGATAGACGCGCGGCGTGGGGCCAACGCACGACCCAGGCCAACGTGCCCTCAGAGGGCAGGGGGTCGTTGAGCAGGTCGCGTCCTTCGAGCGCGCTGGGCTTGAAGCGGCGAACGTCCGCGGCCTTGACGACGCGCCGCGTGTCGTCGACGAGCACGCGCTCGCGGTTGGCCCATCGCATCGCGACGAAGGCGTAGTCATGGTCGAGCTCGAGCTCGCCCACCGGGTCGTCGCCGCGTCGCAATGCGGTCCGCGAGCGCCACACGGGCGCGGGGTGTTCGGCGCCGCGGCGCTTGGCGTAGTGAAACGGCGTGAGTCCATTGCTGCCGATGTGCGGCAGCGGGGACGGGGAGGGGCCCGGGACGACGGCGCTGCGGCCCAGGCACGCGAAGGCGGCGACCCCGACGCGGCCCCAGCCCGCCTTGCACTCGGCGTCGCCCTCGACGTGCTCGAACACGTGGAACGTGGAGCCGCGTGCAATCTTGCCGCGGAACGCTGCGGAAAACGCAGGCGCGTCGTAGAGCATCGATGATCGCTCTGCGCGGCGGAGCTCGATCGGCGCTTCTTCGTCTTGCGCGTCGTCGGTCGGTTGTTCGAGCGCCTCCGAAGGAGAATCGGGCTGGTGATCGGGCTGGCGATTCGAGGCCCGCGCGGGATCCGGAGGCGCCGTCTCGGGCTCGGACTGCACGGGTGCAGGAGGCGCTTGCGTAGGTTCGTCCTCAGGCTCGGCGTCGCATGCACACAGCCCACACAGGGCCAGGTACACGAGGGCGCGCAGCGTGGACATCCAGACGCGTATGCCATACTGCGAGCGTTCATGGCGACGAATTTCAAGGGCACCGACGACTACATCGTTTCCGACGAACTGGCCCGCTCGGTGGACGTGGCAATGCACCTGGGGCGGCCTCTGTTGCTCAAGGGGGAGCCCGGCACGGGCAAGACGCTCCTGGCCGTCAACCTCGCCAAGGCGATGACGATGACGCTGGAGCGCTGGCAGGTGAAGTCCACCACCAAGGCCGCCGAGGGCCTGTACGTCTACGACACCGTCCGGCGCCTGCACGACAGCCGCTTCGGCGAGGGCGACGTCTCCGATATCCGCCGCTACATCGACATGGGGCCGCTGGGGCGGGCCTTCAAGAGCGACGCACGCACGGTGGTGCTCATCGACGAGGTCGACAAGGCCGACCTCGAGTTCCCCAACGACCTCCTGCACGAGATCGACACGATGAGCTTCACCATCCCCGAGACGGGGGAGACGGTGACGGCCCAGCATCGACCGGTCGTCATCATCACGAGCAACAACGAGAAGGAGCTGCCCGACGCGTTCTTGCGCCGGTGCGTGTTCCACTTCATCGAGTTCCCCGACCGCGACATGATGCAGCGCATCGTTCGGGTGCATCACCCCGACGTGGAAGAGAAGCTGCTCGCGAACGCGCTCGAGGCATTCTACCGCCTTCGCGCGGTCGATGGCCTCCGCAAGCCGCCCTCGACCAGCGAACTGATCGACTGGATCAGCGCGCTTCGGCACAGCGGCATCAGTGAGGCGAAGCTGCTCGGGGCGGGCCTTCCTTTCCTCGGCACGCTGCTGAAGAAGGAGCAGGACGTCGAGATGCTGAGCCGTCGTCGAGGCCGCGCCTGATGTTTCTCGACTTCTTCTACAACCTGCGCACCGCAGGCGTGCCCGTCAGCGCGCACAACTGGCTGGCGCTGATGCGTGCGGTGAGCGACGGGCTGCACGAGAACTCGCTCGATGGGTTCTACCAAGTGGCGCGGTGCGTGCTCGTTCCCTCCGAGACGCACTACGACGCGTTCGACCAGGCGTTCGGCGTCACCTTTCGCGGCGTCGAGGCCGACCTCTCCGCGCTGGTGCAGAACCTCGACGAGTGGCTCAAAGATCCCAAGCGCCTCGAGTACCTCGACCCGGCCCTGCGCGCCGAGCTCGAGGCGATGGACATGGAGACGCTGCGCCGTGAGCTGCTCGAGCGCCTCGAGGAGCAGAAGAAGCGTCACGAGGGCGGAAACCGCTGGATCGGCACGGGCGGCACGTCGCCCTTCGGACAAGGTGGGGTGAACCCGGCGGGCATCCGCATCGGGGGCAAGGGGGGGGGCCGCAGCGCGCTGGCCGTCGCCGACGCGCGGCGCTTTCGGGCGTACCGGAAGGACCTCGTGCTCGACACCCGGCAGATCGCCGCGGCGCTTCGCAAGCTCCGCACGATGGGCAACAACAACCTCGACGAGGAGCTCGACCTCGAGGGCACCGTCGACGCGACGGCGCGCAACTGCGGCGACCTCGAAATCGTCATGCGACCGCCTCGTAAGAACGACGTGCGCGTCCTTCTGATGATGGACGTCGGAGGCAGCATGGACCCCTTCGCGCGCCTGGTGAGCCGGCTGTTCTCCGCGGCGCACAGCAGCGGCGGATTTCGCGAGCTCAAGCCCTACTACTTTCACAACTGCGTCTACGCCCAAGTCTACGAGGACGCCGCGTTCACCAAGCCGGTGCGTACACAGGAGATCCTCCGCAAGTACGATCCGAGCTGGCGGCTCATCATGGTGGGCGACGCATACATGCATCCGGGCGAGCTGATGATGAGCACCTCGAACTGGTGGGACGGCCGCGGCGGCCCGGTGGGTATCACGTGGCTTGCACGCCTGGCCGACCGCTTCGCGCACGCGGCATGGCTCAACCCCGAGCCGCAGCACGTCTGGGACGCGCCCACCATCGCCGAGATCCGCAACGTCTACGACATGTTCCCGCTGACGCTCACCGGGCTCTCGGACATGGTGCATGCGCTGCGTCGGCCTCCGCACCCGGCTCGGCGCACGCGTGTGCACGCGATCGCCCGAGGTTAGAGTCGGTTGAGCCGCTTGGGGTAGCTACAGCCTGCGCAGACGTGCTATCGCGACATGCATGCGACGCCTCCTTTCGACTGCGACCCTGTGCGCCGTGGCGCTCTGTCTAGCTGCGTGTCCCGCCGAGGAAGACACGGGCAAGAAGGACGATGGCACGAAGGCCGACAAAGAGAAGAAAGACGAAGGCGAAGAGGACGACGCTGGCTCGCTGATGGTCGCCGAGGGCGACGGGGGGGTCGACGGCCCCGTGCCGCCCGAGACCTCGATGGTGTTCTTCTCGGTCGAGGGCGCGCTGTACCCCATGGCGTGCTTCGACAAGGACGCCAAGGCGATTAAGTCGGGCAGCGACTGCCTGAACATGGTCAAGCCCGGCGACGACGTCCGCGTCGCCTCCCACGATTCGCAGTACAACAAGAAGGCGGGCGACCCGGTCGAGCCGCAGTGCTTGGCCGGCTCGGGCAAGAAGGTCGCCATCGGGGTCGAGGGCATCACCGAGGGCGCGGACTTCCTCTACGGCACCTGGCCGCCCTCGGGCATCAAGATCGTCAATGAAGTCGACGACGACTCCACCAAACCCAGCCGCGCCCACGTCTCCGACGACGAGAAGGCCAAGCTGCTTGCCGCGATCAAGGCTGCGGGCGGCGCGACGGGAGAAGAGCTCAAGGTGCACCAGGTCGCCGACGTCAACGTCACCAGCGACAAGGACAAGGTCTACTCGGTCTACGTGCCCGACCCCAAGGTACTCGAGCAGTACAAGTGGAGCGGGGCGTTCCTCGCCGAGGGGGGAAGCCTCGACAAGCTGACGCTGCTCGAGAAGTCGAAGACCAAGAAGGACGTCTTCGAGGTGCGGGGCTGGATGGACCTCGACGGCGACAAGACGCACGAGCTGTGGATGCGTCTGGTCTTCGCCGAGGGCGCAGGCGACCGCCTCGTGCAGGTCCAAGGCGGTAGCGCCAAGCCCGTCGGCAAATGGAGCTGCGGCGCCGTCCGCTGAGCGGCCCCGACACGCCCCCAATGGCCCAACGACCTGTGGGGCCTGTGGGGCCTCAGCGAGCCTTGGGGACGAGGCCCTGCCGCTCGGCGCCCTTGGCCGGCGGCTTCGCGGTCGACATCTGTGCGACCACCTTCTCCAGCCCCTCGTCCGAGCAGGTCCCGGTCTTCCACGCCAGCCGCCGGACGTTGGGCCAGCCCGGGTCGCCGCTCATGTAGGCATAGGCGATGTCGTTGTACTCGAGCATGTACGCCTCGGGGGTGTCTTGCATGGGCTCCACGGTGACCTTGCCCCCAAGACGAGCTTCGATCCGGGAGGCCTCGGCCTCGGCGGCAGCCTTGGGAGACTCGGCTTGGACGAACGAGGTGCGAAACCACTGCGGCGTGCCCGACTGCGGGTCGTGGAAGAAGTAGCCGCAGCTGCGCTGGAACGACTCACCCAGGTACAAGGGCTTGCCGCACGCTTCGCCGGTGGCTTCCGCGTCGAAGCCGTACTCGGTGCGGCAGCAGTGCGGCTCGGGGAGCTTGGGAGCGTACAGGCGGCAGTAGCCGTTCGACTCGTCGGGTTTGCCCGACCCCTTGGCTTTGCCCGTGGGCTCGGGTTCGGGCAGCGCCTCGGCGGCGTACAGATCGTCGCCGACTTTCACGACACGAGGGTCCGACTCGTCGACCTGCGGGACTTCGGGCTTGGGGGCTGGGGCGGCGTTGGTGTCCTTGACCTCTGCCGGGCAACCGAGCAGAGCCATGGCAGACAGGCTGACGACCAGGATGCTTGCGCGCATGGCAGGCGGTTTACCCCCATCGACGGCGTCTCGCCAAGGCCAGCGGGACGCAAATCCACCCGAGCGCGCCCGGTGACCGGCCACCGCGGCATCCGCACCCCTCGTCGGTCGCCGGATCGGGTGGAGGGTCTTCCCCGACCTCGATGGTGAAGTCGACCTCGGTCTCATTGCCCGCCTCGTCCGCGACGACGACGTGAAACTCCCAAGTCCCGATCGGAAGGTCGGTCACGGAGAAGCCCGGGTCGACGCGGACGCTGTCGTCTGCGGGCCGGGGCTCGTCGCCGAGCCAGGCCCAGACCGAGTAGGCTTGAGGGTGCTGATCGTCGTTGGTCTCGAAGACGACGTCGAAGTTGGCGGGCGCCTGAAAATACTGGCCGTCGCGTGGCTCGAGCAGCTCGACGGTGGGCGCCTGCATGTCCACGTACGCGGGACCGAACAGCCGCGTGAGCCGGGCGGCGGCGTTCTGCCGGCTGGAGTCGCCGCAGTGCGCCATGTTCACCTCGGGGCAGGAGGCCTGGCCGGGATTGAGGTCGGTGTCTTCGACCATCAGGTCGCACTCGTCGCGAAAGTAGGTCGGCGAGTTGTTGCCGCTGGGGAACATGATCGAGCCTTCGGCGTCGATGTGGTCGAGGCCCCAGGAGTGCGCCGCCTCGTGCAGCGCCGTGGTCGCTCCGCCGTTGACCCACTCGCTGAGCTCACCGTCGAGGTGGGCAAAGGCGATCTGGTTGGGGACCTCGTCGTCGCAGTCGCCCGCTGGCGCGCTCCCCAGGGCGCCATACTCGGCCTCGGTACCCCCGTAGACGACCATGGTGTAGTTGCCGCTCTCGGGCCGCTGCGCGGTGACCCGGATGCCGTAGTCCGCGACGTCGCTGCGCATCGCCTGGAGCACGCCGACCTGGGTCTGAATCGTGCCCGAGAAGGGCGGGAAGGGCTGTTCGAAGTTGTACCAGCTGCAGTCCCGCCGGCTGTCCGAGGGGTTGCACTCGGTCAGCTCCACGCCCTCGAAGTTGACGTAGAGCGTGGTGTTCTGGCCCAGCGCGTGCGGCCGGATCGGCGCAGCGAGGGCGTCAGTCGGAGGCCGTGGGGGCAGGGGGGCGTCCTGACGATGCATGCGCGGGCCCCCGGAGGGCTCGGCCGCGAGCGTGAGCAGGAGCAGCGCGGCGTTCAACGGCGACGCCTCCACGTGGCGAGCACGACCAGCGCGAGCATCAGGCCTCTGTCCCCGCCGCGCCCTCCAAGGGCGCAGGCTTCGGCGCCCTCGGGGGTGGCCTCGCCCTCGTCGTCCTCGGGGAGCTCGCTGCCCTCGGGAAGGATCGTGAAGCGAACGGTGTCCTCGCTGGCGTTGCCGCCCTCGTCGGTCAACACGACGCGAACGGCATACTCGCCGGGTTCGGGGTCGGTGATGACCAGCTCGAGGTCGCCCTCGAGGCCCACGCCCATGCGCTCGTCGCCGACGGGCTCGCCGTTGTTGAACACGGCGATGTCGTAGAACTGGGGGTGAAGCTCGTCCTCGATCGTCCCGCGCAGCACGAACGTGGTCGGCAGGACGAACGTCGACGCGTCGGGCGGGTAGACGAGCTCGAAGAGGGGCGGCTCGACGTCGGGCTCGTGCTCTCCGAACAGCAGCAGCATCTCGCGGTGGCTGTTTTGAAAGCCGGGGTCGCAGAACTGGGTGTGGATCTGGTTGCAGGTGCCCGGGGTGCGCTCGAGCGCCGTGTTGGCGACGATGGGCAGGCAGTCGTCGACGAAGCTCTGGCTCAGACCCGCCGACTTGAAGGGGTTCATCACGTCGAGCTCGGAGTCGACGTGCTCGAGCCCCCAGGTGTGCGCGGCCTCCTGCAGGATGACCGTCGAGCCGGTGTTCGAGCCCGTGAACGCGGCGGTGAAGCTGGTGTCGCCCAGGTTCAGGTCTTCGCAGTCGATGTAGGGGGCGACGCCCGCGAAGGACTGCTCGCCCAGGTCGCCGTAGATGACCATCGTGTAGTCGACGTCATCGGGCGGCCGCCGCGTGACCACGCGGACGCCGTACTCTGCGACGGTCTGGCGCGTGGCCTGGAGGATCGACAGCCGCTGCTGCGTGTTGCCCGTGTAGGGACCGACGTAGCCGTCGAACGTCTCGGCGAGCGTGCTGCAGTTGAAGTGGGGGTCGTTGCCGCAGCCCTTCTGCAGCACCGCGCCCTCGAAGTTGATGTAGAGAAGCTCAGGCGCGGTCTGGCGCGGCGTCGAGCCGGCCGGGCGTGGCGCCGCCGTGAGCGAGGGCGTTCCGTTCGGGTCGGCGACCAGGATGGACACCAGCAGCAGCGACGCTGTGAGCATGCCCTGCAAGGCTAGCAGGTCACTGGGCGTCGGGCGCGGCTAGGGACGCTGCCTACGCGGAGGCGCCGACGCGCCGCAGATGGGCGACGTGGGAGCGCAGCGCGCTCCACATGGACGCTTGCACGCGATACCGGAGTCCGCGCCGCTCACAGACCTCGCGCACGATGCTGGAGATCGCCGGATAGTGGATGTGGCAGACCCTCGGGAAGAGGTGGTGCTCGATCTGGTGGTTGAGGCCCCCGAGGTACCAGGTCAGCACCCGGTTGCGCGGCGCGAAGTTGACGGTGCTGGCGAGCTGCTGCTCCGCCCAGGAGTTGGAGAACTGCTCGCCCTGCGAAGGCCAGGCACCAAACTCGGCGTTGTCGTTGCAGTGCGCGAGCTGGAACGTGGTGGCCAGCGTCAGCCCCCAGACCCAGGCGACGAGGACGTAGATGCCGAGCAGCCCCCAGCTGGGGCCGACGACGATCAGTGGGATGACGAACATCCAGGTGTAGGCCAGCGCCTTGCCCAGCAGCAGCATCGCCAGGTCACGACCTCGCGGCGGGGGAACCCGGCGGGCGCCTGCGCGCTGGGTGACCATGCGCTTGAAGTCGTCGACGAAGAGCCACTTGGGCGTCAAAATGGCGTAGAGAAACCACGCGTACATGTGCTGGAAGCGGTGCGCGGAGTAGTGCGCGTCCGTCGTGGAGAGGCGAAGCCAGGGGGACTGCGAGATGTCGTCGTCGACCTGCTCCACGTTGGGGTAGGTGTGGTGCAAGACGTTGTGTTTGTAGTGCCACATGTACGAACTCGCGCCGATCGCATCGAGCGAGAACGCGGCGAGCCGGCTGACCCAGGGGCGCTTCGAGTACGCCCGATGTCCGCCATCATGCTGAATGGAGAAGCCGACGCACGCCAAGGCGAGCCCCATGGAGATGGCGAGCACCAACAGCTGCCACGCCGCGGTGGCGGCGAACATCGCCACGTAGGTGCCGACGAGCCACCCGAGGATGACGGCGGTCTTGGCGACCATTCTCCACCCGCCCTCGCGATCCTCTCCTCGGTCCTGCAGGTACGCGTCGACGCGGCTGCGGAGCTCGGCGTGCAGCCCCGGGTCGCGCGCGTACTTCAAGGTTGGATTGCAGCCAGTGGGCGTGAGCCAAGCCGGCTCGGTGGTTCGGGCGGACGGACGCGGAGACATGATGGAGGGCGTCCGGAGGACGGCGAGGACGCGCGGAGTCTATCCTACCGGCCCCACGGAAGGGAGCGCGGTCGCCCAGCTCGTTTTCGCGCTGGACGACACGACCGCGCGGCGGGTCGCATGGACCGGTCAGTCGAGCACGTGCAGGGCGTTGGCGGCCTGGCGAGTGGGGCATTGCCCGAGGACCGTGGCGATGAGGGTGACGAGGGCGTGGGCGGTGTAGGGCTTGGGGAGGAAGTCGTCCATGCCCGCGGCACGGGCTGCGTCGACTTGCGGACCCGCGTTGAGTCCACTCGCGCCGATGATGGGGAGCGTGGGGTCGAGCGCCTTGAGAGCCACGATGGTCGCGGGGCCCTCCATGATCGGCATCGCCATGTCGGTGACCACGAGATCGATCTCCGTGGGTCTGCTCGCGAACATCGAGACCGCTTCGGCGCCGTGCTCGGCGAGCAGGACCCGATAGCCGTACCGCTGAAGCGAGCGGCGGTTTGCCTCGCGGATCGCGGGTTCGTCGTCGACGATGAGGATGGTCTCGCCCCGCCCGCGCAGGCCCCCTGCCTGACGGTCGTGCTCTTGCTCGGTGGCGGCCTCTTCGGCCGTCGCGGCGCGCAAGAAGACCCTGAAGCGGGTGCCCTCGTTGGGGGTGGAGTCGAGGTCGATGAAGCCGCCGTGCTGCTGGACGATGGAGGCGACCGTGGGGAGCCCCAGACCCGTCCCTTGGCCGGCGGGCTTGGTCGTGAAGAACGGCTCGAAGACTTGCTCGCGCATCTCCACGGTCATTCCTGTCCCCGTATCCTCGACCTCGAAGCGAACATAGTGGCCTGGCTCCGAGGCGCCGTGCATCTCGGCGAAGAGCTCGTCGACGTCGACGGCCGCCGTGCGAATGGTCAGGGTCCCACCCGAGGGCATCGCATCCCGGCTGTTGATGCACAGGTTCAGCAGCACTTGATGGAGCTGGGTCGGATCGGCGGCCACGTCGACCTCCCCGTGTTCGGACTCGAAGCGCAGGGCGACGTTCTTGGGGAAGGTGTCTGCGGCGATCTTGAGCACCTGCTCCACCGACGAGGTCACGTTCAACGGCCTCCGCCGCGCGGAGCCGCCATGGGTGAAATGAAGCAGCTGGCGGACCATGGACGCGCCGCGGCGTGCGGCCGTGTCGATGGTTCGCAGCCGCTCCAGCTTGCCCGGGTCGTCCTCCCGGGCCAGCAGGTCGTCGAGCGTGAGCAAGATGGGGACGAGCGCGTTGTTGAGGTCGTGCGCGACGCCGCCGGCGAGCGTGCCAAAGGTTTGAGCGCGCTGCGTCCGGAGGAAGCGCTGCTCGAGCTCTTTGCGCCGCGTGACGTCGGTGCCGATCACCAGGGTCTTCGACGCCCCGTCCGACTCTTGGTCGCCAATGCGGGTCCAGGAGCTCTCGAGGGTGCGCGCCTGCCCGTCTCGGCCGACCACGCCGAGCTCGCCGGACCACTCACCGCTGCGCTCGAGCGCTTCGGTGGCCCGCTCGATCGAGGTCGGCTCGATGCGGAGCAGTGACGCTGCATCGCGACCGAGGACGTCGGCCTCGGACCAGCCGAAGATTCGCACCGCGCTCTCGTTCCAGAAGACGACGGAACCGACGGCGTCGACGACCCAGATCGCGTCGTTCGCCAGGTCGAGCAGCTGAGCCTGCTCTCGCGCGACGGCGATGCTCCGCTTGTGCGCGGTGATGTCGACCAGGCCGCCGATGATGGCCACTGCGCTTCCGTCGGCCTCTCGCACGACGCGCCCGCGGTCTCTTACCTGGATGATTTTGTCTCCGGCCGTGCGATACCCATACTCGTCCTCCCAGACGTCGCCGGTTCCGGCTTCGACCCTCTCGACGTTTGCGGAGACGCGTTCACGGTCGCCCTCGTCGATGGCCTCGAGCCACGCGTCGAAGTCTTCGGGCGCGGCCTCTTGAGCAAAGCCGGTGAGCCCCTCGTAGCCATCGAGCCACTCGATCCGCCCCTCGTTGATGTGGCAGACGTACGTCGCGTCGTTGGTGACCGTCGCCAGCGTCCGGTAGATCTCGGCTTCCTCGATGGTCAAGCCAGCGGAGGTCTCATCGGGGCCGCCCACAGGCAGACACTACCACCGGGGCGCGGCCCTGCCTCGCTTGCGCGGTTGGCTGGCGGCCCGTTCGGCGACGAAAACGAACGGCACGCGATGCCCGTCAGCGCGATCCGAAGCGGAAGCGCAGCTCGAACGAGCCGGGGCGCTGAATATCGAG
The DNA here is from genome assembly GCA_024742475.1 of bacterium. GTDB lineage: Bacteria > Myxococcota_A > Polyangia > Nannocystales > Nannocystaceae > CAJXVA01. The sequence continues at coordinate 294,668 of JANSYI010000004.1, read as the reverse complement.
CATCAGCGAGTCTGCGTGCGCACCCGCGGCGCGCACGGCACCGCTACAGACCCCGGCGGCGAAGGGCGGAACGTCCCAAAGGTCCTCGAAGCGCGCGTGAACGCTGGCGGGGACGGCCTCGATGAGCTCGACGCGTCCGCGGTCGCTGGAGAGGCGGTATGCACGGGGTGCGAGCGTCGCCATCTTGACGTAGTCGCGACCCGCCACCGCGAAGATCGCCATCCCGATCATGGTGCTGGCGAAGCGAGGGTAGAGCCCGGAGCCGATCTCGAAGAGCGACCCCGCCAACGACCGATTCGGCCACACCGTTCGGCAGGTCGTCAGCAGATCCTCGTTGAAGCGCCGCCGCGCAACCATGGCGAACGTCGGCCGAGGCAGCGGTGGCGGTTCGATGCCGGCGTCGCGATAGGCCGCCAACATGGGCGCGTAGAACAACGCCCTCGATCTGTCGTCCTCGGGCTGGCTGTCGAGAACCCCCGTGGGGTCGTACTCGGCGTGCGGATCGAACTCCGTCAGTGCCATTGCTCAGTCGCGGCGGCGGAACGCGAGCAGGCCGATCAGGCCGAGCACGGCCCAGCGCATCTTCGATCCGGGCGTGTCCACCGAGCAGCCGCCTCCGTCGCCGTCGCCGCCGGCGCTGCCATCGGTGTCGCCTGCGCTTGCGGGTCCGCCATCGTCGTTGCCGCCGCCGTCGTCGTCGTTGCCGCCGCCACCGTCGTCTTCGCCGCCGTCGGTGCCGCCGCCGGAGGTCTCCTCGCCGCCGCTCTCATCCCCGCCGCCGCTGCCGGCGGTGTCGCTCGGTGGGTCGCCGACCACGGTGAAGGTGACCGAGTCGCTGGTGGGGTTGTCGTCTTCGTCGGTGGCGTCGATGGTGACGGTGTACTCGCCGCCGGGGAGCCCCTGAATGGGGAACTCGAGCTCCGAGGGAGCCGCGTAGGCGCCGTCGCTCTCGACCGGGGCTTCCAGGCTGGCGCTCTCGATGGTGATCGTCGCGTTGACGATCATGGGGGACTGATCGTCCTCGAAGGAGACGACGAGGTTGACGTCTCCTTCGACGGAGTCGCCGTCGGCGGGCGAGACGATCTGCACCGTCGGTGCCGTGGTGTCGGGGATTCCGGGCCCGAAGAGCGCGAGCATCTCCTGGTAGCTGTTCTGCTGGTTACCACTGCAGAACTGTGCGTGTTGTGAACCGCAGTACGCTCCGGTGGGGGAGGTCGAGCCGTTGTCGTTGAGCACGACGATCTGCAGGCACTCGTCCTTGAAGATCTTGTTTTGCCCTTGCGTCGTCGGATAGAGGAGATCACCTTGGTCATCGATATGCTCGAGTCCCCACGTGTGGGCGACCTCTTGCAAAATGATCTCGGCGATACCGTCGGAGGAGGTGGAGGCCTCGAGGGTAAAGGACACCTCGCCGCCACGGTTGTCGAAGCAGTCGACGGGCCCCGGAGCGACGCCCGCGAAGCCTTGGTCGCCGACGCCGGCCCAGTCGCCGACCATCTCCATGTCGTAGTCGCCGCTGGCGGGGCGCGTGTCGGTGACGGTGATGCCGAAGTCGTTCACGCGCGTGCGCACGATCTGGATGACCGACGCTCGCTTGGCGGCGTCGCCCGTGTACGGCAGCACGGTCCCGAAGAACAGACCGGAGCAGTTGTTCTGCGGCCCCGAGTTGCAGGGGTTCATGTCGGCGCCGTCGAAGTTGACGAAGAGGATCTTGTCGCCCAGCCCCATGGTGTGGTTGGGGCCGTCGAAGTCTCCGGAGCCGGCGGGGGTCGTGGACGGAGCCATGGCGCCCCGCGGCTGCATCGGCAGAGCGCCTTGCGCCGTGTCGGTCGGGTCGCCGAGGTCGGTGGCCGGGGTGGCCGCGAGCATCAGCAAGGTGGGCAATGAGAGGATGGATCCGGACAGCGACATGACAAAACCTCCGAGGCTGCGACCGTTCGTCGCAACGCGGAGAGTAGGATACCTGCCGGGAGCGTGGGCTATGGAGTCAGCCGAAATCCGGCGGCTGCGTTCGTTGTATCCAGGATTGCATGAAAAAGCGCCAGCTCCCGAGGGAGCCGGCGCTCGTTCACGCCCCTCGTCGCGAGGCTAGTGGAGCCAGCGTTGGCCCTGGTCTTCGTCTTCCGAGGTGCCCCGCTGGGGTTCCTCGGTGTTGCCTCGCTCGCGCATCACCGCCGCGAGGACGAGGCCCAGGCCTGCAGCCCACAGCAGCACCATGAACGCGGTGAGGTAGGGGCTGGCACCCATGCCGATGAGGAACGGGTTGGCGGGCGCGCGGGTGAGCGCGACGTGGTTGACCTCGAGGCCGTAGATGCCGACCGCGGCGATGAGCTGCAGCACGACGACCGAGAACCCGATCATCAGCGAGCGATGGCGGCCGCGGCGGCGGCGGCTGGTCCACAGCAGCGTCGCGACAATGGTCTGACCGATCATCAGGCCGTGCGTGAGGGTGGCCCACATGACCTCGGACTGTTCGCTGGCCAGGCCCGTGCGCTCGAGGACGAGGCGGTAGGCGACGGCGAGCGCTCCGGCGGTGAGCAGTATGAACAGCTGGAACCGGAGGAAGCCGCGGCGGGCTTCGACGACGCTGGCCACCGAGGCCGCGCGGGCGGGACGGACGAGGCTGGTGACGAGCAGCCAGCCGAGCACGGGCACGAGGAAGCCGACGGCGACGAACGTGATGAGGTTGACGTCGTCGTAGGTCTGCACGTGCACTCGCTCGCTGAGGTCGAGGACCGACAGCGCGCTGCAGCCGACCGAGGCGAGCGCCAAGAGGGCGCCCTCGAAGGGACGGAAGAGCGGCGCCCAGGGCTGCTCGACCCGGCGGCGCCAGCTCATCAGGCACAGCAGGCCGAACATCGCCTGGATGACCACCGCGTAGCCGGCGATGGTGGGGCCGAGGTCGGACGACCCGCCCGTGGCCGCGTCGGCGGCGAAGGGCATGCCCGACAGGCCGAGGCCCGAGGCGAGGGTGAGCGGCAGGGGCCCGAGCAGGAAGCCCGTTGCGGCCATGTCGCCCACGACCATCGTGGCGCCGACGAGACCGGGTCCCATCAGGCCCAGGGCCAACAGACCCCCGACGACCATCGCGTTGACCCGCTGGCCGAGCGCGTCACCGAGCCCGATTGCGGTCAGATGCGTCGCGGCCGAGAAGGCGAGCAGCGCTCCCACGGGCACCAGCAGCGCGGCGGGACCGACGGTGAGCAGCAGCATGGGCAGCGCGAGCGCGAGCAGGCCTCCGCCTGCGACGAGCGCGAACACGTTGGGGCCGACCGTCATCGCGACGGCGAGGTCGCTGGCGCTCATGCCGGTCATGCGCAGGACGGGCAGGGTGCCCGCTTCACGCTCACGCGCCGTGGTGGTGGCCGTGACGACCGGGCCGACCACGACGAGCATCACGCCCGCGAGCAGGAACAGCACCGTGCCGATGATCTGCCACTGCTGCGCGCCCGAGAGTGGCGAGCGGTAGCGCTCGGAGGCCTTGGTGATGGGCTCGGCGGCCCAAACCGGATCCGTCCACGCGCCCTGCCACATGGGGTGGCCGGGCTGGAAGGTCAGCTCGCGGAGCTCCTCGGTGTGCACGACGGCCGCGGTCGCGAGGCGGTCATCGACCGTGCGCAGGCCCGAGGCCGCGGCGGCATGGTGCACGCTGCTGCTCATCAGGTCGGCGTCGGCCTCGGCATCGAAGAGATCCCAGCCGTGCAGCGCGGAGGCGGGCGGGCGCACCGCGAGCCACGCCGCGAGCTCGAGGCGTTCGGTGTAGTCCTCGATGTCGCCGCTGTTGGGGAGCACCGAGGCGGTGAGCTCGGAGCGGCTCACGCGTTTGGCGTCGGTGTCCTCGGGGGCCTCCGCGGGCAGGGCGTCCCGGTCCAGCAGGACCTCGATGTCATCGCCGAGCTCGGTGAGCGTCACGCGCTCGAGCTCGAGTTGCTTGAGCAGCGCCGTGCGCATGTCGGAGGCGGCGCCGCCTTGGCGCCACGCGTCGCTCGCTGACGTACAGCCGAGCCAGCCACCTCGATCGAACTCTTGGGTGTCACACTCTTCGATGACCCGCAGCGGGTGCAGCAGCCGCGCGCGGCGAGCCTCGACGGAGGCGATCTGAGCGGGCCGAAGGTCGACGACGGACTGAAGGAGTGCAACCTCGAGGGCGACGGTGTCGCCCTGGATGACCCCGGTGCGCTCGGAGGTCTTGGCGGCCTCGACGAGCGCCGTGGCCTCCTCGAGGCGGTCGATCGCCAGGTCGACCCGGTCGCCGAGCTCGCCGAGCACCGCGCGTCGCATCATGCGGGCGTGGGCGAACTCGCGGTCGACCTTGGCCTGCGCGCGGTCGTCGTAGCTGCATTCGGGCTGCGAGGCTCCGCCGCAGACGGCGAACGGGGCTTCGAGTCCCAGGTCGACCCGCAACTGGTGCGCTTCCTGAGAGTCGATGCGCCCCAGCGCCGAGACGCCGAGCCACGAGAGGCCGAAGAGAACCGAGACCGCCACGGCGGCGCTGGTCAGGCGCGCGCGGAGATCTCGGCGTAGGAAGGGTCGCAGTCGCTGCATCAGCTGCATGGAAAGGCGCATCACGCACTCCTGGTGGGGGTTGTGGGGCGAACGGATGGAACCAGCGTTCGATCCAAAGGGTTCACGATTCGATTCACGGTTCCATCCTCGGTTGGGTCCCATGGGAACCCCTGCTCGGGGCTCCTCGGGTCGCTCGGGGCAAACGGTCCCCGGCACCGCACCGACTGCTCGAACGTCGGCGAGGCGTGAGACAGCAGGCTAGTCATAGTGTTCCATAAAATCGGAACGGGCGCTCGGTGAAAGGGGCGGTCCTCCACCGCGCCAGCGACGTCGCCCGACTCTGTCGAGCGCCGCTTGCGTGACTACGGCCCAGCGCCCGCGAAGATTTCGTCCTGGGGAAAAAACCCTCCTCCACCCAACGCCTCCGGCCCGACGCCCATATCGCGCTGCCGCTCTCGCAGATAGACTCGCTCGCCATGGACGCGCCCGACCTGCTCGACCGACTCGGCCTGGACCTCTCGCTTCGGGCCGTGATCGGGCGATGGCTGTCCGATGCGCGCTACGCCGCCGACCGCGAGGCCCTGGTGGCCGCCCTACGGCGCGCCGTCGACGGGGATGACACCGCGCGGGCCGAGCTGCTCGACGCGTTCGATGGTCCGCTGCCGATCGGGACGGGCGGGCGACGAGGCGCGTGCGGCCCGGGGACGAACCGCATGAACGTCGCGGTGCTTCGCGAGACGGCGCAGGGCCTGGCGAACGCGATGAAGGCAGAAGGCGTCCCGATGGAGGCCGCCGTCGTGTTCGATACGCGCAAGGACTCCGAACCCTTCGCGCGGGCGGTCTCCGATCAGCTCGCTGCGTGCGGCGTGAACGTGCTGCTGGTCAACGAGCCTCGACCGACGCCGCTGCTGTCGCACATCGTGCGGGCGCGTGGGTTTGGTGCGGGCGTGGTGATCTCTGCGAGTCACAACCCTCCTGGTGACAACGGCATCAAGATCTACGGTCCGGACGGCGCGCAGGTGCTGGGCCGACGGGACGCGGCGCTGATGGCGGCGATCACTGCGGCGATGGAGGCGCCGCTGGTCTCCACCGGTTCGCCGGCTGGGACGGTGACGGTGCTCGAAGGGGACGCCATCGCGGAGGTCGACGAGCCCTACCTCGGGTGGGTGCGGGCCCAGGCGACGTGCGGAGATCTCTCGGACGCCGCGCTGCGGGTCGCGTACTCGCCTCTGCACGGCGTCGGGGAATCGTCGGTGGTGCCCGTGCTCGCGTCGATGGGTGTCGAGGTGCACGTCGTCGAAGCGCAGCGGCCCGACGGTGGTGTGTTCGGTACCGTCGAGTCGGCCAACCCCGAGTCGCCCGCCGCGCTCGACCTCGCGCGGAAGCTCGCCGACGAGGTGGACGCAGACCTCGTCATCGCCAACGACCCCGACGCCGACCGCGTGGGGGCGCTGGCCAAGGACGGCGGCGAATGGACGTTCATCGACGGCAATCGTCTGGCCGTCATCATGCTCGACCACGTCATGCGGCACGTCGAGCCCACACCGGCGAGCTGGGTCCTCACGACGCTGTGCACCTCTCCGCTCATCGGCGCCTTGGCGCGTGAGCGCGGAGTCGAGGCGGTCGACGATCTGCTCGTGGGCTTCAAGCACCACGCGGGAATGATGGAGGAGCAGCCGCAGCGGCACCTCGAGTTCGCCACCGAAGAAGCCCACGGCTATCTGCGCGGCGACGACGTGCACGACAAGGACGGCGCGGTGGCGTCGGTCATGCTCTGCGAGGCCGCGGCGATCGCCAAGCGGGAGGGGCGAAGCGTGTTCGATCAGCTGCGCGATGTGTGGGCGCGGCTGGGCTACCACAAGGAGACGACGGCCAACCTCTATGCGCTCGGCGGCGTCGGCAAGGAGGCCATCGCGACGCTGGTGGAGACCTGGCGCGCCGACCCTCCCAGCCGCTTCGGGTCCCTTGCCGTGGCATCGTTCGTCGATCGCAAGCCCGGGCAGCAGACCGGAAGCGTCACGCGAGACCTGCCCGGCAACGTGCTCGTGTTCGAGCTCGAGGCCGAAGGCGCGGCGGCGTGTCGCCTCGTGGTCCGGCCCAGCGGAACCGAGCCCAAGGCGAAGCTCTACGCGCTCGCGCGCAGCACCGAGCCCACCCCCGCCGCGCGACTGGCCGCTGTGCAAGCCGAGATCGACGCCATCGTGGAGGCGGTGCTCGGCGACGCGCGCGCTCGGGCCGAGGCGATCATGAAGCCGATCCTCGAAGGCCGGGCGTGAACACGCGGACGTGGCTCGGTCTCCTGGCCACCGCCGTGCTGGTGGGGCTCGCGGTGTGGAGCCTGCGCCCGCGTGACCCCGCGGCGCGAAGCGGTGCCGGTGCACAGCCGATGGCCGATGGCACCCGCGCCGGCGCTCGGGGTGGGGGAGGCGTGCGCGCGGCCGAGGTCGACGTCGACGCGTCGATCACCGTGCGCGGCGAAGTCATCGACGCTGACGGACAACCCGTGACGGGTGGGGCGCTGCTGCTGCGATGCTTGAAGGCCGACCGGGTCAGCGTGCTGGGCACGGTCCGCCTCGACGACGACGGCGCGTTCGAGGGCCCTGGCTGTAGGGGGCAGGTTTGCGCCACCCTGTCGCACGCCGCCGAGTCGCCCGCCGAGCCCTGGGTGCTGCGGCCGGGCACCGCCTCGGTGCTGCGGACCATGAGCCTCGCGCGGCTGTGGGGCGAGGTCGTGACCCCCTCTGGCGAGCCGGTCGAGGCGGCTCGGGTGATCTTCGCGCCGTCGGGTCCGGCCGACGAACGCGACCCCACGGCGCTGATGCCGTTGGCCACTCGCAGCACCACCACCGACGCCGACGGCCGCTTCGTCGTGGCCTGGATCGCGCGCCCTCCGTGCGGTCCGTGCGAAGAGGCGGCGGGTGGGTGCGCCGAGCTGCCCCCGATGGTCGATGCGCTCGAGGCGATCGCCAGTGCTCCGGGTCACGCCTCGGGGCGAGTGGCCTTCGACGCCCAGGTCGACACGAGTCCCGACGCGCCGCTTCGCGTGACGCTGCAGATCGCCGCGGACCTGCTCACCGGCCAGCTGCTCGGCGCCGACGGTCACGCCTACCCGCGGGCGTACGTGCTGGCACGCTCGCTGGACCGTCCGCGAGAGCAGCGCCGCGCCGAGGTCGACGCCGATGGCAACTTCGAAATCGATGGGCTCGGGCCGGGGCGGTATGCGCTGCGCGCCTTGCAGGACGGGGTGGAGCTCGCCACCGCGGAGGCCGAAACAGGCGCTGATGTAGAGCTGTCGGGCTCGGTCGACGCGCACGGCCCCGACCTCGAGGTGACCGTGCTCGACGAGGACGGGCGATACGCGCAGGGGGCGATCGTCGACGGGGGCCCCTTTCGGGGCACCAAGACCGACATGAAGGGCAAGGTGCGAATGGTGTCCGCGTTGCCAGGATCCGTGACGCTGCGGGTGCGGCTGGGTCCCCGGTCCGAGCGGGTCGAGGTCGAGATTCCACAGCTCGATCCCGAAGACCCTGCACACTCGCACCGCGTCGAGGTCCGGCTCGGTGCATCGCGCTCGCCCGACGGGCCGCTGCCCGGGCTATGATGCGTCTCGCGTGCCCGGCAGTTCTCCTCACGCTGCGGACGAGACGGTGTCCGACCGTTTGGGTCGTCTCGACCTCCCCGACGGGTATCCGGAGGTGTTCGGCAAGTATGTGCTGGTTCGCCCGATGGCGCGCGGCGGCATGGGGGAGCTGTTCATCGCCGCCGCCGGTGAGACGGGCGGGTTCGAGAAGCTGTGCGTGGTCAAGAAGGTGCTGCACAGTCTCGAGGACGGCGCGGTCCACCGGCGCTTCCTCGACGAGGCCAAGGTCGTCGTGCGCCTCAACCACGCCAACCTCGTGCAGGTCTTCGACGCCGGCAAGGTCGACGACGAGTACTACCTCGCGATGGAGCTCGTGGAGGGCAAGGACCTGCGCGCCGTGTGGAACCGCTGCGCGCAGCTTCACCGACGCATCCCCGTCGACATCGCGATCTTCGTGATACGCGAGGTCTTGCGTGGGCTGCACTACGTGCACGACGCGATGGGGCTCGACCTCGTGCACCGAGACATCTCGCCGCCCAACGTGCTGGTCGGCTACCGAGGCGACGTCAAGCTCACCGACTTCGGGCTGGCCAAGAGCTCGATCAAGCGCGAGATGACCAGCCCCGGCGTCGTCTTCGGCCGCTACAGCTATCTGTCGCCAGAGCAGGCCAAGGGGCTTCCGGCGGACCGCCGCACCGACATCTACGCGTGCGCCATCGTGTTGTGGGAGTTGCTGACGGGGCGTCAGCTCTTTCCCTCGGGCGGTCGTTCGCACACCGAGGCGCTCGAGGCGGTGCGCAACCCCAAAGCGCAGGCCCCCTCGTCGTTGGTGCCGGGCATTCCCGATGGCCTGGACGAGGTGGTGCTGCGCGGCTTGGCGCGCGACCGAGAAGATCGCTACCAAAAGGCCGGAGACTTCCGCGCCGCGCTCTCGGAGATCCTCGCCAAGAACTTCCCGGCCGCCGATGCCGACCGGGTGGCGGAGTTCATGCGCGACATCTTCGCCCGCGAGGCCAAGATGGAGCAGCGGGACTATCTCGACCTCTCCTCGCACGACTTCTCCGACCTGCGGGCGCAAGGCGACGAGAGCGAGCTGATCAGCATCAGCGACGTGGTCGCGAGCCTGGAGCGGCCGCGCTCGACGATGGAGCTGGGAGACTCCGACATCGTCGAGCTCGGTGAGCGGGCCGGGGCGCGTTGGGACGAAAAACGCGACGCGGCCTCTCTGGCCGAGGCCGCCGAGCGGTGGGTCGGGCGCGTCGTCTCGCAGCGCTACCGCGTCGAGTCCCTGATCGGCGTCGGAGGCATGGGCGCGGTGTTTCGCGTCAAGCACCTCGCGCTGGGCAAGACGTTCGCGCTCAAGGTCCTGCATAGCCACTACACCCGCGACGCCGACGTGATCAGCCGGTTCATGCGAGAGGCCCGTGCGGCCTCGCAGACCGGCCACCCGCACATCATCGACGTGCTCGACGTCGGCACCAACGACGAGGGCGACGTCTACTTCGTCATGGAGCTGCTCGAAGGGCAGAACCTCGGCGAGACGATCAAGCGCGAGGGGCCGCTGGCGGTTCGACGCGCCGTCCACATCGCGCGGCAGGTATGCCAGGCGCTCTCGGCTGCCCACGCAGCGGGCATCATTCACCGCGATCTCAAGTCGGAGAACATCATCCTCACGCCGCGCGGCAAGGATCCCGACTTCGTCAAGGTGCTCGACTTCGGCATCTGCAAGCAGATGGATGGCGAATCGGGCACGACCTCGCCAGGGCTCATCATGGGCTCGCCCGACTACATGGCGCCCGAGCAGGGTGCGGGGCTCGACGCCACGATCGCCAGCGACATCTACGCGCTCGGCTGCATCCTCTTCGAAATGCTCACCGGGCGCATGCCGTTTCAGGGGCGCAACGCGGTCGACGTGCTCATGCAAAAGGGCGCGCGCGAGGCCGACACGGTCACGGTGTACCGCCCCGAGGTGCCGCAGCCCGTCGCCTCGGCCATCGGCCGCTGCCTGCGTCGGCAGCCCGGCGACCGTCCGCCCTCCATGCGCTCGCTCGAGTACGAGCTCACGCGAGCGATCGACGGACGGGCGACGGCGGTGGCCAACGTGCTGGGCATGGAGGCCGGCGGGGATGACCGCGGCGAGGAAGCAGGGGCCAGCCTCAGCATGAACCGCGCCGCGATCGCGACGGCGTTCGATCGCGGCGGCGAGGGGATCTACGGCCGGGACTACGAAAAACACGAGTTCACCCAGGTCGCCCCGGCGCCGCGAAGTCCGGCGCAGCTCACCGGATCACAGCCCGCCGTGCCGCCGCAGCCGGGCGCTCCCCAGCCGGCGCCGCAGGGGGCCTCGGACAGCGTCGAAGTCACGCAAAAGCACCGACCTGCCGTTCGCGCGGTGTTCTTCACGGCGCTCGGTGGTGCGCTTGCGGTGGGGGTGCTCGCGCTGCTCATGCCCGGCGGCCTGACATCGTTGCTGGGGAGCGACGACGACGAGACCGGATCCTCATCCAGCGTCGCCGACCGGCAGCCTGCCGAGCAGGCAAAGCCGCCGGGACCCACGGAATCGGACGCCGCGGTGCCGGCCTCGCCGAAGCTCGACGTTCCCGCGCAGCCCGGGCCGCAGCCAGAAGCACAGCCCGTGCCCGACGTCGGCTCGGACGTCATCCAGGTCGACGACGCGTCCGACGCAGCGGAGCCCGCGGGGGCCGAAGTCCCCAAGGAGCCTGCGGCGTTGGTCACCCTGGCCGAGGCGGCCCTCGAGGCGCGCCGGTGGACCGACCCTGCGGAGACGAGTCTCGCCGCCCACCTCTCGGCGCTGCAGCTCATGGCGCCCGAGGACCCCGCGATCGCCCGCCTTCGCAAAGAAGCCGCGGAGGTGCTCGTGCCCGAGGGCGAAAAGGCGCTCAAGAAGAAGCGGTGGGTCGACGCCGTCGTCGCCTATCGCAACCTTCGCGCAGTCTGGCCCGACCACGCCGAGGCGCGCGAAGGGTTGGTTGCCGCGCTCTCCGGCCAGGCTCGCGTACTACGACGGCTCGACGACCACGAAGGCGCGCTCAAGACCGCCGACGAGTGGCTCAACGTCGAGCCGAGCGCCTTCGATGCGTTGATGCTCCGCGGCGACATGCTCTTCGCGCTCGCCCGCTACGCCGACGCGAAAGAGGCCTATCGGGCCGCGCGCAAGAAGAAGCCCCGCTCCAAGGTCGCCAAGGAGAAGTTCTTCAAGGCGTCCTACCGCGCGCGCAAAGAGAAGGGCTGAGCGCTCGGCCCCCGGCGCCCGGAGCCGCCCGAGCGTGCCGAGGACACTAGAAGAACAACACGCTCACGAGGATGAAGCACGGGATGAGCACCAGGCCCGACCACTTCATGTAGCCGAAGAAGCTGGGCATCTCGATCTTCTGCTCCTCGGCGATCGCCTTGACCATGAAGTTGGGGCCGTTGCCGATGTACGTGTTGGCGCCCATGAACACCGCGCCCACCGAGATCGCCTGCAGGACGATGACCGGGACCGTGATGGTGTCGCTGACCAGTTCGCCGCCGAGTTGCCCGTGTTCGACCATGCCCTTGGCGGTCTCGAAGAAGACGACGTAAGTGGGTGCGTTGTCGAGGAAGCTCGAGAGCAGGCCGGTGACCCAGAAGAACTTGGCGGGCGTGTCGACGCCGAGCTCACCGCCGCGCGCCGAGAGCAGCATCTGGGCGGGGATCATGGTGAGGAAGATGCCGATGAACAGCGCGGCGACCTCCAAGATGGGAAACCACGAGAAGCGGTTGCGCTCTCGAATGTCTCCCTTGGTCGTGAACTTCGACGCCGCAGCGCACCCGATCATCGCGGCCTCGCGCAAGAAGAGCCCGTACTCGGGCTTGATGAGCGCGACGCACAGGACGATTCCGATGAGCCAGATGACGTTGGCCTTGCCTTCGACGGCGAGCGGCTCGACCGCACCGGCGTCGAGCTGCTTGACCTTGTCGCTCTCTCGCCGCCAGAAGTGCCGGTCGAGCAGGTAGAAGGCGGTGAGCAGGATGACGCAGACGGTCAACATCTCCTTCCATAGGCTGAGCGTCCACAAGAACGGGACGCCGCGCAGATAGCCCAGGAACAGCGGCGGGTCGCCGATCGGCAGGAGCGAGCCACCGATGTTCGACACCAAGAAGATGAAGAAGATGACGATGTGGACCTTGTAGCGGCGCTGTTGGTTGGTGCGCAGCAGGGGCCGGATGAGGAGCATCGAGGCGCCCGTCGTGCCGATGAGCGAGGCGATCGAGGTGCCGAAGAGCAGGAACTTGAGGTTGGTCTCCGGCGTCGCCTTCAGGTCGCCCTTGAGCAGGATGCCGCCCGAGACGTAGAAGAGCGTGCCGAGCAGCACGATGAAGCTCACGTACTCCTCGAGCACGTGCCAAAGCGCGCTGTAGTTGTGGCTGATGAGCGTCACCCACACCAGCGGGTAGGCCGCCAGCGCCATCCCGACCTTGAGCTTGTTCTCGTTCTTGTGCCACCAGTGCTCGAGCCGAGTCAGCGGCAGGACCGCGATCGAGAGCAGCATGACCACGAAGAATGTCAGCATCCACATCGGTGGGAGCTCGCCGCTGCCACCGCCAGAGGCGAGCGCGGTGGCCGGAGCGAACGCCATCAGCCCCGCAAGGGCCGGCAGAACGCGACGATGAGTGGTCTGCGGACGTGGTGCGAGCGACGAGCGGCTGTGCATGAGTTCTCCGAGTCCGTCCGATGCCGGCGCGCGACGCAGGCGACTCGATGGTAGACCCTCGCCCGGCTCAATCGCCACCCGCGCCGCCCTGCTTTTTTAGTACATAGCCTCGCGTGAACTCGTCGACCGAAGCGTCGGCCCTCGAACATCTCGAGTGGAGCCGGCTCGCCCAGCGGGTGTTCGAGGCGCTGGCATCGGTGGCCGCCACGCATCGACTCGGCGGCGAGGACGAACAGCAGCACGCGATCGACGAGGCGGTCCTGCCCCGAGCGCGCGAGGTCTCCGAGGTTCGCCGAGCGTTCGGCGACCTGCGGGCGCTCGAGGTCACCCTCGAGACCGCGCGCGAGTGTGGCGAGGTGTCTGCCGCCCTCCGCCCTCTGCTCGGTGTCGTGCTCGACGTGGTCCCGCTGCTCGAGCGGGCGCAACGATCCTCCCCGCTCGACGTCGAGGAGCTGTGCGCCGTTCACGACCTCGTCGTGGCTGCCGACGAGGTCGCGAGGTTGTTTGCCGCCGTCATCACGCGGCTGCAGGACGTCGTCGAGGCGCAGGAGGGCGATCGCGACAAGGTGGGTCGGCTCCAGACTCGCCTGGGGCGACTCGCACCTCCTGCCACATTGCGCCATAGCCTCGACCGTTCGCTGGAGCGGGGCTCGGAGCCACGCCTGTCGGACACCGCGAGCCCACGCCTGGCCGAGCTGCGCCGGCGGGTGAAGGGGACCCGGCAGAGCTTGACGAGCGCGGCTGACCGGCTGGTCCGCAAGCCCGATGTCGCGCGAGCCCTGGCCGACAGCTACTGGACCGATCGACAGGGTCGCGTCGTGCTGCCGGTGCGCTCGGATGCGTTCTCGCGGGCCGGAAGTCAGGGCACCGTATCGGGGATCATTCACGGGTCGTCGAAGACCGGCGCGACGTTGTTCGTCGAGCCGCAGGCGCTGGTCGAGGCGGGCAACGCGTGGCGCGAAGCGACGGTGGCCGTGCGGGCCGAGGAGCGCCGCATCCTCGCCGAGCTCAGCGCGAGCGTGGGGGAGGGCGCAGAGCAGCTCACCGAGGCGCTCGATCGGATCGTCTGGCTCGATGGTCTTCACGCGCGGCTCGCCGTGTCGCGGCAGCTGTGCGGGGTCGAGCCGCAGGTGTTCGAGACCGGCGCGGGCGAGCGCCTCGAGGTGCGGACCGCTCGGCATCCCGTCATGGCGCTCGAGGGTCTGGACGTGGTGCCCAACGACCTTCACGTCGAGCACGGAGGGGCGCTCATCATCTCGGGGCCCAACGCGGGCGGCAAGACCGTCGCGCTCAAGACCTTGGGACTGTGCGTGCTGATGACGCAGGCGGGGTTGCGCCTGCCGACGTCCGAACCCGCCTCGATTCCCCTGTTCCGACACGTGGTCACCGATGTCGGCGACGACCAGTCGATCGTGGGGGGGCTCTCGACGTTCTCGGCGCACATGGGCCACGTGCGAAGCGCCCTCGAGCACGCCGCCGCCGACGGCTCCGGCACGCTGGTGCTGCTCGACGAGGTCGCGGTGGGGACCGATCCCGAGCAGGGGGCCGCGCTCGCGGAGGCGCTGCTGCGGGAGCTGGTCGAGCGTGGGGCCACGTTGGTCATCACCACCCACTACGAGCGGCTCAAGCTGCTGGCGTCCGAGGACGCGTCGCGCTTCGCCAACGCCGCGGTGGGGTTCGACTTCGAGGCCATGCGCCCCACCTTCACCGTGCGCATGGGAGCACCGGGCGCGAGCTCGGCGCTCACCGTGGCGCGGCGGCTGGGCCTGCCCGACGTCGTGCTCGACCGTGCGCGCTCGATGCTCGACGACAGCAGGCTGCAGGTCGACGCCCTGTTGCGCGACGTCGAGGCGCACCGCGAGTCGCTCGCTCGAGAGCTGCGCGAGGCCGCCAGGGAGCGGCGTGCTCTGGAGGTGCTGCGCGAGGAACTCGAGCTCCGTGAGCGTCGCGAAGAGGAGACGGCGGCGACCAAGCGGGCCAAGGCGCACGCGGCCGCGACCGCCGAGCTGCGTGACCTCGAGCAGGAGATCAAGCGCCGGCGCAAGGCGCTGCGCCGTTCAGAGACCTCCCGCGACAAGGACGGCGTCTCCGACGGGGACGCGCGCGCGTTTGCCCGCGAGGCGAAGGAGGTCGTGCGTGGTGGCAAGGTGCCCGAGGTGGCGCGCGCGGCCGAGGCCGTCCCCGAGGTCGAGGTCGGCGACCGCGTGTTCGTGCCGACGCTCGGCATGGATGGCGAGGTTCTCGACATCAAGGGCGACAAGGTCCGTGTTCAGCTGCCGTTGGCCAAGGTCACGGTGCGCCGGGACGAGCTGGGCAAGGCGGGGGCGAAGCCCAAGCGCAAGCAGGCCAATCGCGGCAAGATTTCGCTGCCACGGAGCAGCCCCGCGGCCAAGTACTTTGGGACCGACGCGGCGCGTGTCGAAGCCAGGCACGACAACGTCATCGACGTCCGCGGCAGCCGAGCCGACGAGGCGCTGACCCAGCTCGAGGTGTTCTGCGACCGTGCGATCGCCGAGGACGTCGACGTCGTGATCGTCCGGCACGGGCATGGCTCCGGCGCGCTGCGTAAGGCGGTCCGTGAGCACTTGGCCCACCTGGGCTACGTCAAGCAGCATCGCGGTGGGCTCTCGGTCGAGGGGGGTGATGCCGTGACCGTGGTATGGATCAACCCGTGAGCCGCGCTCGCGCATGGCTGGCCCTCGCGGCCCTCGTCGCAGCCGCGTCCCCGACCGCGCAGGCCAACCCCGGGGAGGGCGCCACGCGGGCGATCACTCGAGATGCCGAGCGGCCCTACACCGTCGTCGCCGGTGAAGGCGACGGCTCGTCCACGGTCGTCAACCCGGCCAACCTCGGCTACCTCAATGCGGTCAACGGCGTCGTCGACCTCGGGTGGACGGTGCGAGACGCTCGACGTCGAGGCAGCGGCGTGGGGGCGTTCGTCGGGGTCCCGATCCCCGGGGCCCGCAGCGCGCGTCGCCTCGGTCTGGGTGGACCGGCGCTCAGCCTCGGTTTTGGGTACCAGTATCTCTCTCCGCTGCAGCCCGACGCGCCGGTGAGCGAGCCCGACTCACCCACGCAGGTGGACAACCCCTACAGCAAGGTGACCGCGGCGGTGTCGCTGCCAATGATGCGGTGGGCACGGGGCCTCTCGCTCGGGCTGAGCTACTCGCGCCTGGTCTCGGTGGGGAACTTTCACGCCAACGCCCATCTGCTCGACCTCGGGCTCGGCTATCACGCCTCTCGTTTCTTGGCGCTCGGCCTGGTCGCGCACACCGTCAACGTGCCTAGGACCGGGCCCGAGGATGGCAACCGCTACGCGCAACCGTTCGTGCTCGAACCAGAGATCGCCGTGCGCCCCCTGGGGACACCTCAGGTCGAGTTGGCCGGCGGGGTTCGGTGGGCTCCAGCCGTCCCCGACGACGGCCCGGGCCGCCTGAAGACCTTCGTCGCGGAGCCGCGCGCGCGAGCCTCCGTGCAGTTCGGCCCCGCCAAGATCTTCGCGCAGGCCGACGTGATGCGCTACCTACCTCCGGTCGCCGACGACGCCGAGGCTCGAGCCGCGGCGCGCATCACCGCCGGCGTCGAGTTCATCGACAGCAACTTCGGCGTCGCGGCGGGCCTGCTCAGCACAGCCTCGGGCCGGCGCCCGTTCTCGGTCGACGGCGGTGTCACCCGCATCCGGCTCTCGGCGGAGCGCTACGACGGTCTCGAGGCCGCGCCGCGCCGGGTCACCCGCATTCGACTCAGTCGAAACCGCGGCGAGCGTGGTTTGTGGGCGGTGATTCGAGAGCTCGACCAAGCGGCACGGCAGCAGGGGATGGTGCTCATCGAGACCCGCGGGCTGTCGTTCGGCTGGGCCCAGGCCGAGGAGCTGCGAGAAGCGATCCGGCGTGCGCGGCTCTCGGGGGCGCGCGTGCTCGCCTACCTCGAAGGAGGGGGGCTCCGCAGCTACTTCGTCGCCTCCGCGGCCGAGACGATCATCGCCCACCCCAACACCAGCCTCGCCATCGTGGGCATGCGGGTGGAGACGTTCTTCTTCGCCGACTTGTTGGCCAAGCTCGGGGCGAAAGCCGAGTTCGTGCGCATCGCCGAGTACAAGTCGGTGCCCGAGAGCTACGAGCAGAGCCAGCCGTCGCCGCCCAGCGATCGGCAGCGACGCCAGCTGCACACGGACACTTGGAACCACGTGCTGCGTGTCATCGCCGAGGACCGCGGCCAAGACCCGCGCTCGGTCAAGCGGTGGATCGACGCGGCGCCTCTGAGGCCTCAGCGCGCCCAGCGAGACGGCGTCATCGACCGGACCGCGTTTCCCGACGAACTCGACGAGACGCTCGAGACGCTGCTCGGCCGAAAGGTCCGCATCGAGGAGCCCCCCGAACAGGCGTTCCACGAGCACGACTTCGGGCCGCGGCCGCGGGTTGCGGTGCTGCTCGTCGAGGGGGACATCTCCGACTCGAAGAGCTTCGAGATCCCGATCATCGGCCGCAAGGTGGCCGGCTCGGTCACTCTCACCAAACAGATCGAGCGGCTGCGGGAGGACAAGAACGTCAAAGCCGTCGTCGTCCGTTGCAACACGCCCGGAGGCTCGGTCAAGGCATCCGACGACATCGCTCGGGAGCTCGACCTCACCGATGCGGTCAAGCCCGTCATCGTCTCGATGAGCAACGCGTGCGCCAGTGGTGGCTACTACGTCGCCACGGGCGGTCGTTTCATCTTCGCCGATGCGACCACGAAGACTGGCAGCATCGGGATGTTCTACCCGAAGATCGACATCTCGGGCACGCTCGACAAGCTCGGAATCGAGGTCGACCAGATCACCTACGGCAAACACGCCGCGATGCGGTCGTGGTTGAAACCCTACTCCGACGACGAACGCGGCGCCGTGCTGCAGTCGCTCCAAGATGGCTACGCGTTGTTCACTCAGCGGGTCGCCCGGGCCCGCCAGATGACGCTCGCGAGGGTCAACGATGTGGCGCGGGGCCGCGTGTGGTCCGGGGTGCGGGCGCGGCAGGTCGGCCTGGTCGACAGGCACGGCGGCTTGACCGACGCCGTCGACCGAGCGTTGGCCATCACCTCGCTCGACCGCTCGAGCGTCGAGGTGGTGTTCTACCCGGAGGAACCCTCGACGTTAGAAAACCTGCGTCGGGTGTTCTCGTTCGACCTCCCGTTCGTGCGCGGCGGGGGGACAGCGTTCTCCGAGATGCGGCGCATGGGCGGCTACGGCCTCTCGGGCACGCTGCTCGGCGCGCTGGCTCGGCTGCCCGTCGGACTGTGGCTCGGTGACGGGCCGGTCCCGCTCGCGCTCGATGACGCCGTCGTCGTGATCGACGACTGAGGGCGCACCGCTTCGGGCTACGTCTCCTCGAGGCGCCGCCGGATGCGGAGCGCGTGCGGAGGCGGGACGTCTTCGAGCAGGGAGGCGAGCGTGTCTTCGTCGCCAGGGGCTGCGGCCGGTCGCCCGATGAGCCACGAGAGCGCCTCGGCGCGGACCGACGTCGCGAGAGTGTCGTCCTCGGCCAGCGCGCGCAGCGTCGCGTCCTCCTCGTCGCCCGCCTCGAGCGCAGCCAGGGCGATCCGTGCCCGTGCGCGCTGCGAAGCATGCTCGTCGCCCTCGAACAGCCCCCGGGCGCGCTCGAAGTGCGCACGCGCGAGTGGGTGTTCGCCGCGATCGTAGGCGAGCCAGCCCAGCCCCAGCTGGGCGTCCCCGCGTACGGACTCCGCCGCGGTACCGGCGGCGCGCAACGCCTCCTCGTAGCGGCGCTTGGCCGCATCCGCGTCGCCGGCGAGTGACGAGGCTTCGGCCACCCGCAGCGCCGACTCGGCGTACACATGCGCTTGACCCTCGGCCTTGGCGTGGATGCGCCGCGCGTCCTCGTAGTGCTCGAGTGCGGCCGCCACATCGCCTCGGGCGAGCGCCGTGTCGCCGAGGGCACGGTGCACGTCGCCGACGTCGGGGTGGTCGGGGCCGAGGCGGGCCGTCCAGTTGTTCAAGACGGCGGCATGCAGGCGGTCGGCCTCTTCGTAGCGCTTCTGGCGATGGTAGAGGCCAGCGAGGTTGTTCACGATGTGGGCGGTGGTCGGGTTGTCCGCGCCGAAGGCGTTCTCGAAGATCGAGCGCGATCGCAGCAGGGCAGCCTCGGCCTCGTCGAGCCTGCCCTGCGCCTGCAAGACCCCGGCGAGGTTGGCCAACCCGTAGCCGATGCTCTGATGGGTGGGCGGCACGAGGGACTCACGAAGCGCGATCGACCGTTCGTGCAGGGTAACCGCCTCGTCGAGCTGGCCCTTCGATTCGGTGAGGACGGCCATCACGTCGAGTCGGCGGGCCTCGTCGAGGGTCTGGGTCTTGCCGAGCCGCTCGATCAGGATGCCCGCGAGCTCGGACCAGCGCAGGCCAGCGTGGTGGCGACCGAGCTGATAGCCCTCGGTGAACGCCAGGGCCCCGGCCGCCTGCGCTGCGAGGTCGTCGTCGCCGCACAGCGAGGCCTCGCGAAATGCCGCCGCCCAGTCGTCGACGGCGGCTTCGTAGCGGCCGAGCTTCTCCTCGAACACGGCGACCCGGTAGTGCGCGGTGGCGAGGGTGGGGGCGTGCTCGAGGGCGACCGCCTCGTCGCGCAGGGCCGTCGCTCGCGTGAGCCCCTCTTCGTAGCGACCGACGTGCTCGTGCACCAGCGTCTGAGAGAGGCCGCTTTGCACGTCGCGGACGCGCTCTCGAAGCGCTGGATCATCGGGCAGGGCGGGGGTCCTGGCAAGACGCGCCTCGTCGGTGCAGGCGTCGAGGTCGGCCAGCGACTCCGACGTCCGCCGCGCCCGGCTGACCATGATGTCGTCCGCTGCGCCGAGGGTCTCGACCAGCGCTCCGAGCACGTCGAGGCGCTCGTCGAGGCAGTCGGCGCGCCGCTGCACCATCGGGGGCGGCGGAGCGTCGTCGAGTGCAGCCAGACACGTGTCGCCCCGCTGCTGTGACCAGGCGTCGGCGAACGTGTCCAACACCGCTTCCACGCCCGTCTCGATGTGCATCGCGTCGTCGATGCTGGAGCGGCCGAACGCATCGCGCAGGGACGCCTTGGCCGGCTCGGACCACACCACATCGACGCGCGCGGCGACCTCCTCACAGGCGGCCTCGGCGGCCTGTCGGGCGTGCCGTGCTTGCCACTGCACGCCGCCGACGACCGCCCCGACGAGTCCGATCGCACCGATCGCGGTCCAGCCACGACGCCGGGCGCGGAGCGGGTCACCGGCCTCGAGCGCCTGCAGGAGCGCGCGCATGCTCGGCCATCGGTCGGCGGGGTCGGGCGCCAGGCCGCGCTCGAGGATGCGGCGGAGCCATCGGGGCACGGGGCGGCCCGAGGGGGGCGTCGGCGGCTCGCGGATCTGCCCCTGCGTCACCGACATGACCAGGGAGACCCAGCTGTTGCCCTCGAAGGGACGCTGCCCATAGAGCGCCTCCCAGAGCGTGACGCAGTAGGCGAACTGGTCGCTGAGCACCGTCGCCTCCTGGCCGTTGAGCTGCTCGCAGGCCATGTACGCGGGGGTGCCGAGGCGAGCGCCGGTCTGCGTGAGCTGCAGGCGCTCGAGCGGGACGTTCGCGTCGATCAGCGCCTGCTCGCGCCGCTGTAGGGAGTCGGGCGCGTCGCTCTCGGGCCGCGCCAAGCCGAAGTCGGTGACCCGCGGGCGACCCTGCGCGTCGATGAGGATGTTGTCGGGCTTGACGTCGCGGTGAATGAGCGACACGTCGTGCACGGCGATCAAGCCCGCCGCGATGCCCCTGAACATCTCGACGACCTCGGGCCATCCGCGCGTGGCGGCTCGCCGCCACTGGCCCAGCGTCTGCCCTTCGACGAGCTCCATCGCGACGTAGACCTCGGCGTCGACCGTGCCGACATCGTAGACGGCCACGACGTTGGGATGGCTGACCCGGGCCAGCGCGCGACCCTCGGACACCAGCCGATGGCGGGCGATCTCGGCGAGCTCGTCGGTCCCCCCAGAGCGCAGGACCTTGAGCGCGATCTTGCGGTCGAGCTTGTGGTCGTAGGCGGAGTAGACGACACCCATGCCGCCCAAGCCCAGCTGCTCGAGGACGACGTAGGGCCCGACGGGCGTTCCCGGCGTCCGCAGGACCTCTTGGATGCGTCCGGTGGTGCGGGCCCAGTCGTCCGAGCGCGTCTGGGGGGTGAGGGAGGCGAACTCCTCGTCGGACCGCGGTCCGCTGTCCCCCTCGCTTCCCATCGACTCGAACGATAGCAAACCCACGGCCCCCTCCTGCGAGAACGACTCCGCGGTGTCATCGGCCACCAGAGCCGTGGGGCCCGCGGTCGCCAGCCGCATGCATGTGCGGCGCGCGTGACCTCCCCGGGCCGGTCGACCTCTTCGAGGGGCTCGCTTGCCAACCAAGCACCTAGAATAAAAGGGTATTCTGATGTTCCTGCGGGCGCCAGCCGCGGCGCGCCGAGCTCTGTCGTGCTATCAACCGCAGTGTGCGAAGGCATGGACCGGGGTGGGCCCGGCCGTGACCCCCTCGGACAAGCGAGACAATCGAATGACTGAAGAAAAAGCTTCGGCCCCCTACGGCCAAGCACGTCCTGCCACCGAAGTTTCGACCCGCAAGCGGATGACCGTACCCAAGGTACGGGCCCGCAAGGGCGAAGAGCCGCTGGTGATGGTCACCGCCTACGACGCGACGTTCGCTCGCCTCCTCGACGAAGGCGGCGCGGACCTCCTGCTCGTCGGCGATTCCTTGGGCATGGTCGTCCAGGGCAACGACGACACCCTCTCGGTGACGGTGGACGACATCGTCTACCACTGCCGAGCCGTGGCTCGGGGTACCCGCTACGCGCACATCGTGGGGGACATGCCGTTCCTCAGCTACAACGTCTCGCCGCAGGACGCGATCCGCAACGCGGGGCGCATCCTCTCCGAAGGTCGGGCGCATTCGGTCAAGCTCGAAGGCGGACGCGCGGTGGTGCCGGTCATCGAGCGGCTCGTCGGGGCGGGCATCCCCGTGATGGCGCACGTCGGGCTGACGCCGCAGTCGGTCCATGCGATGGGCGGCTTCCGCGTGCAGGGGCGCGACCAAGAGGGGGCGCAGCGCATCCTCGACGACGCCAAGGCCGTCGCCGACGCGGGCGCCTACGCGCTGGTGCTCGAGGGCATCCCCTCCGACCTCGCCAAGCGGATCACCGAGTCGATCGACATCCCGACGATCGGCATTGGGGCGGGTGCGGACTGCGATGGCCAGGTGCTGGTCTGCTACGACATGCTCGGCCTCACCCCCGATCTGCGGCCCAAGTTCGTGCGCCGGTTCGATGAACTCTTCGACCGCGGCCGTGCGGCGATGGAGCAGTATGTGGCGGCCGTGCGCAGTGGAGAGTTCCCCGCCCCCGAGCACACGTTCGGTCCGGCCAAGGGCCCCCGCGCCGTCGCGACCGGTTCGTGACGTCGACGCGCGAGCGGCCTGGTAGCATCGCGCCATGCCGCTTTCGCCCGAACAAGAGTGGACGCTGGTCGCGTGCGGTCTCGTGGCCCACGCCGACGGCGTCCTCGATGCTGCGGAGCTCGAGCAGGTGCTTTGGATGCTCGATGAGCGCCTCGACGGCGACGACTCGGCCGCATGGGTCGAGCGGCTCGGGAGCGAGGACGCCCTTCGCACGCACGCGAAGGGGCTGCAGCTCCCCCCGCCGCTCTTCTCCGAAGACATCTTGTCCAAGGCGTGGCGGATGGCGCTGACCGACGGCCGCGGTACGGATCGCGAAGCGCAGGTGCACGACGAGCTCGCCGGGATGCTCGGTGAGGATGCCGACGCGGCCGCGCGGTGGCGGCAGGCATGGTCGACGCAGGCCGAGGCTCGCGCGGAGCTGATCGCGGGCTTTGCCGCGCACATCGCCCAGGCCGACGGCCAGGTCAGCGACGCGGAGCGGGAGAGCTTCGACGCGCTGCTCGGGCGGCTGCCGCTGGCCGAAGGCACGACCGAGGCGATGAAGAACCTCATCGACGAGCCGCCCGAGATGATGATGCTCATCGGTGGCTTCGCGGGGCTTGCTCCCGAGGAGCGTCGCATCGCGATGTTGGAGCTGGTCCCGGTCGTCACCGCCGACGGGCGCGACGCAGTGGCGCGCAAGGCGTTCATCGATCTCGCGGGCGCCATCGCCATCGACCCAGCCGAAGCCCAGCGCATGCTCGAGCGATGAGCGGCGGGCACGAGCGAATCGGCCCCACTGCGCACTACACGGCCTACGTGTGGCGCCGCGCGGGCTTCGAGCACGCCGAGCTGTTCTCTACGTGGCAAGGGGCTGCGCTGTACTGGGGGTTCTTCGCGGCCGGCGAGTGGGCGACGCGCTTGTCTCCCACGACGCCCTCGATGCGCGTGTATCTCGAGTACCGCCACCGCCTGATCGACGCGGTGGTGCGCGCGCACGAGCCCGACGTCGTCGTCGAGCTCGGGGCAGGGCTGACGCGCAGAGCCGTGGCGGCGGCGCTCGGACCGGGGGATGTGTCCGGCGTCGAGTACGACCTCCCCGACATGGTCGCGTGTAAGCGTGCCGCCCTGGCGCGGGCTCCCGCGCAGGTCCGCCGGGCCCTCGCTGGCCGACACCGCGTCGAATCAGCCAACGTCGTCGAGCCTGCGTTCGCACGGACGCTCGGTGAGGCGCTGGCGACTGCGCGACGCCCCGTCGTCGTCGCCGAAGGCCTGCTCAGCTACCTCAGCGGCGCCGATCGGGCGCAGCTGTACGCCTCGGTTGCGGGCGCGCTCGGCTCGGGGGGCTTGTTCGTCTGCGACCTGCATACGCGCGGCGGCCAGGCCTCGGTAGGCGCGGCGTCGACCGTGTTGCGCACCGCAATCGTCGCGCTCACCCGGCGCAAGAAGGCGCTCGATCCCTACGCGGACGCCTCGCAGGTGCGTGCCGTGATGGGCGAGGCGGGCCTGGATGAGGTCACCTTCGTCGACCCGTCGCGCTACCACGACGCGGAGCCGCGGCTGCGGCGGCTCCACTCCCCGACGCATGTGGTGACCGCCCGGGCTACTTCGGGTCGGCCATCACCCACGGGGTGACCGCGTGCGCCTCGCCCTGCTCGAGGTAGAGCAGGGACAAGGGGAGCTGCGCCAGGGTGTCGTGCAGCAGGCTGGGCAGCATGCCGATCATCGACGCCTGCTCTCGCGCCGCCTTGCGCCGGGCCTTGGCCTTTCGAACCGGGCCGGCGCCAGCGAAGGGGTCTCCGACGGTGTCGAGGATCAGGTCGATCAGGCGGGGCGCTCGAGGGAGCACCCGCAGGTCCAAGTGTTTGCGGGGTCGAACGCCGGCCTTCGTCCGCACGGCGTTGATCGCATCTTCGAGCCCGCCTTCGCGGTCGGCCAAGCCGATCTCGATGGCCTTCTTCCCGCCGTAGACGTGACCGCGGCCGAGCGCGTCGACTTCGTCCTGCGTCATACCCCGCGCGTCGGCGACCCGGGAGGTGAACAGGTCGTAGGTCCGCGCGATGCTCTGTTCCACCTTGGCGCGTTGCTCCGGGGTGTAGGGGTGGAAGATCGAGTTGATGTCGGGGTTCTTGCCCTGCTTGAACGTCGTGACCGAGATGCCGAGCTTCTCGAGCAGACCCGAGACGTCGAAGTGGATCGTGATCACGCCGATGGAGCCGGTGACCGTGAGGGGGTCGACGAACACCGTGTCGGTGCCCATCGAGACGTAGTACCCGCCGCTTGCGGCCACGTTGCTCATGGACACGACGATGGGGGGGCTTGACTTGGGGTCCTCCACGAACGCTTCGTGCGTGCGTGAGACCTCGCGCCAGATGATGTCCGAGGCCAGCGCCGAGCCCCCAGGGGAGTCGACCCTCAGCACGATGCCCTTGCAGGCCGTGTCCTCGCGGATGTCGCGGAGCGTCTTGGCGATCGTGTCCCCGCCGGCGAACTGGGTGCCGATGAGCGGGATGACGCGGCTTCGCCCGTCGACGATGGCGCCCTCGACGAGCACCACGGCGATGTAGGGCTCCCGCGACCAGGTCGTGTTCTCGGGCGAGCCGTCGGTGACCGCTTCGATCTCGACGGGCGCGCCGACCTTGTCACCGACCTCGTCCTCGAGCTGGTCGCGAAACGCGATCGAGTCGACGAGCTTGCGCTCGATCGCTTCGGAGGGACCATGTGGGGCGTCGTCGAACGCCTGGCGGACGTCGGAGACCGTGAGTTCCCGGGCCTGCGCGATGTCGAAGAGCACCTGCTCGTAGACGGCGGCCTGCAGCGCCTCGCGTTGCTCGCGGTCGGGCGGGGTCGGGCCCGTCTCGCTGAACCGCTCGCCCGCGCTCTTGTACTCCTTGATCTTCACGACCTCGGCCTTCACGCCGATCTTGTCGAGCGCGCCGCGAAAGTAGAGGCTGCTCGAGGACAGGCCGTAGGTGTCGAGCGCGCCGGCGGGGTGGATGAACACCGACTCGGCGACGCTGGCCATGTAGTAGTCGCCGAGGCTGGCGTTCTCGACGTAGGCGTACACGTGCCCGCCCGCGTTGCGAACGTCGATCAACGCCTCGCGGACCTCGTGCCGGGCCGCCCAGCCGCCGCTGGTGCTGCGGGCGTCGAGAAGCAGGATCGTGCGCGGCCCCGCCTCTTCGGCCCGCTCGAGGCGCTCCAGCATCGCGATGAGCGAGCGCTGATCGCCCAGCGAGCCCAGATCGATCCGCTCGACCCGGACCAGGCGCGGCCAGAAGACGCGCCCGCGGCGACGCGAGTGCAACCGGGCGTGGTAGCCGACGCCGTCGACGCCGTCCGAGGCCCCCACGTGCACGCCCGAGCCGACCGTGGCGAAGTCCCACGACGCCTCGAGGGAGACCGAGCCACGCACGCCCTTGGTGGTGCGCAGCGGGGCGAAGCTGGCCTCGTCGAGCTGCGTGAGCTGGACCTGCTCGACCTCGCCTCGCAGCCCCCACCCCTGCCAGCGCAGCGACATGCGTCCGCGGGGCAGCAAGCCGTCGCTGCCCTCGCGCGTGGTGCGTTCGCCCGCCTCGGCGGTGAGCACCTGCTGCTTCACGCCTCCGGCGAGCTCGACCATGTTCGTGCCCAGCGGGCGAACCGAGAGCTCGCCGACGACCGAGAGCTCGGGTGGCAGCGCCTGGCTCTCGAGGTTGACCGGGCTCATGCGGACCATCGCCCCGACCGAGGCGTAGTTGGTGATGCGCGACATGAAGCCGACGTCGATGTCGGGTCGCTGCAGCCATTGGCCCTGGCTGCGCATGCCCGCGACGCCGACACCGAACGAGGCGTACTCGCCTCGCCCCAGCGAGAGGCCCCAGCTGAGCTTGGTGGCGGTGGGGTTGGCGTCGGCGGCGAAGTCGGTGACCCCCTCGCCCAGGCCGGGCTCGATCAGCTGCGCGCCAAAGCCCATGGCGACGCCGAACCCGAGGTTGAACGCCGCGAACGCGCCGAACCCCGAGCCTCGCATGAAGCGGTCCGTGGTCTGGTACCCCAGCAGCGTGAGGTCGAGGCCGCGCACGGCGGAGAGCATCGCGGGGTTGAGCTCGAGGCTGCTCGCGTCGCCTTCGGAGGAGTAGTCCTCGTAGACGCGCTCGACCCCGTCGGTGGAGGCGCGCTCGAGCACCTCGGGTGGAGCCGCGAGCGCGGCAGAGGGCAGGGCGAAGGTGAGGGCGGCCAAGCCCAGGCGTCGAAGCGTGGTCACTGCAGTTCGTCCTCGCGAATGATGTCGACGAGGGCCAGCACGTGCCGGACCTCGAGCAGGCGGAGCGACTCGTCCCACGGGACCATCACCCCGCGCTCCTTCTCGAAGAGCACGTTGGCGCCCAGCGGGATGCCGCTGACGTTCTTGCCCAAGTCCAAGCGCGCCTCGTCGTCGCCCTCGTCGTCATCGTCGTCGACGAGCGCGTCGGCCTTGGGCATCGTCCGCGCGACCTCGAGGACCTCGCCGAGCAGCGCCGCGACGTGGTCTTCCTTGACGCCCTGCGGCAGGAAGA
Source organism: bacterium (assembly GCA_024742475.1). Lineage (GTDB taxonomy): Bacteria > Myxococcota_A > Polyangia > Nannocystales > Nannocystaceae > CAJXVA01. Next base: position 267,935 of record JANSYI010000004.1, on the reverse strand, counting down.
GCCCGGACTCGCTCCGGTCGGGTCCCTTGACCACGCGCACCAAGATGCGCGGCCCGACGGGCTGAACGTGCCGGCTCACCCGGGCGATCTCCTCGGGTGGCGGGTCGGAATCGGGCGGGAGGGATTCGTCGTGATCGGCCACGGTGATCTGGCGGCGTTTGTACCACCGCAGGCCGCCGCCGGTGCGCCGCTCAGGCGAGCAACGAGCGGCCGGTGCTTCCGGTGATCGTCGCGCGCACGAACGAGCCTGGCTCGCCGGCGCCGGGGGGCAGGAGCACCTTGTGGAAGGTGGGCGCGCGCCCGAGGGTCTTGTCGCCTCGCTTCGAGGGGCCGAGCACGAGCACGTCGAGGGTTTGGCCGATCATCGCGTCGTGCGAGGCGCGGGTGTGCTGTTCCTGGAGGTCGATGACCTCGCGCAGCCGGGCCTTCTTCACCGCGTCGGGGATGTCGTCGTCCATCTTGCGCGACGCGTAGGTGATCCCTCGGTCGCTGTAGCTGAACATGAAGGCGAAATCGAAGCGGACCTGACGCATCGCGTCGAGGGTCTGCGCGTGGTCGTCGTCGGTCTCGCCGCAGAACCCGACCATGATGTCGGTCGACAGCGCCAGCGTTGGCACGGCCTCGCGCAGGGCCCCGACCAGGTCGAGGAACTGCTGGCGCGAGTACCCCCGGCGCATGCGCTCGAGCATGACGTCGGACCCCGATTGCAGCGGCAGGTGGACCTGCGGGCAGATCTTGGGCTCCTCGGCCATGGCTTCGATGACGCGGGGGGAAAAATCGACCGGGTAGGGGCTCGTGAAGCGGATGCGCTCGATGCCGTCGACCTGGGCGACCGTGCGGAGCAGCGCGGCGAAGTCGACGTCCTCGTAGGCGTAGGAGTTGACCGTCTGCCCGAGAAGCACGACCTCCTTGTAGCCGCGCTCGGCGAGGACCCGCGTGTGGCGCAGGACCTCGCGCGGCGCCACACCCCGCTCGCGTCCGCGGGTGTAGGGCACCACGCAGAACGTGCAGAACTTGTCGCAGCCGCGCTGGATGGTGACGAACCCGCTGACGCCGTCGTCGTCGGTGTGGGGGTCGAGCTGGTCGTAGACCTCGGCCTTGTCGAGCTTGACGTCGACGACCGCCTCTCCGGTGCGTGCCCGGTCGACCAGGTCGGCGATCGAGCGGTAGCTGTCGGGGCCGGCGACGAGGGAGATGTACGGGGCGCGCTTGGCGACCTTGTCCTTGAGGTGCTCGGCCATGCATCCGGTGATGCCGATCACGAGGTCGGGGTTGTCGGCCCGGTGGCGCAGCAGCTGGCTCGTGCGCCCCCACACTCGGTCCTCGGCCTTCTCGCGGATGGCACAGGTGTTGATGAGGATGACGTCGGCCGAGGCGGGATCTCGGACCGCTCGATAGCCCGCGCGGCCGAGCTGGCCTGCGATGAGCGCCGAATCGGCCTCGTTCATCTGGCAGCCGAAGGTCTCCATGTACACCGCTGGAGCATCGGGCCCGGCTTGCGGAACCTCCTGGGAGGCAGAGGCGTTCGGACGCCGGATCTTGACCAAGTCGCTCATGGAGGGCAGCGGTGATGCTTACGTCACGTCCGCGTCTTCGACCAGTGCGTTGCTTGCGCCAGCGTCGTAGGCCATTCTTCCCCGGCCCGGCGTTTCATGCTTAGAATCGCGGGCCTTGGCTCATGCCGAAAGGGCACGACTATGCGTTCGTTGCATCCACTTCATGTGAGTTTCCTGGTCGCCGCACTCGCGGGGGCCTGCACCGACCCCCCCAAGCCCGCGAAGGCCACCAAGGAGGACCTCGCGAAGATCGAGAAGGAAGGCGGGAAGAAGGCCGACGACGCCGAGCTCGGCGCCATCCCCTCAGGTCCGATCGCCAAGGTCGGCAAGGTCGAGATCCCCAACGAGGCCTTCACCTCGATCTACGACCTCAAGGTCAAGAAGTACACCGACCGCGGCAGGGACATCCCCAGCTCGGCCGATCGTCGCTACCGCAAGTCGATCGCCGAGCGGCTGATCTACCACGAGGTCCTCGCGCAAGAGGCCAAGGCGCTCGGCGTCGACTACGACAAGGCCGCCCTCGAGGCGCGTGAGAGCCAGCAGCGGCGTGGTATTCGCGACTGGGAGAAACACCTCAGCCGTCGCGGCGAGACCGAGAAGTCCCTGCGGGACATGTACGTCGCCGAGCTTCGCGAGAAGGCCATCCTCGACAAGAAGGGGCTGCTCGAGGTCACGGCCGAAGAGATCACGGCCGACTACGAGAAGATCAAGGACAACTGGAAGTCCGAGAAGCCGCGTGTCCGCGCCTCGCACATCCTCATCCCGATCGGCCCGGCCAAGGAGCGCCGACCCCACGGCAAGAAGGACGAGCCCGAGGCATCCGAGGAGGACAAGGCCAAGTGGGAGGCGGAAGCCAAGGCCAAGGCCGAGGAGCTGCACAAGGCCGTCACCGCCGAAGGCGCCGACTTTGCGGCCATCGCCAACGAAAAATCCACCGGCCCCAGCGCGGCCAAGGGCGGGGACATCGGCATCTTCACCGCCGACCGCATGGCCGAGGAGTTCTCGGCGGCGGCGTTCGACATGAAGGTCGGTGAGATCTCCAAGCCGGTGAAGACGAAGTTCGGGTACCACATCATCAAGGTGACCGGCTCGTGGGGTCCGGGGCCCCTGCCTCAGGACGCGCTCGAAGATCAGATCGTCAACCGTCTCGAGCAGCGCAAGCTTCACCAGGGGCGTCGGGAGCTCAAAGAAGAACTCCTCGGCAAGTACGAGATCGTCGACAACATCAAGGCGACGCTGGGGCCCGAGCCGCAGCGCCGATCGTCGAAGAAGACGCCTCGCGGCCACGGGCACGGCGACGAGCACGGGCATGGCGGCAAGATGAAGCCCGACATGCGCAAGGCCGGCGTGAAGAAGGGGCTCAAGACGTCAGTGGACGCGAAAGGCGTCGCCACCGAGAAGGCCGAGGGCACCAAAGAGGGCGCCAAGCCCGAGGCCGACGGGCAGCCCAAGAACTGAGGCCTGAGGCGCTCCCGCGCGCAAGAAAGGCCGCATCGAGCGAATCGATGCGGCCTTCTTCGTGCGCGTGGAGCCGGCCTACAAGAACGTGCCACCAACGTGCAGGCCGAACAGCATCTGGTGCACGGGCGCTACGTCGCGGTTGGCCGTCTTCACGCACGTGGTGGTGTCGCCCTCCTCGCGGCACGTCTTGGTGTGCGCGTTGAGAAGGAGGTCCATCTTGGCGCCGACGAAGACGCGGCGGGTGACGAAGATGTCGATGGTGGGCTCGATCTTGAAGGAGAAGCCCTGAGAGTAGTCGCGGTCGCCGTTGTCGGTGACGAAGACCTGACGGGAGAAGCCCGGGCCCATGCCGAGGCCGAAGTCGAAGCGCCACGCGGCCAGGGTGGGTCGGAAGACCCCGTAGATGCTGTTTTGGTAGGCGCGCTTGTAGTTGCTGCGGTTCTGAACCTCGTACGAGGCGTCGAAGAAGCCCAGGTTGTACGAGGCGCCCAAGAACGCCCACTTGTTGAAGCGGTAGCCGAGCTCGCCGCCCATGCCCACCGAGGGGCGGGTACGTCCGTCGACGGTCACGCCGCCGTCGGTGACGCTGTCGCGGGCGCAGTCGGCCTTTCCGGGCACGCACGCCGACCCCCCGAGCATCAAGCCCCACTGTCCGCCGCGGCGCTGAATCCTGGGCTTCGCCTCAGCCGTCGAGGCCAGCGTCATGCCGCCGAGGACGACGGCGGTGGCGAGGGGCAGGCGGGCGGAACGGAGGAGGCTGGAGGTCTTCATGGCAAGTCCGGAGCCGGTGGCGGCGGGCGAGGGGAGGACGGCGGAGCACACGGGAACATTCACCCGCGGACGTGGCCGATCGCACCATTTCGGCAGCCTGGCTCCAAGAAATCGGGCAAACGGCTCAGAGCGCGCGCAGCGACTCGGGCTTGAGCCGCCGCTCGTCCCGATCCGCGATCACCGCGTCGAGCGCGTCGAGCACGGCGGCCTTGTCGCGCGGCAGCGTGCAGCGGACCGGGAGGTAGTTCGAGGCGTGGTTGGCGGAGAAACGGCAGTTGCTCAGCTCCACGCCCGCGACGATCTCTCGGAGCTCTTCGAGCATGCGGAACTTGCTGGGCAGCCGGAACGCCCCCGACGCCTGCATCGCGGCCAGCGGCGTCCCCGGCACGACCGTGGTGGTGAGGGCTCCGACGAACGGCGGGTCCATCTCCGAGAGGGTGCGTGCGGTGCCCGCTGCGTGTTGGACGCTCAGGTCGTCGCCGCCCACCCCGAGCAGCACCATGACCGAGTGCGCGATGCCGGCCTCGCGGAGCTTCGCCGCCGAGGTGACCGACTCCTCCCGCGTGCCGCCCTTGTCGATGCGCTCGAGCACCTCGGGGTCGCCGCTCTCCATGCCGTGATAGACGATGCCCAGGCCTGCCTCGCTCAGCGCGGCCAGCTCATCGGCGCTCTTGCGACCGATGCTGCGGGTGTCGCCATAGGTGCCGACGCGCTTCACCCACGGGAGCTTCTCGCCGATCGCCTCGAGGATCGGGAGGAGCTTCTTGGTGGAGAGGATCAGCGCGTCGCCGTCGCACAGGAACACGCGCTCGAACCGGGGTCCGAGCTGGGCGGCTTCGTCGATGTCGGCGAGGATGGTATCGAGCGGCTTGGGCCGGAACTGCTTGTCCCGGTACATGTCGCAGTAGACGCAGCGGTTGTGGCTGCATCCGATCGTGACCTGTAGGAGGAAGCTCTGCGCCTCGCTGGGCGGCCGAAAGATGCGTCCGACGTAGTCCATGCTGGCTCGTTAGTAGTGGTAGAGGAGTTCGTAGTCGACGCACGCCTGCTCGGCTTGGTCGAGCCGGATGAACACCTGCATGTCGTCGTCGATGCCGCCGGTGCAGTTGGCGTCGCCCAGCGGGATGCCCGTGGGTGCGCAGCAGCCGGGGCGGCCCGCCGGGGATGTCGCCGCCTCCGTTTCGGCCGGGCAGTCGAACTCGGTGACGCCGACGCCGCCTTCACACTCGGCAAACTTGCACAGCCGCAGGTGTCCGTTGGCTTTGACGAACCGCGCGGGGTCGACGTTGCCCAGCAGCGTGTCGTTGCCCGAGTAGCGATACCAGTCGATGTCGTCGGGGCCGTCGAGGGTGCCGAAGATGGAGCCGCCGTCGTCATCGTCGTCGTCGACCTCGCCGAGCAACGTGGGGCTCTCCTCGTTGTCGTTGGGCTCGAGTAGATCCTGCTCGCACGCGACGGCTTCGGCGCAGACGCCCTCGGCGCAAACCAGCGGGACGTCGCAGCCGTCGTCGACGCAGGGGCAGTCTTGGGTGCCAGGCGGGCACCCGGTCGAATCGCCCGAGGTGTCGGCGACCGGATCGGTCGTGCTCGAGCTGTCGGCGGACGTGGTGCCCGAGGACGTGGTGCCCGGGGGCGCGCTCGTGGCCGTCGTGCCGCTCGCGGTGGTCGTCGTGGGCGGCGCTCGTCCGCTCGAGGTTGCGCCCGTGCTCGACCCGCCGAGGCCGTCGGTCCCGCTGGACCCCGGGACATCGGCGTCGTCGCAGGCGAGCGAGAGGCACAAGAGCGCGAGCATGCAGGAGCGCCGCATCGGGGCTCAGCCTACCAGTCGCCGAAACAGGGGGCGAGGTCAGCCCGGCTGGTCGATGACCAAGATGCCCGACCCGTTCTCGAACGCCACGTCGAAGCAGAAACCGCGGGCCGGCAGGCGCTCTGGGGTCAGGGTCGACTCGTGGACGACGCCGCGCTTTTGCTGCGCCATGTTCAAGGTCAGCCCGACGAAGTCGGCCAGCAGCAGCGGCGCGAGCTTGCGTGCCCATGCCGCGGCGGGCGTGTGGCGACGTGGTCCGAGGCGCCCGGCGACGCTCTCGTCCACGCTGAGCCCGATAGCGAGGCCGCCGCACGACTGCGTACGCGCCATGGCGCTGACTTCGAGCGCCTCCTGGTCCCAGTCGCGCGCGGAGCTGAAGCGGACCGACGAGTGCAGGGAGCGTCGCGACAGCCGCGGCACGAGGTTCGCGGCGGTGCGCGCGAGCTCCGACGTGCCCTGCGGCGTGTACGGCGTGGCGAAGTGTTCCTCCGCGTCGTACGCACGCAGGTGCTCCTCGAGCGCGGTCGAGCTGATCGCGCCGATCTCGACGAGCGCGTCTCCGAAGCGCAGGTTCTCCACGGCCTGGTCGGAGCACAGCGCCTCGAGATCCTGCCCACCGAGGCCGAGCGACGCCGCGAGCTCGAAGAAGTGCTCGTCGACGTGGCGCTGGGCGTCGAGGATCGTCTCAACCTGATCGTTGGACAACAGGCCCTCGCCGACCGCGATTTCACCGACCGGGCTGTTGACCAGTCGCATCAGCGCGAGCGCCTCGGACACGTCTCGAGCTCGAATCGCGCGTTCGGCGACGAGGAATTGCCCGAAGAGCCGCGGACGGCGGCGGGGCGAAGGGTTGGCGACCGGCGTGCCGGGGCTCGTTTCGAACACTTCCTGGTGGTCCATGGTGTCGATTGGGTCCATCGGCCAGGGCCCAGGTCCCTTGAAGGGCGTCCGCGCCTCGAACGCGGACACAACGACATCGTCCCCCAGCGCGCTACACTCCGCGAGATGGACCCCAGCGTCTACGCGTTTGCAAAAGCCGTACACATCGTCGGCTTCATCAGCTGGTTCGCGGGGCTGTTCTACATCGTCCGGCTGTTCATCTATCACGCCGAGGCCAGCGAACGCCCCGAGGCTGAGCGCGAGATCTTGCTCTCGCAGCTCGAGCTCATGGCCCGGCGTCTTTGGACGATCATCACGATGCCGGCGATGATCGTCACGGTCGCCGCTGGCCTGACCATGGTCGTCGGCGCGTGGCCGTTTGGACCCTGGCTGCACTGGAAATTCGTGTGGCTGGCAATGCTCATCGCCTATCACTTTGCGTGCGGGCGGATTCGCCGTCGGCAGCTGGCCCGCACGTTCACGTGGTCATCGAGACGGCTGCGGGTGTTCAACGAGGTGGCCACCATGCTCATGGTCGCGATCGTGTTCACGGCGGTGTTCAAGTCCGCGATGACGGCCGCCTACGGGGTCATGGGCCTGCTGGGCCTGGGGATCTCGCTGATGGTCGGCATCCGGGCCTACCGCAGGGCGCGGGAGAAGGCGTCGCCGGCGGGGTCCTCGCCCACCGCGTCGCGCCCCACCGCATAGCCTCCGCTGCCGCGCTCTGGCAACATGGCGCCGCGATGGTGAGGGTGCGGATGATCCTGGGGTGTGTGTTGGTTGGCGCGGTGGCGTGTGACGGCGGTTCGTCGGCCGCCGACACCGACGCGCAGAGCACAGAGGAGACGGGCGCGTCACCCACGAGTGGCGCGAGCGGTGGCTCGGGCTCGGCCGAGGGCGGTGAGGGCGTCACGGGGTCGATGTCCGGCGGCAGCAGCACCTCGGGCGCGTCGGATGATGACGACACGGGCATCACGAGCGCGGGAACGGGGCTGCCCGACGGTGACGGATGCTGTGACGCGCACGCGGGTCCCTCGTGCAACGAGCAGAGCGTCGCGGTCTGCGTCTGCGCCGCCGAGCCCGAGTGCTGCGTCTTCGATTGGTTCGAGTCGTGCGCCGAGCTGGCGCAGTCGCGGTGCGACGCGGCGTGTGACTCGGACGGCTCGAGCACCTCCGATACGGACGCGGGCTCGGAGACTGCAGGGATGGCGTGCGACGAGACCGTGCTGATCGAGCTCGGGGCGGTGGACGCGGACCTCAGCGGCGACTGGTCGATCACCACGTCGCAGGCGGGCGAAGGCGAGATCGCGGTCGTCGACGGCAACGCCGACGGGGAGGTGCGCTGGGACGTCGACATCCCCTGCGACGACACGTGGATCATCTGGGTGCGTTTGTTCGACCAGGGCTCCGCCGACAGCTTCTTCGCGACCCTCGACGGCGAGCCGTCGCCGCCGGCCATCTTCGAGGGCGGCATTCAAGGGCCGGGGCAGGGGTGGAACTGGCGCGACCTCAACTGGCGAGACCCCGACGACGCGGCCACGTTCATCGAGGACCCGTGGGCTCCTCAGTGGGCCGAGGGCCAGCACTCGATCGCGCTGTCGTACCGCGAGTCGGTCGCGGTGGCGCGCATCGAGATCACCAACGATCCCGACTACGCGCCGTAGGCTGCGGCGCCCGCCTGTCCTTACTGGACGACCTTGAACTCGATGCGGCGGTTCTTGGCGCGGCCGCTTCGGGTCTTGTTGCTCTCGATCGGTTGGGTTTCGCCCGCACCGCGCGTGGTGATGCGGTCGGCCCCCACACCGTGCTCGATGAAGTACTGCTTCACGGCGTCGGCGCGGCGCTGCGACAGGTCCAGGTTGGACTCGTCGCTGCCCCGATCGTCGGTGTGGCCGCTGACCTCGAGCTTGACGCCCTCGTACTTCACGAGCACCTCGACCGCGTTGTCGAGCTTGGCCCGGGACTTGTCCTTGATCGTGGCCTTGCCGGTGTCGAAGTAGATGCCCTCGATGACCCCGGTGAACTGCTCGAGTTCCTTGGGGATCTCGTCGGCGCAGCCGTCGTCGTCTTCGAACCCGTTCATCGTCTCAGGCTCCTGCGCGCACTTGTCGTCGGGGTCGAGGATGCCATCGCCGTCGGAGTCGGGGATGGGGCAGCCCTTGTAGGCGTCGACGCCGGGGACGTCGATGCACTCGTCGTCGGGATCGAGGATGCCGTCGCCGTCGGTGTCGGGGATGGGGCAGCCCTCGTAGGCATCGACGCCAGGCTCGTCGATGCACTCGTCGTCGGGGTCGAGGATGCCATCGCCGTCGGTGTCGGGGATGGGGCAGCCCCGGTACTCGGCCACGCCCGAGACGTCGACGCACTCGTCGTCGGGGTCGAGGATGCCGTCGCCGTCGGTGTCGAGGATGGGCTCGGGAGCGGGCTCCTTCTTGCGGCCCAGCGCGAGCGAGACCCCAAAGAGGACCTCCACGCTGTGCACGACGCCAGAGTCCAAGCCGCGCCGCGCGCTGATCGTGTCGCGGGCCTCGAGCCGGAGCGTCGTCTGGCGATCGATGAAGAACTTGATGCCGCCGCCAAAGTGGGCGGCCGCGTCGAGTTCGGTGCCGATCGCCTCGCGACGACTCGACACGCCCAGGGCGCCACCCCCGGCGAGCACGAAGGGCGTGATGCTGCGGGGGATCAGGTTGGCGACGACGTGCCCGCGCAGGCCGAAGACCGTCGCTTGAAGGCCGGGGTCGACCTCGTTGGGCATGACCGCACCTTCGAGCTCCACGCCCAGGACGCGCAGCGGGTAGTAGGCGAGTCGTCCGCCGACGTCGGGCGAGATGGCGTTCTCGAGCGGCTTGTATCCCTGTTCGTCGAGGTCGAGCGTCGCTTCGTACAGTTCGAGCCGCGGGTGGGGGATGAAGATACCGCCGAAGACACCGACCTCGACCATGTTGCGCTCGGGTGCCCAGCGCCTGATCCAGGGTTGGTCGCCTCGGTCCTTGGGCTTGGGCGCCTCTTTGGCCGTTGCGGGAGCGGGGTCGCCTTGCGGCGCCGCCAGAGCGTGTGCCGGGACGAGTGCGAAACCGAGGGCGGGGAGTGCAGCGAGCAGTCGCATGGTCATGGTTCGAGTCGCGGGTTGCAGTGCCCGCTTCGGAATAACGCGAAAGCAGGAATCGAACCAACTATCATCGGGGGCCTAAACCCTCGAAATGAGCTACGCGGCGGGGTCCGTGGGCGCCGCTACGGCTCGAGCCCGGACGCGTCACGGTCCAAGTCGGCCCCAGCCGGGTCAATCTGCCCCGCGGCGCCGCGCGCCTCCAAGAAGCGGTCGATCGTCGCGGCGATCACGGGCGCGTGGCCGAACAGGCTGCCGTGGGTGCCCTCCTGCAAGACCACCAGCTCGGCGTCGGGAGCGTTGGCCTTCATCGGGCGTCCGACGGTCTTGGCCGGGGCGAACGCGTCCCGCTCGCCGGTGATGATCAGCAGGGGCGCGTCGAGGCTCGACAACCGCGGACCGAGGTCGAGCGCGCCGGCGCTGAGGAGCATCTCGCGCAGGGTCGGCGCGTGCAGGGTCCGCATGTGAGCGGTGATCGCTGCAACGTCTTGTTTCGAGGTCTCCGCGCCGTACAGCGCGAGCAGACGCCCGACGGCGTACGTGGCGGGGGTGAGGGTGGCGAGGTTGACCGCCTTGTGAAGCAGGTGGACCGAGGGACCTCGCAAGACGCGGAGCAGCGCCCCGAAGGTCTTGCCGCCCACACCCCAAAGCGCCGTGTCGAACAGCTTGCCCGAAGGGCCGAGCACGCTCACCGCGGCGTCGCATCGCTGAGGATGTTCGAGCGCCGTCAGCAGCGCGACCTGGGACCCCATCGAGAACCCCGCGAGGCTTGCCCGCTCGACGTCGAGCGCGTCGAGCAGCGCGACGCAGGTCTCGGCGAGCCCGAGCATATGGGCGCTGGTCGGGCTCTGAGCCGGGGAGGACTGGCCGTGTCCGGGGTAGTCCCACTGGATCACACGCCGGTGCGGCCACAGCGAGACGGCGCGGCTCCAGAAGTTGTGGGTGGTGGTGACGCCGTTGCACAGCAGCAGCCATGGCCCCCGATCGCCCGTGACGCGGTAGGCGATTCGTGTCCCGTCCGGGCGGCGCAGCTCTCCTCGTCGGGTCGGCACGCTGCAGAGGCTATCAGTCCACACGCTGCACGCGTGCCCGACCACGGGTCGCGTCACGCAGGGCGTCCGCGAGCGCGTCGAGCTGGTCGACGGCGACCTCGACGTCGCGGCAGATGTCGGTGCCATAGTCGACCTCGCGCTGCGTGACGTGAGCCTCGGACAGCAGCCGATCGACGACGTCGGTGTCGGGGTAGCCGTGTTGGATCCGCAGCGCCACCGTCGGCACGTACGGCTCGGTGTGCGCCTCGTCCAGGGCCGCTGCAGCGGCGCCTCCGTACGCGCGGACCAGGCCTCCCACGCCGAGCTTGGTGCCGCCGTAGTAGCGGGTCACGATGACCGCCGCGTTGACGAGGTTGCGCCCCTGGAGCTGGGCGAGAATCGGTCGGCCTGCCGAACCGCCCGGCTCACCGTCGTCGTTGGCGCGCTCGAGGTTGGGGGAGGCGAGCCTCCACGCGGAGCAGTGGTGGGTGGCGTCGGGCATCCGTGCGCGGAGCTCGGCGAGCGCCTGCTTCGCGGCCGCCTCGTCGGGGACGGGGACGGCGGTGGCGATGAACCGCGAGCCCTTGGTCGGTTCGGGTTCGACCCGGATCCGCTCGCGGAGCTGCCGGGGTCCGTCGTCGCGCGGTGCCACCGCGGGGCACCATACACGAGCGCATGGGGTAGGCTCACCGGGTATGGCCGAAGGCAAGGGCTACGACGACCTGACCACCGAGGACGAGGTCGAGGACATCATGAGCGAAGAGGGCGGCGCCGTCGTGCTCGACTTTTGGTCGCAGACCTGCGGCCCGTGCATGGCGATGGCCGACGACTTCGCCCACGTGGCACAGCAGTTCGAGCCGGGCGAGGTTCGCTTCTGCAAGGTCGACGTCACCGAGTACGGCAACCTGGCCGCGCCCTTCAAGGTGCGCTCCGTGCCGACGATTCTCTTCGTCAACAACGGCAAGATCGTCGACGCCGTGGTCGGGCGGATGAGTGCGGAGCAGCTCGGCAGCAAGGCCGAGTGGCTGCTCGCGAAGTCGCAGCGCAAGGGGCTGCTCTCGAAGATCTTCGGCTGAGGGCTGCAGCGATGCCCGGCGAGCGGGGTCCGCCGCCTGGTACCGTGCGGTGGTGAGTGCACCGTTCTCCACCCCGCTGTCGCGCAAGCTCGGACTCACCTATCCGCTGGTCTGCGCGCCGATGTTCATCATCTCCAACAAGGAGATGATTGTCGCGGCGGCCGAGGCGGGCATCTTGGGCACGATGCCGAGCCTCAACGCTCGGACCGAGGCGCAGTTCGAGGCGGACCTGAAGTGGATCCGCGAGAAGACCGATAAGCCCTTCGGCATCAACGTCACGATCGGGCTCACCGATCCGGCCCGTCTACAGCGCGACGTGGAGCTGTGTCTCGAGTACGAGGTGCCGGTCCTGCTCACCAGCTACGGCAACCCGACCGACATCGTGAAGCAGGCCCACGACAAGGGCGTGACCGTGTTTCACGACGTGATTCACCTGCATCACGCCAAGAAGGCGGAGGCCGCCGGGGTCGACGGCATCATCGCCGTGAGCCAGGGGGCGGGCGGGCACGCGGGCAGGGTCAACCCCTACGTGCTCATCCCGTACCTTCGACAGAACGTCAGGGTGCCGATCCTCGCGGCAGGCTGCATCGGTGGAGGAGACCAGGTCGCCGCCGCCCTCGCGCTCGGAGCCGAGCTCGCGTACATGGGCACGCGTTTCATCGCCTCGACCGAATGCGGAGCCTCCCAGGCGTACAAGGACATGGTCGCCAGCGCCTCCCACGAGGACATCGTCTACACCGACCAGGTCTCGGGCATCCACGCCAACTTCCTCGCGCAGACGATCCCCGACGCGACGGCGCCCACGCGCGGCCCCGAGGCGGCCAAGCGCTGGAAGGACATCTGGAGCGCCGGGCAGGGCGTCTCGCTCATCGACGACGTCAAGCCGATCGAGCAGATCGTCGACGCGATCGTGCGCGAGTTCCACGACGCGGCAGCGCGGCTTCGTTGACTACGGCCGGTCAGCTCGTCTTCGCGAGCCCGCGGGCGATGACGCCTTCGCTGACCGCGCTGTGAATGAGCGCGATGACGCTGTCGACTTCGCTCTCGGAGAGCCCGGTCTCGGCTCGTAGACCCGTGCGGACGGCGGCGACCAGCTCGAGCCGCGTCGCGCGAAGCCAGCGCGCGATGGTCGCCCTGTGCACGCCCCACATCCGCGCCATGTCGTCGAGGGTCATGCCGTGGGTGACCTGGGCGCGCAGCAGGTTGCGGTCCCTGGAGGACAGGGCGTCGAGGCACGCCCCGAGCACGCGCTCGAAGTCGTCGGTGTACAGCTGCCGCATCCAGTAGAACTCCGGGTCGCGCTGGGGAAGCGCGCTGGGGAGTGCACGCTCGCGCGCCCCACGGCGTCCGTCGGCACGCGCGGCATCGAGGCCCACGCGTACCGCGACGACCCTGACCCAGCGCGCGAGGCTCGTCGCGCCCATGAACGTGGCGAGCTGAGGTTCGGTGCGCTCGCGGGGGACGAGCAGCTTCGTGCGTACCCGCTGGGTCAGCTCGGCCTCGGTCATGAGACCTTTGAATCGGCGGGCGACCGCACGCAGCCCACCGAACGCGGTCGCCTCCAGGGCCTCGATCGCTCCGGGTCGCTCCTGCAGGCAGGCCACGACGAGCACCTGCTCGGCGGGACGCAGCGCTTCGAGGCTCTCGGGGGCTGGCGTGCATCGCTCGATGACGTCGACGAGGCGGCGGACGAGCGCGTCGTGGGAGACCCCCAGCGACGGCCACCGCGTCACGGCTTGGTCGAGTTGGCGCTCCACGCCCTGCGCGTCGAGCCAAGCGAGGTCCTCACGATGGGCGAGGGCGGTGCGAAGAGAGGTATTCATGGCGGATGCGCCTCGAGCCACGCGCGGGCGCGGGCGAGATCGTCGGGGAGCCGATGCGCGGCTTCGAGGTCGGCCACCGCTGCACGCACCAACGCGCGCGCGCGCGGGATGTCTCCGGTGGCGCGCTCGACCGCGATCGCTTCGGCGTAGCGCACGATCCCGAGGAAGTCGTGGGCATCGGGCACCGCCTCCCGCAGCACGGTCGCGCGATGCAGTGGCGCGAGCGCGTCGTCGAAGCGCTCGCGCTTCATGCGGCACTTGCCGATCCCGAACAGAAGCGAGGCGTTGTCCGGGTGCTCGGGCCCGAGTGCGCGCTCGAGCATGCGGTGTCCGTCGACGAACGCCCGCTCGGCCTCGTCGAATCGCCCCTGCTGGTAGAGCGCCTCCCCCAGGTTGGCGTGCGCGAGCCCGACCTCGTGGTGGTCCTCGCCATGCGTCGCGCGGAGCGTTTCGACGGCGGCGCGGTGGGCCTGCTCGGCTCCGGACGCATCGCCGGCGCGGAGCCGAAGCGTCCCTAGGTTGTCGAGGACGATGCCGTAGGAGGGATCGCGCTTCGGCAGGATGCTCAGGGCGCGTTCGAACGCCTCCTTGGCTTCGTCGTCGTCGCCGCGCCGCCACAGCGCCATGCCCAAGACGTCCAGCGACCAGCCCGACCCGTGCAGCGGGGACTCCGAGGCGGCGTCGTAGATCGCGACCGCTTCGCGGGCGATGCGAACCGCCTCGTCGAAGCGCCCGCTGTGGGTGAGTGCCGCAGCCCATTGCGCTTTCGCGTCACCGACCCGGGGGTGCCTGGGTCCGAGTTCGGCTTCGAGCGCGTCGGTCAAGCCCTGCGCGGCCACGACCGCTTCGCTGTATCGGCCCAGCACGAGCAGGAGGCCGGGGCGGGCGGCGCGGTGGGCCAGGCTGTTCGACGCCGTCGCGTCGAGGGTGTCCAGAGCACGCTGGGGGTCATTGTCGAGCTCGTGGACGTCGACCCAGGCCAACGCGGCCTCCTCGTTTCGCTGCTCGTCGGGCACGCGCTCGAGCAGGGCGGTGACCTGGTCGAGCTCGGCGCGGGCGCTGTGGGTGTCGCCGCCGCTGCGGAGCGCCATCGATGCCAGGCCGATGCGCGCGTCGACCTGCCCCGCCACGGAGCCGATGCGCAACGCATCCAGCAGCGCGGCGAAGAAGAAACCCCGAGCGTCGTCGACCCGATCGTCCGCGGCCGCGATGGTCGCTTTGCCCAACGCGAGGCGGAGACCATAGGCGGGGCGAACCGACGGCGCGAGGTCGATCGAGGAGGGGGCGTCGAGCAGCGCGGTCGCTGCGTCGAGCCGGCCGAGGTCGGTGAGGACCTCGGCTCGCGCGAGACGTTCGACGTCGGCGCGGGGCAACGGGGGGGCACCGTCATCGGCCCGATCGCGACACGCATGCAACGACCATGTGGACAGCGTCCGCGGGACAGCCTGGAGGTCGGCGTCGGTGGGTGCGGACAGGGTCTCGACCACGACGGCATAGGCGGCGAGTTTTTCGTGCAGGCAGCGGGTGACCGCAGGGTGCTGCGCGTGTTTTCGGCACAGCGCGGGCGCGTACTCGGTCCAGTCGCGTGCGTGGGTGTTCAGCGTGCGCTCCACGCTGGCCGCGAACGTCGGGTCCCGCCCGATGGTGTGCTGTGAGAGCGCGCCGCGAATCGACCGAGCGACCGCTTCGTTCCAGTGCTCGTCGATGGCGCTGCCCATGGTTGCGCAGGGGTCTGGCTCGGGGGCACTCACGAGCGCGCCGAGAAGCCCCGCACCGAGCAGACCCGCGGCCACCCAACGACCCCGGCGGGGGCGCACCGCGCGTTCGAGGGCCTCGGCAAACGCGGTCATGGACACGTGTCGGGCTCGTGGGTCGCCGGCGAGCGCAATGCGAAGCACGCCAGCCACGCGGCGGTCGAGGTGGTCGAGGCCCTCGGCTGCTCCGGTCGACCTGCCACGGGTGAGCACCGCGACGAGCGACCGTGCGAGGCCGTACTGATCCGTGGCCTCGCATAGAGCGTCTCCAGCCGTCTGCTCGGGCGCCATGAAGCCTGGTGTGCCCGAGCGCCCAAAGCCGCGCTCTTGGTCCGAGGCTCCCGAACTGCGCGCCAGTCCGAAGTCGCTGACGCGGATCGACCCGGTGTCGTCCACGAGCATGTTCGAGGGCTTCACGTCGCGATGGATCACCGCGTGGGCGTGGGCGGCTGCCAGACCGCGCGCCGCCCCGGCGAAGGCGAGAACGACCGCCGTGGGCTCGGGCGCATCGCCGTCGATCCACGACTGCACCGAGGCTCCTCGGACGTACTCCATCGCGATGTAGACCGTGCCGTCGGTCTCGCCGACGTCGTACACGTGGACGATGTTCGGGTGCGAGATGCCCGCCATGCAGCGAGCTTCCTCGCGCAGGCGGGCTCGCGCGTTCTCGAGACCCTCGGCGCCAAAGGCCTCGCTTCGGAGGATCTTCAGCGCGACCTCGCGGTCGAGGACCGTGTCGTGGGCCCGCAACACCCGACCCATGCCACCTTGGCCGAGCGTGTCGAGCAGGCGATATCGTCCCGCCACGAGGTCCTCGACCGCGCAGGCGTCCTCACGGGCAGCTTCGGCCAGAAGCGCAAAGCAGGCCTCACACCGGTCGAGGTGCGCGTCGAGATGGGCGGGCCGCTCTCCACCTTCGAGCAGCTGGGCGACCTGCTGGTCGGTCAGGCACTCGCTGGTGTCCACCCCACCGACAGTAGCGCATCCTCGCGCGGCATCGACGCGGCGAAAAAGTTCAGGGATCCGTGCGACGCCTCGATTCTGGCGGCGTACCCTGGATATGACCAATCACTTCGAGCTTGGATTCTCCCTGCTGCTCGCCGTGTCGCTCGCTGCAGCCTGCGATGGTGGCGGCGACGATTCGTCCTCCACCGGGACCACCGGTGGCAGCACCACCGAGGCGAGTACGGGCGACACGGGCATTGCGACGACGCCTCCAACGACGGGCAGCGAGGGCACCGACGACACGGGCATTGCGACGACGCCACCGACGACCGGGAGCAGTGAAGACACGGGCATCGCGACGACGCCGCCGACGACAGGCAGCGAGGGCACCGGCTCGAGCGGGTCCACCGAGACCGGGACCGGCGGGGAGACCGAGACCGAGGGCGAGGGAGGGGCGCTCGTCGAGCTGTCGTACGTCTTCGACACGCAGCTCGCCGGGGTGCCGCTCGACTGCGCGGGTGCCGAAACGGCGGTGGTCGACGTCTATGTGGTGGCGCACGACGATCCGGATCGCACCATGTGGGATCTCTTGGACGTGCCGTGCGAGGACGTCTCCATCGAGGTCGGACCGCTCCCGCCGGGCACGTACGAGCTGGCGGTCGTCGCGTGGAGCCCCGCGCTCTGGCAGGGCTCGATCGGGCCCGTCGAGGTCGGCCCCGAAGACACGCCCGTCAGCGTCGACCTGGTCGAAGTCCCGAAACCCTGATCCCGACAACCGGGACCCCAAGACCGGGATGTGCCGTCCTACGAGCTGACGACGCTGCCGCGGTGCTCGTTGCCGTCGGCGTCGGTGCAGGTGACGTCGATGCGGCGAAGTCCGGTGGGGATGCCGAGCACCTTCTTGGCGACCAGGCGAGAGCGACGGACGGTGCAGTCTTCGATGAGCTCACCCTTGGCGCGGACGTTGGCGGAGGCGACTGCCTCGCCCTCGGAGAGGTCCACGGCGAAGACGTACTTCTTGCGGCCCTGCTTGATCTGGATGTCCCAGCCGGCGTCGCGCTCTTTGTAGTCGATGTCGATGTGGCGGCGGACGCCCTTGCCGAAGGGGCTTCGCGCGTTGGCGTCGGAGGTGTCGAGCCACCACATGCGGACGGCCGCGAGGTCATCGGGCGACCCGTCGGCGACCCAGGCATCGATCGCGATCTCGTAGTCGTCGTTGGGGTGGAAGTCTTGATCGATGCGCAGCACCGGATGGTGCGCGTAGCCATCGGGCGCCAAGTCGGCGGCGGCCATGCGGGTGTAGGGCACGACGCTCGAGGCCGAGACCACGGCGGGTGCGGCAGCGAGGAGGAGAGCGGAGAGAGCGAGGAGCGTCTTGCGGGAGTTCATGCGGCGCCTTCTGCTTGGAGTGAGTGCAGTTCGCGTTCCAATCGATCGTTCGAAGGGTCGACGCGGCCGCGCGGGCTGTTACACGCCGCCGCGACCACTCTCTGAGACGAGCTTGCACCCCAAGTGTTGCAACTCGCCATCACGGAGGTGTTGCAGGCGCACCACAACCCGCCTACCGCGCCTGGGTACAATCGCGCCCAGGGCTGCGCAGACGTCGCGTTACGTGGATTCGGCGGGCGCCCGCAAGTTTTGCATCACCGCTTCTCTTGCGCGATTTCGCGCTTTGCGAAGCGCCCCCGGGTCGCCTGCGACCGCGGCGGAGTGGGCGTCTTCGAACGAGATCGGGTTGTCGCCCCAGGGCACCGCGTACGTCGTCGGCTTGTCGCGGAGATCGGTGTCCTCGTGGACGCGCAGCGTCACCGGGCCGTCGGGGAGGAAGGCCGTGGTGCATCGCTCGCCCTCGGGCACGTGCACGGCGCGATCGGAGACGACCTTGTAGGCCCCCGCGCGCGGGCGCAGCTCGAGCTCGGACACGGTCGATCCGACGTCGAACGCATCGTGGGCGCGCACGGTCCCAGCCCGCGTGCCCAGCAGGACGCTGTCGTGAATCTCGCCCTGGCCGACGACCGCGTCGATGAGAACGGAGCCGGTCACCTTCACGTCCGCACCCAGGACGGTGTCGCCGACGCGGCGGTTGCCGGCGGGGTCGGGCAGCTCGGGCACGCCAGCGAGCGCGCGCGCGATCGTTCCGCCCGCGGAGTCCTCGCGCAGGGCGCCGAAGAACGCGGCCATGCTCCGGTGCTGGCCGATGTCACCCCAGTACTGGTCGCCGAAGTCCATGGCCATGAACTTGACCGGTCTGCCGTGGCGTCGTTCGAAGCGCGTCAACGCGCCGACGAGTCGGCCCAGCACGTCGGGCATGCGCCGCGCCAGCGTGGCGATGGCCGGGGCGCTGCGCTGCGCCGAGCTCCACGCCGCGGCGCGATCGGCCTCGGGGAGCGCCGCGATCGTGAGCGCGGTGAACAGCTGCGGATCCAAGTCGGGCCGGTCTGCGCGATCGGCCGTGTCGTCGTGAATGTCGGCGGCGAAGGTCTCGAGCAGCACGTCGGCGAGGGCGGCCGAGATGGCGATCGAGCCCAGGTTCACGCCTCCGCGCAGCGTCTGGCCGCGCCGCGCAAGGAGACCCGCGTCGGCCAAAGCGTCCATCTGGGCCAGGGGCCGGCGGGGGATGAACGCGGTGACCTTGCCGTCGTCGCTGACGCCCACCCAGTCCTTGTTGGCGGCGGTGTCCTCGGTGATCGTCTGCATGGAGACGAACCGGACGATGTCCGCACCGGACAGGCGTTCGTCGGAGCCGGCGAGGTCGAGCGTGGGGATCTGGACCTCGTCGCCCCACTTGACGACCATGCCTTCGAAGCCGCTGCGGCGAAGGTAGGCCTCGACGGGCGCGAACGTGCGCATCGCGAGCTCGACCAGGGACGCACGGCGGTCGCCGACGCGGGCAAACGAGTCGATGGCTGGCTTCTGGCCACACTCGGCTTCGGTGATCGGGGTCGCCCGCGTGCCGCTGCCGAACACGAAGGCCACCAGGGCGCCCGCACCGGGGGTGTAGTGGGGCTTGACGCGTTCCCACAGCAGGAGCAGACCGAGCGCCTGGTTGACGGGGAGGTCCTCGAAGAACGCCTGCGCAGACGTGGCACCGAAGTCGGGGCGCATCGCGTCGAGCTCGCGCTGCCAAAAGGCGCGGGCCGCCGCGGAGCCGCACACCGCCCCGACGAGCGAGGCGGGGTTCTCGCCCAGATCGCCCGCGAACAGCCGTCGTCCGAGCTCGACGTTGTTCAAGACCGCCTCGCAGAAGCGTTCATCGTCGGCGCTCGCGAGCAGGCCGTGCAGTAGACCTCCACCGGCCAGGCCCCGCGCAACGATCTGCTCGGCCCGCGCCTCGGTGTCGGCTTGGGCGTAGATGCGCAGCTGAGGCGCGTTGCCGGACGGCCGAACATGGGCGACATCTCCGGCCTCGAACGTGATGCGAAGGCCGTCGAGGGTGTCGACGGTGCGCACCGGGGTGAAGCCGTCGTCCGGCGTGAAATGTCGGGCCAGCCGGGACCACAGGCGTCGCAGCGCGGCCGTGTCGGCGTCGGTGAGCGCGGCTGCGTCGCCCGCGGCGTCGGTGGCCGTGAAATCGTCGCCCATGCGGGTGGCGGCCCTCAGCTCGGGGCGCGGCATCGAGAAGCGTCGTGAGAGCGCTCCGGAGCGCGCGGGGTCGATGTCGTCGAGCAACCCAGCCCTGCTGTACCGAGGTGGCAGCGCTGCAACCTCGTCCAGCAGGCTGCGACCGGCTCGTTTCGCTCGGGCCGCGAGGCGAAGCGCGGTGACGATCGGGAGCGTGGCGTCGCGGGTGGGCAGCGGCGCCAGTACGCCGTGCTCGGTGGCGATCGGCGAGGCGTGCAGGAATCCGCCGTTGGCCTCCCAGCCGACGACGCGCTCTGCGCCCATGGCTTCCATGGCCGCGATGACGTACGGCGACCCGATGCGCGTGCGGGTGATGACGGCGTGGTCGCCGAAGACCGGCTCGACCATGTCGGTGGCGCTGATCGGGACGGCGATGGCATCGGCATGCAGCGCCCTGGCGACCAGCACGCCGAGCACGTCGCCGCCGATGAAGGAGACGCGGCCGTCGGTGTCGACCCCGGCGACCAGCGGGCGATCGCTGTCCCCGTCGGTCGAAACGACGACGTCGATGGCGTGTCCGCCGCTGCGCGCCTCGTCGGCCAGGCGCTGGAGCGTCGCGACGCCGTCCTCGCCGAGGGCCTCGGTGTCGATGGGGACGAACGAGGTGGAGCGTCCGGCGGGGTACACGGCGGCGCCGAGGTTGCGCAGCACTTCGGCGACCAGCTCGCGGCCCACCGCGGAGTGTTCGTAGAGGAGTACGTGCAGGCCCGCCAGGGTGTCGGGAGGAAACGCCTGGGTGTATCGGGCGAGGTACCGGTCGCGGCCGCCGGGCTCGGGGGCGGGGAGCTGCGCGCAGACGCCGGGCTTGAACCAGCCCTCGTCGTCGAAGTGCGAGGCGTGGGGGGGCTTGGCGTACTCGAGGTGTCGAGCGCGGGCGACCGCGGCGAGGATCTCGGCCTCGTCGGACTTGAGCACTTCGCCGCTGGGGGTGTTGAACTTGATGCCGTTGCGGTCGAACGGGATGTGGCTGCCCGTGACCATGACGCTGGGCCCGCCCAGGCGTAGGCCCTCGAGCGTGAGCGCGGGCGTGGGGATCGTGCCGAGGTTGACCACCCGCATGCCCGCGTCGCGGATCGCCTGGGCGACGGCGCGCATGATGCTGCGCTGGGGGGAGTGGGTGCTCGGGCGGAGGTCGCCGGCGAGGGCCACGGGGGACCCGGGCACGGCGACGCCGCGGGCGAGCATCACGCCGAGGAAGCCCGCGGTGTTGACATAGGCTTCGAGGTCGGTGATGTCCTCGACCTTGCCGCGCAGGCCGGAGGTGCCGAAGCGCAGCGGGGTGGGGGTGCGGCCGCGAAAGGACGGGATCGGACGCTCGTCGTTGGGCACGTGCGCACGGTACATCGTAAACGCGGTGCGGGCAGTGCCGCGCAGCGTGCTGCCGTGGGGCATCGCAAGGCACTGACCTCCGGTCCAGGGAGCGTCCAAGCCTTCGACCGCGACGGAGGTGGCAGGGTCGCTGACGGCGAGGAAGAGCTCGGGCCCATCGACCTCGAAGGCGAACGACTCGCCCTCGCGCAGCGCGATGCGTTCGAGCCCGAACTCCGCGGTCGGCACGGGATAGGTAGCCGCGCCGGTGTCACCGCGGGGGATCGGATCGATCACCACCGGGGGCCCCGACTCGAAGCGCACGACCTCGAGCAACGTCTGCGGGTCGACGTGTTTGGGGGTGAGGCCAGCGCGCAGGACGTTGTCGGAGTTGGCCATCACCTCGACCGCGGCGCCGCCGAGGTAGGCGTGCGGGACCCCGGCGGGCAGGAAGATCGCCTGTCCGGGGTCGAGGCGCAGACGGTGCAGCAGGACGACGAAGGGGAGCCCGCGGTCGGGCGCAGCGCCGCCGGTGGCCTCGTGCACGCGCAGGACCCAGTGGTCGTCGCTGCCAGGCGCGGGGTCGGTGCGGCGCAGCCGGTCGAGCCAGCGCCGCAGCGCCTGCGTGACGGCGGCCTCATCGGCTGCGTAGTAGCGTTCGAGTGCGTCGTGCAGCGCGGCGGGGGAATCGTCGGTGGGGCGCAGCAACGCGCCGAGCTCGGGCGCGGCAGCGAGGGCGGCGGCGCGCTCGGGCGCGGGGCGGAACCCGCACAGCGCGTCGAAGGGGGTGAGCGCGACGACCAGCTCGGGTTTGTGGTGCGGGTCCTTGAAGCGGCGGCGCTCGGCGCCCAGGGGCACCCCTGCGGCCTCCTCCTCGGCGAACCCCCGCGCAGCTCGTCGCGCGCTGGGGTGCACCTGAATGGAGAGCGGGCGCGCAGCGCTGAGCAGCTTGAGCAAGAAGGGGAGCCCGCGGTGGGCGTCGTGCACTCTGGCTCCAAGAACGCCGCGCGGGTCGGCGGCGATGAGCGCGGCGTAGCTTCGAGTCTGCCCGACGACGCCCGAGGGGGCGAGGGCGTGGGCACCAAACCACGCCTCGGCGCACGGCTCACCCGAGGGCGCCCGGCCGAGCAGCGTCGGGATGAAGGTCGGGTCGCCCCAGGCGTAGGACCGCAGGCTCGGCTCGAGCCGCTGCGGGGCGCCGATGAAGGACGTGCTCACGCGCGGCATGATACGTCAGCGACGGGTTCGCGGGGCTATCGCTGACGCCCCTGCCGATAGCTCTCGAGCATCAGCAAGCCGAAGAACGGGAGGTCGTCGCGGAGGTACCGCGTGCTCAGGCGCTTGGGCTCTTGGGTCATGCGATGCAGCCACTCGAGGCCCGAGCGCTGCATCCACGCGGGGGCCCGCGGCGTCTCGTTGCACAGGAAGCTGAAGGTGATGCCGATCCCGATGAACCACGCGTTCGGGTACCGGGCGCGAAGCGCTGCAATCGCGTGCTCTTGCTTGGGGGAGCCGAAGCCCACGAGGATGATGTCCGGTGTGGCTTCGGCGCGGTCGATCTCCTCGGCGAGCGCGTCGGTCTCGGCGGGGGTGATCGGCGAGGAGATGAACGGGGCGTGGGTGCCCACGATGCGCAGGCCGGGCATGTCGCGCTGGGCGGCGGCGCGGGCACGCTCGGCGACGTCACCCTTGCCCCCGAGCAGGTAGACGGTGCGTCCGGTCTGGGCGGCCCGGCGCAGGAGGTCGACGGTCATGCTCGAGCCCGCGACGCGCTCGGGCAGCGGCTCGTGGCGGAGCTGGCTGGCCCACACCAGCGGCATGCCGTCGGCGACGATGATGTCGGCTTGGCCGTACAGCGCGCGCGCGGCGGGGTCGAGCACGTAGCGACGCAAGATGTCGAGGTTGGCCGTGACGATCCAGCCGCCACGCCCGGCCTCGAGGCTGTCGAACAGGTGGTCGAGCAGACCCTCGGTGTCGATGTCGGCGATCGGCATGCCGAAGAGGTCGAGCGTGCGCGTGGACGCGGAGGGCGAGTCACTCACGGACGCCCAGTGTCGGCGCGAAGGCCCGGCGGCGCAAGCCTTGGGCGTGGCTCCTGGGCGTGGCAGGCTCCTGCGGGTGGCGGCGCGCGTCGGAATCATCGGGATGGGCTGGGTCGGGTCGAGCGTGGCGAGCTCCCTGCTGCAATCGGGCGTGGCCTCGGAGCTGCTGCTCGCCGATACGAAGCCGGGCCTGGCCGAAGGAGAGGCGCTCGATCTGGGCCATGGCGCCTCGTTCTACCCGAACGCGACGGTGCGGGCGGCGAGCGTCGAGGAGATGGTCGACCTCGACGCGGTGGTCGTGGCCGCGGGGCGGGGCGGCAAGCCGGGGCAATCGCGGCTGGACCTGCTCCGGGACAACGTCGGGCTCACGCGGGAAATCGCCCAGGCTCTGCGTGGGCTCGAGGGGTTGCTCGTGATGGTCACCAACCCGGTCGACGTGCTCACCCAGGTCGCCGCGGAGGCGTCGGGGCTGCCTCCGTCTCGAGTGCTCGGGACGGGCACCATGCTCGACACGGCGCGACTGCGGCAGGTGCTCGGGCGCGAGCTGTCCCTCGAGCCGCGCTCGATTCACGCGCAGGTCATCGGCGAGCACGGGGACTCGGCCGTCGTTCTATGGTCGGGCGCGAGCATCGGCGGCGTGTCGCTGCGGGACTGGGCCGGGTGGACGTCGGAGCGCGAGGACGAGATCGGGACCGAGGTGCGGACGGCCGCGCAGTCGATCATCGTGCGCAAGGGCGCGACGAACCACGCGATCGGTCTGGTCACCGCGAGGCTGCTGCGATGGGCGCTGCGCGGGGAGCGAAGAGTACTCACGGTGTCGCGCGTGCAGACGGGGGCGTGCGGAGTCGATGGGGTGGCGCTGTCGCTCCCGGCGATCGTCGGTCGCGATGGCGTGCAGGCGGTGCTGCAGCCGCGCATGGACGCGGCGGAGCTCGAGGGGCTGCGCCGGTCGGCCGAGGTCCTTCGCGAAGCGCACGCGCGGGCCGTCGGCTGAGCTCAAGCGCGCTGGTCGTCGATGCGGCGACGCATCGTCTCGTCGACGCGGCGGTGGTGCGCGATGTGGATGTCGAGGCTCGCATCGCCCGCGACGCGCAGCGCTCGGGCGATGGCGTCGGCGATCCACTGCGGGTCGTTGCCGAAGGCGCCCCCGCCCAAGAACGTGAGCCAGACCTTGCCGCTGCAGGTGCCCTCGCGCACGCCTGCGCGGGCGGCGAGCAGGGTGGCTTCGTACGCCGCGTCGAGCACCGCGGTGGCCAGCGGAGCCCAGGCCTCGCGCGGCGACCTGTCGTAGCCGCACGAGAGCGCCGAGCAGAACGCCTGGTTGACGCGCGCGGGCGCCTCTGGCTCGACGAAGCGTTTGGCGAAGGTGACCTGCACCCCCGACTGAACGCCGATGCGCATCGCGTCGATGAAGGCTTCACGGCCGACGCGCTGCAGCGCCTGCGCGGCGCCGCGGAGACGGTCGGGCTCGGAGAAGGCATAGCCGTTGCGCACGGTGACGAACGCGTCGGGATCGCCGAGCAGCGCCCGGGCGTCGGCCATGTTGTCGAGCTGACGGTCTCGCGTCTGCCCGAGCTGCTCGCCGATGGGCACGAAGTCGTTGCGGTAGACGGTGGCTGCGGCGGCCGCGAGCGCGCAGGCGGGGCCCTGGGTGGGGTCGTCGGCGTAGCCGGTGATGCCGTCTTCGGGAACTTCTCTGGGGTCGGCGAACTCGAGGCAGTTGAGCTGCGAGGCGACCTGAAACAGCGCGTCGGCGTTGCCCGGATCGGCGTGCAGCTCGAGCACGTCGCCGATCGCCTCGTGCGTGACGCGGGCGGGGCCCGTGGGCGAGCCCGCACGCGCGCGTAGGGACTGAAGGGGCGGGGTTTCGAAGCGCCCCACGTCGAAGGACCGGCCGTTGGCACGCGAGGTCAGCGTGGTCCCCTCGAGGGTGAACATGGACCGCGTGTGCGCCGGGCCGGTCTCGGGGAAGCCGAAGAGTTGCTCGAACCATCGCATGGCCCCAGCGTGGCACGAACGCGGGCTCAGGGCTCGGTGCAGATGCGCTCGACGAACCAGGCGCCGTCGTCCCCGAGCACGATCAAGTCGTCGGCCGTGGTGCTCGCGAGGTCGCGAAGGACGGTGGATGCGTCGGGGAGCATCACGGTCTGCCAGGAGAGGTCGACGTCGAAGCGGAGGACGCTCTGATCACCCGCGTAGATCCCCAGCAGCATGTAGACGCGATCTGCGTCGTCGACGGTCGAGGCCGACGCGGAGCGTCCTGCGTCCGGCGTGAGGTCGACCGAGCCGATGGAGGTCCCGTCGGGGGCTCGGGTGCGAATCGACAGCTGGGACGGCCCGGCCCAGCTTATCGTGGTCGGCACGACCAGCACGCCGTCGCTGCGCATCGCGGCTCGCCCCGCGACCGGGCCAGGCGATCCGCTCCCGGAGGGGCCCGTCTCGGGCATCTCCTCACCGGTGACGACGTTTCGGCGCTGCGTATCGAAGCTCGCGGAGCCAAATCCCGCGTAGGAGTGCACGTGCACGAACCACCCGCCGACCCCGTTGAAGGCCAGAGCGCTGCTCCACGCGTAGTGGCCGTCTTGGTGGTCGTTCCACAGCACCGAACCCGTGGCTGGGTCGACACCTATCGTGAGAAGCATGTCGAAGAACTCGGACCCACGGACGACGGCAGCGATGGTCCCATCGTCTGCTGCTGCGACCCGAAGGGGCGCGCGGGCGGAGATGATCGGCATGTCCTCGTAGTAGGGATATCCGGCGTAGCTCGCGTCGAGGTAGTGGTTCCAAACCTCGTCCTGGGTCTCGAGGTCGAGCAGGACGATGTACCCGGGCTGCTGGAGCTCGGGTCGGGTGATGGCGACGAGGCGCGAGGTACCCACGGCAGCCGCGTCCACGATCGTGGTCTGCATCGGGGTGTCGACCGCGCCTGCATGGGCGTAGCTCCACGTCGGGTCTCCGGCTGCGTCATAGAACCTCACAGAGGGCACGCCGTCGGCCTGTCCGCCGACGACGACCCCGTCGTCGTGCAGGCCCCGCACCATGGTCGGCGCGAACCCGGCCGGCAGATCGGTCCGCCACGGGACGCAGGGTCCGGGCTCGACGGCGGGCCCGGTCGAGCTCGATTCGCCGGAGCTCGAGGTGTCGTCGGGCCCGGTCGTCGCGAGGTGTCCGGTGGTCGCGGGCGCGTCGAACCAGGGCTCGAGCGTCCACGGGTCGGGGTCACAGCCCGCGATGAGAAACAGGGCGCTCGCGAGACGAGGGTGTCTCCACACGAGATGTCTCGTCGAGTCCCGCGCACGTTCGCGCAACCTCGATGTCGGGACGGTCGCGCGGCGCCCGGAGCACTCAGACCCCGACGCAGATCGAGTTCTGGTTGGAAGACTCGCAGCGCGGGGCGGACGGGGGGCAGTCGGCCTCATCGAGGCAGGGCAGCTTGCACAGCCCGCCGTTGCAGACGGGCGGGCTGTAGGCGTCACCGACCAGGGCGGGGCAATCGTCGTTCTTCGCGCACTGCGGCGCGCAGACGAGCCCGCCGAGATCGGCCTCGAAGCACTCCTGGTTGGCCGGGCAGGGCAGGCCGGGGCCGCAGGCTGTGTACGGGGAGCGATCGCAGCTGCGGTTGCGACAGACTTGGTCGGGGTCACACGCGAGGCACGACTCGCTGACGCCCGTCGTCGCGCCGGAGGTGACTGTGCCGCCCACCGAGGTCTCGCCGCTCTCCCCGGCTGTGCTCTCCGCCGGCCCGGTCGTGCTCGTGCCCGGCGTCGTCGTTTCCGACTCGCTCCCGCTGGCGTTGCTCGTCGCGGCGTCGACCGGCCGACAGATGTCGTCGGTACACATCAGCGTGCCGTCGCACGTGCCGTTGCCGTAGCAGGGGCACAGCGCCGAGCCCTCCTCACACTGAGGGTCGACGCAGTTGCCGTCCGCGTTGCACTGCAGCTGCCCGTCGCAGGAGCTGTTGCCATAGCAGCGGCAGCCGTTCGACCCGTCTTCGCATGCGGCGGGGGTCGACGCGGGGTCGGCAAAACACCCGGAGAGAAGGAGGCCGAACAGCAACCCGAGGAGGCGCATCGGGCGGACGATACCGCAGTGGGTGAGGGGTGGTGGCGGCGCGGCGATCGCTCTTTGTGTTGTCGTAAGAAGACCGCGCTGGAACGCGCACCCGCACCTGTGGCACGAAACGTGCTCCTTCGTCGCTCATGCTCCTCGACCGTCAGCGTCTCGTCGCGTGCCTCATGATGCCTCTTCTCGGGTGTGCGGCTGGAGCCGAGGACTCGCACGCCCATCAACGCGCCTGCTCCGTCGACGACGACCTCGACGGAGCGCCGATCTCCCTCCTCGATGGACCCGTGGAGATCGGCGTGTGCGGTGACGGCCGACTCGTCACGATTGACGGCGCCACGACGCGGGCGGTGCTCGAGTGGTCCGATTTTGAAACTATCGAGACCGAGTTCGGCGCTCTTCTTGGCGTTTCCGCCGACGCGCCAGAACTCGGGCCGCTGGTGGTGCCGGCAGGAGTCGTGGGTGAGCCGACCCGCAACGTCTACTTGAGCATGAACCTCAACCCCGGGTACCCGACGGCCGGACCCTTCGACCCGCGCGACCCGTTCACGACCTGCGACTACCTCACGTCCATGACCGTGTACGGCGAGGAGGGCATGAGGATGGAGGTGCTGGTCGCCTTCGAGAACCGAGGGGGCGCCCAGTGGGCGATGTACGCCTTATCCGAGTGCGAGGAATACGTCCCCTCGCTCCTCGGCGAGGCGACGCTCCAGTTCAGCACGAATGGTGAACTGGAGTCGGTCGAGGGCGGCACGTTCTTGTCGCCGTGCTCCGACAATCCCGACGCGACGTGGCAAGTCCACCTGATGGGACCCGGAGCCCGAACCACGTCCTTGGCGGCCTCGTCGGCCGTCGACGCGGTCGAGAACGACGGCTCCGAATCCAGCGCCTTGGTCGGGCTCGTCGTCACCCGCCGCGGGGAAGTGCTGGCCTCGTACGCGGACAGCGTGGAACCACGCAGCCTGGGTTGGGTCCTCGACGGAATCGAGGGCTGGCTAGTCCCGCTTCGAGGAGGCTGAAGTCGGGTGCGCGAGAGCGCACGTCTTCGACTGGGGGGAGACAAGACGACCAAAGCCCGGCGATGGAGGCCGATCCCACTCCGCCCCGTCTGCAACGCGCGGCTCGAAAAAAAAAGTGCAACGCGCTGCGAGAGCGGTCGACAGGGGGGGCGTGACCGCATCGAGCCCCACCGAGCAAGCGAGCGACCCCTTCGAGGCTGTCGAAGCCGAGCATCAGCCCCACGTCGACGCCTGGATTGCCTCTTTGGGCGTGTCGGAAGGCCCGGGCTGCAACATCTACCGGTCGGTCGCTGGAACCGTGCTGGAGATTCCGCAAAGGCGAGGTGACGGCCGCCTACCGGGCGAGCCCGAGCGCGAGCCACTCACCTGGGATGAGATCGACGCCTTCGAGCTCCTGTTCACGTACGTCATCTACGGCGGATGCCCTGCGTACGACTCACGCGAGTACCTCACGCTGATGGGCTCGTTCGTGGAGTACCTCGGCGAAGCTGGGGTCATCCCCGCGGCTGAGCATGCTGCGCTGAAGACCCAGTGGGGCCCCTGGATGGAGCGAGCGCTCGACGTTTGGGAGACCGGAAGCTGGTACAAGCCCGACGGAAAGCGGATTTCGCCCGAGGAGCTCCGGCGGGCGAACGGCGAGACTGCGGCTCGAAAGCCTCGGGGGGGCGGCTCGCGGTTCGGGAAGTTCCGGCGGCGGACTCGGTCTGTTCGGCGGTGATGCAGCGCCCACTGGGGAGACCACGCCGTCGACGCCCTGCGGGCGCTCAAGCGGGCGTGCTATCGGACCGGCGACCCGGGGCACTGAACCAAGAACAAAGGCCCCGTGAGGGGCCTTTCGCGTGGAGCGGGAGACGGGATTCGAACCCGCGACATTCAGCTTGGGAAGCTGACACTCTACCAACTGAGTTACACCCGCGTCGGAGTCGACCCGCATAGCTCGATTTCGCGACCGAGGCAAGCAACCCCGATCCGGGCGCGGGGCCGGGCGTCGAGTGGTCGTGGCGGTCCTCGTGTATTCCTCGCGAATTCGAATTAGGGCGCGATAAAACGGGGTTGAAACCTACAGGAAAAACTGAAAATCTGGGGCCTTGAAACCCCGAGATGCGGCTTTGAGACCCCGGTGCAGCCGCGTCTCATCCAGCCTGATCGGTCGCGAGCCAGGTGAGATGGGGTGGGTGTCCGCTATGGACATGGGGGTTGCGGGGCGCGAGCCGGCGCGCTCAGGACGCGCCTGGCACGGCGGTCTCGGGGGCCGATATCGAGCATCATCACGCCGATGTCATATGACGGTGGGGGCAGCTGCCCCCGGAATGTGACGCGGCGAAAAACGCACGAAATTCCCCTCAGAACGCTCATCAAGGGCGATACTCGGATCGTGGGGTTCTCGGGACGACGGGCAAGTGGCTCGGAGCGAGACACTGGCGGGCTGCGAAAGCGTGGCCTCGTCGGTGTCGTCGTCCTGCTCGCGCTCGGCACCCTCAACCAGGGAGTCACCTACGCGATCGACTCGCGAGCGGACGCCGCCGTCTCCGCCCTGTCCCGGATCAGTCGGCTCTCGACCGCCTCCGCCCAGAGCGAGATCATTGCCCGCCGTCTCGAACGTGAGCCGGACGTACAGAATCACAGACGTGCACTGCAGTCGATGCTCGTGCAGCTCGACGCTGAAGCGGCGTCGCTCTCGACCGCAGTATTCGACTCGCCAGTCGACAACACCGGGTGGGCGCGGGTCTCCCTGGCCCTGGCATCCCTGACCTCCGAGGCCCACGCGGTCGAGGGCGCTGCCTTCATCGCCCCTCGCGCCGCGCAGCGTCTGCGTGCGCGTGCAGTCGCCCTCTCCGACGAGGTCGTCGCCACCGGGGCCCAGCTCGACGCCGACATCGCAGACAGCGACCGCATGTTGCGGTGGCTGTCGTGGGGCAGCTGGGCGACACTGATGCTCGGCATCGTCGGCGTCGTGCGCTGGCTCTTCGGCGCCGCCGCCCGTCGCATCGGGCGTGACCGCGCCGAGCTCGCCCAAGCCGAGCGCGCGGTGCTCGACGCGGCGGACGGCGAACGTGTCCGATTGGGACAGGAGTTGCACGATGGCTTGTGTCAGCAGCTCGGCGGTCTTCGCCTGCTCGCGCTCGCCACCCGCCGCAACTCGAGCGAGGATGCGACCCAAGAGTCCCTCGAAACCCTCGAGGACCTCGCCGCGCGGTCACTCGACATGGCCCGCGCGCTTTCCCACGGGCTCTACCCCGGGGACGTTCGAGCCGAGAATCTCGCGGCGGCGCTCGACCGGCTCGGCACCGAGCTCTCCGAGGTCGGTGGCTTCGAGTTCGTCTTCGACGGCCCGCTGACGCTGCCTTCGGCCGTGTCCGACGCCGACGCCATGCAGCTGTACCGCATCGCCCAGGAGGCGGTCTCCAACGCCATCCGCCACGGTAACCCTCGCCGCGTCGAGATGCGTATCGACCCCGACCCGCTCACGCTGATCGTCGAGGACGATGGCGTCGGCATCTCGTCGGGGGGCGAGGGCACCACCACCGCCGGCGTAGGTCTGAGCAGCATGTACGCCCGCGCGCGCGCCGTGAACGCGCGCATTCAGTTCTTCTCCACCCCCAAAGAGGGGACCCGCGTCGTCGTGACGCGGTCCGAACATCCGATCCCATCGCAGGACTCGCTCGACGAGGTCCCCGTCACCACGCTCAGCACTTGGACGAAGCAATGAACGAAGCCGCAGCCACCAAGAACATCTTCATCGTCGACGACCACCCCGTCTTCCGCCACGGCCTCAGTGCCCTGGTGGGTGCCGAGTCCGACCTCGAGGTCGTCGGCGATGCGACCTCCCTCGACGACGCCAAGGAGAAGCTCCAAAGCGTCAAGCCCGACGCCGTCGTCGTCGACCTCGCGCTGGGTGACTCGAGCGGGCTCGAGCTGGTACGGCACATCGCAGCCAAGGAGCTGGGCATCCCGACGCTGGTCGTCTCCATGCACGACGAGGCGCTCTTTGCCGACCGCGCGCTGCGAACCGGCGCCGCGGGCTATCTGATGAAGAGCTCCAGCCCCGACATCTTGCTCGACGGCATCCGCAAGGTCGCCTCGGGCGAACAGGTGGTCAGCGCGAACCTCAGCGCCGCGTGGACCAAGGGCGGAGCCGATCCCGTCGGCAAGGGTGAGGACCCGATCGCCCGCCTGAGCACCCGCGAGATGGAGGTCTTCGAGCTGATGGGCCGCGGTCTGCGGACGCGGGAGATCAGCAAGCAGCTGTCGATCAGTGTGAAGACCGTCGAGACCCACCAGAGCAACACCAAGCAGAAGCTCGGCCTCACGAACGCGACGCAGCTGCTGCGTGCCGCCTTGGCGTGGCAAAACGGCATCCGCCTCGACCCCACGCACCCCGGCAACCGAGAGGTGCAGCAGGACGGCGCGTGAACAGCAAGGCGGCCCTTCGTCAGGCTCAGTGCGCACGCGTGCTCGAGCCTTCGGAACGGACGCGCCAGAGCGACGCACTGCGGGCGCGGCTGCTATCGATGGACGTACTCGTCCAGGCGAAGGCGGTCGCGCTGTTCGTTGGCGTGCGACACGAGCCCCAGACGCGCCGCATCTTCGAGGCGCTCTCTCCCCGGGCGCGGTGGTTTCCCAAGGTCGCCGGCGCCGCCGGGCTGCAGTGGGCGCAGGTCGACGCGTGGGACGCGATGCGCCCGGCCCCCTTCGGGCTCATCGAACCTGCCCACGCCCCCGAGGCGACGCTGCCGCCGGTCGACGTGATCCTGGTGCCAGGGCTGGCGTTCGACCGACGCGGCGGGAGGCTGGGATGGGGCAAGGGCTACTACGACCGCGCGCTGCGGGGCGCCTCGGCGTACCGCGTCGGCGTGTGTCTGGCGCCCGGCCTGGTCGAGACGGTCCCCACCGAAGACCACGACGTCCTCATGCATGCGGTCGTGACGCCGGATGCGACGCTGTTCGGAGAAAACGCACGAGAACGTGTGCGGTAACCTCCCGCCAGTGAAGCCGTTGGGTGGATTGGTGACTTCGAACGCAACGCCTCGTGCCGCGGCCACGGCCGCCCTGATCTCGCTGGTGCTCGCCGCGTGCGGTGCAGACTCGGCGCCGACGCCGAGCGGCACGCCCACACAGCGCTCCGCCCCGCAGGCGTTCGTCGACGAGACCCCCGACGCGCCGCGTTTCGAAGTGCACGTCGAGGCCCCCGAACACGCGCCACCGGGCAAGGAGGTGCTCGCCAAGGTGCATGTGCAGCCGCGCAAGCCCTGGCACATGAACACCGAGTTCCCCGTCGCGCTGGCAATCGACGACACCGTGGGCGTGACCGTGGACGTCGCCAAGCAGGTCAAGGACGACGCTGAGCGCTTCGACGATGACGGCCTGGTCTTCGCGCTGCCGTTCACGCCTACCTCCGACGGCCCCAAGCACATCGCCGGCGAGGTCCGGTTCGCCGTCTGCGGCGACGCTGCGTGCGCCCCCGAGGTCGTGCCCGTCGACTTCACCGTCGACGTCGGCTGTGACACGGGCGCCTTGTGTTAGCGATACTCCGATCGTGTTCGGAGCCGGCGCAGTCGTCTTAGCCCTTTCTTCCGCGCAACCCGGGGGGCTCGAGCAGACCACGCCGCCCGCCCTGCCGATCGTCGGAGGCGATGAGGCGAGCAGCTGCCAGTTTCCAAGCGTCGTCTCGATGCTCGAGGACGACGAGACGCCCACCCTGTGCTCGGGCACGCTCGTGCACCCGAGCGTCGTCACCCTCGCGGCGCACTGCGTGAACCCCAACCGACCGATCGTCGGCGTCGGGTTCGGCGAAGAGGGGCACGGGGACGTGGGGCCGGCGAGGATCTCCAGCGTCGAAGACTGCGCGAGGCACCCGCAGTACCCCACCATGGGCTATCCGGACATCGCCT
Source organism: bacterium (assembly GCA_024742475.1). Taxonomy (GTDB): domain Bacteria; phylum Myxococcota_A; class Polyangia; order Nannocystales; family Nannocystaceae; genus CAJXVA01. Next base: position 234,782 of record JANSYI010000004.1, on the reverse strand, counting down.
ACTGCACGCTGACCGAGCCCGTGACCGACGTCCCCCGCGTCCCGATCCTCTCCGGGTGCGAGCTCGACGTGCTCGAGCCGGGCCTCGAGGTGACGATCGTGGGGTATGGGGCGTCGTACGGGAACGTGGACACCGGCGAGATCGAAGCCGAGGGGGTCGGGATCAAGCGCTACACGACGCAGACGATCGACGAGGTGCTGACGTATCGCGACGAGGTCCACATGGTGGGGCCTGACGGGTCGCAGTCGGCGTGTTTCGGCGACTCGGGCGGGCCGGCCTTCGTCGAGCTCTCCGACGGGTCGTGGCGCGTGTTCGGGGCCGCGTCTCGGCTCTACGACCCCGGCGGCTTTCCCCCGCCGAAGCTGCCGGGCAACTTCTGCGGCGTCGGGGTGACCTATGGCCTGCTCACCACGCAGCTCGAGTGGCTCGAGTCCGAGAGCGGCTACGATCTGACCCCCTGTCACGACAGCGACGGCGAGTGGGACCCGTCGGAGGCGTGCGGGGACTTTCCGCTCTCGCCCGACGTCGGCGTTGGGGCGTGGCCGCAGGGCTGCGTCGGCGGTGCGCTCGGTGGCGGCGACCCCCTGTGCGACCCGGTCATGGGCACCTCGAGCGGTGGCGACGACTCGGACAGCGGGCCCTCGCCTGGCTCGACGTCGACCGATGGCGGTGGTGAGGGGTCGACAGGGCTCGTCGTTGGCGGGACCGGTGGCAGCACGACCGACGCGTCACCCGCCACGACCGCGGCGAGCAGCACGTCCGGGTCGGCGACGGAGACGAGCCCGACCGACCCGGTGCCCCCGACGAGCAGCGACGCGTCCTCGAGCGGCGCGCCCGGTGCCGATGACGCGAGCGCCAACGGCTGCGGGTGCCGAAGCGACAACCCCGGCCGCGCTCCGCTGTGGCTGTGGACCTGCCTGGGGCTACTCGGGCTTCGCCGCCGCCGCTGACTCGACGGCGTCGACGACCATCTGCGCCAAGATGGCCAGCGACCGCTCGCCTTCTTCGGCGGTGGCCTTCGAGGGCGCGCCGCAGTAGGCCTGCTCGAGCCCACACTCGGCGAAGTTCTGCGCACCCGCGGCGATCTTCTCGTGCAGGGGCAGCTCGAGGTCGGGGAGCGCGTCGGCGGCGGACACATCGACCAGCTCGGGTTGAATCGCGAGGATGAGGCTCGTCTCGTACTGCCCCGCGTGGCACGAGCCGCTTTGAAACTCGGCCGTCAGCTTCTGCGCCTGCGCCCGCCGCGTCTTGTCGACGAACAGCAGCGGGGTGTCGGTGTTGGCCTCGAAGTCCTTCGCGACCGCCCGCAGCGTCTGTATGTGGCCCGGCTCGAGGTGCGCGTTGGTCAGCACCACGTGGTCGAACCCGAGGCGATGCGCGGACAGGCACGCCTGCAGCACGAGCGGTCCGATCACCTCGGCGCCGATGCTGGTCGTGCCCGCGAAGCCCTCGGCCCAGTCGGTCACGCCGTAGTGCAGGGGAGGGTAGTGCACCGCCAGGTAGCCCCGCTGAGCCAGCGCCTCGGCGGCGCGGCGGGCCACGGCGGTGGAGATCAGGGTGTCGGTCCCCAACGGGAGGTGAGGCCCGTGCGCCTCGACGCTGCCGGCGGGAATGATTGCGACCGAGCGATCCGCCGCGTCGAGGGCGGCGGCCACCTGCGGGTAGCGCATCTCGAAGAGCGCGTGCGCCGACCCGCTCACAGCTGCTCCTGTTTGGCGAGCTCACGCAACGCGCCGCGCTTGATCTTGCCCGTCTCGGTGCGTGGCAGCTCGGGCAGGAAGCGCACGATGCGAGGCGCCTTGAACGGCGCGATGCTCTGCCGGCAGTCGTCGATGATCGCCTGCTCGAGCTCGGCGGTCGGCGCGTAGCCCTCGGCGAGCTCCACGTAGGCCATCGTCTTCTCCAGGCCCTCGTCGTTGCGGACGCCCACGACGCCGGCTTCGAACACCGCCTCGTGGCCGAGCAGCGCGTTCTCGACCTCGACCGGAGACACGTACACGCCCGAGCACTTGAGCATGTCGTCGCCGCGGCCGCAGTACCAGAAGTAGCCGTCGGCATCGACGTAGAACTTGTCGCCGCCTTTGACCTCGTCGCCCCAGAACGTCTCGCGGCTCTTGTCGCGCATGCGCCAGTAGCCCTGGCCCGCCGAGGGGCCCTTGATCACCAGCGTGCCGATCTCGCCCTCGGGCACGGCGTTGCCGTCGTCGTCGATGAGCCGATAGCTGTAGCCGTCGACGAGCCTGCCGAGGCTGCCCTCCTTCACGTCGCCGGGCCGGTTGGTGATGTAGACGTGGAACATCTCCGCCGAGCCGATGCCGTCGTAGATCTCGACGCCGAACCGCTCCTTCCAGTCGCGGTAGACCCGGGCGGGCAGGGCTTCTCCGGCCGAGACCAGCGAGCGGAGGGTCTGCAGCCCAAACCGCTCTGGCTTGGGCACCGCCATGAGCTTGGCGATGTTGGTGGGCACGGTGACGAGCTGCGTGACGCCGTACTTCTCGACGAGCTCGAAGTAGCGCTGCGGTTCGAGCCGGTCGGGGCTCAGGACGATGCGTCCGCCCACCGAGAAGGGGAAGAGCATGTTGCTCGCCAGGGCGTAGCCGAAGAAGAGCTTCGGCGCGGCCATGGTGATGTCCTCGTGGGTCAGGCCGAGCGTGCGCTGGGCGTAGGCGATCGTGTTCCACACGAAGTCGTGATGCATGTGCACGACGCACTTGGGGTTACCCGTCGACCCCGACGAACTCAGCCAGGTTGCGAAGTCGTCGCGGTAGGTGGGCTCGGTGCTCGCTTCGGCGCTTTGCCGACCGATGGCTTCCGCGTAGTCGATGGTGCTCTGGGGGGCCTTGCCTCCGCTGCGGTCGAGCACGATGAAGTGCTTGGTGTAGGGCGCCTGCGCGGCTGCGGGGGCGACTTCGGGCCAGATCTCAGCGTCGACGATGACCGCCTTGGGTCGGGCGTACTCGAAGTAGTAGGCGTAGTCCTTCGTACGCAGCCACGTGTTGGTGGGGACGGCGACGCAGCCCGCCCGCAGGATGCCGAAGTACGACTCGACGAACTCGGGCGTGTCGAGCAGCAGCAGCTGGACGCGATCTTCGATGCTCAGCCCGAGCTCGCGCAGCAGGTTGGCCACGCGGCAGCTCCCGGCGTGCACGTCGGCGTAGGTCAACCGCCGGTCGGTCGATGCGTCGATGACTGCCACGTCGTCTCCGCGACCCTCCTCGAGCCGGTCGTCGAGGAAGAAGGTGACCATGTTGAGGCGATCGGGGATCTCGATCGGCGCGTCCATGCGCGCAGGCTCCCACGCCGCGCAGCACGGGCTCAAGGCGCAGCCGGGCGCGCCGCCTCACGTTCGAGCCGCGCGAGGCGGTCTTCGGTCCAGCGGCGTGGAGCATCGAGGCCCAGCTCGGCGTAGATGCCACGCAGCGCCGCGTAGCGCTCTCGCAGGTCCATCGGGCGGACGTACAGCAGCTTGCGGAGGCACTCGGGGCACAGGTGCAGCGGCGTCTCGTCGAGCTCTTCGAGGTCTGCAATGCCGTTCATCACGCAGCGGTGGGCCGTGCAGTGCTCGAAGCCCAGCGTGTGCCCGACCTCGTGCACGAGCAGCTTGAACGCGCGGGCGGGCAAGCGCTCGAGCACGTCCGGCTCGCGTGCGAGGCCCGAGACCACCGGGTCGAGCCGCGCGAAGCTCACCACGGCCTGTCCGTCGCGGTGCTGACCGAACCCAAAGCCGTACGCCTGCGCGTCGTCGAAGAACACGTCCTGCACCATCAGCGAGGTCATCGAGTACGCGTCGTCTGGGACGCGGGTCGCCGTCGCGCGCAGCAGCGTCTGCGCCTTGAACTGTTCGTGCCCCGCGCGGACCCTGTCGGGCTCGACCAAGGTGTCGAGCTCGACCCGGGGCAGCACCGTCGCGGGCACGCCGTAGTACGCCGCCAGCAGGGTGGTCATCGCCTGTGGACGCGGCGTGCGGACGATGTACGTCACCTCGGCGTCGACGACGAACGCGGTGCCCATCTCGGCCAGGGGCAGCAGGTAGAGGCGCTCGCCATCGGGGCGACGGGGCAGGGTGCTCACGTAGTCGAGGTACGACTGCCCTGGCTCGTCGAAGAGCGCGCGCCAGCTGGTCGGCCGCGGAGGGGGGAGCGGATCGAAGGCCAGCGCGTCGTCGAACATCGGGTCGGTCGCCGCGGCGACGGGCAGGCGCGGCGGCAGCTCGGAGGGCCCTGGCAGGGCTGCTTCGCCCGCACACGCGGCAAGACACAGGCCCACAACGCAACACCGCCGCATGTCGAGTTTCGACACGCGGCGGCGCGGGAAGTTCCCAGGTGGCGCGGGCTCAGGAGCGCCGCTTGGCCTTCTTGTCGCCCTTGAGCATCTCCTGCATGCCCGGAATCTCGCCGAGGTTGGGCATGAGGATGATCTCGATGCGCCGGTTCTGCTCTTTGCCCTCGGGCGTGTCGTTGGACGCGATGGGGTCGAACTCACCAAAACCGGCCGCGCCGAGGCGGTTGCCGGGGTAGCCGTCTTCGACCATCTCGGTGACCATCGAGACCGCGCGTGCGGTGGAGAGCTCCCAGTTGTTCTTGTAGCGCGCGGTGCGGATGGGGACGTTGTCGGTGTGCCCGGCGACGAGAAACTCTCGGTCGCCGACCTTGCTCAGCGCGGGCACGAGCTGCGCCACGGCGGCCTTGCCCTCTTCGCGGAGCTTGGACTTGCCGCTGTCGAACAAGATCGCGTTGGAGAGCTTGAGCGTCATCCGACCCTTGCGGAAGACGACCTCGATCGTTCCGGCGTCGACCATCGCCTTGAGCTCGCCGAAGAGGTTCTTGTAGACCTCGAGCTCCTTTTCGCGCTTGGCCTTCTCGGCGCGAAGCTCGGCGAGCTCCTTGGCGGTCAGGCCCTGCTTCTTGGCGAGGTCCTCGAGCTGGCCGTTGAGCGAGGCGAGCTCGGTCTCGAGCTCGGCGATGCGGGCCTGGTAGGATTGGTTCTCCTCCGTCAGGGCCTGATTCTTCGCCTGCGAGGAGGCGAGGTCGGCCTCGGTCGAGGCGAGCTTGTCGTTGGTCGCGTCGAGCTCGGCCTGGAGCTTCTTGGCCTTGCAGGCGGGGAGGGCGACCGTGAACAGAGTGAGTGCGAACAGTGCGCGTCTCATGGGGCCGGCGGAGCCTACCAGAGCCGGGCCAGGTGCGGCACCAGCCAGCGCGGCGCAGCCGACGCGACCACGCAGAGACCGAACTCCGCGAAACTGCAGGAACTTTGACTCATCGCGCTACGCCGGTACCATGCCGTGCGACCGTAGGCGCGTTAGCCTTCAAGTTGCTGGAATTACGAAGGAAAATGGCGGCCCGAAAGAAGTCCTCCCGGTCGAAGCGCGGAACCGAGCCAACGAGGCAAGCCTCGGGGGGTCCTCTGCCCCGCCCGTGGGGTGAGTTCCTCGGCATCGCGCTGCTCGCCGGGGGCGTGCTGATGCTCGGTGGGCTCGTGTCGTACCAGACGGGGTCCGGCACGCTGATGGGGCCCGTCGGGCACATCGTGGCCACCGGCCTTTACGCCAGCTTCGGGATGGCGGCCTACCTCATCACGCTGGGGGTGTTCGGCATGGGCATCAAGGCCCTGCGCGGCGAGGGCATGGAGATCACCCTCGGCGAGGGCGTCGGCTTCTCGGTCGCGACGCTTGCTGGCTGCGTGCTGCTGCACGTCATGTTTCCCGCCTACCGGGTGCATGGCTACACCGCCGGTGGCCTCGCGGGCGAGCTCGCCGGCGAGGTCAGCCTGGGCATGCTCGCCCATGCGGGCACCTACCTGCTCGCGCTGACGGTGCTCTGCGCCGGCCTCATCGCCTCGACGCCGCTGTCGACGGCGCACTTGGTGAGCGCCGGTCAGTTCCTCGTCGGCGGTACGCGGCGCATCGGCGCATATCTCGGGGGCGGCATCGCCGAGTTGATTCGGACCCAGCGTGACCCCGGGCCCGTCGAAGACGAACTCGACGAGGAGCTCGCGGCGCTCGACGAAGAGCTCGCCGACGAGGAGTGGGACGAGGACGAGGAGTGGGACGAGGACGACGAGGCGCTCGCCGAAGAGGACGAGGAGGACGACCTCGAGGACGAACCCGACGAGGAGGTTGTCGCCGCGCCGAAGAAGAACAGCCGCCGGAGCAGCCGCAAGGTCAAGACCAAGAGCAAGAAGGCCGACACCGTGGCCGTCGGCGAGGAGATCGAGACCGAGCTCGAGGTGCCGGCGCCCGCGCGCAAGACCAACCGCAAGCGAAGCACGGCTGCCGTCCAGCCTCCGGCCGACGCAGACGCAGACGCGGCCGCGGAGGAAGAGCCCGAGATCGTGGTGCGCACCGAGGCCCCCGAGGACGCGCCGAAGAAGGCCGCCAACGGGAAGAAGGCGCCGCCGCGCCCCGAAGAGCTCGCCAAGCAGAGCGACGCTCCCCCGCAAAAGCCGATCGACGCGTTCAAGTCGAAGCCCGCCGCGCCCAAGCGACCCAGCAAGTCGCCGCCGGGCGCCGGGTCGATCGTCCGCCTGACCTCGGGCCCGTTCGAGCTGCCCCCGGTCGAGCTCTTCGAAGCCGCCGAGACCACGCACAACGAGTTCGACCGAAAGTTCGTGCTCGAGCAGGCGCAACGGCTCGTCAGCACGCTCGGTGAGTTCAAGATCCGCGGCAAGGTCACCAAGATTCACCCCGGGCCGGTCATCACCCGCTACGAGTTCAAGCCCGAGGCAGGCGTGAAGCTCTCGAAGATCGAGAGCCTGGAGAACGACCTGGCGATGGCGCTCGAAGCGATCCGCATTCGCATCCTCGCTCCGATCCCCGGCAAGGCCACCGTGGGCTTCGAGGTGCCGAACAAGACCCGCGAGACGGTCTACATCAAGGAGATCCTCGAGCAGGAGAACTTCGGCCAGAAGATGAAGCTGCCCTTGGCCCTGGGCAAGGACATCACCGGCAACATCAAGGTCACCGACCTCGCCAAGGCGCCGCACCTGCTCGTCGCGGGCGCGACCGGGTCGGGCAAGTCGGTGGGCGTCAACTCGATGATCTGCTCGCTGCTGTACACGCAGACGCCCGAGGACGTCCGCATGATCATGATCGACCCCAAGATGCTGGAGCTGTCGATCTACGAGGGCATCCCGCACCTGCTGCTGCCGGTGGTCACCGACCCCGAGAAGGCCGCGCTGGCCCTGCGCTGGGCGGTGCAGGAGATGGAGCGCCGCTACACGTGCCTGTCCGAGGCGCAGGTGCGCGACATCTCGGGATACAACAAGAAGCTCCCCGAGCTGCAGGCCGCCTGGGAGAAGGAGATGCGGCTGGCGCAGCTCGCCGAAGAGGAGGCGCGTCGCAGCGCCCTCGAGCAGGGCGAGGACATGGCCGATGGCACCGCGCTTCCGGGCCTGGCGTTCGATCAAAACGGCCCGGTCGAGACCATCGGTGGCGCCCAGGGTCCCGACTACCCAGAGAAGATGCCCTACATCGTGGTCATCATCGACGAGTTTGCCGACTTGATGATGGTGGCCAGCAAAGAGGTCGAGCAGAGCGTCGCCCGCATCGCCGCCAAGGCGCGCGCGGCGGGCATCCACCTCATCGTCGCGACCCAGCGCCCCTCGGTCGACGTCATCACGGGCACGATCAAGAACAACTTCCCCTCGCGCATCGCCTTCCAGGTCACCTCCGACATCGACTCGCGCACGATCATCGACGGCAAGGGCGCCAAGCAGCTGCTGGGCATGGGCGACATGCTGCACATGGACCGCGGCACCGAGCCCAACCGCGTGCACGGCTGCTTCGTCAGCGAGGACGAAATCCTGAAGGTCGGCGACTTCGTCAAGAAGCAGGCCAAGCCCGTCTACAACATGGACGTCGTGCGCAAGCCCGACGAAGACGGCGGCCCCAGCGACGAGAATCTCGACCCGCTGTACGACCGCGCGGTCGAGGTCGTGGCCGAGGCGCAGAAGGTCAGCACCAGCATGATCCAGCGCCGCCTGGGCGTGGGTTACAACCGCGCGGCCAAGATCGTCGAGTGCATGGAAGAACGCGGCGTCATCGGACCCAGCCGCGGAACCACGCCCCGGGAAGTGTTCGTCTCGCCGCTGTAGCCGGTCTGCTAGCGTGCGATTCGCACGCGCTGGTCGATGACCGGCGGCGCGTGCTCGGTGGACTCGCCATCGGGCCACTGCACGCGCAGCGCGTCGATGGTTGTCGTGGTGCCGAGGCCGAAGTGGCAGCCGAGCTGGCTGCCGCCGCCGAGCGAGGGCCGCTGGCTGTGAAAGCAGGTTCGGCTGCGGCCGCCCGCCTCGAGGGTGACGACCGACCCGAGCGCATCGCGGTTGGCGCCGGCCTGCTCGAGTTCGATGGCGATCCAGTGCTGCCCTGCCGCCGCGCGGTTTCGGTAGACGCGGACCGGCTGACCCCATGCGGTGGTGACGATGTCGAGGCCGCCGTCGCCGTCGAAGTCGACCAGCGCCGAGGCCTTCGCGTGCCCCGGATCGACCGCGCCCGAGGACCACGTCTGCTCCGTGAACCGCTGACTGCCATCGTTGAGGAAGAGCGCGTCGACGACCGCGTTCTGCCCCTTGATCCGTCCGCCCGACGCGTAGAAGTCGAGGTCGCCGTCGTTGTCGAGGTCGGGGAGGTGCACGGCCCAGGTGATCGAGTTGCGTCCCCAGGGCAGCTGCCCTCGAGCGGGACCTGCCTCGACCTCGGACCACGTGCCGTCGGCGCGGCTGAGCATCAGGAGGTTGCGCCCGATGTTCGAGAACGCGACGTCGACGAAGCCGTCGTCGTCGAGGTCCCCGTAGGCCAGTCCCATGCCGTTGATGCCCGCGAGGGCCAGCCCGGTCTGCGCGCCGACCTCGGTGAACTGCCACTGGCCATCGGGGCCAGCACCGTCGTTGCGCCAGTGCGCGTTGGGCTGCCCGATCATGCCACCGACGTCGTCGTTGATGACGACGAGGTCGAGGTCACCGTCGCGATCGGTGTCGAGCCACGCGGCCGAGAATCCGACGGAGTCCAAGACCGGCGCGTCGACCCAGTCGGTGCGGTCGACGAATACGCCTGAGACGTTCTCGAACAGGTGGTCCCGCGCACGGACCTCCGAGCCCTGCTGGGGGAAGCAGAACGCGTGGTTGACCTCGTACAGGTCGAGGTCACCGTCGCCGTCGTAGTCCCCGAAGGCGACACCCATGGTGCGCTGGCTGTCGACGACGAGCCCCAGCGATGCGCCCACCTCCTCGAACACGGCCTCGCCCGACTCGACCCGCAGGTTGCGAAACATGCGGTTCTCGCCGCGGCGACCGACGTAGAGGTCGGCGTCCCCGTCGCCTTCGAGGTCGACGAAGGTGGCCATCGACACGGCGTCGGCGTCGATGCCGACGTCCGCGGTGACCTCCTCGAACGCCACGCCGTCCGGGGTGAGTCGCCCGCGGTGGAGCGTGCCCGCGCTGCCGACGTTGCCCAAGTACACGTCGAGGACGCCGTCTGCGTCGTAGTCGCCCCAGGCCAGGCCGGTGTGGCTCTCGGCGCACTCGGGGGGGCTGCCGCTGGCGTCGTGCACCACGTCGAGCCCGACCTGCGTCGCCACGTCTTCGAGCAGCCGCTGCGCGATCTCGACGGGCCGGGTGTCGGCGAGCGCGGGGTCGTCACGCCACTCGACCCGCAGCGTCGCCGGGCCGAGCGCGACGCCCGGCGGCACGTGAAACAGGCCCGCCGGGACGTCGGTCATCAGAAAGCGCTCGGGCTCCAGCGCAGTGTCGCCCAGGCGAACGGTCAGCATGTTGAGCGGCTGATCGACGACCACGAAGAGGATCGAGCCGGGCGCGACCGCATCGGGCGCGTCGAGGATGACGGGCGCGAGGCCCCCGGTCTCGTCGAAGGCGGTGCTGCCGGTGTCGTCCGACGACGAGGACGTGCCCTCGGTGTCCGAGGGTGGAGACACGGGGTCTGCACAGCCCGCCTGGGCCACGCAGAGCAACACACCCCAGACGCGTCGGTTCACGGGCTCCAGGATACGTCGTACAGCGCCAGCTGGCCCGTATCCGTCGTCGTGGCGATCTCGGCGAGGCCGTCCCCGTCGAAGTCGCCCGCCTCGAGCACGAGGGCGCTCGAGAGCAGCGGTCCCTGGGCAAAGCAGGTCATGCCCCACTGTGCGTCGCCGGGCATCACGACGAACCCTCCGGCTCCGAGAGCAACGACGTCCTCGAGGCCGTCGCCGTCGAGGTCTCCCGCGGCGAAGCGAGGATAGCTGAAGTAGAGCGCACGGTACTCGTACTGCTGCGCGTCGAGCAGAAGCTCGAGGTACGTCCACCCCTCGTGCACCGTCGCCCAGACGGCGTCACCGGAGCCTTCGCCTTCGCCGCCGAAGGAGCCGGTGACGAGCTCGCGAACGATGCCCGACCGCGGATAGTTGCCGAACTCGACCGATGCGTCCTCGGCGAAGTGGAACCGCGACACGTCGTTGGCAAAGCTGTTGAGAACGAAGCCGCGCGTGCCGAGCCCGTCGTCCAAGGTGTGCAGACTCGCCACGGCGATGCTCACGACGCCGCGCACGGAGGGCGTTCGGTCGGCGAGACCATCGACGACGAACGCCTGGTTTGCGGTCGTGCGAAGGACCAGTGAGGGGGCGGACTCGGCAGGGCGGTAGACCTGCACCGTCGTTGCTGGGTCGGGCGTAGGCGCGTCGCGGGCCTCCTGCGTGGGCGCGCCAAAGTCGTAGAGGATCGTCAGCCCTGCGTCGTGAATCAGCGCGAGGTCCGTCGCGCCGTCGCCGTCGAGGTCGGCCGCTGCGGCGTCGCGGACCGGGGAGGGCAGGGGTGGTAGCGCGACCGGCTCAGACCCTGCCTCGAGCAGGAGGGTCTGCGCATCGGTGGCCACGACGAGCGCCTCGCCCGGGGCGTCCGAATCGAGGTCGACGAACGCGAGCGAGACGACCGGATCGTCGGTCGGGATCGGGACCGGCACCTCGAGTGCGGACGCGGGGGCGTCGCACGCGGGCAAGGTCTGCACCGGGTCGCAGTAGCCGCCCTGGCACAGCTCGCCATCGAGGCAGTCCTCGTCGCCGTAGCAGTCGTAGTAGTACGGCGGAGAGCAGTGGCCGTAGACGCAGTAGCAGCCGTAGTCGTAGTCGTAGTCGTAGTCGCAGTCATCGGGCGGCGGGTCGTAGACGCACTCGCCGTCGATGCAGTCGAAGTTGGTGGAACAGTCGTCGTCGTCTAGACACTCGGCCCGCTCCGGCTCGGTGTCGGTCGTCGGGTCGATGAGCGTGTCGCTGTGTGTCTCGCTGCCGCCGTCGGTGTCGCCTTCGAGCTCCACGGCGGGTCCGCAGGCCGCCGCGGTGAGGCCGAGGACCGCGGCTGCCATGGAGGTGGTGCCCAGATTCCAAAGATGGGTGTCGAGAGTCTTCATGTGCAAGCCATCGCCGGCCACCACGCCGACGGCCGCGATGGGTGCAAACGCCGCGCCACCGAACTCCGCGCCGGATCACGGGCTTCGGGTCGAGGCGGGCATGACAGCGGTGTCGGCCCCGATGTCGCAAATGTCCGAGGAGATGTGTGCAGCTGCACACACCGCGGGTTCACTCGGTGACGGTCTCGACCACGGCGACGAGGGAGACGAAGACGACGACGATGGCAGCGAGGCTCATGGGGGGGGCTCGAGAGCTAGGGCAACAGCGGCTGGGGTGCTCTATTCCGCAGGCGCGCGGATGGGTTGAAAAAGATCGCGAGGGAACAACTCTCGTTGAACACGGGTAGACTCCCGACGCTTCGCCATGGCCGGAACACTCGCCTGCATCCTCTCCGCTGGTCTCACCTGCACCCCCGCCAAGGTCGAGATCGCCGAACCGCCGCCGCCCACGCCGCTTCAGCCCGCCGGCGGCGACCCTGACCCCGAACCCGAGGCCGAGCCGGCTGCCGACGACTCCAAGCCGGCCAAGGGAGAGGCCTCGCGCAAGCTCGAGAGCGTGCAGTCGTTCTACGACGGCACCTCGGACCTGCAGGCGTCGTTCACCCAGACGTACAGCAACAGCGTCTACGGCACGAAGAAGGTCTCCAAGGGCACCCTCAAGGCGGTCAAGCCCGGCAAGATGGTCTGGGACTACGCGGCCGCCGACACGCCCGACATCTACGTCGACGGCAGCCGCGTGTGGTCGGTGGAGCGCGACACCAAGCAGGTCGCGACGCGCGACATCGGCAAGTCCGACATCGCCGGCGTCGAGAAATTCCTCTTCGGTGGCAAGCAGCTCACCGAGGACTTCCTCGTGAAGATCGCCGAGTCCAAGCTTCAGAAGCGCTACGCGGCCAAGAAGGGCCAAAGCGCCATTCGAATGAAGCCCAAGAAGAAGAACCCGCACTACAAGGAGATCATCCTCGTGGTCGACGATGCGACCGGGCGGGTACAGGCGTTCGCCCTTTGGAACCAAGACGGCAGCACGAACCACTTCGTCCTGTCCAAGATCGTCCGTAACGGCGGGCTCACGGCCAAGGACGTGAAGTTCGTCAAGCCCGCGGGCTACACCATGATCGACGGGTAGCGGCCCGGTAGCCGCCAGGACCGCGGATGCTCTCCTCCCGGCGTCTGCGTGTGATTCCGCCCGGTGGCAGGGTCACCGATGCGCGTTGAACACTCCAGGGGCGTGCTGATACGTTGGGCCGAATCGCGGGCTGTGGACACCACGGTCCGTGCTTCGACCACGAGGCTTGTCGCATCATGATGAATCAAACGCTGAAATTGCTTGGCCTGGGTGTGTGCGTGGCGATTGCCACCGGTTGCCCCGCCGATGACTCCGATCCCGTCGCCGGCACCGAATCGTCCGACCCCACGGGCGATCCCACCACCGACACGGAGACGACCGCAGATCCGACCGGCGACCCGACCGGCGACACGGAGACCACCGCGGACCCGACCTCCGACACCGAAGATCCCGACACCGACACCACCGATCCGGACACCACCGACACCGATGACCCGACCGCGGGCGGCGAGTGCCTGGGCGTGCCCGAGTCCGGTGCCGCCGAGGGCGAGGCCTGCACGGCCAACGACGAGTGCGAGTCCGGCGTCTGTCTGCTGTTCCAAGACGTCCCGGCCGACGATGACGCCGTCTGCGGCGAGGTCATGCCCGACTGCAGCACCCGCGTCACCGGCACGCTCTTCGACTTCGCCTCGCTCGCGCCGATCCCCGATCAAGAGGTTCGCGTGGTCGCAGCGCTCGACGCCCTGACCAACCCCACGGGCGCCGACGCGCAGGCGAGCGGCATGTCCGGTGGCGATGGCACGTTCGACTTCCGCTCCGAGGGGCCGATCTCCGCCCCGATCGCCACCGTCGCGATCGTCAGCGGCGGCCGCTACTACACGACCGCGACCGGCGTGCAGAGCGACGCCGGCGGCTACCCGCCCGGCACCGGCATTCACGAGTTCTGGGCCGTGCCCCAAGACTCCCTCAACGCCTGGAACGCGTCGATCGACGGCACCGTCGACAAGAGCGTCTTCCCCGTGGGCGAGGCCGGCGGCATCATCGGCTTCGTGCGTGACGCCAGCGGCGCTCCGGTCGCGGGCGCAACCGTGGCGCCCGACGCCGACGGCAGCGGCGCGCAGGTCCTCTACCCGCAGGCCGACGACTCGGTCGTCGACACGATGACCGACGAGACGGGCCTGTTCATGATCCTCGGCGGCGCGTCCACCGGCGAAGACTACGTCGCCACCTCGGGCGGCCTCAGCGGCTCGGGCACCGCGGGCACCGGCCCCAACGTCGTGTTCGCGCTCGTCATCACCGTCGAGTAGCGGAGCCCCGCTTCGCGGGTTGCAGGCCCCGCCAGCCCCCAGGGGGCGGCGGGGTTCTTTGCGTCCTGGCCCTGCCTACACCCTGCGTGAAGACTCACATTCGCGGCACTCCCGCGTCTGTGGTAACGGTGTGGGAAGCTGTTAATACATGCTGACCGGTCGGTCAGTCAGCCTGCTGGAGAACTACGATGAAATCCGCCAAGACCCCCTTGTTGCTGCTCGCCCTTCCTCTCGCGGTCGGATGCCCCTCCGACGACACCGGCGGCGAACAGACGTCGGCCGACACCGAGACGGCGACCTCCGGTGCCGAGACCGAGGACACCGCGGACACCGAGACGCCCCAGAGCACGGGCGAGGAGACGACAGGCGAGGACACCAGCGGCGGCAACGTCGACCTGCCCGAGGGCTGCAACTACTACGTCGACGCCGCTTCGGCCTCGGCCCAAGACGACCTGCTCACCGCGCTGGTCGACGTGCAGCCCGAAGAGGTCGTCTGCGTCAGCGAGGGCACGTTCACCCTGACGCGTCAGCTGACGATGACGGCGGACGACATCACGCTGCGCGGCGCGGGGCTCGACGCCACGATCTTCGACTTCACCAACCAGGCGAGCGGAGGTCAGGGCATCCTCATCGAGGGCGACCGCAACACCGTCGAGGGCTTCGCCGTCATCGAAACGCCCGGAGATGGCATTCGGGCCAACGACGTCAACGGCATCATCTTCCGCGACCTCTCGGTTGGCTGGGCTGCCGAAGCCGACCCCGAGAACGGCGCCTACGCGCTGTACCCTGTGCAGTCCGAGAACGTCATCATCGACGGCTGCGTCGTGTACGGAGCCGCCGATGCGGGGGTGTACCTGGGGCAGTCGACCCAGTCCCTCATCATGAACACCGAGGCGTACGGCAACGTCATCGGCATCGAGGTCGAGAACTCGACCGACACGGTCGTTCAAGACAACCACGCCTACGACAACACCAACGGCATCCTCGTCATCACGCTGCCGGGCCTGGACATCCTCGACGGCAAGCGGGCGAACATCTTCAACAACGTCGTCGAGAACAACAACACGGTCAACTTCGGCGACCCGGGCACGACGGTCGGCATCATCCCACCGGGCATCGGCATCTTGCTGGTGGCCACCGACACCAACGAGGTCTGGGACAACACCATCACGGGCAACGACAGCATCGGCGTCGCGGTGATCGGCTTCCTTCCCTCGCTGTTCGATGACCCCAACGACCCCGACTTCGACATCTACTCCGAGGGGAACTACGTGCACGACAACGAGATCTCGGGCAACGCGCAAGCGCCCGACCAGCTCGTCCTGGTGCTCAACGGCAACGCGACGCCAGGGCCCGAGGTCATCGTCGGCGGCTGCTTCAACCCCGAGCTCGACCAAGAGGACCCGGCGCTGGCCAACTGCCTCGCGGTCGACCCCGAGTCGTTCTTCATGGCCGACGGGTGCCAGCAGCAGGGCGGTGCGAACACCGACATCGAGCCGTACACCTGCACGCAGCCTCCGCTGCCCACCGAGTCCCCCGTCGACAAGGGCTGATCGAAGAGGAACGACCATGCGTACCCACCATCTCCTCCTGGCGCTCGGGAGCGTCGCCCTCCTCGCATCCGCGTGCGAAGACTCGAGCAACGGTGCCTCGCAAGACACCGACTCCACCCCCGCGACCGGGAGTGAGACTGGGGCGGACGCCGACACGGACGCGGCGTCCGACACGGATACGGATACGGACACCGACGGCGAGCCCGAGCCCGAGCCGGTGAACCTCGACATCGACGCGTACCCGTTCGAGACCCTGTCCGAGTACAACTTCTTCGTCGGGGACCTGCGCGACCTGGTGCCCAACGAGAGGGTGATCCCCTACACCGTCGCAGCGCCGCTGTGGGCCGACGCGGCGGACAAGGGTCGCTACTTCGTCATCCCCGAGGGCACCACGATCGGCTTCACCGAGCAGAACGAGTGGGCGTTCCCCACGGGCACGGTGTTCATCAAGAACTTCTTCTTCGACCTCGATCGCGGCCCCGCGGAGGATCTGCGGGTCATCGAGACCCGCCTGCTGGTGCTCGAGGCCTCCGGGCAGTGGCAGAGCTACGGCTACATCTGGGACGACGAGCAGATCGAGGCGGAGCAGACCAAGGCAGGCGCCGACGTGTTCGTCGACTTCATCGACGCGTCGGGCAACGCGCAATCGCAGCTGTACATCGTGCCGGACCAGAACGTCTGCGAGAGCTGCCACCAGCGCGACGACGCCACGCTCATTCTCGGACCCACGACTCGCCAGATGAACACCACCTGGGCGATCGAGGGCGACACCGAGGTCAACCAGATCGATTGGCTCGCCGAGCACGGCTTCTTCGACGGCGAGGTCCCCGATGCGTCCGAGCTGCCGGCGCTGGCCGACCCCGCCGGAGACGCCTCCCTCGACGCGCGCGCACGCGCGTACCTGCACGGCAACTGTGCCCACTGTCACCGCCCTGGTGGCGCGGGCGGTTCGAGCGGGCTCAAGTTCACGGTCTGGGAGGACAACCCGGCCGACTTCGGTGTCTGCAAGCTCCCCGCCGCTGCCGGCCCGGGCGCGGGCGGTCGCAGCTACGACATCTGGCCCGGACGACCCGAGGACTCGATCATCCCCTACCGCATGGCGAGCGAGGACCCGGAGGTCAAGATGCCCGAGCTCCCCAGCCTCCTCGCCGACGACTTTGGCGTCTCGCTGATCGAAGAGTGGATCACGCAGATGCCCGGCGAAGACTGCGAGTAGCTGCTAGATCCCGGCGAGCGCCCGGAGCAGCCGGGCTTCTCGGCTGAGCCGAGGGACGCCGTCGGGGTGGGTGTCGGACACCGCATCGGCGAGGTCGGACAGCGGGGGCACATCGGGCGAGGCCGCGACGACGGCGCCGAGCCGCGGCAGCCCGAAGTCCGCGGCGATCTTGGCCGTGAACGGTCGAGTCGCCTCGGGGAGCAGCAGGCGGAGTCGATGCGCGAGCGTACAGACCTCGGCGGAGGCGTCCTCGGGGTGCTCGACGTCGGCACCGCAGACCCATGCGCGCGCGACCGCGATGGGGAGCACCGTGCCCGCAGCGATCGCGCGAGCCTCGGGCAACGTCACGACGACCGCGCCGGTGGGCATCCTCGGATCCGTGCCCGCGATTGCGGCGATCCAGATCGAGGGCATGCGCTGCACCCATAGAGGAATCATGCCGCCACCGTCCGTCGCCGCGGGGTGTTGCGAAGCGCTTCGCCGACGCGTCCACGATCGGCCCGAGCCCGCGCGAGGCGATGGGCGTCGCCGTGGGCGAGAACGTGCTCGACGTCCTTGCGCTGGGGTGGAAGCCCGATCCACGCGTCGCGCCAGATCCTCCGCCACGCGCTGAGGGTGACCGCTTGGGTCGAGGTCTCCTGGGTGGCCACGCGCGTGGCTGCGAGGCAGCCGGCGTTGTCGTAGCCGACCTCGTGCACGTGCAGGCCGTGGGCGCTGCGCTGAAGCATGGGAGCCGCGGTTCTGTGCTGCAGCAGGTGCGACAGCGCAAAGGTGAGCACCGCGTCGAGGTGCAGCGCTCGCTCGGCGCCCGACATCGTCAGGACGTGCGGGCCGGGGAGCGACGCCAGCCGAAGGGGGCCGCTGGGACGTAGCAGGACCTGCTTGACGCCCGCGCGGGCCGCAAACCCGCTCATGTCGGGGTTCGAGGTCAGCAAGGTACCGCAGCGGCGCAGCAGCGCCGCGCGATGGCGAAGCGGCCAGCGAGCGGTGCTCGCACCGGTGCGGTCGGCGATGCGTTCACACAGCGCCTCTTCGCCCGGGGGCGCGAGTAGCATGACGGGACGCTCGCTTGCGTGGGCGAGCGTGGACACCAGCGCGTCCCACCCGAACCCCAGCCACTGTTCGGCCTCCGCCGTGGGGGCGACGATGAGTGGGGTCGTCCCCTCACCACATGCGTGGTCCACGAGGGTGTCGGCGATCGCGTCCTTGGAGAACAGGCCCGCTTCGTCGGTGCGAACGTGCGATCCTGCCGCCCACACGTCTTGCATCGCAAAGACGTTGAGCGCAGGGTCGATGCCCCACGTCGCGAGGTACTCGAAGGCGGGGTGAGAGGCGCGCCACTGTCCCGTCTCGTCGACGAAGGGGCCGACGACCGCATGAGGGTCGAGGGCGAGCATGGGCGCGAGGTGGCCCGCGAGGCCGCCGTAGGTCAGGTTGAGGACCGCGTCGAACCATCGTCCGCCGATGATGCCGTCGATGGCGCCGCGCAGCGCGATGGAGGCCGCGAGCGGGTGACGCCGGACCCGGTCGCGCAGACCCGTCAGGGGGAGGGGGTGCACGGCGTCGACGCCCGGAAGCAGCGAACAGGCGTCGTGGGTGATGTCCCAGCCGATCACCTCGACGCTCGCGATGCCGCGGCGTCCCGACCACGCGGCGGTGATCCGCGCGGCGTTCCAGACGTCGGCCTCGGTGCCCAACGACAGGACGACGACGCGCTTGCCGGGACGACCTTCCACGATTCGTTTGTGGCGACGCGCCGGCTGTGGGGCAAGGCCTGGTGGCACGCGCGGTCGTCCCATCGTGGGCTCTGTGCGCCCCCGGGCGGGGCGTCGCGGGCCCGTCGGGCGCAGCGTGCGTGGTACGTTCGCCCCATGGTGTGTCGGCGATGGGGCGCAGGGGTGCTCGCGCTGGGCCTGGCGGCGTGCAGCGACGACGGAGTTGCGGCCTCCGGGAGCGGTTCGAGCACGAGCGCGCTCACGGCCGGCCCGGATGCGGGCGCCACGTCGGGGGATGACTCGGCGTCGGCCAGCGAGGGGGGATCGACCGCGGGATCGGGTCCGGCCGGCAGCGGCATGGGGACGTCCGTGCCCACCGGGGCATCCGAGGGCACCTCGGGTACGACGGAGACGGGAGGCCGCGACGCGATCTGGCAGCCCGCGCCGGGGACGAGCTGGCAGTGGCAGCTCGTGGGCGACATCGACACCAGCGTCGACGTCGCGGTCTACGACATCGACCTGTTCGACGCCCCCCAGGCGATCATCGATGCGCTGCATGCCGATGGCCGCAGCGTGATCTGCTACTTCAGCGCGGGAAGCTACGAGGAGTGGCGAGACGACGCGGACGCGTTCCCGGCCGCGGCGATCGGCGAGCCCCTGGACGGATGGCCCGGCGAGGCGTGGCTCGATCACCGCGATGCGAGCATCCGCGCGATCATGCAGGCCCGGCTCGATGTCGCTCTCGCCAAGGGCTGTGACGCCGTCGAGCCCGACAACGTCGATGGCTACATCAACGACACCGGGTTCGCGCTCACCGCAGACGAGCAGCTCGACTACAACCGCTTCCTCGCCAGCGAGGCCCACGCCCGCGGCCTGTCGATCGGCCTCAAGAACGACGTCGATCAGGTTGGTGCGCTGCTCGACGACTTCGACTGGGCGCTCAACGAGGAGTGTGTGGCCTACCAGGAGTGCCAGACGCTCTCGCCGTTCATCGACCAGGGCAAGGCGGTGTTCCACGTCGAGTACGTCGACGACACCGCGCAGGGTCCCGGGCTCGCCGAGCAGGTCTGCCCTCAGACGACGGCGCTGGGCTTCTCGACGCTGATCAAGGAGTGGGACCTGACGATCTGGCGCCTGCCGTGCGAGTGAGGCCGCGCGGGGTCGCTCAGCGCTCGTTGTAGGGCACGACGGGGCACCGCAGGCACGGTGCGGTGCTCGGTACACGGACGAGCGCGGGCCGGGGATCGGGCGCGAGACTGAGCGCGACGGAGGAGGTCTGCCAGCGACCCCCCCAGTAGGCGTGCAGCGTCGCGTGGGGCTGCTCGCCGAAGTGGACGACGGCGAACCCGGCGCGCGGCGTGTAGCGGGTGGGTAGCAGCGCGATCGAGCTGTTGAAGCGCAGTCGCCTCCAGCTGTTGTAGACGTCGGGATCCGAGGCGGCGCCGGAGACCACCTGGAAGACCCGGTGGGGGAGGAAGACCCTGTTGCTGCGGATCGTGCCGTCCGAGATGTCGTCGCACGCGTAGGTCGCTCGGTCGTGCCCCGCGAGCGCACCCACGAACACGCCGGCTTCGAGGGCTTCGGTGACCGGCGGCGCGAGGGTGTGGACGCTGGAGTCGGGGTCGCCGCCGCCGTTGCCGTGAAAGCCCACCGCCTCGACCGGGTAGTTGGACACGAGCACCCGCGGCGGACCGGGTGCGTCCCGAAGCGTGCGCATGAGGGCCTCGAGGCTGAGGAGATCTTCGTCGGTCGCGGGCGGGCGGGATCCGGCGATCCAGGGCGTGAGGTCGACGAAGACGAGCTGGAGCCGGGCGTCTTCGGCCTGCGCGAGAGCTGAGCAGGCACCGCCGCTGCAGGTCGCCGCGACGCGCGTGGCCGAGGAGGGCAGCACGTCCACGACGAAGTGCGTTCCGGGCTGGGCGGCGGGGCGGCGGGTATCGGTGCGCAGCGCCTCTCGGGCACCGCACCGGTACGCGGCCTCACCGGGCAGCGCGTAGGCCGAGCCTCCATCGCGCACGTGGCTGCGGACGACCTCGGACAACGCGTCGACACCCGCACGATCCCACGGGGCCGCGGCCGCGGAGCAGTCGAGCTTGCCTCGAGCGTCGATCAGCAAGTCACCCAGCCAGACCACCACGGGGGCCCGGCCGGCGGCGCGTTCGGCCTCGAGCGTCTCGGCGACACCCCGGGCGACCTGCGCGGGCGTGCGCCCGGGCGCGCCGGCCTCGCCGACGATGACGACACTGGGCGCGGGCGCGGGCGAGGGCGAGGGCGAGGTGCCCCGATCCCACTGGTGGCTCCGGTGGGTCAGGCACCCCGTCGTGCTCAGCAGCGCGGTGCACGTGAGCTGGGCCAACAACCGCCGCACGGAGGGCAGGCTACCGTGGCCCGGCAAAAAACGCCCGCGCCCGCTTCACTCACAGCCGGCCGCCTTGCTTGGCATCGCTCCGATCGCCGAACATGCGCGCATGTCGGGACCGTCGCCTGCAAGCGCCCCTGACGCCATCTTGCTCCGCACCTCGATCAACGGGGACGCGGTGTCGGTGGCGGTCGAACCACACCACACGCTGCTCGAGGTCCTGCGCTACCAGCTGGACCTCATCGGCAGCAAGCAAGGCTGCGACAAGGGGGACTGTGGCGCCTGCACGGTCCAGATCGACGGCAAGCCTGCGTTGGCATGCTTGACGCTGGCCGTGCACGCCGAGGGCCGCGCGGTGACCACGGTCGAGGGGCTCGGCGATGCGCATGGCGGCTGTCACCCGCTGCAAGACGCGTTCGACCGGCACGACGCCGCCCAGTGCGGGTTCTGCACGCCCGGCATCCTCATGAGCGCCGACTCGCTGCTGCGCCGCAACCCGCGTCCCGTCTCTCGCGACGAGGTCCGCGAGGCGCTGGCGGGCAACCTGTGCCGCTGCACCGGCTACACCAAGATCCTCGACGCGGTGGTCGACGCCTCGGAGGTCATGCACGGCCACGGCTCGGACGACGCGAAGAAGGAGGTGGCCCAATGAGCGAACACGACGAGCCGATGCCCACGCACGAGACCGGCGGACACGTCGGCGGCGTCCACCGCAAGGTCGACGCGATGGAGCGCATGCGCGGGGTCACCCGCTACACCGACGACCTCAAGCTGCCGCGAATGCTGCACGCGAAGATCAAGCGCAGCCCCCATCCGCACGCCAAGATCCTCTCCATCGACGCCTCGGCGGCGCTCGCCATGCCCGGCGTGCACGCGGTCATTACCGGCAGGGACCTCCCCACGCCCTACGGCATCATCCCGTGGACGCCCGACGAGACGGCGCTATGCGTGGAGAAGGCGCTGTACGTCGGAGACGGCATCGCCTGCGTGGCGGCCGATGACGAGGACACCGCCATCGAAGCGCTCGAGAAGATCGACGTGAAGTACGAGGTGCTCGAGCCGCTGTACGACCCCGAGCAGGCGCTGGAGCGGCGCGACAACCAGATCAACCCCTACTCGCGCAAGGGCAACCTCTCCAAGAAGGTCCTGCTCGAGTTCGGCGACATCGACGGCACGCTCGAGCAGTCCGACCTGGTGGTCGAGGGAGACTACTTCTTCGAGGGCACCACCCACGCGGCGATCGAGCCTCACTGCGCCGTCGCGCACGTCGAGCCCAGCGGCGTCTTGACGGTGTGGTCGGCGACGCAGGTCTCGCACTATCTGCACCGCGAGCTGGCCAAGGTTCTGGACATGCCGGCCAACCGCATCCGCGTGATCCAGCCGCCGCTGGGCGGTGCATTCGGCGGCAAGTCCGAGCCGTTCGACCTCGAGTTCTGCGTGGCCAAGCTCGCGCTGATGACGGGGCGTCCCGTGAAGCTGCTCTACACCCGCGAAGAGGTGTTCTACAGCCACAGAGGGCGCCATCCCATGAAGATGAAGTACCGCACGGGCTTCACGAAGGACGGCAAGATCACCGCGGTCGATGCCTTCACGATCCTCGACGGCGGCGCCTACTCGAGCTTCGGCCTGGTGACCACGTACTACTCGGGGCAGCTGCTGTGCGCGCCCTACGGCTTCGACGCCTACCGCTTCCACTCGCGGCGCGCCTACACCAACAAGCCCGCCTGCGGTCCCAAGCGCGGGCACGGCAGCGTGCAGCCGCGCTTCGCCATCGAGTGCCAGATCGACAAGGCCGCCGAGCAGCTCGGCCTCGATCCGATCGACATGCGGCTGCACAACGACATCGGCCCCAACGCGCAGACGGTCAACGAGTTCCGCGTGGGGAGCAACGGGTTCTCCGAGTGTCTGCGCCGGGTGCGGGCGAGCAGCAGCTGGGACGCGAAGCGCAAGGAGCTGCCCTACGGCCGAGGGCTGGGCGTTGCGGGCAGCACGTACATCTCGGGCACCAACTACCCGATCTATCCCAACGACATGCCGCAGGCGGCCGTGCAGATCACCCTCGATCGCTCCGGTCGCGCGCGGGTGTTCTCGGGCGCCAACGACATCGGCCAGGGCAGCAACACGATGCTCGCCGTCATCGCCGGGAACGAGCTCGGGCTTCCGCTCGAGCACATCCGCGTGCTCTCGGCCGACACCGACCTGTGTCCGGTCGATCTGGGGGCCTACAGCTCGCGCATCACGTTGATGGTGGGCAACGCGTGCCTCGAAGCTGCCCAGAAGCTCCGGCGGCAGGTCACGACGGCCGTGGGCAAGCGTTGGGACGTCCCTCGCAAGCGGGTCACGCTCGCCGACGGTCAGGCGATCGACCGCGAGGATCCCGAGCGCAACGTGCCCTTGGCCGAGGCGTTTCAGTGGGCCGAGGCCGACGAGGGGCTGCTCAGCGCGACCGGGTCGTACAACACGCCGAAGGACCGGCACGGTGACTACCGCGGCGGTACCATCGGCGCCTCCCCGGCGTACAGCTTCACGGCGCACGTGGCCGAGGTCGACGTCGACCGAAGCACCGGCATCGTCGACGTCAAGACGATCTGGGTCGCGCACGACTGTGGCCGCGCGCTGAGCCGCAAGATCGTGGAGGGCCAGATGGAGGGCTCGGCGTACATGGGCTTTGCCGAGGCGATCATGGAGCAGCACATCGTCGACCCCGGGCACAACGGCGTGCATCCGGGCCCGAGCCTGCTCGACTACCGCTTGCCCACGTTCCTCGACACGCCCGACCTCGAGGCGCTCATCGTCGAGTCGCCCGACGCTCAGGGCCCCTACGGCGCCAAGGAGGCCGGGGAGGGCCCGCTCCACCCGAGCATTCCGGCGATCGCCAACGCGATCTACGACGCCGTCGGGGTCCGCATGGACAGCTTGCCGTTCACACCGCCGCGCGTCCTCGCGGCGATCGAGGCCCGCGCTGCGCGTGAGAAGGCCGGAGAACTCGAACCCCACAAGCCGACCTTGGGCGGCGCCCAGGAGACAGCCTGATGCTTCGTTTGCCTCGCTTTGGGGTCCAGACCCCCGACACCCTCGAAGACGCCGTCGCCGCGCTGGCTCAGCCCGGCGCTCGCCTGGTCGCTGGCGGCACGGACATCCTGCCCAACCTCAAGCACCGGCTCGACCAGCCGCCCGTGCTCGTCAGCTTGTCGCGGGTGGCGAGCCTCCGGGAGATCCGCGAAGAGGATGGCAACCTGGTCATCGGCGCTGGGGTGACGCTGACCGAGATCGCCGAGCACGATCGGGTGCGGGCGCTCTTTCCCAGCGTCGCCTACGCCGCTGGGGTCATCGCCAGCCCGCTCATTCGCAACATGGGCACACTCGGTGGCAACGTGAACCTCGACACGCGCTGTCGCTACGTCAATCAGACGCACTTTTGGCGCACGGCAATCGGCGGCTGCCTCAAGTCCGAGGGCGACGTCTGCCACGTGGTCCCCAAGGGGCGCATCTGCGTGGCCGCGATGAGCAGCGACCTCGTACCGGTGCTCGGAAGCCTCGGCTCGACGCTCGTCAACCAGGGGCCGGACGGGCCGCGCGAGCTCCCGCTGCTCGACTACTACGGCGCCGACGGCACGGCGCACATCAAGCGCGAGCCGGGCGAGGTCACCCGCGAGGTCCGCATCCCTCTGCCCTCCACGCCCACGCGGGCGCGCTACGCCAAGTGGACGGTCCGCAAGAGCATCGACTTCCCGCTCGTCTCGGTCGCAATCAACGTGCAGCTCGCCTCCGACTCGGTCGACGCCGAGGTCACCGGGGTGTCGGTCGTCGTGGGCGTGCTGGGCAGCAAGCCTCGCGTCGTGACCCGCTTGGACGAGGTCATCGGGCGCAAGCTCTCCGATGCCACCGTCGCGCACACCGTGGCGACGCGAGTGCACGCGCAGTGCAAGCCGCTCGAGAACGTGCCCTATGAGGCGCCCTATCGACGGCAGATGATCCGCGTGTTCGCCCAACGGGCGATCGAAGAGATGGTGGCCGAAGGGTAGGCCGGCTCGCGCTCAGCCGGCGCTGAGCGTGAGCTTGGCTTCGAGCCCGTAGGGGGTGAGCGCGTCGTCGACGTAGGCCGACTCGCTGCGCGGCTCGAGGGCCTCTCGCCAGGTCTTGCCTGGACGGGCAACGACGACGCTCTCGAAGCCGAGCCCGGCGAGCTCGTCCTTGAAGGCGTCGGTCATGAGGGCCGAGACCAACGCGTCGTCGAAGTTGCCGCCTCCGATGCGAATGCGCTCGTGGTCATCACCGGAGAGCTTCACCGCCGCGCGAACGTCGTGTGACTTCGCGATGCGGGCCACGAGGGTGTCGACGAAGGCATCGCGGGCGTCGACCCGCTTGCGGTGCACGGCGTAGGTCGTGGTCCACCGGACCTGCCGACGGCAGGCCTCGAGCCGACGCACGACCGCCCGCACGCGCTCGGAGTGGGTGTCTTCGGGCAGCGCCGCGATGGCCTTCCACGCGCGCCCCACCGGCTCGACGCGTTTGCAGTCGCGGGTGCTCTCGTAGACCTTGCGAGCGTCGCGAAGGACCTTGCGGACGGCGGCGCGACGCTCGGGGCCCGAGGCTGGGATCGGGTCGGGCTCGGGGAGGGCGGCCACCGTGGGCTTCGCCTCGGGCGCCTCGGCTGCGTCGGTCGGCTGCGGTGTCGCTTCGTCGCCCGAGGGGGTCTTCTCGTCCGGGGACGGCGAGGCGTCTTGGTCCCCAGACTCGGCCTCCGCGGACGCTTCGTCGGCCGACGCGGAGCCTGGCGCAGGTTCCGCCGGCTGCGCCGTCGCGCCGAGCAGCGCGCAGGCGATGAAGCCGATCGCGCTGAGGCTCATCAGCGACGCTGCGCCGCTGGGCGGTGGTCGTAGCGGGCTGCGACGCACGAGGAGGACGAGGAATGCGAGGGCCCACAGGCCACCGCTGACGAGCATCCCCGTGCCCCAGGGATCTTCGCTGGGACTGAAGGCCATGCTGGTCGATTCAGCTGCCGCTGCAGTAGGTGTTGACCTCTTTGACCAAGGTCTCCTCGGTCTTGCGGATCTCGTCCGCCTTGGTCACGACCGTCTGGAGCTGCGTCGGATCCGTTGCGGCCGCGCGCATGTCGGTGCCGATCGCCTTGGCTTCGGTCAGGAGCTCCTCGTAGCGCGTCGCGAAGCCCGAGACCTTCTCGTCGGAGAGGTCGAGCCCCTTGACCTCATCGATCGCGCCCTGGACGACCCCCTCGTACTCCTCGACGACCTTGGGGTTCGTCGTAATCTCACCGAACTTCTCGGTCGCCGCGGTCATCTTCGGCGTGTGGGCGTTGATCGTGTCGATCAGCTTGTTGCACTGCTTGACCTTGTCGCATCCAGGCAAGAAGGCGGTGCAGAGCAGGGTGACGAGGACGGCGCTTCGAAGCTGCATGAGCGGCCCACAGAGTACGACGATCGGGCGCCCGATCGCGAGGCTACTCGGAGACGACCTCGAAACAGGCGAACGCAGCCTTCTCGTTGGCGGGGAGCGACTCGCCGAGCGTTGCGCCCTCCGCAGCGACCCCGCGGTACTCCATGAGGTAGGTGCCGTCGGTCAAGGGCCTGGAGAAGTTCGTCGCGCCGGTGTGTCCGATGAACACCTCGTCGCCGCTGCCAACGTCGCGCAGGAAGAGGTTGCCGATCCCCTCATCGACCGAGGGGTTCGAGCCCTGGATCTGGACCGCGCCCTCGAGGGTCGAGACGGGCACGTCGATGTTCAAGACGGCGCCCGCGTCGATGATGACGCCTTCCATGACCACCGCGCCCTGATTGACCGGGAGGTACACCTCGCTGAACTCGTTCTTGTAGATGACGTCGTAGGTGCCCGGGACGATCCGCGCCGCGTAGTTGCCCTCGCGGGTATTGCCGAGCAGCACCGTGTCGCCGGTCTCTGCGTTTTGCAGGAAGAGGCGGCCATCGTCGTACGGGGAGTCGGGAGCCGGGTCGCCGCCGATCGTCAGGTTGCCGACGACCTCGACGACGGGGATGTCGATGTCGAGCGTCGCGCCGTTGGTGAGGTCGACCGTTGCGAGGTGCGCCGCGGTGTTGACCGGCATGCTGATGCCGGCGGTCTCTTGGGCGTAGATGAGCTCGTACTCCCCTGCGACCACGCGCTGGGAGAACGCGCCGTCTGCGGTGTTGCCCAACGTGATGAGCTCGCCGCTGGACCCCTCGAGGCGCACGAGGCCATCGTCGAAGGCGTCGGTCGGAGGCGCGGACCCGGCCAAACTGAAGGTGCCATCGACCACGGTGGTCTGGATGTCGATCGAGTGCTCGAGGTCGCCTTTGCCGACTTCGAGCCGGTCGACCACGGTGCCCTTGTTGATCGGCGTGCGCTCGCCGGGCTGCCGCGAGGTGTAGACCACGTCGTAGCTGCCCGCGATGAGCGGGATGTCGTAGTCCGTGTCCTCGGTCTCGGCCAGCGGGAAGCGGTCGCCGGTGTCGACGTCGACCAACTCGAGGTCGCCGTTGTCGTACAGGGAGTCTTGGGCCATGCCGTCGAAGACGATGGACCCCGAGACGTGCGCGACGGAGATCTCCACCTCGGCGGAGCCCTCGTCGGGGGCAATGGAGACGTTGCGAATGAACGCGTCCCGGTTCATCGGCGCCGCGCCCTGGCTCTGTCGCATTTCGTAGCGGATCTCGTAGTCTCCGGGGATCACGTTGATGCGAAAGTCGTCGTCGCGCGTCTCGCCGAGCGGCACCCGATCGCCGGTGGTGGCGTTCACCAACCAAAGCTTGCCGTAGTCGTAGAACTCGTTGTCCGGCTCGTCACCCGACGCGAACGCGATCGTCCCTTGGAACGTAGCGGAAGGGACGTCGATCACGAAGTCGGCCTGGCCGCGGGAGACCTCGACCTGTGCGAGGACCGCCCCTTCGTTGCGCGGCAGGTCAGAGCCTTGCGCGTGCACGTAGAGCACGTCGTAGGTGCCTGGCACGACGAGGAGCGAGGCTTCTTGGTCCCGGGTCGCGCCGAGCAGCACCCGGTCACCCGAGGTGCGGTTGCGCAGCCAGATGCGGCCGTTCTCGTAGGGAGTCTGAGGCGGAGTCTGGCCCCGCACGAGGAAACGTACGGAAACCGGGACCGCGGGGACGGTGGCCGGGAGGGCGTTGCCGTCGATGACCTCGCAGGGCAAGCAGTCCAGTCCCACCGATGCCCAGCCTTCTTCGCAGACACACGTCGGTCCGTCGCCCACGTCCTCGCAGAAGCCTCCTCCACCGCAGTCGATGACGTCGCAGGCGCCCGAGGGGTCGGCGTCCTCACCCGTCCCCGTACTGTCGTCGGCGCCCGCGGTCGGGTCGGACGGTCCCGTGGCACCGGTCGTCCCGGTATCGGGGGCGCCGCCGCTGCCCTCGTCATCGTTGTCGTCATTGCCGTCGCCGGAGTCACTCGCGGCACCGCTTTGCCCCGTGTCGGTGTCCAGTTCGCCACCCGCGTCGGCGAGGTCTGCCCCGCAGCCCCCGGCGAGGGCGACCGCCAGCGCACCTACAATCGAATACCCACGAGCCAAGCAAACCATGGCCCCAGGCTACCACGGGCCTGCATTGGAGGCAGCACCGCACGCGCGCTTGGGCTGCCGCAGGTGGGCGCTCGTGCGGTGTCAGGGCGTGGCGAGTATGACAGCGATGCCACCCTGGGGACCGGCGCTCGCGGTGACCAGGTCGAGCGCACCGTCGCCGTCGAGATCGGCGGCCGCGACCGCGGTAGGAGCCGACATCGTGGCAAAGACCTCCGGTGCACCCAGGCCCCGCCCGGGCACGCCACGCAGCACGCCGATGACGTTGCCGCTTTGCAGCGCGACAATCATGTCAGGCACGCCGTCGGCGTCGACGTCGGCGGCGAGCGCGTCGCGGGGGTTGGCTCCGGTCGGGATGGCAACGAGCTTGCCGACGGTGCCGTCGCCTCCGCCGGGCCAAAAACCCGCGGTGCCGGCCTCCTGATGGATCGCCCCGATGTCGACGTCGCCGTCGTCATCGAAATCGCCCAAGACGACGTCCCGGGGCCCCGCCTGCGCTGCGAGGGTCAGGGGCGGCGTTGGGCCGTCGCCGCCGAGGTACAGGCCGATGTTGCCGCTGCCGAAGTTCGCCACCGCGAGCTCATCGCCCGGCTCTCCGTTCAGCTCTGCGGCGGCCAGGCCCAGCGGAGACGTGCCCGCGGCCACGGCCGGCGTTGGCGTGAATCCGCCGCTCCCGTCGCCGCGCGCGACACGAATGTCGTCGCCGGCTTCGTGAGCGATTGCGATGTCGACATTTCCGTCGCCGTCGACGTCACCCAGAGCAAGTGCGCGGGGCCCGGACCCCGTGAGGAAGGGGATCCCTGCGCTGAACGAACCGTCCACGGCGAGCCAGAGGGTCACCGTGTCGTTGGAGGGCGTGGCCACGACGAGGTCCGGGCCGAGGGTGTCGTCGAGCTCTCCGACCGCGAGCGCCAGCACGCCTTGGCCCGCGAGGAAGTCTTCGGGTTCTTCAAAGGTGCCGTCACCCAGGCCGTAGCGGACGGTCAGGCCGTCGTCGTGCCCCGCGACGAGATCCGGGGCGCCGTCGCCGTCGAAGTCGGCGAGCGCGAGCACGGCGGTCGATCGCCCCGACTCGATGATGGTCGGCGGCCCGAAGCACAGCTCGCCGGCCGCGACGGTGCCGTCGTTGCAGGTGATGGGACCGGTGTCGGTGTCGGTGTCGAACTCGGTGTCGAACCCGGTTTCGGTCTCCGTCTCGAATGCGGTCGTGCCGAGGGTCGAGCCGACGGTGGTGGGCTGAACCTGCGTGGTCGAGGCGTCGCTGTCGGTGCCCTCGGATGCGGTGCTCGACGATGGGCCTGTCGAGGCGGAGCCTGTGGACGTGCTCTCCGCGTCGCCGCCTCCGTCGTCTCGACAGCCGCCGCACAGGGCCGCGGCCGCCAGCAAAGTCCACGTCGTTCGACCCCAAGCCATGACCGAACAGTACCCAAACCACACCCACGCGCAAAGTCGATGCAGGTTGGGCCGGACCCCAGCGTGCTGCTATCGTCTCACCGGACCGGCATGCCTCGACTCGGACACTGGACCCTCAGCGCTTTGCCGGCGCTTCTCTCGGCCTGTTTCATCGGCGACGCGGCGGATGGGTTGCCCTGTGAGCAGGACGCCGACTGCGGTCTCGGGGTCGCGTGCGCGGTCGATGACGCCAGCGGCCAGCGGTGCTGCGGAGGCGCGTGCCTCTCGTCGCAGACGAGCAGTGTCACCGACTCCACCACGGGCTCGAGCTCGACCACCGCGGGCCCGACCTCGAGTACCGCCGGGCCGTCGAGCTCCGAGTCGTCCACGACCGCGACGACGCTCGGCTCTCAGTGCGGTAACGGGACGAAGGATCCCGGTGAGGACTGCGACGAAGACAACCCCAACTGCGTCGAGTGCATGTACGTCCAGGCCTGTGGCAACGGCGGTATCGACGTCGAAGAGGGCGAGGTGTGCGACCCGTGGAACCTGCCCGATGGGGAGGCGTGTGCCGACGGGTGCCGCACGTGGACGGCGCTCTCATGGGACCAAGACGCGTCCTCAAGCGAGACACAGAGGGACTTTCCCGCGTCGCTGTGCGACGACGGGGACGACAGCTGCATCGAATGGCGCACCGACGGGGCTGGAGCCTTCGTCAGCGGGCTCTATTTCCCCGACGGAACCGCCCCCGCGCTGATGCGTTGGCCCGAGGCGGTGTTGTTTTCGCGGTCGATCACGTTTCCTTCCCTGTCCCAAACGGACACGGTGACCATCGACGTTCGCCACGCTCACGCGTTCAACGCCGACGTGACGACCTTCCTCGACCATGCCGTCGTCGCGCTGGTGCCCGCCGGAGCGCTCGACGACCCCGAAGCGTGGATTCGGGTGCTCCCAGTGCCGGGCTCGGGCGAGGCCGAGTCGATCGCGTGCACAGGGGCTGCAGACGGCTGCATGCTCGCCAACGGTCCAGAGTTCTGTGATCTGGCCGACGAGGAGGCGTTCGCCGGCGTACGTTTGGCCGGCCCTAGCTCTCGGACACTCTCCGGCGATCTCGTCTCGGAAACGACCTACCGGCTGGCGTTTCGCGTCCGCTACGACTGCGCGAACTTCGGCGAGCCCGAGGTGACGTGGCCCGACGACGCCTGGACGGTCGAGTCTGCGGAAATCGTCGTCGAGCGAGGCGCCGGCTAGAACCGCCCGCCGAGGCTGACGCCGGCGCGTCCGCGGCCGCCCCACGGCGCCACGGCCATCGTGCCCGCGCTGCGCTTCTTGAGACCGATGCCCAGCAGCACGGCGCCCGTGACCAGCAGCGCTCCGCCGGCTGCGCCGCCGACGTAGGCGAGCACGTTGCCGGTGCGACCGCGATCGAACTGCGCGCGGCGATCGTCGATCGACTGCTCGGGGTCCACGTCGTTGGCCGAGCTCCCCATGGCCAAGCCGCCCGCCATCAGGCCCAGGCCCGCGACGCCCAAGCCCGCCGTCACGGCGCCGGCGATGATGAGCGGCTGGGCCTTGGGATCGGGCTGCGGGTCCGGGTCCGGGTTCGGGTCCGGGTCTGGATCCGGGTCTGGGTCGGGGTCTGGGTCGGGGTCTGGGTCGGGCAGCGCCGCCTCGGCCTGCGCGATGCGGGTGCGCAGCTCGGCGAGTCGCGTTTGAATCTTCTCCAGCTCCGCGGTGCCCTCGGGTCCATCGCCGTACAGCAGCGGCACGTTGCTCGCGTACGTCTCCATCAGGACGGCGGCCTGACGTAGGTGGCGGATGTCGGCGTCGATGCCGTAGGCCTTCTCCTGCGCGGCGGCGATGTTGTAGATGAGGGCGGCCTTGATGGCGGCGTTCTCGGGGACGTCGTCCACGAGGCCATAGGCCTCGGTCCACAAGTCGATCGCCTCGAGATAGTTGGCCGTCTCGAAGCTCGTGCGGCCTCGCTTGTAGAGCGCCTCGGCTTCGGCGAGTTCGTCCGAGCGTGCTCCGGCCTCCTCTGCGGGTTCCGCGAGGCGGGCGCGTGCGGTGGTGTGCAGGCTCATGCCTGCGACGCAGCACAACGCGATGGAGCGCAGAGGGAGGATCACGGCGGCGATCGTAGCCGAGAGTGCCCCCGTTGCCAAAGCACGGTACCGTCGACGCATGCGGCGGCCGACGGCAGCGTGGTCCCTCTTGCTCATGCTCGCGGCCGGATGCGACGGCCTCGATCCGGTGTCGAACGAGACCGACACCGAGGCCATGTCGGGCGGCGGAAACCCGGGCAGCGTGCTGCTCCTCGCCGCCGTGAGCACGGAGGGCCCGTGCAACACCGTCGGCGTCACGGGGGTTCAGCTCGTGGCCCGCCGAGTCGGCTGCGAGGCGGCCCCTCCGGCCCCATGCACGCTCCCGGCGGAGCCTCCCACCCTCGAGGGCGACGCGTTCAGCTGTCCAGCGTCCGATCCGTCGCGGCTGCTGGGGGTCGAGGTGGACGAGGGCGGCCGCTACGAGGTGCAGTCCGTGATCGAGTTCACGACCGGGGAGCGGGAAGCTCGGTGCCACGTCGAGGGCGGGAATCCCGAGGTCCTCGTGACCTCCGAGGCGGTCGAAGCCGGGATGGTTCGCATGCTCGACGACGGCGAGCAGGCCTGCCCGTAGCGCGCCGTCGCCGGTCGCTTTGGGCGTTGGCAACCGTGCCAAAGCCGACTAGCGTGCACGCATGGGTTACGACCCCCAAGCGATCGAAGCGCGTTGGCAGGCCTATTGGGAGGAGCATCAGACCTTCCGCGCCGAGGTGGACCTCGAGAAGCCCAAGTACTACGTGCTGGACATGTTCCCCTACCCGTCGGGGAACGGGCTACACGTCGGGCACGTCGAGGGATACACCGCGACCGACATCGTCGCTCGCTACAAGCGGATGCGTGGGTTCAACGTCCTGCACCCCATGGGGTGGGACGCGTTCGGCTTGCCCGCCGAGCGCCACGCGATGAAGTCGGGCCGCCACCCCGCCGAGGTGATCGTCGAGACCAGCGGCAACTTTCGAAGCCAGCTCAAGCGCCTGGGCTTCTCCTACGACTGGACGCGGGAGATCAACACGACCGATCCCGGCTACTACAAGTGGACGCAGTGGATCTTCTTGCAGATGTGGAAGCACTACTACGACCGCGAGGCCAAGACGGCCAAGCCGATCGAAGAGCTTCCGATCCCCGCATCCGTCCGCGACGCGGGAGACGACGCCGTCGCGGCGTATCGCGATGGCCGGCGCTTGGCGTACCTCAACGAGGCTCCGGTCAACTGGTGCCCGGCGCTTCGCATCGTGCTCGCCAACGAGGAGGTCGCCGAGCACGTCGAGCAGGGCTATGAGGTCATTCGGCGGCCGATGAAGCAGTGGATGCTGCGCATCACCGAGTACGCCGACCGGCTGCTCGAAGACCTCGAGGGGCTCGACTGGCCCTCGCACGTGCTCGAGATCCAGCGCAACTGGGTGGGCCGCTCCGAGGGGGCCCAGATCGCCTTCGCCATCGAGGGCCACGAGGGCGCGACGCTCGAGGTGTTCACCACCCGACCCGATACCCTCTATGGGGCCACGTATATGGTGCTCGCGCCCGAGCACCCGCTCGTCGCGACGATCGCATCGTCCACGCAGAAGGCCGACGTCGACGCGTACGTGAAGCAGACGAGCCTTCGGACCGAACGGGATCGACAGGCCGCATCGGCCGAGGGCATCAAGACCGGCGTCGACACCGGGGCCCGCGCGATCCATCCGCTCACCGGGGAGACCATCCCGATCTTCATCGCCGACTACGTCCTCATGGGCTACGGCACCGGCGCGATCATGGCCGTGCCTGCCCACGACGAGCGCGACCACGCGTTCGCAAAGGCCAAGTCGCTGTCGATCGTGCAGGTCGTCGCCCCGGCCAAGGGCGACGCCGTCGATGTGCAGGAGGCGGCGTTCGTCGGCATGGGCAAGGCCGTCAACTCGCCCATCATCGACGGTCTCCCCACCGCTGAGGCCAAGGCCAAGATGATCGAGCACCTCGTGGAGAAGGAGCTCGGCGTCGCGACGATCAACTACAAGCTGCGAGACTGGCTCTTCAGCCGGCAGCGGTACTGGGGCGAGCCGTTCCCGCTCGCGTACGCGCAAGACGGCACCGTCTCGCCGATCCCCGAGGATGCGCTCCCGGTCGAGCTCCCCTCGGTGCCCGACTACAACCCCTCCGAAGAGGGGGAGCCGCCGCTGGCTCGAGCGACCCAGTGGCGCGAGCTCCCCGGAGGCCTCAAGCGAGAGGTCAACACCATGCCGCAGTGGGCGGGCAGCTGCTGGTACTACCTGCGCTTCGCCGACCCGGGCAACGCGGACGCGCCATGGGCCAAGGACATCGAGCGCTACTGGCTGCCCGTCGACCTGTACGTCGGCGGGGTGGAGCACGCGGCGACGCACCTTCTATACTCGCGGTTCTGGCACAAGGTCCTCTACGACCTCGGCTGGGTGCACACGGCCGAGCCGTTCGAGCGCCTGGTCAACCAGGGGATGATCTTGGGTGCCACCTACGTGCCGCTGGACAAGCGCCGCGACGACGACGGCAAGAAGGTCTCGTTCCTGCACGAGCAGGTCGACATCACCGAGGACGACAAGGGCTCGGAGGTGTGCACCGTCAAGGAGACCGGCGAGCGGGTCGAGGTGCAGTGGGACAAGATGTCGAAGTCCAAGGGCAACGTCGTCAATCCCGACGAGGTCGTCTCGGAGTACGGCGCGGACGCGATCCGCGTGTACGAGATGTTCATGGGTCCGCTCGAGCAGAGCGCCCCGTGGCAGACCACGGGACTGGCCGGCACTCACCGCTTCTTGCAACGCGCGCACCGCCTGGTGTGGGATGAAGCGGGCGCGGTGCGGGACATGCCCGAGGGGGAGGGGACCCCGCGCCAGCGCAAGCTGCTTCACAAGACGATCGCCGAGGTCACCGAGCGCACCGATCGCATGGGGTTCAACACGGCCATCGCCTCGATGATGGTGTTCGTCCGGGACATCCAGGCCGAGGGCGAGCCGATCGCAAGAGGAGCCGCCGAGCAGTTCGCGCTCCTGCTCGCGCCGTATGCACCGCACCTCGCCGAAGAGATGTGGAGCGCGCTCGGGCACTCGGACACGCTGACCTATGAGCCGTGGCCTGCGCACGAGCCGAGCCTCTTGGTCGACGACACGTTCACGCTGGTGCTTCAGGTCGGCGGAAAGCGTCGCGGCGAGCTGGTGGCGCCGAAGTCGGCGTCCAAAGAGGAGCTCGAGGCCATGGCCCGCGAATCCGACGTGGTGATCAAGTGGTTGGACGGCAGGACGCCCCGGCGGGTGATCGTGGTCCCCGGGCGCCTGATCAACTTCGTGGTGTAGCGAGGCCCCGAGGAGATCTGAGCAACCCGGTTGGCGTTCGCCAGCCGGGTTTCGCGCGTCCCTCGGGCCCGGGCGCCGGGTCGGTCCATGTGCTCGGATCTCCCTCGTCGCCTCGGGGACCTTCGTGGTAGCCTGCGACATCGAGCGACAGGCGTCTTTCGACGTCCAGCCTTCGCTTCGTCTCCGGGGGGAGCGAGCGAAGCCCGCGTCGCCGCGGACCAGAGGGAACGAAAACGTGAAGAATCGACTTGAGAGTCTGGCTTGGGTAGGCGCGCTGTTGGTTGCGGCGGCGTCATGTGGTGACGATGGCGGAGGCAACGACGAGTCCGGGACCAACCCGGGAACGTCGCTGACCGCAACGATTACGGCGACCGACGGGAGCGGGGTCACCGGCGACGAATCCGATGGGGATTCGACCGGCGACAAGCTCGACATCGGCGGCGGCAACAGCGGTCCGGGCGGAGGCTGCGGAGGCAGCGACCTCGGATGCACCGACAAGATCGACCTGCTGTTCGTCATCGACAACAGCGGCACGATGGCGGTCGAGCAGGCCAACCTGGCGCGGAACTTTCCGCTGCTCGTCCAGCAGCTGGAGAACCTCACCGACTCCAACGGTGAAGCGGTCAACCCCGACGTGCAGATCATGGTGACGAACACCGACTACGGCAACCCGCTGTGCACGGCGTTCGAGCCCAAGGGCTACGACCCGTCCGAGGGCGCGCCGGTCACCACCCCGTGCACGGACCGCATCCAAGACTTCACCGGTCTGGGCAGCAACCCCGACTCGGTGCCGACCGCGTGCACCGACACGTGCATCTCGGGTGCCGCGCCCGAGGGTGATCCGTTCGTCGCCTTCGACAGCCAGGGGGACAACATCCCCGACACGATCACCGAGGCCGACATCAACGCCGACGGCGTGCCCGACTCCCCCGTCGCGCAGGCGCTGGGGTGCTTGGGCCCGCAAGGCATCAACGGCTGCGGCTACGAGTCTCCGCTGGAGAACATGCTGCAGGCGCTCAACCCCGACGCGACGTGGAACCAGGGCGCGCGCCCGTTCCTGCGCCCCGACGCGCTGCTGGCCATCGCGGTCATCACCGACGAGGCCGACTGCTCGGTACAAAACTACGACATCATGACCGACGCCACGTACCAGGAGATCGAGCCTGGCTCGGGCATGCCCGAGTCGTCCTCGGCGATCTGCTGGAACGCCGGCGTCAGCTGTCAGGGCCCCGACGCCAACGGCGTCTACTCCGACTGCACCGCCTCCGAGACGCCCAACACGCTGCAGCCGACCTCGCGCTACGTGAACTACCTGGTCAACACGCTGCGTGAGAGCCAGAAGAAAGAGGTCGTGATGCTCGGCATCTTGGGCGTGCCCGAGGTGACGGCACACAACCCGATGGCGCCCTTCGAGCCCACCGCTGGGGGCGTCGCGGATCTCGAGTACCGCAACTGGCGTGACGGGGAGTACACCGGCATGGCCGGCGGTGGCGACATCTTGCCCGACGAGTTCCTCGACGGGGTCACCGCGGCTGACAAGCAGTTCGACTTTGGCATTGGCCCCGGTTGCACGGGCCAGGACATGGCTGGCGCGTTCACGGGGCAGGCGATCCCGCCCGTGCGCATCAAGGAGGTCTGCGAGTCGCTCAACATCGAGAACGATGACGGTACAACCGACGTACGCTGCTGCATCGAGTCGATCTGCGACGACGACTTCTCCGCTGCGATCCAGTGCCTCGCCGGCATCATCGGCGAAGCGATCGTGGTGCCCGGCTGACGTTCGCCGGGCGCCGAATCGCGCTCGTTTTCTGCGAAAGCCCCCGCGTCACGGGGGCTTTCTTCGTTTTGCGCTCGTGCCAACCGGGTTGCGCCCGCGGCGGTGGAGCGACGCAACTCACGGCGTCGGTCCCGGCCGTGGCACGCAGATCGCGCTGCGGGGAGTTGCCCCGCAGGGGTGCCTTTGACAGACTCCTCGTCTGGCCGAGTTGTTACGGGGGGTAACGGTCGAGCCGACCTCAGTGCACTGCAACTGCGGAGTTACGATGAAGAAGCACAATACACTCGGCGTTCTAGCCTCGATCCTGAGCACGTCCCTTGCGGTGGGTCTGGTCACCGGCTGCGAAGAAGCGCGGCAAGATGAGGATCTCGAGACCGACTCGGTCGGTACGGCCACCGACGGCCCCACCACTGCCACACCGACCACCGGGGAGGAGACCGGCGCGGCGGATACCAGCGGCGGCGTTCTCGACGTCGGCAACGACACCACGCCGGACCTGCCCGGATGCGCGGGCGACGGGACTTGCAACGAGATCGACCTGCTGTTCGTCATCGACAACAGCGGCACGATGGGGGAGGAGCAGCTCAACCTCGCTGCAAACTTCCCGCTGCTCGTGGACAAGCTCGAGAACCTCGAGGACTCGGAGGGCAAGCGGGTCAACCCGAGCGTGAACATCATGGTGACCACGACCGACATGGGTCACCCGCTGTGCACGCCGTTCCAAAAGCCCGACTACACGCCGCGGCAGGGCGCCCCGGTCTACGAGGGCTGCAACACCCGGATCAACCGCTTCACGGGCCTCGAGATGGAGGACCCCACGGTGATTACCGAGGCGTGCACCGCCAGCTGTCCCAGCGACGTCGCGCCCGGGCAGCCCTTCATCCACTTCGACGTCGAGAAGACCAACGTGCCCAACGACGACGTTGGGGCCGCGCTCAGCTGCATCGGCCCGCAGGGCATCGACGGTTGCGGCTACGAGGCTCCGCTCGAGTCGATGCTCCAGGCGATCAACCCCGGCTCTTGCTGGAACGATCCTCAGCAGGAGCGGTGCGACGGCGGCGAGTTCAACGGCTTGAACAAGGGCTTCCTCCGCGATGACGCGACGCTTGCCGTCGTCATCATCACCGACGAGTCCGACTGCTCGGTGACGCCTCCGGGCGGTTTCAGCTACTTCACCGAAGACGACTCGTACTGGGCGATCAACCCCGAGACCGAGGGCCCCCAGGCGAGCTCGGCGGTGTGCTGGAACGCCGGGGTGCAGTGCAACGACGAGGACGGCGACGGTGTGTACGAGTCGTGCGAAGCCGACTCCAGCGCGGGCGCCCTCCACGGTGTCGACCGCTACGTCACCTACCTCAACTGGCTGCGTGAGGAGCAGGACAAAGAGGTGATCATGCTCGGCATCCTCGGCGTGCCGCCGGTCACCGCCCACAACCCCGATCCTCCGTTCGAGCCGATCGAAGGCGGCCTGAACGATCTCGTCTATCGCGACTGGGTCGATGGGGAGTTCGACGGCACCGACATGGGCGGGGACATCCTGCCCGACGAGTGGGCCGAAGGCGTGACCGCCGACGTCAAGCGCTTCCAGTTCGGCGACATCGGCCCCGGCTGCACCGGTCAAGACGCCGACGGCAACTTCACCGGTCAGGCCATCCCGCCCGTCCGCGTGCGGGAGGTCTGCGAGAGCCTCAACTACACCGACGAAGAAGGCAATGATCAGATCCGCTGCTGCGTCGAGTCGATCTGCTCCACCGACTTCTCCCCCGCCATCGAGTGCCTCACCGGCATCATCCAAGAGACCATCGGTCCCGTCGGATAGCCCGGCGGCGCCGAGCTATCCGACGCCGCGCAGGTCGGGCGTAGGTGTAGCGACGGCGCCGCTCGTCGGGCCTCCCCGTCGGATAGCGCGTTCGCGCTATCCGACGCCGCGCAGCTCGGGCGTAGGTGTAGCGACGGCTCCGCTCGTCGGGCCTCCCCCTTCGGGTGAGGAGGCCCTCCTGCGCCGGAGCCTGCGAGCGACAGCTCTGCTCGCTGCGCTGGTCCATCTTTCCCGCTGCGCAGCCCCTCCGGGGCCGCTCGCTCTCTCTTCGTTGAGCAGTTTTCGGAGGCGGCAGCTTGGGCGTGGGTGTAGCGACGGCTCCGCTCGTCGGGCCTCCCCCTTCGGGTGAGAAGCCCCTCCTGCGCCGGAGCCTGCGAGCGACAGCTCTGCTCGCTGCGCTGGTCCATCTTTCCCGCTGCGCAGCCCGTCCGGGGCCGCTCGCTCTCCCTTCGTTGAGCGGTTTTCGGCGTGCGTGCGGTCCGAGACGGCATCTCGAGTCATCGAGCCGCTTCCGTTTAGGTGACGGCGAGCCCGCGAGCTTGCGCGCGGCAACCTGCGGCGGGAACCGTCCAACGACTCGCCCGAGGCTGCACCGGCGCAGGTCGAGACAGGCCCTCAACGAAGAGAGAGCGGAGCGGCCCCGGAGGGGGTGCGCAGCGGAGAAGATAGAAAGCGGCGCGAGCAGAGGTGTAGCTCGCAGCCCTCCCGGAGGAGGCCCTCCTCACCCGAAGGGGGAGGGCCGGGGGAGGGAGGGCGTAGCTCACCCTCCCGAGCGCCGCAGAAACCCGCCGCCGTTGCGGGTGATCTTGACGCGTCGCTTGGCGCCGCTGCCCTCGATGTGGATGTAGCCCTTGGTCCGCAGGTGCCGGACGATGATGCGCAGCTGCTCCGAGGTCAGCTCGGTCGCGGAGACCAGGTCGGACTCCTTGAGGGGGCCCTGAGACGCGAGCGCACGCAGCACGCGGAGGTCGCCGTCGGGGACGTCAGCACGGCGCCGAATGATCTTGGGGCCCGCGTCGAGGTCGGGGCCGGCGTCGCTGCCCGACGCGGACCCGGACTTGCCCTTGGCCCTGGATTTGGGCGCCTTGGGCTTCTTCTTCGCCGTCTCGATGAGGTCTCGGACGGTGAAGAGGTCGAGGACGGGGGCGATCGCGGGGTTGCCCTTGGTCGCGTCGACCAGCTCGCCGAGGGTGGCGTGGTCTGGCAGCGAGGCGATCACTTGGCGGAGCACATCGCGCAGAGACTCGGCCCAGGCGTCGTCGGCTTCGTCCGCCGCAGGCGCCTCGTCCGGAAACTCGTCCAGAGCGTCCGGGGACGCTTCTGCATCTGCTGTGTTGGTTGCAGTGGATCGACCCATCGTTGGCGTCTCGAGGTCTTCGTTCGTTCAAACCGTCGTACGCGGACGACGAGACACGCTCGCGTGTCGAGAGCCCAACCTCTGGGCCCTTCCATCTGACGTTTTCAGCGCGGTCAGAACCCGCCTCCACGGGCCCTGCGCGCAAGCATGGTGCGTTGACCCTCAGCGGCTGTCAAGCCAGTGCGCCCCCGGGGCTTGACAGCGATCTCGGACGGGGCGAGGAACGGTGCGTGACCGTTCATCGGGTCGAGATTCGGTCGTCCGCACGCGCCGGCGATGCCTTGGGAGCCCAAACCCGAGCGCGGCTTCGTGCGTGGCTGGGCGTCGACGCGCCGCGCGTGAGCACCCGGCGCATCTACCATCTCGATCTGGGCCTGTCCGACGATGAGGCCCGGCGCGTCTGTGCCGCCCTCGCAGATCCGGTCAGCGAAGAGGCGTCGCTGGGGCTGCTCGAGGACGAGGGAGCCGACGTCTGGGTCACCGTGGCGTTCAAGCCCGGCGTGACCGACACCGTCGGCGCGAGCGTGAAGCGTGCCGCCGAAGACTGCGTGGGGCGCTCGCTGCCCGGTCGCGCGTACGCCTCGACCCTGTACCTGTTTTGGGGGGTCGAGCGCTCGGTCCTGCAGACCGCGGCGCCCAAGGTCCTGTGCAACCCGGTCATCGAGACGGCCACGGTGTCTTCGGAGCCCAGGACGCTCGACCTCGGCGTGCCGCAGGCGGGCAGCGACGCCCCGCCGGTCGTGGGCACCGTCGCCTTGCGAGAGGCCGACGACCACACCCTGCAAGCGATCTCCAAGGACGGGATGCTCGCCCTGACGCTCGCCGAGATGCAGACGATCGCCGCCCACTTCCGCGAGCTCGGCCGCGACCCCACCGACGCGGAGCTCGAGTGCCTCGCGCAGACGTGGAGCGAGCACTGCAAGCACAAGATCTTCGCTGCACCGATCGACTTCGTGGAGGAGGACGGCACCGTCTCTCGCATCGAGCGCGGCCTGTTCCGTCGCTACATCCGCGGCGCGACCGAGGCGATCGCAAAGACGCGCCAAGAAAGCGGCATCGACGAAGCCGACGGCCCCTTCCTCGTCTCCGTCTTTCACGACAACGCCGGCGTGGTGCGGTTCACCGAGTCGGACCACCTCGTCTACAAGGTCGAGACCCACAACTCTCCCTCGGCGCTCGACCCCTACGGTGGCGCCATGACGGGCATCGTCGGGGTCAACCGTGACTCCTTCGGCACCGGTCGCGGCGCCGACCTGCTGACCAACGTTTGGGGGTACTGCTTCGCGCGCCCCGACTACGACGCCCCGATCCCCAGCGGTTTGATGCACCCTCGCCGGATACGCGACGGTGTGCATCGCGGCGTCATCGATGGCGGCAACCAGTCTGGGGTGCCCTACAGCCGCGGCTTCGAGCTCTTCGACGACCGCTACCTGGGCAAGCCTTTGGTCTACTGCGGGACCGCGGCGCTGATGCCGGTCGAGTGCGCCGGGGTCCCCACGCACGAAAAGCCCGTCGAGGTCGGTCACTCGATCGTGATGCTCGGCGGCCGCATCGGCAAGGACGGGATTCACGGCGCGACCTTCAGCTCTGCCGAGCTCGATGAGAATGCGCCCGTGCAGGCGGTGCAGATCGGCGACCCGATCACGCAAAAGATGATGTTCGACATGCTGGCCGAAGCACGCGACGCCGGCTTGCTCTCGGGCATGACCGACAACGGGGCAGGGGGGCTGTCGAGCTCGATCGGAGAGATGGCCGAGTTCACCGGGGGCGCACGCATCGACCTCGCGCGCGCGCCCCTGAAGTATCCCGGCCTAGCGCCGTGGGAGATCCTGATCTCCGAGGCCCAGGAGCGGATGTCGGTGGCCGTGCCGCCCGAGCACGTCGAGTCGTTCTTGGCGCTCGCGCGGCGGCGTGAGGTCGAAGCGAGCGTCCTGGGCGTCTTCACGGACTCGGGCCGCTTCGAGGTGACGTACGGTGAGACCTCCGTCGTCGACCTCTCGCTCGAGTTCCTCCACGAGGGCTGGCCCAAGCCGGTGCTTCGCGCCGAACTCGACGACCTCGCGGTCGAGGTCGACGGGCTGCCCGAGGGGTGGCAAGACGAAGGCGCGGTCGGCGAGCGGCTCGAGGAACTGCTCGCCTCCCACGAGTTCCGCTGCACCGTCGACATCGCGCGCGGCTACGACCACGAGGTCAAGGGCCTCTCGGTCGTCAAGCCGTGGATCGGGGTGCATCGCGACGTGCCCTCGACCGCCACCGTCATGCGAGCCCGCCACGGCCGGTCCGAAGGGGTGGTGCTCGGCGAGGGCATCGCGCCGTTCTTCGCGGCCGACGACGCCGACGCGATGGCGAAGGCCTGCGTCGACGAAGGGGTCCGGCGGGTGCTGTGTGCGGGCGCGCGGCTCGATCGCATGGCGGCGCTGGACAACTTCTGCTGGCCCGATCCGATCCGCTCGGAGAAGACGCCCGATGGTGAGCACAAGCTCGCGCAGCTGGTGCTGTGCTGTCGGGGTCTGCGGACCGCGTGCGAGGCGTACGGCGTGCCGCTGATCAGCGGCAAGGACTCGATGAAGAACGATGC
Organism: bacterium; assembly: GCA_024742475.1. Classification (GTDB taxonomy): domain Bacteria; phylum Myxococcota_A; class Polyangia; order Nannocystales; family Nannocystaceae; genus CAJXVA01. The sequence continues at coordinate 192,304 of JANSYI010000004.1, read as the reverse complement.
GGTCCTCGACGGCGTCAAGATCTCCATCCCTCCCACGCTGCTCGTCAGCGTGATGGGGCAGATGGCCGATGTGTCCGCCGTCTTGACGCTGCAGCCTCGCGGGGAGGGCGACGTGGTGTGGCTGCTCGGAATGACGCACGCCGACCTCGGTGGTAGCGCCGCCGAGCGCATGGGAGGGCGGTTCAGCGGCGCGGTGCCGACATCCGACGTCATGGCCTACGCCCAGACCTACGCCGCATTCGCCGAGGTTCGCGACGCCGGCCTCGTTCGTAGCGCGGACGCGCTCGGTCGCGGCGGCCTTGGCATGGCGCTGGCCAGAGCGGCGCTCTCGAGCGACCGTGGGCTGTCGATCGCACTGCCGAGCCTTCCGTCGCTGGGGGCCTACGGCTGGCTGTTCTCCGAGTCCACCGGCCGCATTCTCTTCACCACGGCGGCCGACGACGCGGCAGCGGTGGAGCGCGCCCTCGGACCGCACGGCCTGCTGCGCCTCGGCTCGGTCGGCGCTCGAGGCCCCGGTGCCGCCGTGACGGTGATGCACGGTACGAGACGAGTGCTCGAACGCCCGGTTGCGGCCCTCCGCGCGCGCTACGTTGGCCACGGCGAGGGGTAGACTCCGGCGCATGCTCGTGCGCCCCGCCGTCGCTCGTTGGCTGTGTCTCCTCTGCTCGCTGTCCGTTGGTTGTGCCCGAGGCGCGGACGCGGAGCCCGAGCCCTCCGCGGCTCGTGGCCCCGCCGAACCCCAGCCCGGCCCCGCGCCGAGCGAGACCGCCGAGCGGGCCCCCGACGCTGCACCGATCGAGATCCCCTCGACGTACGAGGAGCCGCCCGCGGACGTGGTCGACATCGTCGACGCACCCTCGACGCCCTCGGTGACCGTGAGCCCGACCGGGGACCGGGTCTTGCTCGCGCACTACGACGCGCTGCCCAGCATCGAAGACGTCGCCGCGCCCTTCGAACGCCTCGCCGGCCTGCGCATCGACGCCGAGCGGTTCGCCGAGCGGCGCACGAGGATGTACGAGTCGCTCGACCTGGTCGACATCGCGAGCGGAAAGAAGACCGCCGTCTCCCTGCCCGAGGGAATCCGTATGGGGCCGCCGCGCTGGTCTCCTGACGGCACGCGGATCGCGTTCACGCGGTGGCAGGACGACGGCCTGCGGCTGTGGGTCGTCGACGTGGCGACGGGTACGGCCAAGGAGGCGGCACCGGACCGCGTCAACGACGTGCTCACACAAGGCTTCGCGTGGCTGCCTGGGGGCAACGGCCTGCTGCTGATGACCGTGCCGCCGGACACGCCTGCTGCGCCGCGGCGGCCTCGTCGGCCCGTCGGGCCCTCGGTCTCGGACACGACCGGTGAAAAGGCCACCAACCGCACCTATCAAGACCTCCTGCAAAACCCCTATGACGAGGCGCTGTTCGAGCATCTCGCCACGGTGCAGCTGCTCGAGCTCGACCTCGAGACGGAGGGGCCCGCGCGCCCTGTGGGGGCGCCGAGCATGGTGCTCTCGGTCGACCCGGCCCCCGGCGGCGAGTACCTGCTCGTCGAGCAGATCCGTCGGCCGTTCTCCTACGCGGTGCCCTACTATCGCTTCGGGCTGCGCGTCGAGGTCTGGGACCGACGGGCGAAGGTCGTGCGCACGGTCGCCGACCTCCCGCTGGCCGAGGAGATTCCCATCGGTGGCGTGCGCCAGGGACCTCGCCGCGTGCAGTGGCATCCGCAGCAGCCCGACACGCTCGTGTGGACCGAAGCGCTGGACGAGGGCGACCCGAAGAAGGAAGTCCTGTACCGCGACAGGGTGATGCTGCACGCCGCGCCCTTCGCCGACGTACCGAAGATGCTGGTCAAGGTCCAGCATCGCCTGACGCGGATTGCGTGGACCGAGACGCCCGGCCAGTTCCTCGTGACCGACTACGACCGCGACCGTCGGTGGACCAAGACGGTCCTCCATGACCAGAAGGAGGAGCGCGTCCTCATCGATCGCTCCGTGCGTGACGCCTACGGCGACCCGGGCCGGCCCGTGTACGAGCTCAGGTCCGATGGCACGTACGTCATCCCCGTCGAGGACGGGGCGATCGCGCTGGCGGGGAGCGGCGCGACGCCCAAGGGGTACCGGCCGTTCCTGCAGCGGATGTCCCTGCAAGACGGGTCGACCGAGCGCATCTTCGAGTCCGGGGACGACGAGTTCGCCTCCTTCGTCGACTACGCCGCCTCGGGGGACATGCTCGTGTGGCGGGAGTCGAAGGCCGAGCCTGCAAACCTGTACGCACAAGACTCCGCCGGGGACCGCCGCCCGCTGACGACGTTCGCGGACCCGCATCCTCAGCTGACCGGCATCGAAAAGCGCATCCTCAAGTACACGCGCAAGGATGGCGTGGAGCTCTCCGGTACGCTCTACCTCCCACCCGGCTACGAGGAGGGCGAGCGCCTGCCGCTGGTGGTCTGGGCGTACCCGATCGAGTTCAACGACAAGGACACCGCCGGGCAGGTGCGTGCCTCGGACAACCGCTTCACCCGGCTTCGCGGCACTTCGCCGCTGATGTTCCTCACCCAGGGCTACGCGGTCCTCGACGGGGCGGCGATGCCGATCGTCGGCGACCCCGAGACGATGAACGACTCGTTCCTGCCGCAGATCGTCGACTCGGCCGCGGCGGCAATCGACGCGGTCGTCGAGCTCGGCGTGGCCGACCCTCAGCGCGTCGGGGTGGCCGGTCACAGCTATGGCGCGTTCATGACGGCCAACCTGCTGGCACACAGCGACCTGTTTCGTGCCGGCATCGCGCGCTCGGGCGCCTACAACCGAACGCTCACCCCGTTCGGCTTTCAGAGCGAGCGTCGAACGCTGTGGGAGGCTCCGCAGGCCTACATGAACGTCTCACCGCTGTTCGCGGCGGACGAGCTCGACGAGCCGATCTTGTTGGTGCACGGCGAGGACGACGCGAACAGCGGAACCTACCCGCTGCAGTCCAAGCGCCTCTTTCACGCGCTCAAGGGCAACGGAGGCACTGCCCGCCTCGTGATGCTGCCGCACGAGAGCCACGGCTACGTGGCGAGGGAGTCGGTGCTGCACGTGCTGGCGGAGTCGTTCCGCTGGTTCGACACGCACGTCAAGAACGCGAAGCCGGGGCCCTCGGGCGTCGCGCCGGCGGGCTGAGGTCAGGCCGTGCGAGCGCTGGCCACGACCGCGCGCGCCAGCTTGCCGTCTTCGGTCCGCGAGAACGCGCGGTTGCGAAGCCAGCCGGTGATCTCCTCGTGCGCGGGGTGGCCGGGCTGGACCTGGTTGTACAGATAGTTCAACCCGCGCGCGCGGGCCTCGTGCTCGAGTTGCTCGAGAATGAACGACCCTACGCCGCGGTGCTGGGCGTCGGGTTCGACGACGAGGAGGATCTCCGCGTCGCCCCACGTCACGTCCATGCGGCCGTAGCCGACACACCGACCCTCGTGCTCGACTCGCCACCAGTCGTCGGGCAGCAGGTCTCCCTCTGCGTGGTCGGCGATTCCCTCGGGCAGCGAACCGGCGGCAGCGCCGCCGACGATGCGCGCCTTGTCAGCGTCCCAGTGGGCGACGGATTCGTGGACCCAGCGGAGGGATCCGAGCAGATTGGCTTGATTGTCTTGTGAGGAATCGCCCATACGTCGCCTTTGCGCGTGAGGATACCCGCAACATCTCGGGACGCAAGTCTGATTCGACGGCCCTCACCCCTCGACGGGCGTGAACGCCTGCAGCTTGCGCGACGAGAGCGGGACTGCGTACGAGTCGCCGACGCTCGGGGGCGCGTCCTGGTTGTTGTCGCAGGCCACCATCGGCTCGGCGGTCGGCTGTGGGCCGCAGTTGCCGTCTTCGCACCCCCTGCCGCGGTCCTGCTCGACCCCGACCAGGTGCAGCCCGCGCTCGAAGCCTGGGTCGTCGAACTCCACTGCATCGTCCGCCGCTCCGGCGCTGAAGTTGAACCCCGACACCGAGTCGACGGTCAGCCCGAATGTGATGCGGAACGTCGCGCCTTGGTCGACGTGCCAGGTCTGCGTGTCGGGGTCGTAGAAGCGTGGGTCACACGACTCCACCGGGGGCTCGTGCACGAAGTAGGTGATCTCGGCGACCTCCACCCCGTCCACGGGCTGCGGCGCATCGCCAGCGTTGTCGACCACGCCGCGAATGACGATGCGCGGCGCACGAGACGGCCGCGTCGAGGGCGAGAAGTTGCGAGTCTCCTCGATCTCGGATGCGCCGGGGTAAGGGGTGAAGCGCCGCGTCCGAGAGATGTCGCTCAAAGCGAGGCGGAGGTAGTTCGGATCGCTTCCAATGTCTGCGATGGACATCTTGGGCGCACCGGCAGGGATGGTGAACCCCTGACCCGGCTCGGCGCGGTGGTCGTCGGCGAGCAGGTAGAGGCTGCTGTGGAAGGTGTTCGTTCCGTCGTGGTGGTTGGTCGCGCTGTCATTGTGAGCGCCGCTGATCAACGCCACCAGGAACTGGTCTTCGCCTTCGGGGGGGAGGCCTCCGGCCGCGTTGGCTTGGTCGTCGATGCGGTCGTTGGCAGACACGGCCGGCGCGAAGGCAAACGGCTCCCCGGCGTTGCTGCTGCTGACCGAGCAGCTCGCCCCCGGTCCCTCGCATGCGTGAAACTGCGCCACCGGGCTGGCGGTGCCCTCCCAAGGCCCCGCGCTGTCGGCTTCGTGCTCGGAGGTCCGGCCCAGGTCCCACCGGAAGAGTCGTCCCGAGGGGTCGGTGATGTACGTCTCCTGAGCCTCGGCCCAGAAGCGGCTGAGGCAGTGCGTGCCCACGGCAGCATCGGAGACGAGCCCGAACGCCGCCTCGTAGGTGTCGGCGCTGGGCAGGCCGACGTCGACCCGCTCGAGCAGCTCTCCGGACAGGGCGTCGATGCGCAGCAGTGAGCGCCCCTGCTCGCCGCCACTGCCGTAGCCCGAGCCCACCACGAGGAACGGGTCGGGCTCTTGGCTCATCTCGTCTGCGGGTACGTGGTAGCTGAGCGCGGGTCGGGCCCACGTCTCGCCGAGCAGCGGCGTGTAGACGTCTTCGAGGCCGGCGTCGTCGGTAGACCACAGCACCTCGAGGGGCCCACGGGGGGACGCGGGCGACATGTGGCTGACGTCGATGGCGACGTAGTCCGAACCCCCGGGACCGAAGCCGAAGACCGCGAGCTGCCGCCATCTGTGCTCATCAGGGTCGGGGTCGCTGTCGTCGTAGACGAAGCCAGCGTTCACGGTCGCCGAGATGCCGTAGTCGTGCTCGTCGAGTGCTTCGGGCTGCCCCACCGACTCGGGGCCCCGAGCGGCCTGGTCGGCGACGTTGCGCAGCATCGCGTTGGGGACGTAGCCCCACAGTTCGTTGCCGCTGTTGTACTGAAACGCGTGCAGCATCCCGAGGTCGTCACCGATGAGGACGGCTTCTTGGTACTCGTAGTGTTGTCCGCCCTCGGGCAGGACCGTGTCCCACGACGTCCGCGCGAAGTCCTCGAGCGACTGCGGAAGGGAGCCCGCGTCTGCGCTCCCGAGGCGTCGTCCACCACAGTGAGGATCGCGAATGGGAACCGAGGGCACGTTCTGGGTATCGAGCCGGGGCACGCGTCGCACCAAGGTGGGTGTCGAGGAGGCGAGGCCAGGAAGCTTCCACCCCTCGGGCCAGTCGCGGCCGAGCATGAACGCCGCGATCGCGTCGGCTTTTGCCTGCTGATCTGCGCCGGAGATGATGCCCTGCAGCTGCAGCTCGGCGCGAAAGGCTCCCGTCGCGATCCCGTCCTCGGTGATGACCGGGATCAGCGTGCCTGCGCTGTTGGTCGTGAACACGCGCCGCTCGGACCACTGCGTTTCGGCCAGGCATTCGCCCGCGTCCCACTCGTGCGACTGCGGGCAGGGTCCGAAGGTGTGCTCGACCTCCTCGGGCTCCCATTCGGGGCTCGGCAGCGTGCATTGGGGCAGAAGCTCCCCGTCGGCATCGCGGTGCTCGCAGAGGCGTCGCTCGAGATGCCCGCGCCAGCCGGGCCAGTTCGTCCGTGCCTCGAGCGTGGTCTGTAGGGCCTGCCCTTGTCCCGCGACACCGCCCGCACCCACGCCGAACTCGTTGGCGGTCGTTCCGGGCCCAGACGGCAGGTCGACATCGAGCGCTTCGGTCACGATGCCGGTCAGCACCTCGGCCAGCTCGTCGGTGGAGTTGGCAAGGAATGCGCACTCCTCATCGGGATTGTCTGGGTTCGCACACGTGTCCCATGCGTGCTCGCCGGGGTCGTCGCACGGGGAGCCGCAGCCGAAGCCTTCGCAGCCGCTCGCGGCGGCGCAGGCCATGTCGTTGATCTGCCCGCCGGTGCTCTCGTTGCCCTGAAAGAACCCGACGACGTAGGTCTTCACGTTGAGTTCGCGGCGCAGGGCGGCAAGCCGTCGGTAGAGCAGGGGTCCGCCCTCGGTGGCCGGGCTCGGGATGCCGTCGGTGAGCAGCACGGCGGCGGTGGGCGCACACACGCCCGAGCTGGTCTCGCTCGTGACGAAGGATAGGTAGCTCGCGACCGAGCGGTGGCTGCCCTCGGTGTTCCGCATCGGGTAGGGGTCGTCGGTGTCGCCGATGACCGAGGCCCATGGGGTGCCACCGGCCGCGTCGATGCCACCCTCGACCAGGGGCGCAGTCTTCGAGAGGACGGTGGTCGCCGCGTCGTCCGCGGATTGGGGACCCCAGTCTTGCTCGAGGACACCCGACTCCTCGAGGTCGAGAAAGAACGGCGCGTACAGCTTGGCCTCTCGCACGCTGGCGTCTTCACCCACGACTCCGCCCCGGTCCGCACCCGTGCTGTAGGGCCACATCGTGTATCCCGCGTAGTGCGGGAAGCCGTCGACGTAGGGCCAGTAGTAGAAGTCCTGGTTCCACACGTTCGCCGATCGAGACGATGCGTCGTTGCCGTAGTCTCCGTAGGTTTGACTCAACACGGCCTGGTCGGGATCGGTCTCCGCATTGAGCTGCGCCCGCACGCCCATGAACCGCGGAAACCACTGCACTCTGCGGAACGCGTTGGTGGCGTGTCCGGGGTTGAGGCCGATGAGAGGGGCGGGGGGCAGCGGGCCCTCCTGATTGTTGGCGTTGACCACCGCGCCCACGCCGAGCTCGTCCCACCGCAGGTAGGGATAGGGCCGCTGCTCGTTGCCCTGACACAGCCGCCAGCTGCCGCTCAGGCCGGGGAACTTCCAGATCTGCGCCCAGTTGAAGTACCCGTACCAGGTCGTCCAGGTGAATCGGTTGCCGCCCTCGCATCGAGGCGGTGCCCACGTGGGTGGGTCGTACTGGTCGAAGGTCATCAGGGCGAACGAGGCCGTGTCCGCGGTGTCGGAGATGACGGTGTTGATCACCCTGCGCGCGGCGGAGATCCGGCTCTCACGGGTGTCGGTCTGCGTCTCGCATTCGCCCCAGTTGCACTGCTCGTCGGCCTCTTGCGCGCGCCAGCTCATCGAGCCCGAGGTGTCGACGACGAACAGGATCCGCGGCCGGACGTCTCCGTTGCTCAGGCCGCGAAGCACGTAGTAGGGGTCGAGCCGCGCCTGGCTGTCCCGTGTGCCGCCCAGGAACACCATCAGCGAGATCAACGCGACACCGAACGCTCGCCAGAACCAGACTGCTTGTTTTTGCGCGTTCATTCGCCGATCCGGCTGAGGCAGCCGGCCCTTGTGAACACTCGGAGCAAGAAGTGTGCCTTGCGTTACTTAACTCGTAGGGTATGAAAAGGGCGCGCGAAATCGACCCGAAGAAGCGGCCGAACTTGGCGCCTCTACGTCCCGTGGTGGTCCAAGAACGGGCCCCGAGGGCAAAACCACGGCCCACGCGCGAGGTGTGAGCTCATCGGGGTTCGGACCCGACCGCGGGGCAGAGCGTATGGAGAAGTCGGTCTGTCGCACGGGTGTCTCTGCGTGAGACACCCGGTGACGGTCCTGTCTCGATCCGGGTCTGTGGTCGAGACGTGCGATGACGTCCAGCAATCGACGAAGCCGGCGCCCTGCAGTGGGCACCGGCTTCGATACGAGCGGCACTGAGCCCTAGAACGAGATGTCCGCGTAGATGTTGAACAGCTGGAGGAACTGCGTGTACACGCCGTCTGCGCTGGGCTGCCGCGTGGGCGCAGGGAAGCGGTTGAGCACGCTCTTCCCCTTGGTGCTGGTGCGCATGTAGATGATCTCGGTCGACGTGAACGCCATCGCGAGGTGCTTGATGATCTGCCAGCGCACACCCGCCGAGACGCTGAACTTGTGCATGTCCATCAGGGCCGGGTCCATCGTCTCGAGCGGCACCGCGGTGCTGTCGTAGCCGCCGCCGACGAAGCCCTCGAGCTCGGGAATGAACCAGTACGAACCCCCGAGCCGGACCCCGCCTGCATCCTTCCAGAAGCGGGGGAGGTGCTGGACCACGCCCGCGGCTGCCGGGTTGGGGTTGCCGTTGGAATCGGTCGCGCCGCCGTAGTCCTCGGGGTTCTCCAACGCGGTGCTCTCGCCCGCGAAGTCACACGTGTCGCCCGTCTTGCTCGAGACGTCGATGAGACACTGGCGCGTGGTGACCGACCAGCGGGTGTAGTCGCCGAAGATCCGGATCTCGTACTTGTCCGTGGGCCGGATACGGACGCCGAGGCGAATGATGTCGGGCAGGCTCTGGGTGAGCTCGACGTCGGACTGGTCCGCCTGCGTGACGGTCAGGGCGTTTTGCAGCTTGCCCTCGAGCGTCATGCCACCGGTGATGTTGGGCTGCGAGGTGTACGACGCGCCGATGAAGTACTTGCCCTGCTTGAGCACGTCGTAGATCGCGCCGATGCTGAAGCCGCCTTGCCAGCCGGCGACGTCGACGAGGCTGCGCCCCTCCTTGAGGGTGGTGTTGCCCTCGGAGTCGTAGGCGATCGTGCCGTCGGAGTTGACCGCGACCAGGTCGTCGGTGCCGTCGGCGTTGCGGGCCCGGAGCGTGGTGACGTTGGAGCGGATCGCCGATCCGGTGACGCCCAGCGACAGGCCAATCTTGCGGATGTTGAAGGCGAGCGCGCCCGTGAGGTACATCGAGCGGATCGAGCCGTCGATCGAGTACCAGCGCTGCTGGCCGTCGACCGCGCCGGGAAACTGCTCGTTGCCCTCGTAGACCGAGTTCTTGTCCCAGACGGCGGAGCCGCCGAAGGGGAAGTAGACGGCCGCCCCGCCGTAGATGAAGTCGGTGCCGAAGTCGGAGGAGACGCCAAAGAAGGGCGAGGCGATCGCGTTGAAGAGCGAGGCCTTGCCGTCGTTGGCTCCCGGCGCAAGCTCGAGGATCTCCTGGTTGTTCTGGACCGGGCTGCTGCCGTTGGCCACGTCGCTGGGGCCGGCGGCGGGCCGCTCGTACCCAGCCCAGCGCAGCGCGATCGTGCCGTCGACGAAGATGTGCGTGCCCTTGGAGAGCGCGATGCCGGCGGGGTTGTAGTAGATGGCGGTGGGGTTGTCCGTGGTCGGGTGACCGTGCTCGCCACCGAAGCGGGCAGCGGCGATGCCAGAGGCGCTGGCCTCCGAAACGACGCCCAGAGTCGTCACGCAGCCCATAGCGGCCGCGACCAAGAGTCCCGAGCGCAGCGGCGCGGTGCGGCGGCGCGAGAGAGTGCGAGTGCGTTGCGAGACCTTGCCTGTGCGTTGCTTCACCATCGAAGACACCTGAACTCGATCGAACAGAGGTGGGTGATCCGGCTTGTGCCGATCAGTCGAGGCACTCTACACTCTCGGCACGGAATTGGGGCGCGGCTTTTGCTTCCTCGCTCCACCCTGACGGAGTCATCTCATGGCCTCTCGAACCTCTCCCATCGCCGCCGCCCTCTCCAACGCGATCACATCCGGCTCCGCCTTGGGCCTGGGCTGTGGCCTCACCGTGGTCGTGCTCGCGGGCTGCCCGAGCCCCGATGTCGAGGGCCGCTACGACGGCTTCGTCGACAAGACGCAGGACATTCGGGACGACGCCGCGAGCGTCAAGATGGACATTGGAGGCAGCTTGGCGGACGTCACCGGCACCTTCCACTTCTCGCTGGCGGCCATCGTCGCCGAGACGACGCCGCTTCAGTTCATTGCCACGACGACCTTCACCGCGGATGCGGCAGGGGGCGGGACGCTGGACATCGACCTGCAGCCGCTCTCCCTCGACGTCCTGGCGACCACCGAGCCGCGGGAGTTCGTCGGCGAGGTCGTGTCGATCTCCTTCCCCGTCGACGAGTCGGGCGCGTTCGAGGCCGATCTGGGGGAGCTGGCGGTCACGGGCGCCGCCAACCCCATCACCGGCAGCGACATCGTGGCCACGCTCAGCCTGCAAGGGGCGATTCAGGACGAGAACGTCTACTGCGGCAACGCGGGAGGCATGGTGACCGTCCCGGCCAACATCGATCTCACCGGGTCGAGCTTCGCGGCCATTCGCATCGACCCCGAAGACGCGATGAACCCCGCGGCGCTCCCCGACCCACCGGTTGGGGCCTGTCCCGAGGGGGCAGCGGGTAGCGACACCGACGCCAGCGGATCCGGTGGCGACACCGACAGCGCCACGGGCGGCTGACGATGACGCCACGGACCAACCCCAGCGACAGGTGGGACCCCGAGCGGCCTTCGCCGGTCTGGGACGCTCCGCTCGACGCAATCGAAGGGGCCGCCGAGGTGGGCGTGCTCGTGTTCGCGGGCTATGGGCTCAACTGCGAGGCGGAGACCGCTGCGGGCTTCGAGATGCTGGGGGCTCGGCCTCGCATCCGCCACTTCTCCGACGTCATCGACGACCCCACGGCGCTCGAGGACGTCCGCATCGTCGTGTTCGGGGGCGGGTTCTCCTTCGGGGACCACATCGCCTCGGGACGCGTGTTCGCCAACCGCGTGCGTGCCCGTCTGGGCGACCGCCTGGCCAGCTTCGTCGATGGCGGCGGCTTGGTCCTGGGCATCTGCAACGGCTTTCAGACGATCGCCAAGCTCGGCCTCGTCCCGGGTCTGCAGCGGCGCGCCGGAGATCCCTTGGCGCCGCAGCAGGCGACGATCGAGCACAACGATCGGCTCGGCTACCGCAACGGGTGGGTTCGACTTCGCATCGAGCCCGAGTCTCCATGCGTGTTCACCCAGGGCGCGACGGGTTCGCTCCTCGAGGTTCCCAGCCGGCACGGCGAGGGCAAGGTGCTGCTCGACCCCGCGTTCGAAGCCGAGGTGCTCGAAGGGCATCTCGTCCCCGTGCGCTACGCCGACGCCGAGGGCAACGCCACCGAGGTGTGGCCCGACAACCCGAATGGCTCCCCCGGCGGCATCGCGGGGCTGTGCGATCCCACCGGCCGCATCTTCGGCCTGATGCCGCACCCCGAGGCGTACCTCTACCCCGAGAACCACCCCGACTGGATCGCGCAGCGCGACGCGGGGTGTCTCCCGACGCGCGGCAGCGGGCTGGGGATTCTCGCCGGCGGCGTCCGAGCCGCCCTGCGCTAGCGACCGTCGCGGGTCCGCCTCGGCGTCGCCCCTGGGCGCGCAACATCGCCGTTTCGCGGCCCGCCTCGGCTCGCAACGGGCCATGTCGCCTGGATGTGCGAGAGTAGCGAGCATGACTGCCGACTCGCGAACGGACCTCGAGGCGCTGCGCCGCAGCGGCAGCGGCAAGATCCTCGCGCTCGCCGTGGTGCTGCTCGGTGCGCTCGGTGCCGCGGGATGGTTCATGTTCCTGCGGCCCCAAGGCATCGGCAACGCCGAGGAGGCGCACAAGGTGCTCGTCGTGCGCGCGGGGGAGGTCGCCGGCTACAGCACGGCGCTCGACCGGGGGGGCTTCGACGCCGCCGAGGGGGAGATCGACTACTGGGTCGACAAGGCCCGCGCGGAGCTCGAGGAGGCCCCCGAGGGGACCGACGTCCAGGTCGTGCTCACGCTCGCCGACAGGTTCGGCTACGGATTCGTCGTCTTCGAGCATCCGCAGCAGGTCGATTTCTCCGGGGTCGACCTCGAGTCGACGCCTCCGTTCGACGCGCATGTGCGCTTCGCCGTGCTTTCGGTCGGGGACTTTGCGAGCCCCCACGTCATGACCGTCAACCCGAAGCCGTCCGAAGCGCTGCGCCGCCTCGACATCAACCTGCTGCAGGCTCTCTTCGCGCAGGCGCCACTGGCCGAGGCGCTGCCGAGCAACACCTCGGCGTCGGTCGAGGCGATTCAGCTGCGCTCCAAGCTCGAGGAGGCGATTACCGACCTACAGCTCGTCGACGCCGCGCGGGAGCTCGCCAACGAGGTCGCGGCCGACGCCGAGCGCGTGCTCTCCGACGAGAGAGCGAAGGGCGAGCCGGTCCGACTCGGCGAGACGCTCGAGAGCGGGCGGGCCAGCCCGGTGCCGGGCGGGGGCGTGATCGTCACCTCCCGTGCCCACACCGTCACCACCGACGACGGCCGTCGGGCGGAGCTGTCCGCGGCGCCCGAGGAGTCGCTGTGGTTCCATGCGAAGCCCGGAGACGACGACCGCGTCCTGTGCGAGTCGATCGGCACAGGGGTCTTCTCTGCGCTCGAGTCGGCCCGGTTCACGTTCTCCGACGATGGGGCTGCCGTGGTCGTTCAGACGCTCACCGAGCGCGAACGATTGTGGACCCGGGGCCCATCGGGCGGCTGCGACTACCTCGCCAAGGGCACGCTGCCCGAGACGACGCTCGACGACGTCTCCATCACGCTGCCGACGCGTGGTGGCTTCGTCGCTCGGGTCGGCACCTCCGGCGGAGAGGCCAGTGTCGAGCTGGTGGCGATGGACGCGGCCGAACCGTCGACCACGCTGATCGAGCTCACCGGCGTGGCGTTGCGAGACGTCGCGTGGATCTCGGAGTCGACCTTGGCGGCGACCGGCGATGACGGCTCGCTGTATCTGGTGCCCGCCGGTACGGGGTCTGTGCTGAGCGTCGCGCTCACCGGGGTGGGGCGTGATCCCACGCTCTACGAGGTGGCGCGCGTCTCCGAGGATACGCTCGTACTCACGGTCGGTTCGAGTCCGCGTCAGCTGGTCCTCGTGGACGCTGGCCGGGCCTGGACCGACCTGTTCGCCGACCCGCCCGCGCTCCCGCAGCCCGATGTCGACCCGGCGACCTCCGACGATGCCGAGCCCGCTCCCGTCCCCCCCGTCGCCATCGCGCTCGATCCGACCGCGTTCTCGACCAAGATCCTCACCCGCGTGGGCAAGGCGACGCAGCCGGTCGCGTCTCCGGACGGCTCCAGGGTCGCCTTCACCGTGCGCGACCGCGCCCTGGACGACCCAGGCAAGGGCGACGACACGGAAATCGCGCAGGTGGTCGTGGACAGCGGGGCGATGGAGCTGCTCACCCGCAACACGCTGCCCGACGCGCGCCCGCGCTATACCACCGATGGGGCGTGGGTCCTGTTCGAGACCCAGGTGGAGCTGCCGCAGAGCGCCTGGCGCTTGACGGTCCCTCGCGCCGTCTCGGCGCGCTGAGTCTGCGCTGCGGAAGAAAGCGTGATCGGTTGAGGGCTCGTGCGCACTCACCCGCTGCGACCGCCGCGTGCGGTCGCGCGGTGACATGCCCGGACCCCTCCGCATCGAACACCTCGAGCTCGCTCTCGACCCCGAGGCGCCCTTTCATCTCAACTTCGCCCGCGCGGGCGATGAGGTCGCGCGGGCGCTCGCGGTGGCCGTGGCGTCCTCCGACCTCCAGCTCGCGGTCCGTGCCGCCGCGCTTTGTGGCCACGTGACGCTCGAGGGCACGCTGGAGGTGCTCCGCGGCGCGGCCCGGAGTCCTCGTCCCGCGCTGCGCGAGGCCGTCGCCGCCGCGCTCGAGCGCAGACGCGACGACCACCCCGACCTGCTCGCCTCGCTGCTGCTCGACCCCGACGGCCGCGTGCGTGCCCGGGCGCTGGCCACCTTGGCACGCAGGCCCGCGCGCCGCCGACTTCGCCATCTCGCGGCGCTCAAACGCCTCCGCGCCGACCCCGACCCGCGGGTTCGCTCCCTGGCTCACCGCATCGGCGTGCTCCGCCGGCAGGCGGCGATGTGCCGTGCGCTTCAGCGCACGATGTAGCGGTCACCCGTGAACGACAGCGTCTCCACGCAGTCGATGCCCTCGATGTCGGTGACCAGACCGTCGAGCCCCTCCACCTCGACGCGCCCGATGAGGCGCATTTGCACGCGTCCCTCGATCCCGTAGTCGCTGTCGCCCTGCGGCGCCACGGTCCCGTCCACGCGGCTCATTTGGAAGCCGGTGGCGGCAAGGGAGGTCAGCCGCGTGACCGCACCCGCGTCGAACGAACCGTCTGCGTCCAGCGCACCGACCGGGTTGCCGGTGATGGCGTCGCTCGAGAGGTCGATGATTCCATCGGAGGCGACCAGGTCGAGCGTCGTCTGCAGGGTGAAGTCGTCGAGGACGGGCCCGCGCGCGCCACGTCGGCACAGCGTGAGCGGCCACAGCTCGGGGCGGATCTCGCTGCAGCCGCATGTCTCGGGCGTCAACTCCACCGCATACACGCCGCTGGGCTCGACACCGCGGGCGTCGCCGACCTCGGTGGCGAGCGCGGAGACCACCTCGGGGTCCAGCGCGCCGGCGGGGTCTTCGGCGCACGCCACCAGCCCGCACAGCGCCAGCGCGCCCGCTGTGGCTCTCACGCCTCGACGCCTCCGTACTCGGCGAGGTACGCGTCGATCGCCGACGCGCCGGCCCGGTCGAGCACGACGCGGCCGCCGACCTCGCGCTCGCGGAGCCAGTCGACCATCGCCCGCACCGAGACGACCGGCAGCACCGCGACGCCCAGCTCGTCGCGGAGCTCGGCCAACGTCGTGCGGTCGGTCTTGCCCTTCTCCTGGCGGTCGACCGCGACGACGACCGCGACGACCTGCACGTCGGCGGTGCGCTGCAACAGCGCCACCGACTCGCGGATGGACCGCCCCGAGGTGATGACGTCGTCGACGACCACGACCCGCATGCCGTCCACGGGCTGCGTTCCCACGAACGTCCCCCCCTCGCCGTGGTCCTTGGCCTCCTTGCGGTCGAACGAAAAGCCCACGTCCCGGCCGGAGCCCGACAGCGCGGTGGCGGTCGCGACCGCAAGCGGCACCCCCTTGTAGGAGGGGCCGAAGACGACGTCGCACCCCACGTCGGCGGCCTGCAGCTGGGCTGCGTACGCGGCCCCGAGCCTGGCGATCGCGTCCCCGGTGCGCAGTTGCCCGGCGTTGACGAAGTACGGGGACGTTCGACCCGACTTGAGGGTGAACGATCCGAACCGGATCACCTCGTACTCGACGAGAAGCTCGACGAACGCCGCCTGAAACGCCTCCACTTCGTGAGGGTATCAGCCGCGGCGCGGTGGCGTCTTCGGCAGCTCGACGACCATGCGAGCGCCCCGAGCCCCGTCTTGGCGACCTTGCGCGTAGACGTCCCCGCCGTGGGCGCGCGCGATCTGCCGACACAGGTACAACCCCAACCCGACGCCCCCCGCGTCGCGGCTGCGGGCTTCGTCGAGGCGCCGGAACGGCTCGAACACCGCATCTCGATCTTCGGGGGCGATGCCATGTCCTTCGTCCTCTACCGCGATGCGATAGCCCTCGGGCGTCTGCGCGATGTCGATCGTCAGGGCGCCGTCGGGGCACGCACGCCGAGCGTTGCTCAGCAGGTTGCTCAGCAGGCGCTCGAGCAGCAGTCGGTCACCCTGGATCGCAGGGGAGGGCACCGCCTCCACGCACGCATCGAAGCGCTCGGCCATCGTCTCTGCCAGCTCGTCGAGTCGAACGGGGCTGACGTCCAGGGGTCCTCCGGCGGCGGAGAGTTCGAGCCGGCCGCTCGTGAGCAGATCGGTGATCAGCGTCTCGAGTTCGTGGGTGTCGCGCCCGATGTCGGTCAGACCCTTGCGCAGCCGCTCGAGGTGTTCGCGCGAGCGTGGGTCGTCCCCCTCGCCGAGCCGCTCGAGGCGGCCTTCGAGGATCTCGAGCACGACCCGAACCCGGGCGATGGGTGTGCGGAGCTCGTGGCTGACGTTGGCGAGGAGGACCCGCTGCCCCTGGATCAGGGCCTCCAGCTTGTCGGTCATGTCGTTGAACGAGAGCGCGAGGTCGTCCAGCTCGTCCGCGGGGGGGCCGTCCGGCGTGACGACCCGGTGCGAGAGCTCTCCATTGGCGATGCGCTCTGCGCTGGACTCGACGCGACGCAGCCGCGAGGTCAAGGAGCGGGACAGCGACCGCGCGCCCAGCCCCAGCAGGAGGAGCATGGTCAGCGCCGAGACGGCGATCGCCATGCCGCGGGGCGGGTCCTCGGGGCGGACCGAGGCGATCGCGACCACGCGGCCGCTGTCGGGATGCATCAGAGGGTAGAGGATCAGCCGGCGGTTCTGGCCTCGGTCGAGCACCAGCGGCCGCCCGTGTTTGAGCGCGCGTGCGTGTCGACGAAGGTGTCGCGGCGGGGGCATCTCCTCGCGTTCGGGCCGACCCACGAGCGGTCGGCCGCGAGGGTCGGTGATGAGCACGCGGGTGTTGAGCTGGCCGCGGAGCGTTTCGAGCTGGTCTTCGAGGGCTGCGCGGTCGTCGAGCACGTCGACGAGGGCGTCGTTGCGCTCCTCGAGCGTCTCGAGTGTCGCGCTGACCCAGTGCTCGGAGCGCTGCTGAAGCACGAACCACGTCGCCGCCACGCCAACCGCGGTCCCGGCGAGCACGGTGAGGACCACCGTCGAGTAGATCCGCCAGAACAGGCTGGAGCGTCGCGGCCCGCGCTTCATCGGTCGGGTCCCAGGACGTACCCCACACCGCGTACGGTCTCGATCAGGTCCTTGCCGGTGTCGTGCGCGGAGGCCAGCGCCGCGCGGATCTTGCTGAGGTGGACGTCGATGGAGCGGTCCACGCTGGGGTCGAACTCGACCGGCGGATCCCCGCGGAGCTCGCGGACGCGGTTGTTGAGGTCGCCGCGTTCGAGGACCTTGCCGGCGTTTCGAGCCAAGACCCACAGCAGGTCGAACTGGTAGGCGGTGAGCTCGACGCGTTCGCCGTGCAGCTCGGCGACGCGACGGTCGCGGTCGATGCTCAGGCCGTGGGCTTGTGCGGTCGCGCTCGCCTCGGTCTCGGGCGCGGCGCCGTGTCGCCTCAGGACCGCGCGAATACGAGCGAGGAGCTCGCGCGGGCTGAACGGCTTGGGCAGGTAGTCGTCGGCGCCCAGCTCGAGGCCGATCACGCGATCGACCTCGTCGCCCTTGGCCGTCAGCATGATCACCGGGATGTTGGACTGGGCGCGCAGTTGTTTGCAGACCGAGATGCCGTCGAGCCCCGGCAGCATCAGGTCCAGCAGGACGATGTCGTGTTCCCCGGCGAGCGCGCGCTCGAGGCCGGCGGCGCCGTCGGGCACGATCTCCACGGCGGCGTCTTGGTCGCGAAGGTATTCCGCCGTGACCTCGGCCAGGCGCTCATCGTCCTCGATCAGCAGGATTCGCACGATCGAAGTGTGCCACCAACTGGCGCCGAATCCGTAAAGCGGCGGTGAACGGCACATGAATCTGCTGTGGGCTCGCCAGCTGCACGAACGACGGCATCGCAGGCGTGGGCGCGGCTTGACACCCGTTGGGGGAGCCGATACGCCCCATGCACCGTGGCGTACGTCTGCAGCAAGTGTCACACCCGTCTCGAAGGCGAGGGCGAGAGTCCGCCGCATCGCTGCACCAACTGCGGCGCCGAGGCTGGCATCGAAAAGGAGAAGGGCATCCCCGACGCGATGCGCTACTTCGGTTTCGTCGTGGCCGGGGCGGCGGTCGCCGCACTCAGCGGTGGCATCATCAGCCGAATCGCGGGCTGACCGCACCCCCTTCGACGTGACACTGCGCGGGTGAAACGGTGCTCGGGCAGCGACGCGTCAGGTCTTCTCGGCGCGCAGGGCTGTTGTGCTAACTTGCGCCTGCGGCCTTGTTCGTACGCTGTTCAAACTGCCAGACCCAGTTCTCGCTCGACGATCGTCAGGTCGGGGCGGACGGTGCTGCGGTCCGATGCGCGGTGTGTCGCTACGTGTTTCGCGTCGAACCCCCCGAGCGCTCGGACCAGGCGTGGAGGGTGCAAACCGTCGACGGCGACCTGTTCGAAGCCGAAGACCTGCCGACGCTTCGGGTCTGGGTTCGCGAAGGAAGACTGCACCCCGACGACACGATCTCCCGCACGGGCAAGCACTGGATCCGGCTGGGCGACATGCCCGAGTTCTCCGACGCGTTCGCCGGCTTCCCCGACCTGCCCGAGGTCCTCTCGTCGCCGGGTGGGGGCCCGCTCGACACCGGTGAGATGAGCGCGGTCGGCCCCCCGCCGTCCTTTGCGGGCGATGAGGAGGCGGGGGACGGCACCGACGCAGTGCGTCCGGTTCAGCGTGAGATGTCCGAGCGCCTCGACATGTCGGGGCTGTTTGCGATCCCCGAGCCCGAGGACCATGAGCCCGAAGAGACGGTCGTCCACGCGCGCCCGCGGTCGCCCTCCGAGGATACCGTCTCGGTCGGCCCTGCCGTCGTCTCACGGACGTCCCTGTTCGAGGACTCGGCGTCGATGGTCCTCGACGACCTGGTCGCGCCCGAGCCCGAGCCCGAGCCCGAGCCCGTGGACGAGGTCGAGGTCGCGACCGAAATCGTCGCGGTCACCGAGGTCGGCCCGGCCTCGCCGCGGCGCAAGCCCAAGCACCAGACCACCAAGGTGCGAACCGTCGCGGCCGCCCTCGATGCGGCCGCCGAGCAGAGCGGGGTCGTGCGGGTGTTGGAAGACGCCGAGCCCGAGCCCGACGCCGCGCAGCCACGCACCGAGGCGGGCGAGCCGGAAGCTGGGGCCGGTGGTCCGTCGATGCTCGGGGCCGTCACGGCGCACGTCAAGAGCGCCCCCATTCGGCCGATCACCGGGCCGTTGTCGGTGGCCGAGACCGAGCCCGAGGCGCCGCCCGAGACGGATTCGGTCGACGTGCCGCTCGAGACGACGGAGCCTCCGCGTCCCGGCGGGCGCCCGACCTGGCCGCTGTTCGCGGGGTTGGGTCTGCTGTGCGGTGCCGCCGTGGTCTTCGGCATCCCGCAGGTCCGGGAGCGCGTCTTGGGCATGGGTGGCGCATCGGCCGATGCCGCCGAGGGACCGCATGCGGCGACACTGGCCGAGGTCGACGCCGCGGTGCGCGAGGGCACCGAAGCCCGGCTTCGAGAGGCGATCGCGTCGGCCAAGGCCGCGAGCAAGGCCGAGGGCATCCCCGTCAACGCCCGGGCCGACCTCGCGCTCGCGGCTGCCGAGGCCCGCGCGGCCCAGGCGGTCGGGCTGCGACTGCAAGCCCTTCACGCGCCCTCGTCGGACGCCGCGTTCCGAGCCGACGACGCCGCCGAGGAGGCTGCGCAGGCGTTCGCGGGGGTCGACGTGGAAAGCGCCACGCCCACGCGCCTCGCCCGGACGCGCGCCCGGGTGCGCCTGGCCCAAGGCCGACCCGAAGACGAGGTGCTCCCGCTCGTCCCCGCCGACGAGCCCGAGCTCCGGGCGCTCGTCGTCGGTGCGCAGCTGTGGCAAGACGCCGAAGCGCGCGTGCCGACCGGGCTCATCAGCACGCTCGCCGGGCTGTCCGAGCCTTCCGTGCCCGCGCGTGTGCTGCTCGCGACCGCCTATGCGCGCGGCGGGGATGACGTCGGCGCGGCAGGGGTTCGCGACGCGCTCGCGTCCCGTGCCCCGTCAGACCCGAGCGTCGTGGCGCTGCTGGCCGCGCACCGCAGCCCCGCCGCGGTCGCCGACGTGCCCACGCCGGGCACGGACGCGCCCGTGGACTCGGGGGAGGGGCCATCCGAGGAGCCCGACGAGACGATCATCATCAAGGACCCGCCCAAGGGCATGTCGATCGACAAGCTGATCGAGCGAGGCTGCGACAAGGTCGACAACGGGGACGTCTCCGGCGGCCTCAAGCTGCTGCTGCGCGCGTTCGACCGGCGCCCCAACGATCTCGACGTGCTGGTCTGTCTCGGCGCGGCCAACCGGAAGAAGGGCGTCTCGACCACAGCGCTGCGCTACTACGAGAAGGCGCTCAAACAGTCGCCCAAGTTCATGCCCGCGCTGCTGGGTGCCGCGCGCTCGGCAACCAAGCTCGGCGAGGGTGACAAGGCGCTGACCTACTATCGCCGCGTCCTCGCCGTGTCGCCCGGCAACGCCGAGGCCAAGAGCTACGTCGCCAAGAAGAACGCTCCGCATAGCAAGCCCACCCCGCCCTCGGGGGCGAGCGATCGCAAGCCGCAGCCACCCTCGGGCGACCGCAAGCCCGAGCCGCCCTCGGGCGATCGCAAGCCCGAGCCGCCCTCGCCCGCCCGCAAGCCCGAGCCACCCAAGCCCGAATCGAGCCCCCCATGAGCACCAACGTCACCCGCGACGACATCGAGGCCCTTCGCGCCAAGCGAGACGCCGCCGAGACGTCGCTGCCGGCCAGCGAGCGTGAGGCGCAAAAACAGCTGCACTGGATGCGCTGCTGCAAGTGCGGGGCGCAGATGGACGAGATCGTGTTTCGAGGGGTTCGTGTCGACAAGTGCTTGCGGTGCGGCGGTGTCTATCTCGACGACGGCGAGCTCGAGCAGCTGGTGGGCAAACCAGGCTGGATCGAGGCGCTCCGCACCTTCTTCGGCAGCTGAGCAGCCGGAGCCGAGCGACTCATGCGCCCGCGGCGGAGGACCGCAGGAGCGCGGCGAGTCGCTGCGCGTCGAGATCGCCGAGGTCTTCGCCGAGGTCGATCTCCACGCCGGCGTCCCAGTAGCGTGCCTTGGCTTCGATGAACGGCTGGAGCGCGTCGAGCTGAGCGTCGTCGACCTCTTCGAGGCGTCGTACGTCTCCGACCGCGCGGTGCGTCTGGCCGAGCTCGTGGGCAGGGCGTGAGCCGCCTCGACCGCCGGCGGGGGTGAGCTCGAGGACGGGCCGTCCGCGCCCGATGATGCCGACGCGGAAGGAGACCTGCCAGCCGCCAGCGCGGCGCGGACGTGCACGCAGATCGAGGTTGGTGCCGCCGAGGTCGCCGCGGACCGAGACGACCGTGCCCTCGAGGATGACGGGCGCGGGAAGGTCGAGGAGGTCCGCGGTGTCGCGCAGGATGTCTTCGACCGGAACGTCGGCCCGCGCGATCTTGGCGGCTTCGGCATCCGAGGGCCGCAGCAGGCTGTAGACGACGACGAGCAGCGCCGCGGTGGCCATCAGCGCCAGCTGCGGATTGGACACGCCGATGCCCGTGATCGCGTACAGGCCCAGGGCGAGCCCACGCAGCCGCTCGTCCCAGGAGAGCAGGCCGCCGTAGACGACCGAGAGGATGAAGAACACGGCGATGCACGTCAGCACGACGCGCCACGAGGCGACGAAGGTGGGGTAGGGCAGCGAGAACCCGAAGAGCGACTGAGCGATGCCGCCGACGCCATCCTCGAGCTTTCCGAACCCGAGCGGATGCACGTAGACCATGTACAGCAGCGCCGTCACGAAGGCCGAGATCGCGATGACGATGAAGCGAACCGGGCGAGGCATCTGCGGCCGAAACACCCAGAACGCGACGCCCGAGGCGAGCACGACGGAGGCCATGACGAACGTGCGGGCTGCGTCGGGAATGGGCGCGCCCATCAGGCTGCTGGGCAAGCCCACGAGCACGCGGAGCAGCAGCGGCACCATCACCGCCACGGCGAGGATGCGTGCCATGGATTGCCTGGGATCGTGCCGGGTCCACGTGCCGATGAGCGCGAGCATCGGCGCCGACAGGGCGAAGGCCATCGAGGTTTGCACTGCCCACGGCGGGACGCGAAGGCCGAGCCCGGGCTGCTCGAGGATGTGAATGGCGAGCAACCCTGCGCCGCCGAGCAGCGCGGGGCCTCCGGCCAGCCACCGCCGGTGGCCCAGATCGCGATCGCGACACCATCGGGCGCCCAGTGACATGCAGGCCGCGGCGCACAGGAAGGTGATGAAGTGATGGAGGATGAACTCGCCGTGGTAGGCGAGCCCGAGGCGGGTGGTCCGCGTGACCAAGCTGATCAGCAGGGCGAGCTGAAGCGTCAGGAAGATGATCGAGGCGAGCAGGGGGCGCTTGCGCAGGACCCACAGGGCCCCGGTCGCGACCGCCGTACCCGATGCGCCGAGCAGGTAGAGCCCAGCGCCCTCTTGGGCGGCGGTATGAATCGCCTCGAGCGGAGCGAGGCCGAGCAAGAGCGTCGCCAGCACTTGGAACGCAGCTGCGACCAGAGCAAAGCCGACGAAGGTCGCAGCGGGAGCGAGTCGCGGATGCGCCACGGAGTCCTGACGATCTAGCATCGCGACCGGGGGGCGCGCATCGACCGAGCCGGTTTGTGGATAATTTCTCGACGCTTCGGGTTCTGTCCTACATGTAGGGTATGTGGAATCGGCGTGGATTTCTGAGCGGTCTGGCTGCGGCCACGGTGTCGACCCGCGCGTGGGCGGGTCCGCGCCCCATCGTCCGGCGCGACTTCCTGGTGTGCCTCGATCCGGGGCACGGGGGGGACAACGACGGCTGCCGCTCTGCCGACGGCTCGGTGGTGGAGAAGGACCTCACCCTGCGTACGGCGCTGGCCCTGCAGGCGGCCGTCCTTGCCAAGCTTCCGCATGTTCAGGTGGTGCTCACGCGTGAGGATGACCAGTCGTGCACGCTCGCCGAGCGGGTGGCCTTCGCCAACGCGGCGGAGGCCGACGCGTTCATCAGCCTGCACACCAACGCCTCCCAGAGCAAGACGCAGCACGGGTTCGAGACCTACGTCCTCGACGCGCGGGCGAGCTCGCTCGAGGCCGCCCGGACGGCGCGCCGCGAGAACGACGCGGAGCTCTGTGAGCCTGGCAGTACGCGCGACGGTGCCGAGGTTGCCACGATGCTCCGGCAGCTGGAGATGACGCAGCAGCGGCTCGCCGCCGGGCGCTTCGCGCAGTCGATTCAAGCGCACCAGCGCAAGCGATTCCCCAAGCGGGTCGACCGCGGGGTCCGGCAGGCGCCGTTCGATGTCTTGATGGGCGCGCGCATGCCCGCCGTGCTCTTCGAGTCGGGTTTTCTCGACCACGAGGAAGAGGGCTCGCTGCTGACGAGCGACACGGGCATGGACTCCATCGTCGGCGGTCTGGCCGATGCGGTCGTCGATCTCTATCGCGCGCACGTGCAGACGCGGTAGCCGGCTTCAGCCCTCGCCCCCCGAGCCGACGGTGTCGTCGACGACCGTCAGCACGTGCTCGTCGATGAGGAACTGGCCGTCGGCGCAGTCGAGCTCGGCGTGCACGACCGCCTCACGGCCGGCGAGCTCGGCGGGCGAGTATGTCTCGGGGATGACCAGCCACACCGAGACGAACTCGTAGTCGACGTCTTCGTCGTCGGAGAGCATGAACGGGACGGGGTAGTTGAGGTACGCCGCGAAGTGACCCGAGGGATGCTCGCCCTCGATGCCCTCGATGTCGGTCCACACCGAGAGGATCGGCGTGTCGGGGTGGTCGAAGTCGAAGGGGTCGGGCGCGACGGGGAAGTTGCTGCCGCGCAGCGGGAGCGAGAACATCATGAAGCCCTGGGGCCCGAGCGTCACGGGGAGCTCGCCCTCGAAGGGGAAGAACTCGTCGAGGCCGTAGCCGATCTCGATCCAGCCCTCGCGGGGCACCGGCCCCTCGCCGCTGCTGTCCGAGCCCGAAGGGTCGGGGGCATCGGTGGCGTTCGTGGGGTCGGCGGTGGGGTCCGTCGAAGCTCCGGTGCTCGCAGGTCCGCTCGTCGTGGCCGTTGCGGAGGCGCCCGTGGTCGCGCTCCCGGTGGAGGCGTCGGCTCCGCTGGTCGCCCCGTCGGTCTGTGCGCTCGTATCGCCCGAGCCCTCGGACGAGCCAGAGTCCGGGCCCGCGCCGGTGTCGTCGCAGGCAGTGCAGAGCAGCAGGCTCAGCGCGAGCCCACCGAGACGAAAGCGCGCCCAACAAACCATGCGTGGAGCATGCGGGTCCGGTGGCCGGGACGCAAACCCCTCGCTGTGGCCGCGCGTCTGCGTACCGCTCGCGCCAAGAAACACCGAACCCCCCGCTGGTAGCCGACGGCAACAAACGAGGGGTTCAGATTGGGCGGGCGATGGGATTTGAACCCACGACTTCCGGTACCACAAACCGGCGCTCTAACCGACTGAGCTACGCCCGCCGTAGGGGGGCCGGTTCGTAGCATGGTGTCGCCGGAAAGCCAACCCGAATCGAAGGAAAAGCTCCGCGCAGGTGACGCGACGTGGAGCTTTTCGCCGCGTCGTGGCAGCGTCGCCTCGTGCCCTCGCAGCCGTCCAAATCGCTGGAGACGTTCCCGAACCCGAAGCCGGAGCGCGACTACGAGATCCGGTTCAACTGCCCCGAGTTCACGTGCGTGTGCCCGAAGACCGGGCAGCCCGACTTCGCGACCATTCGGATCTCCTACGTGCCCGACCAGACCTGCGTCGAGCTCAAGAGCCTCAAGCTCTACCTGTGGTCGTACCGCGACGAGGGGGCGTTTCACGAGGCGGTGACGAACAAGATCCTCGACGACCTGGTCGCAGCGATCTCGCCGCGTCGTATGACGATCGAGGGGGACTTCTGGGTCCGCGGTGGCATCGGAACCGTCGTGGTCGCGACGCACGTTGGGGACCAAGCGTGACGGGCTCGGCGCTGCGGGGCGTCGCCACCGTGCCGGGCACCCGACGCGGCGCCGACAGCTTCGGCGCCGGGGCTCGAACGCTCGGGCGGACGGGGCTCTCGGTCGGGCCCATCGGGTTCGGCGCGGCGCGGGTGCGCGACGACTCGGCGTTGCATCGGCGCGCGTTGGCGGACGCGCTGCGCGGCGGCGTCAACCTGATCGACACCAGCGCGCACGCGACCGGTGGTGGCGGCGAGCGCCTCGTCGGCACGATGCTGGCCAACCTCGTGCAGCACGGTGAGCTGCGTCGCGAGCAGGTCGTGGTGGTCTCGAGGGTGGGTCCGCCCCCCGACTCGGACGCATCGACGCTCGACCCCGCAACGATTCGCGCGCAGCTCGAGGCATCGCTCGAGCGTCTGGCTCTCGAGCGACTCGACGTCTTGCTCTTGCACGAGCCCGAGCGCTCGGCCGGCGATGCGCTCGAGCAGAGGCTGGCTGTGGCGTTCGACGAGCTCGAGCGGATGGTCGGTCAGGGTCGAATTGGCTGGTACGGGGTCAGCAGTGGCGGCTTCGCAGAACCCGAGGATTCCCCGCGGGCGCTGTCGCTGCAGCAGTTGCTGACGATCGCCAGCTCGGTCGGCGGTTCGGCGCACCACTTCGGCGTGGCTCGAATGCCGCTGAACCTGTTCGAGCTCGGGGCGGTGGCCTCGCGCGGCGATGGGCCGTCTACGGTGGAGGTCGCGGCGGCGGCGGACGTGGGGGTCCTCGCGCATCGCTCGCTGGACGCGTTCGTCGAGCGAGGGCCGTCGATGCTCCGCCTCGCCGACGTGCCCGACGCCCACGGAGACCTCGAGACCGCGGAGGAGATCCTCGGACGGGTGCGCAAGCTCGAAGCCCAGTGGGCAACGGGGCTGGGCAAGCAGCTGATGGTCGGCCCCGACGAGAACGCCATCGACCTGTTCCGCTGGGGGCAGGAGCTCGCGCCGCGCCTGCGCTCGATGACGCTCGCGCAGTGGACACACCTTCGTCACGAGGTCGTCGCGCCGCATCTGGGTCGCACGAGCGCGGCGCTGCTCGACGCCCTCGAGGGGGACGCTCGAGAGGCGTTCGCGCGCTGGTGGGGTACGTACGGCACGGCGCTGCATGAGGCGTTCGAGGCGGTCGAAGGGGCGCTCCGCTCACGACGACGCGACATCGCCGGGCGCATCCGCGACGCGCTCGGTCCCGTGCTGCCCGCGCCGTGGGGGGGGCTCCCGCTGTCGAACCAAGCGATCCTCACCGCACTGAGTGCGCCCGTTTCGTGCGTCGCGGTGGGGATGCGGCAGCCCGGCTACGTGCACGATGTCCTGGCGCTGCGCGAGCATCCCGTGCGGCTGCTCGGGGCGTCGGCGGGACCTGTCGACTTCGGTGCGCTCGCGCGCGCGATGGACGAGGTCGAGCTTCACGCCGGCGCCACCGATTGACCCTCGGCGCGCGTGCGGGCTACCGTCGTGCCCGAGACACCCCCATGTTCTCCGCGCTCGCATCCACGTTTGCCCAGGTCGCGCTCGCGACCTTTCTGTCGTTCGCCGACCCCCTGTCCTTCGAGTACTCGGGCAGCACCGACAAGGCCGGAAAGGCGTTCTTGGTGGTCAAGGCCAACGAGAACATCGATGACGTCCAGGTCGTCATCAAGGGCGATGGGCAGACGATCAAGAAGTCGATTGGCTCGATGAAGTCGGGCCAGCAGTACAAGGTCACGTGGAGTCAGAAGTCGGGCAAGGCGAAGTACCAGCTCGACGTGCAAGGCGCGGCGGTCGAGGCCAACTTCGCCTTCGAGGTGGTCAAGTCGACGGGCGGGTCGGGATCCGGCGGCAAGCTCGGCCAGTTCAAGGTCCGCAGCAGCCGCGAGGACGTGGTCAAGCGCAACACCGCCGAGTTCGAGACGACGTTCGACCTCGCCTCGTACGAGTACAAGATCTACGACTCGGACGGCGAGGTGATGGACGCGCAGACCGTGCCCGAGGGCGTCAAAGCGGGCGAGGCGATCACGATCAAGTGGGCCACCGCGGGCGAGGTCTTCATGATCTGGGTGCGCGGAGAGGATGAGTTCGGGCGCTTCACCGAGTACAAGCTCGTGCCGTGGGCGGTCGAAATCCCGCACACCGAGATCAACTTCGACAGCGGCAAGTTCAACGTCAAGGTCGATGAGGCGGCCAAGCTCGACGAAGCGCTCGCGGTGGCGTTCAACGAGCTGATGGCCCTCGAGAAGGTCAACGACGCGGTCGGAGCCAACCTCACCCCCAAGCTCTACATCGTGGGCTACACCGACACGGTCGGGCGCGCGAGTAGCAACCAGAAGCTGTCCAACAGCCGCGCCAAGGCGATCGCAGAGTACTTCCGAGACAAGGGCTTCTGGGCCGAGATCTACTACGCCGGCATGGGCGAGCGCGGCCTGAGGGTCGAGACGGGCGACAACGTCGACGAGGTCCGCAACCGTCGCGCGCTCTACCTTCTCGGCGTGCAGCAGCCCGCCGCCGGCGGTCAGATCCCCGGACGCTGGTCCAAGCTCGTCGGGCGGCGCCAGATGCCGGCCGGTTTCGTGCCCCCCGAGCTGCCCGAGCGGTGGAAGAACTACCGCGAGGAGCGTCAGGCTGCCGCCGCCTCGCAATCCGAGGGCGCCTCGCAGTCCGAGGGCATGGAGGACGAGCTGCCCGCCGGCGGTGACGATGGACTCATCGGCGAGACCGGAGACGAGACGCCGGCGTTCGACGCAGGCGACGGCGACGGGTCCCCGCCCGAGATCGAAGGCGAGCCCGGCGCGAGCGCCAAGGGCTGCGCGGTCGGATCGGACGCTCCGCCAGCGGTCGGGTTGATGGCGCTCTTCGCCCTC
The DNA here is from genome assembly GCA_024742475.1 of bacterium. Lineage (GTDB taxonomy): Bacteria > Myxococcota_A > Polyangia > Nannocystales > Nannocystaceae > CAJXVA01. The sequence goes on along the minus strand of JANSYI010000004.1, from coordinate 164,916 downwards.
GGCATGCTGCGCCGCCGTCGGGCCTAGCTGAGCTCAGCGCTCCCGGTTGGGGATGACGATGACCGGGCAGGGCGCCTCACGGACGACCTTGTCGGCGACGCTGCCCATCAGCGCGCGCTGCAGGATGTTGCGTCCGCTCGCGGCGAGTACGATCGCGTCGGCATCGTGAAAGCGGGCCGCGTCGAGGATCACTTGCAGCGGCTGACCGGCCTTGATCGTGAACTCGATCTTCGCGCCGCTGCAGTACCTCGAGGCCGCGCCGTTGAGCACCCGCAGGGCCTGCTCGACCGCGGCGGTCTCCGCCTCGTCCATCTGTCGGGGGGAGATCCACGCCGCGTCGGCGCCCGCATACATCGCCGTGGCGGCGAGATCCGGGGTCGCGTGCACCAGGCAGATCGTGCCGCCGTCGGCGAGCTCGGCGGCGAGCCTGAGCGCCTCGATCGTCAGGGGGCCGAGCGCGATCCACTGCCCCGCGCCGGTCTGCAGCGCGTTGCCGGGGTTCTCGGGGTCGTGAGATTCTCGGAGTTCGATGGGGACGACGAGGTGCTTGAAGCTGCCCACGTCCCTTCATTGCAGCTGTGCGTCGGACCGCGTCGCGCAGAATCTGCAGCTCAAGCGTCGAACCCCTCGGGCCACGTGCGGAGCGCGGCCCGGAGCGTCGCCAGCGTCTGGGGCAGAGGACGAGCGGTGTCGAGCCGGATGTGCTCGTGCTCGGGAAACTCCTGCACCGCCTCCCACTTGGCCACGAAGTCGTCGAAGATCTCCAGACGCCCATCGCTGACCGAGGCGTGCTTGGCTCGCTCGACCAGCCGCTGCTTGGCGATCGCGTAGTCGATCGAGCATTCGACGAAGCGGAACGGGACGCCATGTTCGTGCGCGAGGTCGTGGGCGCGTGCCCGCAGGCCGCGGCTTCGAAAGGACGCATCGAGCAGCACCGGGCGACCCGAGGCCAAGACGACGCCCGCGCGACGAAACACCTCGGCGTAGACCTCTTCGGTGAACTTGGGATCGTACGCGCCCTGCCACGACCCGTCATGGACCGGCTGGGTCGCGCGGACGCCGATCATCTGCTTGCGGGTCCGGTCGGCATCCACGACCGGCGCGCTCATCTCGAGGCCAAGGGTGCGCGACACGGTGCTCTTCCCGCTTGCGATCACCCCGCCCACCGCGACGACGCTCGGACCGAGCAACGCCGGGCGCCCCGTCGCGAGCGCCAGCATGAAGCAGCGACGCGCCGAGGCGGCGGCGCGCGACCGGTGCGAGGCGTCGGTCGAGGGGTCCTCGGCGACGAAGGAGGCGATCTTGCCCCGCACGAACGCCCGGTAGCCCTCGTAGAAATCGATGACGTCGTAGAGGTCGAAGTCGCCGCTGTACTTGGCGTACTCGGCGAGCAGGTGCTCGGAGAGCTCCACGTGGCCGTGGGCGCTCAGATCCATCGCCAAGAAGCCGATGTCCGAGGCCACGTCGGCGTAGCGGAAGCGGTCGTTGAACTCGATGCAATCGAGGATGGTGATCGACCCGTCGTCGGCGAGGTAGACGTGCTCGAGCCGGAGGTCGCCGTGCCCATCGCGAACCTTGTTCGCTTCCAGCCGGGCCTCGAATCGCGGCCGTTGGGTCTGGAGGTACTGCAGCTGATGCGCGGTGAGCTCGTCGGCCTGCGCTTCGCCGACGTATCGCCGCAGCGAGGTCTGGTCGAAGTTCTCACGCACGTTGGTCTCGATCGCCTCGAGTCGTCCATGGGCGTTCGTGGTCGCGTCGCACCGCGCCTGCGCGTGGAACGACGCGACGCGCTCGGCGATGAGGGCGATGTCCTCGGGCCCCAGCCGCCCTTGCGCGAGGCGGACGTCGGCCCGGTCGCGCTCGTCGAGTCGCCGCATGTGCACGGCCCAGTCGACGATGTCGCCCTGCTCGCCCAGGCTCAGCTGCTGCCCGTGCTGGCGCAGCGGCACGACGCCCAGGTACACGTCAGGGGCGAGACGGCGATTGAGCTCGACCTCGCGCTCGCAGGCTTCTTTGCGCTTGGCCGCGGTCGAGAAGTCGAGAAAGCCGAAGTCGACGGGCTTCTTCAGCTTGTAGACGTCGCGTTCGGTGAGCAGGACCCACGAGATGTGGGTCTCGATGAGCGTGACCGAAGTGTCGACGAGGTCGCCGAGGATCTGCTCGCGCGTGAGCATGCCGCGAGCCTAGCGACGTCCGACCTGCCGTGGGCGGCGGCGGGCGGTGGAAGGCTCACGCGGCGATGTCTTTGGGGAACGCGCGCACGTGCCACAGGTGACGAAGGCCTCCGCGGACGGTGCGAGGCATTCGCGCGAAGTACCGCATGGCGGACGGGACGGTGCCGAAGGTGCGCTCGACCTCCTCGAACCTGCCCGCGATGTTCTCGCGCCGCAGCGGGCTGACCTCGGGGTTGGCGCGGTATTCGGCGAGGTGGTCGAGCAGCCGCTCGTGATAGTGGGGGTCCTCGACGATGGCGCGGATCGACTCGGCGCGTGGATGGGTGCCGTCCAGCACCGCACGGATCTGGCGCTCCATCTCGTCGAGGCCGTCCTCGAACGACTCGAGCAGCTGGAAGTCGTAGTGCGGGTTGGCGTGCACCACCTGCATCACGTGCCCGATGATCGCGTCGCGCGTGCTGTTGAACCCGGTGGGGTCGATGAGGGAGGCGGGATCGTCGAGGAAGCGCAGCAGCGTGTGGAACTTGAAGCTGATGCCCTTGCCCGCGTAGTAGTCTGACGCCGCGGGGACGATGAAGAAGCGGAGCATGTCGATCGCGCCGACCATCCGCTGGGTGCGGTTGGGAATCTCCTCGATGTAGCCCAGCCGCTTGAGACGCTCGAGCCGGGGGCCTACGGCCTCGTCGCGGCCGTACTCGAGCAGCGCCGTCCGTAGCTTCTTGACCTTCGCGCGAAGCTCGCGGGGGGAGCCCATCGTCTGGCGGACGAGGACCCAGGGCTCCTCGGTGAGGCGGATCGGGGCTTCGTTGGCAGCAGGCTCCACAGAATGAAGCGTAACGTCGCGGAAGGGGTGTGCAACCCTTTGCGCACCGATCGTTTCACAAATCGGTGCAACGGTGGATGGCCGTGACCCGCGATACCCCGCCGTCCTGCTTGCTCGGCGAGGCGTGGGCCGCGCCTAGGCGTCTTGGGCCAGGCGGCGGTTCATCCAGACCGCCGACTTGTTCCAACCATCTTCCATGTTGGCTCGGGCCGCGCGCTCGGCCATCGAGCCCACGCCGAAGATCTTGATGTTGACCTCGTGCGCGCTGATGCGGACGCACTTGTTCTCGCCGGCGGGCCGGGTGGTGACGTCGCCGCCGATGTTGATCCGGTCGGCGAGCACGCTCAGCTCGAGGTCGTAGCGCCACTTTTGGGCGTTGGGGTGAAAGACCCCGGCCTCCTTGTAGGCCAGCTTGGGGCCGAGGACTTTGGCCACTGCGGCGGGAAGCTCGAGCTTGGGCGTCACGGTCATCGGTCGCGTCTGGACCTTGCCTTCGTCCTTGAGTGGGCCGACGTCGCACCGCGCGAAGTCGAGACCCTCGACGATCATGTCACGCGTGAAGTCGGGGTCGAGGAACAGCTCCCAGAAGCGGTCTTCGGAGCAATCGATCTCGTGCTCGAGGGTGAATTTCAGCACGGGCGCACCGTATCAGGACTCGCACCGCGCGGCCCACTGCGGCGCGACCCCGCCAATCTCGAGGACAACGACCGCCGCGGGGCGGGCGGGGCGGACCTGGCTGTAGTGCGGATCCTCGAACGATGCGATCGGCCGGACCGCGAAGGGTGGGGAGAACTGCGGGGTCCAGTCGGCGGGTACGACCAGGTGGGTCGGAGCGTGGCGCACGAATACGCACAGCTTTTGCGTGCGGTCGAAGTGCGCGTGCGCGGCCTCGACGTCGTTGAGCCCCACCAGGTCGACGACGCGCGCCGTCCGGGGCAACACGAAGCGATGCGCCCCGGCACCCTCGACCGCGACCACCGCGTCGGCGGGCAGGTTGTCTCGCAGCCAGTGAGCGACCGCGGTGTGCAACACCCGGGTGTCTTCGGTGTGCTCGACCAGCAGATCACGCAGCTGCCAGATCTGCAGGCCGCTGAGGCCCGCGACGGGGAGCAGCGCAGCGACGGCGAGCCAGCGGATCCATCGACGGCTGTCGGGACGGATCGCGCACAGCCCCAGCGGAAGTACGACCAAGGGCAGGGGGGCCAGCGGCGCAAAGTACCGCGCCTCGAAGAACAACACGCCCGGGTGCAGGGGACGGGTGAGGGCGATCGCGATCGACGTCGTGATGAAGGCGGCGACGATGCCGAGTGCGCCGCCGTCCTTGGCCCGAAGCGACCGGCGCAGTCCCAACGCCACCAGCACGAAGCCGCTGAGCGAGACGAGCCAGGGCTGCCACATCAAGACCTCCTCGCGCAGGTACTCGATGCCACCCAGCCCGCCCCCGGCGCCCTTGACGTACTGGGCGTTGGGCCAGGGCCAGCCGGACACGACGAGGCAGTACAGCACCCACGCGCCCAGCCCGACCAGCGCCCCGCCGACCGCGGCCACCGACGCGCGGACGCGGGGGTCGGTCCTGCGTGCCCGCCAGTGCGTCGCGACCATCACGGCGCCCAGCGTGAGGATGGCGCCGAGCAGCTCGGGACGCGCCCAAACGCTGAGCACACCCAGCGCGCACGCCCACGCGGCGCGCCCTCGCAGCAGCTCGCGGGTCGTCGCGAGCAGCACGAAGGCGGCCATCGGCACCTCCATTCCGCTGGTCGCCGCCTGCACCAGGGTGGGCTGAAACGCGACGAGCACGCCGCCGAGCAGCGTGAGCGAGGCGAGGGGGACGGGCTGCTGGGGCTCCGCGCACCGCCGCGACAGCTCGAGGGTGACCAGCGCTCCCATCCATGCGGTCGCCGCGTGCAGCAGCGCCCCGAGCAGCTTGACCGGGACGACGGGGTTTCCGGCAATGGGCCACACCGACAGCGCGAACACCCAAAGCGGACTCGAGAACCCGGTCTCGTAGTCGCCAGGGTTGTACGACAGGCCGTCGCCCAGGCGCAGGCTCTTGGCGTACGAGAGGTGGATCCACGCGTCATCCAAGGCGAAGTCGCGCGTCTGGGGGATCATCGCCGCCGCGACGCCGAAGCCGACGAGCGCGCACACGAAGGCGACGGACGACTCGGTTCGCCAGGCGGTATCGCGGGGGGTGGACATCGCAGAGTGAACTCCAAGGTGGCAGAGCCTCTCACCAAAATGAAGCGCCGCGTCGTATCTTCCTTGCTTTCGAAAGACGACCTCTGCATAGTTGGAGGGCGACAGACACGGAGTGTGCCGGGGGGCTTGCGAACGTGTTCGTTGCAGACAAAGAATCCGCGAGGTTTCGGAACGGTGCTTTGCACCGAGGCGCGAGTCTAGCGCCACCGCGGACAAGACCACGTTGCAGGGTTTCCCACGGGAGATGGCGTCACACGGCGCCGACTTCGACCCCGATGGAGAATCCGCATGTTCGATTTCGCTTCCGAAAAAGGCTTCAAGCGCTACCTCGCCTCGATCGAGCGCTACCCCAAACTCGACCGCGCCGGTGAGCTGTCACTGGCGACCGCCTACCACGAAGGTGACAAGGCCTCGGGCGACAAGCTCGTCTCCTGCAACCTTCGGTTCGTCGTGAAGATCGCCATCGGCTACTGCGGCTATGGCTTCAAGCTCAGCGACCTGGTCGCCGAGGGCAACATCGGGCTGCTGCAGGCCGTGCGCCGCTTCGAGCCCGAGCGCGGGCTCCGGTTCATGACGTACGCATCGTACTGGGTCCGCGCCCACGTGCTCTCGTACATCCTCAAGCACTGGAGCCTCGTCGGCGTCGGCACGGGCCCCATGCAGAGCAAGCTGTTCTTCCGCCTGCAACGCGAAAAGGCGAAGCTCCTGGCGCGCACGGGCTCCTCGGAGAACATCACCGCGAAGCTGGCCGAGAAGTTCCAGTGCACCGAGGACCGGATCCGCCGCATGGAGCAGCGCATCGACGGCCGCGACCTCTCTCTCGACGCCAAGGCGTACCGCGACGGCACCGTCTCGATCCTCGAGACCCTGCAGGGCAAGGACGCGTCGCAGGAGACCGCGCTGTCGCGCTCCGAGGTGTCCGACTTGGTCCGCGAGCGTGTCGAAGAGGCGATGGTTCGCTTCGACAACCGCGAGCAGGTCATCGTCCGCGAGCGTCTGCTCGGCGCCAAGAAGCGCACGCTCTCCGAGCTCGGCCAGCAGCTCGGCCTCTCCCGCGAGCGGGTTCGCCAGCTCGAGCAGCGGGTCAAGGGCAAGCTTCGCCGCACCCTGGCCGACCTGGCCCCGCGCGAGTCGTACCTCGAAGCCGCCTGAGCGTCGTCCACTCTCCATCCATCGACAGCGCCCTCGATGCTGCGCCGCAGGCAGCATGGAGGGCGTCGTTCGTGGTTCGCGCCGCTGAGGGCGTGCTCAGCCGCCTTCGGCGAGCTCGACCGCGAGGACCGTGATGTTGTCCTTGCCGCCGCAGTCGTTGGCGAAGCGCACGGCTTCGAGCACGGCGTCCTCGACGTCCATGTCGCGGAAGAACGCCATGTCGGAGGGCTGTTCGGCGTAGCCGTGAAATCCGTCCGAGCACAGGATGACGCGGTCACCGGGGAAGAGCGGGATCGGCAGCGTGTCGACCTCGACGTAGTCCTTGTGGCCGACGGCGCGCGTGATCACGTTCTTCGCGCGCGAGGTCTGCGCCTGCTCGGGCGTGATGAGCCCGTGCTTGAGCTGATAGTTGATCAGCGTGTGGTCTTCGGTGAGCTGCGCCACCTCGCCTTGGCGCACGAGGTAGACGCGAGAGTCGCCGACCTGGCCGACGACGCCGAGTCCGCCGACCACCAGGAACACCGACGCGGTCGTGCTCATGCCGCGCTGCTCGGGGTCGAGCTCGCCCATGCTGTGAATCATGTAGCAAGCGTTTTGGATCGCGCCGCGGACGAGCTGGGTCAGCTGGCCGACGCGGGCCGTGGGGTCGCCGGCGGCGATCTCGTTGATGAGGGGCTCGTTGCGCTTGAGCCATTCCCAGATCAGCTCGACCGTCTCCTGCGAGGCGACCTCTCCCTTGGCGCGGCCGCCCACTCCGTCCGCGACGACGAACACGCCGAGGTCAGGGTCTGCGAGGTGGGAGTCCTCGTTGTGCTCGCGGGCGAGTCCCACGTCGGTATGTCCGAAGTAGCGGATCTGCATCCAGGGCGGACGATACCACGGTGAGGGGGCGTCGCCGTGTCAGCGGGAGACCCAGGTTGGCGGCGGCGCGATGACGACGCGCTGCTGCGGCCCGAGCTGGAACGCCCAGGCGTGCAGCTGCGCATGCGCGCCCGCGTGCCCGCTGCCGTAGAGGGGATCGCATGCGAGCGCGAGCCCGAGCGCAGCCATGTGGACCCGGATCTGGTGCCGCCGGCCCCCCAGCAGCTCGACCGCGAAGAGGCGGTCGGCGACTTGCCAGATTCGGCAGGCGGCCGCTCGGCCCTCGGGGTCGACGCGGACGCGATGTCCCCGCGAGCCGGTGCCGCGCAACGGCCATGTCGTCTCGACACCCGGCAGGCTCGGGCGCGGCAGCGAGGCCGTCTCGGGCCACCGAGCCGGGGCGCCCACGACCCGGACGAACGACGCGGGGGCGGGGGGCCAACGCCCAGGTGCGTGGTCAGCACAGGCGAGGTAGAGCTTCCAGCTGCCCGGCAGTGCTGCGCGGCCGCGGACCCACGCGTCCGCCGAGCGCGCGAAGGCCACGACCCCCGAGGTCCCCAAGTCTAGGCGGTGCAGCGCCCCCGCTTCGCGAGGGTCGTCGCTGGCGTGCAGGCACGCCGGGTCGATGGCGGCGGCGGCGTCGGCCAGCGTCGGGGGGTCGTCGAGGCGGAGCCGGACGGTGTGCAGGCCCGCGGGTTTGGCCAGGTAGAGGATATCCGGGTCCGTCGCGAGGACGCAGACCTCCGGGGCTGGGGAGAGGGGCGGGGTGGGCAGCACCACCTCGAGCTGATCTCCGGCACACAGCGCCTGCGCGGGGCTGACCTTGGAGCCGTTGACCCGCACGCCTCCCCCTTTGATCAGGTCCTTTGCGCCGCGCCTCGACAGGCTCGGCACAGCGCGCCCGAGCCACGCATCCACGCGCGCGCCGTCGTCGGACGCGGGGACGGTGAACTCGACGCGTCGACCCATCGCTACGACCACGGGTTGAGGATGAACGCGTCGGTGATCGTGCCCGGCGGGAGCTCGCCGGCGCCAGGCGGCACCTCGACGAGCGCGTCCGCGCCTCCCATCGAGCGGACATCGCCCGAGGTCTGGCTCGCGAGCGTGGACGCGGTGCCGTCGTCGTGCAGGACGACGCGGACCAGGTGCGCCCGCCGCCCCGCGCCCGCGGCGGCGTCGCGCAGCTCGACGCGTCGGGTCGGCGGGAGCACAGCCCCACGCACACCCAAGTGGCGGCGGATCGCAGGCGCGACGAACAGACAGAAGGTGACCCAGGTGCTCGCGGGGTTCCCCGGGAGGCCGAAGACGTGACGCATGCTGCCGTCGCGGCGCGCCCCGCCGAACGCGAGCGGCTTGCCCGGCCGAAGCAGGATCCCATGCACGGCCCAATGCACACCCAGCGCCGCAAAGGTACGCGCGACGAGGTCGTGATCGCCGACCGAGATGCCACCGGTCGTGACCACGATGTCGCAGTCGAGGGCGCGCTCGAGGGTCGCGCGAAGCCCTTCGGGTTCGTCGGGTGCGATGCCGAAGTCGACGGGCACGCCGCCGACCTGCTGCACTGCCGCGGCAAGCAGCAGGTCGTTGCTGCTGACGACCGCTCCGGGCGGCGGCACGCTGCCCCGTGGGACGAGTTCGTCGCCCGTCGAGACGATCGCCACGCGTGGCCGGGCATGAACCCGTACGCGCGTGTTCCCGGTGGACGCGGCGACGGCGAGGTCGGCCGCGCTCAAGCGACGCCCCGCGGGCAGGACGACGTCGTCGTTCCGGACCTCGCAGCCGCGCTTGCGCACCCACCGGCCCGGCGTGACGTCGCCGAACGCCTCGAGGTCGACGATGACCTCGTCATCGCTCGCCTCGACGTCTTCTTGCGGGATGACGACGTCGGCCCCGGCGGGAAGCACGGCGCCGGTGGAGATTCGAGCGGCGGTGCCCGGGGCGAGGGCGAGGTGCATCGGGTGACCGGCGGCGCTCTCTCCGACGCGGCGCAGTCGCGTGCGCGGGTCGAGCAGGTCGGCCGTTCGCGCGGCGAACCCGTCCATGACGCTCACGTCTGCCGAGGGGAAGTCCCAGTGCGACCGCACGTCCTGCGCGAGCACCGTGCCCATCGCGGATGGATCGACCGGCGCTTCCACGGGGTCCGCCGGCGCGACGGCGGTCGTGACCTCGTGCAGCGCGTCGCGCCAGGGAAGCAGCGGCTTCATCGAGACTTCGTGCCCGGCACGCGGGCGGTCGCGGCGGTGGACGGGGTGCGGGAGGTCGGCTTCGACGCGGCGGGTTTCCTTTGGCTCGGGACGCGGGGCGTCTGGGCGGTGGAGGGGGCCCGGTCGGCCTTCGGGGGAGGTGCGGGGCCATCGAACCCGCGCGGCGGCGGTGCCTTGGTCGTGCCGCCGGTCTTGCCCGCGTCGACGTAGACGACGAGCGTGCTGCCGGGCTTGGGGGCGTGGCGCCGCGAGAAGTGATTGATCCTCGCCAGGTCTCCTTGGGTCAGGTCGAAGCGCCGCCCGATCTTCGACAGGTCGTCGCCGGAGCGGACCTTGTAGCCGCGGCGCACCTTTCCGCGTCGGCGCAGCGACGCTTCGAGGTGTTGTCGGGACCCGCGGACCGCATACTCGACATCGTGCATCTCGTACGCGACCAGGTTGCGCGAGGGCACGTCGAAGCGGCTGGGGACGACGAGCTGCAGCACTTGGCCGTCTTGCACGCGCGCATGCGGGTCGAGGTCGTTCCAGCGCACCACGTCGGGCCACGCCACGTCGAAGGCGCGCTCGATCGTTCGCGGCGTGGAGGCGCGCGTGGTCTCGAAGAAGACCAGGCGGTGACCCGGTGGTGGGGTGATGTCGGGCACCGCCGCCAAGGGGGGCGCGTTCGCGCCGCTGGCGTCTGCGTGGGCGTCGGTGCCCTCGCGGGGCACGACGAGGGTGACGCCACCGCGGACCTGCGCGCTGTCCTCGATGCCGTTGAGGGCTCGAAGCTTGCGCGCGGTCGTCTTGTGTTGGCGCGCGATCGACTCGAGCCGCTCACCGGTCTTGACCACGTGCGTGGACTCGCGGCTCCACTGAGCCTCGAGCTGCGGTTGCGCAGCGGCGAACGCTTTGGCCTTGTCCCGCGGGATGCGGACGACGTAGGGCAGGTCTTGCGGCGGCGTCCGACCTCGCACGAGCTGGGCGTTGAGCTCGAACAGAAAGTCCTCGTCGACGCCGATCGCCGCGGCCAGCGTCGAGAGCTCCGTGGAGCGCTGCACCCTGACCTCGACCCAGTCGGCCGCGGGCAGCGGGTCGATCTTCGAGGGCTCGACGCCAAAGGCCTCGGGGTTGGACCGCACCAAGGCAGCGGCGACGATCTTGGGCACGTAGTTGGTCGTCGCGTAGGGCAGGCCGCTCTCGATCTCGCACAGCGACCAGTAGTTGTTGGTGTTGTGGCGTTCGATGGTGGTCATCACCAGCCCGTAGCCGGCGTTGTAGGCCGCCAGCGCGAGCTCCCAGGAGCCGAACCGGACGCGCAGGTCCTTGAGGTACAAGGCCGCGGCCAGCGTGCTCTTCTCGACGTCGTAGCGCTCGTCGACCCAGAAGGACTGCGTGAGGCCGTAGACCTGCCCCGTGCCCGCCATGAACTGCCACGCTCCGGCTGCGCCAACGCGTGAGCGCACCGTGGGGTTGAAGCCGCTCTCGGCCATGGCGACCATCACCAGCGACTCGGGGACCTCCGCGCGTTTCAGGGTCGTCGCCATGCGGTCCGCGTAGCGACCCGCGCGGCGCATCCAGCCGCGGATCATCGCCTTGCCCTTGGGGTCGTCCCGGAAGTAGCGGAGGTACTCGACGGTCTTCTTGTTCCACCGCACCGGGAGGTCGGGAAGCGTGAGCTCGGCCATCCACGGCTCGGGCGGGACGTCGATGATCGTCTTGCCGCGCTGGCCCTCGGGGAAGGCTGCGCGCTCGAAACCGGCGAGGGCTTCACGCTCGGCGTGGCCGGGGTCGCGTGCGCCGGGTGCCCACGCGACGTGCACCGACGCGCCGTCGGGCCGTCCCCCTCGAACGCGGCGCCGCCTCTTCTCCGACACCGACAGCGGGCCGATCTGCACCGTGGCGCCATCGCCCGTCGCGGCAAATGCGGGGGGCGCTGGCGACAACATGGCCCCCACGCCCACCCAAACGGCGGTCCATGCCCCCCATTTGGCCCGCAGGGGGCGGGGAGAGCCGAGACGACCCGGGTTCGCACCCGGCGCGGTCGGGGCTGGGCGCCGCTTCGACATTGCGAGCACGCTAGCAAAGGCGCCCAAAGACGACTACTGTCTCCACATGACGTTCGCACTGGTCGGACTTGGCATCGGCCCCCTCGAGATCGGGGTCATCCTCATCGTGGTGCTGCTCGTCTTCGGCCCCTCCAAGCTTCCTCAGCTCGGGGAAGGCGTCGGCAAGATGCTGCGCGGCTTCAAGAAGGAGATGAAGTCGATGGAGGAAGAGTCCGGCGACAAGGCCGCCGACGCGGACAATGCAGAGCCCGCCGGAGAGATCGACGTCACGCCGAAAGACGGCGACAAGAAGCCGGCGTAGTCCTCAGCTCGTGGGTGCGAGCCGGCGCCGTGCCGCCGCTTGCAACGCGTCTGGAAGGGCCGGGTCGTGGGCGAGTTCCCGCTGCTCGGCCCGATTCAGTAGGCCGACCAGACGGAGCGCGGTCGCCAGCGGAAGGTTGGGGTTGCGCAACAAGGCCCGACGGACCCGCGGCCGCGTGCCGAAGCGGCGAGCGTCGAGCACGAGCCGTAGTACCGTCGCCGAGCTGCGACGCGACGTGGCGATGCGGAGAATGTCCGCCTCGGTCACGTGGGGGTTGCCGAGAAGCAGCGAGACGACGTCGGCGTGGGGGTCGACGACGAGGCGCTCGAGGACCGTTCGATCGTTGGAGCGGGCAAGCGACTTGCGCTCGCCAAGCGTGAGCGGGCGGGTGCCCGGCACGAGGGGTCGCGGTGCCGAGGCGACGCTCGATGCATCGTCGGCCTCGCCGGTGAACAGCAGCTCCTTGCACGCGTCGAGCTGGTGCTTCTCGGCGACGACGTAGATCTCCCTGCGCGTGTCGTAGTCGAGCGTGTCACCGCAGGTGAGGTCGACGGCGGCGAGCAGGCTGACGTCGAACGGAGGCCCGCCCGCTCGGCCCGCGGTGGCCAGCGTGTCGAGCAGCCAGGCGGCGTCGGGCGCAGGCAGAGCGGTGATGATCTCGCCCAGCTTCGCGGCTCGCATCCTCCGCTCGGGCAGCGCGGCGAGGCGGCGCGCGATAGCCCGGGGATCGTCGATGCCGCTCACGGCCTCAGTGTTTCATCGACCGCGGCGGAACGCACGCGGGCGGCTACTTCATGTACTTCTGAAGCAGCGGGCGCGGGTCGGGCGTCCCTTCGAGCGCGACGCTGGCGCCCACCAGCCCCAGGGCGGCGAGCGCCGTGAGGATGGTGATCACCTTCAAGACCGGGTTCATTCCGGCCGAGGGGATGTCGAAGTCGTCGTCGAGATCGGCGCCCGCGGCGATGGGGGCAGCCGGCGGCGCGGCGGGTTTCGGCGTGGGGAGCCGATCCGGTGCGGGCTCGGGCTCCGGCTCGGGCGCGGGCGCCGGCTCGGGCGCCGGCTCGGGTTCTGCCACCGGCTCGGGTGCGGGGTCTGGGCTGCGGTCTGAGACCGGGTCTGGGGCGGGCAGGGGCAGCTCGCGGACCATGGTCGGGCCGTCGTCCGCGTCGTAGTCGGGCGGCGCGTCGAGCTGCAATGCCGGGTCTGGTTCGGGCGCCGGCGGCTTGGCTCCGAAGTCCGGCGCCGCGATCCCGATGATGGTCGACCGCGGGTCCGCGGCGGCAGGCGCCGGTGCCGGTTCGGGTGCTGGCGCGACGGGCTCTGGCCTGGGCGCGACGGGCTGTGGCTCTGGCGCGACGGGCTGTGGCTCTGGCGCGACGGGCTCGGGTGCTGGCGCGACCGGCTCGGGTGCGGGTTCGGGCGCTGGCGCCACCGGTTCTGGCTGTGGCTCTGGCTGTGGCTCTGGCTGTGGCTGTGGCTCTGGCTGTGGCGCGACCGCGACGTCGGGCACGGGTCCCGCGCTCGCGGCGTGGTAGTCGGCTGCCGAGCGGAAGCCGCTGGCCATCTTCATGCCGTCTTCGACGAGGGACGCGTCGTTGGCGGCCGCAAAGTCGAGGATCATGCGAAAGGCGCAGCTGGGGCACTCGACCTGGACGAGCGCGGCGATGTTCTCGTCGCGGAGCTCGAAGGGCGATTCACACTCGGGGCAGGCGATGATCATCAGAAGTCGAGTCCGACGGAGAAGGTGTACTGCTGCTGGAGCCCCGAACCATCGGTGACGGTCTGGCCGTCGACGGTGCCGGTGCTGGACCCCGCGGGCACGAACATCGCCTCGACGCCGAGTCGGATCACGCTGAAGATCACCCGAACGCCCAGGTAGGGGCGGTGCCGAACGATCGCGCCGGAGTTCTTGTAGACGAACTCGGAGCTGCCCATGGTGGGGGCGCACTGGTCCTCGTTGAAGTTGTCGGGGAACTCGTCGCACGCCGGCGTGCTGTCGAGGACCTGCGAGCGCGAGACGACGAAGAGCGCTTCGTACCCGGCGTAGGGCGTGAGGCTGAACGTCTTGCCCAGGCCAAACACGTGCGAGAGGCTCGCGCCGACGCTCGCGGTGGTGAGGTTGAAGTCCTTGGCGCCAAGGAGGCGGGAGAAGGACCCTCGGACGGCGATCGATGGGATCGGGAGATGGTGAAAACCCTCGTGCAGCGCGAATTTTCCGTAGCCGCCCATCGCCCACATGCTCGAGTCGAACACGTGGGTGGCACCGCCGCCGATCTCCAGGCCGGGCCATAGACCCTTGCGTCCCATCAGCTGCACCGTGGGCACGACGCCATCTGCCGAGCCGCCGGTGGGCTCGGTCCAGAAGCGTTCGGTGTTGCTGATGGTGTTGAGGGTGACGTCGGCCGAGACCGCGAAGCCGGACAGTCCGAGCGAGTCGGCAGGGTCCATGGGCTGCAGGGCGACGACGGTTCCGAGCTCGGACGAGAGGCTGCGGAACTCGTTGTCGTCCTTGGTGATGTTGCCTTGCGCGTCGCTGCCCAGCCGGGTCAGGTCCAGGTCGTACTTGCCCGCGTGAGCGTCCTGGGGGAACGAAACGATGGCGAGCGCGGCCGCGCTGAGGACGAGGCGGGTGCGAATGGAGAGCATGCGCGTCAGGGGCTCCAAAACCGACGATCGGCCGGCGGAGCGTAGCTTGCGCCTCGAATTCTTGTCAAGGATCCGAGTCTTGCAACCGGCCGTGATCGCTAGTGATCCCCGGTCGCGATTTCAGGCGCTCGTGCGGTGCTCAGCCGCCAGCGCAGCGTGGTGCCCCTACGCGCCCATGCTTTGCCCAGCAGGTCTGCACCCCGCTGGGCGCCCGGCATGCGGGGTTTGACGACCAACTCGAGGGAATCACTCCCGCCGACCGCGTCGTACAGGGTGCCCTCGAAGAAGACGGCCATGGCCACCCGGTGGTGGTGACTTCCCGATGCGGTGGGGAATCGATCGACCAAGAGGAGATCCACGTCCGAAGGTGTGACGACGTCGGACGGTGCCGCATCGTCTCCTTTGTTCAGGTCGAGTTCGAACGCCCAGCCGGCCGGCGCGAGCAGCGGGTCGTGATCGAAGGCGGGCTGCCGATCTTCGAGCTCGATGACGACGGTGAACGCGGTGCGCTCGAGGTATCGCGCCGCCCATGCGTCGTCGTCCTCGCGTCGACCGGCTTCGGCGAGCGCGGCCGAGACGAGCGCAGCGTCCCAGAGGGTCGCGTGCACCACGATGCCCTCGGCCGGCAACGCGTGTCGCGTCCAAGCCCGCTCGATCCGCACGCTCGGCGCGGTCGGGGCCAGGCTCGGCCGAGGTGGCGTGACCTGCTGCGGGGCGCAGCCGAGCAGGAGCACGGCGGCGAGCCCGGCGATACGACTCAGCGCCACCGTGCCGCTCCGGCGAACATGAGGCCCAGCGCGCTCTCGCCGATCCAGGCCACGCGGGCGGGCAGGATGACGACGCGTCCGTCCCCCGCATCCATCAGCAGCTCCACGCGCTCGCCCGCCGCCCTGGCCGACGCGCCCTCCAGCTTCACGCCGCCCGCGGAGAGATCGTCGACGGCGACGTCCAAGGCCTCGAGCGCCCGGCCCTTGGAGACGCGCAGCGTCGCCCGAACGCGGACGCTGAAGCGATGGTAGGCGCGCAGATGTCCGCTAGGGTCCGAGTCGGAGGCGCGCAGTCGCGACTGCAACTCGTCGTAGCGGGCGTCTCGCGAGGCCGGGAGGACGCCGCCGCCGAGGACCCGCGCTCGCATGCGGCGGTACTCGAGGATGTCGGCCAACAAGTTGCCCGGGTAGGGCTCGCCGTTGGGCATCGGGGGCCCGGTTTCGACCCCCGTGTCCGTGTCGCCGAAGCCCGTGCACGCGCCGCCGGGGTAGGGCGCGTACTGCGTCTGCCGAGGGGGATCGCACGCATCCTCTCCGGCCGCGGTGCAGTCGTTGGGCGGCGACCATCGGGGAAGCTGGGGGCCCGGTCCATTTGCCGGCTGCTCGATCTCCTCGAGGGCGGGAACAGAAATGGACGCTGTGAGGTCGTAGGCGTGGCTCATCGGGGTTCCTCGGTTGGGGCCGCATTGCCTGTCTCGTGGGACACTGCTAGCGTCGCCGCGATCGGCCGCGGTAGCTCGCAAAGGGCTCCAACTCCTGCATCGACCGACGGCACTTGAAGTGAAGCCCTCCGACCCTCGCCCCAGCGGACCAGTCCGGGACGCCACCTCCGCCCCGCCTCGATGGACGCGGGCTCGCGAGCAGCCACTGCTTTGGGTGCTCTTCGTTCTCAGCGGCGCGTCGTTCCTCGTGTTCGTCCCGCCCGAGCTCTCCGTCGAGCTGGCCTCCGCGGGCTGGGTGGGCCTCGTCAGCCTCGTGCTGATGGTCGCCTGGTGGGCCTACGCGGGGTTCTCGGGCTACGAGCACTTCATCGGCTGGCGGATCGTCATGCGGACCGGGAAGCCGCCCACGCGGAGCTTGAAGATCATCCTCGTCGTGCTCGCCGCGTTGGTCGCCGCGACCCAGGCGCCCGAGGCGATCTTCGATCTCGAGAAGGCGCCGCTGGTCGTCGCGATCGCCGCCGCAGCGTTGGTCGCGATCGTCATGCTCATGCTGCGGATCTTCGCGGTCTCGGCGGCGCTGAGCATCGTGGGCATCGCCATCGGGGTCGCGGCGCTCATCGTCGTGCAGTCGGTGGCTACCGGGTTTCAGCACGAGTTCGAGCGCCGGGTGCTCGGGGTCTACGCCCACATCAACGTCACGCGCCCGTACGGGATCTCCGAGTACCGCAGGTTCGAGTCGTATCTACGGGAGGTCGACGGGGTCAAAGGCGCGAGCCCGTTCGTCTACTACGCGATGGCGCTCGCCCCGGTGGCCGAGCCCGGCCAACCCAACGACGACCTGCGCCGCGCCACGGCCTTGGTCAAGGGCATCGAGCCGTCCACGGCCGCCGAGGTCATCGACCTCGAAGAACACCTCGCCTCGGCGCTCGAGCCCGGCGAAGGGCCGCCCCCGCCGATCTCGGCCCTCGTGACGGACTTGGCGCTGCAGCCCATGCCCGACCGCGACGACGACCGGCTGCCCCCGGTGATCGCTGCGACGCCCGACCCCCGCGGCGAGGACTGGTACCCCAAGGCGATGGCCAACTGGCGGTCGCTGCCCGCGGAGCAGAAGTTCGGGCGACGGCGGGCCTCGATCGACGACGACGAGTGGCCCGACGAGTTCGCCGTCGACGGCAACACCGAAGAAGACCCACGCACGCTGCCCACGATGTTCGTCGGTTATGCGCTCGCCCGCGAGCTCGAGCTCGAGCTCGATGACGTCGTCATGCTCGTCGACCCTGGCGCGAGCTTCGACCACACGCAGGCCCCCGAGTTCCGCCGCTACCGCATCGCGGGGGTCTTCCGGGCGGGGTTCCAGGAGTACGACGACCACCTCGTCTACATCCACATCAACGAGCTTCAGTACTTCAAGTACCGCGGCAAGGACATCGTCTCGGGCATCGACCTTCGTCTCTACGACCCGTATTCGGCCCCAGAGGTCGAGGCGGAGCTTCGCCAGACGATCGGGGCCGACGAATACACGATCCTCGAGTGGCAGAAGCTCAACGCCAACCTCTTCCAGTCGATCCGGACGCAAAAGACGATCCTGACCATCATCCTCAGCCTCGTCGGGACGGTGGCGGGCTTCAACGTACTCACCGCCATGTGGACGATGGTCGTCCGTCGCAACGCCGAGATCGCCATCATCATGTCGATGGGGGCTTCGGAGGGCGGGGTGGCTCGGTTCTTCCAGTTCTCGGGCCTCATCCTGGGCGCCGTGGGCAGCCTGGCGGGGGTCACCTACGGCCTGGTGCTGTGCTGGTTGGTCGAGCTCTACGGATACTCGCTCGACCCCGAGGTCTACTTCATCGAGCAGCTGCCGGTCGAGATCAGCCTCGTGCAGATCGGCGTCGTGGTGGCCCTGACGATGAGCATCTCCTTCGTCGCCACGATTCCTCCCTCGCTGCGCGCGGCCAAGCTGCGACCGGTCGAGGGGCTGCGGTACGAATAGGCCGATGGTCTCGCCCCGTCTCGCGCTCGTCGCCATGATGGCGCGCCGGCTCGCGTTGCGACCGGGGCGAGCGCCGCGGTCGGTGCGTCGGTGGCTTTGGGGGTCGTTGGCCGCGACCTGCGTGGGGGCTGCCGCGGTGTTCCTCGGTTCCACGCATCTGGCCTGGGTCGGCGTGGTCGCCGTGGCGAGCATGGCGGCGCTGGTCGGGGTCGCGCTGCGCTTCTTTCCCACCGCGATGGCGGTCTCGGTCGTCGGCATCGCGCTCTCGTGCGCCAGCCTGATGACCGTGCTGGGGGTGACCTCAGGCTTCGAAGCCGAGGTCGTCCGCTCGGTCGCGAAGTTCAACGGGCACGTGCTGTTGACCGAGTACGGGCTCGACTTCGACGAGTACGACGCGGTGAGCACCCGTCTGCTCGCCGACCCGCGCATCATCGCGGCCTCGCCGTTTGCCTACTCGATGGTCGCCGTGGTCCGCGTCACCGAGCCAGGCGAGGACAACGACGGCCCTGTGGTCGTGATCGGCAAGGGCGTCGACCCGCAGCGCGCGGGCGACCTCGAGGGCTTCGCGACCGCGTTTGCAGGGGGCGACCTCGATGCGCTTCGGCCCGGCGGCACCCTCGTCACCCCAGGGCTCGTGCTCGGCGATGCGCTCGCACGCGAGCTCGGGGTATCGGTCGGCGATCGGGTGCGGGTGGTGGTCCCCGCGGAGATCACCGGTGCTGCGGGCGAGCTGTCCAACGCGCCGCGCCACGCCGAGTTCGAGCTGACCGACCTCGTGCACACCGGGGTCTCCGAGCTCGATCGCAACCTCGCGTTGATGCACCTGACCGCCGGGCAGGCGCTCTTCTTCGGCGAGGGGCGGGTGACGGGCATCGAGCTGCAGCTCACCGATCCTCGCGACGCGCGCCCGGTGGCCGAGGACATCGAGGCGATCCTCAACGACCCTGGCGTGCCGCGGTTTCGTACGTCGACCTGGGAGGAGACGAACGCGTCCCTGCTCATCGCGCTCCGCCAGGTCCGCATCGCCGTCGTCATCATCCTTGGTCTGATGAGCGTCGTGGCGTCCTCCAGCCTCGTGGCGAGCCTGCTGCTCATCGTCCGCCGCAAGCGGCACGACATCGGCGTGATGATGGCGGTGGGCAGCAGCCGGGGCCTCGTCTTTTGGGTCTTCGAGTCGATCGGGCTCGTCGCGGGCCTGGCCGGAGCTGCGCTGGGCCTCGGGCTCGGCGGGCTGTACTGCCTCGTGATCCAGGCGTACGAGTATCCACTCGTCGGCGAGGTCTACCCGGTCGACCACATGCCGGTCGAGCTCGGGGTCGCCGACGCGCTCGTCCCCGCGCTCGTGGGCATCGGCCTGTGCGCGCTCGCCTCGGGCCCCGTCGCGCTGCGGGCCTCGAAGGTCCGGCTGCTCTCCGCGCTCGGGCGCTAGCTCTACCGCGTCACTGCGCGTCGTCGGAGGGGATCTTCAGCTCGGCGACCTTCTTTTGGGCCACCGTCTTCGAGTACTCCGAGCAGCAGTCTCGCGTGACGTAGGCGGACCACTGATCGAGCGCGTGCTTGATGTCGTCCTTGTCCTCGTAGACGAACCCGGCGCCCGCGAAGGCCATCTTGTCCGACTGGTTGACCGTCTGAGCCTTCATGTACGACCGCAGGGCGTCGTCGAGCTTGCCCTGCGCACGGTATGCGTCGCCGAGGTAGGTGTTGGCGCCGGTGCGGCCGCCGTCTTGCGCCTTGGGGTCGAGCTCGAGCACCTCCACGAGCACGGCTTCGGCCTCGGCGGGCTTCTTGGCCTTCAGGAGCGCGGTGCCCTGCGCCAAGCCGTAGTCGGAGTTCTCCGGGTCGAGCTCGAACGCCGCCTGATACGCAGCGGCGGCCTCGGCGAACCGATCGGTGTAGCGAAGGGTCTCGCCGAGCATGTACTGGGCCTCGGCGTCCTTGGGGTCGTTGGCGACCGCCTTCTTCAACAGGGTTTCAGCCTCTTTGTACTCCGACTTCGCGTAGTGGGCCTTGCCGAGCAGCGCCGTCGCCTTGGGGTCGTCGGGGCGTTGCTCGAGCAGGCGGCCGAGGATCTTCATGGCCTCGGCGGGCTTGTTGTTGCGGATCCGAGCGTCCGCGTCCTCGAGCTCGCGGGCGAACTTCTCGTCCTTCTCTTCCTGCGTCGGCTCCTTCGAGTTGTCACAGCCGACGACGGGCGCGGTGAGCAGGACGGCGAGAGCGACGAGAGCGAGTCGTTGCATGAGGCGAAAGTGGCGTATCACGCGCGTCCGAGCCGTGTCCACACCGCGCCGCCTCGGCCTGCTAGGCTGTCTCCGTGAGGCGGGAACGGACGCGCTCCCGAGCGGTGACGGGAGCTCACGAGGCCATCGGTGCGGTTGGCTCCGTGCTGCGGCGAGAGGCGAAGGCGGCGCTGGCGCGATGGGCGTTGCACAAGCGCCGCGCGCCGCAGTCGAGCCACTGGACCTCGCGCGACGAGGCCACGCACCGCTGGGACGGGCGCAAGCGGTTTGCCGAGGACTACACGTTCATCGCGGTGCAGGCGGGCATGGCCCTCGTTATCCGGCTCGAGTGGCTGCCGGGGCGAGGATCTCATCGGCTGTGGCTCGCCGTCGTTCGCGAAGGCGGCACCTGGGTGCTCGGAGAGCACGGGCAGCGGATCGTCCGAGAGGCGGGCACCGACAGGTGGCGCGCCGCGGGTCTCGAGCTCGACTGCGTCAAGCCGCTTTCGCGATGGAGGATCCGCTTCGAGGGCTCGCTGCGGCTGCAGGGCACCGAGACCGCGGCGACGGGCCGAGTCGACCTGACCTTCGTCGCCGACGACGACCCGTTCTCTCCGGGCGTCGACGACGACCCCGAGCTGGTCGCCCAGAGGATCGGCGAGGCGGTCTGGGACCGGAAGCTGCTGCAGGCCGTGCGCCGCGACCACAGCCGCGGCTACGCGCAAACCGGGACGCTCTCGGGGACCGTGGCCGTCGCGCAGATGCTCGTCCCGGTCCGCGCCGCGGCGGCGAGACAGCACACCTGGGGTGTCCGAGACTGGGGCGCGCCCGACCACGCCTTCCAGTGCTTCGTGGCCTGGAACGACGGGCGCCGGGCGCTGGTGCATCGGGCCGACTTTCCGTTCGTCACCCTCGAGGGGGGCTTCGTCCGGGAGCCGGGCCGGCCGCGTCAGCTGCTGCGCGGGCTGGGCGTCTCGGCCGAGCAGCGGCCGGGCAGGGCGCCCGCACACTTCGATCTGGCGCTCGAGCTCCCCGACCGGCCCCACCCGATGGCGGTGCGGCTGGGCAACGAAGGAGAGATCGGCTTTGGGGTCGATGGCCGCGGCGAGTTCTCCTTTGCCCTGTGTCGCCTCGGGGACGACGAAGGCTGGGGCCTGTGGGCCGGTCAGCGGCGCACGCTGCCTCGCCCTCGTCGCGCGGGATCCTAGCGAGGTCCTCACCGAGTTGAAGAGGGCGGCGGGCCGGAACGGCGGCGTGCGTGCAGGCGAGCCCTGCAAGCAAGCTGACGGGTCGCTTGATACGGATCGCGCATGACGGCTCGTATCGTGGGTTTGGCGGCTCTTCTTTGCGTTTCTCTCGGTTGCGACGGATCGCCGTCCCCCGCGGGCGAGACCGATACCGACTCGGCAGAAGATTCGAGCGGCGGCACGTCGGACAGCTCGGCGACGCCATCCACCTCGGGCGTCGCCACCACGAGCGAGCCCTCGACGACGAGCGCGGTCACGACACAGACCGACCCCGGCGACGCAGACTCGAGCTCGGGCGGCGTCGGCGAGACGGACTCGACGACGGGCGAGGGTCCCCTTATCGACCCGCGAGTCGAGGGGGAACACGAGGTCGAGGTGATCGAGGTGAGCATCGAGACCGAGGCAGGCACGACGATCCCGCTGACGATGCACGTTCCGACCAGCGAGGGGCCGCACCCGGTCGTGGTGATGCTCTCGGGCTTCTTGCTCGGGCCCTCCGACTACACCTCGTACGGCGAGCACCTCGGGTCGTGGGGATACGTGGTCATCATGCCCGAGCTTCCCGGCGGAACGCAGGCTGCCGATCGTGACGCGGTCGTGGGGCTGCTCGACTGGCTCGAGGGTCCGGGGACGATCGAGGGGGCGGTGCTCGGCGGAAGAGCCGACGCGGAGTCGTTGATGCTCGGCGGGCACAGTCGAGGCGGAAAGATCTCGTTCCTCACCGCGACCGCCGACGCGCGCCCCGACGCCCTCTTCGGCATCGACCCAGTCGACAGCGCTGGCGGCCCCGGGGCGCAGCCGGGTCCCGACAACCCGTCGGTCGCACCCGAGCTGATGCCGCTGGTGCTCGCGCCCATGACGATCGTGGGGGAGACGACCAACGCCGGCGGCAGCTTCATGTCGTGCGCTCCGCAGGACGAGAACTTCCAGCAGTACTTCGCGGCGGCCACGGCTCCCGCGGCCGCGATCGAGTTCCTCACCGCGAATCACATGTCGTTCCTCGACGACCCCAACTGCGGCTTCACCTGCAGCGCGTGCCCAGCGGGGACCGACGACCCGTCGGTGACGCGGCGGATGACCCAGGGGTACATGGTCGCGTTCGCCGAGTGGCAGCTGCGAGGCCGCGGCGGCTATCGCGAGTATCTCGCCGGCGACTTCACCCAGCCCGATGTCGACAGCGGCTTGGTGACCATCGACACGATCAACGGGTACTGACGCGGGTGCGTGGGTGCCCTATCTTGCGTGCATGAGCACGCGCCCATCCACGTTGGGACTCCGGCACCTCGCGCTTTGGGTGAGCGACGAGCACTTCGACGCGACCGTTCGCTTCTACACCGAAGGGCTCGGCTTGGGGGTCGACTGGAAGCCCGACCCCGACAACGTCTACCTCAGCTCGGGCGCCGACAACGTCGCGCTGCACCGGGCGCTCGCCCCGCGGGAGGTCAGCCACGAGCGCTCGCCGCTGGACCATCTGGGCTTCGTGATGGACAGCGCGGACACGGTCCGAGCCTGGCACGCCTACCTCGAAGCGCGCGCCGAGGCGCTGGGCATCCAGCTCCTCAACGCGCCGAAGCTGCACCGTGACGGCGCCACCTCGTTCTACCTTCGCGACCCCGCTGGCCACCAAGTGCAGCTGCTGCACATTCCCAGCATCCGGCCCAGCATCCTGCCCAGCATCCGGCCCAGCACTACGCGCGGGGGCGGGGTGCCGTGACCGCGTCGCGGGACGTTAGCGTGCACATCCGGCTCTCCGTGGCCCAGGCTCGCGCCGCATCGATGGTGTCGAACGTCTCGAGGGGGGCACGCAGGTGACGGGCGACGACCTCGACCGCGGTCTGCACGACGGAGGAGTTGGCGATGAACGCGATGCGCTCGACCCCGTATCCCCGGGCGCGTCCCAGCCACTCTCGGGCGATGGCGACGCACGCCGCCTCGTAGCCGGACACGTTCCGTAGGTCGACCACGATTCGAGGCTGCGGCGCCGAGCCCGACCCCATCCCGGCTGTCCCGGCGGTGAGGGGGGCGAGTGCCTCTTCGACCATCGACCGCGTCACGAAGCCCACGCCTTCGACATGCAGCACGCCGTCGCGCACGCGGGTTCGAAGCGCAGGAGGGAGGTCGGAGAAGTGGCGGTCGGGTTTGTGCAAAGCGGGTTCGATCGTGGGGTGCTGGGGGAGATGGATGGCGGACCTCTACGATGTCATGCGCGGGACCGGATCTGACCGAATCGGCTGTCTCGCTGGCGTTGGCCACGGACTGGCCTGCGGCTGTGTCGCAGGTGCGCATCCTGGCGCCCCTGCTGTCCCGTTTCATTCAACGCTACCGGATCGCGGCGCCACACGGCAACGGTGTCGCGACGGGTCCGCCGAATCATCGTTCCGCGCCACGCAAAAGCGGCGGCCCCAAAGCTGGGAGCCGCCGCCTCCGGGGATCTCACTCAAACGGCCTCAGCCGCTGGTCGCGCCGTCGGTGTCGGAGTCGCCACCGATATCCGTGCCGCCGTCGGTGCTCTGCACCGAGCCGGTGCAGTTGGTGCCCTCGCACTCGATGCGAATCTCGATCAGTCGGCCGTGGCCGGGCGCCTCGAACGTGAAGTTCTCGATCGCGGAGGTGTCGGGGTTGCTGTCGATGGGTACCGCGTTGCCGTTGACGATCGCGTTGATGACGACCGTGTTGACCTCTTCACCGTTGAGCGCGCGGTCGGGGTCGGGGACGATCGTGCGGGCGCTGGTGAGGTCGGCGATGACGACTTCACTGTCGAGCAGCAGGTTGTTGGTGCCCTCGGTCGCGCGGACGGTGAACGCCTCGATGAGGGAGGTGTCGAGGCTCGGCAGCTGCAGGCCGTCCTCGTCGAGCAGGACCAAGGTCAGCTCGATCTCGGCCGGCGTGGGGAAGAGGAACACGTCCTTGTCGGTGGACGAGCCGCCGATGACTTCGACCGCCTCGTCGTCCTCGTCGTTGCCGAGGTTGTCGCGGACGGTGATGCCTTCGGCGTCGATGCCCTCGACGATGAGGTCGTTGTAGTTCCCCGCGGCGACGCCCGAGAGCGTGATTTCGCCGTCGTCTGCGCAGGGCTCTTCCTCGGAGTCGCCGCCGACGCTGACGCGAACGGAGGTGACGCCCTCGGCGCTACACGAGCTGCCGATCGCACCGAACTGGTAGTTGATCGTGAGCGTGCCGGAGCCAGGGTCGTTGTTGCAGCCCGCGCCCAGGAGCAGGGCCGCGGTGGCGAGGGGGGCGAGTCCAGAGAGTTTCGTGATCGAGGCCATGAGTTCTTCGTCCGAAGATGCGGGTGTCGCGGGCAACCGTACGAGGCTGTCGTGCCAGCGTCGAGAGGGTTCGGGCCACTCAGACGCACGCGGGCGGCGGAGTGTTCACGCAGGTTTCTTGGGCGCAGGTCGGATGTATGCCTACATCAGGGCACAGGAGCTGAGCCCGCCATGCACTCGATCCGCGCCATCTCGACCCTCGCCGTCGTCTTGGGACTCTGGTCTGCGCCCGTCGCCGCCTCGGACAGCGCGCAGGAGCACGAGACGGCGCCCACGGCCGCAGAGCTGGAGACCGCGCCACTGTCGCTGCGCGGGACTCGAGGGGCGCCGCACCCCGATTGCTCCAACAAGGTGCCGCTGTGGGAGCACGAGGTTCAAGCCGGAGAGCACCTCGGACTCATCGCGGGTCGGTATGGCGTGCGTCGCTCGGCGCTCGTCGAGCTGAACGAGATCGCGGATCCGAACCTCATCCGCACCGGACAGACGCTCAAGGTCTGCCCCGAGATCGCTCCGCGTCAGACCAAGCAGGTCACGCACGTGGTCGCCTCGGGCGAGACGATGAGCGCGATCGCCAAGCAGTACGACCTGACGGTCTCCGAGCTGCTCGACCGCGCGGGAGCCGAGTTGTCCAACCCGAACCTCGTCCGGGTCGGGCAGTCGTTCTCGTTTTGGGTCGACGACGGGATGGTCGAGGCGTTCCGACCGCCGCTGCCGAAGAAGAAGGCGAAGAAGAAGCGGGCCGGTGGGCGAAAGTCTCACGGTCGAACGCGGGTGAGCGTGCAGCTCGACGGTGGCGCAACGATGCACATCAAGCGGCCGCGCCTGGCCTTTGGCACCGCGAAGACGGTGAGGCTGATCGAACGTGCGGTCGGTCAGTACAAGCGCCGCCACGCCAAGAGCCCCAAGGTGCTCATCGGCGACATGAGCAAGAAGGGCGGCGGCAAGATCGAGCCGCACTTGTCCCACCGTCGGGGCGTCGACATCGACGTCGGCTACGTGCTCAAGGGCGACACGCTCACCACGACGCGCTTTCGCGGCGTCAACAGCAAGACGCTCGACCCCAAGCGGACGTGGGCGCTGGTCAAGGCGTTCCTCGACACCGACGAGGTCCGCTACATCTTCATGGACTACGCGCTGCAGAAGCAGCTGTACGAGTTTGCGAGGTCGCAAGGCACCTCCGAGGACGAGCTCGACGAGCTGTTTCAATACCCGCGCGGTCGCGGACGATCCCACGGCATCATTCGGCACTGGCGAAGCCACAAGAACCACTTCCACGTCCGCTTCGAGGGCTGACGAGCCGCGCGCTGTCAGTCGTCCAGCTCGAGGATGAGGCGGCGGGTGCCGTCGGCTTCGAGGCGGGAGCCGACGACGGTGAGGCCCTCATGGCCCACGGACTGCTCGACCCGCTGCTGCGCGATTGCGTGATGCAGCTTCGGCAGCAGCGCATCGCGCAAGCTGGCTTCGTCGAGCTCGCCGCAGATGAGCCGAAGCACGCCATCGTCGACGGCGAAGCCGAAGTCCTCGACGGTATCGAGCAGCCCCGCCTCGAGGCGGATGTCGACGGGGTCGCCGGTGCACTCGAGGCTGCCGCGCAATCGGACGCGTCGGCGCGGTCGCGCGTAGGGTAGCGCGAGCACTCGCAGCGCGTCCTCGACCGCCTCGAGCGTGGTCGCGCGAAGCTCGATGTGAACGTAGCGGCTCATCGGGAGCCAGGTGTCGGCGGCTGGGCCAGCGGCGTCGCTTCGCCGCACAGTCGGCAAGGGCCCGCGTCGCCCAGCGCGACGAACCACTCACAGCGCCGGCATGGCCGCGCGGCGATGACGGTGTCCGGCGTCGACGGTGGATCGCTCCGATCGGGCGATTGCAGCGGGATGCCGTAGTGTTCGAAGAGATCGGCGGTCTGGCCGGACCCGCGCGCATCGGCGCTGTGGCCACCCAGGTGGCCAAATCGGTCCTTTCGAGACGGCATGACACCCCGACGATACGTCACGCTTGCCTCCGGTGACCGTCTTCGGCCAAACTTTTGGTGCGAAAGGCACGCCGGCTCGACTCGGCTCCAACCGCGTGACGGACGACCCCACGAACAAGAACCGCCGCCGAGCGCCCCGAGTGCCGCTGAGCGTCGGCCTCGCCGAAGCCGACCCGCGTACGACGACCCCGGTGAGCGACCTGTCGCAGACCGGAGTGTTCGTGCACACCGACGAGCAGCTGCCGCTGGGCTCGGTCATCGACCTCCGCTTCACCGTCTTCCCCGAGGAGCCGGTGCTCTTCGAAGGCAAGGGCACGGTCGTCCGCCACTGCGACGATCCCAAGGGCATGGGCGTCGAGTTCCTCGATCTCTCCCATGGCGCCCGCGAGGTGCTGCGCGAGATCCAGATCCGCCACGAGGCCAAGCGCGCCGCCAACACGCTGACCCGCTCGCACCCGTTCCTTCGGACGCACGGGCTGGTCGCAAAGCTGGCTGGAGACGCCTAGCCGAACGCGAACACCCGGCGCGCGCGAGCGGGCCGGGTGCATCGAGTGGGCACGAAGAGCAGCGCTAGCCCTGCTCGGGCAGGTTGCGGACCGCGTGGGCGATGAGCGCGACGCCGTAGCCGGTGCCGCGGCCCTTGAGGAAGGAGGGCCCAGCGAGGTCGACGTGAATCCACCGACGCTTCTTGGCCCCGGGGGCGTCTTCGATGTGGGCGTAGAGGAACTGGGCGGCGCAGGACGTCTGGGCGTTCATGCGGTTGGCGACCGAGTTCTTCATGTCGGCAATCTTGGAGCTGAACTCCTGCTGCAGGAGCTCGGGTGCGAAGAGGAGGGGGTGGACCAGGTCGCCGGTCGCCTTGCCCGCCTCGACCATCGCGGTCTCCATGGTGGGGTCGTTGGTCACTACGCCGGCGTGAATGACCCCGGTGGAGATGAGCTGCGCCCCGGTCAGCGTGGCGGCGTCGAAGACGACGTCGGCGCCGAGCTCTCGGGCGGCCCAGCTGAGCCCGTCCATGAGCAGCAAGCGGCCCTCTGCGTCGGTGTTGTTGATCTCGACCGTCTTGCCCGAGTGCGCGACGAGGACGTCGTCGGGGATGAAGCTCTTGGAGTCGATCGCGTTCTCGGCGATGCACATGATGAGCGTCAGCCGGCCCTCGTAGCCGGACTGCGTGAGCACTCGGAAGGCGCCCAGGACCGCAGCAGAGCCACCCATGTCGCCCTTCATGCCCTCGATGCCGCCGCGGGGCTTGAGGTGCAGGCCGCCGGTGTCGAACGTGACGCCCTTGCCCACGAGTGCGACGTGGGGACCGTCGGCCTTGGGGTTCCACTCGGCCACGAGCATGCGGGGTTCGGTGGTCGCACCGCGCCCGACGGCGTGAATGCCTCCCAAGCCGTTGTCGAGGAGCTTCTGGCCCTTGATCTCGGTGACCTTCACGCCGGCGATCTCCCCGAGCATCGCCTTGGCACGCTTCGCGTAGCCCTCGGGGTTGAGCTCGGAGGGCGGGGTGTCTACGAGCTCGGCGCTGTCGCGGCTGCAGGCCACGGTGGTCTTGAGGTCGTCGTCGAAGTCCAGCGCGGTGCCGTCGGTGGTGATCGCTGCGATCTGAACCTTGGCCTTGCTCGGCTTGGCCTTGCGCGAGTACTGCGGTAGCGCCCGTCCGATGGCGTTGCTCGCCGCCAGGAGGTGCGCCGCGTCGTCGAGCACCAGCAGCACACCGACCTTGCCCGACGAGGTGGAGACCTGGCTCATCACGTGGCGGATGCTGTCCGCACGGGACGGGCTGTTGGAGCGGGACAGGGTGTCGGGGAGGACGCCGACCGACAGACGTGCGGGCCCATCAGACTTGGCTCCGGGGGCCTTGACCATCGCGGACCCGGTCGCTCCGCGGCGGCCCGTGCCCGCCTCGGCGGCCAGTGCTCCCGCGAAGTCGGCCATGCGCTTGCCGAGCGCCTTGGACAGCACCGCTTTGGTGGCCTTGCGCTTGAAGACGCCGGCCGGGGCGATGACGACGAGGTGCTTGAGGCCGCGCTGAAGGGAGCGAACGTTGGCTGCGTACGAGATGGGAAGCACGGCAGGAGTATGCCCCAAGGGCGAGGCCGAGGTCACACCGCCGCGGGGCGGGTGCGACGGGTCGCCCACTCGCGCAGGGCTGCGATGGGTTCGGCCCGGGTGACGCTCAGTGGCACGGTGTCCCCGATGGCCCTGCGAAGGTCTTCCGCGGCCAGTGGGCGGCCGGCCTCGAAGGCGCGCAGGCGGGCCTCGGTGACCGAGGCCTGGAGTTCGGCCCCCGAGAACCCGTCGGCGCCCGCGGCCACGGCAGCGTAGGCCGGCCAGGGATCGGCCAGAGGGGGCGCCTCACCCAGTCGTCGGCGCGGATCGAGCACGAGGTGAATCTGCACGATGGCCTCCCGCGCGGCCGCGTCGGGCAGGTCGAAGAAGAAGATCTCGTCGAGGCGACCCCGGCGAAGCAGCTCGGGCGGCAGGCCCTGGACGTCGTTGGCGGTGGCGACGACGAACACCGGTCGTGCCCGCTCGGCCAGCCAGGTGAGCAGGCCGCCCATCACGCGTGCCGACGTGCCGCCGTCCGAGCGCCCTCCCGACGTCCCCGCCAGGCCCTTGTCGATCTCGTCGATCCAAAGGACCACCGGCGCCATCGCGTCGAGCGTGGCCACGACACGGCGAAGGTTGGCCTCGCTCTGGCCCACCGTCCCGCCGAAGAGTCGACCGGGGTCGAGGCGGAAGAGTGGGAGGCCCAGCGTCTCCCCGCAGGTCCTCGCGGCGAGGCTCTTGCCGCAGCCTTGCACCCCCAGCAGCAGGACGCCGCGAGGTGAGGCGATGCCCGCGGCCTCCGCCTCGGGCTGCAGCGCGAGTGCGCGCGTGTGCATCCAACGCTTGAAGCCCGCGTAGCCGCCGAGGCTGTCCTCGGGCCGCGGGTGGACCGGCTCGAGCAGCCCGGAGGTGGGTACCAGGCGAGCCTTGTGCGCGGTGACGAATCGTAGCAGCGCCTCGGGCTCGAGCCCCTCGGCGAGCACCGCCTCGGCCACGAGACGTTCGGCCGAGGCCATGCTCAGACCCAGCAGCGCGCGCGCGATTGCGGGGGCTTCGTCTTCGAAGAGATCGGCGGCGCCCCGGTAGCGTCGCTCCAGGGCCCGGCCGATCTCCGAGAGCGCGGCCTCGAGCGCCTCGCGTCCCGGAGGCGGCAGCGCGATCTGCCAAGCCTCGGGAGGAGGGCTCCACGTCCCGGTGGCGGCGGGCTCGATGACGACCCACGTCGGCCCGTCGATGCGCCGCGCAGCCTCACGCAGCGAGCGGGCGCGGACGGGGTCGGCGAGAAAGGGTCCGGGCTCGAGCAGCGCCCACAGGCCCGCTTCGGTGGAGGCGAGCAGCGACTCGAGCGGTCGAGGCCGCCCATCGGCGTCGACGCCCGACGCCGCGCTCCACGTTCGCAGGTCTTGGCCGATGCGCTCCGCGGTCGCCTCGAGCAGGTCGAGCGCGCGGGCCTCGTCGTCGGTCTGCAGCACGATCAAGCGCGTGCCGGCCTCGATGGCCCGGGCGAGTTCGTGGACCTGGGTCATCGTGCGGCGCTGATCGTGTGGGTCTGCGTGGCGGCCCACGAGAGCCAGCCGCCCACTAGGTGCGCCTGCACGGGCGCCTTGAACGCGCCGCTGGACTCGAAGCTCCACCCGTTGAGCCACAGCCGGGTGCCCTTGAGGCGCGCGAGCTTGGCGTGCAGCCACGTCAGGTCGTTGGCGATGGCGGCGGCCCGCCCCGCGAGCGTACCTCGCCCG
The DNA here is from genome assembly GCA_024742475.1 of bacterium. Lineage (GTDB taxonomy): Bacteria > Myxococcota_A > Polyangia > Nannocystales > Nannocystaceae > CAJXVA01. The sequence continues at coordinate 134,597 of JANSYI010000004.1, read as the reverse complement.
CCAAAGAGCGCGACCCGATAGTGAAGCTTCTTGCCGACCATCAGCGCCTCGAAGCCGTCACCGAACACCGCCTGCGCGCGTTCGAGGAGGTCCTCGAACCCCTTGGAGCGAGACCGACGAAAGTCGAGCGAGAGCATCACCGGCGCGTGCGAACCGTCGGCCCGCGTCCGTACGATGCCGTGCGCAAACGCCTGGTAGAGACCTTCGACCACGCCGGGGACGCCCGGCTGCATGCGTCGAAGAGCATCGACGGCGGCCGCGGAGCGCTGGGCCGAGAGCGCGTGGGCCACCCGCTTGATCCACCCCGGGACGAGGCCGGTCAGCTCGACCATCCGGGCGCATGCGTGCGCGTCGAGGGCTTCGCGGCCCGCGCGTACGAGCAGGCCTTCGAGCGTTTGCATGGCTTCGGCACGAGGGTCGGTCATCGGCTGCGCTCCCGAATCTCGCGGTCCACCTCGCGTTTGGTGTCCCGCTCCTTGATGGTCGCGCGTTTGTCGTGCATTTGCTTGCCCCGACACAGCCCCAGCTCCACTTTGACGTAGCTACCCTTGAGGTAGACCGTGAGCGGGATCAGCGTCAGACCGCCGGGGGCCACCTCGCGCTCGAGCTTGTCGAGCTCGCGGCGATGCAGGAGCAGCTTTCGCCGTCGAAGCGGCTCGTGGTTGCGTTTGTGGGCCTGAACGTACTCCGAGATGTGCGCGCGATGGAGCCACAGCTCGTGACGGTCGAAGGTGGCGAACGCCTCCGCGAGGCTGATCTTGCCGTCCTTGACCGACTTGACCTCGGAGCCGACGAGCGCGAGGCCTGCCTCGAATCGCTCGATCACCTCGTACTCGTGTAGCGCCCGGCGGTTCTGCGCGAGCATGGTGCCGGCCGCAGCCAAGCTCTTCTGCTTCTTCTTCTTGCCCACCGGGCCGCTCAAGCTACGCGACGGCTTGCAGGAGGGCAAGGAACGTCACCTCGGCACCTGCGGCTCGAAGGGGCTGCGCCGCGGCCTGAAGTGTGGACCCGGTGGTGATGACGTCGTCGAAGAGCAGCACGCGGCGTCCCGTCAGCGTCGAGGGGGCGCGCCGAGCCAGGCAGAACGCCCCTGCGACGTTCTCCTTACGCAGATGCGCGGGCAAGCCGACCTGCGGTGCGGTGGGACGCGTGCGGCGCAGCGCGTGCAGCGGTGCCTCCCGGCCGTGCATCCGAAGCGCCCTGCGAAGCAGGAGTTCGCTCTGGTTGAAGCCGCGAGAGCGCTGTCGCCTCGGGTGCAGCGGGACCGCGACCGCGTGGTCGAAGGCGAGATCGTGCAGGGGCAGCAGCGCGGCGAGCGGGCCCACGCGGGAGACGTCGCGCTGGTACTTGAACGCGGATAGGGCGCGACGCAGGGGCCCCTCGTGGCTGTACACGCCGGGGCTGTGCTCGGCAGCGGGGACGAGCTCTGAGGCGCAGGCGCTACACAGGCCTCGCGACGCGTCCGCGCGCAGCAGGCACAGGCAGGCGACGCACGCGGGAGGGAGCAGCCAGTCCAGCATCGAGGTCGTGGTCGACCGTCGTGCCGGTTCGTTGCACGCAATGCGGCCGCGTCAGTGGTGGTACGGATGGCCCGCGAGGATCGTGCCGGCCCGGTAGAGCTGCTCGCACAGCATGGCCTGTGCCAGGCGGTGAGGGAGGGTGAGGCGGGAGAGGCCCATGACCTTGCTCGCCGCCTCGCGGTGGCGCGTTTCGAACCCGTGGGCGTCACCGATGGCGAACGCCACCGCGCGTACGCCCTGCTCGCGCCAGTCTCGCAGCCAGCCCGCGAACGCCTCGCTCGTGGGCTGCTCACCGCGCTCGTCCATCACGACGATGCGCTCGCAGCTCGCACGCGCCTCGTCCAGGACCGCGTCGTTGGTCTTGAGCGCGCGCCGCTCGATCGGGAGGAACGCCCGGCTGCGCTTGACGTACTCCTCGCACGCCTTTTCGAGGCCGACGTCCTTGAGCTTGCCGACCGCCAGGACGCGCAGGCGCATCAGTCGAGCTCGTCGCCCGCGTCGGGCGGCAGGTCGTCGTCCTCGTCGGGAAGATCGACGGGGTCTTGCGAGAGCGTCGAGCGCTCGCCTTCAGCGCCAGCGCCCAGCGCGTCGTCTAGATCATCATCTAGATCATCGTCGAGATCGTCATCTAGATCATCGGGGAGCTCGGCGCCCTCGAGATCGTCGTCGTCGCTGTCGTCGAACTCGTCCTCGAAGCCGCCGAAGACCAGGTCGCCGCGGTAGGCGGGCAGGTCGTGCGGGGTGTCGAGCGCGTCGAGGTCGGAGGTGTCGGTCACCTCGGGTGGGAGCTCGAGCTCGACCCGCGCGGCGTCGCTCCACATGCTCTCCAGGTCGTAGTGCATGCGTACCGGGTGGTAGAACACGTGGACCATGAAGTCGTCGTAGTCGAGCAGGTCCCACGAGTGGTCGCCGAAGCCGTCGGTGCCCTGCGCCTTGCAGCCGTGCTTGCGTAGCTCGGCGTTGATGCTGTCGGACACCGCCGCGACGTGTCGGTCGGAGCGACCCGAGACGATCAGGACCCAGTCGGTGTATCCCGTGATGTCGGTGACGTGCAGGATGACCGGAGCCTTGGCGTTCTTGTCGACGGCCGCATCGAGGGCCCGAACCAGGTTCTCGGGGAGGTCGTTCCGCGTGTATGTGGGCGCGGTTTCGGGAGAGGCGTTCTGCACGAGCGAATCCAAAGAGGAGAAACTGAAAGGCCCCCGAGGTTTAGCTCGGAGGCTCAAGGAGCGGCAAGGCCGTCCAGGAGGCGTTTGCGCTCCTGCTCGTAGCGGTGTCGCTGCGGAAGTGCAACCGCATCGGTCGGAACGGTGACGCTCGGCGCGTCCGGGAGGCTCGGTGCGACGCGGCCGCGGACCGCGAACTCGCCCGCCAGAGGCCCTCCAGCGCCTCCTTCCACGGTGTAGGTGGCGCTGGCGTCGATCGATAGCCAGGCGCCGGTGCGGGCGTCGATCAGGACGGTGCCCGAGAGTGCGCTGAACGCGACATCCGTGCGCCAGCCCTCACCACGCCCCGGCGGGACGATGCCCCGTCCGCGCGAGAGCGTGAGTCGGACCGCGTCGCCGCCGTCCCAGCCCTCGCCGGGCGCAGCGTCGGCGCTGACCTCGGCGCCGGGCAGGAGGAACTCGAGCGCGTCGTGGGTGCAGCGCCACGCGTCATCGAGCCACAGCTCGTGCACCTCGGACTCGACCCGGTGGTGCGTCCAGGGGCGGTGCTCGAGCTTGGTGTAGAGGGTCTCGTCCATGACCACCACCGCTCGGCCGCGGTCCTTGTCGTTGTGCTGCGTGAGCGCGAAGCGAAGCCCTTCGTCGTCGGGGGTCTCCCACCGCAGTGCCACCGTGTCGTGGATCGACTGCGTCGGCGGGACGGGGCTGTCGAGCGCGGGGTTGGGCCGCGGCGGTCGCGTGGGCGCCAGCGAGAGGGTGGTCTCGCACGACAGCGCGTGCGGACCGAGGCCATCGCGAACGGAGCCGTGGGGGCGGGCGAGCACGGAGAGCGCCTCGAGGGGACCTCCGTCGAGGAGGCGCTCGCCGACGGCCGCTGCCACTTCGTCACCGCCGCGGCGACGCGCTGCCTCGATGTCACCATCGTCGCCACACGACAGCCCTAGCACGCACCCCAGGAGCGGGGCCGCGAGCAGGTGGCGGCGGTGAGAGGACGACACGGGCGGAGCATACAGCACCGCATTCGAGCGCGGCGCGGCGGGGCTGCTATCGTCAACGTGCTGCGTGAGCGTGCTCCTCCTCGATCCGATCTACCCGACCGTGCCGGTCTCGGTCCCCGAGCCTTGGCTGCATCTGCTGCTCCACCCCGGAGCCCGGGTGTTCGCCTTCTTGTGGGGCCTGCTGTGGGGGAGCTTCACCAACGTCGTCATCTATAGAACGGTGGTCAACGTCAAAGCGATCCTCTCGGGCAACGAGCCCACGTTCGCCGACGGCCAGACCCGCGAGTTCTGGAAGGGCCGCTCGCGGTGCCCCCACTGCGAGCACCCGATCGCCGCGTACGACAACATCCCGGTGGTCTCGTTCCTGCTTCTGCGCGGCAAGTGCCGCGACTGCAAGACGCCGCTGTCTCTGCGCTACCTCGTCATCGAGCTGCTCGGCGGTCTGCTGAGCTTCGCGCTGTACATGCAGCAGGTCTACGTGCCGCTGCTCGAGGGGCACGCCCCCAACGTCGCCGGGTGGCTGTTGTTGCTCCTGTTTGGGCTGACCCTGCTGAGCGTCACGTTCATCGACCTCGACGTGTTCATCATCCCCAACGTGCTCGTGTGGGGCGTTGGCGCGGTGGGCTTGCTCGCGACCGTCGTTCACCCCGAGGCGCTGCAGGTCCCCTGGACGCACGGCGTCGCCGCGGCCCTCGGCGGGTTCGCGCTCTTCGGGCTGATCCACCTCTATTACATCAAGGTGCGGGGGCTCGACGGCCTCGGCCTCGGTGACGCGCACCTGCTGCTCATGGTCGGGCTGTGGCTCGGGCCGCTCGGGTTGGCCTTCACCGTCTTCGGCGGCGCAATCCAGGGTCTGCTCGTCTCGCTGCCGATGCTGCTGCGCGGCAAGCCGGTCGCCAACGCCGATGTCGAAGAGCTTCACGGCGCCGACCCCTCGCTCGGCACCGTCGATCCCGATGACCTCCGGATGCAGCGCGTGCCCTTCGGTCCGTTCCTCGCGCTGGCGGCGATGGAGTTCGTCTTGCTGCGCCGCTCGATTGAGGCGCTGCTCAGCTGGTGGACCGGCGGCGCGCTCTGAGCCCGACGGCGAAGACCCACAACCACCACGGCCCGTTGCCGTTGCCGTCGGTGGTACAGCCGCAGCCTTCGTCACGCTCAGGCGCGGTGTCGAGGCAGTCGCACTCGCCGCAGCCCTCGCCGCACAGAGGCCGTTCGACCTCCCCGGAGACCCAGGCCAGGGCGTGGTACGGCACGCCGTAGAACCCGCCCTTGCCGCACGGGTCGGATCCTCGCGCGGTGATGCCGATGAGCCGAAACCCGCCATCCGCGGCGCGTGCCAACGCGGGGCCCCCGGAGTCGCCTTCGCACGAGTCCCGGCCATCGCCGCCAGCGACGAACTCGAAGCCCGAGTCGGTGAAGTCGCGGACCCGCGTGGAGACCTGCTTCTTGACCCCGAGGTTGCTGTTCATCGCGGCGTCGGGGTCGAGACCGTATCCGACGAGGACGACCGAGCCGTCGGTCGAGAGCGTCGGCGCGATGGCGTCCCACTCGATCTGGTCGGTGATGACGGGGATGGGGGTCGCGTCGAGAGACCCCGCGTCGATCGAGACGTAGCCGAAGTCGAACGCGTCTCGCTTGGCTTCGACGTCGAAGTCGGGGTGCATGCCAAACGCGGTGGCCTCCACGCCGGGCGTGTTGAGCGACAGACCGTTGAACACGCGGATCTGGTCGGGGCTCGCGACGCCGCGCAAGCAGTGTGCTGCGGTGAGGATGAGATCGTCGTCGACGAGTGTCCCGGTGCAGATCGTCGAGTTGACGACCAGTGCCACCACCGCCGCATACTCGGCGGACTCCTCGAACGTGACGGGTTGGCCCCCGACCACGGCGCTCGGCTCGGGTGTGGGCGTCGTCCAGCGCCCCGCGGTACTGGACGCGGACCGGGGGGCGGGCGTGGGGGTTGGGGTGGAGGTCAGGGCGGGAACAGCCAAAGCTGTCAGCGCGCCCACGAACCAGACCAGCATGTCGAAAGCCTACCATGTCGCGTGTGCCGTGCCGTCGCCGAACGTCGTTTGCACCGCGAGTTGATTGTCGCTGCGCAGAGAAGTGCGGTATCCAGGGACCGACTCCACATGCACTGGAACGGAGACGACATGTACACGATGCGTAAGCTTGGGTGGGTTTCGCTGCTTGCGGCGGCAGTCGCGATCGGCGGCTGTGACGACGACGACGACAACAACAACACGGGCGTGGGGACGTCCGCGACGATGAGCGGCACCGACAGCGCGTCGACCGACACCGACGACCCGACGGGGGACACCGAGTCGGACACGGACTCGGAAGGCGAATCGTCCTCGGGCGGCCAGGGCGTCGAGTGCACCGAGATGCCAGCGCCCTCGTACGCGACCGACATTCAGCCGCTGTGGGATGCGAACGGCTGCATCAGCATGTGTCACGAGACCGGCGGAAGCTGGCCGAGCACCGACCTGACGGCCGGGGCGGGCTACGACATGCTCGTCGAAGCCGACGGCATTCAGACGATGGCGCTCATCGACGTGCAGCTGGTCATCCCCGGCGACACCGTCAACAGCTACCTGCTCAACAAGCTCAATGGCACGCAGGAGTCGGTCGCCGGCACCGCGGCGGGAACGCAGATGCCCCAGGGCCTGCCGCCCATGAGCGCCGAGGAGATCGCCACCGTCGAGCAGTGGATCGCCTGCGGCGCCGAGCCCTGAGCGAAGGGCCTCACGGCCTGTCGAAGCCGCCCTCGCACCACGCGACGGGCGGCTTCGTCGTGTGCGGCCTGCACCGCGGCCGTGGCGGCGCTCAGCTCGGATCCGGCGCTGGGCTCGGGTCCGCGTCTGGCTCGGATGCTGGGGTCGGGGCTGGGTCCGGGGCTGGGTCTTCTCGGGCCACCACGCCGAAGCCGAGCTGTCGACGCGCCTGCGCGTAGGTCTTGGTGCAGGCGAACGCGATCAGGTCGCGCAGCTCCTCTGAACCGCGGACGGCCTGGCGCAGGGCGCTGCCGTGTTGCGCGTCGGGTGCGAGCACCGTCACGGCTGCGCTGAGGTCGCCGCACAGCGCGAGCCCGACCCGGTTGCCGTTGCGAGCGATCGCGCTGCGCCACTGCGCGGTGGAGAAGGGGCCATCGGCGTGCTCCTTGAACTCCGCCGTGATCTTGCGGGCGGTCTTCATGGGGAGCTTGCGAGCGAACTCTTGGGCCAGCTTACCCACCGTGGCGTCCGGCTCTTGGTGGTGTTTGCGACGACCGTGACGGGGGTGGAACGCTTGCAGCGTGGCCGAGAGCAGGTACGCGAGCCGATCGCGACGCAGCCCCGTGGCAAACATCGCCTGCGGGCGGGTGAAGTAGATCGCGCGGCCGAGCGCGAAGCTCAGCGCGTCTTCGTCCTCGCTGGCGATCGCCTTGGTCGTGGCGAGAATGACCGGGGGCTGCTGCCACCGGACTTCGAAGTAGCCGCTGTGCACGACCCCGTCGGGAGCGTCGTTGGGGTCATGGGCGACCCGGCTGCCATCGACCAGCGCCACTTTGCTGTTCTGGAGAAGCTTGAGGGTTCGCGCCCAGCACTGGCTCAGCGTCGAGTCTCCGACCGGGGAGACCCGCGCGTCGGCGGGGACGTCGAGGCGGGGCAGGTGCTCGGCGAGGACTCCCTGGCCGCCTTCGGCGAGCAGTTCGAGCGCCTCTCCCACGCCAGCGCCGTCGGGGATGTCGACGGTGACCGGGAGCTCGGCGGGCCCGTCGAGACCGCCGCCGACCTCGTGGTAGCAGTCGAAGAAGACCTTCGCGCCCTGGTGGTCGGGCTCGAGAAGGCGAAGCACGTCGAAGAGGCAGTGCGCGCGGTCGAGCTCCGCGGTGCGGACGAAGTGATTCGCGAGCGCCTCGAGCGATGGCTCGTGGAGGGGGTCGTGCTCGAGCAGCTTGGTGTGGTTGGCCAGCACGCGCGTGCCGGTGATGCCCGCACGCTCGTACATCGAAGCGAGGTGCATCCGGTCGTTGATGTCGAGCGCCGAGGGGTCGAGGGCACTGGCGCGTTCGAGGGCGCTGACGGCCTTTTGTGGGTGGGACTCTTGCAGCTCGGCCAGCCGCAGCAGCAGCTCGACGCGGATCGACAGGTCGTCCTGCGTGCCTTCGTCCTCGAGTGCAGCGAAGTACGACTCGACCAGCGGCTCGAGCTCGTCGGTGCGGTCGAGCGCTTCGAGCACCCGCGCTTGCGCGAGCACGGCAGGGGCGGACGTGGGGGCGAGACTCCGCGCGTCCTCGGCAAACGCCTCGGCGGTGTCGAGCGCGTCGGCGCTGAGGCTGAGCCGGACGCCCTCGAGCAGCAGATCGATGCGGTGGCCGTCGTCGATCTCGGGGTGGGTCAGCAGGCCCATCAGGCAGCGCAGGGCGGTCGCCGGGTCGTGGTCGGCACAGGCCCGGTAGGCAACCTCCAGCTGGTCGCGCTCGAGCACGAGCGACTCGTCTTGTTCGGCCAGCTCGAGGCCACGACGAAGATTCTCGAACGCCGCCTTGCGCAGGTCGGCCTCGCTGATCGACTCGGCGAGTTCAGCCCCATCGGCCAAGGCCGACGCCGCGTCGTGATACAGCATGCCCGCGTCGAGGTAGGCGCGGCCACGGACGACCGGGTCGCTCGACTGGCGAGCAAACGTCGCCGCGTAGCGGGCCGCTTCGAGCAGCAGCCCCCGCTCTTGGCACAGCGTGATGAGGGGTTCGAGCGCCTCGGCGTACGTGGGATCGATCTCGATCGCGCGTCTGTACCGCTGCAGCGCGGCGTCGGGCTGACGCATCTGAAGCTCCGCCGTGGCGGCGAGCGAGAAGATCGCGCTGACCAGGCGGTTGTTCTCGTCGCTACGCTCGATGCCCTCGGCGAGCTGCTGCTCGACGTGCTCGGCGGTGGTGACGACGTCGCGGTGCCGTGAGGCGCCCAGGCGGTTGCGCGCGATGGCGGCGCGGATCTCGAGGTTGCCCGGGTCGTGACGGGCCGCGGCGGTCAGGCGCCGGTAAGCCTCGCCCGCCCGACCCGCGTCTTCGAGGACGTCCGCGAGCAGGACGAGCGCTTCGACGAGGTCCTGGGGGTCCTTCGATGGCGTGAGGGACAGCGCATCGACGGCGTCGGTGAGCAGCCGCTGCGCCTCCCCGACAGCGCCGTCGGCGAAGAGCACCTCGGCCTTGCCGACCTTGGCCCGCGCGAACTCGGGGTCTTCGGCGAGCGCTGCGTCGAAGCGGTCGCGGGCCGCCTCGACGTCCTTCGTCGAGCGGTAGGTGATGCGGCCCATGTCGGTGAGGAGCTGCGCCCGGATGGCTGGGCCGGTGACCTCGGCCAGCTGCCCGTCCATGAACTCGAGCGCGCCGTTGATGTCGCCGTCGTCGACGCGAAGACGGACCAGGCCTTCGAGCGACGCGGCGAGGTGGCGGGCGGACGCGAGGTCGTCGGGCTGCGCGCCGGCTCGCGTCTTGGCTTCGGCCAGCACCCGCGAGTACAGCCGCAGGGCGTGGGCGCTCTCCTCGAGCGCGGTGCGGTAGAGGTCGGCCGCCTCGAGCAGCTCTTGCGGGGTTCCGAGCGCCTCGAGGGCTTCGGCGAGCTTGCGCTGCTCGTGCACGGCCCGGGCGTAGAGCACCTTCTTGACCAGCAGACGGGGTTCGTCCTCGACGGCCCCCAGCGCCGTCTCGATCACCTCGAGCGCGCCGCTGGGATCGTGGCCCTCCTCGTCGAGCACGGTCGCCAGCGCACGGGTGAGCTCGATGTAGCGGTCGGTCGCCTCGGCCGGGGCTTCCTCCCAACGCTCTCGAAGCAGCGCGATGCCGTCGTTGAGGCGACCCTGCTTTCGATACAGGCGGCTGAGGCCGAGCGCGACGTCGTCGTTGCCGGGGGCCTCTTCGAGCAGTTGCTCGAGCGTCGCGGTGGCCTCTTCGTCGTTGCCCAGCCCCTCTTGAAGGACCCGAGCCTTGGCGACCAGGAGCGCGATGCGGCCGTCCTTGTCGCTTGGATTGGACTGTTCGAGGGCACGCAGCCGTCGTTCGATGATCGGCAGCGCCGGCTCGAAGCGCGAGGTCTCGAGGTAGAGTTGCTGCAGCTTCGCGAGCGCTTCGGGGTCGTCGTGGACCTCGGCGATCTCGGCCCACGCCTGAATCGCGCGGTCGGGCAGGCCGAGCTTCTGCTCGTAGATCACCGCGACGCGAGCGAGGTTGCCAAGGCGGTACTCCGAGTCTCCGATGGCGTCGGCGGCCACACGCATCGCCTCGATGGCCGGCTGCCACCGACGCGTCTCGGTGAGGAGGTCGATGTGAGCGTCGTGAACGCGTTGGTCGGACCCGTGCTGGCGAACGAGCAGCTCGAGCCGCTCGATTGCGGCGTCCTTGCGACCGAGCTTCTCGGAGAGGATGCGCGCGAGGTCGAGCGTTCGCTCGATGCGATCGTCGGCGTCCAGGTCCTCGGTTTCGACCTCGAGCAGGTCCGAGAAGACCACGACGTACTCCGCCCAGCGCTCGGTCGACTCGTAGATCCGACACAGCGAGCGCAGCGCGTCCCGATGCGTCGGCGAGACCTCGAGCACGCCGCGGAAGGACGCCTCGGCGGCCGCGTCGTCGTCGCGGGACTCGTGCAGCCGCGCCAGTCGCATGCCCATCGCGATGAGATGGTCGGGCAGGGCGGCCTCGCCGAGCAGGAACTCGTAGGCACGCTGGAGTCGATCGGTCTGTGCGTGGCGTTCGGCCAGCCCGCGGAGCGTCTCGAGGGCGACGGGCTCTTCGGGGACCCAGACGAGGGCTTGCTCGACCGCTCGGAATGCGCGCTCGGTGTCTTCGGCGCCTTGCTCCCACAGCCGAGCCAGCACGAGGGCGACGGTGGCTTGGTCGTCACGGCCCTGGGTCGGTACGTCGGCGTAGGCCAGCGCGACCTCCTCCCACGCGCTCGAGACCTTGGGGCGGGCGGGCAGGACGGGCCGCGTCAGCTTGGGCACCGGAGGCAGCCCGAAGCTGGGGCTCCTCGGCGGCGGAGGGGGCTTCGCCACGGCCTGAATGTTCGTGCCCAGGGGGGAGGCTGCGTCCGGTGTGCCGCTGGAGGCGATCGTGCCTTCGTCATCGACGATCTCTTCGAGCTCGAGCTCCTCGATCTCGAGTTCCTCGATCTCGAGCTCCGTCGTCGTGGTGGGCTCGACGATCTCGACGGTGTTGCCCGAGCGCACCTGCGGAGGGACGCCTCCTGCATCGTTCAGCGCTCCGTCGGGCGCCGAGGGGGCCAAGACGGACACGCTGACCTCTTCGGTGCTCACCTCGGGCACGGAGGCGGGGGCGGCGATCTCCACCTTGGGGGCGAACGGGTCGGGGAGCTCCTCGAGGGCCCGCGGGTCGAGGCCGCAGCTCTTCCACCGCTGCACGTCCCTGTACTCAGGGGGCATCAGCGTGGGTGTGAGCAGTGCGTCCTTGGGAACCGGAGGGCGGCTGTAGTCGCCGGTCTGTTCGGCCAGCCGCCAGATCGCGGCTTGGTCGGCGCCGAGCTCTCCCTCGCGTGGCGGAAGTGTGGGGTCGAGGCGCCACGCGGCGAGCCGAGCCCGCAGGGCGTACTCGTGCCGCTGAATCGGGCCTTCGTACAGCCGGGCGAGCCGCTTGTAGAGGACACGCCGCTCGTCGGGGTCACGCGCTTGCTCGAGGCGATGGGCCGGCTGCACGAGGAACGAGGACCACAGGTCGTTCTCGTCTGCGAGGCGCTCGGCCTCGACAAGCGCCTCGTCGTTCTCGGGATCTCGATGCAGGACGCGAAACCACTCGGCCATCGCCCCGCTGAAATCGGACAGGCGGTCCTCGCGGACCCGGGCGCGTTCGACGAGCAGCTCGTTGCGCTCGGACGCGTTGGTCGAGTCGAGGTAGTGCCGCTGAAGGACACCGAGCAAGGTGAGCGCGCCGATCGCCGGGAGGTCGCCGTCGCGCTTGGCGTCGACCTCGACGGTGAGCTCGCGGATGTCATCGAGGAGCTGGGTTTGAAACGGGTCGGCCGAGAGCGCCACGCCCAGCACGCGGCACGCGGCGAGAGGATCCTCGATGTGCTCGTAGAACACGTCGGCGGCCATACGCAGGGCGTCGATGCGACCGCTGACGTCGTCCTGCGCGTCACGCAGGGCGGCCGTGTCGAGGTGGTGTTTGGCCAGGTTGGGCCACAGCGTGTGCGCAGCTGCGAGCTCACGCATGCGCTCGAAGGCGTCCTGCGCGAGGCCGCCGTCGCTCGCCTCGAGATCGCGCACGGCCTTCTCCAGCCACCCGAACGCCTGCTCGGGGTCAGCGAGCTCCTCCTCGTATACCGTCGCGATGGCGACGCAGGCATCGAACCGGCCCAGGTCCGTGACAGCGCGCTCGAGCAGCCCGCCGTGCAGCTCGATGACGGCCTGCCACAGCGAGTAGCGACGTGCCGTGTCCTCGAGCTGCTTGGCCAGCGCCTCGTCGCGGGGCGAGAGGCGGTGCGCGCGTTGTAGGAAGCCGACCGCACGCTGAGGGTCTTCGAGATGGTCCTCTGCGATCTTGGAGGCGTCGAGGTAGCGCGCGACCGCGTCGTAGCTTCCGCTGTGAATCGCGCCGCGCTCCTCGAAGTGGGCGATCTCCTGCTCGATGACCTCGGCGAGCTTGCTCCACAGGTCATGTGACTCGGCGAGCCGCTCGAGGCGGTCGAGCAGGTCCGACGCCGGCAGCTCGTGCCCGATGGCGACGAAGTACCCGCGCGAGGCCCAGTCGAACGCGTCGGCGTGGCGGTCGAGCTTGGACTCGGCGATCTCGGCCGCCTCGGTGGCGACCTCGATCTGCAGCTCGAGCCGCTCGCCCGCGTCGGCGTACCCGAAGCGCTCCTCGTGGATGTGCAGCAGCTCGGAGTACAAACCGTGCTGCTTCGCCATCTCGCGAATCTTGTGGGTGAGCTCGCGGTGGAAGGGGGAGAACGACAGCGCCTGGCGGAGGTAATCGATCGCCCGAGAGGGGTGCTCGAGCCGCTTCTCGGCGATCTCGGCCATGGCTTCGAGGGTGCTGATCCGCAGCTCGATGTCCTGCGCGAGCGCCAAGCGTCGTGACAGCGTGGTCAGTGCGGCCTCGGCCTCGCCGACATCGAGCTGAAGCTCGCTGAGGTCCCACAGGGCGTCGGTGTCGCCGGAGAACTCCTCGACGAAGCGGGTGTAGACGCCCAAGGCTGCCCGGGTCTCCGAGAGCCGCGAGCGCCAGGTGTCGCTGATGAGCAGGTAGAGGCGGCGACGCTCGTCGGGGTCGTCGGCGGAGAGCAAGAGGACCTCCGCTTGCTCGACGACCTTGTTCCATTGTTCGGAGCGCTCGAACAGCTCGAGCAGCGTGCTGGACACCTCGCGATTGCCGACCGCCGGCCCATCGTCGAGGGACTCGAGCAGGCTCGCGGCGGCCTCGGGATCGTCGAGTTGGTCCGAGAGGAGCTCGGTGCGCTCCCACGCCACGCGGAACTCGTCTTCCTGTGTCTCGGCGAGCTCTTGCAGCTTGCCGAGCACGGCGACGAGGGACTGCCAGGACTCGTCGCGTCGGTAGAGCCGGACGAGGGCCTCGAGCGCGCCGCGGTGGTCGGGGCGGGAGCGCAGGACGGACTCGAAGCTGGACCGGGCCAGGTCGGGGTCGTCGAGGTGGCTCTCGGCGAGCAGACCCAGGCGCAGCAGGTAGTCGATCTGACGGGGGAGGGGCGTGGACGCCCCGTTGGCGCCCTTCTGCAGCAGGATGCCCAGCTCCTCGTATCGGCCCGAGCGCTCGTACAAGAAGATGCGCTTGTCGAGGATCTCGAGGCTGGGCTGGATGTCACCGATGTCGGTCCACAGCCGCGCGGCCCGGTCGTCGTCGCCCAGCGCGTGCTCGGCCATGCGCGCCATCCGGCGCATGATCTTCAGCCGCGCCTCGGCGGAGCCGGTTTGGTCGAGCTCTCGCTCGAGCACCTGGTAGAGCGCCTCGTTTTGGTCCTGCTCTTCGAGGATCTGCTGAAGGCGCGCCATCGCCTCGCGGTCGGCGGGGGCCTGGTGGAGGATCTCTTCGCACGCCCAAATCGCTTCGTCGGGCGACTCGAGCTCGTGGTGCCACAGCTCCGCGAGGCGCCGCAGCAAGGAGGTGCGCTCGGTGTTCGACCGCGAACGCTCGTACTGGTCGCGAAGCATCTCGACGACCTGCTCGTGGGCTCCGGCGCGGTCGTACAGGGCGGTCAGCGCACGGGTCGCCTGGACGTCGTTGGGCGAGAGCTCGAGGATCTCGTTGTAGAGCTCGATCGCGCGCTCCGGGTTGACCTGCCGGTCGCGGTAGACCTGGGTGAGCCGCTTGAGGATGTCGAGCCGCTTGCGGGGGTCGAGGGCTCGCTCGAGCTCCGCCTCCTGAACGCGAACCATGTTGTCCCACATGCGGGCGCGCTTCTCGATCCGGGCGATGTGCTTTTGGGGGCGGGGGTCGCCGGGGTATTCGGCGGCCATCCTTCCCCAAGCGTCGAGGGCTCCATCGATGTCTCCGAGCCGACGTTCGCAGATATCGGCGAGCTCGACGAATTCCTCGGCGAAGGCCGGGTCCGACAGCGGCGAGTGCTCGTCCTCGTACTCGGTGGCTTGCTCGATCTGGTAGAGGATGAGGTCGCGCAGGTGCGACCAGTTGTGCTTCCGGCGCCAGTGTTCCTTGTAGCCTTCGAACGCGACGCCGTTGAACGGTTCGCGCTCGAGCACCTTGTAGTAGTAGACCGCCGCGCGCTCGTCGAGACCGAGCTCGTCGCGGTAGACCGTCGCGGCACGCAACAGGGTCTCGGTCGGGACCTCGTCCGGCGCGTGGTCGAGCTGCGCATCGAAGAGCCCCGCGAGGGCGTGAAAGTCCTTCGTGGACTCGTAGATGTCGCGGAGCCGATGCCACGACTCGGCCTCTGGCGGCTGGTAGCGGCTGGCTTCTTCGTAGAGCTGCCGTGCCTCTTCGCGTCGGTGCAGCCTCTCCTCGAGCAGCTCGGCGCGCCGCAGCAGCAGCGGGACGGCGTCTTCGTCGTCGAAGTGGTAGAGCCACTCTCGATACAGCTCATCGAGCGCGAGCCAGTCCTCGGCGTCGATGAGGGTGTTCTCGAGCGCGGCGGAGGCTTGCCGATGTTCGGGCATCAGCGTCAGGGCGCGGCGCAACAGCTTGAGCGCGCGGTCTTGTGCGCCGCGACGCCGAGCGATCTCGGCGGCCTTGTAGAAGATGTCGGCCGCTTTGGTGACGCCGTCGTCGTCGGACTTTCCAGACGAGAGATAGAGCGTGCCGAACGACTGCAGGGCTTCCACGTCGTCGGGGACCGCCTTGAGCGCGGCCTGAAGATGGCGAGCCGCAGCGGCAACGTCGCTTCGGTGCTCGAACTCGATCGACGCCAGACGTCGGTGATACTCGGCGATCCGATGTCGGTCGCGCGACGCGTCGAGCCGCTCGAGCACGCTGAGCATCAACTCGGTGCACCGCTGCCACGCTCCAGAGCGCCGGTACAGCGCGATGAGGCGCTCGCTCGCCTCCATGTTGGTGCGGTCGAGCAAGAGCGCCTGCTCGTAGTGTTGAACCGCCTCGCCAATCGCCAGGAACTGCTTCTCGAGCAGCTCGGCCAGCTCGAGGTGGTGCCCCGCGGCCTCGCGTGAGGTCGGGTTGCTCGACAGGCGCCAGCGCAGCAAGGTGACGAGCTCTCGGTAGAACCCGAGCGTCTCGTAGAGCTTGCGCAGCCGCGCCTGAGATCGGACGTCGTCGGGCTTGAGTTGCACGGCGCGCGCGAGCACGGCTGCCGCTGTCTCACGGTCCTTCACCCGCTCGAGCCACAGCTCGTAGGATTGCAAGCAAAGCTCAGCCGCCTTGTCGCGATCACTGGCGCGCTCTTGAAGCGACGCGGCGTACAGGACGAGCACCGTCGCGAGCGCGCGCCAGTCTTCGGCGTCACGGTACTCGCGACGCAGCGCGGTGAAGGCGGCTTCGGACGGCTCTTGCCGGAACGCAGAGAGCTCCTTGGGCTCGGTGGGGTACCGAACCGGGAGGGCGGTCGGGAGAGAAACCGAAGGGGGCGGGACGGTGTCGCCCGCCTGGGGGTGCTGCGCTGCAACGTCCGACATCGACGATCCCACGCCAGAGGCCGTCGAGGCCCCAGATCCGCGTTCGGCGACACGTTATCACGACGTGCGGAACACGGGGCGTTCTGCCGAACACTGCAGGTCCGCGCAGTCGAGACCTGAGGCGCGAACCTCTCCCGGCATCGCGTGCTCGCCCGCGCGTCGGCTCAGCCGAGACTCAGGACGTAGACGTCGTACAGGGCGTGGGTCCACGCCGCGACGGCGAAGCCTCGCGTCTGGTAGACGATGGCGAAGAACACCCCCGCGAGCGTGCGGTAGACGAAGGCCGAGAACGTGAACGCCTCGCCGGCCGGTCCGATGTGGTGGGCGACCGAGAAGAGCACCGAGGACGCGACCAGAGCGATGAGCCAGGCGCGGCGCTTGCCGGTCAAGCCGGTCAGTAGCCACGCCATGCCGCCCATGAGGATGACTCGGAAGATGAGTTCTTCGTGGAATCCGGCGCCTGCGGAGATGACGATGACGTCGATCGGGTTGCGCACCCCGATGAACAGCCCGGGCAGCACGCCCAGGAAGCTCTTCATCACGTAGACGATGATCGAACCCATCACCAGCGCGTAGATGCTGGACTCGAGGAGCATCGGCCCGAACGCCTGCGGTGAGAACGAGCCGCGGCGTCGGAGCAAGACGAGTACGGCCGCGTACACGACGAGCAGCACCGACATGGCGATGAGGTAGTTGGTGACGTCGCGCTGGCCCAGCTCGATGAGGGCGCGGGTCAGGAAGTCGACCCCGTTTTGGCCCCGGCCGCTGAGAATTCCGATCTGGTAGATCAGGAACAGCGGGAAGACGAGGACGGCGCTGGTCAGTCCGTCGAGCCGGCCGCCGAGATAGCGCCAAAGCGCGCTGCGTTGCGTCGGGCTCGCGTCGGGCTCGGCCATGCTGCCCAAAGACTGGGCCATCGCTGCGGCTCAAGCAAGGAGCGGGCATGGATCGAGCAAGGCGCGAGACGCGGCACCGGAATGCGTGCCACGTGTCGCGCCTCGTGCAAGCCGCAGGGGCGGGCCTACTTCTTGGTGCGTCGCTTGGAGACGGTCTTCTTCTTGGCCGTCTTCTTGGCCGTGGGGCGCTTGGAAGACGCCTTCTTGGCCGTGGGGCGCTTGGAAGACGCCTTCTTGGCGACCTTCTTCTTGGCGGCCGGCTTCTTGGCGGCCGGCTTCTTGGCGACCTTCTTCTTGGCGGCCGGCTTCTTGGTGGCCGGCTTCTTGGCAGCCGGCTTCTTCTTGGACACGGCCGTCTTCTTGGCGGCGGGACGTTTGGTCGACGTCTTCTTGGCGGCCTTCTTCTTGGACGCGGCCGTCTTCTTGGCGGCGGGACGTTTGGTCGACGTCTTCTTGGCGGCTTTCTTCTTGGCCGCCGCAGGCTTCTTCTTGGAAGCGGGCTTCTTCTTGGGAGCGGGCTTCTTCTTGGAGGCCTTCTTCTTGGCGGCGGCGGCCTTCTTCTTGGCAGCGGCAGCGGCCTTCTTCTTGGCAGCGGCGGCCTTCTTCTTGGCAGCGGCGGCCTTCTTCTTGGCGGCGGCGGCCTTCTTCTTGGCGGCTTCGGCGGCCTTCTTCTTGGCGGCTTCGGCGGCCTTCTTCTTGGCGAGCTCGGCGGCCTTGCGCTCCTTCTCTTTTTGCTTGGCGAGCCGCTCCTTTTCCTTTTGCTTGGCGAGCTTCTCTTTCTCGCGCTGCTTGGCGAGCCGCTCTTTCTCGCGCTGCTTGGCGATCTTCTCTTTCTCGCGCTTCTTGGCGAGCAGCTCCTTCTCGCGCTGCTTGGCGAGCTTCTCTTTCTCGCGCTGCTTGGCGATGCGCTCCTTCTCTTTCGCCTTCTCCTTGGCGAGCCGCTCTTTTTCCTTCTGCTTGGCGAGCTTCTCTTTCTCGCGCTGCTTGGCGAGCCGCTCTTTCTCGCGCTGCTTGGCGATGCGCTCCTTCTCCTTCGCCTTCTCCTTGGCGATGCGCTCCTTCTCTTTTTGCTTGGCGAGCCGCTCTTTTTCGCGGGCCTTCTGCTTGGCGAGCTTCTCCCGCTCGCGCTCTTCCGCCTTGCGCTGCCGCTCGGCTTCTTTTTCTTGGCGCTTGCGCTCGCGCTCGGCCTCTTTTTCTTGGCGCTTGCGCTCGCGCTCTTCCTCGCGGCGCTTCTTGTCTTCTTCGCGCTTTCGGGCCGCTTCGGCGCGGCGGCGCTCCTGCTCGAGGCGGCGCTCCTCGGCGCGTCGCGCCCGCTCGGCCTCCTTCTCCTTGCGCTTGCGCTCGCGCTCTTCCTCGCGCTCCTTGCGTTTGCGCTCGCGCTCCTCCTCGCGGGCGCGCCGCTCGGCTTCGCGTCGCTCGATCGCGGCTTGGCGCTCGCGCTCGGCGGCGAGGCGCTTCTCCTCGGCGATGCGCTGCTTCTCGGCCTCCTCGGCCGCCAGCTTTCGCTCGCGCTCTTCGGCGATCTCCTCGGGGGAGGGGCCCATCTCGATGCCGAGCAGCTGCTGGACTTCGGGTTCGGGCACGCGCTCGCCTCGCAGCTGTTCGTCATTCTCGCCGCGACCGTGCACGAGCACGCGCGCGAGATCGTTGCGGAACATGACCTCGACCTTGCGGTCGCCGGTCAGGTCCGACACGAAGCCGACCCCGAAGTGGGGGTGGACCACCAGCTGGCCGACCTGGAACTCGGTCTTGGGCGAGTAGCGTGCGGCATTCCCGCGGTCGGCATTGCTGATGCCTTCCAGCCACTTGACCTTGCGCTGACCGCGCTTCTTGGCCACGAGCGGTTCGGGGTTGTCATCGTCACCGCCGCGAGGTGGCTTGTAGGCGTGCATGTCGCCGCACACGGAGCATTGCACTCGGCGGATTTCTTCGCCGTAGCTCTCGAGGATGATGTGTTGTGTATCGGCCCGGCACTTGGGGCAGTAGCCAGTGGTCTCGCCACCGTTGCTCGAGCCCGAGTTCCCGCCGAAGTGACTCTCGAAGATCTGGTCCATAGCGTCAGGCTCCGACCTTGTGCCTTGCTAACATGCCGCGATCGTAGCAACAAGCCTCCTAGCGCGGAAAAAGCGGGGAATTCGCGGATTCGGGGCGTTTGGCCGTGTCGGCGCCCAGTTCACTAAGTGCGCGAAAATACTAGTCAATGCGGACTCTGTCGCCTTGGGGCACCATGTCCCTTCCGGGCATGCCAGATCTCGGCACGTCGCGAAGCCTCGGACTGCAACGACCCTGCACATCGATCGAGCCCGCCGAGCGTTCGGGGGCGTCTGGAAGCGTACGCGGGCGAGGCGAGGGGCTCAGGCCGTGGGAGTCTCGTGCGCGGCTGCGGGGCCGTGCTGCTGGCCCTGCTCCTGCCCCTGCCGCTGCTGGAGCGGCTGGCTGTCGTCGGCCTCCTCCGAGGCCGGACGCAATCCCATCTCCTCCGTCAAGCTCCGCACCTCGGCCACCGCGCCCTTGGCTTGATCGGCCAGCGAGCTGAGCTCTCGGCACACCACGCGAAACGCGCGACCGTGGTCGCCCGCTTGCGCCGCCAAGATGTTGCCGTTGAGGGCGAGGAGCTGGAGTCGGCGAGCCACGTCGTCGATGAAGACCATGACGGCTTCCATGCGGTCGGCCTGCTGCTCGGTCGCCGAGCGCTCCGAAGTCTGCAGGCCCTCGTCGAGCGATGTCGCGATCTGGGAACGCAGGACGTCGGTGTCGAGGAACGCCTCGATCATTCCGATGGCACCGTACTCATCGCCCGAGCCCGCGAGCAGGGGGCGAGAGGCGACCACGTGGGGGCGACCGTCGAGCGCGAGCACGCCGCGGAACGCCTCGCCCTTGCGCAGCACGGTCTCGACGAGCTGCGCGTCGGCGAAGCCACCGAGGTCATGGGCGGCGCCCGCGGACAGCGTGCTGAAGGACGCGACGCGCCGGTTGCCGAGGTACAAGGAGAGGCCCAGGCCCGTCGCGCGGGAGATCCGGGCCAGCAGGTCGCGGTCCCCATTGAGGACGCGGTCGCCCGCGAGCAGCTCGTGGTCGCGCCGTCGGATCTGCCCTTCGGACCGAAGCAGGGCCTCGAGCAGATCGACGGCCGAGGCCGCGCGCTCCGAGACGCGCTGCGAGAGCACGGGCCAGATTGCCTTATGGATCTCGGGAATGCTGAGCTCGACCGCCAACGGGCCAAGTGTACCGGGGCCGGGGCGCTCGTGGTAGTTCCACGCCATGAGTCACTCAAAGCCGGCCCGCGTCGGGACGATGCCGCCGCGAGTCCGCATCGCGCCGAGCCCCACCGGTGACCCGCACGTCGGCACCGCCTACATCGCGCTCTTCAACTACGCGTTCGCCAAGAAGCACGGCGGGACGTTCATCCTGCGGATCGAGGACACCGATCAGACCCGCAGTACCGCGAGCAGCGAAGTGGCGATCTACGACGCGCTGCGCTGGCTGGGGCTCGACTGGGACGAAGGACCGGACGTGGGCGGGGACCGTGGGCCCTACCGGCAGTCCGAGCGGACGGCCATCTACCGGGAGCATGTGCAGACCCTGATCGACAACGGGACGGCCTATCGGTGCTTCTGCACCTCCGAGCGCCTGGCGCAGATGCGAGCGGAGCAGGAGCGCAACAAGCAAAACCCCCGCTACGACGGCCACTGCCGCGGGCTCGACCCGAAGGACGCGCAGTCGCGGGCGGCGGCCGGCGAGCCGCACGTCATTCGCTTGCGCGTGCCCGAGGAGGGCGAGACGACGCTGCACGATGAGCTTCGTGGACCGATCGCGTTCCAAAACGCCGAGATCGACGACCAGGTGCTGCTGAAGTCGGATGGCTTTCCGACCTACCACCTCGCCAACGTGGTCGACGACCACCTCATGGGCATCACCCACGTCATTCGCGGAGAGGACTGGATCACCTCGGGCCCCAAGCACGTGCTGCTGTATCAGGGCTTCGGCTGGGAGCCCCCGCTGTTCTTCCACCTGGGGCTCTTGCGCAACGGGGACAAGTCGAAGCTGTCCAAGCGCAAGAACCCCGTCTCGGTCGATCACTACCGCTCGCTGGGCTACCTGCCCTCCACGTTCCTGAACTTCCTCGCCATCTTGGGCTTCTCCATGGGCGAGGACCGTGAGCGGTTCAGCCTCGATGAGATGGTGGCCGAGTTCGAGTGGTCCAAGGTCAGCACCGGGGGCCCCGTGTTCGACCCCGTGAAGCTCGACGCATTCTCGGGCGACGACATCCGCGCGATGGATCCCGCCGCGCTGCGTGACGCCCTCGTCGAGCATGCGTTCGGGGGGCGCATCGACACCCTGGTCGAGCTGAGCCGCGAGCGCATCAACCGTCTCGACGACTTCATCCCCTACGTGTCGTTCTTCTTCGGTGGCGAGGTCGACTACGCCGCCGTGCTCCCGAAGATGGTGCCCAAGAAGCGCGAGAAGAAGGAGACGATGAAGATCCTCAAGGCCTACCTCGAGGGCATCGAGAAGGACGACGCCGCGCGTGCCTTCACCGTCGATGGACTCGCGGAGTTCTCCAAGGCGTTCGCGCAGCAGCACGGGTGGAAGCCCAAGGAGCTCTACCCGCTGCTGCGCTGCGCCGCGACCGGGCGGACCGCGTCACCCTCGTTGTTCGAGACGCTCGCGGCGTTGGGCAAGGACCGCGTTCGGCTGCGGCTGCGCGGGGCCATCGAAGCGCTCCGCGTCGCACCCCAGTGACGGCACCGGCCCGGCGATGAGCTGCCGCATGCGAAAACCGGGAATCTCGACTCCATCGGCGCGTGCGAACCACTTCGCGAGGCGACGCGGGGTGGTCGGGGTCGCCGCACGGGCCATCGCTCGGCATGCGGCATCGGGGACGCGGCGACCGTCGAGCGTGACGACGCCGCCCAGCAGCGGTCGCCGGGCGGCCTGGTGTTGGTCGACGTAGCGGACGAGCGCCGAGACGAACCCGCAGCTGGGCGCGAGCCCCGGCGGCACCGGCACGAGCACGTCGCCGCGTGCGGCGCGAAGGCCGGCGTACAGCGCATCGATGGGGTCGCAATCCGCGGCGACGCGGATGCGCCGGAGGTCGCCCTCCACGCGTCCGAGGAGATCCGAGGTCGCGTCGGTCGAGCTCCGGTCGACGACGACGAGATCCCACGCGGGGTCGGTGGGCTGGTCCTCGAGCGTGGAGAGCAGCTGGGCAAGGAGGGCCGCGTCGTTCCGCGTCGCGACCACGACCGACACGCGCGGGGCGATCATCGCGCTGTCGCCCGTTCTCCTCAAACGTAGCCAAGCCCCGGTCGGCGTGCGCGCAGAGGCGACCAGCGCGTACTCGCCAGCCATGCCCAAGAGCTCCCCGTGCTGGCCCGGCTTGATGTGAACGATCAGCGAGCCGTCCGGCCCGACCAGTGGGCGCACGCAGACCAGGTCACGCATCGTGCAGACGACCACGTCGTAGTGCTCGGCGATCGGCGCGCGATGACACAGCACGCCGCCCGCCCGCAGGGTTCGTGACGCCACCCCCGTGCGCGTCAGGTCCAGGGCGACCCGAGGGCTGTCGCCGATGGCCGAGGACACCAACGACTCCAGGATCCGACTCTTCATGTCCACCCTGTCCGTATTCGGTTGTCTGCTGGGTTACGCAACCCTCGCCCCAGACGCGAAGGTGGGCCGACATGGGCCACGGGCGGAGCCGAGCGCCGCACGAAGAAAGCCCTCAGCGGAGTACGCTGAGGGCTCGTCGCCGGCCATGGCGAGAATAGGCGGGTGGGCCGGGGTTCGGCGATTCAGTTCAACCCCCTACCTCTGCAGGTGGGCGCCATGATAATCGCTTCGGGCTTCCCGCCGGACGGGCCTGCACACCTACGAACAGAGACGGCTCCCTGGGATGAACAAAGTAGGTAGAACACGAAGGCCGAAAGCCCCAACCCACCGCTGATCATCCTAGCACGAAATGATCGGTGCGCTGCCTCGAAATGGGACGTGTGGGTACTTGACGGTGTTCTTGCCCAGCCGGTGTGGTCGGCCGCAGCGCGTACATCCGTGCATCCTCGGCTTGACCCCACGGCGCCGACCGTGGTTGCGACGACCATGGTCGCGCCGGAGACTACCGAGGGTCGTGCTCGAACCGGGGATCGGCCTTGGGGGCCGCGGTGCGGAAATCGGCTCCGACCCCGCCTTGGTGCGCCACGCTCTGCGTGCCCCGCTTCATCAGGTCGAGCTTTCCGAGCACGGCGTCGGCCCGGGTCTCGGTCGGGTGCATGTGCGCCTTCGTGTCCATGCGAATGGCATCGCAGGGGCATGCTTCGACGCAGAAGCCACACACGACGCACTTGAGCTCGTCGATCACGAACGACTTGGGGGCTTTCTCTTCGTCGCCGCCGCGGTCCTCGGCTTCGATGTAGATGCAACGCGCGGGGCAGACCGTGGAGCAGCACATGCATGCGACGCACCGCACCGACCCGTCGTCGCGGTGCATCAGTCGATGCACGCCTCGGAACCGCTGCGGGTAGTAGTCCTCGACGTTGACGTCTGGTTCGCCGTACCGAATGGTGTCGACGTCCCCCATGCCCTTGGTCAGCGTGTTCTTGAAGAAGTGACGCGCCGTGGTGACGAGGCCCTTGAGAATGGCCGGGAGGTAGATCTGGTCCGACGCGGTGCGCTTCAGCGAGACTTTCTTGACGGTGATGGTCATGGAGTGGCTCCCAGTTGTGCGGCGGCGGCCTCACCCTCGGCGTCGGTCGGCTCGGGGTCGATGGTTCCCGCAGCCGACAGCGCGTAGATCACGATTGCGGTCAGCGCGATGTTGGCCAGGGACAGGGGCAGCAGGCCCTTCCAGCCCAGGCTCATGAGCTGGTCGTAGCGGAAGCGCGGCAGGGTCCAGCGGATGAGCAGCTGCAGCCAGCACAACACGAACACCTTCACGCCCCAGGTCAGCATGCCCACGAGGACGACAACGACGTGCGGCACCTCGGAGCCCCAGCCGGTCATCAGCGAGAACAAGGCGACGCAGACGTGGAGCACGCCGACGCCGAGCATCGTGGCGCCGACGAAGCGGGCGTGCTTCGATGCCCTCCAGACGGCGACGCCCGTGGCGCCGATGATGAGCCCCACGAGGGTGAAGAAGAGCTGCGCGACCCATGGCGCGGCGAAACCGGAGGCGCCGAACATCTCGAAGGGCAGCGCCCAGCCACCGAGGAACAGCGTGGTGACGAGCGCCGAGACGAAGACGATCTCGATGAACTCACTCAAGAAGAACAGGCCGAACCGCATGCCCGAGTACTCGATGAAGTACCCGACGATCTCCGACTCGCCCTCGGGCAGGTCGAACGGCGCGCGCTTGGTCTCGGCGATGGCCGCGGTGAAGAACAGGACGAAGGCGACCGGCTGCAGCAGGATGCCCCAGGCGCTGTCGAGCTGCGCGTGCACGAGGGCGTGCGGCTCGAGCGTGCCGTAGACCAGCAGGGCGCCCACGATGGTCAGGCCGATGGCGACCTCGTAGGAGATCATCTGGGCCGAGGCCCGCAGCGCGCCGAGGATTGCCCACTTGTTGTAGCTGGCCCATCCCGCGAGCGTGGCGCCCCAGGTGGCCAGCGAGGCGATCGCGAAATAGAAGAGCAGCCCCACGTCGATGTGGGCGATCTGCAGGGGGGTGCCGCCGCGGCCGGCTGCGCACTGGTCGACGTCGGCCTGCGCGAGCACGTCGAGGAGGCGCTCATAGCAGAGCGCGTCGCCGAAGGGGACGATCGCAAAGACGACCAGCGCGGGCACCAGCGCCATGATCGGGGCGAGCGTGTACATCGCTCGGTGCGCCCGTCGGGGGATGAAGTCCTCCTTGAAGAACATCTTCAGCCCGTCGGTCGCGATGTGCAGCAGGCCCCAGAGGCGGATGGTGAGCCCGCCCAGGCTGATGCGGGCCATGTTCGGCCCGACGCGGTCCTGCATCATCGCGCTCTGCTTTCGCTCTTGCCACAGCAGCAGCGAGGCGAGCGGCATGATGAACCCGAGCACGAGCAAGACGACCTTGAGCAGGCCGGGGAGCAACGTCGCGGTGACCCAGCTGGGGTCCTCGAAGGTCAGCGGGACCTCGTGGGTCTCTTCGCCAACCCGGAAGGCGAGCACGGCCTCGCCCTCGCGGAACTCGTCGGGCCCCAGCTCCCGCGTCTCTCCCTGCACGGCGCTGGGCAGCGTGCCGCCGCGAAAGGTCTCGGCGTCGACGCGGACGGAGAAGCGAAGCGGCCGTCCGGGCACGAGCATCTGCCCGTTGATCGGCTCGACGATGGAGAAGCTCGACCAGTCGTTGCCCGTGATCTGAAACCCCTGGACGGGGACCGGGCGCTTGCCGTGGTTGACGACCTCGATCGGGAGCGGCTCGGTGTCGGGATGAAAGATGAGGCTGCCCGGTTCGGCCCTGACCGAGACCTGTTCGGGGGCGGGGTCCTTGGCGCAGGCGCCGAGCGTCAGCACCCAGGGCAGCAGCAGTGCCGACCACGGGCCCATGCCGCGGCGAAGAACCGAGAGGAGCGTGGCGAAGAAGGAGGCGTGCATGCGGTGGGCTCCAAGAAGGGTCATCCGCGGGAGTTGCCGAACCGCAGCAGGCGCGGCCGGGTCGGTTGGGGGTCGGTGAGCAGCGCGAGCAGCTCCTCGTGTTCGTACTCCTCGGCCACCGCGCGGGCTTGCTCGCGCGCGGTGCCGATGTCGCGTCCACCCAGCGCCAGCAGCAGCTCGCGCACCAGCTCGGCGCGGGGGTGGCGATCATCCTCGGGCCGCCACGCGGGGCGGATGACGCGAAGCCGGCCTTGGCGGTTGGTGTAGGTGCCGACATGCTCGGCCCAGCTGGCGGCGGGGAGCCGGATCGTGCACGCATCCGAGAGCGCGTTGCGGCGGTCGGAGAGGATGACCGAGGTCAGAGAGGACAGGCTCGAGCGCACCACCCCGCTGACCTCGCCTTCGTCGTCGAGGAAGATGACCGCCTCGTACGCGCGCCCTGCGATCTGCAGCGACAGCTCGGCTTCGTGCCGGACCTCGCCCGCCGCTGCATGAGCCCCGCGGGTGTTGGGGTTCTTGTCGGCGTCGCGCAGCAGGTCGTCGGCTTTTCCCGGCGGGCGACCGAGCACGAAGCGATCGGCGCCCATGTGGTCGGCGAGCGCGGCGAGGGCACGGTTGGCTTCGTTGGTGGCCGTGCTGCTGAACACCGCGGCCGTCTTCTTGCCCTGCAGCCGCTTGGCCGTGGCCGCGAGCGCCTGCGCGATCGGGAGCTGCCTGCCGTCGATGCTTGCGAAGCGTGTGCGGGTCGCGGGGTCGAGCTCCTTGTACGTGTAGCGGCCCTCGTCGCACATCCAGTGGCCGTTGACGCTGGCGTCGAAGCGAGGCACGAGGCGGTAGGCCTGCTCGTGCTTGCTGTGCAGCTCGACCGAGCACCCCGTGGCGCAGCCTGGGCACGTCGTCTCGGTGGCGCGTAGCTCCCAGGCCCGGACCGCAAAGCGGAAGTCCTTGGACGTCAGCGCGCCCACCGGGCAGATGTCGACGACGTTGATCGAGTAGGCGTTGTCGAGGCGGTGCCCATCGGCGATGTCGAGAATCTCCCGGTCGCCGCGTCGGATCATCGTCAGCTCGCCGGTTTGTGGGAGCTCCTCGCAGAAGCGGACGCAGCGGGAGCACAGGATGCAGCGCTCGGCGTCGAGCACGATCTCGCGGCCGATGTCCTTGTGCTTGGGCTTGCGGATCTTGGCCACGTCGACGCGCGTGAGCGACTGGTCGTGGTCCATGTAGTGCCGCTGCAGCGTGCACTCACCGGCCTTGTCGCAGATCGGGCAATCGATGGGGTGGTTCTTGAGCGTGAACTCGAGCATGTCCTGCCGTGCCTGCGCGACACGGTCGTTCTTGGTGTGCACGACCATGTCGTCCTGCACCGCGAGCTGACACGAGGGCTGCAGCTTGCCCATACCCTCGACCTCGACGAGGCACTGCCGACAGCTCGCGGCGATCGACAAGCCGCGGTGGTAGCAGAAATGGGAGACGTCCTCCCCGAGCCGCTTGGCTGCCTCGAGCACGTTGGTCCCCTTGCGGACCACGACGACCTCGCCATCGATGGTCATCGACACCGCATCCTCCCCCTCGATGGGTTCGGCGGGGAGGTTGGGTGCGTGCGGTGCCGGGGCGTCGACCGGGGACAGGTCGGGGCCCATCGCGACGGGGATGGGTCCGCTGTGGGGGACCGACATCGGCGGCGGGGGCTCGGGTGCCAGCGGGGGAATCGTGGCGGAGGAGCGCGAGCGTTTGGGTGGGGTCGTGTCGGCCATGCGAAACCAGGGAAGGACGAGCGCGCCCGCCTAGCGGTCGCACTCACCCCCGATCATGTTGATGCCGCCGAAGATGGGCACGACGTCGGCGAGGTTGGCTCCGATGATGAGCTGGCGCAGCGCAGCGGTCGTGTAGAAGGACGGCGGGCGGCAGCGGCACTTGAAGGGGCGCCCGGTACCGTCGGAGACGATGTAGAAGCCGAGCTCGCCGTTGCCCGCTTCGGTGAAGCTGTACGCCTCGCCGGGTGGGACGCGCAGCCCGTCCATGATGTGCTTGAAGTGGGCGATCATGCCCTCGATGGAGTTGTAGACCTCGCGCTTGGCGGGCAAGGCGATGGCCGGGTCGTCGACGATGACGGCGCCCGGCGGGATCTGGACAATCGCCTGCTCGACGATGCGCATGCTCTGCTCCATCTCTTCGATGCGCACCAGGTACCGCGCGAGGTTGTCCCCGCCATCGGCGATGGGGATGGCGAAGTCGAAGTGATCGTAGACGGAGTAGGGCTTGTCCTTGCGGACGTCGTAGTCGACGCCGGTGGCTCGCAGCACGGGCCCGGTCACGCCGTAGCTGATCGCATCTTGGGCGCTGAGCGTGCCGACCCCTTCCATGCGGTCGAGGAAGATGCGGTTGCGCTCGACGAGCGTGCGCGTGTCGTCGATGAGCTTGCGGACCTTGCTCAGCTTCTCCCGACACTTGGGGATGAAGTCCTCGGTGAGGTCCCAGGCCACGCCTCCGATGCGGCAGTAGCTGTGCGTCATTCGGGCGCCCGAGATGTCCTCGAGCAGCTCCCAGAAGTGCTCACGCGCCCGAATGCCGTAGAAGAACGCGGTGAAGCCCCCCAGCTCCGCCAAGCTGGCGACGATGCAGGTGAGGTGGTCACAGACCCTCGCGAGCTCGCCGGCGATGACCCGGATGTACTCGGCGCGCTCGGGGATGCGATCGGTGATGCCCAGCAGCTTCTCGACGGCCATCGCGTAGCCGACGTTGTTGAGCATGGGGGAGACGTAGTTGAGGCGATCGACGTACGGGAAGATCTGGTTGTACGTCGCGTTCTCGCACTCCTTTTCGAAGCCGCGATGGAGGTAGCCGATCTGGACGTCGGCGTCCTTGATCGTCTCGCCGTCGAGCCGCAGCACCACCCGCACGGTGCCGTGCATCGCGGGGTGGGAGGGGCCCATGTTGATGATGACCTCGTCGGTGGGCAGGCGCGTGGCCTCCTCCGCGAACGCCTCCATCGACGGAGACAGGCGATTCTCCCCCGCCTGGCGGCTCGGACGATGGGGCTGGGCGAGGTCGGTCGCGACGTTGTCCTTGGACGGTAGCACCATGAGAGGCCTCAGCCGGACGTGCGGCGGTCGTGGCTGTCCTCGAGCAGCCGCGTGGTCTGGTCGTCGGTCGGCGTGGCGTCTGGGCGACGCAGCAGCGGCTGACGAGCGTTCTGCGGGTAGTCCTTGCGCAGCGGATGTCCGACGAACTCGTCGTACATGAGGATGCGGCGCATGTCGGGGTGGCCCTCGAAACGCACGCCGTACAGGTCCCATGCCTCGCGCTCGGCCCAGTTGGCCGCGAGCCACAGCCCGCAGACCGAGGGGACCCAGCAGTCGTCCTCGGCCTCGCCCACGTGCACCTTCACCCGCACGCGGTGTTTGTGGGTGAGGCTGTAGAGCTGGTAGACGACCTCGAAGCGCGGCGTCTGCCCGAGGTAGTCGACGACCGTGAGGTCGGTGAGCATGTCGAACGCCATTTGGGCGTCGTCGCGGAGCCACGTGAGCACCTCGACCACCTGGTCGCGAGCCACGATCGCGATTTCGTCGCCGGCGTAGCTGCCGGTCTCCTCGATGCCTTGGCCGAAGCGCCGGCGCAGCGCGCTGAGAACGGTGGCGGCCATCAGAGCACCCGTCCGTCCTTGGGCATCCGCTCGTCCTCGTCGAGCGTCATGCTGGTGCCATCGGGGATGATCGGCAGCCGACGGCGGTCGGTGGGCGTGACCGCGGCGGTGTTGCCGATCTCGCGCTGGCTGTGGCCGCGGTGGTCTTGAATCTTGCGCTGCAGCGTCATCAGGCCGTCGAGCACCTGTTCGGGACGGGGAGGGCATCCGGGCACGTAGACGTCGACCGGGATGACCTGGTCGGCGCCAGGCATGACCGTGTAGTTCTGGTAGAAGCCGCCCGTGCTCGCGCAGACGCCAAAGGCCATGACCCACTTGGGGTCGGCCATCTGGTCGTATACGCGGCGCAGCACCGGCCCTTGGCGTTCGGTGATCGTGCCGACGACCAGCAGGAGGTCGGCTTGGCGCGGCGAGAAGCGGGGGAACTCGGCGCCGAACCGGGCGATGTCGTACTTGCCCGCCATCGTCGCCATGAACTCCATCGCGCAGCAAGCCGTCGCGAACGGGTAGGTGAAGAGGCTGTACTTCTGCGCCCAGTTGATGGCGTCTTGAAGCTTGGTCGGAACGTATCCGGGATGGTCGGCCATTGTGTTTCGCTCCTTGGGGGCAGCGCCTTCGCTCAGGCCCAGTCCAGCGCCCGCTTTCGCCACACGTACGCGAGCCCGATGGTGAGCACGCCGAGGAAGATGAACATCTCCACGAGGCCGAAGAGGGTGGGGGTGCCCACGCACGCACCCGCGACGTTGAGCGCGCCTTCGCAGGAGAGCTCGCGAAACAGCGAGGCCCACGGGTAGAGGAAGGCGACCTCGATGTCGAAGACGAGGAAGAGGATCGCGACCTGGTAGAACTTGACGCTGAACTTGACCCGCGGGCTGCCGATCGGTTCGCTGCCGCACTCGAACGGCTCGTCCTTGATCGCCGAGGTGCGCTTGGGGCCGAGCACCATGGCGATGCCGAGGTTGGCCCCCGCGAACCCGAGGGCGAAGAGCACGAACAACAGCGCGGGCAGGTACGACTCGGCCATGATCGGTCTGCGTAGGCGGATCGCCTACGTCCGGCCCGGTCTTAGCACAGGGGGCGACGCTGATGGGCCCTCGAACGACCGCATTGGGCCCGACCGCGCGGCCCGCCGCGGTGCAGGAGGGGGGCTAGCCGTTGCCTTCGATCGCGAGCTCGAAGACCTCGACCTCGTCCGCGTCCTTGGCCATGAGCAGGATCGACAGCGCGCGCCCGCCCCGGTAGGAACGCAGCTCGCTGTGGATGGCCCGCGCGGCTTCTTCGGCCGGGATGCCCTTCTCGAACGCGCCCATCAGCGGGATCGCCAGCGAGTTGAAGCCCTTGGTGTCGGCGGCGACGATGACGGCTGCGGTGGCGCGCAGCACGTCTTCGACCTGGACCTTGCCACCGGGCTTCTCGGTGTTGGGCACGTGGATGATGTGCCGGGCCTTCATGCCGCCTCCGGGGGTCACCAGCGCCGAGCCGACGGCCAGCGGTGTGTGCGCCCGTACCTTCGCTTCGACGTCGGGGCCGGCCAGATCTCGAACCTTCGAGGCGGGATACTGCGACATCCTGCCCTCGGAGTTGGTGGGACACACGAAGGCGTCGACTTCGACTTCGCCCCAGGGGTCGGTGGAGATCGTGATGGCGAGCTGCTGGTTGTTGTCGACGGCCACGAGCGGCTTGAGTAGCCGGATCGGGGGGAGGGGTCAATGGGTTCAGACGGCGCCGCGCAGGTGCGGTTGGGCCCAGGACAAGACGTCGTCGAACGGGATCATCTGGCCCACGTTCTCGCCGTAGAACGCGACGTCGATCGTGCCGTCGGGAGCGATGAGAAAGTCGGCCGGCCGCCGGGTTGCGGGGCCATCCCAGGGTCGGGCGACCGGGATCCCCGCTTTGAATGCGCCGGCGACGCCTTGAAAGACCTCTTTGCCGAACACCTTGGTGATGCCCTTCTCGATGCCGTAGGCCTCGTAGATCTGCAGCCCAGGGTCGCTGATCAGCTCGAACGGCGGCTGGTAGCGCTCGAGGACTTCATTGAGCTTCGCCTCGGGCGACTGCCAGACCGTCAGGCTGACGATGTCGAGGGATGCGAAGGTCTCTTCCCAGACCGAGAGCAGCTCGTGCACGCGATAGCAGCACAGCGGGCAGGCCGCATAACGATAAAAACTCAGCCAGACGAGGCGTCCGCGGAGCTGGTCGAGCTGGATGCGGTGGCCCGTGAGCGTGATCGCTTCGAAGTCGGGGGCGTTCGTTCCTGCTTCCAGCCGCATGACTCGATGGTAGTCCACCTGGCGGCCGGGCGGGGCGTCTCGCGGCCCGTTGAGGGGGTGTACCGGGGCGCGATGAGGGTGCGCCTCGTACGCGTACCTTCGGACAGGTCAGGAATGGGTGGGTTTGGGCACGTGAACGAGCCCCCCTGTGGTCCGTTTGGAGCCGACTTTCCCCAACGAAATCATCATGCCGGGCCGTTTGTTCTATTTTGACGTGGAGAAAAAACGTAATCGGGGATGCAAAACGTGGAGCTTCCTTTGTGAATCTGACGTAAGACGAGTTGCATTGTTCGTACGTTGAAAAAACGCAGGAGCTGACCTCGATGAGCGCAACCGACCATTCCCACTCCACCTCCTCCCGCCTCCCTCTCCGCCGCAGCGCAGCTGTTTTGATCGCCGGCATGATGACCCTCGCCGGTTGTGACTCCGGTCCCGGTGACCGTAGCGACGGCGTCATCGGAGAGGCCCAAGCGGTTCGGTTCGCTCCCGGCCAAGACGGCGAGCTCGCAGCAGCACCCACCACCCAAGCCATGGGCGCGTACGACTTCGCCAACGGGAACGCGGCGGTCGAGCTGGTGATCCCCAACGTCGTCCCGGTCCTGTTTCAGTACGTCAAGCCCGGCGACGCGACGATCGTCCTGCGCTGGACCACGATGATCACCAACTCCTGGTACGACGCGACCGCGCCGTATCACCCGACCGCCATCGGCGTGTATTCGGACCTCGGCCGTCGCCCCGCGTCGGAGTCGATGGACAACGAGCAGATGAACATCGCGCTGCTCTACGCCTCCTACCGCGTGCTCAACAGCCTCGCGCCGCAGGCCAAGGCGAACTGGGACGCGATCCTTGTGGGCGCCGGCCTCGACCCCGATGACGACCACGAGAGCACCAGCGACGCGATCGGGATCGGCAACGCGGCGGGCAATGCCGTGGTCGCCGGCCGCATCGACGACGGCTTCAACCAGCTCGGCTTCGACGATGGGCGCACGTACAACCCGCGGCCGTACGTCGACTACACGGGGTACACGCCGAAGAACACCGCGTACAAGGTCAAGGACCCGCGCCGCTGGCAGCCCGACATCGTCGCCAACGAGTATGGCATCACCCGCGTGCAGGGCTTCGTCACGCCGCAGTACGCTCTCACCGAGCCGTACAGCTACGACGACCCCACCGAGTTCTCCACGCCCAAGCCCAAGAAGAGCTACGCCCAGGGTCCGATGGGGAAGCAAGGCTACAAGCAGCAGGCGCAGGAGGTGCTGGACTTCTCGGCGACGATGGACGACGACATGAAGATCAAGGCCGAGCTGTTCGACGACAAGATCCGCAGCCTCGGGTTCTCCGCCGTCTTTGCCGCGCAGTCGCAAGGGCTGAGCCTGCTCGAGTTCATCCAGTACGACTTCCTCACCAACCTCGCGGCGTTCGACACCGGCATCATCATCTGGCAGGAGAAGACGCGCTGGGACGCGGTCCGTCCGTTCACGGCCATCGCGGTGATTCACGGCGACGACGAGATCACCGCGTGGGGCGGCCCGGGCCAGGGCACCGTCAACGACATCACGGGCAACGAGTGGCGGCCCTACCTGCAGTCGGCTGACCACCCCGAGTACCCCTCGGCCTCCGCGAGCTTCTGTGCCGCGCACGCCGAAGCCTCGCGCCTGTTCCTCGGCAGCGACACCCTTGGCTACCCCGTCGAGGTGCCAGCCGGTTCGTCTGCGGTCGAGCCCGGCCTGACGCCCGCGGTCGACACCCTGGTCGTGTACGACACCTGGTCCGACTTCGAGTCCGACTGTGGCGACTC
The DNA here is from genome assembly GCA_024742475.1 of bacterium. Classification (GTDB taxonomy): domain Bacteria; phylum Myxococcota_A; class Polyangia; order Nannocystales; family Nannocystaceae; genus CAJXVA01. The sequence goes on along the minus strand of JANSYI010000004.1, from coordinate 101,663 downwards.
GCGGATCTGGGCCGGCGTACACTTCCCCGACGCTGTCCCTGCTGGACAGGCGGTCGGCAGCGAGGTCGCGGGGCTGGCCTTCGACTTCCTCCAGGCTCACATCGACGGCACCTACACTCCGTAGGATAGGCGAAACGAAGACGGGCACGCCCTCAGCCGGCGTGCCCGTTTTCATTGGTTGCGTCGAGCAGCGCCAGCCGAGCCCACCCCGCGGCTTCAGCGTGAGAGCGAGCAGACCCGGAGGGTCAGCGCAGCGGAAGAGAAAGCAGAGCCCGCGAGCAGACGCTCCCCCGTCGAGTCTCCCCGGAGGAGCCCTCCCTCACCGCGAAGCGGGGAGGGCGACGAGGGGAGGCGAGCCCACGCCCACCCCGAGCGGGCTCAGTTCTGGAAGAACGACTCGAGCTCGGACTCCACGGCGTCCTCGCTCTTGCCGCGGACCACCGCGACTTCCTTGACCAGCAACTCCTTGGCCGTGTTGAGCATCTGCCGCTCACCGTGGCTGAGGTTCTTGCTCAGGCGCAGCAGCGCGAGGTCGCGGTAGACCTCTCCCACCTCGAAGAGGGACCCGGTGCGGATCTTTTCCATGAAGGCGCGGTGGCGCCGGTTCCAGGTCTGGCGATCGGCGGGCACGTCGTGGTCCCGCAGCAGCGAGTACAGCTGGTCGAGCGCGCCTTTGTCGGCGACCGGACGCATGCCGTTCTCCTTGGCCTTGTGCACGGGGACGATGATCTTCAGACCACTGCCGCACACCTGCAGGTGGTAGCAGTCGATGGCGTGCTCGCCGATCGTCTTGGTCTCCATGCCGACGACTTCAGCGACTCCGCGGGCGGGGTAAACAGCTTTGTCTCCGACGTTGAACGATGCTCGCATTTGGACCTCTCCCAAAGGGGTGAAGGCCTGCGACACACGCAAGGCTCGTGCCTTACATGTGGGTCCCACACTTCCGGGGAGTTGGATCCTGCGCCCGAGGCGCCCTGGCGACAGCCGTAGCCACTGCGCGCCAGCACCAGGCTACAGGACTCGCCAGCGCGCACATCACTCGAGCGCGGTGATGCGCCAGCCCGAGGGCGTTTGCTCGAGCGTGAGCGCCTTGCCCGTGTCGTAGCGAAGCTCGGCTTGCCGAAGATCGGAGGACAGCTCGATGCTGCCGGGGCGATCCAGCGCGTCTTCGATCGCGTCGACGCGCGCCTGCCAGTCTTCGGCCAAGGCCTCGGCCAAGGTGTCTCCGAGCAGCGAGCGCACGCCGCCGAAGTCGGACTCGCGCACCGCAGCGATCAGCGCGCGGACGGTCTGCGCGGGCGTGGTGGTCTGGGGCGCCCCCGGAAGGCCGGCGGTGACGTAGTAGTGCCCGCCCAGCTCGACCCAGGTGAGCACCCGGCCGCCGTCGTGGGCGGTGGTGCCGCCGCGGAGGCCAACCCTGTCCTCCGTGGGCACTGCGGACGCTGCGTCGGCCTGGGCTTTGCGCTCGGCTGCGTTCGCGTTCCACCGGGCCTCGAACGCCTCGAAGGGGACCTCGGCTTGCACCTCGGGGGAGAGCGCTGCGTATGCGGACGCCGCGTCGGGGGTCGACAACGTCTCGACGTACGCGTCGCGCAGCTGCTCGGGGCTGCGGTAGTGCGTGCGCTTGCACGCAAACAACACCAGCGGGAGCACCAGCACGGCGACGCGTCTCATGGCCCCTCCCACTTGTTGAGCGTCGTGTCGGACGCCTGCGCCGGATCCGTCTTGGGGTAGTCGAGCGTGTGGTGCAGTCCACGGCTCTCCCGGCGGCGTGTCGCGCATTCGATGATGAGGTGGCCGGTCAGCGCGATGTTGCGGAGCTCGAGCATGTCCTTGGTGACCCGAAAGCGAGTGTAGTACTGGCGGATCTCCTCGCGGATGAGCTCGATGCGACGCTCGGCGCGGCGCAGCCGCTTGTTGCTCCGCACGATGCTGGCGAAGTTCCACATGAGCGCGCGGACCTCCTGCCAGTTGGCGCTCACCATGATCGCTTCGTCGGAGTCGACGGTGTCGCCCGCGTTCCAGTGGTTGACGTGCGCGGGAGGCTCTCGCCCGAACGCGTCACAGACCTCGTTGGCGCCGGTCGCCAGCACGAGCGCCTCGAGCAGGCTGTTGCTCGCGAGGCGGCAAGCGCCGTGCATGCCCGACATCGCCACCTCGCCGATCGCCAGCAGCCCCGGGATGTCTGTGCGGCCGTACGGGTCGACCACGACGCCGCCACACATGTAGTGGGCCGCCGGAACGACGGGCAGCGGGTCGGTCCGCATGTCGAGCCCAAGCTCGAGGCAGCGATTGAAGATGCCGGGGAAGCGCTCGACGATGAAGTCGCCGGGCAGGTGTGTGACGTCGAGGTGGACGAAGTCGGTGCCGGAGCGCTTGAGCTCCGCGTCGATCTCCCGCGCGACGATGTCCCGAGGGGCCAGACTCTTCATGGGGTGCTTGCCCTCCATGAGCTCCGAGCCGTCGGTGCGGCGCAGGATGCCCCCCTCGCCGCGGACCGCCTCGGAGACCAAGAAGCTCTTGGCGCCGGGGTGGAACAGGCAGGTGGGGTGGAACTGCATGAACTCGAGGTTGCCGACCTTTGCGCCGAGCCGATACGCCATCGCGACGCCATCGGCGGTCGCGACGTCGGGGTTGGACGTGTAGCGGTAGATCTTGCCTGCCCCGCCGCTGGCCAGGACGGTGACCGGGGCCACGTGCACGGTGATCTCTTGGGAATCGAGATCGAGGCTGTAGGCGCCGAAGCAGCCGCGTGAGCCGTCCACCTTCGACCAGCTGAGCAGGTCGACGACCATCTGGCGCGGCACCAGCTTGATGTTCGGGTGCTTGCGCACGGCCTCGAGCAGCGAGCGCATGATCTCCGCGCCCGTCGTGTCGAGGTGATGCACGACGCGGCGGTGAGAGTGGCCGCCCTCTCGCCCGAGCTTGAAGCTGCCGTCGTCTTCGCGGTCGAACTCGGCGCCGTAGTCGTCGACGAGCCGGTGGATCAGGCCCGGCCCCATCTGCACGCATCGTCGAACCATCGACTCGCTGCACAGCCCTGCGCCAACGCGCAGCGTGTCCTCGACGTGGGCGTCGAGCGAGTCCTCCTCGCCGAGCACCGCCGAGACGCCGCCTTGGGCCCAGCGCGTGTTGCAGTCGAGGGGCTCCGCCTTGGTCAGGACCGTCACGCTGCCTCGTTGTGCGGCTTGCAGGGCGAAGTACAGGCCCGCGAGGCCGCTGCCGATCACGAGGTACTGGGTCCGAACGATGGGGTTCGTCTGACGCACCGGTGTGCGGACACTAGCAGGGTTTTCTTGGGCGCCCAGGGGGGTCGGGTACACTTGGCGGCATGTGGACGATGCGCCACGGGCCTCGCCTGTCTGTGTGGTTGTTCAGCGCGGCCGCGCTGGCGCTCGCGCTCGGATCGGGCGTGGTCGCCTCGGCGCGTCCGGCGACGTCGCGGAACAACTACTACAGCTATACCGACGAGAGCGGCACCCTGCACGTGACCAACGTGCCCAGCCGAAGCCGCGGTTCATGGACGCTGTGGAAGAGCGTCGAGCGCAAGCCCAAAGCCGGAGACGAGCGGGTCTCGGACGCGCCCGCGGGAGTCGGCCGCAAGGGGTCGGTGAACCTCGGCGCGGAGCGCTTCCATCGCTACGACACCTTCATTCGCGGGGCGGCGTCCCGCTATCAGCTGCCCGAGTCGCTCATCCGGGCCGTGGTGCACACCGAGAGCAACTACCACTCCCGTGCGACCTCTCGCGCCGGGGCCATGGGTCTGATGCAGCTGATGCCCAAGACGGCGCGCGCGCTCGGGGTCAAGGACGCCTTCGATCCCAAGCAGAACATCTTCGGGGGATCGCGCTACCTTCGGCTGCTGGCCAACCGCTACAACGGCGACATGGTGCTCGTGCTGGCCGCATACAACGCGGGGGCGGGCAACGTGCAGAAATACGGCGGCGTCCCTCCCTTCGCCGAGACCCGCGCCTACGTCCGCTCCGTGCTCCGTCGCTTCTATGCCTACGAGCGTCAGGCGCAGCTGGGCGCGGGGTCGAAGCGGCGCGGTCCGGCCCGAAACATCGCGCCGTAGGGCGAGGATCCTCGCAGCCGCGGGGTGTGGGGACACTGGTATGGTGCAGCGAACGATGGTCGCGGACACCGAACCCTCGAGCGTCACCCGGGGCGAGATCCCCGGCGTCACGGCGTTTGCGTTCGCCCGGCTGCTCAACCCCGCCCCGGACGCTGCCTCGCTGGCGTTGACGCGCGATGGGCACCTGATGGTCACCGTCTCGGGCGAGATCATGGCCCGGACCGATGACCTGCTGCTGTGCTCGGAGAACCTCGACGCGCGGCCACTGAACCGCCGCATGCAGGGGCGGGCGGTGCCCGAGGTGTTTCAGCGGCTCGTCTCCCTCGAGGGCCAGGGCCACATGGTGCTCTCGCGCGCCCGCGAGAACTTCTATCCGCTCAAGCTCCAGCGTGACCTGTGTTTCTTCGTCGAGCGCTTCATCTGGGCGCTCGAGGCCTCCTTGATGTGGGACGTGGGCCGCCTGCCAGGCACGCGACTGACCACGCCCATTCCGCTCGTTCGCGTGGCCGGAGAGGGGGCCGTCGCGCTGCGCATCCGAGGCGAGCTCGTGGCGGTCAAGGTCTCTCCAAACCGGCCCTACCGCGTGCGCGACGAAGGGTTCGTCGGCTGGGTTGGCAACGTGGTGCCCCAGGTGCTGCCAAAGGTCGAAGGCGCGGCGGACACCTCGTTCTTGCTGTGCGAAGGCGAAGGCGCCGTGTTGGTGAGCCTGCCCGGAAGCGACGGACGAGACGGAGGCTTCGCAGCTTCGTGAGCGCCTGGGAGACCCTCAAGCGGGAGATGCTCAATCTCCCGAACATGATCACGCTGGGGCGGCTGTTCCTCATTCCCCCGGTCATTTGGTTGATCGATCCGACCGATCCGGTCCGCAACCTCTACGCGAGCCTCATCTTCGCGGCGGCGTCGGGCCTGGACATCCTCGACGGCTACCTCGCGCGCAAGCAGGGGCTGGTGACCGTGTTCGGCAAGTTCGTCGACCCGCTCGCCGACAAGCTGATGGCGATGTCGGCGATGATCTACTTGGTCGTCGTCGACCTGCTCCCGGCGTGGATCGTCGTGGTCATGCTCGGGCGCGACCTCTACATCAACGGCATCCGCCAGATCGCGGCCGAGCGTGGCATCGTGATCGCGGCGGGCCAGGGCGGCAAGATGAAGACGGTGTTCCAGCTCGTCGGCATCTGCTGCGTGCTCGTCCGCTACCCGTACAGGATGCCGTTCTCCGACAGCCTCTTCGACTTTCACGCCGTGGGCATGACGTTCCTCTATTTGGCGCTCGCGCTCTCGGTGTACTCCGCGATCACCTACACGTTCGGGTTTCGCGACGGCCTGCGCGAACAGGCTCGCTAGCGATGTCCGCCGACCGATCGTGGGCACGCCGGGCGCTGAGCCGGGCGAGTCGCGGGGACCTCGAGGCGCTGTGCTGGCTCGATGGCGGGCCGCGAGGTCGCAGCGTGTTGGGCCTGCAGCCGGCCGAGGAGGTGCGGACCGACGACATCACCGCGCTCGGCGAGCTGCCGCAGGGCTACTGGATCGGCTGGATCACCTATGAGGCCGGGGTCGACGCCGTGCTGGGTCGCGCACCCGTTCCGCGAGCCCTGCCCGGCGTGTGCCTGCGTCGCTTCGACGGCTTGCTGCGCTGGGGTCCCGGCGGTACCGATGTGGTCGGAGACGCGCGCGCGGGCGAGGCGATCGCCGACGCGCTCGAGGCGTGTGAACCGTGGGAGCCCGCAGCGTGGCCGGTCCGGCGGCTGCGGTCCGCGGTCAGTCCTGCCGAGTACCGCAGGCGCGTCGAGGCGGTGCTCGAGGAGATCCGCGCGGGCAACACGTACCAGGTCAACCTCTCGCAGCCGCTGCACGCCGCGTACACCGAGGCCGCCGCCGCGCTCCCCTTTTCGCGGCGGGTCGCGGCGCTCTACGATGCCCTGCGGACCGATACGCCCGCGCCGCTGGGGGGGCTGCTGTTCGACGAAGGGTACGCCCTGGTCTCGAACGCTCCCGAGACGCTGCTGCGGTGGGAGGACGGGGTGGTGACCTCGAGCCCGATCAAGGGGACGCGGCCCAGAGGCGCGACGCCCAGCGAGGACGCCGCGCATGCCGAGGCTCTGCGTGCGAGCCTCAAGGACGCCGCGGAGCACGTGATGATCGTCGATCTCGTGCGCAACGACCTGGGCCAGATCGCCGCTCCGGGCAGCGTGTCGGCGCCCAAGACCCCCGCATTGGTCTCGCTGCCGACCGTGCATCACCTCGTCAGCGACGTGTCGGCCCGGCTCGCCGACGGGCTGGGGCTCGGTGATCTCCTCAGTGCGCTCTTCCCCGGCGGGTCGATCACGGGCGCGCCCAAGATCGCCACGGTCCGCATCATCGAGGCGCTGGAGACTGCGCCGCGCGGTCTTTATTGTGGAGGCCTAGTGCTCATCACGCCCGAGGCGGTCACGGTGAACATCGCGATTCGCAGCGGGGTCTGCGATGACGATGGCCTGACGGTGCACGGCGGCGGCGGCATCGTGCTCGACAGCGACCCCGAAGACGAGCGGCTCGAGTCCCTCGCCAAGGTCCGCGCGTTCGACCGCTGCTAGTCGCTAAGCGCTGGCCTCGGCCGGAGCGTCGTCGGCCTTGGACTCGTCGTCGGCCTCGAGCTCAGCGTCGGCCTTGGACTTGTCGTCGCTCGGGTCGCCGTGGCGCGTGAGGTAGATGAACAGCAACGCGACGCCGACCACCAGGGCGACGTCGGCGATGTTGAACGTGGGCCACGGCTTGTTGTCCCAGTAGAAGACCTTGATGAAGTCGACGACGCCGTACTGGAGGTCGCCGCGGATCTCCATCTGGCGCACGAGCCGGTCGTGCAGGTTGCCCAGGGCGCCGCCGGCCACCAACGCGACGGCCATGAACGCCGAGCGGTGTTTGGTGGGCATGGTCCAGGCTAGGCGCGCCATGTACAGCAGAGCGAGGATGGTGACCCCGATGAACACCATGCGCGCGTAGGAGGCGTCGCGCAGGAAGCTGAAGGCGGCGCCCGTGTTGAAGCCGAACTCGAAGTAGAACCAGTTCTCGACCACCGTCTTGGCGCGGGCGTTGCGGAGGTTTTCCCACGCCCATGCTTTCGACCACAGGTCGAGACCCAAGGTGATCACCATGACGACGACCGTCTCGATGAGGCGCTGTTTCCGGGAGGGGTCGGCCGCGCTGGAGGATGAGGCGTCGGTCATGGAGGTGCGGGAGCATAGCGCACCGCCCCCCACCTCGCAGGAGCGGCGATCACGCTGCGATCTCGGGCACTTGGCGGGTCCGCCAAAGACCCCACGCCCCGATCGCCACCATCATGAGCGCGGTGACCTGCGAGATCGACAGCCCCAGCGGATGCTCGGCGGGCAGCGAGAGCACCTGCGCGAGTTCGGGCCACGTCCACCGAACGACGAAGCCGCGGGAGAGGTCGCCGCGAAACACCTCGACGGCGGCGCGCAGCAGGCCATAGCCGAGCGCGTAGCGGCTGGCCATTCGCCACGGTCGCTCGACGCCGACGCGGATGCGAACGCCCCACGTCATCGCGAGCAACGCGAGCAGGCCGAGCGCTTCGTACAGCTGGGTCGGGTGAAGGGGCAGCGTCGTCAGCGACGTGCCTCGACCCACGAGCGGCGCGCCGCCGGTGAGCACGACGATGGACTCCGCGCCGAAGCGGACGCCTCCGCCCGTGGTGTGGACTCCGCCCCAGCAGCAGCCGGCGAGCAAGCAACCGAGTCGACCCATGGCGTGGGCGAGCGGCACCCACGTCAGGCCCATGTCCCAGAGCGTCCCGACCCCGGTGCCGTAGCGGCGCGCGAGCCAGACCCATCCCAGCGCGATGGCCATCAGGCTGCCGAAGAACACGAACCCCGTGCCGTCGAGCGTGACGAGCTTCATGGGGTCGGCGGCGTAGGTGCCCGGGACGGTGAGCACGTGAAGGAGGCGCCCGCCGAGGAAGGCCCCGACGACGATCACCAACCAAAGGTCGACGATGAACGAGAGCCGCCGGCCCGGGGCGATGCCGCGGTCTCGCGCGTCCCAGGCGGTCAGCGGGAGGCTCGACAGGCCGCCGATCATGATCAGGGTGCCGTAGGCGTTGACCGGCGTCCCCCATGGGAGCGTGAACAGGTGCGGGTGCATCAGCCTGCCTCCGCGCGGAGTCGTCGGCGCAATCCGAGCAGGAGCATCAGGACCCCAACGCAGAGCCCTACATCGGCGACGTTGAACGCCGGCCACGCCCGTGGACCCCACGCGACGACGATGAAGTCGACCACGCCATAGCGGTCACCCCGATCGAAGATCCACAGGTGTCGGACGAGGCGGTCGTGCAGGTTGCCCAGTGCGCCCCCGGCGAAGAGGCCGAGCGCGACGAAGGACGTCGTGGCCTGGGTCGGCAGGCGGGCGAGCATGCGGCCGAGATAGAGCAGCACCGCGAGCGTGATCACGATGAACATGGGGCGCGCAGAGTCGACCTGGTCGGCCAGGCCAAAGGCCGACCCGGTGTTGAAGGCGAACTCGAACCGGAGCAGGCCATCGATCACCGACACCGCCCGCTGATGGCGGAGCGACTCCCAGGCCCATGCCTTGCTCGCGAGGTCGAGCCCCAGCACCACGGCGCACGACACCGCGGCGAGCGCGACTGCGCGTACACGGGTTCGTGCGCCCATCGAGGCGCAGCATAGCGCCCGGACGTGCGACTACGGGGTCCGGAGTAGATCGAACAGCGCCGGTCGCCGCCGACGTGGCCACGCCGACTCGGCTCGCGCGAGCGCGCGGCGGCCTCGGGAGACGCGCTGGTCCATCGCCTGCCGAGACATGCCCTCGAGCGCCACGGGTCGGTGCTCTTGCAGCTCGACCAGCCCCAGGCGGTCGTTGCCCAGCAGTCCCGACAGCGCGTTCTCCAGGAGGACCGACTCGGGCAGTCGGAGCTCGCGGAGCGCGGCCCGCAGGCGCGCTCGCATGCCGAGCTCCTCGCGCAGATCTCCGCCGACGTGGCCGAGCGCGTCGGCTCGTTCGGCGGCGTCGCGCGCCAGGCTGATCGACGCGGAGGCGAACATCACCTGCAGGGGGCGGACCTCGGGGAGCAGGACCGCGGGGTCGGAGAGGATCGCCTCGACCTCTTCCCACGCGATGTCGTCGACGTCGGACTCTTCGCCGCCGAGTTGCTCGAAGGATTCGCTCTGCCAGGCGGCGACGAGCAGGCGCAGCCGGATCGCCTCGAACACCAGCAGCTCGGCGAGGGCGCGCTGCTGTGCGGACGCGAGGGGGTCCTCGACGTCGTCGTCGTCGGCGGGGTGGGCGACGGCGGTGAGCGCCTGACCCAACGCCGCGGTGCTCTGGCTGCCGGCGGGTTGTTGAAGCCCGTCGACCCACGACTCGAGCTCTTTGGGGATCTCGAGGAACAACGCGTCGCGGAGGTCCTGGTGGAAGTGGCGAAGCGCGTCGAAGCGTGGGTCGCGAGTCGCCTCAGCCAGGCCGAGGCCTTCGTTGCGCGCCTGCAGCGCCTGCTGGGCGACGACCTCGAGTTCTTCGCGGAGCTCGACCTCGTCGACCCCGACGGTGGTGGCGCCCACGCGGGAGGGCACGAGGGCGGACGAGACTGCGTCGGTGACGTTGGATGGTTCCATGGCGACAAGCTCCGGGGCGACGGCTTGGGTTTAAGCACGGTGCGGGCGACCGCAAGCCCTGCCGGGATTCGCCGCCGCCCAAGCCTAGGTACGCCACCGATGGGTCGGATGCTTCAGCCGGACCCCGAGAACGGTTTTCATCGTCAGATTCGAGACGCGTTTGCCCACCGGGGCGGCCTCAGGCGCGATCTCGCGTTCCCAGCGCAGCGCCGGCTGGCCGTCGGCGCGGGCGATCGCGTCGTACATGGCGCGGCGGGTCGTGTGGTCGTCGTCGACGACGTGAATCAGGCCGCCCACGTGGGCAGGAGCCCGCAGGGCGGCGACGCAGGCCTGCACGGCGTCGTCGACGTGGATGAGGTTCGTGGGCATGTTGCCGTCGCCTTGCAGCGGGCCTTCGCGCCGCTTTCGGTAGAGGCGGCCCAGCGCGCGTCCGGGTCCGTAGAGCCCGCCGAGGCGCAGCACGGTCGCGGGGACGCCGTGCCGGCGCCCATGTGCGAGGACGACGTCTTCGGCGTCACGCTGCACGGCGCCACGCTCGGTGTCCGGCCGCCGCGCCTCGTCTTCGCCGACCCAGCCGTCGACCGCGGGGAGCGCGGACGTCGAGCCGATGTAGACGACGCGCGACCAGCCGAAGTCCGCGCTCTGCTCGAGGAGCCGGCGCGTGCCCTCGACGTAGAGCGCCCGCCGATCTGCGCTGCGGTCGCCGGGAGCGACGGCGATGTGCAGTGCGTCGCAGTCGCGCAGGGGCCCCAGGTCGAGCGTGCTCGCCGTGAGGTCGAGCGCGTGCATGTGCACCCCGCTCGGAGGGGCGCCCTCGCGCCACTGGCCGCTGCGGGTCGCAACGAGCGTCCCCGGGCCCAGCGCGCGCGCGAGCGCCATCCCCAAGAAGCCTCCTCCGACGAGCGCGACCTTCACGACCCGGAGGATGCGCGGCGCGAGGGCGTTCGACAAGGCCGTGCCCCTGCTTCATCCTCCGCCCGGTGTCCGCCCATCGCTTCAGCGTTGCGCCCATGATGGAGCGCACCGACCGGCACTTTCGGGTGCTGGTCCGAACGCTGACCCGGCGCAGCCTCCTCTATACGGAGATGGTCATGGGGCGGGCCGTGCTCGATGGGCGAGGGGAGCGCGACATGGACTTCGACCCCCTCGAGCTCCCGCTCGCGCTTCAGGTCGGCGACAACGACCCCAGCCGGCTCGCGCGGTGTGCCGAGCTCGCGCAGGCGCGCGGCTTCACCGAGCTCAACCTCAACTGCGGTTGTCCCTCGGCGCGGGTGCGGGACGGTGCCTTTGGGGCCCGGCTGATGCTCGAGCCCGACCGCGTGGCCACCCTCGTTCGGGCCATGAAGGCGGCGACCTCCTTGCCGGTCACGGTCAAGCACCGCATCGGCGTCGACGAGGTCGACGGCTACGACGACATGCTGCGGTTCGTCGACGTGGTCGCCGAGGCGGGCGCCGACGCGTTCATCGTGCACGCCCGCAAGGCGTGGCTGCACGGCTTGAGCCCCAAGGAGAACCGCAACGTCCCGCCGCTGCGGCCCGAGGAGATCTTCAGGCTCAAGCGGGAGCGACCCTCGCTGCGCATCGAGCTCAACGGCGGCATCGAGTCGACCGACGCCGTGCTCGCCGGCCTGCGGGAGGGACGGGTCGATGGCGTGATGGTGGGCCGGGGCATCTACCGTGACCCCATGGCGTTCGCGGACGTGGACGCGCGGGTGTTCGGCGACGACGTGGCCCCGACGCCACTTCGCGCGGTGCTCGAGACGATGGTCGAGCACGCGAGGCGCTGGGTGGCGCGTGGCGGTCGCGTGCATGACGTCTCCCGTCATGTGCACGGCCTGTTCTTGGGGCGACCCGGAGGCCGAAAGGCGCGGCGCGTCCTCGCCGAAGCGGGCGCGGCGGCGGACGTGGACACGCTGCGGCGCGCGATCGATCAGGTCGTGGTCTGAACGCAGCGACGCCCCCGGTCCGTCGGACGCGGGGGCGCAGCACAGGCTCCGAGGGGAGCCGCCGGGTGGGGTCGAGATCAGTGGGGCGCTGCGGCGCCACCGGGCGCGCCGCCGGGGCCGGCCATCTGCTTCTTGGCGGTCTCGGCCAGCTTCTTCAGGTCGTCGTCGGTCGCCTTGGCCGAGGCCATGACCGCGCCACCCTTGGCTTCGATCTTGACGCTGTCGACCACGGTCTGCGGCACGCCGAGCGGTCCCGCCATGCCCTTGAGCTGGGCGAACTGCTGGTTGGCCATCGTCGCGAGCTCTTTCGCCTTGGCTTCGTCGCCGAACTCGCCGGAGGCCGCAATCGCCAGGCCGTTGCTGAGGTCTACGCTGCCGGTGACGTGCTTGATGCCCGCGGTGGGGCCGCTTTGCATGTCCGCGGTGGCGACCATGCCGAAGTAGATGTGCTTGCTCTGGTCCATCGCCGCGGCGACCTCCTTGAGCGAGCCGTCGAGGGCGGTCTTGCCCTTGCCGCCGATGAGCTCCTTGACCGCGTCCTTGGAGTCGGGACCCGAGAAGGCGATGACGTCGTCCGAGACGGCGTAGACCTTCGCGTCGTCCTTGCCGGTGACGACGACGCGACCGTCCTCTTCACCCACCTCGAACTTGTCGTCCGGGTTCTTCTCTTTGACCTTCTTGCCGATGCACTCGAGGGTGTCCTTCTTGCCCAGGCCGGTCGCGGACACGATGATGGCGCCCTGCTTGTCGTTGTCGGTGTTCACCCCGACCACGGCGTACTTCCACGTGGGCATGCCGACCTTGCACGCATCGGCTGCGGCCATCATTTCGCCCGCGTCGCCCTGCTGGAGCATGTCGGCGTTGTCCTTCATCAGGGCCGAGGCTGCGACCGCGGCGGCGTCGAGGCCGACCACGACGTTCATGCCGTCGGGGATGAGCTTCATCGCGTCGGCGACGGTGGCACCGGCAGCAGCCTTGTCCTCACCTTTGTCGCCGCCCTTGTCCGCCGTCTTGTCGCCGTCCTTGCCCTTTTCGCCGGAGGCTTCTTCCTTCTTCTCTTCTTTGTCACAGCCGGTCAGGGGTGCGGCCACGAGTCCGAGAGCGATACCGATCGCCAAACGCTTCATGGGGCGGAGTGTCGCGGCCGGCGCACGCCGGGTCAACCCGCGTTTGACGGCCCGGTCTACGGTGGACAGGGGGGCCCGAGAGCCCGCTGCGTGGCGATTTGCTCCTGTTCGAACGCCGCGGCGCGCCCGGCCAAGCGCGCCTGCGCTCAGGCCAGCACGACGCGGAAGCGCTTCTTCTTGCCGCACTGAAGCCGCGCGGTGTTCTCGGCGAACGCGGTCCCTTCGAGCACGGCGCTCGGATCCTTGAGCGGCGCGTCGTCGATCTTGACCGCGCCGGCGTCGATGCGCTGCCGGGCCTCCCGCTTGGACTTGAACGCCCCGACGTCGGGGTGGACGACGAGGTCGAGCAGGCTGATGCTGGCCACGCCGAGCTCGACCGCCGGGACGGCGCTCCAGTCTCCGCCTCCGCTGAAGGCCTGCTTGGCACCCGCTTGGGCGGCCGCGGCCGCTTCGGCGCCGTGCGCAAGCGTCGTGGCCTCCAACGCCAGCCGCGCCTTCACCTCGCGCAGCGCCGCGCCCTCGGCCTTGCACAGCTCGTCGATCTCTTCGACCTCGAGGTCGGTGTACTTGAGCAGGTGCCCCCGCACGTCGTCGTCGTGGCAGTTCACCCAGTACTGGTAGTAGTCGAAGGGCTTGCACTGATCGGGGTCGAGCCACACGGCACCCTCGGCGGTCTTGCCCATCTTGCGGCCATCGGAGGTGAGCAGCAGCGGCCACGTCAGCGCCTGTGCCTTGGCCTCTCCGTCGAGCACGCGGCGGATGAGCTCGGTGCCCGCGACCATGTTGCCCCATTGGTCGCTGCCGCCGAGCTGCATGGTGCAGCCGTGCTCGCGGAACAGGTGGAGGAAGTCGTAGGCCTGCAGCAGCTGGTAGTTGAACTCGAGGAACGACAGCGGCTGCTCGTTGTCGAGCCGGTCGCGGTACGTCTTGGCCGCGATCATCCGGTTGACCGTGAACTGCGAGCCGATCTCGCGCAGGAAGGCGAGGTAGCGCAGCCCGCAGAGCCAGTCGGCGTTGTCGACCATGACGGCGTCGTTGGGCTTGCCATCATCGAAGTGCAAGAAGCCGTCGAAGTTGCGGCGAATGCCCGCCACGTTGGCGTCGAGCTCGGCGTCGCTGAGCATCTTTCGAGACTCGGTCTTGCCGGTGGGGTCGCCCACGCGGGCCGTGCCTCCGCCGAGCAGCACGATGGGCTTGTGCCCCAGCCGCTGCAGCAGCCGCTGGACCATGATGCAGGTCAGCGAGCCTGCGTGCAGCGACGAGGCGGTAGGGTCGTAGCCCACGTAGAAGGTGACCATTCCGCTGTCGAAGGCGGTGTCGATCGCCTCGGCGTCGGTCATCGAGTCGATGAAGCCGCGCGCAGCAAGTGCCTCGAGGGCTGTGGACTTGGGCTGCAACTGCGTGGTCACGAGGACCGGAGTCTACTCGGGCGCAGCCGCGGGTGCACCTGCAAGGGACGCGCTCTCGCCGTCCTTGGTGGCTTCTTTGGCGGGCGGCGGCTCGATGGCTTCGATGCGCCGGGTGTGCTCGCCCAGCGCGGCGTCGAGGGCCTGCAGCTTGGCGGTGATCTGCTCGCGGAATCGTCGGTGCAGGTCTTTTTCGCGGAAGAGCTCGTCGGCCATGGCGATGGCGACCAGCAAGGCGATGCGCTGCACGTTGAGGGTGGAGCGGCCCGCGTTGCCGGCGAGCTGCTTGAGCTGCGCGTCGACGTACTCGGCGAGCTCCTGCACGTAGGCGGGGCCTTCGTCGGTGCGGATCACCAGCCGCTGCCCGGCCAGCTCGACCTCGACCGACTGTTTCACGCCTGCGAGCCCCCGCCGTCGGGGTCGCCGAGGCCCCTGTCGAGGTCGGTGAGGCGCTCGGCCTCGTCGTGCGCCCGCAGGGCGTCGATGACGTCGGAGATGTCGCCATCCATGAACGCGTCGAGGTTGTGCCGCGTGAGCTTGATGCGGTGGTCGCTGATGCGGTCCTGCGGGTAGTTGTAGGTCCGGATCTTCTCGGACCGGTCGCCGCTGCCGACCTGCGACTTGCGCTCGGCCGCGCGCTCCTTCTGCGCCTTTTGAATCTCGAGGTCGAGCAGGCGCGAGCGCAGCAGGTTCATCGCGATCTCGCGGTTCTTGGTCTGCGACTTCTCTTGCTGGGACTCGACGGCCAGCCCGGTGGGGATGTGCGTGAGTCGGACCTTGGAGTCGGTCGTGTTGACGTGCTGACCCCCGGCACCCGAGGCGCGCATCTTCTCGAACTTGATGTCCGAGTCGTTGATCTCGAAGTCGACCTCTTCGGCCTCGGGCATGATGGCGACCGTGGCCGCCGAGGTATGGATGCGGCCCTGAGACTCGGTGGCCGGGACGCGCTGGACCCGATGGACGCCGCTCTCGAACTTGAGCATCGCGTAGACGTTCTTGCCCTCGAGCAGGCCCGTGACCTCCTTGAGCCCACCCGCGTCGGCCTCGCTCATGGACATCGGCGTGAGGTTCCAGCCCTGGCGCTCGGCGAAGCGGGTGTACATGCGCCACAGATCGCCGGCGAACAGGGCCGCCTCCTCGCCGCCGGTGCCGGCGCGGATCTCCAAGATGACGTTCTTGGAGTCGTTGGGGTCCTTGGGCAGGAGGAGCTTCTGAAGGTCGACCTCGAGCTGGGCCTCCTCGGCCCCGAGGCGGTCGAGGTCGTCTTGGGCCAGCTCCTTCATGTCGGGGTCGGCCAGCAGCTCTCGGGCCTCTTCGAGGGCGGTCTGCAGCGCTTGGAACCGCGTCCAGGCGTCGACGACGGGCTTGATCTCGGCGTGCTCGCGCGAGAGCTTGAGGAACTCGTGCTTGTTGCCCGTGATCTCGGGGTCGCACAGCATGTCGCCGAGCTCTTCGTATCGCTCGCTGAGGGTCTCGAGCTTGGCGCGGATGGAGGCTTCCATGGGGGTCCTGGGTCGGCAGGCGAGCGCGCGCCGGGCGGAGCGGGCGACAGTGTAGACGGCCGGCGGTCCAGTTGCCAGGCAAGCTTGGCGTTGCGGGCGGGGTCCGGTCGGGATAAGACTCGCGTCGATGAGCCTGCGCTGGGCCGCCCGCTACGCGTTCTCGGAGGACCTCTGGCGTTGTCGGCCTCGGGTGGTGCTCGACCCTGCGCTCGAGGAGGCGCTGCTCTCGGGGTTGCCCGTCGGTGAAGCTGGCGAGGCGCTGCGCGAGCTCGTCGACGCGCTGCTGCCGACGCGCGCCATCGATGACGAGCCGGTCTGGATGGCGGTCTCCGACGAGGCGGTCGCGCAACGGCTCGGTCGACTTCGTCCGGGCACCACCTTCGTCGCCGCATCGCAGGTGCCAAAGCTGCTCGCGGAGTCGTCTTGGGAGGTCGCGCTGCTCGACCTCGACGCCGCGTCGTCGCGCGCGGGCGCCGGGGAGCATGACGTCGCCGAGGCGCTGGCGTGGCTCGGGGTCGAGGCGAGCCTGGGTCGCGGCGTGATCGTGTGGGGCGCAGCGGGACAAGGCGGGCTCGACTACGAGGCGCTGGCCGACGCGATGATGGAGCGTCTGTGGGTCCGTGGCTGCGTGCAGCGGATCTACGGCGTGTACCAGCCCCCCATGGCCGCGGTCGTCGACTTTGGCGAGTCGCTCGAGCTCGACGACGACGGCGACCTCGAGATCACCTTGAACGTGCACCCGTCCGAGCTGCGGGGCGAGCCCGACGACGAAGACATCCCGCTGACGTTCGACAACAGCCTCGGCGCGCAGGAACCAGCTCTCGACGAGCTGCTCGGCGTCTGCTCGGCCACCACCCTCGCCGAGGGGCTCGGGTTGGTCGAGCTCCCCGCGGCAGCCTCGGGTCAGCCCTCCGGCATGCGGGCGCAGCTCGCCTCGGCGCAGGCCAGGGCGCAGCTCGCCGAGGTCGAGCGCCAAGAGCTGCTCGATCGCCTCGACGCGCTGCAGCGGGAGAACCGCGAGCTGCGAGATGCCGTGGAGTCGGGCCCCGATCCCTTCGACGCGCTCGCCCGGGACGAGGCGCTCGAAGCCTCGATGGCCCGGGAGCAGGCGCTCAAGTGGAAGGTCACCGGGCTCGAGCACCAGCTCAGTCAGGCCGTCGCCCGACCGGTCGAGGCGCTCGAAGCCGAGGTCGCCCGGCTGCGGGCGGGGGCCTCACCGCCGCCGCAAGCCGCCGTCTCGGGCGACTTCGAAGCCCCCTCGGACCGCGCACCCGAACCGGCCCGGACCGCGCAGGACGCTGAGTCGGTCGTGCTCTTGGTCCGAGATCAGCGGCGCGACGCGGCGCTGGCGAAGGAGCTTCAGCGCCTCGTGCAACGCCTCGAGCGGGGCGGGATCGGCGTCTTGGCCCTTCGGGCGGCGCTCGAACGCATCGCCCGTCGGCTTCGCACGCCCTGAGTGGTCCCACATTCCTGCCGGCGTTTCGTAAGGATGGTGACCGCGGATGCCCTCGGCCCTTGCCGGGCCCGGCTGCGGGGGACTAAACTGTGCACTACGGTGCCCGACCCAGGTGCCGATTCAAGCTGTACTTGTTCATCGCCCGTCCGCGACTGGCTGACCACCAGAGCACTCCCTCGGGATCCGCCGCCCTGACCAGGCATCGGACGCATCGTGGGCGGACAAAAACCTAGGAGCCGCACCATGCGAGTCTCACCCTCTGCGCCCAAGCCGGACTGGTCCGCCTTGGAAACCGCGTTCGAGCACAACGCCCCCGAAACTCATAGCTACCTCGACCTTCACACCGGCCAAGTCCTGACCATCGTCGACTCTCGTCCCGAAGACGACGAGAAACGACGACAGATCCGTACCTCCACCGGGCGCTACGTCCACCTGGACCCAGCGTCGTCGCGGGAGCAGTACCGATGGATGGAGCGGTTCGTGAAGTCGGTCGAGGACCCCTCGCTCGCCGAGCGCCTCGTGTTGGCGATCGACGGCAAGGGCGCGTTTCGCCGGTTCAAGGACGTGCTGTTGTCCTACCCGGTCGAGCGGGATCGCTGGTTTCAGTACCGAGCGAACCTCCTGCACATCTACATCAACGGATGGTTGATGGCGCACGACTTCGAGCTGGGGGAGAACCCGCCTTGGGGTGACCCCGAGCAGCCCCCCGAGCCCGACGTGCCGCTGGAGAAGCCCACCGGGACGCGGGGCGAAGGGCCCACCGAGGCACTTCGTCGCCAGGCGCGCGAACTCATCGACTCCATGCCTGCGCTCGAGCTCCCCTCGCTCATCGCGTACTTGAAGTTCCTCCGCGAGAAGTCGCCCACCGGGCCCACGCCCGAGGGATCCGAAGGGTTCCCGCCTCGTCCCGTCGAGTGACCGAATCCACGTCGGATCCGCCGTCCTCGGCACCCAAGAGGGCCGCGCCGTCTCGCGCGCGGCCCTTTCGGCGCTTCATCGGTATCGACCTGGGCGGGGGGCGGGGCAAGAACACCGCCATCGCACGCCTCGAGCGGGGCGAGGGGTCCAGCCTCACCGTCGCCGAGGCGACCGTCCGTCAGGGGCACCGCGGCACGGGCAACCACGAAGGCGACGCGCTGTTTCGCGACGAGGTGCTCGTCGACTACCTGCGGCGCTGGACCGACGAGGAGACGCTCGTCACGATCAACGCTCCGCTGACGCTGCCGCCGTGCGTTCGGTGCACGCTGCCCTGTCCGGGGCTCACCGCGTGCGACGTACCCTCGGTCGCCTGGATGCGGAGATGGGCGCCCCTGCTCCTGCCGCGCGGCAAGAGCGATCCCACCAAGCCGGTGGTGACCCCCTACACCCAGCGGGCCACCGAGGTGCTGTGGACGGCCGTGGGTGCACGCCCGCGGGAAGCGTTGGGGCAGGGGACCGGACCCCTCGCGGCACGAGCCGCCTATCTTCGCCGCGTCCTGTCCCCGCGCCTGCGCCTGCACGAGAATCTGCTCGAGGTGTACCCAAGGGCCACGTTGACGCAGCTGTTCGGTGCTCGGACCGAACGCCGAACCCGCCACGGGGAGACCGAGCGCGTCTGGGAGACCCGCAAGGAGGTGCTCGCGGGGCTGCGCGAGGGCATCGACTACGCCTACGTGTGGCCCGAGGTCGTGGTGCGCAACACCCACGTCTTCGGCGCGGTCATCTGCGCCTACACCGGGTTCTTGTGGAGTCACGCCGCGTGGGCTGGGCCCTCGGACCTCGAAGCGGTGGGGACCGTCGCGGGAGTCCCCGTCGCCGACGCCGCGCGGGCGTTGGGCCTGGCGTGGGTCGCGGACGGCTGGATCTGCGCGCCGCCGCCACGTGCGGCAGCCCAAAGCGGCTCAACTTGACGCTCCGCGCCAGCCCGGTAGGGTGCCGCCATCGCCTGGACCTCCCGAGGCCGGGACGAGGTACCGTATGTCCGTCCGACTCCATCTCTTCAAGTCCAAGATTCACCGGGCCATCGTCACGCACGCCGACCTCGACTACGAAGGCAGCATGACGATCTGCGGCACGCTGATGGACGCCGCAGGGATCCTCGAGCACGAGCAGATTCACGTGTGGAACGTGACCCGCGGCACGCGGCTGACCACCTACGCGCTACGGGCCGAAAACGACTCGAAGATCATGTGCATGAACGGCGCCGCGGCGCACCTGATGAAGCCCGGCGATCGGGTCATCGTCGCCACGTTCGCCGAGGTGCCCGCCGAAGAGGCGGCGGACTGGAAGCCCACCGTCGTGCTCGTGGGCGACGACAACGTCATCATCGACCCCGCGCTCGCGGAGGTCGCCGGCCCCAAGCGCCGCGTCACGGCGTAGCCGGCCCATCGAGGGGGTAGGTGGCCTCGGGGGTGTACTTCGAGCCGCCGGGGCCGAGAATGCTGGAGAAGAGCGTGAACGCCTCGACCGAGAACGGTGGGGCGTCCCACAGGGCGTGGCTGCTCAGCCACCCGGCGAGCTTCTTCGCGTTCGCCCTGCGCAACCGCGCGAGCGTGACGTGAGGCGCGAAGTTGCGGGTGTCGGGCTCGAACCCCGCCTCGCGCAGCGCCGCCTCGATGGACTGCTGAAGCGCGCGCAGAGGCGGCGAGTCTTCGAGGCCCACCCATAGCGCCCGCGGCTCGCCGCGTGGAGGGAAGTGCCCGCATCCTCGCAGGGTGAGCGAGAAGCGCTCGCCGCGAACCGAGCGCAGCGCGGTGTCGAGCGCCGCCCGCATCCCGCCGTCCACGTCGCCGACGAAGCGAAGCGTCAGGTGCAGCTTCTCGGCCGGCTCCCACCGCGCGCCCTCGATGCCGCCGCCGAGCAGCACGAGCTGCTGCGCGAGCAGGGGCGGCATCGCGATGCCGACGAAGAGGCGGCTGGACTTCTTGGACTTCGAGGCCATGGCTCACTCGTCGAGCGGGCCTGCGCCTTCGCCGGGCCGACCGCGGGCGAGCTTTCGCTGCAGGCTGCGTCGATGCATGCCGAGGCGACGGGCGGCCTCGGAGATGTTGCCGCCGCAGTCGGTGAGCACGCGCTGCAGGTGCTCCCACTCGACCTCTTCGAGCGAGCGCGGGTTGGCGTCGCCGGCGGGGACGTCGGTGGCGGGCTCGGTGCGGTCGAACGCGGCGAGCACTTCGTCGGGCTCGGCGGGCTTGGTCAGGTAGTGCACGGCGCCGAGCTTCATCGCCTCGACCGCGCTGGCGATGCTGCCGTAGCCGGTGAGCACGACGATCTTCATGTGCGGGTGTTTTTGCTTGAGCTCGCCGACCACCTCGAGGCCGCCGCGGCCGGGCATGCGCAGGTCGACGACCGCGCGCGCGGGATTCCACGCGTGGGCCTCGCTGATCGCGTCCTCGTAGTCGTGTGCGACGACGACCTTGAGGCCGCGGCGCCGAAACGCTCCGCTGAGCGCGGCGCAAAACGCCTTGTCGTCGTCGGTGATCAGGATCGTCTCGGCGTCGGGGGCCGTGTCGTTGGGGCTGTTCATGACGTGGCGAGGGGGAAGGTGATGCTGACGGTCGTGCCGCGGCCGGGTTCGGAGTCGACGGCGATGCTGCCGCCGAGCTGACGGAGCTGGGCGCGGGTGAGATACAGACCCAGCCCCATGCCCGAGCCTTCGGGTTTGGTAGAGAAGAACGGGTCGAAGGCCGCGCGCGAGAGGGCGGTGTCCATGCCTTCGCCGTCGTCTTCGACCCGCAGGCGCGCCATCCCGGCGTCGGCCGAGATGCGGATGATGATGCCGCGAGACCCGGCTTGGCGGCGGCAGGCCTCGGCTGCGTTGGCGAGCAGCTCGCGGACGATCTGCCCGAGCGCGTCGCGGGGCAGGGCGCAGGTCTGCTCGGCGCTGCCGGGCTCGAACTCCACCCGGACCTCGACCTCGCCGGTCGCGGCCGCCTCGGCCTGCAGCTCACCGAGCTTCCACGGCGCAGCGTCGGCACCCAGCGCGCTGACCCGCGCGTCGGGTGTGGACATGCGCTGCACGATCTCCTTGCAGCGCGACACCTCGTGGCGGATGGATGCCACTGCGTCGTCGCGCTCGCGGGTGTCCATGTGGGGCATCTCCGAGGCGAGCACGGCGATCGTGCCCAGCGGCGTGCCCAGCTCGTGTGCAGCGCCTGCCGCGAGGCTGCCCAGGCTGGCGAGGTGGCGGTCCTCGATGGCCTGCTCTCGCAGCCGGGTGAGCTCGGCCCGCTGCCGCGCGACCGACAGCGCGATGCTGTGCACGAAGTAGGTGATGAGGGCGCCGGTGACCCCGAAGGAGAACCACATGCCCTGCAGGTGGCCCGCAAAGTGGTGCTCGTGGCCCGGCGGCCCCTGGGGCAGCGGTCCGAGCAAGTAAAGCAGCCCGAACCCCGCCAAGGAGGTGCCCGCGACGGTCCAGGTCCACCGCGGGGAGACCTGCGTGGCCAGGGTGATCGGGACGAAGTACAGCGTCGTGAAGGGGTTGGTCGCGCCGCCGGTGAGGCCGAGCAGCAGACTCAGCGCGGCCGAGTCCGCGACGAGCTGCAGCCCTGCGAACGTCACCGTGGCCCGTCCACGCGGGAGGACGACCCGCGCGACGTAGACGTTGAACAAAGCGAGCGCGACGAGCACCGCGACGAACCCGGAGATGGTGTCCGAGGTGGGCACCCAGCTGAGCACGGGGGCCACCAGCTGTGGCGCGGTGGCCATCAGCGTCGCGGCCGCGGCCATGAGCGCGACCGTGACCCATCGGGCGGTGACGAGTCCGCGCAGGGTGATGGCCGCGGACGTCGGGCTGGCTTTGGCCGGGCTCAAGGCGCCTACGAGTGTGCCCGATCGGGCCCGCGATGCGACAGCGTGTCGCGAGTGCGACGGTCGGTCGCACCGCGGCGGCCGCCCATCCCGTAGGGAGAGACGGTGTCCACTTGCGCGCGAGGACTGGCGATGACGCCGCTGGTTGGCCTCCTCGGCGCGTGCCTGACCACGCTCGCCCCGGGGATTCGCGCGACCGACCATCACGTAGGCATGACGACGGCCACGTCCAACGAGACGTGCATGGGCTGCCACGAGTCCGAGCAGGACGTCGCCTCGGCGATGGCGTCGATGACGGCGTTCGAGCGCGAGGGTGCGATGGCGATGCGGATGCAGGGGGAGGGGGCCTCGCTCGTCGCCCAGTGGATGCTGGACGACCCGCGAAGCTGCGCCTCCTGCCACACCCCGCGAGGTGCTCGATGAAGCGGTGGGGCCTCGCGCTGGGTCTGGCGGCGGGGCTGGCCTCCCCTGGGGTCGCGCACGCCCACCACGTGCCCGGGCACGGCGCGTCCGAGGGCGTCCGCAACCTCAACAGCCTCGGCGGTGGCTCAGGCCAGGCGACCTCGAGGCTGATGCTGCTGCAGGAGTACAGCCGCAACACGACCAGCCTCAACCCGGCCACGACGTACAACACCTCGCTGCTCGGCGAGTACGCGCCGCACCCGTGGGTGTCCGTCGGCGTGCAGGCGCCGCTGCTCGTCGTCGACGAGGACGCCGCGCCGCGCAAGGTCGGCTACGGCGACACGCGGGCGTTCGTGCGCCTGACGCCTCACGCCGACAAGCTGATTCACCGGGTCGTCACGACCGGGCTCAACGTCTCGGTGCCCACGCGGACGCTGCGGTTCGAGGCCGACCCCGGCCAGAGCTGGACGGTGTCCCCGCTGGTCATGTTCACCCGCACGCACCTGCGTACGTTCTGGCAGGTGATGGCGCTGAGCACCCTCGAGCGGCGTCCCGCGGGCACCGCCATCGACGCCACGCTCAGCGCTCAGATCGGCTACCGCGCGTGGGGCAAGCTCGGCCTGGGCGTCGGTGCCCTCGCCGACGTGCGCGCCGCCAACTTCTGCGCCCAGGTCGGGGGCGGATCCGAGTACTGCAGCGGCAACCGGGCGACCGAGACCAACCGCGAGGTCGGAGCGTTCCGCATGGCGCACCTGACCACGCTCAGCTACAGCTTCGCGACGTGGGGCATGGTCGCGGCCAACCTGCAGCTGCCGCTGACGCCCAAGCGCGACTTCGACGCCGCGGGCAGCTTGAGCGTGCAGTTTCAGTTCTAATCTGACGAGAGCAGTCAGTCGAACGAGCACCCGTAGTCGCTGCCGCGGAGCGGGTACGCCTACGGTTGTCGCCTCGAAATACGACATATTGTCGCATCTCGAGCGAGTTCGCGCCCGGCCTCGTCGGCTCGAGCAGGCGGGCTAGCGCTTCTTCTTGCCGCCGCCGCCCAGATCGATGCCGGCGAGCAGGTCGCCGAGCGAGCCCAGCGAGCCGCTCTTCTTGCCGCCGCCTTTGCCCTTGCCTTGGGACTGGCGAAAGTTGGCGAAGGCCTTGCGCTCTTCGACCTGCGCGACGGCGCGGACCGAGAAGCGCAGCTTGCCGCCGGCGTTGCCGCGCATCGGCACCACGTCGACCTCGCTGCCGACCTTGTAGCGTCGCCGCGGGTCGGCGCCGGGAGGAAGGTCGAGCTCGGAGGTGGGGATGAGGCCCGAGCCTCCCGGCGTGGAGACGAGCACGCCGTAGTTCTCGACCTTCTCGACCGTGGCGGTGACGACCTCTGTCTCGGGGGCCGCAGCGCCGCCGCCGCCTTGCTCGAGCGCGCGCATGGACAGCCCGATCTTCGGGGGCTTGCCGTCGGCCTGCGACTCGATGCTCTGCACCTGTACCTTCACGGCTTCACCGACCGACAGCACGTCCGAGGGGCTGGATACGCGAGCGCTGCTGATCTGAGAGACGTGCAGCAGGCCTTGCACCCCGCCGATGTCGACGAAGGCTCCGTAGGGCTGCAGCGACTGCACGATGCCTTCGAGCTCGGCGCCGACTTCGAGCCGACCCATCAGCTCGGTCGCCTTCTCGGCGCGCTCGGCCTCGAGCAGGGCCCGGCGGCTGACGACGATCGATCGACCGTTGTCGCGGACCTCGAGCACCTTGAAGAAGTGGGTCTGGCCCACGAACGTCTCGAGGTCTTTGACGAACTGCAGGTCGACCTGGGACGCCGGGCAGAAGGCGCGCTTGCCCGAGATGTCGACCTCGAGGCCCGCCTTGACCGCCTTGGAGAAGGTGCCCTCGACCGGCGTGCCGCTCTCGGCGGCCAGCTCGAGCTCGGCGGTGTCGGCCTGTCCGCGGCCGAGCGCGACCCGCAGGATCGGAGCGCCCCGGCCCGCCTTGGCGACCGTGGCCTTGATCGTGTCTCCGATGGACACGGTGGGCTCTCCGTCCTCGCCGAGGACCTCGTTGCGCGCGAGGTGGGCCTCGATGCGGCCCCCGACGTCGACGAAGACCGTGTCGCCCGTGATGGCGACGACGGTGCCTTGAATGCGCTGACCCGCGCGAAGTTGCGTACGCTGCCGTCCCTGTCCCGAAGTTTCGGCTTCGAACAGGGCGGAGAAGGACTCGTCTTGGCTCATATCTTTTCCATCGGCGCGAGCTTGGGCAGCGGCTCGGCAACGCTCTTGGGCTTCCAGACCTTGATCAGGTCCACGTAGCCCTCCTTTTTCACCCGAATCTCGTGCGACAGGCCGTCTCCCACGGGCACCTTGACCTCGCAGGGCGTGTCGCATTGGTACTTTTCGTCGACGTAGACCTGCGCGCCTTCGATGTTGGTCTGCACCAGCGCGCGGTTCATCGGCAGCTTCTCCGGCTCGGCCTGTGCGTCACCGGAGGCCGCGGCGGACTTGGGCGCCTCGTCCTCGCGGCTGTCCTGCGGCGTGCTGCTCATGTCGGAGAAGAACATCGCGATGACCAACCCGATCGCGAGCAACCCCAGCCCGATCGCGATCGTGCGTCCGCGGCTGTCCTCGGCGAACCCCGGGACCGGCCCCGAGGCGGTCACCGCAGGGGCACCCCCGGAGCGCGCGCCCATGGTGATCGCCTGGTGGCCCGTGGAGGGCATACCCACGTTGGAGGGGAGCAGCTGTGCGGTGGAGGGGCCCGAGTCGACGCGGCTGGAGCGGCTGTCGCCGCCTGAGCGCAGGTAGCCGATACACTGGCCGATCAGCTCCGCGAGGCGGCCTGCGGTCTGAATGCGCTTGGACCTGTCCTTGCGCAGCCCCATGAGGACGACCTTGGCCGTCTCCTTGGAGGCGTGCCGCGGTGGCGGAACCTTGGCGCGCACGTGCTTGAGCATCGTCGCCATCGGCGTCTCGGCCGAGAAGGGCGGACGACCCTCGAGCATCTCGTAGAGGATGCAGGCGAGCGAGTAGATGTCGGTGCGGTGGTCGAGCGGCAGGCCGTTGCACTGCTCGGGAGACATGTACTGCGGCGTGCCGAACACCTCGCCGGCCTGGGTGAGGCGGGTGGCGTCGACCCCTCCGGCGATGCCGAAGTCGAGCACCTTGACCACCTTGGAGACGCCCACGGTCTCGACGAAGATGTTGTCGGGCTTGAGGTCGCGGTGAAAGACGCCGTGCTCGTGCGCTTCGGAGAGTGACTCGGCGGCCTGGCGGGCGATCTGAAGCGCTTCCATCTCGTCGAGCGGACCCTGCTCGAGGCGGTCGGCCAGGCTCTCGCCGGTGAGCAGCTCCATGACCATGTACGGCCGGCCATCCTTCGTCTCGCCGTGCTCGAAGACGCGGATCGTCGAGGGGTGGCGCAGCTTGCTCGTGATCTCGAGCTCGCGGCGGAAGCGGCTGAGGAACTTGCGGTCGGTCGTGTCGGAGCGGACGAGCTTGATCGCGACCTTGCGCTCGACCTGGGTGTCCCACGCTTCGTAGACGACACCCATGCCGCCTTCACCGATGACGTCGGTGATCTTGTAGCGACCGGCGATCTTCTTCCCGATGTCGCGCGTGAAGGTCAGCTCCATGTCGGACGCCGACGCAGACGGCGACGGCTTCGACGGCGCGGCCCCGGAGGGTGCGATCGGGGCTCCACCCTCTTCACGAGACTGTCCCGTGTCGAGTCGGCGGGTTTTGGGAATCCCTGTAGGTCGTTCAGACATGAGGGCACTGGCGTCGCCGTCGGCGTGGCGCCCCCGGTGGGGATGTGGAAGTGTACCTGCGTCCTACCCCAAGCCCAAACGCTTACGGTGCAATCGAGCTTCCCAACGAGAAGAAGGGCGAAGTCGCGAACCCGCGCATGCTTGGACGCGGAGCGGACTCCGGGTATCAAGCCGCATGCGCTCGCGAGCGGTCCTCTTGGGTACGTGCCTCCTCGGTTGCGCCAACCCCTCGTCCTCGGCCCCCGAGACCCACGTCGCGCCCCGGCCACAAGCGGCTGAGGAGCCGGAGGTCGCCGCCGTGGCGGAGACGCCGACGCCGCAGCATGCGGTAGATCTCGCGGACGCGCCGCCCGCTGCGGAGCCTCCGCCGCCCCCGGTCGTCGCGCCGGACGGCACGCAGGGGGTGGCATGCGAGCAGGCACCCGCGCGGATGTCCTGTATTCCGGCCGGTCCGTTCTTGCGCGGCCGCGACGACGGCGAGCGCAGCAACGAGCAGCCCGCGGCGACGGTGTGGCTTCAAACGTTCTACATGGACCAGTACGAGGTCACCTACGCCGAATACAAGGCCTGCCAGAAGGCCAAGGCGTGCCCGCGCTCGGGCCCGCGCTACACCGACTTCGACCACCCCGACATGCCGATTCAGGGCGTGAGCTGGTACGACGCGCTCGCCTACTGCGAGGCGCACGGCAAGACGCTGCCCACCGAGGCCCAGTGGGAGAAGGCGGCGCGCGGTCCCGACGGGGAACTCTACCCCTGGGGCACCGAGCCTGCCGACTGCGAGCGGGCCATCATCAAGGATGAACGTGGGAGAAGCTGCGGCCTGAAGAAGGCGATCAGCAAGCCCGAGACGGGGCGTCCATGGGACGTCGGCTCGCGACCGGTGGGGCGCTACGGCCTTTACGACATGGTGGGCAACTCGTGGGAGTGGGTCTACGACTGGTACTCACGCAGCTACGAGGCCTGCGGGCAGGCGTGCGAGGGCGTCGATCCGCGGGGCCCGTGCGAGGGCGAAGAGCCGTGCAAGGGGCACGCGCAGAAGATCGTGCGCGGAGGCTCGTGGTACTGGGACGAGACCCGCGCCACGGGCACGTACCGCAGGGCGCACTTCCCGAGCAACGCGCCGCACTTTCACCACTTCGGATTTCGGTGCGCGGCGACCCTCGAGCAGGCGCGTGCCTTGGCGCAGGCGCCGCAAAAGGAAGAAGCCGCGGACGGCCCCACCGAATCGGCGGAGTCGAACGCGGCTTCCAGCGCGCATTGAGCCTCACAGAGGCTCGTCGAGCGCTTAGGGCTTGGTCTTGCCCTTGGCGATCACGGCGTCGTAGAGTTTGTCCTTCGGCGTGCCCTTGGCGAGCAGCGCGTCGGCCTTCTTCATCTCTTCGTCGATGAGCGCCTTGAACGCTTCGAAGGGTTGAGCGCCCGACAGGAACCGGCCGTTGACGAAGAAAGCCGGGGTGCCCCGAGCGCCGAGCGTGGTGCCCTGCTGCTGCTGCTTCTTGATCTTCGCCTCGAGCTTCTTGTCCTTGAGGTCTTCCTTGAACTTGGCCATGTCGAGGCCAATCTCCGTCGCGTACTTCTCGATGTTCTCATCGGTGAGTGCGCGGGGATCTTGGAAGAGCTTGTCGTGCATCTCCCAGAACTTGCCCTGCTTGCCGGCGGCCTCTGCGGCCATCGCTGCCGGCATCGCACGGTTGTGCATCGGCAGGGGGTTGTTCTTGAAGACGATGCGGACGTCGTCTTTGTAGGTCTCTTTGATTTTGGCGAGAGTCGGACCGACCCTCTTACAGAAGGGTCATTGGAAGTCCGACCACTCGACGATGGTCACCTTGGCATCTGCGGGGCCTTTGGCTGCGTCGTCGGGGGAGACCGCCACCTTGTAGGTGGCTTTGGGGTCGGGGCGGCCAGGGCGAGGGCCCTGCTTGCCTTTGGAGGGGGGAGCGGCGGCGCCGGCTTTGCCAATCTTGCCTTCGACCTCGTCGAGCTTGGCCAGGATGTTGTCCTGTTTTTGGTCGATTTGCGCGAGCTTCTCTTGCATCTGCGCAAACGAATCGGACCCCTGGCAGCCGACCAGCATGGTGGCGGCAGCGATGGCGGCAGCGCCAAGCCCCAGAAGGCTTGGTTTCCGTGTCATGTGAGTGGTTTCTCCTAGTGAACCCAAAGAACCTGGGTGAGTGGTTGAGGAGCCCGTGGGCTCCCCGGCATCGACCCAACGGTTTGGGCCGGCGGACTATATCGATATTTTCGTTCGGGTGGGAACGGGGTGACGAACGCCGGTCGGGGCGTCACCCTGGGGCCTGGTGGACGACGGCGAACGCGACCTCTTGGCCCGGGCAGAGCCCGCCAGCCCTACGAAGCCAGAGCCCTTGCCGCCCGTGGTGGCCCGTCTGGTGGTCGAGATACGCTCTGACGGCACGCGCACGGTTGCGCGCGGGGCGCTCGAGGACGCGGTCGCGGGGGAAGACGTGGCGCTCGCGGTGGAGGCCGAGAGCCCCGCCGCGCTGCTGGGCAAGCTCACGCGGAGCCTGCTGTCCCTGCCCGCGATGCTCCGCACGCAGGCCCTACCCGAGGCCGAGAGATCTCCAGACGACGCGCCCTCCAAGCGCGAAGCGCTCCGCGGCCTGGGCCGACGCCTGCGCCGGCGACTCACGCGGCGTCGATGAGCAGCGCGAAGGCGGCGTGCCCGAGCACGCAGGTCGAGACGAGCAGGTCGAAGTTCACCGTCTCGTAGGTGTCCGAGGGGAGGTGGTAGTGCGGCGTGGTGTCGCCGCTGACGAACTCCTCGGTGAGTCCCACTGCGGCGAAGCCAAAGGGGCGGAACGAGACGTGGTCGGTGAACCCCGTGTTCGTGCCGTGCAGCGTCACGGGTGCGGCGAGCGTGGCGCTGGCGGCCTCGTAGAACTCGAAGAGCCCCTCGTCGGCGCGCTCGAGCTCGATGGCCCGGTCGCCGTCTTGATCCCAACCCATCTGGTCGATGGTGTGGACGGCGATGACGTCGGTGCCCTGGTCGAAGAGGAGCTGGGCGAACGCGTCGCTGCCGAGCAGGCCGATCTCCTCCTCGTCGAAGCCGACGAACACCACGTCGTGGGCGCGGCACTCGATGGACGCGAGGTAGCGGGCGAGCGAGAGCACGAAGGCCACCCCGGTGGCGTTGTCGTTGGCGCCCGGTGAGCCGGGCACGGTGTCGAAGTGGGCGCCGACGACGACCGTGCGGCCGCCGGGTTCGGTCGCCGGCAGGAGGCCGGCGATGTTGGTGCCGGTCGCCGAGTAGGCGTGGCGCTGCGTTTGCAGCCCGAGCGCGTCGAACTCGGCCTGCAGCCAGTCGGCGGTCGCGGCTCGGTTGGCGGAGGTCGAGCGCTCGGGCAGGGTGACGCCGGGTGTGAGCTCGGCGGCCCCGGTGAGCCGCGCCACCACGTCGTCGGTGTACGCGCGGATCCACGGCTGGCTGGGGTCGGGCGCGGGCCCGCAGACGGCGGGACCGGTGCCCTCCGACGTGCCGTCCGTCGTTGGATCGCTGCCGCTGGAGGGCTCCACGTCGGTCGTCGCCTCAGCAGAGGTCGCGGCCGCAGACGACTCAGCGCCTGAGGACGAGGACATCGTGGTCGACGTTGACGGCTGCGCGTCGGTGTCGCCCGCTCCGGGCTCGCCGCACGCCGCGAGCAGGAACGAGACGACCGCGCACGCGAACCGCATGCCCTCAGGCTATGGTGCCCGCTCGCGCCGGGTCAACGCCCATGTCCGAGACGACCGCCATCATCATCACCCTCGTCGTCTACAAGGTCGCGCTGCTCGGCATCGGCCTCGTTGCGCAAGCGCGGACCCGCAGCGCGGGGGACTTCTTCTTGGGCGGACGCAGCCTGGGGCCGTGGGTCGCGGGGCTGTCGGCGTCGGCGTCGAGTAGCTCGGCGTGGTCGCTGCTGGGCGTCAGCGGCTTCGCCTACGCCAAGGGAGTCAGCGCGGTGTGGCTGTTCCCGGCGTGCATCGGAGGGTTTTGGCTCAACTGGTACGTGCTGGCGCCGGCGCTGCGCCGCGTCAGCCTGCGCTCGGGCGCGCTGACGGTGACCGAGCTGCTCGCGGGCCCACGTGATGCGGCAGGGTCCAGGGTGATTCGCCGAGTGTGCACGGCCATCGTCTTGGTGTCGCTCATGGCGTACGTCGCCTCGCAGTTTCAGGGCGCGGGCAAGACGTTTGCCGAAACGTTCGACATGCCCATGGCCGAGGCGGTTCTTCTCGGCAGCGCGGTGGTGGTCGTCTACACGATGCTCGGCGGCTTCTTGGCGGTGAGCATCACCGACACGCTGCAGGGCTTCGTCATGGCGCTCGCTTCCATCGCGCTGCCCGTGGCCGCTTGGAGCGCCGTGGGCGGCTGGCAGGGCCTGTCCGGTGGAGTGGCCGCGGTGAGCGTTCCCGGCTACCTGAGCCTCGTGCAGGGCATGCCCACCGCGGCAGCGATCGGGTTCGTGCTCGGGCTGCTGGGCATCGGACTCGGCTATCCGGGCCAGCCGCACGTGGTCAACCGCTTCATGGCCGTGCGCGACGACGACGCGCTGAGGCAGGCCCGCATCATCGCGATGGGGTGGGCGGTCATCCTGTACGCCGGGATGATCGTGCTCGGACTGTGCGCGCGGGTGATGCTGCCGCCCGTCGGCGACGGCGAGGTGGCGTTCGTGGCGGCGGCGCGCTTCCTGTTTCCGCCGGTGGTGGCGGGCGTGGTGCTTGCGGCCGTGCTGTCCGCGATCATGTCCACGGCGGACTCACAGCTGCTCGTCGCCGCCTCGGCGGTGGTGCACGACCTGCCCGAGACGCAGGACGAAGACGCCCCGAGGATGGTGCGTCGCTCTCGCGCAGTGGTGGTGGGCCTCAGCGCCGCCGCCGTGGTCGCCGCGCTGTACGGGGACGCCTCGATCTTCGACAAGGTGCTCTTCGCGTGGACGGCGATGGGCGCCGCGTTCGGGCCGCTGCTGCTCGTGCTGGTGGTCGGGGGTCCGGTCCGTGCGAACGCACGGCTGGCCGCGATCGTCGTCGGCTTTTCGAGTGCCGTGATCGCGTACTCGATTCCAGGCGCGGCCGGGACGGCGTGGGAGCGGGTGCTGCCGTTCGTGCTGGCGCTCGCCATTGCGTGGAGCGGGCGCGACCGCGCGCCGCGCGACGAGGCGCTGGCCCAGCGCTGAGGATCGTGTTGTATAGAGGCCCATCATGCGCGTCGCCCTCCACACGCACGGCTGCCGGCTGAACCAGTCGGAGACGGACGCCATGGAAGCGGCCCTCGTGGCCGCGGGGCACGACATCGCCGACGGGCCCGAAGACGCCGAGGTGTACGTGCTCAACTCGTGCACGATCACCCACCAAGCCGACGCCGACGCCCGGGCGTCGATCCGCCGGGCCAAGCGGAGGAACCCGGCGGTGCGGGTGCTCGTGACGGGCTGCTACGCCAACGGCGATCCCGAGGCGGTCGCGGCGATGGACGAGGTCGACGGTGTGCTCGGCAACGGCGAGAAGGATGCGCTGACCGACGCGCTGTCCCGGCTGAAGCCCGCGGTGGCCGCTCCAAACGCGTTCGTCCAGGTGACGGCGCTCAAGAAGCGCACGACGTTCACCGCGCTGGCGGCCGCCACCCCGCGTCGTCGCACGCGCTCGCTGCTCAAGGTGCAAGACGGCTGCAACTACCGCTGCTCGTTCTGCATCGTGCCGCAGGTGCGCGGGCGCTCGCGCAGCCTCACCATCGAGGACGTGGTCGCACAGGCGCGCTCGCTGGTCGACGCCGGGGCGCCCGAGATCGTGCTCACGGGCATTCACCTGGGCACCTATGGACGAGACCTTCGTCCTCGCGTGCGCCTGGCCGACCTCGTCGCGGCCATCCTTCCGGTGCTCGGGCCCAAGGACACCGGCACGCGGCTTCGGCTCAGCTCGCTCGACCCGCACGAGGTGGACGACGACCTGATCGCGCTGGTCGCCGAGCACGCGCCGCAGGTGTGTCGCTACTTCCACCTGCCCGTGCAAAGCGGCGACCCGCAGGTGCTTCGCGCCATGCGGCGGGGCCACACGGCGGAGGACTTCGCCGCGCTCACGGCCAAGCTCGCCGCGAAGATTCCCGGGGTCGGCATCGGCACCGACGTCATCGTCGGCTTTCCCGGCGAGACCGATGCGGCGTTCGAGAACACCTACGCGCTGCTGCGCGACGCCCCGGTCGCCTACCACCACGTGTTCACCTACTCGATTCGCAAGGGCACGGCCGCGGCCACGATGCCCGACCAGGTGCCGCCGGCGGTGAAGGCGGCCCGCAACAAGGCGCTGCGGGAGCTGTCGCATCGGCAGACCGAGGCCTTCGCGGCCGGGTTCGAGGGCCAGTCGCTCGACGCGGTGATCGAGCGGGGGCGCGGGGCCCACCCGATGGCGCTCGCCGACAACTACGTGCGCGTGCCGCTGGTCGAGGGGCGGCCGTCGGTGGGCGAGCGGACCACAGTCGACATCGAGCGTCGCGACGACTCGCGCGTCGGCGTGGGCCCGGCATGAGCTTCGGGCTCGACTTTGCCGACAAATCCGCGGTGCTGGCCTCGCTAGACGCGCCCGGCAAGGCCCGCCTTCGGACGCGCCGCGATCGCAGCGACGCCTTCGAGACGGCGAGCACGGCGTTGGTCGAGGGCGACAACCTGGACATGCTGCGGCTGCTGCAGCCCGCGTACGCCGAGCGCGTGCAGCTGATCTACATGGACCCGCCCTACAACACCGGGCGGGATTTCGTCTATCGAGACCGCTTCGGCGAGACGGCGCAGGCGTTCCTGGAGCGGACCGGCCAGGTCGACGAGACCGGCACCCCGCTGCGGCCCAACCCGCGCAGCGACGGCCGCTACCACTCCGCGTGGCTGGCGATGATGTACCCGCGCCTGTGGCACGCACGCGCGCTGCTGCACCCGCAGGGGTTGCTGTGCGTGAGCATCGACGACCACGAGGTGCACCACCTGCGCATGCTGCTGGACGAGATCTTCGGCGAGGCGTGTTTCATCGCCCAGGTCGTGGTCGTGACGAACCGCGGTGGTCGAGACTACCTGCGCATCGCGACGGGGCACGAGTACCTGCTGGTGTACGGGGCCACGCCGGACGCGGTCGTGCGCGAGCTGCCCAAACCGCCCCCCAAGGACGCGCTGCACGACGAGCGAGGCCCCTACGTGCTGCGGGAGCTTCGAAACCGCAACCCCAAGTTCCACCCCGGCAACCGGCCCAACCTGTTCTATCCGTTCTTCGTCGACACCAGTCGTGACGACGGCAGGGGCGGGCTGGCGGTCAGCCTCGAGCCGCGGGCGGGCTATGACCTGCAGGTCGAGCCGCGCAACGCGGCCGGGGAGGGGAGCGTGTGGCGGTGGGGGCGACCCAAGGCCGAGGCTGCCGTCGCGGCGGACGACCCTGGGGGCTCGAGCATCGTCGCCAAGCAGCGACGCGACGGGGGCTTCAACATCTACGAGAAGCACCGCAAGTCGACGGCCAAGGCCAAGGGCCTGTGGGACGAGCCGGCGATGCGCACCGAGCAGGGGACGATCGACCTGCGCCAGGCGCTCGGGCGGCCGGTGTTCGATCATCCCAAGCCGGTCGCGCTGGTGCGGCGATGCATCGAGCTGGCCACCGATCCCGGCGGCATCGTGCTCGACCCGTTCGCGGGCTCGGGCACCACGGCCGAGGCCGCGGCCGCTCTCGCCGAGCGCTTCTGCGTGCTGGGCCAGTGGCCCGAGCCGGTCTCGATGGATGGCTTCGAGACGATCTGCGACGTCACGCGGGCCCGGGTGGCGCGGCGCTGTGGCGGCGTCCGTGTGTTCGAGCTCGCTCCCGAGGGTGCCGAGTCCGCGCAAACCGTCGAGGCGCTGCGAGAGGCCGAGGCGACCCGGATGCATGCCTTCGACCCGTTCGCGCGCGCGTTGCAACGCGGCGTGGGGCTGCACGGTACGCTCGAATCGCGTGCCGGCTGGACCGTGCTGCGCGACGATGATCGAGCGTTCGCCTGGTCCGTGGACCCGGGCGCCATCGCGTCGGTCGAGGGGCTCGCGCTGCCCGAGCGCGCCACGATCGTCGTCCCCGACGATGCGTGGAGCAACGCCGAACGTCTCGCGCTCGCCGGGCGCTGGCGAGTAGAGTCGATGTGATGTCCCCCATGCTCCGCGTCCGGCAGCGCCCGCCCGTCCCCGACGACGCGAGCGCGTGGAGAGGCGACCCATGAAGCTCCGCTACGAGCCCGACCTGCCGCATCAGCGCGCCGCGATCGAAGCGGTACTCGAGCAGGTCGACGCGAGCAGACTCGAGCCTGGCGGACTGCGCCACGAGGGCGTGGTGGCGCGTGCCAACCCCCGCGGGCTGCCGTCGCGGCTGGCGGTGGAGATGGAGACGGGGACGGGCAAGACGTACGTCTTCCTTCGCACGGCGCTCGAGCTCGCGGCGCGACACGACGTGCGGAAGTTCGTGGTGGTGGTGCCCTCGGTCGCCATTCGTGAAGGCGTGCTTGCGACGCTGCAATCGACCCGCGAGCACTTCGGCGAGCTCTTTGCTGGGTTGGGCGTGCGCTCGTTTGCCTATCGCCGGGATCGACTGGAGCGCCTGCGGCAGTTCGTGCGCAGCGGCGACGTCGAGTTCATGGTCGTCACGATCGACGCGTTCACGAAGGACACGAACGTGCTCCGGCGCGCGTGCGACGCGTTCGCCGGGCACGCCCCGCTGGCTGCCTTGGCCGCGACGCGTCCGGTCGTGATCGTCGATGAGCCGCATCGCATGCGCAGCCAGCTGCGTACGGAGGCGCTGGCGCTGCTGCAGCCATCGATGGTGTTGGCCTACGGCGCGACGCTCGGCGATTGGGATGCGCGAGTCGTGCACCGGCTGACGCCCGCGAAGGCGCACGCGGCGGGGCTCGTGAAGTCGATCGTGGTCCGCGGCGGCGGGCAGGGCTACGCAGCGCAGATTCACGACACGGTCGCGGCGCACCTTCGTCGCGCGGCCGCGCTTCGAGACCGCGGCATCAAGGTGCTCTCGCTGTTCTTCCTCGACGCGGTCGCGAGCTATGCCGACCACGACGGCATCGCGCGTCTCGCCTTCGACGAGGCGTTCGACGCCCTCAAAGGCGGCTATCCGGAGTTCTCGGTGATGCCTGCATCTGCGGTCCGCAGCGCCTACTTTGCGACGCGAGGTGGGCGTGCCGTCGACTCGAAGACCGGACGTGCCGCCGCCGATGCCGACGCGTACGAGCTCATCCTCAAGGACAAGCCGCGCCTGCTCTCGCTCGACGAGCCGGTGTCCTTCGTCTTCTCGCACTCGGCGCTGCGAGAGGGCTGGGACAACCCCAACGTCTTTCAGATCTGCACGCTGGGTCGCTCGGAGTCGCCGGTGCGCAAGCGTCAGGAGATCGGCCGCGGCATTCGGCTGTGTGTCGATCAGCAAGGCCGGAGGGTGGTCGACCCGGGCGTCAACGTTCTGCGGGTGTTCGCCAACGAGAGCTACGAAGCGTTCGTCGCGAACCTGCAGCAAGACGAG
Organism: bacterium; assembly: GCA_024742475.1. GTDB lineage: Bacteria > Myxococcota_A > Polyangia > Nannocystales > Nannocystaceae > CAJXVA01. Next base: position 66,076 of record JANSYI010000004.1, on the reverse strand, counting down.
GTCCGGCCCGCAGACGAGCGAGCGCCCATTCCCCCTCGCCAACCTCGTGCGAACGCGGCCGCCGACTCGGCGCGTATCCTGCCCTCCGACGGCGCGCTGATCGAAGCCGCCGCGCGCGGACTCGCGGCGTTCGAGCCCCTTGCAGCCGCGCCCTGCGGCGACCTGATGCAGGGTGTGCTGGACCACCTGCATCGGCGCGGAACTCCGCTGCGGCGCCACACCGTCCTCGCCGTGGTCGAGGCCAGCGGCCGCGCGGATGCCCTGCTCGCCGACCCCGTCCGCGGCGCCCGTGCGGTGGCCGAGGCATTGGTCTCGGCGTCTCTGGAGCGAGTGCGCTATAGGCGCAGGTGTCCTTCGCTCGTCTAGGGGCGGTTTGACGCCGTTCTGTGTCGAAGTGTGTCGAGTTCACTCGACACCGGCGATCGTGTCGAGTTTACTCGACACTGCTGATCCTGTCGAGTACGGTCGACAGCGTGGACGACGCTGCGTTGATGCGGATCGCGGAGGATTGGAGCTTCTGGTCACGCAAGGTGCCAGCGTCCATCCCTCGAAACGTGCAGCTCCCGAGTGTGCTGTCCCCGTCGCTGGGACTGGTCATTCAGGGTGTGCGTCGCTGCGGAAAATCGACGTTGCTTCAGCAACTCATGGCTGCGTTCGAAGTCGATCCGCGGCAGTGCGTCTTCATCAACTTCGAGGATCCACGCCTGCTGGGCCATCTCTCCTTCGAGACGCTACAGCGTCTCGCCGACGCATTCGCACAGCGTCGTCCCGAGGGCGAGTTGGTGTTCTTTCTGGATGAGATCCAAGTCGTTCGAGGATGGGAGAAGTGGCTTCGGGCGCAACTCGAGCGGCCCTCTCGGAACCGCTTCGTCGTGACGGGCTCGAACGCCTCGCTCTTGGCGGGCGAGTTCTCCTCCGCGCTGACGGGCAGACACCTCACCGTAGAGCTCTTCCCATTCGATCTTCGTGAAGCGCAGACCAGGGGTCGAATGAGCCTCGAGTCGTTTCTCGAACGGGGCGGTTTTCCAGAACCTCTCACGAGGAAGGATGGGGATGCGCTCCTTCGTCAGTACTTCATCGACATCGTAGAGCGGGACGTGCGGGAGCGGGTGGGGGCGCGCTCGGGGATGTCGGTCCGGCGCGTCGTACAGATGGCGTTCGAGGCGGCTGGGTCGGAACTCAGTCTGCGTCGTATCTCCGGTGCGACCGGTCTGGCCGTCGAGACCGTTGCCGGATACCTCGAGGGGGCCAAAGACGCCTATCTGCTGTTCGAGGTCCCGTTCTTCGCATTCTCGGAAAGGAAGCGGGCTGCGCGGAACAACAAGTACTACCCGATCGACCCTGGCCTGCGGAGGGTGGTCGTGACGCGGACCGGCCAAGACCGCGGCAAAGGTCTCGAGTGTGCGACGCACCTTCAGTTGCGACGACGGTACGGTGACGTCTCCTACTGGCGCGGAAAGGGAGAGGTCGACTTCGTCGTCAGGGATGGTCCGCGGATTCTCCCGGTTCAGGTGACCTGGAGTGGTCCCGCTGCGCGCCATCACACCGCGCTCGAAGAGTTCTACGAGTCGTTCCCCACGGCCGAGGAGTGTCTGTTCGTGACCGCCGATTCCTTTGCAGACATCTTCGGTTGACACCGGTTCAACCGGGCACGCCCGCGTCCGCCGAGGGGGGCCGACCGCCGAGCCCATCCCATCCCAGGCGCGGCAGCGTTCATGGATGCAGCGCTGCATCCTCGTCGCGTTCTCGATCCGCTCGAGGGAGAGGACTTCCCGAGCGGCGAAACGCGACCGGGTACCAATGCTCGCCCTGCTCGTCGCGGTACCGAACGACCGGGGCGGTCTCCATCACGAAGCGCGCAAGGTCGCCCACGACGATGCCGAAGAACTCCTCGAGGTCCTCGGCCACCACTTCGTTGTGCGGGCCGGAGCACAGCGGCGAGACGTAGTAGACGCGGCCCTCGAAGAGGGCCAGGAGGTCGCTGCTGGCGGGAATCGTCGCGAAGGGCAGCCCGTCGTGCGGGATGACGGGGTCCTCGAGGTCTTTGGCCCACGCCTGCATCTCGTCGCGCAGTCGGTGCCGATGGTCGATGCAGAGCATCCCCGGGATCGGCGTCCCTCGTTTGCGTGCCCATCGGCGAAGGTACGCGACGTCGATGCTCAGCGGACGCAGAGATGGGCGGTCGGCGTCGGCGAGGTCTCGGCCGCACGTCGAACAGCAGGGGCGTGGCCCGCTCGAGGCGTAGAGGTTGGTCACGAAACCCATCGGGGCGCCCTCGGCGAGCACCTTGATGAAGTCGGCTCGGGCGTGTCGCTCCGCCGTGCGCATCGGTCCGGCAATGCCGCACGAGGCCCTCACGCCACTCGCCTGCTCGATGGCGTCGAGGTGGCGCTCGAGGGTGGGTCGCTCGGGGTCGTGCGCGCCACCTTGGAGAATCACCGAGAAGGTTTCGAACCCGCCCTCGTCGCGCCAGACGAACTGCGCCGTGTGTGAGTCGTTCCACGGCTGCGTCATGCGTTGCAGCGCCTGCCGGAGGACCGGCTGGGGCTCGCCCTCATCGTCGAGGTCGACGACGAGCATGTACTCGAGCGGGGGCAGGCGCACCGTCGTCACTACGCCTGCCTAGACGCGGCACTGGGGCGCAGGTTGCAGCCGTTCAGCGCGCGCACTGCCGTGGTGTTGCACGTTCCAAGCGTCGTGGACGGCGCAGTCCTGTTGCGGCCCTCTCTGCATGCGCATACTCTGTGCGCAGAATGCCCGGGCAGAAGGACCGCAAGGTGCCAACCAACCTCTCGCTGCGCAGCGAGCTCGTGCGGCGGGCAAAGGCACTCGGCTTGAACATCTCCGAAGCGGTGGATGCTGCGCTCGAGGACGTCATTCGGAGCGCCGAGCGCGAGGCGTGGCTGAAAGAAAACCAGGAGGCGATTGCGGAGTACAACGAGGTCGTCGAGCGGCGCGGCGTCTTCAGCGACGACTGGCGCACGTTCTGATGGCCCAGTTCGACATCTATCGCAACTCGCGAAAGCGGCGATACCCGCTGTTGCTCGACATTCAAGACGATCTGCTGTCCCCGTTGCCGACGCGCGTCGTCGTTCCGTTGACGACTCTGCAACGCTACGGAGCTCGGCCCATCACCCGACTCAACCCGACCGTCGTCGTCGACGGGACGGACTACGTCGCTGTGTTTCAGGAGCTCGCTGCCGTACCCGCCTCCGTGCTGCGCAAACCTGTCGGATCCCTGTCCGAGCAACGCGCAGACTTCATCGGGGCAATCGATCTGCTCTTCACGGGCATCTGACGAGCCCTGACCGCCCGGCCCGCTCAGCCCGCGCGCACGTGCTCGACCGCCCGGAGAATCGCCTCGGGCGTGGCGGGCAGCGAGAGCACGACCTCGGCCTCCCCGAAGGCCGCAATCGCGTCGCGCAGCGCGGTGACGGCACCGATGGCCAGCATGAACGGCGGCTCGCCGACGGCCTTGCTGCCGTGTACGACCCCCGGCTGCGGCGCCTTGGGGAGCAGGTCGACGCGAAAGTCCAGCGGGGCGTCCCCGAAGGCGGGGATCTTGTAGGTGCTCGGCCCGGTGGTCAGAGGGCGACCGTCGTCGGCGAAGAGCACCTCCTCGCACGTCAGCCACCCCACGCCCTGCACGAACCCGCCCTCGACTTGGCCGCGGTCGATCGTCGGCACCAGCGAGGTGCCCACGTCGTGCAGGATGTCGGCCCGAAGCATGCGGTGCTCGCCGGTGAGCCCGTTGACCTCGACTTCGCAGACGACCGCCCCGTAGGCGAAGTAGTAGAAGGGCGTGCCGCTGCCCGTGGCGTGGTCGTAGCCGACGCCCGGCGTGGCGTAGTAGCCCGTGGCGCTCAGGGACACGCGCTGCACCCACGCCTGGTGGGCGACGTCGGCGAAGGGGACGCTCTTGGCGGAGTTCGGGTGCGTGATCACGCCTCCTTCGAAGCGCAGGTCGGCGGCTTCATCCTCGGAGAGCTCGAGCAGCCCCGCCGCCACGGGGCGCAGGCGCTCGCGGATCTCCGAGGCCGCGGCCGCGACGGCCTGGCCGTTGAGGTCCGAGCCGCTGCTCGCCGCGGTGGCGGAGGTGTTGGGCACCTTGTCGGTGGCCGTGGTCATCACCCGGATCGACTCGACCCCGACGCCGAGCTCGTGGGCGCAGACCGTGAGCATCTTGGTGTGCAGACCCTGGCCCATCTCGGTGCCGCCATGGTTGAGCTGCACCGTGCCGTCGGCGTAGACGAGTACGAGCGCGCCGGCTTGGTTGAGGATGCTCTTGGTGAACGAGATGCCGAACTTGACCGGCTGATAGCCCAGGCCCCGCTTGACCCACGCAGAGCCTGCGTTGAACGCCGCGGCGGCTTGCTTGCGGGCTGCGTAGTCGCTGCTGCGCATGAGCGTCTCGTGGATGCGCTGCAGGCGGTTGTGCTCGGCGGGGACCTCTTGGCCGTAGGGCGCCCGGTCGCGCGGCGCGGCGCCGTAGAAGTTCTTCGCGCGAAGCTGCGCCGGGTCGAGCTTCAGGGCGTGGGCGGCACGGTTCATGACCTCTTCGATCACGACCATGCCTTGCGGCCCGCCGAAGCCGCGAAAGGCGGTGTTCGACGGACGGTTGGTGCGACACGCCAGACCCTCGAAGCGCAGCGCCGGCACGAAGTACGCGTTGTCGAGGTGAAACAGCGCGCGGTCGAGCACGGGCAGCGACAGGTCGGCCGAGAACCCCGCGTCGGAGTAGAGCTTGACCCACAGCCCCTGCAGCATGCCGTCGGCGTCGAACGCCGCCTCGTACTTGCCGAGGAAGGGGTGCCGCTTGCCCGTCATCCGCATGTCGGTGTCGCGGTCGAGCCACACCTTGCACGGCCGCCCCGTGGCGTGTGCTCCCAAGGCCGCAAAGCAGGCGAACGGGGTGGCTTGCGACTCCTTGCCGCCGAAGCCCCCGCCCATGCGCGGCACCTCGCACACCACCGCGTGCGCGCCGAGGCCGAGCACGGTGGCGACCTCGTTTTGCACCTCGGTGGGATGCTGTGTCGAGGAATGCACCGTGAGGCACCCGTTCTCCTCGGGCAGCGCCAAGGCGGCTTGGGTCTCGAGGTAGAAGTGGTCTTGTGCGCCGCAGGCGACCTCGCCCGTGACCCGCACGGCCGCCTGGCGCAGCGCCGCCTCCACGTCGCCGCGCGCGATCACGTGCACCGGAGCGATGAACTGCTCGGCCTCGATCGCGGCCTCGATCGACTGGATCGATGGCAGGGGCTCGTAGTCGACCTCGACCGCCGCGGCGGCGCGCTGCGCCGACTCGAGGCTCTCGGCGAGCACGACCGCCACCGCCTGGCCCACGTAGTGCACGAGCGTCGTCGCGAGCAGCTCCTCGTCATGCACGATCGGCCCGATGAGATTGGATCCGGGGATGTCCTCGGCGAACAGCACGGCATGGACGCCGGGCATCGCCCGCGCAGCGTCGGCGCAGCGGCGGGTGATGGTGGCGTGGGCGTGCGGTGACGTGACGGCGACCCCGTGCAGGGCCCCCGGAGGCAGCGGGAGGTCGTCGACGTAGCGCGCCTCGCCCGTGACGTGGCGAACGCCGCTCTCGTGCAGCGCGGGCTGGTGCAGGGGCGAGCGGGGCGTGGGCTGAATCTTCATGCGCGGGGCCCTCCGAGCAGGGTGCCGGTGGGGCGGTCGGGCAGGCGAGGCATCGGTTCGTCCGCGACGTCGGCGTAGAACCCTCGCAGCAGGTTGGCCGCGAGCGTGGACCGGTACCACGCCGACCCGCGGTGGTCGGTCAGCGGCGTGAAGTCGCTGCCGATGGCCGCGGCGCATGCCTCGAGCGTCTGCTCGGACCACGTCTGACCGAGCGCGGCGGCTTCGGCCGCTCGAGCGCGCGCGGGCGTGGCCGCCATGCCCCCGAAGGCGAAGCATGCGCTGGTGATGGTGCCGCGGTCATCGACGTGCACGCGCAGCGCGGCCGAGACGGCGCTGATGTCCATCTCGCGGCGCTTGCTCACCTTGTAGGAGGCAAAGCGCGCCGTGGGGGGCGGCGCCTCGAACTCCACGCGCGCGAGCACCTCGCCGGGCTGCAGCGCCGTCTCGCGGTAGCCGGTGAAGAAGTGCTCGGCCGCGACGCGGCGCTCGCCACCGCGGCCACGGGCGACGAACGTGGCATCCAGCGCGAGAAACACAGGAGCGAGGTCGCCGATGGGCGAGGCGTTGCACAGGTTGCCGCCGACGGTGGCGCTATTCTTGATCTGACGCGAGCCGAAGAAGCGGAGCATGCGGGACAGCGGAGGCACCGCGTGGTCGGTCGCGTCTTCGAGGTCGGCCAGCTTCACGCCCGCGCCGACCGACCAGCGCGACCCGTTCGTGTCCAGACGTCGCAGCTCGCTCAGACCCTGCAAGGAGACCAGCGCGTCGAAGTGCCGGCCGTGTTTGGTGACGTCGAGTCCCAGGTCGGTGGCCCCTTGAATGAAGCGATGCGACGGATGCCGCTCGAGGACGTCGAACAGCGTGTCCCAGTCGGTCGGGATGCAGAATCGCTGCGATCCGCGGAGGCCGTCGGTGGCGTAGTCGAGCGAGGGCTGCGCGTCGCGTTTGCCCGAGAGGGCGGCCCGCAGGCGGTCGTCGGGGCACAGACCTGCGATGGAGGAGGTCGCCTCGCGAATGGGCCGATAGCCCGTGCAGCGACACAGGTTGCCGCACATCTGGTCATCGAGCTTCCAGCCCGCGTCGAGGTCGGTGCGGTGGCACGCCTCGACCATCGACATGACGACGCCGGGTGTGCAGTAGCCGCACTGGGAGCCGAGCGCGTCGACGAGCGCGCGCTGGACGGGGTGGAGGCCCTCGTCGCCGGGGCCGCTGCGCAAGCCCTCGACGGTGAACACGTGCGTGCCGTGCAGCAGCGGCACGAGCAGCAGGCAGCTGTTGACGGCACGCCAGCGGGGCCCGCCGGGAGCCTCCGCGTCGAGCACGACCACGGTGCAGGCGCCGCAGTCTCCCTCCGCGCAACCCTCCTTCGTGCCCGCCAGGTGCAGCGGGCCGCGCAGGTATTGCAACAGCGTGGTCGTGGGCGAGACGTCGCGGACCGTCGTCTTCCGGCCGTTGACGTGAAACGTCACGCAGTCCATTCCGCCCAGGCTATCACCCGCGCGGGCGACGATCAGCCTTCGAAGGCGACGAGCTCGCTGCGGGTGTTGCTGCCCCAGGCGTCGTAGTGCGACTCGACCATGCCGACGTCGCGGCAGTAGATCTCCCAGACGTCATAGCCCTGCTGCGTGCGGCGCCAGCAGTCCTCGAACGTGCCCGCTTCGACCGTGTAGCTGGCGTGGTGCGCGTCCCAGACGTAGGTGGCCCCGGACGCGCCGCCTGCGGCCCAGGTGGCGCCTCGCTCGGGCGGCAGCAGGAGCTGGTGGTACCAAGCGCCGCTGTTCACGTCGACGTACTCGCCCTGCACGCGAAACTGCAGCGCATCGAAGTAACACCACGGCTCCTCGGTCCGCGTGAACACGCCCGCCTGCTCGTCGGTCATCCGCATCACGTGAATCGAGCCGTCGTCGATGCAGGACTCTCCGATCGTCCCGTCGGTGCGGGTGAGCCGGTAGCTCCACTGCAAGCCCACCTGCAGCGGGAAGTGCGGCGTGGCGTAGTCGGGCGCCGGCGTCTGGACGCCCGTGCTCGACTCGCCCATCGCCCCACCACTGGAAGTCTCGGCGCCGCCGGTGTCGTCCGAGTCCGCCTCGCTCGTGGTCGTGGTCTCGCCGCTCTGCGGGCCACCCTCACCCGAGGTCGTCGACGACTCTGCACCGTCCGCGCCGCTCGTCCCCACCTCGGTCGCGTTCCCCGCCTCGGGCCCCGTGGGGTCGTCGCACGCGAGCGGGAGGAGCAGCGGGATCACGAATGCCGTGCGGTTCATGCCGGCTTCATCAAGCAAGTCTCGGACCAACGCGCAGGACCGGCAGGTTGCGGCCCCAGGGGTGTCGATCCGGTTCGCGGACCTGAACCCGCCACTTCCCAGATTGGCACCCGGGCGCTCAGACCACCCGTGCGGTGCGGCGTAGCAGCGCGTCGAGGGGGAGCAGCAGCAGTGCGAGCGCCAGAGCCCATGGCCACAAGCGGTGCACGTCGGTCGTCACGCCCGCGGTCGCCGTGGGGGTGATCGATGCGGGGTCGACCTGGCCCTGCGTCGCCTCGGCGACGGCCGAGAGCCAGGCTCGGTCGGCGGTGCGAAAGCGTCGCTCGGCGGACGGGGGAGGCGTGAACGTGTGGGTTGCGAGGACCTCGTCGTCATCGCCGAGGACCTCGACGGTGTAGACCTCTCCCGAGTCGACCGGGGCCGCGCCACCCCACAGGCCTGGCTCGAGGCTGCGCAGAGCGACCTCGCTCGCTGGAGATCGGCCCTTGATGCGCGCACGAATCGAGCCCTCGTCGAGGCTGAGCCCCGAGGTGTCGCGCCGAGCGATGCGGAGTTGGGCCTGGCCGCCGGCGACCTCCACCTCGACCGCGGTCTCGTCGCCTGCGCGTGAACGCAGCGCGAAGCGGGCGGCCTGGGTCCACTGCTTGGCGTATCCGGGCCACGACAGCCAGGACTCCGACCAGCGCGGCCCCGCGTCGGATGCCCAGGCCACGACGTGCCCCAGGCCGTAGCGCCAGGTGGTGAGGATCGGGTGGTCCTCGGGGCCGCGCAGGATGACCTCGGCGGTTGGTCGGGCTTCCACTTCCTGGTACCCGCTGAGCTTGGGCGCTCGCGCGTAGTCGATGCCATCGGTGATCGGGTGCCCGCGGCGGACCTCGGGGCGGAACGACTCCTCGTGCAGGGACGTGTCCACCAGGCGCTCGGTCTCCTCGACGAACAACCCGCGCAGCTTGGTCGCGTCGGCGGTCAGGTAGAAGCGTCCTCCGCCCGACTTGGCCAGGTCCTTCAAGAAGGGGGTGTCGACGTCGTCGTCGGTGCCGATGCCGATCACCGACGTGGTGACGCCGGCGCCCTTGAACTTCTTGGCCAGGTCTTGGGCGCTCGTACCCGTTCCGGTGCCGAAGGGGATGCCCTTGACCTTCTCCTCGCTGTCGGCGGCGTCGGAGAAGAGAATGACGTGCTTGAGCGGCGTGCTCGTCTTGCGCAGCGCGTCGTAGGCCGCCTCGAGGGCCGTGTAGACGAAGATCCCGCCGCCGTCGGCACGAATGCGCATGACCTTGCGCTTGAGCGCGGAGGGGTCGCGAACCGGTTGGGTCTTGATCTCCCAGCGCACCGTCTCGGTCACCGACATCACGCCGACGTTGTCGAAGGGACGAAGCAGGTTGATCGAGGCTGCGGCGCCCTCGTCGGCCAGCTCCATCTTGGTCTTGGACCACCCCACCATCGCCGACATCGAGCCGGAACGGTCGAGCACGATGATGATCGTGGCGCCCGCTTGAATCTCGGGGTCGATCGGGTCGATCTTGACCGGCAGGACGCGGTCGAGCTCCGACTGACCGTACCCCCCCATGTCGTAGGCTTGCGGCCCACCGAGCACGAGCAGGCCGCCGCCGTTGTCGACGTAGCGCGCGAGGGCGCGAAGGAACTTCGGCTGCAGCGCCTGTGCCCCTCCGATCGACGCCGCGGGGGCGTTGGCCAGCACGACGAGGTCGACCTCGTCGAGGTCCTCGTGCTGCGGCTGCAGCGTCTGCACGGGGACCACCTGCACGTCCATGCGCTCGGCTCGGAGCGCGCGCGCAAGGGCGGTGGCGTCGTGCTCTTCGCCCGCGAACACCCGGACCAGCGGCGGGTCGCCGACGAGCACCGTGGCCGAGGCGGTGTTGTTGGAGGTGTCCGCGTCGGCCCGCGTCGAGCTGAAGTCGGCCGTGACCTCGAGAGGCCCCGGGTCGGTCTTGGCGTCGAGGTCGTGGGCGAAGGGCACCGCGGTCGTCGTCCCCGCCGGCAGATCGACCGTCGTGGTCTGCACGATGTCGCCGCCGACCGAGACGCGCAGGGTGCCGCGGACCGGTGCATCGGCGCCGTCGAGCTCGATCGTGCCCGAGACCGAGGACCCGGGCCGCGCGTCCTCGCTGGCCAGCACCACCGCGCCCACGGCGGGATCGCCCTTGGACGGTTCGATGCCGATCGTGTGGATGGCGACGCCGCGGCGCTTTGCGTGCGCGACCGCGCCGTTCTCCTCCCGCTGGGTCCTGCGCCCGTCGGTCAGGAGCACGATCTCGCCGCCATCGGAGGCGGGGATGAGGCCGAGCGCGAGCCGCAGCGCGGCGTCGACGTCGGTGGCGTCGACCGACTCGACGCGCGGCGGTCCGGGAATCGACCAGGGCTGGCCCGGCGCGAGCGCGACCTCGGCCTCGGCGTCGAACAACACCAGCGCGCTGCGGGTGCCCTCGGGGAGGGTGCTCGCGAGCGCATCGACGCGCGCGAGCGCCTCGTCGAGCACCGCGTCGGGGATGGAGGCCGAGCGATCGAGCACGAACACGACGTGCGCGACGTCCTCGCGCTCGTGCCATCGGGGATCGGCGAGCGCGGCGACGACCGCACCGAGCGCGAAGAAGCGGACCGCAGCCCCCGCGACGCGTCCCAGCGGACGCGTGGTGCCCCAGCGGCGCGTGGCGTCGGCGACCACGAACACGAGCGCCGGCACGAGCATCCACAGCCACACCGGGCTCTGAAACCACTGGGCGAGGGCCGCGTTCACCTCTTGCGCCTCCCCCAGGTCTCGCGAGCCCAGCCCAGGGCTCGGGCGCTCCAGGGCAGCAGGCCCTCGAGCAGCAGCAGGCCCAAGGCGACCCAGGCGAGGGTGCGCCACAGGGGGCTGTCGGTGGCGGGTCGATCCGCGAAGTCGCCCTGCAGCGCGCCGGGGATCGCCCGGACGGGATCGATGCGCGACTCGGTCGCAGGCAGCACCCGCGGTGGCTCCGCGCCGGGGTCGTCGGGGGCCTGGGGCGCGGCCCACTCGACCGCGTTGGCGATCAAGTTCACGAAGCCGACCCGAAGCACCAGGTCCGAGTCGTGGGGGGCGAAGCCGAAGACGACGACATCGCGGCCGTCCCGGTTGAACTGGACAGCGAGAGGGCCCTGCTCGCTGTCGAGCATCGAACGCATGCCTTCGTTCAAACGCAGCGTGTTCGCGCGGGGAAGCTCGATCGACTCGAGGTCGACGAAGCGAAACAGCGGATCATCGAAGCTCCATCGCATGATGTCCGGAGCGGGTACCGAGGGGCCGCGCTCGACGCCCAGCGGCGTCGGGTCGATGCCCATCGCCAACACGGCGCGCGCAGGGGGCAGGGGGCCTGCGCGGTAGTCGGCCTCGAGGATGAGGAGGTCGGCGGTCTCGGAGGGCGCGACGTCGAACGGGCCCAAGACCCGCAGATCGACCCGGGGGTGGAGGCGCAGCGCCTCGGCGGTGAAGGAGACGCGGGTGCGACTGACAAGGACGACCCCGACGCGCTCGCCCTCGGCGCGCGGAGTGCTGGCGACGTCGTCGAGGGAGAGCACGTCGTCCCCGTGGTTCTGCAGCGTGGCGCGGATGCGGGCGCCCTCGGGGAGCGCGACCCTGTGCAGGTGCTCGGCGGCGCTGCGGCTGGGGACGGTCAGCGGGAGCACGTCGACGACCGTGTCGTCCACCTGCAAGACGACCTCCACCTCGCGGTCCGAGCCGACGTTGGAGGTGACGGAGAGGAAGACCTCGGCCAGCCCCAGCGCGTCGGCTTCGCGGACCGCCAAGGCGTTGATGCCCAGGTTGGGGCCCGCGCTACCGACCGTGTGCACCTGCGGAGCGCGGCGCATCGAGGGGATGGAGACGCCGACCCCGTCGGTGAGCAGGACGATCTCGGCGTCATCGCCCGTCGCCATCGCGTCGGCGATCGCCAGCGCGCGTGGCAGCGCCTCGCTGCTGCCGTCGGCGGTGACCCCTGCCGCCAGATCCATGACCGCGCCGTGGTCTTCGGTCAGCCCGATCTGCACGGCGGTTGCGGCTCCCGCGGTCACGAGCGCGACGCGGTCGCCGGGGCCCATGGACGCGAGGGCGTCCGCGAGGGTGTCGCGGGCTTCATCGAGGCGGGAGACGTCGGCGCCCAGTACAGTGGCGCCCATGCTGGCCGACGTGTCGAGCACGATGATCCAATCCCGCGGCTTGGAGGTCTCGCGCTGAAAGTCGGCGGCGGCGGCGATGAGCGCGAGCACGGCAAGCAGGACGGCGATCAGCGAGAAGAGGTGGCGCGGACGCGCCAGCGCGCGTTTGGTCGGGGTGTTCTCCCCCGCGATGACGCGGAACAGGAGCGCGCTCGACACCTCCTGCCGGCGACGACGCTGGCGGTGCAGGTACGCGGCGACGATCGGGACGGCGACCAGCCCGAGCGCCAGAAACATCGGCGCGCTCGGGGTCACTGGTTGCCTCCGGCCATGGTCTCGACGACGTGCGCGCGCCGAAGGTCGCCCTCGACGAAGCCGATCAAACCCTCGCCCTGCGGGGGGAGGCGCAGGTACTGGATGCCGAGCGTCTTGCAGCGGGCCGCAATCTCCTCGAGCCAGCGCTGCAGGCCTTCTTGGTAGGCCGCTGCGGCGTCGGCCCCATCGCGCAGAACGAGCGTCTCGCCGGTCTCGGCGTCGACGATCTCCGAGACGTCTCGCAGGTCGGGCTCGAGCTCGTCCGCGCTGAGGGTGTGCAGCAGGACCGGGTGCAGGCTGGAGGCGGCGAGGAGTCGCAGCAGCTGCTCGCGTGCCTCGGGCTCACACAGCAGATCCGAGAGCAGGAACAGACGGTCGGTCCGCCCGCCGCCGAGCTGACCGGCGAGCTGCTTGTAGGCGTCGCCTCGGCCCGAGGGCTCGACGCGCTCGAGCACGTGGACCAACTCTGCCATGCCGTCGAAGTTGACCGCCTTGGCGCGCACCGGGGGCCGGTCGGAGCCGAAGCACACGAGCGTGACCGGGTCGCGGTGGACGAGCGCGATGGTCGCGAGCGCCGCGGTGACCTCGGCTGCGCGGTCCGCCTTGCGGGGATCGCCGCAGCCCATCGAGGCGCTGACATCGACGCAGAGCTTGATCGAGAGGCTGCGCTCCTCGTTGAACTGACGGACGAGCACCTGCCCCAGCCGCAGATAGACATTCCAGTCGATCAGCCGGATGTCGTCGCCGGGGTCGTACTCGCGATAGTCCGCAAACTCCACCCCGCGCCCCAGAAACGGCGAGCGCCGGTCGCCCTGCTGCAGCGACGTGGCCACGCTCGGCGCGTGCAAGCGCAGCTCGGCAAAGCGCGCCAGGGCGGTGCGGTCGACCTTCATCCCGCAGCGCGTACCGGAGTGATGGAGCCCAACAGGACGTCGACCAGGTCGTTGTTCGTGACGCTCTCGAGCTTGGCGTCGAAGGTGGGGATCATGCGGTGGCGCAGCACCGGGTGCGCGACGGCGCGGACGTCGTCTTCGCTCACCCAGCCTCGACCGCACAGCAGCGCGTAGGCGCGGCCGGCGAGGATCAGCGCCTGCATGGCGCGCGGGCTCGCGCCGTAGCGGACGAAGCGGCGCACCTGCTCGGGGGCTTGCGGCGAGCCTGGGTGCGTCGCCATGGTGATCTGCGCGCAGTACTCGGCGACGTGTGGCGCGACGACGATCTCGCGGGTGAGCGACTGCAGCCCGAGCAGCTGTTCACGGGTCATCACCACGTTGGTGGTGGCCTCCGCGGACCCCGTGGTGCGCAGACCGATCTCGCGGAGGTCGTCGAACGAGGGGAACTGCACCTCGAGCTTGAGCAAGAAGCGATCGAGCTGGGCCTCGGGCAGGGGGTAGGTGCCCTCCATCTCGATCGGGTTCTGCGTGGCCGCGACGATGAAGGGGGAGGGCAGGTCGCGCTTTTGGCCCGCGACGGTGACCGAGTGCTCCTGCATCGCCTCGAGCAGGGCCGATTGGGTCTTCGGCGTGGCGCGGTTGACCTCGTCGGCGAGCACCATGTTCGCGAAGATGGGGCCGGCGCGAAACTGCAGCTGCGCGCGGCCCTGCTCGTCGTGCGCGAGCGTCTGACTCCCCGTGATGTCGGCCGGCATGAGGTCCGGGGTGAACTGGATGCGCGAGAACTGCATCGCCAAGGCTTCGGAGAGGACCTTGACCAGCAGGGTCTTGCCCAGGCCGGGTTGGCCTTCGATGAGCACGTTGCCGCGGGCGAGCAGGCCCACGATCGCCTGCAGGACGAGGTCGCTCTGGCCGAACACGCGGCGCTCGATCTCCGCTTTGAGCGCGCCGAGGCTCTCGGCCGCGGCGACGAGTTGTTGTTCGGTGATGGGGGTGACGGTCACAGACATGGCGGATCAGCGGCCTCGGACGGCCTGGAAGTAGCTGCGGATGTAGTCGCGACGGGTGAGCGGGATCTCTTCGCGGCGTACGGCCGACTCGGCGACCGAGGCGTACTCGTCGTGGAGGTCCTTGTACTCGCGCGTGTCGCGATAGCCTTCGGAGTAGCGGCGAATCGCGCGGACGGAGCCCTGCGCGGGTCCGGTGCGGCGGGCCTGGACTCGCTGGGGCGCCAGGCCGCTGGCTTCGGTGCTCGGCTGCACGGTGCCCTTCGTGTCGGCCTTGCCGTCTCCGCCACCGGGACCTGGTTTGCCGCCGGGAGGGCCCATGGAGCCCATCGTCGGCGCCTTGTCGCCGTCGTCTCCGCCGGGGCCGCCTTCACCTTCACCTTCGCCCTCACCCTCGCCCGGGGCGTTGCCCGGCCCTGCACCTGGGCGGGGGGCTTGGCCCTCGCCTCGACCTTGGCCCTCGCCCTGACCTTGGCCCTCTCCCTGACCTTGGCCCTCTCCCTGACCTTGGCCCTCGCCCTCGCCCTCGCCGTTCATCTCGTCGAGTTGTCGCTCGCGGGCCTTGCGAATCTCCTCGGCCGCCTCGCCCAGCGACTCCTCGACGCTCCCTTCACCGCCGCGCTTGCGCAGCTCCTCGGAGAGATCGTCGAAACCGGAGCGGGCCGATCCTGTGTCTCCATCGGACAGGTTCTCCGAGAGCTCGTCGAGGCGGTTGCGGTCGCGTGCCCGGGCCTCGGCCTCGGCGCGCGAGAGCCCTTGCTGCCCCTGCGCGGGGTTGCGTCGCAGGGCACGCTCGAGCGCGCGGCCGATCCGATCTTGCTCGGCGGGCGACGCCTCCTCGAGGCGCCGCGAGAACTCCTTGGCCATCTCGGCTGCGGTGTCGTTCTCGCCCCGCTGCATGGCCTTGGCGAGCTGTTCGGCCAGCTCGGGGTCGTTCATGTTGCGCAGCTTGTCCTCGTCGTGCAGCCCCCGCTCTCGCGAGCGACGCTCGAGATCTTCGAGGGCTTTTTGCGCGCGGGCGAGCTCGGAGAGACTACGATCGGGGTCGTCGGCGAGCGCCTCGATCCGCTCACGCGCCTCGCGGATGGCCTCGCGAGCCTCGTCGTCGAGCGCGGGCGTGTACTCGAGCCGCTCGAGCTCCTTCGCGCGGGCACGCAGCGCCTCGAGGACATCTTCGGGCAGCGGGGGCGCAGTCACCACCTCCGCGGCGTCCGAGGCCTTCGAGCCGTTCGCGTCGGCGGCAGCCCCCACGGGCATCAGGGCCAGCAGCGCCGCGATCGCGCCCATCGCCGCAAACGCGCGCGCGGGCGCCTCGAAGCGCTCGATCGGGGGGGGGACCCCGGGGAGCTGGCCACGGGCACGCGAGGAGACGACCTGCTCGAGGCCCTCGTTGCCGTGCACGTCGCCGCGCTCCACCGCGAGCGCGGTAGTGAAGAGGTCGCACGTGTCGTGCTGACGATCGAGTCGACGCGCGAGGACGGCCGCGCTGGTGCGACGACGGCGATAGCGAAGCCAGGCCCGCGCGAGCATGCCCAGCGCGACGGCGGCCACGAGGACGACGCCCGCGGTGTCGAGCGAGGGCTGCGCTTCGCCGAGCTGCATGCCCAGGTGCGTCGCGGCGGTGGGCAGCCGGTGCAGGCCGATGGCGACGAGGCCGGCCGCGGCCGTCGTCGCCACGACCGCGAGCGTCTCCTCGAGCACGCGGCGAGCGTTCGAAGACGCGGCCCAGCGGCCGAGCTGGGGCTCGACCTTGATCTCGGAGGTGGCGGGCGCGGGGGGCATTCGAAGGCGAGGGCGACGAGGTGACCGAGGTCTGGACGGAAAAAGTCCCGGCCGCCTCCAACGCACGGACGCACGGCGAGGGTCTTTGGTTGCGCGGCGTCGCGAAGCCCCGACGGCGTGCGGGGCGATGAGTATTCCATCGCGCGCTGCCGGCCGGAAGCGACGATCGTGGGGGGCTCTCGCGAAGTAGGACGCTTGTGCAGGCCCTCCCACACGCCCCGGACGGCCGGTAGGCCGCTGTCCCGGTGCAAAGGCGCCTGGTACGCTGCCGGCCGGACGAACGACCTCATGGTGCGCCTCCAAACCGCTACGCTTCTCCTCGCGACCCTTGCTCCAGCGTTCGCGGTCGCCTCCTGCGACCTCAGCGCGGCCACCTCTGCCGTGCCCAAGGACGTCTCCGGTGTCGCAAACGCCGCCGCCTCGTGTCCCGACATCAGCTCGGTCCAGGCGATCGCAAAGGTCGACTGGGCCGCGGAGTTCGGCATCGACGCCTCCGTCGGCGCGAAGCTCAAGTCCGGCGTGATGGCGGCGGTCAGCCTCGACGGGTTCGCCAAGAAGCTCGACGCGGACCTGTTGGCGGCCTGCGGGGGTCTGGCGGGCGACCTCGGGGCCGGTGGGGACTTCGCCAACGGCAAGGCGGCCTGCGACGCCGCAGCGAAGGCCATGGTCGACATCAAGGGCAAGCTCGGGGGAGGCTTCAAGATCTCCCTCGACGTCGCGCCGCCCCACTGCGCCGCCTCCATGGACGCGATGGCGGATTGCGCCGCGGAGTGCGATGCGTCGCTCGAGCCCGGGTCGGTCAAGGTCGAGTGTGAACCTGGCAAGCTGTCGGGCACCTGCGAGGCCGAGTGCTCGGGCACCTGCGAGATGTCGGCGGGCGCCTCGTGCGAGGGGACGTGCAGCGGGAGCTGCTCGGCCAAGTTCAAGGGGACCTGCGCTGGGGAATGCACGGGAAAGTGCGACGGCAAGAAGGTCGACGGCGTCGCGTGCGAGGGCAAGTGCAAGGGGTCGTGCAGCGCTGGCGCCGAGGGCAAGTGTGGGGGCACCTGCAGCGGAAGCTGCGAGATGTCGGCCGCGGCCACGTGCGAGGGGACCTGCCGCGGTGATTGCTCGGTCGAGATGAAAGCCCCCAAGTGCGAGGGCGAGATGACGCCGCCCAAGGCCAGCGCCGAGTGCGAAGCGCACTGCGACGCGCAGGTTCAAGCCGAAGTCGAGTGCACGCCGCCGCGCATCGCGGTGCGCATCGATGGAGCCGCCGACGCCAAGCTTGCGGCCCAGTACAAGGCTGCGCTCGAAGCCAACCTGCCCGCGATCATCAACATCGCGGTGGGCATGAAGGACCAAGCGCTGTCGGTGGCGGCGGACGCCAAGGCCGTCGTCGATGGCGTGCAGGCCACCGTGGGCCAGCTCAAGGCGTCGCCGGCGATCGGGGCCCGCGTGACCGCGTGCGTGGCCGCTCCGTTCAAGGCTGCGTTCGACGCCGCCGCCAGCGTGAAAGCGAATGTCAATGTCTCGGTCGAGGTCAAAGCCTCGGCAAGTGCCTCTGCGGGTGGATCCGCGGGGGGCGGGGCTTCGGCCGGCTGAAAGCGGCCACGAAGACGCCGTATCGTGCGCTCGGCGTGAGCCCGGTCGCGTTGCGCTCGGCGCGTTTTCGGGGAACATTCGCGGGCGATGAAGAAGCTTGCGCTGATCACCTGCATCCTGGCCGCCGCGGCGTGTGACAACTCCAAGCCCGCCGCGGGCGCGGACGCGGGCAAGGCCAAGGCCGAGGCGCCCGCCCCCGCCGACGACGCGAAGAAGGACGCCGAGGAGAAGGTCGCGGCCGCCGACGGTGAGCACGACGAGGCCAACGGCTGCATCTACGCCGAAGGCGAGAAGGACGAGGGTCATGACGCCGAAGAGGGCTGCCCCCATGGGGAGCAGGCCGAAGGCGAGGGCGCGCTCGCGGCCAAGACCGACGGCCACTTCGGCGAGCCCTTCACGCAAAAGGACGCGATGCCGCTGGCCAAGGCGGTTGCGGCCGAGCCCAAGGACGGGGTGCTCGTCTCGGGTGAGGTCGAGGCCGTGTGCCAGAAAAAGGGCTGCTGGATGGTCGTCAAGGACGGCGACGTCTCGGCGCGCGTTCTGATGAAGGACCACGGCTTCTCGGTCCCCATGGATAGCCGAGGCAAGAAGGTCCAGGTCGAGGGCACGCTGACCTCGCGCGAGTTCACCGAGGCGCAGGTCAAGCACCTCGAAAAGGACGGCGGCGGCGATCCGGACAAGGTCTCGGGCACCCGCAAGGAGCATGTGCTCACCGCCTCGGGCGTCCTGATCCAGTCGTGAGCGACCGTCCGCCCCTGTCGGGCACGGTGCTGATCACGGGCGCGTCGTCCGGCATTGGTCGCGCGCTCGCGCGGCGGATCTGCGTCGAGGCTCGTCGCATCATCCTCGTCGCGCGCCGAACCGATCGCCTCGAGGCGCTCGCAGACGAGCTCCGCAACGTTCGCATCGGCATCGACGTGGACGTCGTCACGTGTGACCTCGCCGACCCCGCGGCCATCGACGCGATGTGCGATCGGGTCATCGACGAGGGCGGCGTCGACGTCCTCATCAACAACGCGGGCTTTGGCGATCGCGCGCGGCTCGAGGACGCGCAGTGGCCCAAGCTGCAGCGCATGATCGCAGTCAACGTCGCCGCGGTCGTCCAGCTGACCCATCGCCTCGTCGCGGGCATGGTGCAGCGTGGTCATGGCGGCGTGCTCAACGTGGGGTCGGTGTTGGGGCACCTCTACCAGCCTGGCGTGGCGACGTACGCGGGCTCGAAGCACTTCGTCGCGGGGTTCACCGACGCCCTGCGGGCCGAGGTCGCCTCGGCTGGCGTCGTGGTCACCGAGCTTGCGCCCGGTCCGGTCGCGACCGAGTTTCGAGAGATCGCGGGCGCGAAGGGGGGCCTGCGACCCTCGCCGGGCGCCCTGCGGATCGACGCCGACACCTGTGCCGACGACGCGCTGCGCGGGTTTCGGCGGGGACACGCGGTGATCTACCCAGGGCGGCTGAACCGCTGGCTGATGCGCCTGCTCGCGGTCTTGCCCGCGTTCGTACTGCGGTGGGTGATGGCGCGCTCGGGGGCGAAGACCCGTCACGGGCCGGCGTAGACCCAATCTCGCGGCCGTTCGTTCACCGCCCCATCGACGAGAATGAGAACCCGCGTCCTCACCGGAGGGCTGCGCCGCGAAGGCCAGGTGTGCTGCGCGGTGGGCCCCGGCTGCAACGCGCCGACGGAACAATCGTCGGTGCCGCTTGCAGCGCACCCCACCCGGGCTGCACACTTTGCCCACCGTCTCCGTCTTCGTGATGGATTCGACTCGCCTCGATGGACGCCTCTACCCGCGCGCACGCCCCTGCCGACGACGCCACTGGCGACGAAGCGCTCATGCAGGCGTTCTGTCGGGGTGACGCGTCCGCGTTCGAGGTCTTGGTCGCCCGGCACCAGCGGGGGGTCTTCAACTTCCTGCTGCGCAGCGTCGGGCAGAAAGCTCGCGCGGAGGAGCTTCTTCAAGAGGTGTTCCTTCGCGTCGTTCGAGCGAAGGACCGCTATACCCCCTCGGCGAAGTTCACGACCTGGCTGTACTCGATCGCGCGGAACTTGTGCGTGGACGAGAGCCGCCGCGCCAAGTTCCGCCGGCACCAGTCCCTCGATGCGCCCCGCAAGGGCTCGGACGGAGATCAGGGGTCCGCGATGATCTCGTCGATCCCCTCGAAGGACGTGCCCACGGACGAGGCCGCCGAGGCGCCGACGATCCGCAAGCGCCTCTCCGAAGCGGTCGCCAAGCTGCCCGTCGAGCAGCGCGAGGTCTTCCTTCTGCGTCAGGTCAGTGGGCTCTCGTTCCGCGAGATCGCTGAGACGGTCGAGATCCCCGAGAACACCGTCAAGAGCCGGATGCGCTACGCGCTGGAGAAGCTGCGCAGCGAGCTCGGCGACCTTCGGGCCACGCAGGGGGGGCCGAGCTGATGGGCGAGTTCTCGCCAGTGCAGCTCGACGCGCTCGAGGACGCGCTCGAAGACCTCGAGCTCGCGGGCATTCCCGGCGACCTCGAGGGCGACCCCGCGGTCGCGGGCCGCCTGGGCGACTACCGCGAGCTGCTCACGCTGTCCCGGGAAGCGTTGCCGAGCGTCGAGGTGCCGGCGGGAATCCTCGATGGCGTGTTGGCGGCCGCGCGTGAAGACGCCGCCGCAGCCGTGCCCGAGCGCGAGGCCGAAGCGGACGCGGCCGCCAAGCCGTGGTGGGCGCGCGTCTCGCTGTGGGTGCCGATGCTCGCGGTGGGCGCCAGCGCGGCGCTGGTGTTGATCGTGGTGCGCGGCACGGTCTTCGGCGAGGCCGAGCCGTCCGCGACCGTGGCCGCGAAGACCGAGCGGGCGGATGATGCGGCGCCGCCCCAAGAGCGGCGCGACGGCCTGCTCGACGATGCCGATGCGTTGCAGGCCGTGGCCGAGCCCGCGTCGGTCAGCGACGACGGCCTGGGGATCGAGGGCCTGCAGCAGCGGGGCCGCCTGCGCGGATCGGCCGCGCTCGGGGGCGACGCCGGCGCGCCGCAAGAAGACGATGCAGAGTCGGCCGCGGCCTTTGCCAAGTCCGACGACAGCAAGCCCGCCGACGCGCCGGCCCAGCCGAGGCCCGAGCCCGAAGCCGAACCCAAGCCAGAGGCGGAACCAGAGCCGACGGACAAGGTCGTCTACGACGAGGCGGCCAAGGGCGGCGTGACGCCAAAGCCCAAGCGCGGCAAAGCCAAGCCCGCACCCAAAGAGCCCCCGAGCAGCGGCGGGAAGAAGTCTTCCCCGAAGCCGGAGTCCAAGGCTGCCGGCGGCGCTCCCGGTGGCGCGCCCCAGCCGGCCAAGGACGCCGATCCGCTCGCGAGCGCGGAGCGCAACCGCCAAAAAGGGCGGTGTGGCTCCGCGCGCGCGGCCTACCGCTCGCACCTCGACGATGCGGACGACTCGGTGCGCGCGCGCGCCTTGGCAGGCATGGGCCTGTGCGCGCTCGCGGGCGGTGACGAGGACGCCGCCAACGGCTTCTTCGAGCGCGCCAAGTCGGCCGATGGCAGCGTCGCAGGCTTCATTGCCGCAGAGCGGGCGAAGCTCTCTCCGAAGTCCGAGGCGCCGAAGAACACGACCAAGAAGAAGTAGCCGTCCGGTCAGGGCTTCTTCTTCTTCTTCTTTTTCTTCTTTTTCTTTTTCTTTTTCTTCTTCTCGTCTCGCTTCGCCTCCTCCGAGCGCGGGGCGTCGGGCTGCGCGGGGGCGATGTCGGGCGGGAGTGGCAGGCCGAGGGCGGCGCTGGCCTCTCGAATCAGGTCGTGGGGTGCAAGCGGCGCGGTGAGATCGACGCCCAGGGAGAGGTGCGCGGTCACGGCCCGCAGCGTCGTCAGTCGAGCGTGCCGCTTGCTGTCGGCGCCGATCACCACCCACGGAGCGTGTTCGGTGTTGGTTCGGGCGACCATGTCGTCGAACGCCTGCACGTACGCGTCCCAGCGGCGCCGGTTGCGGAGGTCGTCGCGGGTGAACTTCCAGCGCTTGACGGGGCTGCGGAGGCGGTCGGCGAAGCGCTCGAGCTGCTCCCCCTTGGAGATGCACAGCAGCACCTTCACCAGCGCGGCGCCGTCATCGACGAGCTGCCGTTCGAATGCGTTGATCTCGTCGTACGCCCGCTGCCACGCCTGAGGTTCGCAGTACCCCTCGACGCGTTCGACGAGGACCCGGCCGTACCAGGAGCGGTCGAAGATCGCGATACGGCCGGGCACGGGGAGGTCGCGCCAGAACCGATACAGGTAGTGGCGACCTTGCTCGGCTGCGGTGGGGGCACCGACGGCGTGCACGTTGAGACCACGAGGGTCGAGCAGCGCCGTGAGTCGGCGAATGGTGCCGCCCTTACCAGCCGCGTCCGATCCCTCGAACGCGAGGATGGCTCGGCGACCCTGGGCGCGATAGGCCGCCTGAATGCGAAGCATCTCGAGCTGCAGCGCCGCGAGCTCGGCCTCGTATTCGGCCTTCGGCGGCCCGTCGGGGTGTTCGAGTGCGTCGACCGATTTCACTGTCGGTCTCCTGGAAAGCTCTTCGGGCGCAGACGCTTGGCACGGTGCGCCGCACGCTGCCGGGCTTCGGCCCACTTGATCATCGCTTCGTGACTGCCAGCGCCGTTGCCCGTGCGCTGGCGATAGCTGCCATCGGGCTGCATCTCCCACGCGAGCCGGTCGTCCTCGAGCTGCGTTTGAAAGATCGTGCGCAGCGTCTTGCGGGCGGACGCTCTCTCGACCGGCACGACCGCCTCGACGCGACTCTCGAGGTTGCGGTTCATGATGTCGGCGGAGCCGATGAAGTACTCCTCGTCTCCGTTGTTGTGGAAGTAGTAGATGCGCGCGTGTTCGAGAAAGCGCCCCACGATGCTGAAGACCCGGATCGTCTCGGAGAGGCCGGGGATGCCGGGCCGGATGCGGCACGTGTCCCGCACGATCAGGTCGATGCGCACGCCGGCTTGTGACGCTCGGTACAGCGCACGGCTGACGTCGGCGTCCTCGAACGCGTTGCACTTCATCTGGATGAGGCCGTTGCCGTGTTTGCGGTGGCACTCGATCTCGCGCTCGATCTTGGCGAGCAGCGCCGGCTTGAGCACCTTCGGCGCGGGCAGGAGCTTGCGATACACGCGGCCGGGCTGGTAGCCGGTGGTCAGGTAGTTGAACAGCTCCGTGAGGTCGTGCCCGAGGTCGTCGTCGCAGCTGAACAAGCCCAGGTCCGTGTAGGCTCGCGCGTTACCGGCGTGGTAGTTGCCCGTGCCGATGTGCGTATATCGGGTCAGACCGTTGTAGTCGCGGCGGACCACCAAGATCGTCTTGGTGTGGGTCTTGAGACCGATGACGCCGTAGCTGACGTGGATGCCAGCCTCCTCGAGGTGGTTGGCCCACCGAATGTTGGCCATCTCGTCGAAGCGGGCCTTGAGCTCGACCACCACCGCGACCTGCTTTCCATTGCGGGCGGCCTCGATGAGATGCCGGACGACGTTGGTGTCCTTCGAAGTCCGATACAGCGTCATCTTGATCGCGCGGACCTTGGGGTCGAGGGACGCCTCGCGGAGGAACCGCTCGACCGAGGTCGAGAACGACTCGTAGGGGTGGTGAAGCAGGATGGAGCCTTCGTCGCGGATCTGGTGGAAGATGCTGCGGTCGGCGTCGACGAGCTCGGGGTGGTCGATGGGGCGGTGGACGCCGAATCGCAGATCCGGGCGGTCGATGCCCCCGAGCTCGAACAGATCCTTGAGGCCCATGGGGAGGTCGGAGACCTCGAACACGTCCTTGTCCTCGTCGAGCCCGAACTTGTCGGCGAGCAGACCTCGGTGCAGCGGCGGCATGTTGGCCGTGATCTGCACCCGCACGATCGGGGCGAACTTGCGCTCTCGAAGCTCGGACTCGATGAGCGCGAGAAGGTCGTCGGCTTCCTCCTCGTCGCCCTCGGTGTGGGCGTTTCTCGTGATGCGGAAGATCGTCCAGCGGTCGATGACCATGCCCGGGAAGAGCAGGTCGAGGTTGTTGGCCATGACGTCCTCGAGCGGGACGAAGCGATGGTCGTCGTCGCTGACGCGCAAGAAGCGAGGGATGCCGGCGCCGACGGGGACCTTGACCCGCGCGAGCAGGGGGTGGTCGTCGGAGGGCTGGTGCAGGGTGACCAGCAGGTTGAGCGAGAGGTTGGAGATGAACGGGAACGGGTGCGCGGGGTCCATCGCCTGCGGCGTGACCAGCGGGAAGATGTTCTCGAAGTAGTAGGTCCGAAGCCTGGAGCGTTCGGCGGCGGTGAGCCCAAGGTAGTCGACGACGCCGATGTCCTCCCGGGCGAGGTCGGTCTGAAGCGCGCGCCAGGTCTCGACCAGGCGGCTCTCGAGGCTGCGGATCTCTCGGTAACAGGCCCTGATCTGATCGATGGGGGTTCGACCGTCGACGGTGCGATCGTGCACGCCCGCGAAGACCTGCTGCTTGAGGCCCCCGATGCGCTTCATGAAGAACTCGTCGAGCGTGGAGCCGACGATCGCCAGGAACTTCACCCGCTCGAGCAGCGGGATGCGCTCGTCGCGGGCCTGGTGCGCGACGCGGTAGGCGAAGTTCAGCCAGGTCAGCTCGCGGTTGAGGAACGCCTCGGGCCCGAGCTCGGCGTAGTCGTCCTTGGCCGCCCAGCTCTCCTGCCCTGGCAACGGCGGGTGCGGCGGCGTTTGGATCGCCTCGGCGTCGTCATGGGCGGGCCTTGGCGCAGAATCTGCCGATTCGTGGGTAGGGACAGCGTGGGAGGGGGTAGGCATGTCCAGTTCGGTCGTCACGAGAGGTCCGGGCGGGACAGTGTGGCAGAACCCCGCGAGACCGTCGACAGCACCTGTCCTGGGCACAGACGTCCCGTTTCGGAGCTGTCTCTGGCTCGATCTCCGTTGGGATTGGCTCGTGGACGCGCGTACAATCGCCGCACGGTGGGGGAGACGTTCGAGCATTCGACGCTTCGCATCCGGCGGACGCCGTCGGTCGACCGCGGCGCCGAGACGCTCGTGGACGACGCGCAGCTGGTGGTGTTGGTCGGCCATGCGTCCGGTCGGCGGTATGTCGTGGGCGACGAGATCGAGCTCGGGCGCGGTTCGGGGTCTTCGATCGACCTGCTCGACGATGGCGTCTCTCGCCGCCATGCGCGGGTCCTCAAGACGCCCGCGGGCTACACGATCGAGGACCTGAGCAGCCGCAACGGGACCTTCGTCAACGGCGAACGCATCGAGGAGGCCAGCCTCAACTTCGGCGACAAGATCGCCGTGGGGTCGCGGACCGTCCTGCTGTTCGCGAACCGAGACCGGTTCGAGGATCAGCGCATCCAGGCGCAGAAACTCCAGGCGCTGGGCCAGCTCAGCGGCGGCATCGCGCACGACTTCAACAACCTCCTGGGCGTCGTGCTCGCCAACACCACGCACCTTCAGGAGCTTCACGACGGTCCCGGAGTCCCCGCCGAGCGGCTGAGCGCCTCCTTGGCGGACATCGAGACCGCAGCGCGGCGAGCCGTCGACCTCACCCGCCAGCTTCTGGGCTTCGCGCGTAGCGGACAGCGGCGACACGAGACGGTCGGCCTCGGCGGCATCGTCGCGGACGCCGAGCGCCTGCTGAGGCGGACGCTCGACCGGTCGATCGAAGTCGAGTCGAAGGTCGAGGGCGCGCTGTCGGTGGTCGGCGACCCCTCGCAGTTGCTGCAGGTCCTCATGAACCTGTGCATCAACGCCGGAGACGCGATGCCCGAGGGCGGGGTCCTCAGCGTCACGGTCGAGCGTGCGTCGTATCCGGAGGTCGACCTGGGCGGGACGGACATGATGGCCAACGGCGACGTGGCCGTGCTTCGCGTCGTCGATGACGGCGTGGGCATGGATGCGGCAGTGCGTGCGCGGGTGTTCGAGCCCTTCTTCACCACGAAGCCGCGCGGGAAGGGCACGGGGCTGGGCCTCGCGACCGTACACGCGATCGTGCGAGACCACGGCGGGCACGTGCGCGTCGACAGCGTCGTGGGGGAGGGGACCACCTTCGAGGTGATCTTGCCTTGCAACGCCGATCATCGGGACATCGACCCCCGCAACACGACGCGCAAGGGAATTCGGCTGCGCGGTGTCGTCCTGCTCGCGGATGACGAGAGCCTGGTGCGCACCGCGACCCGCCGGGTGCTCCAGCATGCCGGCCTCGAAGTCATCGAAGCCTGCGATGGCGCCCAGGCCGTGGACTTGTACTCGAGCAACGCCGACCGCGTCGATCTGGTCATCCTCGATCTGGACATGCCGCAGATGAACGGCGAGCAGGCGTTCCGGCGGCTGCACGCGCTGGCTCCCGAGCTTCCGGTGTTGATCAGCTCGGGATACATCGACGGCGATCGGGAGCGATCCTTGCGCGCGGCGGGTGTCGACGGGTTGTTGCACAATCCTTATGATTCGACCGCGCTACTCAAGGCGGTTCGGTCGGCTTGCGCGACCGAGGATGCAGACCCGCAGTCCCAAGCGTCCTCACCCACCGTCCCCGCGCCGGAGCAATCATGAACCACCGCATCCTCGCTGCCCTCCTCGCCATCCCGCTGTCCCTGGCCGTCGCCGCGTGCGATGAGAAAGCGCCCCAAAAGGCCGACGAGAAGGACGGCAAGAAGGCCGACGAGAAGGACGGCAAGAAGGCCGACGAGAAGGCCGACGAGAAGGCCGACACTGCCGACGCCGCGAAGAAGGGCGAGGAGGCCAAGGCGGGCGACGCAGCCGAGGGCGACAAGGACGGCGAGAAGAAAGAGGGCGGCTGGTAGCCCCATGCGGCGCCAGCGTCTCGCTGGACTGCTGGTACTGAGCCTCGCGGCCTGCGGGACGAACGCATCGGAACCGTCGCCGGAGCGCGGCACGTCGGCGGCGCGGGTGGACTCCCACGACGCCGTCTCCGCCGCGCTCGAGCCCCTGCGCGAACGGGAGCGGGCACTGCGGGGCCACGAACGCCCGCCGTGGTCCGAGGTCTCCGGCCCCAACCCGCATGCCGTACGCGAGTGGGGGCAGGGGTTCGTCGGGTTGCTGCGGGGCACCTCCAGCCTGGTGCGCCTCGACGCGCAGGGGCGGGAGCTCGCGCGGGTCTTCGTCGCCGAGGGGGCCGTCGGCATGGACGTTCGGGGCGGCGAGGTTCACGTGGTCGGCGAGCGCTCCAACGAGATCGTGGTCGTCGGGCTCGAGGGCGAGCAACCCACCGTCGAGCGTCGCGTCCGGGTCCCCGCCGCGAAGGCGCTGCGGGCAGTGGTGGTGCGCCCCGGGGGTGCCGGATGGTTCGTCGCCGACCGTCACCGCGGCCGCATCCTCCAGCTCGATGCCGCCGGCGCGCTCGAGGCCCAGACGCCGTGCGCGGGAGCCCTCGACGTTCAGCTTCACGAGCGGTGGTTGGTCGCGAACTGCATGCTGGAGCACCGCGTCGCGGTCTTTTCGGACGTCGGGCTCGAGCCCGTGGCGTCGATGGTGCACGACGGACCCCTTTGGGCACTCGCCCCACGCACGGTGGGCGGCACCCTCGAGTTGGCTGTGGCCGGCGTCGAGGACCACCCCCTCGATCGCACGGGCGGATCGTTTGGATACATCGACTCGTTCGTCTTTCACGTGCGCCTGAGCGGTGGTGTCCTGCGGCGACTGGGCGAGGTCAACGTCGGCGCATACGGGGTGGTCACACCCAAGGCGATCGCGTGGCGAGGCGGCGAGGTGTGGGTCACCGGTGCCGGTGGTGACGCGCTGGCGCGCATCGACTTCGCAGCAGACACGAGCGTCGAGTCCCGGCCCGCGCCTGGAGGCTTGGGCGCGTTCGCCTGGCAGGGGGACACGCTGCTCGCCGCCGACGCGCTGCTCGATCGCTGGGTGCGGTTTCAGCCCGATGGGTCTTGGGCGTTGGTGGAGATCGAGGGACCCGATGGGCGCACCGACGACGTGCGACTCGGCGAGGCCCTCGTCTTCACCACGCTGATGGCACCCAAGGCGAGCGCGCAGGGCCGCGGCAGTCGGTTCACCTGCGAGACGTGCCACTTCGAAGGCACGGTCGATGGTCGCGTGCACTACACGGGCCGCGCGGACGTGCACGCGACCACCAAGACCCTCCGGGGGCTCGTCGGCAACCATCCCCACTTCTCGCGGGCGCTCGATCTCAGCACGACCGACATGATTCACAACGAGTTTCGGGTCGCAAACGCTGGCACGCCCCAGGACCCGTGGTTTACGCTGGACGCCGGTGCGGTGCCTTGGCTGAGCACCCTGACCGATGCCTCGCAGGTCGAGCCCGCTGCGCTTCGCCGGGCGGCCCTCGAGTTCCTCGCCACGCTGACCCCCGAGCCCAACCCCGCGGTTCTGGGGCGCTCGAGCTTCACCGCGCTCGAGCGCCGGGGTGCCGAGAGGTTCGAGGCGCTGTGTGAACGCTGCCATCAGGCCCGGACCGTCGCTGACGACCCCGACACCCGCCTCGCGCGCCCGCGGTGGGAGGCGGCGGTGTTCGGGGGCGGCCCCGTCCTGTGGGCGAGCGATGAACGCTACCGGACCGGGGTACGACCCTACGTACACGCGCAGGGGCCCCGCGTCCCGTCGCTGCGACGTCTGTGGGTCAAGCGGCCCTACCTCACGCAGGGCACCGCGACCGATGTCGACGCGGTGCTCGGGGCCGTCCGCGTCGACGCGCAGGAGGTGCATGGGGGAGGGGATGGCACCTCGCTGTCGCCCGATGACGCGCACGCGTTGGCGGCCTTCTTGGAGCTGTTGTGAAATCAGGTTGATAGCGGAGGTCGTTTCACGCGGGCGGCCATTGCACAGGTCCACCCCGGACGGTTAGAACGACACCCAAGGCGCGAATCTATGCGGATCATGGTTACCGGAGGCGCGGGGTTCATCGGCGCCAACTTCCTCAATCTCCTCGTGCCTCGGCATGAAGAGCACCACTTCATCAACGCCGACAAGCTGACGTACGCGGCCAACCTCTCGAGCCTCGCAGGCATCGCGGACGCGCCGAACTACACGTTCGCCCAACTCGACATCGCCGACGCGTCGGCGGTGGAGGAGGCGTTCGAAGAGCACGCGCCAGACTGCGTCGTTCACTTCGCGGCCGAGAGCCACGTCGACCGCTCGATCGAGGGCCCACGTGCGTTCATCGAGAGCAACATCATCGGCACGTTCAACTTGCTCGAGTCGGCGCGCAAGCGCTGGGGCAAGGACAACGGCCTGTTCCACCACGTGAGCACCGATGAGGTGTACGGGTCGTTGGGAGACACCGGCATGTTCGTCGAGGACACCCGCTACGACCCGTCGAGCCCGTACTCGGCGTCGAAGGCCGCGAGCGACCACCTCGTTCGCGCCCACCATCGGACCTTCGGCCTTCCGGTCAAGATCACCAACTGCTCCAACAACTACGGCCCGCTGCAGTTCCCCGAGAAGCTCATCCCGGTCATGACGCTCAACGCCGCCGAGGGCAAGCCGCTGCCGGTCTACGGGGAGGGGCTCAACGTCCGCGACTGGCTGTACGTGACCGACCACTGCGAGGCGATCTGGAAGGTCGTCACGGAGGGCAAGGTCGGCGAGACCTACAACATCGGCGGCAACAACGAGGTCCGCAACATCGACGTCGTCAAGATCATCTGCAAGCTGGTCGCCGAGTACCAGGGCAAGGACGCCTCCGAGCTCGAGTCGCTGATCACCTACGTCAAGGATCGGCCCGGGCACGACATGCGTTACGCCATCGATGCCTCGAAGATCGAGCGAGACCTCGGTTGGTCGCCGGCCGAGACGTTCGAGACCGGCTTCCGCAAGACCGTGCACTGGTATCTCGACAACACCGAGTGGATCGACCAGGTCCGCAGCGGCGAGTACCGCAACTGGATCGAGAAGAACTACACCAATCGAGGCTGAATCATGACGATCACCCGTGGCATCATCCTCGCCGGGGGCTCAGGCACCCGTCTGCATCCCCTCACCAAGGGCGTCAGCAAGCAGCTGATGCCGATCTACGACAAACCGATGATCTACTACCCGCTCTCGACGCTGATGCTGTCGGGCATTCGGGACGTTCTCATCATCACCACGCCGCACGAGCAGTCGATGTTCCAGCGCTTGCTCGATGACGGCAGCCAGTGGGGCATGAACATCCAGTGGGCCGTGCAGCCGAGCCCCGACGGCCTCGCGCAGGCGTTCATCATCGGCAAGGACTTCGTCGGCGGCGAAGGCTGCTGCCTGGTGCTGGGCGACAACATCTTCTACGGGGCCAAGCTGCCCGAGATGCTCGGGCGCGCCGCGTCCACCGACGAGGGGGCGACGGTGTTCGGCTACTGGGTCAAGGAGCCCCAGGCGTACGGCGTCGCGGAGATCGACGACACAGGCCGTTGCCTCAGCCTCGAAGAGAAGCCGGCCCAGCCCAAGTCCAACTGGGCCGTCACCGGGCTGTACTACTACGACAGCCAGGTCTGCGATCTCGCGGCCAACCTGAAGCCGTCCGCCCGGGGCGAGCTCGAGATCACCGACCTCAACCGCCTCTACCTCGAGCAGGGCTCGCTCAACGTCGAGCGACTCGGCCGCGGCTTCGCCTGGCTCGACACCGGCAACCCCGACGCGCTCATGCAGGCGGCCAACTTCATTCAGACGATCGAACAGCGACAGGGGCTGCAGATCGCCTGCCCCGAGGAGATTGCCTACCGCGCGGGCTGGATCGACACCGCGGCCCTCGCTGCGCTCGCCGAGCCCCTCGCCAAGACCGAGTACGGTCAGTACCTGGCGCGCTTGGCGGTCTCTTCGGAGTCGCGCCGGTGAACGTCGAGCAGACCGCAATCCCCGGCGTCGTCGTGTTGCAGCCGCGGGTGTTCGGAGACGACCGAGGGTTCTTCAAGGAGACCTGGTCGGCCGCGCGCTACGCCGAGGCGGGCGTCCCCGACACGTTCGTCCAAGACAACCTGTCCAAGTCGTCCCGGGGTGTCCTGCGGGGTCTTCACCTGCAGCACCCACACGGCCAGGGCAAGCTGGTCCAGGCGGTGCTGGGCGAGGTGTTCGACGTCGCGGTCGACGTCCGGGTCGGCTCGCCCACCTTCGGAGCTTGGGTCGGCGTGACGCTCTCGGCTGACAATCACAAGCAGCTGTACATCCCGCCCGGGTTCGCGCACGGGTTCTGCGTCACCAGCGAGACCGCGCTGTTCTCCTACAAGTGCACCGACGGCTACCACCCCGAGTGCGAGCTCGGCGTGCTCTGGAACGACCCGGACCTCGGCATTGCGTGGCCCGTGGAGGCCCCGTCGCTCTCGGGCAAGGACCAGGCGTATCCCACGCTGGCCGACATCCCCACAGACTTGCTCCCGACGTTTCGGGGCGAAGGAGATGCTTGAGTGGACTTGCTGATCGGCCACGAGGGTATGTTGGGACGCGCGTGGAAGCAGGTCCTGGAGCGGAAGGAGACCCCGTTCGTCGCGGTCTCCCGTCCCGACTTCGACCTGACCTCGAGCGCGTCGCTCGAGCGCATCACCGATGGCACCTACCGCCGCGTGATCAACTGCGCGGCCTGGACCGACGTCGATGGGGCGGAGGACGAGGAAGAGAGGGCCACCGAGGTCAACGGCCACGCCGTTGGGCGGCTGGCGCGACGATGCGCGAGCGCCGGGAGCGTCCTGGTGCATTACAGCACCGACTATGTCTTCGACGGGCAGGCCTCCGAGCCGTACGCGGTCGATGCCGAGTACGACCCGATCAACGCCTACGGTCGCAGCAAGGCCGTGGGCGAGGCAGCGGTCCGTGAGGCAGGCGAGCAGCACCTCATCCTGCGCACGAGCTGGCTGTACGCCCCGTGGGGCAACAACTTCGTGCTCACCATGCGCCGACTCGGCGCGCAGCGAGACGCTCTGAACGTCGTCGACGACCAGCGCGGGCGGCCCACGAGCGCGCAGCACCTCGCCGACGCCTCCTATCGCCTCCTCGAGGCCGGCGCTCGTGGCACCCTGCACGTCACCGATGGCGGGGAGTGCACGTGGTACGACCTCGCCAAGGCCGTGGTCGAGACGGTCAACCCGCGCTGCGACGTGCAGCCCTGCAGCTCGGACGCGTTCCCCCGGCCGGCCAAGCGTCCGGCCTACTCGGTCATGGATCTGGGGCCGACCGAGGCGCTGATCGGCACGATGCCCGACTGGCGGGCCAACGTCGCCGCCGTGCTCGCGCAGGCCTAGGCGCCGTCCGACGAAGCCTCGAGCAGCGCGCTGAGCCTGGACAATCCCGCCTCGGGCACGTGCAGGAACTTCAGCCCCACGTCGTAGGGCGCGGGCTGCCCGCCTGGCACGGGGCGGACCCAGCACACCTCGGTGAGGCAGTTGACGCTGTCCCCATCGGACATGAACAGCTCGACCTCGAAGCGGGCGCCGATGTCGAATGGCTCGTCGCTGTAGACGCGCATGCCGCCGAGGCCCACGTCCACGACCTTGCGTCGTCGCAGGCGACGGTGTGCAGGTCGGCAGTAGATCGGCGCCTGAACCCGGGGGAACTCGCGCCGCTCCGCGCCGCTCGTTTCGTTTGCGGTCTCATCCATAAGTCTCGCAGCACCCTCCTCAAGCATACCCTCCGACGTAGCGAAGGCCACGGTTTCGTAGCGAGTTGGTCCGTGACAATCGTCCGTAGGACCACGCTGGTGACCTGTAACCGCGCGAAAGCACCCCGCATGGTGTCCTGTATTCCGGCCACTGCCTCCGGTTGCGCTCGCGTCGCCCGGGGCCGATGATGCCCCTCGTGGGCATCCGACCCGTTGGAACCATGATTCTCGCCGTCGCTGGCGTCCTGGCCCTGTCTGCGTGCAAGCCACAGCATCCCTACGTGCAATGCAAGGACGTTCCCGACGCCGACGTCCAGGTTGGAGACACACCCCTACGTGCAGGTGACCAGGTGGTGGTGACGGTTCCGCGCATGGAAGAGCTTCAGTCGCGGGAACCCTACACGGTGACCGCCGACGGCAGCGTCATCCTGCCGCTCGTGGGGGCCATCGAGGTCGACGGCCTCACGCTCGAGGCGGCCGAACGCAAGCTCAACGCCCGTCTCAACGGCATCGTCGTCAATCCCGACGCGAACATCTCGGTCGTCAACCAGCGCTTTCCGTTCGTCTCGGTCATCGGAGAGGTCCGCAGCCCCGGGCGATTCCCGATGGAACACGAGGAGGGGCTGCTCGCGGCCATCGCCCTCGCGGGGGGCCTCACCGAGTTCGCCGACGTCAAGAGCGTCTATCTGGTCCGCAAGTACCCCCAGCGCGTCCGGGTTCGGTTCAACTACTACGACCTCGCCGGCGGGGTGGAGTGCCCGAGCAAGATCGTCCTTCGCGACGGTGACGTGATCGTCGTCGAGTAATGCTCTCGCTCGCCCTCACCGCTGCGCTGTTCCTGGCCGACCCCGCTGCGTCCCGCGTGGACGTCTCGGGGGGCGTGTCGGTGGAGCTGCGAGGTGGACGTGCACCGGTCGACCCGGCGTCGCGGCCGGAGTGGGGGATCCTGACGATCCTGACCCCGGACGTGGACATGGAGGTCGCCACGCGGCGCGGCACCCTGCTCAACTTCGGCTACACGCCGCGCGTCCAATACCGCTCGGCCAACCGCCTCGACATCAACCGGCCGATCCTGCTGCACCAGGCCTACGCCACGCTCGCCCAGCAGCTCGACCCGCGGTGGGTCCTCGGGGTGAACCTGGGGGGGAGCATCGGAGAGGCCGACTACAACAGCGCTCCGGTCGTGCTCGGCGCCGACCAGGCGCAGCTCCCCGACGCCCAGGTGCTCCAGATCGCCGCGGCGTCGGCCAGCGCGCGTCTCGATGGCCGACTCACGCGCCGCCACACGCTCGGGTTCCTGCTCGACACGGTCTACCGGACGCCGCTCGATCAAGCCGAGACGACCATCATCGTCGACCCGGACGCGCCCACGGCCGGCGACGATACCAACGGCCCCGGCGGGGTTCCCGAGCAGCTCAACGTCGAGGCAGGCGTTGCTCTGAACACCCGCGTCACGCCCGTCGACGGCGTCGAGGTCAGCGTGCGGCCTGGCTTCTTCGACTACAACCAAGGCGGAACGCAGTACGCGACCGTCTCGGGAATCGCCGAGTGGGAGCGGCAGATTCGGCCGTCCCTGTCGACAAGCGTGGGCGGGGGAGTCTTCTACTTCACCGGCGTGGGGGAGACGCGGTCCGAGTCGATCCCCGTGCAGCCGGTGGCGCTGACGTCGGTGACGGGCGGCCTCGTCCGCCGGGCGAGCTACAACGTGGACGCCACGCTCGGTGCAGGCGTCGCGCCCTACTTCAACCGGGCTCGCATCTCGCTCGACTCTCGCGCCACGCTCAGCGGCAACGTCGCCATCAACATCCCGCCGCGCTGGACCGTTCGCGTGATCGGGGCGGCGCTCACCAACGCGACCGCCGAGCCGCTTCCCGACACGGGCAACGGCAACCCGGCAACGGAGACGCAGATGCGGCTCGCGCTGCCGGTGACCTACCAGATCGACGAGCGACAGCAGTTCGAGTTCGGGTTCTTGGGCACCGTCCGGGGCCCGCACGTGCAGGCCGACACCTTCGAGTTCAACCAGCTCGAGACGTGGCTGTACGTCGCGTACCGGATCGGCGCCGGCACGGCCCGGGGTGGGCAAGAGGTTGGCCAGTCCGGCAGCGGAGCCGTCACCCGCTCGGCCCGCGGCGAGGCCGGGGCGGCCGCGGGCGGGCGACGTTAGCCTGCGGCGAGGCTGCTATCGCGTGCCAGCGCGCTGGGCGAGGCGCGTGGCGAGGATGCGTCGGAGGTCTCGGACCAGGCCGAGGAAGACGCCGAAGCCGAAGCCCAAGAAGCCCAGGACTCCCGCGCGCATGACGATGGTCTTGACCTTGGAGACCGGCTCGACGTTGGGCGGCGTGGTGATGTCGTAGCGTGCGGACGCCGATGCGCGCTCGAGGTCGAGCTGGATCTGGCTGGACTCGAGGCTGTCGAAGATGCGCTTGTGGACCGCCTTGGTCGACTCGTACGAGCGCGTGAGCTCAGCGTACTCGCGCTGCAGCCGAGGCAGGGCGTCGATGAGCTTCTTCGTCTTCTCCATGTCGTTGGTCAGACGAGAGAGCTGCGACTGGGCGATGCGAAGCTGGGCCTCGGCCTCGGCCTTGGCGATGCGGCGGTCTTCGTACAGCGGGTTCCGCTCCTTGACGATCTTGCTGCTGCCGTTCTTGAGGACCTCGTCGCGCTTCTTCTCCAGCTGCGCCTTCTGCCGCTTGAGCTTGATGACGTCGGGGTGCTGCGGACCCTTGTTGGCCGCGCGCGCCTCGACGAGTGCCTGGCTGACCTCGGCGATGGAGTCTTCGTAGGGTTGGGCGAGGTCGATGCGTCGCCGCAGCTCGGGCGCCTCGGAGCTGAGGCCCTTGCGGCGGACCTTGAGCGTCTCGCTGGCCTCGGTGACGGCGCCCGCGGTCTGCCCCTTGGCCGACCGGAGCGCGATCATCTCTTGGTAGGCGGCCTGGGCGTGCTCGGGCAGGCCTTCGCTGTGCTCCTGGCGAAACGCCATGATCGCCTGCTCGGTGGCGTTGAGGTCTTCCTCGGCCTGCTTGAGCTTCTTCTTCAGCGTCTCGACCTCGACCAAGAGAACCTTCATCGCCTTTTCGATCTCGGTGTCGATGAAGATCTTGAGGTGGACGCGCAGGTACTCGAGCGCCTCGTCGGCGGTCTTGGCCTGATAGCTGCCCTCGTAGACGTCCTTGGCCTCGCGCCGGTTGGCCTGCTTGAAGACCAGCGAGTCGTGAATCTTGCGCAGCCGCTCTTGGGTGACGTTCTCCTCGCCGAGCGCCTCGAGCGACGCCCGGATGACGGCGGGGCGTCGAAAGCTCTTCTGGGCCGACCGGAAGAACTCGAAGTTCATCCGCCGGCCCTTGGTCATGATGTTGTCGGTGGGCGGCTGAATGAGCTGCACCTCGAACTTGGCCACCGCCGGAGGCTTGGAGAACTTGTAGCTCGCGACGCCCAGCGCCAGGCCGAGGACGGTGAAGATGCCCATCTGCAGCCAGTACCGCTTGACGAAGTCGATGACCTTGATGAGCAGCCCGATCGGGTCGCTCTCGTCCTCGGCGGGCGCGGCCGCGGGGACGCCGATGACCTGGGGCATCATGCCGACGGCGGCCGGAGCGACCTGCGACCGCAACACCAGCGCGCCACCTCCGGTGTGCGGCGGAGGGGTGCCCGCGCCGATGCCTGGCGGGGGCTGGCTGATCACCGGGGTGGCCTCGGGCGGTCGGACTCGGCCCGACGGGGGCAGGGTCATCGTGCTGTCGGAGCCCCCGGCGGCGGCGGCGGGGGACCCCGAGGCCATGTACGTGAACACGGTCTCGCCGGTGCGCACGACGTCGCCCGCGCGAAGCTCGACGGACTCGATCGCCTGGTCGTTCACGAACGTGCCGTTGGTCGAGCCGAGGTCATAGAGCCGGTGCCCGTCGCCGGATTGCACGATCTTGGCGTGCTGTTGCGACATCGCGCGCTCGCTGATCCGGATGTCGGCGTACTTGCTGCGTCCGATGACGAGCTCGGGCTTCTCGAGGACGTGCAGGCGACCTGGCTCGGATCCGCTGATCACCAGCAGGAATGCGTGGGACGATCCGGCGCTCGGGCTGTCCCCCACGACCTCGAGCATGGCATCCAGCCCGGCCGCGCCGGCGCCTTGCTGCATGCCGGGGACCAGGGTTCGACCTGTGCGATTGGGGTTGGCCATGGCGCTTGGTGGACGTGGTTAGCATACCGCGGCGCCGGCGGTCCGCGGGGCCTGCTCTACGGTACCCATCCGAACGTGTCGGGGGCGCTCTTTGGCTTTTCAGTGTCCGTGAAACCTGACACCATTCCAGCCGGTCGCGGTTGCTGCGCATATCGCTCGGCAGCGCGCCAGCGTGTTCCTGCCCTTCCATGTGGCGTCGTAGAACCACCTTCGTCCGTCGGGTGCTCCTCGGAGTCGACACGCTCGTCAGCGCCCTGGCCTTCGTCGTCTCGCTCTACATTCGGAGCTGGCTCTCGCGCGTCGAGCCGTCCGAGCTGCCACGGCTGCTCAAGCGGCTCACCTTCTGGATTGGGGAGCGTCCGCCGCCGCTGTCCCCCGAGGACTACCAGCTCCTGCTGCTCGCGCTCCTGCCGCTTTGGGCCCTTTCGCTGCAGTACGCCAAGGCCTACGACTTCCGCATCGCTCACCGCAGGATCGCGTGGCGGTACCTGCAGGCCGTCGCGATGGGCGTGGGCATGCTCATCCTCTTGGCGTTCCTCTTCAAGCTGACGTTCATTTCCCGGACGTTCGTCGTCTTGTTTGCGGTGTTCCAGCTGATCGCGCTGACGCTCGGACGCGTGCTGATCATCGAGATCGTGCGCGCGGTTCGGCGCCGCCGCGACGACGCCCACCGCGTGGTCATCGTCGGGACCGGCCCGCGGGCGGTCGAATTCGCCCAGCAGCTCAGCGCCGCGAGCCCGATCAACCTCGAGATCGCGGGGTTCGTCGGGGTGATGGGGGAGAGCAGCAGCCCACAGGCGAGGCCGCGGCTGGGCTACGTCGGGTCGCTCGACGCGCTGCTCGATCGGACGCCCGTCGACGAGGTGGTCTTCGCCGTGCCCGGCAAGTCGCCCGATGCGTTCCGGGAGGCGCTCGCGGCATGCGACGACCGCGGCGTCGACGTGCTGCTCACGCTCCCTCCGCAGGTCCCCTCGGCGGGGACGATGGAACTGGCCAACGTCTCCGGCGTCGCGCAGCCGATGATCGGGCTGCGGCGCACGCCCACCGCCGAGGCCCAGCTCGCGGCCAAGCGCGTGCTCGACATCATCGGCGGCATCGTCGGCATCCTGCTCGCGGGGCCCATCATGGCCGCCACCGCGATCGCGATCAAACTCGACTCGAAGGGGCCCGTCTTGTTCAAGCAGGTCCGGGCGGGTCGGAACGGGCGGAAGTTCACGATGTACAAGTTCCGCTCGATGGTCGTCGACGCCGAGGCCAAGAAGGCCGCGTTGATGCACCTCAACGAGATGGGGGGCCCGGTCTTCAAGATCAAGCGCGACCCCAGGATCACGGCGGTGGGTCAGTTCATCCGCAAGACCAGCATCGATGAGCTGCCGCAGTTCTTCAACATCGTGATGGGCGACATGAGCCTGGTCGGGCCTCGTCCGCCGCTCCCCTCCGAGGTCGAGGACTACGAGGCGTGGCAGCGTCGGCGCTTGTCGGTCAAGCCGGGGCTCACCGGTCTGTGGCAGGTCAGCGGTCGCAACCAGGTCGACTTCGACGAGTGGATGCAGCTCGATCTCGAGTACATCGACTCGTGGACGATCTGGCTCGACATCAAGATCCTGTTCAAGACGATCCCCGCGGTGCTGTTCCACAAGGGCGCCAGCTGAGCGCGGGCTCCTGACGAAGCGGGCCGGCGGTCACTCGAAGACGGGAGCGCTCGGGAGCTCGGGTGCGTCGGGCTTCTTGGGCTCGGGCTTGGGCTCGGGTTTGGGCTTTGGCTCGGGCTCGGGCTCGGGCTCGGGCTTGGGCTCGGGCTTTGGCTCGGGCTTTGGCTTTGGCTCGGGCTTTGGCTCGGGCTTGGGCTTCGTGGGCTGAGCCTTGGGCTTGGGCTCGGGCTTTGGCTCGGGCTTTGGCCTCGGCGCCGGAGGGACGTCAGCGGGCGGCGGAGGAGGCGTGTACGACGGCTCGGCGGCGGGCGGGATCGCTTCGGGCTCAGGGGTCGGCTCGGCTTCGGGGACCTTGCCCTCGGGGGCCTTGCCCTCGGGGGCCTTGCCCTCGGGAGCCTTGCCCTCGGGAGCCTTCCCGTCGGGGGTCTTGCCCTCGCCGGCGGTGGGGGGTTGCGAGAGCTCCGCTTCGAATGTGCCGTCGTCGTCGGGCGTGGAGAGGTCGATGAACTCGCCCTCCTCGTCGAGCATGCCGCCCGTGAGCAGCTCGGGGCGGACCACCGCCACTGCCAGCAGGCCAGCGACCGCCGAGAT
Source organism: bacterium (assembly GCA_024742475.1). Lineage (GTDB taxonomy): Bacteria > Myxococcota_A > Polyangia > Nannocystales > Nannocystaceae > CAJXVA01. The sequence continues at coordinate 27,549 of JANSYI010000004.1, read as the reverse complement.
GACCATCGCCAGCACGATCTTGCGCGCGCGGTCTCCGAGCACCGCGTCGCTGGCCCGCGCTCCCTCGGCACCCGCGGCCGCCGAGGCGACCTTGCCCGAGCGCAGCATCATGGTCTGGGACGCGTCGGGGCCCGCGCTTGCGCCGTGTGAGAGCAACGCGTGCGTCGCCGAGTCGTCGGCGCCTGGGGGGTCGTCGCGCAGGGCGAGCGCGGTGACCGGCTGAGGCTCGGCGGGGGTGTTGCCCGTCAGTCCACCTGGCGCGAGGCCTGCTGCCTGTCGGCGAAGCTCGAGCTGGGCACCGAAGGTGTCGGCGACCCACTGCGCCACCTCGGACGAGGGCGCGAGCAGGTCGTGGCCGATGGCGACCTTGCGCAGCTCGATCAGCATCTGCTCGGCGGTCTGGTAGCGCTTGGCCGGGTCGCGCTCGAGCGCCCGCAGCACGACCTTGTCGAGCTTCTTGGGCGGGCGCAGGCCCACCGTGCTCGGCGCAGGGATGGGCATGTTGAGGACCTTGTCGAGCACCTCCTCGGGGCTGTCCCCCTTGAAGAGCTGCTCGCCGGTGAGCCCGTTCCACAGCACGACCCCGGCGGCGAAGATGTCCGCGCGGTGGTCGAACGGTCGGCCGGTGATCTGCTCGGGGGCGAGGTAGGCGGGTTTGCCTCGCGTGATGCTCGAGCGCTCGGGCAGGGCGTTGGACGCCTTGGCGATGCCGAAGTCGGTGATGCGGCAGATGCCGTTGGTGCCGACGAGCATGTTCTGCGGGCTGAAGTCGCAGTGCACCAGGGTGAGCGGGGACCCGTCGTCGTCGGTCAGCGTGTGCGCGGCGTGGAGCCCCGTGAGCGCGTCGAGGACGATGGGGATGATGAGGTGCGGGGGCCGCGTCTTGCGGTGAACCTTGAGCAGCTCCGAGAGCGTGCAGCCCTCGACGTAGTCCATCACCAGGTAGTGCTGGTTGGCGAGGTTGCCGATGTCGACGATGCCAACGACGTTGGGGTGGTGCAGACGGGAGGCGATGCGAGCCTCCTGCAGCAGCATCCGCACGTACTCCTCGTTGCGGCTGAGGTGGTCGCGGATCACCTTGAGCGCGAAGAGCCGACGGAAGCCTCCGGCGCCGGTGACCTGGCACAGGTACACGGTGCCCATGCCGCCGCGAGCGATGCGGAGGAGGACCTCGTAGCGCCCCACCTGCGCGGCTCCGGCGTTGGCACCGCTTTGGGCAGAGGGCGCTTCGCGGGGCTGCACGAGGCCGATCGTGTCGGCGACGGCGGCGGCGCGGCCCTCTCGGCCCGCGGGGACTCCGGGGCTGGCGACGCGCGGCACCTTGCCGCTGGCTTCGGCCTCGGTGATCGGGCGAAAGCCCTCGGTCATCGTCGCGCCGGGGTCGGGCTCGCGCGGCCGATCGGGCGCGAACGCGACGACGGTTTGGCCGCCGCTGAGGCGACTGCCCTTGCCGATCTCGCCGCCGGCCGAGGGGCTGCGCTCGCTGTCGATCGGCTTGCTGCGCGGGGTGGAGATGTGGGCGGGGGCGGACCACGAGGTGCCGATCGGCAGCGGGTCGCTCAGGTCGTCGGCAGGGTCCACGCGCGTGGGGTGGGCCTGGCGGTCGGATGGTTGGGCCTTGGGCGCCGCCTTGCGGCCGCCGGGGCGCTTCGCCCGGGGAGCGGCGGGGATGGGGACCGGACCCATGCGCATGAGCGTCCGATCGGGCGCGTCGTCTCCGTCGTCCTCCTTGGCGAGGTTGGGGTCGACGAAGCTCCACCCGTTGTTGTCCTTGGCCGCCTTCGCGGGCGCCGAAGCGTCGGTCATCGCGGGCATGCCCGCGACGGTGCTCTTGGCTTTGCGCGGCTTGTCCTCGGCCTGCGGCTGGCGGGTGCCAGCCGACGGGGTCGCTCGTTCGCGGCGCGGTGTGCTTTGCACGTCCACGACCCGCTCGTTCGTCGCGGCGTCGGGCTTCACCTCGGTTGATAGCGGGGTCGACAACGGGGTCGACAACGGGGCCGACCGCTTCGGTGCGGGGATCGGTTCGGGCGGGGTGACCGGGGTCGCGCCCGGAGGCTTCTGCAGCGCGGGGGCCGCCTTGGCGGGGGGGTCCGCCTTGGCGGCGGTCTGGGCGATGCGGTTGAGCGCCTCGAGGCTGGCTTGCGGGGTCTCTCCGGTGCGCCGACTGGGCTGCGGCGGACTGGACGGGGGATTGGGCTCGGGACTCTGTTGGTCACGGGGGCTCAGCGCGGCCGTCGAGCTGAGCACGTCTTTGCGGGGGGGCTGCTTGTCGGCTGCGCGGCGAAGCGCCTCGAGGCGGCGAAGCATGTCGGGAGAGGCGGCGCCGCCTCCATCGTGGCCGGGGCCACCGCCGGTGGGTTTCCATCCCGCCGCGGGCCGAGGCTTTCGCGCCCTGGGTCCGCGCTTGGACTCGGCCGATGCCGGGAGCGTGAGCTTGGGCTTGCGTGGCTCCGCGGGCGCGGGCGCGGGCTGGGCGGAGCCTTGGTCGAGCAGGTCCGACGTCGTCTCTTCGATGAGGCGGCGGCGCGTGACCGGCTTGAACTCGACCTCGAACGAGCCCGCGTCGGTACTCATCAAGCGTCGGACGGCGTCGCCCATGTGAAAGCGACCCATGTCGGCGTCGACGAGCGAGCCGTCGCGAAACCAGACGGTGGCCGTGCCGAGGTTCGTCTCGAACCTGGCGACGCCCGTCTTCGTTCCGGTGTGGATCGTCCTCAGCAGCTCGACGACCGGAAGGTCGGTGATCTGCCCCGCGAATGCTGCCCGCTCGTCTGACACGCGTGCTCTCGCCGGACGCGCGCTCGCGCGGCCGCGCTCATTCTAAGTCGTGGCCTGCCACCTTCCAAGGCGCCCGAGACGAACGATCAACGGTCGCCGACGATGAACCAGTGCGTGGGGGCCTCGGGCAGGGGCAGCCGCAGCCAGGCCCCCTCACGGACGCCGGGCGTGGTTGCGGCATCCGCGGGGATGTCGCGGGCGCGGTCGCGGGGACCGAGCGCGGCGATCTGGAGGCCGGCCTGCGTGCGCAGCGCGATCTCCCCCACGATCGGCTCGCTGAACACCGCGCCGTCCTCTCCGGGCTGCGCACGGCCCACTGCGGTCACGAGGATGCGCGTGCTGCGTTCGAGCGGCTGGTCGTCGAGCGCGATGGCGGCGACCGTGGCCTTGGGTGTCTCGACGCGGATCCGCAGGGCGCCGAGGGTGATCGTCTGCCCCCCGATCCAGCCCGACGCCGCCTGAGCGCGCGGGGTGTCGATGCGCAGGATGCCTTGGCTCCAGTCCCGCTCGAGCTCGCCCGTGTCGGCGCGCACGCGGGTGTCGGACTCGAGGAGATCGCGCCCGAGATCGGCGACGACCACGGCGCCGGGGGGTGTGGGGCTCGCCGAGTCCCAGTCGAGCTTGGGGTGGTCGGGCAGCACCACGACCGTGCGCGACTGCTCGGCCGCCGTGCGGAGCGCTGCCCGCGTGCGCGGGCTGGCGTCGACGTTCCACAGGTTCGCGGCGCTCGGGGACAGCGCGATGGTGGTCCTCGCGAGCGAGACGTCGCCCCGCCGGACCATCAGCGCGGCGGTGGGGGAGAGGCCGAGCTGCGCAGGGTCGACGCGCTGGTCCCAGCTCAGGGCGCGGGTCGGCGCCGTCTTCAGCGGCGTCTGGGCGTAGTTGTAGGCCATCAGGGCGTCCCAGCCCTGCAGCCCCGCAAGCGCGGCGATCCAAAGTGGAGCCGTGAAGCGGTCGGTCTGCGGTTTGGGGACCGCCCACTCCGAGACGATCAGCGGCTTGCCGGCGACCTGTGCGGTGGCGACGTAGTGCAGCCAGTGCGGCTGATGGTGCGGGTTGGTCGAGAGCGCCTCGGACTTGCCGTAGCTGTGCACGTCGATCGCGTCCCCAACGGCGAGGTTGGGCAGGCTCAGCAGGGACTCGAACCCCCAGAAGTTGGTCGTGATGGCTGGCGCCTTCACACCGAGGGCGGCGAGCTGCTTCAACGCGCGCGCGTCCCAGCGGTGTTGCATCTCGGCCAAGAGCACCTTGCCGGCGCCGGGGCGGTCGAGCGTGCGTCGTGCGTTCTTGGGCAGGCCCAGGTCGTCGATGATCGAGGCCGCCAGGGCGTCGAAGAGCGCGGCGTGGGTCTCTCGCCCGGAGCCCCTGCCGAAGCCGACGCCGAAGTGCCGCGTCAGATCGTTCTCGTTGGTGAGCAAGACGCCGAGCACCGCGGGGTCGTCGGCCCACCGCACGTGGCTGTAGCGGTTCTCGCGGGTGAGGTACGCCTTGGCGAACGCCTCCATGAGCGCCTCGACGCGCGGGTTGATGTACTGGAAGCCGCGCGCCTGCTTGGGGTGCGGACCGATGAGCATGTCGTCGTAGCCGGGGATCGCGTCGCCGGGCAGGAACTGTCGTCCGGTGTGCAGGTCGACGAACACGTAGATGCCGTGCTCGGCCAACGTGTCGACCCAGCGGTCGAGCCGGTCGAGGGCCGCCGGGTCGAGCACCTGCGTGGTGCCGCCTGCGGTGTCGAACACGTGCCGGCCCGCCCACGCCGAGTCGTGGTGGTGCAGGCGGACGAGGTTGTAGCCGAAGGCGGCGAGCCGCTTCGCCTCGCGCTCGATCGTGGCGTCGTCGGCCCGAAACAGGGCCGAGGCGGCGATGTTGGTGCCCCAAAACCGGGCCGGGGTTCCGTCCTCGAACGCGAGGTCCTCGCCGACGACGCGCACGCGCCCGTGGCTTCCCGCTCTGCCGTGCGCGCGGTTGAGCTCGCTGAGATCGACGGGCCAGTCGTCGTGGACGAGGGCGTTTCGGTTCCACGACTGCGTCCTCGAGGGTCCGTAGCGCAGCGCCAGCGGAGGCTCGAGCGTGAGTGGCCCGGGGAGGGTGAGCGTCATCGACGTGCTCGACGTGCCCGCCGGCGCGTCGCCCCGAAGCCACGCGGCGCGCACGCGGGTGGGCTTCTTCGGGTCGATCTGCGTGCGGGGCCCCGACGTCGGGTCGAACGTGAGCGCGAGGGTGCCCACCTCGGGCACGTCGAGTCGAAGGTCGCGGCCGTCGTCGATGTGCAGCGACTCGCGGTGCAGACCCCAGGGGCCAGGGACTAGATCGAGCTGCAGGCCGACTCCGGCGATGTCTCGCAGCGGTTGCGTGGCCTCGATCGTGTAGTCGATGCGCAGCGCGTTGGCCGAGGGCTGGTGCGTCTGGGCCCGGATGACGACGGGCAGGCTGGCGAAGGTCACCTCGAACGCGAGGCCCTGCGCAGAGGGAATGCGCTCGACCTTGGGGCCGGCGTTTTGCCCCGTTGCTCGAAACCCGCCGTGGCGGATCTCGAGCAACGGGGTCTGGTCCATGCTCAGCTCGAGCACGCCGTCCGGACGCGGGCGCACGCTCCACGCCGTGTGACCCACCGGGTCGTCTTCGCAGCCGACGTCGAGCGTCCTCGCGGACTCGGGCGCATTGCCTGCGGGCGCAGCGTCGCGATCGCGGCACCCTGCGGATGCCAACAACGCGGCGAGCACGAGTCGGGAGCGCATGCGGGCGAAACCTAGCAGCCCGCGTCCGCCCCGTGCAGCGAGGACTTGGTAAGGTTGCGTGGTGAAGCGGGTGTTGGTGGTGGTCGGCACGCGACCCGAGGCTGTGAAGCTGGCCCCGATCGTGCGCGCAGCGGCCCTCGCCGACGACCTCGCGCTCGACGTCGTGTGGACCGGGCAGCACGCCGGCCTCGTTGCACCCCACGCCGCGCAGCTGGGCGTCGCGCCGCCTGGCGGTCCGGCCCGGGGTGCCACCCCCGGGGCGCTGCGCCGCGCGGTGCGTCAGGCCCTTCGCACGCGGCGTGCGGACGCAGTGTTGGCGCAAGGTGACACGGCCTCGGTGGTCGCGGCGGCCGAGGTCGCCCACGCCGCGGATATCCCGTTCGTTCACGTCGAGGCGGGCTTGCGCAGCGGGAGCCTCGAGCATCCCTGGCCCGAGGAGCACAACCGCGTGCGGGTCGGCAGGCTCGCGACGCTGCACCTCGCGCCGACTCGCCGCGCCGCGAGCAACTTGCTGGGCGAGGGCGTGGACCGCTCGGCGATCGTGGTCACGGGCAACACGATCGTCGACGCGGCTCGCCACGAACTCTCCACGCTCGAGGTCGCGGCGCCCTCGGCCCGGCTTGCGCGCTTCGAGGCCGAGCGCCCGCGGGTGCTCTTCACCCACCATCGACGCGAGAGCTTCCCCCACGGGGCAGCGTCGGTCATGCGCGCGATTGCGGCGCTCGCCGAGGCCCATCCCGCGCTCGAGGTCGTGATGCCGGCGCATCCCAACCCGGCGCTCGCCTCGGTGCTCGCCCCGCTGTCGGACCGATCCAACGTGCACCGCGTCCCACCGCTCGACCATCGCGAGCTGCTGTGGTTGCTGGGGCGCTGCCGATTCGCCGTGACCGACAGCGGGGGGATTCAAGAGGAGGCGCCCAGCGTCGGCGTGCCCGTGCTGGTCACCCGCCGCACGACCGAGCGACCCGAGGCGCTCGAGCGAGGGTGGGCGCGGCTGGTGGGGTGGGATCGCGAGATCATCGAGGCCGACGCGCTGCGCTGGCTCCGCGACGAGGGGGCCTGGGCGTCCTCGCGACCCTCGTGCAATCCGTTCGGAGACGGACACGCCGCCGCACGCTGCGTCCAGGCGCTTCGCTGCGTCCTGGGCTTGTCGTCGCGACCACCCGCCTCGTGGACGGGCCCGGCCGCCGCGGCGTGAGGGCCCCCGCGCGGGCTCAGACGTTGCGAAAGCCCGCGATCTCTTGCGGGACGTACTCTGCCCATCGCTTGGGGATGCCCGAGTCGACGTCGTAGGCGGCCATCGCCTGGTGGTAGACGTCCGAGGGGATGAGCGCCTGGTCGTACCAGCCCGGGTTGAAGCGGTCGCCGCCCCCGATCACCGCGTGAAACGCCGGGGCTGCGGTGTGGTTCTCTCCGTACTCGGTGGCGAGCAGCACCAGGGCGTTGTCGAGGAGCGTTCGCCCGTTGGGCTCTTCGATCGCGTCCATGTGGGCGAGCGTCTCGGCGAGCATCGACAGCGACATGTGCTGGTGCAGGCGGACGGCGTCGGGCGTGTAGTTGTGAAAGATCGCGTCGTGGGCGGTGTTGGTCGCCAGGACCTGCGAGAAGTCGACCGAGTCTCCGATCGCCGCGTACTCGCCCGCGAAGCGGATGTACTCGCCTGCGCCCAGCGAGAGCATGCTGCCGAAGCGCACGGTGTCGCACGAGATGCCCAGCGCCATGAGCTGTCCGATCAGCGCCATGGCCGAGTGCGCGACCTGCCAGTCGATCTGCGGGGCCCCTGCGCCGGCCGTGCCGGACTTCGCGTCGTAGAAGCTGTAGGGCTCGGGGTCGCGGACGACCGGGAGCAGGCCGCAGTCGGTGGGCTGCAGGTCGTCCTCGGTGGGGGCGAGCTGCGTCTCCACGTCGCGAATCGCCGACAGGTGCGCGTCGACGCGGGCCTTGGAGCGGGCGCCCAGCGGCGAGTTGGGCCCGGCGTAGTGCTCGTAGTCCTCGAGCACGGCATCGAGCACGCTGCGCTGCTGGTGGAGTCGAGCGCGGTCCTCGGGCGTGAGCTCGCCGCCGCCACCCTTGGGCAGGCCTCCGAAGAGCGTCTCGAACAGGGCTGTCGGGCGCCGGATCGGGCGCATGCCGGGCGAGCCGTCGTCGTTCCAGCTGCGGGTGAACGCGGCGACGCAGCCGGTGTTGGACCAAAGGCCTACCGAGAGCTCGGGCACCTGCACGTTGGGCACGCCGCCCGGATGCAGCGCTCGCTTCATCACCTGCTCCATCGAAGGACCCGCCGCGAGGTAGTTGGGTGAGCCCGCCTGCGGGACCCCGGTGAAGAGCCCCGCGGCGATGCGGTAGTGCGGCGTGCCGGTGCCCTCGAGCGGGCTGGGGTCGACGCCGGTGAACAGCGCGGCTTTGGAGGCGAAGGGCTCGAGCGCCTGCAGCGGTCCACCGAACTGCTCGGCCGCAAGCTCGGGGCTGAGCCCCAGCCCGAAGGTCATCGTCAGCAGCCGGCAGGGGATTGCGTCCTCGAGGTCGGCCGAGGCGCGGGGCATGAACTCGGGCAGTAGCGGGAGGGCGACTGCGGCTCCTCCTGCGCCCCGCAAGACCGCGCGACGCGTCAGTCGGCGGGTCATCCTGGCTCCACCACCTTCAGCCGGGCGAACACGTCGCTCAGCGCGATGACGCGGACGAGCGCGTCGAACTCGGAGCCCTGCTCGGCCAGGGTCTCCGAGGCGGCCTCGACCCAATCGTCGGCGGGCAGGGGAGGGCGCCCGAGACCGAACTCGGACATGTTGTGGACCAGGCAGCGCAGGCTCGAGGGCGCGTCGGCCAGGGCGGTGAGCAGCTCCGGTGCGTCGTCGAACGCGATCTCGGCGCGGTCTTCGAAGGCCGGCAGGACCCCGTCGGAGAGCAGGGCGCGCCCGTTGTCGTCCTCGAGCACGTATCGACCCGTCATGTCGTAGCGCTCGAACGCGTACGCGACCGGTTCGAACTGGAAGTGGCAGACGCCGCAGACCGGGTCTACGGCGAAGCGGAACTCGCTGGCCTCGCGGGGCGTCATGTCCTCGGTGGCCTCGGCGGTCTGTTCGATGACGTCGCTGGCCGTCGGCGGCGGCTCGGTCACGTGCTGACACAGGAGCCGTTCGCTCAGGAACAGGCCCCGGCCCACGAAGGACGTGGTGCCGATCGATGCGAGGAAGGCCGGGTGCGTGATCACGCCGAGGCGCTGCTGCGTCTGGGCGATGTCGTAGGCCGCCGCGCCGACTTCGGGTTGCTCGACGCCAGCGAGCGCTGCAACCGTGGGGCTCATCACCAGCGTCTGGGCGTCGAAGAGGTCCGACAGCGGCCGCCGCTGGCCGCTCGCCCCAAAGAGGTGATCGAGGGTGAGCAGGAGGCTGTCGCGGAGCTCGGCCGCGAGCGCGGGGTCGGTCGTGCCGAACGAGGAGCGCGACGCGAGCGTGTAGTCGCCCCAGAACATGGTGCGGCTGCGCTCGAACTTCGCGTCGGCGAGCATGCGCTCGACCTCGCCGGGGAGCGCCGCGGGGTCGTAGACGCCGTCTCCTTCGGGCCCGGCTGCAAACGAGAGCAGCGCGTCGTCAGGTGCCGATTGCCACAAGAAGTACGACAGCCGCGTCGCGAGCTCGTAGCCATCGAGCACGCGGACCTCCTCGGGCTCGCCGTCGGTCTCGCGTTCGATGCGGTAGAGGAACGCGGGCATCTGCAGGAGGGCCTGCACGATCCCTCCGGGCACGTCGGCGTCGCTCGAGTGCTCGCCGGCGGCGATGGTCTGGGAGAGCCCGAGCAGCCGCTGGGTCTCTTCGCCCCTCAGAGGGCGCCGAAACAGCCGCAGGCCGAGCCCACGCGCAAACGCCTCGAGGCAGTCGGCATCGCCGGGGTCGTTGCAGTCTGCGAAGCGCTCGAGCACATCGTCCCCGAGCCGGCTGGAGATCGCGCGCGCCACCTCGGCGTAGGCAAGCACGTGCTGCGAGGTGAGCGACTGGGTCGGCACGACGGTCGAGTACTTGAGCCCGGTCGGAATGTCGGCGGGGAGGGTGCTGAGCTCCTGGGGGGTCAGCGGGACGCCGAGCACGTCGAGCACGGTGTAGGCGTACTGCTGATCGGTGAGCCGCGCAGCCCACGGCTCGTCGACCGACGCGGGGTCGAGCGCCCCTGTGTCGCCGCCGCCGTCATCGGTGTCGGTGTCGTGCCCGCCGCTCGAGGTATCGGCACCGCCGGAGCCCGTCGAGCTCCCCCCGTCGGTCTCCGCCGCTGGGTGCGGACCGTCGCCGCACGCCAAGAGGGCGCACATCCACGCCGCTGCCGTCCATCGACGCATGCTCGGCACAGACCATACCTGGCATTCCCCCCGTGTGCAGCCGGGCGCCTGCAGCGCTGGGACGGGGATCAGCCCGCGGGCGGGTTGACGACCAGGCCCAGGCCGGCGCCGGTCATGTCCGAGTAGGTGTAGGGGCCGACCAGCCCTGTCACCGTCGTGGCCTGCAGCGTGCTCGGGTCGAGCTTGAACGCCATGTTGCCCTCGCGGTCGGGCAGCCAGACGCTGCCATCGACGTCGATGCTCACGCCCACCGGCCCGACGCAGCCGGGCAGCGCGATGTTCTCGTCGATGATCGACAGCGCGTCGGCGTCGACGGAGATGGCACCACACGGGTCGTTGGCGGCGATCCACACGGTGCCCTCGCGGTCGACCTGCAGCCCTCGCATGCGGCGGCCGCCGGTGGTCGGCAGAGTCTCGAAGGTCTCGGTCGCGGGGTCGAAGCGGGTGATGAGCCCGAGCCAACCTGCCGTCCACACCCGGCCCTGCGCGTCGATGGCGATGCCGTAGGGGTCGGCGCCCGCGGGCATGGACCACCGCCGGACCTCGAGCGACTGCGCGTCGATACGCACGAGGTTCTCGAACAGGCCGATCGCCCACAGGTTGCCCGCGCCATCGACCGCGCCGCCGTACGGGCCGTAGTCGGTCCCGGCGGTGTTCCAAAGCGGCACCGAGACCGTGTCGACGACCGCGCCCGATTCGCCGTCGATGCGTCGGAACTCACCGCTGTTGCTCGCCGCATCCCAGTAGCCGACCCAGAGGTTCTCGTTGGGGGCGTTGCAGTCGCCGCCGCTCGCACCCGCGCCGCCATCCCAGGCGGTCGGGCGCGGGCCGTGGTTGTTGTTGCCGTCGCCGCCCAGAGGGAGGTGCCAAAGGACGCACTCGTCCTCGCCCCAGGGCTTGACGTCCCCAGCTCCGCTCGAGGTGTCGATGACCCCGTTGCCGTTGGCATCGACGCAGTTCTCGGGGACGCTGGCGATCTTGGTGACGCTGCCCGAGCGATTGGTCACCGCGACGTCGCCCGAGAGGTTGACCGACGTTCGCGAGGGGTCGTCGAGCCCGCCGGGAGTCGGCCCGGTGAGGTAGCGGGCCAGCTCGGTCTGCGTCCGGGTGTCGATCTTCGAGACGGTGCCCTCGGGGGAGTTGGCGATCCAGATGATGCTGTAGGCGTCGTCGTCGGTCATGCCGCCGTTGCCGGGGCAGTCCCCACCGGCTGTGGCGTCGGGACCACCGCTGCCAGCCCCCACATCGAGCACCCCGGTGGTCTGGTCGTCGTCTTCGACGTCGCCGGACGTCCCCGAGAGGTTGATGCCGGAGTCCGAAATCCCGCTCGCGCCGGTGCCTGCACCGTCGTCGCGGTCATCCCCGCAGGCGCTCAGCAGGAGCGAGACCGAGAGGACCGACGCGAAGCGGTGGGGGCGACCGACCATACTTCCAGCATAGCCGGGACCCGGTAGGGGTTCCCGGGCTCAATGTGTGAGGGCGGGAACCGTTGCGTCGTGACCCGAATGCCGGGCCGGTCTTCGCACCAGGCTCGCTTACAGGGCCTTCAGCGCGGTGCGGATTCGAGACGCCGCCTCGTCGATGTCCTCGCGTGACACGTCGAGGAACGGCCGGAACCGGACGCTCGTGGCACCGCAGGGCAACACCATCGTCTTGGCCTCCCACAGCGCCTTGATCAGGGCATCGCGGGCGGCGGCCGAGGGCAGGTCGAACGCGAGCATGAGGCCAAGGCCGCGGCTGTTGGAGACCTGGTCGAACTCGCCTTCGATGCCGCGCAAGACCTCGAGCAGGTGTTCGCCGAGCGAGGTGGCGTTGTCGAGCAGGTCGTCCTTCTCGATGAGGTCGATGTAGCGGGCGCAGCGGACCATGTCGACGAGGTTGCCGCCCCACGTCGAGTTGATCCGGCTGCTGACCTTGAAGCAGCTGTCGACCTCGTTGACCCGCTCGCCCGCCGCGATGCCGCAGACCTGAGCCTTCTTGCCGAACGAGAAGACGTCCGGCTGCACGCCCATGTGCTCGAACGCCCACCACTTGCCCGTGAGACCCATGCCGGTCTGCACCTCGTCGAAGACCAGGAGGATCTCCTCCTCGTCGCAGAGGGTACGCAGCGCCTGGAGGAACTCGGGGCGGAAGTGGACGTCGCCGCCTTCGCCCTGAATCGGCTCGAGGATGAGCGCGCCGATGTCGTTGGGGTTGGCCGCGATCGCGTCGCGAATCTCGGCCATCGTGGCCTTCTCGGCCGCCGCGGTCGTGGCGAGGTTGTCGCCGGTGAGCGGGAAGCGAGCGCCGGGCGCGGTCACCCGCGGCCAGGGGAACTTGGGGAAGTATTTCGTCTTGTTGGGCGAGGTGCCGTTGGTCAACGACAGCGTGTAGCCCGAGCGACCGTGAAACGCGTTGCGGAAGTGCAGCGCCTTGGTGCCCAGGTCGGGGTCTCCGTCACCACTGATGAGGCCCTTTTCGATGTTCTTGCGGACCTTCCAGTCGAAGGCGACCTTCAGCGCGTTCTCGACCGCGAGCGCCCCGCCCTCGATGAAGAACAGGTTGTCGAACCCCTTGGGCATGGTTCGGCCGAACGTTGCGACGAAGTCCGCCATCGCCTCGGTGTAGATGTCCGAGTTGGACGGCTTGACGAGCGCAGCGGCGAGTAAGCGCTCTCGAAACGCGGTGTCCTCGAGTCCGGCGTGGTTGTGGCCCAGCGGCATGCTGGCGAAGAACGAGAAGAGGTCGATGTACTCGTCTCCGTTGCGCGCGTCGACGAAGCGCGAGCCTCGGCTGCGCTCGGTGTCGTAGACGACGTCCATGCCGTCGACGAGCATCCATTCGCGGAGCGTGGAGTGAACGTGATCTGCGGGGGTGTTGAACTTCGACATCGCGTGTCTCCGTGCGGCGAGGGGGCTCGCCGCGATGCATCATACAGCCCGTCGGGTCGGTGCTCGGCGCGGCGGACCGATGACACCGTGATGACACCGACTCACTTCGATACGGTCTCGCGCGCGTTGAGCAGTCTCACGTTGACAACTCCCCCGCGGGCCGTTGTGTTGGGGCTGTGAACATCACGCTCACCGACCAGGTCGTGCTCGTGACGGGGGCCGGCCGAGGCATTGGCGAGACCATCGCGAAGATGTCGGCGCTCGCGGGCGCGAAGGTGGTGCTCGCGGCACGCAGCGCGGACCAACTCGAGCGAGTCGCGGCGGAGATCGAGCAGGCTGGGGGTGTCGCGCTCTCGGTGCCGACCGACGTGACCGACCCCGACGCGCAAAAGGCGTTGGTCCGGGCGAGCACCGACGCGTTCGGTCGCCTCGACGTGCTGGTCAACAACGCGGGCACCAACTACGTCGCCAACCTGGTGATGTCGAAGGATGCGAGGGTCCGGGACCTCTACGACGTCAACGTGTTTCCGGTCGTCGGGCTGAGCCGCCTGGCCGTTCGCGCGATGATCCGCCAGAAGTCGGGCCGCATCATCAACGTCTCGTCGGTTTCGGCCAAGGTCGGCGCCGCTTACTACAGCGCCTACGCCTCGTCCAAGGCGGCCATCTTGGGGCTGACCAAGTCCGTCGCGCTCGAGGTGGCCAAGGTCGGCATCACCGTCAACGCGATCTGCCCCTGGTTCGTCGAGACCGATCTGGTCCGCGACGCGATGGGCAAGCGCGCCAAGCTGTTCGGTAAGGACGCGCAGACCTATCTCGAAGAGATCATCGAGCAGAGCCCGCAAGAGCGCTTGATCACCGGCGAAGAGGTCGCGGGTCTGGCACTGTTCCTCATGTCGCCGCACGCCAGGGGCATCACGGGGCAGTCTCTCAACGTCTGTGGCGGCGTCTCGATGGGTGGATGATGCGCGTTCAAACCGTACGACTGCAGCACGTTCGAATCCCTCTGCGGCGCGCGTTCAAGCACGCCCTGCACGAGCGCACGCACGCCGACGCGGTCCTGGTGACCGTCGAGGGCGACGACGGCTCGGTGGGGTGGGGGGAGATTCAGCCGCGCCCCTACGTGACCGGGGAGTCGATGCAGGAGGTGCTGCGCACCGAGGGGCCCGCGCTCGCGCAGGCGCTGGTCGGGCAGTCCTTCGAGACGTGGTCCGACGCCACCGGCTGGCTGGAGCAGCAGGCCGCGACCCGGGGACCCAAGCTCGCCACGCTGTGCGGTTTCGACCTGGCGCTCCTCGACGCCTTGGGGCGGTCGCTGGGCGAGCCGGTTGCCGCAGCGCTCGGCGGTGAGTCCCACGAGACGCTGCCCGCTGGTGTCATCATCGGCTTCGAGCAGCCCACGGAGAAGCTCGCCCGCTACTGCGCCACCTTGCGCCTGGCGGGCAAGACCCACGTCAAGGTGAAGGTCGGCCTGCAGGACGACGCCGAGCGTCTGGCCGCCATCGTCAAGGTCTTCAAGACGCTCCCGCTGCGGCTGGACGCCAACGCGGCCTGGACGGCCGACGAGGCGATCGAGCGGCTGCGCGCGCTGGGGGCCGTCGCTCCGATCGCGTCGATCGAGCAGCCCGTGGTGGCCGACGACATCGACGGGCTGCGGAGGATTCAGGAGGAGACGGGCATCGCGGTGATGGCGGACGAGTCCCTTCGGGACCTCGCGGACGCGCAGCGGCTCATCGACGCTGGCGCGGCGCGCATCTTCAACGTTCGGCTGGGCAAGAATGGTGGGGTGTGGGCCGCGCATCGGCTCTGCGCTCGGGCGCGCGAGGCGGGCATTGGTCTGCACCTCGGCACCATGGTCGGCGAGACCGGGGTCCTCTCACGCGCCAGCGAGATCTTCGGCCGCTGTGAGCCCGGCTTCGACTGCCTCGACGGCAAGGGCCAAAATGCGTTCTTGCTGGAGGTGGACATCCTGGGCGAATCCAGCCACCATCGCGCCCAACCCAACGACGTCCCAGACGAGGGTGGCGACACGCCCGCCGAGCCTGCAGGCCTGGGCATTCACGTCGACCACGAACGCGTCCACGCCCACCGAGTCGGTGACGTCCAGCGCTTCTGAGACTGCATACCTCGCACGGAACAACCATGAGCATCGAGCAAGACCTCCTCAGCTACATCACCAAAGAGCTCGCCCCGGGCAAGGCCGACATCGACTCCGAGGCCAGCCTGCAGGGCGTCATCGACTCCACCGCGGTGATGGAGCTCGTCGTGTGGATCGAAGGCGAGCACGGGTTCGACGTCGAGATCGACGACATCACCCCCGAGAACTTCGGCTCGGTGAAGACGCTGACCGCCTACATCGAAAAGAACAAGAAGTAACCACGTCCCGCCGGGTAGGCGGCTCCCCTGAGGTCCCTCATGCTGTTGTTCGATTGGCTGCGCGCGGATGCCCAGAAGCATCCGGACAAGCCGGCCGCCATCTTCTGTGGTGAGAGCGGCGTCCAGGGTGTCGACCGCATCTCGTTTGCCGACCTCGACCGACGCAGCGACGCGGTCGCGGCGTTCTTGAGCGAGCACGGCATCGGGCGCGGCGACCGAGTCGCCATCCTTTGCGACAACACGCTTCCGGCGCTGTGCTGGTTCTGGGGCGTGCTCAAGGCCGGCGCCTCCACGGTGGACGTGCCCGGTCTCGCCGGTCGCGACACGATCCAGTCGGTGCTCGACGAGGCGGCGCCCAAGGCGATCGCCGTCGACCCCGCGCCGGCCAACAAACACTGCGTGGGCGAGGCCGCACTGAGGCTCCCGGGGCTGGTGCTCACGACCGACGCCGTGGCCGACGCGTTGGCCGCACCCGGCCGCCAGGTCGTGACGCTGACCGAGGTGTTGCAGGCCGACCCTCCCACCTCACCGCCCGATGGCAGCGGCGTCGAGCCCGACGACCCGGCGCTGATCGTCTACACCTCGGGCACGACGGGCCGCCCCAATGGGGTGATGCTCTCGCACCGCAACTTCGCCTCCAACCTCGAGGCGGGCAACGAGATGATGGGCCTGACCCACGAGGACAGCATCCTCGTGGTGGTGCCGCTGCACTACATTCACGGCCGGATGCAGCTGCTCTGGCACGCGATGATCGGGGGCACGCTGGTGTTCTCGGCGGGCTTCGCCTTCCCACAGAAGGTCCTGCTCGAGCTCATCGAGCACGAGACCACCGGCTTCTCGGGCGTGCCCTTCCACTTCAAGCAGCTCATGGACCGCTCCAAGATGTCCAAGACGCCCCCCGAGTCGCTCCGCTACGTGCTCATCACCGGGGGCGCGCTGCCCATCGACGAGCTGAAGCGGCTCGACGAGATGCTGCCGAACACGGGCATCCACATCGCGTACGGACAGACCGAGGCTTCGCCGCGCATCACGTACATCGGCCCCGACGAGCTGTTCGTCAAAGCACAGGGCGGCAAGTTCTCCGTGGGCAAGAAGCTGCCCGGCACCACGCTGGAGATCCTCGGGAGCGACGAGGAACCGGTGGGCCCAGGGCAGATCGGGGAGGTCGCCGCCGGCGGGCCCAACATCATGGTGGGCTACGTCTCGGGCGACCACCGCGAGCTCGGCAAGATCGACGCGCAGGGGCGTCTGCGGACGGGCGACCTCGCGTACCTCGACGACGACGGCCACTTGTTCCTGGCCGGTCGCAGCTCCGAGATGATCAAGAGCGCGGGCGAGCGGATCTTCCCGCAGGAGATCGAGGCGGTGCTGGCGAAGCACCCGCGGGTCGACGAGGTCGCGGTCATCGGCATCAAGGACGCCACCTTGGGGGAGAAGATCGCGGCCTATGTGCATCTGACCGAGGGCGAGCCGCTCGAGCCGAGCGCGCTCAAGGCCCTGTGCCTGGAGTCGCTGCCCTTCGTTCGGGTGCCCAAGGTGTTCGTCATTCGTCCGCAGCCGCTGCCCAAGACGGGCTCGGGCAAGGTCAGCCGGGGCGCGCTGCGCAAAGAGGCTGCCGAGAACCCGCCCGGGTGAGGTCCGCCGCGCTCGGGCCCGGCCCAGCCCAGAAGTGGTGCACGATGAAGGCCTCATGACCGACCTGCGCACGTTCATCGAGCTCGTTCGGACCAAGCGGAAAGCCGACGTCGTCGACGTCGAAAGGCCCGTCTCACCCAAGTACGAGACCGCGGCGATCGTGACCAAGCTCGAGGAGCGGGGCCGATCGCCCATGCTCTTGTTCCGCAACGTCGAGGGGAGCGAGCAGACGGTCGTGACCAACGTGTGTGGGTCGATGGGGCGACTGGCGCTCGCGCTCGGGTGCTCGGTGGGCGAGGTCGCCTCGACGTTCTCCTCGCGGGCCCAGGTGCCCGTGGCCCCTCGCGTGGTCGAGGCCGGCGCGTGCCAGCAGGTCGTCCGACGCGGAGCCGACGTCGACCTCGGCATCCTGCCTCCGCTCGTCTATCACCTCGACGACGCCGAGCAACCCTACCTCACAGCGTCCATCGTGCTGGCGCGCGACCCACAGACGGGAAAGACCAACCTCAGCTATCACCGCATGATGGTCGCGGGCCGAGACCGCACCGGCATCCTGATGGAGCGGGGCAAACACCTCCACGGCATCTTCGAGAAGTACGCCGCGCGCGGGGAGGACATGCCCGTCGCGGTGATCATCGGGGTCCATCCGCTGGTCTCGCTCGGTGCGCTCTACTCGGGGGCGGCCGACGTCGAGGAGTACGACGTCATCGGCGGGCTCATGCAGCAGCCCCTCGATGTCGTGCCGTGCGTGACCAACCCGGACTTGTACGTGCCCGCGGGGGCAGAGCTGGTGCTCGAGGGCGTGGTCACCCACGACGCCCGCATGCACGAAGGACCGTTCGGGGAGTTCACCGGCTACGGCACGGGGAGCACGCAGACTCCGGTGTTCGAGGTGGCGGCGATGACCCATCGGGACGAGTTCCTCTTTCAGGACATCATCTCGGGGCAGATGGAGCACCTGGTGCTCTCGATGCCCGGCATCGAACACCGCACGCGGACGATGGCCGCCTCGATTGCGCCCGGCTTCGTCAACCTCGCCTTGCCGGCGCCGCTGACCACCGTCATCGCCATCGACAAGGCGGACGACGACGAGCCGCGCCGCCTGATCGAGGCGATGCTTCGGGCAGACATCTACGCCAAGCACGTGATCGTGGTCGACGCCGACGTCGAGCCCGGCGACCTCCGAGCCGTGATGGCCGCGATGGCGCTGCAGACGCAAGCCGACCGTCAGGTGCACGTGTTCGCAGACGAGCAGGGCACGCCGCTCGACCCCTCGTGCCCCGGAGAAGACGGTCGCAGCGCGAAGATGGGCATCGACGCCACCCGGTCCTTGTCCTCGACCCGAAGCGTCACCCGGAACCGGCTGCCGCAGGACCTGCTCGACTCGATCGACGTCAAGGAGTTCAAGGCAAAGCGATGAACTCAGGCGTACCGCCGCATCGTGCGGCGTGCACGGCTGGCGTAGTGGCCTCCGAACAGCGCGACGTGGACGAGCACCGGGTACAGCTGCATCAGCTCGATCCGGTCCTCGTGTTCGGGCAGAAGCGGCGTGACCTCCTCGTACGCAGCGAAGGTGCGTGGCGAGAAGCCCCCGAACAGCCGCATCATCGCGAGGTCGATCTCCCGGTGACCGCCGTAGGGCGCAGGGTCGTAGATCACCGGCTCGCCGCTGTGGTCGGCCATCGCGTTGCCCGACCACAGATCGCCATGCAGACGGGCGGGAGGCTCGGCGGGTCCGAGGCGGTCGGGCAAGACGCGGAGCAGGGCATCGAGCTCCCCGGCGGCCTCCGGCGGCAGCCGCTGGTGGGCCACGCAGCGCTCGAGCAGCGGTGCGAGGCGGCGCTGTCCCAAGAAGGTGGCCCAGTCCTCCTCGGGGGTGTTGTCTTGAGGCAGTGACGCGATGACGCCGGGGACGTCCCAGCCGAACGAGGCGGGGGTGCAGGCGTGCAGCGCAGCCAGACCTCGGCCGAAGGCTTCGTCGAACCGGGCGGTGCGTCCTCCAGGTTCGATGTACTCGAGCACGAGCGCCCGCGGGGAGACGGCCAGCACGGCGGGGGTCCGGAGCGCGCCAGCCTCGGCGAGCCACCGAAGCCCTCGGGCTTCGGCCTCGAACATTGCACTGCCGCCGCCGTGTTCCTTGGCGAAGACGACGCGACCATCATCGAGATCTACGCGCCACGCGTCGCAGATGTCTCCGCCCGCGACGCGCCGCGTCCGGGTCACGGCTGCGCCGAGGGCACGCGCGATGAACTCGGCGAGCGGCTCAGCCACGGGCCGCCTCGAGCTCTTGCAGCAAGGCGGCGCAGGAGCGCTCGCAGATGTCGAGGACCTCGTCGAAGCCCGAGGCGTCCCCGTAGTACGGGTCGGGCACATCGAGCGCCTCGCCGGCGGTGTTGTGTGGGTCCCAGCGCCGCAGCAGGTGCACCTTGGCCTCGTCGGCGGGCGTGGGCGCGCGGCGGCGGAGGTCGCGAGCGTTGGCGCGGTCCATCGCGATCACCCAGTCGAAGCGCTCGAAGTCTTCGGCGTCGAAGCGGGCGGCGGCACCCTGCAGTGTGATGCCGCGGCGAGCCGCGGTCGCGGTCGCGCGTCGATCGGGAGACTCGCCGACGTGGTGGGCCGCCGTGCCAGCGCTCTGCACGACGAAGTCGGTCGCGCCTCGCTCGGCGACCAGGTGGCGGAACACGCCCTCGGCGGTCGGAGATCGGCAGATGTTGCCCAAGCACACGAAGCACACGCGCGTCGTCATGCTCGCAGCCTGCACCCGCGTGCGCCGGGCATCAACCTTGGCGGGGCTGCTAGCAGCCTGTGGTGCAACTCCCCGCGCCGCCTCGCTTGCCCTTTTGGGCGGATGCCGCGTCGCCGAAAGCTTGAAATAGGCCCACTATTCCTGCGTTTCGGCTCCTTGCCTCCGCCGAAAAAGCGGCGCGATCCGACACGCGGAGTTGCACCACAGGCTGCTAATCGAGCAGGAAGAAGAACACGCCCGCGGCCCCGACGGTCAGGCCCACGATGACGGTCACGACCATCGCGATGACCTTGGTGTTGCGACCCGGAACGACCAGCGGTTCGTCCTCGAGGTCGGCCATGGGCATCGGCATGGTGTGCCCCTGCGGGAAGTCCTGCTGCTGCGGGACGGCGGCTTGCCAGTGATGGATCGGCGCCTGTGGAGGGCCCAACGGCGAGCCCAGAGAAGGCCCGGGCGGGGAGGCCTGCGGCGGGTGCTGCTGCTGGGCGGGCATGCCCGCGGCCACGTTGGCGTCCATCGGCACCGTCTGGTTGGTGTTGTGCGGTTGCGCGACCGGGTAGGGGTGCTGGCCTTGCGCGGGCTGGCCAGGTTGGGGCGCAGGTCTGGCTGGAGCTGCGGGCGCCTGCACAGGGCGCTGCTCCAAGGCGCGGTCCACCGACATCCGCTGCGTGGCCATCTCGTCCATCTCGCTCGCGCCTCCAGGGCCCGAGCTGGGCGGGGCAGTGCGCGAGGGCCCGCCCAGCGCCGCCGGTTGGGCGGGGGCGTTCATGATGGTGTCGCGACGGTTGGCTGGGGGCGACTGTCCCTGGGGGGCACCCCCGGGTGGCGGCAGGCTCGATGGCGGAGGAACGGCGGGACGCGCTCCGCCCGGCGGCGGAAGGTCGGAGGGGGCGGGGATCGACGGGCGCGGCGTCGGCGGGGCCGCGGGCGCCTGCTGCTGCTGCTGCTGCTGCTGCTGCTGCTGCTCTGGCTTCCCGCCGGGGCGCGTTGGAGCCGCGGGCGCGCTGAAGAGGTCTCGCTCGGCTTTGGCCTTGGCCGCGGCGTCCGCGAGCGCCCGAATCTCCTCGGCGGTCGCGGGAGCGATCTGAGTCTTGACCACCATCGGCGAGGGCTCGTCACCGACGAGGTCGGCGGGCGGCGCAGCAGCGAGGAACGCGGCGACGTCGTCGGCGGTCTTGTGTGCGACCTGCGTGGCGGCGTCGTCGCCCGAGAGCTGGGCCGCTGGGGCGGCTGCTACGAACGCCGCGACATCGTCGGCGGTCGTGCCCGAGACGCGGGTCTTGGCCTCTTGCATCGCGTCGTACCCCGAGCTGCGGCCCGGCGCGATCGCGGTCTTGCTCTCCTCGGGGTCGATGTCGTAGTCGGGCGGCGGAGGTGCGTAGGCGGCCGCGGGGGCTGGCTTGGGCGGTGGCCCTGCGGGGCGGGGCTGCGCGGCAGGGCGGGGAGGCGCGGCAGGGCGGGGCGGCGCGGCGGGCTTGGGCGGCGCCGCGGATCGAGCCGGGGGCCTCGGCGCGGAGCGTGAGGGGGGCTTGGGGACGGTGGCCGAGCGGGGCGCGGTCGGGCGACTCGCCGCGTGGCTGGGTTGCGGCGCGCGAGCAGGGGCCTGCTGACCGAGTCGAAGCTGCTTGGCCGTGGTCGGATCTGGTTGCTTCGGGCTGGCGGGTGCGGCCGGAGGTGCCTTGCGACCGCCGCCCGGTCGCCACGCCTTCGCGGCAGGACCTCGCGAGCCCGGTCCACGCGAGCCCGGACCCCGTGCCGGACGCGGTTGAGGGGCCGGCGGTCGGCCGGACGGCTTCGGTGGCTGGGCGGCGCGAGGCTGCGCGGGTGGGCGCGGCTGCGGAGGTGGCTGGGCAGCGTTCGCCGGGACGGCCTGAGGCTTGCTGGGAGCCGGCTCGTCGTTCCACGGCAGCGGCTTGTTGCCGAGCAGGCCGCGCAGGAACTGGCCCAACGCCGGGTGCGAGGGGCGAATGCCGTTGCTCTGACCGAAGCGCATCAGGTCGGCTTGCAGCGCCTCGGCGGTGGGGTAGCGATCGTCGGGGTTGCTCGCGAGCGCGCGCATCACGATGCGCTCGAGCTCGGGCGGGTAGCCGGGGCGTCGCTGCGAGGGCGGGTCCGCGGCGCCCGAGAGCACTTGGTGCAGAATCGCCAGCTCGTTCTCGCCCTTGAACAAGCGGGTCAGCGTCGTCATCTCGTACAGCAAGATGCCGATCGCGAACACGTCGCTCCGGCGGTCCACGTGGCTCGCACGGCATTGCTCGGGCGACATGTACGACGCCTTGCCCTTGAGCATGCCGGCCTGCGTGACGTGGGTGCCCGCGGCGGCTTTGGCGATGCCGAAGTCGACGATCTTGACCGAGCCGTCGTACGCCACCAGGACGTTGGTCGGGGAGACGTCGCGGTGCACGATGTGCAGCGGGCGGCCTTGGTCGTCCTTCTGCTCGTGGGCGTGGTGCAGCGCGGCCGTGATGCCCAGCGCGACCGTGAGGATGTGGGTCAGCGGAATGCTCTCGCCGCGCTTCTGCGCCGCGCGGAGGATCGCGCGCAGGTTCTCCCCGTGCACGTACTCCATGGTGAAGAAGTAGTCCTCACCTTGTTTGCCGATGTCGAAGACCTGGACGATGTTCGGGTGTCGCAGCGTGGCAGCCAGGTAGGCTTCGTCACGGAACATGCGAATGAACTCGGGGTCCTCCGCGAGGTGGGGTAGGATCCTCTTGAGCACCACCACCGGCCCGGGCCGTCCCGTTGGGCTGGGCGCGCGGGCGAGGAACAGCTCCGCCATCCCACCGGTGGCGAGCTTGCCGAGGATCTCGTAGCTCGTTCCCGATTCGCCGCCGCGCAGGCTCGCGGACAGCGGGTGGACATCAGCGGTCAAGGCAACCGATGCTAACGTGCGGTGTCGTTCACCGGCAACGAGATGCGTCGAATCCGAGGCGTTCGCGGCCGACGCTGCGGGGCGTGACGTCGCGCAGTACCGAACCTGCCGTCGCGAGCAGACGGTGGCCATCGGTGTGTAAATCGAGCGCGTCCAGTGGCCCTTCGAGCGCCGGCCACGGGTCGGGAGGGCTCCGACCGACCGCGTTGAGCCCCACCGAACCTACTTCTACGTACATCTCACCGCGCTGGACGAATGTAGTGCCCCACGGATCGACGTTTGCGTCACGGGCGTGCGTACGCACCGCCCCGTCGTGTCCCAGGGTGTAGACGTCGCGCGAGATCACCCGGTCACGCTGGCTCAGCACGACGAGGCGATCTCCGGCCCTGCGGGCGTCGAGGACCTGTGCGCTCGCCTCGATGGGGAGCTCGACCTGCGGGCTCCCGTCCGGGCGGCCCAGCCAGGACGCGCGCCAAGTGCCCAGCACGTTCTGCAGCGCCACCCCGGGGAAGAGTTGGGTCGCCAACGGGAGAACTCGCGCCACCTCACGGGTGAGCAGCACCGGCCGCGCGCCGACGAGGCGAACCTGCAGCTCGACGAGCCGCCCTCGGGTGCGGGCAAACACGCGCCCTTCGTGGCTGAGCAGGTCGTCGGTGCGCAGATCCACCCGGACGCGCGCGTCGAGCCCGCGGACGCGCGCCTGCAGACCGTCGGGTCCCTCTTGCAGCACGTAGGGGTGGCCCTCGGCGGTTCGTCCCAACGCGCGCAGCGGGCGGGCGTCGTCGTGCCAGCACTGCGCATCCTCGAACGCCCGCGTCGTGGTGGCGACGATCGCCGCGTTGGGCTCGACCAGCACCCAGCGGATCGCCTCGGGGTAGCGGTGACCCTGCGCGGCGGCGGCGGGCCTGCGGGTGGGCGTGGGGAGCCTGCCCAGCGGTGGGACGGTGGAGGCCCCCGACTCGAGGGCGCTGCGCAACCATCGGGCCAGCGGTCGCGGCACCGAGCTGGGGTCTCGGCACACCGCGGGGAGCCGAACGGACGGGTCGAAGACGCTCACGCCCGCCCGCATGCGCGCGGCGAGACCCTTGATGCGGGGGTGCTTGCCCTTGAAGGGGTGGATGCCCAGCAGGAGCGTCGAGGTGAGCACCGCAAAGGCGAACCAATCGGTGCTCACATCGAAGTGTCCGGTGGGGACATGGGGGCTGGCGATCGATGGGGTGAGCGCAGTCGCGCGGTGCTGCGGCGTCTGCCAGCTGTCGAGGTCGATGAGGCAGACCTCGCGCCCTCGGACCAGCACGTTGTTCTCGCTGAGGTCGACGACGAGCGATCCGTGGGCGTGTATCGCGGTGAGGGCGGCGCCGAGGGAGTGGACGAGGCCCAGCGCGGCTGCGTCGTCGATGCCTGCCCGTCGCCGAAACGCGGGCGTACAAAGCTGAGCCCAAGAGTGGGCCCCGCGAAAGAACGGCATCGTGTAGCCGATCACCGCTCCTTGGGTGTCGGTGACCGCGCGATCGGGCGCCGCGACGTGCGGGCCTGCCAAGGCGCGCAAGGCCTGGAGCTTCGCTCGCGGAGGTGTCGCGCTGGCATCGTCGAAGATCTTGAACGCGATGTCGCCGCGCGCATACACGCGACCTTGCCCTCCGGCGGCGACGAAGTCCTCTTGGCGGAGGTCGTGGGGGTGCCCGTCGACGAGGACCCTCATCGCTCGTCGCTCCAACACAGCGCCGCGAGGGCGACGTCGTCGTGCGGGTGGATGCCCATCGCGGGCGCCTCCTTGGAGAGGAACTTGCGCAGTCGTCGGGTGACGAAGGCGCCGCGAGGGCTGGGGTATCGGAAGAGCGCCTGGACCACCGACGTGGTGGGCTGCACGAGGCCGCGCCCGTCGGCGAAGGCGCACAGGCCGTCGCTGCCCACAAGGACCCCAGACCACAGGTCTCGGGAGAAACGCCAGTGCAGCGCGTCGCCGCGCGGTTCGGGTTCGGGTGCGTCGGTGGTGCCGCGGAGCCGCGGTGTGCCGAGCCCCGCGGCGGCGTAGGCCGCGGTCCGTTCAGCGGACAGGGCGTAGCTGGGGTAGGGCGGGGCGGCGTCGTCGAAGCTGACCTCGATCAGGGTGAGGCGGCCGTCGCGTCGGCGCGCCGCGAGGACACCGTCGCCGAACATCGAGACCGCGATGCCGTCATCGTGAGCATCGGCGATCAGGACCGTCGCGTCGAGGCACGATGCGGGAAGCCCGAGCTGGCGCTGGGCGTCCCGGGGTTCACGAAGCCACGCACCCGAAGCCAACGCCGTTGACGAAGCGCTCATGGCCGCGTGGGCCAGGAGGCGCGCCCCGACATCGGAGTGGGGCGCGCTCGAGCACCCGTCGCTGACGACGGCTCGCCGCGCGCTGGCGAGGGCGTAGTCCTGGCAGACCGCGTGGCTGCGGCCGCGCGCGAAGTGTCCGTCGACGTGGAGCATCAGAACCCGATCGTCGGCTGCGTTCCGGTTGCCAGTGCCTTGGACTGCACCGCGATGCTCTTGGAGACGAAGTCCGCCAGGGACGCGAGCGTGGCGGCGTCGGCCTTCTCGAGCTCGACGTAGCGGTCGAAGCCAGCCTCCTTGCGGAACCCCTCGAGCATCGTCCCCAGGGATGCGCTCCCCACACCCACCCCGACCAGCACGGTCACCAGCGACGAGAGCTGGGCGGACGCTCGCGCGGCGGCGATCGCCTTCTTGATCTGCGCCGGCTTGGTCGAGCTGGCGTTCTCGGCACCGTCGGTGATGACGAAGACGATGCCGTTGACGTCGAAGTCGTGGCCCTCGAGCTGGGCGCCGTAGGTGCACAGCGACTGCACCGCGGTGAACGAGGCGTCGCACAGCGCGGTGCTGCCGCTGGCGCGGATCGAGCCCCGATAGTCGTCGGGCGAGCAGGTGATGAGGGGCCGATAGCCGTGGACCTCCTCGACGCGGTGGTTGAAGGTGGTGAACCGAAGCATGAGGTTGTCCGAGCGCGGGCTCGCACCGCAGCTGCGGACCACCTCGGCCACGCATCGCTCGATGTCTGCCGCGAAGCCGCTGACGCTGCTGCTGCGGTCGGCGGCCAAGGCGACCAGCGTGTACTCGCTCGCGCCGAGATCGGTCGGACGGGCCGCCGAGAACGCGTAGGTCGAGCCGGGCATGGGGTGGGTGTCCATCGATGGGTTGTCGAAACGGGGCATGTCGAGGTCCTTTCAGGCGGCGAGTGCGTCAGTGGTGGTGGTGAGCGTCATTCCCTGCGCGGACAGGTCGCGAACGAAGGCGTCTGCTTCGGCTTCGAACCCGGGCACCGGGTTGGATGCGTCGGTGAGCAGGTGAAGCTTCGCGATGAGCTCGGGAGCGCCGAACTGCTGTGCGATGTCTCGGACGGTGTTGGCGAGGCAGTGAGACAGGGCCTCGCCGGCCAACAAGATGACGTCCGCGTCCATCAGCGTGGCGACGAGGCTGCTGTTGAGCTGCGTGCCGGGGTCTTCGGGATCGGGGACCTCGGCCTGTACGCCCGAGAAATGCTCGGTCCACGGGTTGCTGCCCTTGGTGATGACGTCGACGACCGCGAACCGGTCCTCCCACGCGTGCAACGCCTCGGCGAGCTTTGGTGCGACGCAGTGGCCCTCATCGCCGATCAAGCAGTGGTAGGGCCAGATCGTGTGGGGGTAGCGGCCGTTGCGCTCGAGCGCCTCGAGGTAGGCGAGCGAGCGGTCGAACAGAGCGGGTCGGGCGGTCGTCCATCGGCCCTGCGCGACGTCGTCGGCGGTGATGCGGGTGAACGGGTCGGGGCGCTGGCCCGAGGCACTGCGCCACCACATGGGGTGGCTGATGTCGACCTTGCGGTGGGAGTCGAGGGTGACGTGAATGTCCTCGAGGCGGTCGCCGACACGGTCGATCATGGCCGCGAGGCGGTCGATGTCGCGCTCGGCTCCGGGGACGTACAGGGCACCCGCCGGGTCACAAAAGTCGTTCTGCGGATCGATGAGCAAGAGGTGGGTCTTCATGGGTCGCGTCTCTTTCGATCCCATGGTGACCCCTATTTTTAGTTCGACAACCTTTTATTTGGGTTTGCCTGCGCGCAAACGGCGCGGCGGGGGCGGGCCCACCTCGATGCGCGTGCTCGCGGGACGCTCCATGCCCTTGGTCATCCCGCGCACGCGGTAGACCGAGCGGACGTGTTTGGAGGCGACCCAGGCCTGCATGTGATCGCCGCGCTGGGCGATGTACTCGAACCCTGCGGGGCGTGCGGGGAGCGTGCGCAACACCGCCGTGTGCGCGTTCATCGGCAGGCCGGAAATGTTGGAGCGATAGCCCTCGCCATACATGAAGTACTGCTCGATGTTGCTCAGGTAGAGCACCCCCACGTGCGCGCCCGCGTTGCGCAGGGCGTCGCCGAGCGCGAGGACCACCCCGGGCTGGGTGAAGTCCCCCCGCTTGGCGACGATCTTCCCCGTGCGGGCCAGGGCAGCGATGCGGCCATACTGCGCGTCGTCGCTCAGGTACGTGGGGACGCCGAGCTCGTCGCTGCGTGCACGTGTCTTGGCCAGCCCTGCGGCGACGTCCGGCCGCGCGCGGGCGTACAGCGCCATCAGCCGGGCGCGCCGCGTCGGCTCGGGCGCGGCAACGGCCAGCAGCCGCCTCACCGTCGGGGTCGACTCCTCGGACCACAGCGCCTCGAACTGCTCGCCGTCGCTCGCGTGCGCCAAGAAGGCGGTGTGCAGGGCGTGCAGGTCGACGACGTCTTGATCGAAGTCGACGAGGACCATGAACGACGGCGAGGCCCACCCTGCCAGCAGATAGTTCTGCGCCGCACCGACGCCGATGTAGACGCCGGCGCTGCCCTCCACGTCCTCCCGCAGCAGGTCGAGGCGCCGCTCGTTCGAGACGAGGTAGTGCGTATCGTTGGTCAGCTGATCGGGGGGTGGATCGGAGGCGAGGCCACAGACTTCACCGAGCCCTGCAGGAATCGAGGGGGTGCCGCCGGCAAGCGACGAGAAGACGAGGAGTACCGCTGCCCAGCCCATCGGGGCCGCAACGCGTCAGCGAGGCGCGAGCATTCCGGACGCTAGCAGGCTGTGGAAAAAGTCCCGCGTATGCAGAACGGCGTCATCGCCATGCAGAGCAAGGCGGGAAGAGGGAGCTGGTTGGGCACCAGTGACCGATGACCAACGAAGCTATGCATGGTGAGGGCGCCGTTATGCACTGCG
>JANSYI010000029.1 GCA_024742475.1 bacterium | reverse complement strand
CCCTCGCTGCGGGGGCGGAGCCCCCTTCGCTTCACCCTCCAACGGTCGCCCTGTCGGGCTCCTGCTCGCTTCGCTCGCCGGGGACGGAAGCCGTTCTTCGTGGACGGAGACGTTTTTCGAAGTCGACCCTCCTTGGTCGGGCTCTTGCGCTTGGCGCGGGGGTGACCTCGGGGGGCTTTGCGTTGGTTCGGGGTCGAGGGGCGCGGGTTTGGGCGGAACGGGGTGGTTCCTGGGGCGGGCAGTCTCTAGGATGCCGCCGGGGTGGGAGCCCCGGACACCATGGCCAACGCTCGAATCGCACTCGACGCTTTTGGTGGAGACCACTGTCCCAGTCCCGAGATCGAGGGGGCGCTTCGGGCCGTGCGCAAAGGCGGCATCGAAGTCGTCTTGGTCGGCGATGAGCGCAAGCTCGCGGCGGCGCTCGACGCCCAGGCGCCGGACTGGTCATCCCTCCCGCTGCGGATTCATCACGCGCCCGACGTCATCACGATGGAGGACAGCCCGAGCAAGGCCGTCCGCGGCAAACCCGACGCCTCGATGCCGCAGTGCTTCGAGCTCGTGAAGAAGGGCGAAGCCGACGCGGCCATGTCGGCGGGCAACTCGGGCGCGATGCTGGCGTGCGGGCTGTTCAAGTACCGTCGCATCAAGGGCGTCGATCGCCCGGCGCTGGTCACCTCCACGCCGACGCGGACGGGCGCGCTCACCACGTTTCTCGACGTGGGGGCCAACGTCGACTGCAAACCGATCAACCTCGTGCAGTTCGCCGTGCTCGGCGCGGTGTACTCGGCCTCCAACTTCTCGAAGGCCAAGCCCAAGGTGGCGCTGCTCTCCAACGGGACCGAAGAGGGCAAGGGCACCGAGCTCACCCGCACCTGCGACCAGCTGCTGCGCGAGCACCCCAGCGACGCCTTCGAGTATCTCGGCTATGCCGAGGGCGCGGACCTGCTCGGTGGCGCCGTCGACGTGATCGTCGCCGACGGATTCTCGGGGAACATCGCGCTCAAGGTGATGGAGGCGACCGGCCGCGCGCTGGGGGGCTGGCTCAAGGATGCGATCGGCTCGAGCACACGCGCGAAGCTCGGCGCGCTGATGATGAAGCCGGCGCTGATGGGGCTTCGCTCGGCGCTCGACCCCGACTCCTACGGCGCCGCGCCGCTGCTGGGCGTGCGCGGTTTGGCGTTCATCTGCCACGGCGCCGCGAGCCCCAACGCGATCGAGACCAGCCTCGCGCAGGTCGCACGCAGCATCACCAAGAAACTCGCGCCGCAGCTCGAGGCTGCGGTGCAACACCACAAACCACTCTTCGATGCCGCCAAGGCGGCTGAAAGCGCGTCATGAGCAAAGTTGCATTCTTGTTCCCCGGTCAGGGCTCTCAACAAGTCGGCATGGGCAAGGCCCTGTACGAGCAGAGCGCCGCCGCGAAGGCGATCTACGACGAAGCCGACGAAGCGCTGGGCTTCTCCATCTCCGCCCTATGCTTCGAGGGTCCGGCCGAGGACCTCACCCTCACCGCCAACACCCAACCGGCGATCCTCACCACGTCGATCGCAGCGCTCGCGGCCCTGCGCGAGCGCACCGACCTTCGGCCCGCGTTGTACATGGGGCACAGCTTGGGTGAGTTCTCGGCGCTCGTGGCCGCGGGCGCGTTGAACTTCGCCGACGCGGTCAAGCTGGTGCGGCTGCGTGGCCAAGCCATGCAAGAGGCCGTGCCCGCGGGCGTCGGCGCGATGGCGGCCGTGATGGGCATGGACGGCGAGACGCTCGAGGGCCTGTGCGAGCAGGCAGCGCAGGGCGAGGTCGTCAGTCCGGCCAACGAGAACGGGGGCGGGCAGATCGTCGTCGCGGGCCACGTGGCGGCCGTGGATCGGCTCAAGGCGCTGGTCAAGGAGCACAAGAAGCGCGCCATCCCCCTCAAGGTGAGCGCGCCGTTTCATTGCGCGCTGATGCAGCCCGCGGCCGACCGACTGGGTGATGCGCTGGCGTCGGTGCAGATGGGGACCTTCTCCGCACCGGTCATCACCAACGTCGAAGCCGAACCCAACGAAGATCCCGCGCGTGTCGCCGAGCTTCTCGTTCGTCAGGTCACGCACCGGGTGAAGTGGGAAGCCTCCGTGCAGAAGGCTGCGCACCTGGGTGTCGAGTCTGCGCTCGAGGTGGGTCATGGGAAGGTGCTTGCCGGCCTGGTGCGTCGCATCGATCGCAGCATCACCGTCCGTGGCGTCGGTTCCCCGGACGATATCGATGTGCTAAACGAGGGCGCCTCATGACCAGCTCCAACCTGCCCGCGTCCTTGGACCTCACCGGCCGCTGCGCCTTGGTGACCGGTGGCAGCCGTGGCATCGGCCGAGCGATCGCGACGGTGCTCGCGGCCCGCGGAGCCCACGTGGCGGTCAACTACGCCCGTGGAGAGGCTGCGGCCAACGAGGTGGTGTCCGCGATCGAGGCCGAGGGCGGCAAAGCCCTCGCCGTCGGTTTCGACGTCAGTGATGCCGACGCGGTCAAAGAGGGTTTCAAGCAGGTGGGCGAGGCGCTCGGCGGCCTCGACATCTTGGTCAACAACGCCGGCATCTCCATCGACGCCCTGCTCATGCGCGTCAAGGAGGACGACTGGGAGGCGCTGCAGCGCGTCAACCTGCGAGGCACGCTGCTGTGCAGCAAGGCCGCCGCGCGTCCCCTCCTCAAGGCGAAGACCCGCGGTCGCATCATCAACCTGACCTCGGTCGTCGGCGAGCAGGGCAACGCCGGGCAGTCGATGTACGCGGCGACCAAGGCGGGCGTCATCGGCATGACCAAGTCGCTCGCGCGCGAGTTCTCCTCGCGCGGCTGCACGGTCAACGCCGTGGCGCCTGGGTTCATCCAGACCGACATGACCGACGCCGCCCTGCAAGGCGACGCCCGAGAGGCGCTGCTGGGCAACATCCCCCTGGGGCGCATCGGTGCGCCCGACGAAATCGCGGAAGCCGTCGCCTTCTTGGCCTCGGATGCCGCCGCCTACATCACCGGCCACGTCCTGCGCGTGAACGGGGGCCTCCTCATCTAGCCGCGAGGCCCGACCTGACCTCCTTCCGACCTCACCACAGAAGAGACAAGTCCATGTCCGACATCGAGAGCCAAGTCAAAGAGATCATCGTCGAGCAACTCGACGTCAAACCCGAAGACGTCGCCGACGCCAAGACGTTCCAAGACGACCTGGGCGCAGACTCGCTCGCCATCGTCGAGCTCGTCCTCGCGCTCGAAGAGCGTTTCGACGTCAAGATCCCCGACGACGAAGTCGACAAGATCAAGACGGTCGGAGACGCCATCTCCTACGTCAAGAACCACGCGCAGCAGTAGTGCGCTTGCATCGGGGGGACGGGCGCGCGCGGCCGCTCCCCCCATTCGTTTGCCCTCGGCCTGGCCGAGCCCGTGCGCCATCGAGATCGCCGTGACACGACGCAGAATCGCCATCACTGGAGTCGGCCTTGTGACCCCGCTGGGAATCGGCCTCGAGGACAACTGGCGTCGCCTTCGAGCCGGCGAGTCGGGCATCGGCCCGATCACCCGCTTCGACGCATCCGAGTACACCACCACCATCGCCGGCGAAATTCGCGACTGGGACCCGAGCCCGTGGATGCCCAACAAGGAGGTGCGCCGCACCGACCTGTTCATCCAGTTCGCCATCGCGGCCGGTGACATGGCCATGGACCAGGCGGGCCTACGGGAGAACAAGCCCGACCCCGAGCGCGCCGGCTGCTACATCGGCGCGGGCATGGGCGGGCTGACCACCATCGAGGACACCCTCGAGAAGGTGCTCGAAAAGGGCCCCCGACGCGGCATCAGCCCGTACTTCACCCCCAGCGTGATCATCAACCTGGCGCCCGGTCAGCTGTCGATCCGCTACGACTTCAAGGGCCCCAACATGTCGATGGTGTCCGCCTGCTCCACGGGCGCCCACTCGATCGGCGAGGCGGCGCGGCTCATCGAGCGTGGCGACGCGGACGTCATGCTCGCCGGCGGCGCCGAGTCGACCGTCACCCGCCTGGGTGTGGGCGGCTTCTGTGCCTCGCGGGCGCTGTCCACCCGCAACGACGAGCCGACCAAGGCATCGCGCCCCTTTACGGCTTCGCGCGACGGCTTCGTCCTCAGCGAGGGCGCCGCCATTGTGGTGCTCGAGTCCTACGAGCACGCGCAGGCCAGGGGCGCCACCATCCTCGCGGAGCTGGTCGGCTATGCGGCCAACTCCGACGCGCACCACATCACGGCCCCGGCGCCCGGGGGCGAGGGCGGGGCTCGCTGCATGAAGCTCGCGCTCGCCGACGCAGGCTTGGCGCCCGAGGCCATCGGCTACATCAACGCGCACGCGACCTCGACCGACGCCGACGTGCTCGAGACGGCCGCGATTCGCACGGTGTTCGGCGACCACGCCGACAAGGGCCTCGCCGTCAGCTCGACCAAGTCCATGCACGGTCACCTGCTCGGCGCCACGGGCAGCCTCGAGGCCGCGATCACTGCGATGGCGCTGCGCGATGGGGTGCTGCCCCCGACGATCAACCTCGACGATCCCGACCCGCAGTGCGACCTCGACTACGTGCCACACACCGCACGCGAGGCCGACATCGAGTACGCGATCAGCAACAGCTTCGGGTTCGGCGGCACCAACGCTTCGCTCGTCCTCAAGAAAGCCTGATGGCACGCCTGTACTTCGGAAGTGATCACGCCGCGGTCGAGCTCCGCGAGCACCTCGCAGCCCACGCCCGGGAGGCGGGCCACGACGTGGTCGAGACGCTCGGTCCCGCCACGGCCGACGAGAAGGCCGACTATCCCGATGTCGCCAAGGCGCTGTGCGCCAAGCTCACCGCGCAGCCGGGAGCGCTCGGCGTGCTCGTCTGCGGCACCGGGCAAGGCATGGCGATCACCGCCAACCGCATCCGCGGCATCCGAGCGGTCGTGTGCGGCGACACCTTCAGCGCCTCCATGGGCCGCGCCCACAACGACGCCAACGTGCTGTGCCTCGGTGCACGCGTCCTCGGCCTCGGCCTCGCCGCCACCGTGTTCGACGCGTTCGTCGCCGGGTCGTTCGAAGGCGGCCGCCACCAGCGGCGCGTCGACCTGATCGACGGGTAACCGCCCGGCCCGGGTCCTCTGGCTGAATCTTCGTTCAGCAAGCCCCGGCCGCCCTCGTACCCGGACGCGGGAGGCGGAGCCACGGGGTAGACTCCTCCCGGCCCGTGCAGTGTCCGGTATGCGGCAGCCCGAGCACCAAGGTGCTCGATTCCCGAGAGGGGCGCGACGGTCGGTCGATCCGTCGCCGCCGCACGTGCAACGCGTGCGGCCACCGTTTCACCACGCACGAGCGCATCGATGAGCAGCTGCCGCAGGTCGTCAAACGCGACGGAACGAAGCAGCCCTTCGACCGGAAGAAGCTGATGCGGGGCCTCGAGGCGGCGTGCCGCAAGCGCGGCATCAAGCGCGACCAACTCGAGACGATCGTGCAGCAGGTCGAGCAGTGGTGCACGACCCGCGGCGATCGGGAGATTCTCGCGTCCGAGGTGGGCGAGCGCGTCATGGAGATTCTGCACGACCTCGACGAGGTGGCCTACGTCCGCTTCGTCTCGGTGTATCGAAGCTTCGAGACCATCGCAGAGTTCGAACGGCTCCTGCGCGAGATGGAGAAGCGGCAGCGGGTGAACATCGAAGGGCAGCGGACGCTGTTCGAAGCAGACCGCAATGGCAAGAAGAAACCCAGCGGATCCTGACCGCGACCTGGCGATGATGCGCCGCGCCGTGGCGCTCGCCAAGCGCGGCCTCGGTGCGACGTACCCCAACCCCTCGGTGGGTGCGCTGCTCGTTCAAGGCGATCGCGTGATTGCAACCGGACGCACCGCGCCCACGGGCGGACCGCACGCCGAGGCCCGCGCGATCGCGAAGGCGGGTGAGGACGCGCGGGGGGCAACGCTCTACGTCACCCTCGAGCCGTGCTCGCATCATGGGCGAACGCCCCCGTGTACCGACGCGATCATCGGCGCCGGTGTGGCGCGCGTGGTGTACGGGGTGGACGACGCGGCACGCCACGCCGCCGGTCGTGCACGCGGCCTCCTCCGCGAGGCCGGCGTCGTGGTCGACGTGGGCCCCGGCGCTCAGGCGTGCGCCAGCGTGCACGAGCACTACCTGCACCACGTCGAACGTGGCGTCCCGTTCGTCACCCTCAAGACGGCGGCCAGCCTCGACGGGCGGGTCAGCGTGCGCACCGGAGACAGCAAGTGGATCACCTCGACCCCGGCTCGCAAGCTCGGTCATGGGCTGCGGGCCCAGCATCACGCGATCGCGGTCGGCATCGGCACCGTGCTCGCCGATGACCCCTCGCTCACCGTGCGGTTGACCAAGGGGGTCGATCCGCTGCGCGTGGTGTTCGACTCGCGGCTGCGCCTCGCCGCCGCGCGGGACAAGGCCGTCTGCGCAGAGGGGACGATCGTCGTGCATACGGCGGCAGCCCGCGCCCGGGACGCGCAGCGGCTGCACGAATGCGGGGTCGAAACGGTGCGCGTGCAGGCCACCGGTGACGGGCGCGTGAGCGTGCGCGGGGCGTTGCGCGCGTTGGGGCGGGCCGATGTGCGTTCGCTGCTCGTCGAGGGCGGTGGCGCGCTGGTCGGCGCGTTCGCGAAGGCGGGCGCGTGGGACCGGTGGTTTTGGTTCACCGCCCCCAAAGTGCTCGGAGAGGGCACCGCAGCGGTCGGTGGCGTGAGTTGGGCGAAGGTCGCCCGGACACCGGCGCTGGTGGTCGAGCGGCGCAAGGCCGTGGGGGACGACCTGCTCACCGTGCTCCGGCCCCGGCGTGACGCCCCCTGATCGGCCTGCTACAACCGCGGCGTGTTCACAGGCTTGGTGCAAGCGATGGGCACGTTGGTCTCCGTGACCGACGTGCGTGATGGTCGGCGCATCACGCTGCAATGCCCCCTGGAAGACCGAGACCTGGTGCTGGGTGCCTCCGTCGCCATCGACGGGGTGTGCCTCACCGTGGTCGAGGCCGGAGGCGGCACGGCGTCCTTCGATGCCGCGTTCGAGACCCTGCGCGCGACCACCCTCGGCGCAAAGGAGCAGGGCAGCCAGGTCAACCTCGAGCCGGCGCTGCGCATGGGAGACGCCCTCGGTGGGCACCTCGTCTCGGGCCACGTCGACGGCGTCGGGTCGCTACGCAGCCTCGAGCTGCGGGGCGAGGCCTGGGAGGTGTGGTTCGACGCCCCGGCGCAGCTGCACCGCTACATCGCGCCCAAGGGGTCAATCACCGTGCAGGGCGTGAGCCTGACGGTCAACGACGTCGACGCGGCGGGGTTCATGGTCGGCATCATCCCGCACACCCTGAGCGTCACCACGCTCGGGCAGCTCTCACAGGGGGACCGCGTCAACCTCGAGGTCGACGTGCTCGCCCGCTACGTGGCTCGACTCCTCGAGACCGATGCGCAGGCGGTCGCGCCCAAGTCCCGAATCACCCATTCCCTGCTGAAGCAGGCCGGCTTTGCCCCACAGGACGAGCGATGAACAACGAACAACAGCAGATCGACACCGAAGCGCTCGAGCGCGCAATCGAAGCGTTCGGCAAGGGACAGATGGTCGTGCTCGTCGACGACGCCGACCGCGAGAACGAGGGCGACCTGGTCATCGCGGCCGAGCACTGCGGCCCTGACGACATCAACTTCATGTGCAAGCACGGGCGAGGCCTCATCTGCCTTGCGCTCACCCCCGAACGTGTCGACGCGCTGCGGCTGCCCATGATGGTGCCCACCGACCCCGGCGACATGGGCACCGCGTTCACCGTCTCCATCGAGGCGCGCCGGGGCGTCACCACCGGCATCTCGGCGGCCGACCGGGCCGAGACGGTCCGCGTCGCGGCCGACCCCTCGTTCAGCGCCGAAGACCTCGTCAGCCCCGGCCACATCTTCCCACTGCGCTCGCAGCCCGGCGGCGTGCTCGTGCGCTCCGGTCACACCGAAGGCGCCGTCGACTTGGCGCGGCTCGCCGGGTGCTCCGCGGCGGGTGTCATCTGCGAGATCATGCGCGACGACGGCGAGATGGCGCGCATGGACGACCTCGAGACGTTCGCTGCGGAACACGACCTCCCCATCCTGAGCATCGCCGACCTCATCGAGTACCGGCTCGGCAAGGAGGACCTGGTCGAGGAGGTCGAACACCCCCCGCTGGCTTCGGCCGTGCTCGGCGTCAGCACGGACCAGGGGTGGTCGGTGCGAACCTGGCGATCGGGCGTCTCGCCCGACACGTACTACATGACGATCTCCAAGGGCGACCTGTCCGATGGGGGCCGTGAAGAGCCGGTGCTGCTCCGGGCTCAGCGGGCCAACATGCTGCGCGACGTGTTCGGATTCGGTGACGACGCGGGCAGCCGGGTCCGCAGCGCGCTGGCGCAGATCGATCGCGCCGGTCGTGGCGTCTTTTTGTACATCATCGGCCAAGAGGCCCAAGACGTCAGCTCGCTGGTGGGCGAGGCGGGCAAGCGCGAGTCCGCCGAGGGGGGTCTGGGCCTGCGCCCCGCCGAGCAGGGCTTCCGGCAGTTTGGCCTCGGCGCCCAGGTCCTGCGCACGCTCGGCTTGCGGCGCATTCGCGTCCTCACCAACAACCCGCGGCGCATCATCGGGCTGCGGGGCTACGGCATCGAGGTCGCCGGGTCGGTGCCGCTGGAGGTCCAGGCGTGAGCGCGCGGCCGAAGGTGCTGCTGATCGTCAGCGGCGGCATCGCGGCCTACAAAGCGCCTGCCCTGGTCCGCGCCCTCGTCAAGACGGGCCACGACGTCGCCGTCATCGCCACGGCCGCGGCGCTCTCCTTCACCACCG
This sequence comes from bacterium, assembly GCA_024742475.1. Taxonomy (GTDB): domain Bacteria; phylum Myxococcota_A; class Polyangia; order Nannocystales; family Nannocystaceae; genus CAJXVA01. The sequence continues at coordinate 106,205 of JANSYI010000029.1, read as the reverse complement.
CGCTCTCGCTTTCGACCGTCAGCGGTCGTCCCGTGCGGACGTCGCTGCTCGACCCCGCCGAGGAGGGCAGTGTCGGTCACATCGAGCTCGCCGACTGGCCCGACATCGTCCTCGTCGCGCCGGCCACCGCCGACCTGATGGCCAAGGCCGCACACGGGCTGGCCGGCGACCTCGCCTCGACGGTGCTGTTGGCGACGCAGGCTCCCGTGCTGTGGGCGCCGGCGATGAACACCAACATGTGGCGGCACCCCGCGACGGTCGCAAACCTGCAGGCGCTGTCGGACCGCGGTGCCCACTTCGTCGGCCCGGACGCGGGCGAGCTGGCGTGCGGCTGGGTGGGGGAGGGGCGGATGATCGACCCCGACATCATCGCGGCGCGGGTGCGCTCGCTGCTGCAGGATGACGACGCTGCGTCGTGGGCCGGCAAGCGGGTGCTGGTCTCCGCGGGCCCGACGCGCGCCTATCTCGACCCGGTCCGCTTCTTCTCCAACGCCTCCACCGGGGCGATGGGCTTCGCGATCGCCCAGGTCGCTGCGGCACGAGGCGCACAGGTCGTGCTCGTCGCCGGTCCGGTCGCTCTGCAGACGCCGCCGGGCGTCGAGCGACACTCGGTCGAGACGGCCGAGGAGATGCTGGAGGCGATGGATGCACAGCTCGGCCTCGGGGACGTCGACTTGGTGGCCATGGTCGCCGCCGTCTCGGACCTCCGCGCGTCTGCACCCTCGGGCGAGAAGCTGCCCAAGTCCTCCGTATCCGCGGCGCTGGCCCAGGGGCTGCTCGTCGAGGGGGTCGATGTCCTGGCGACGCTCACAGCCAAGCACCGCGGCAGCTCGACGCACTTTCTCGGGTTTGGCGCACAGACGGTCCGCGAGCCGACCGACGACGCCGCCGTGCGAGATGCCTTGGTCTCGGCGGGACGCGCCAAGCTGCACAACAAGGGCGCCCAGTCGATCTTCGTCAACCGCGTCGGTGTACCCGGCGTCGGCTTTGGCAGCGACACCAACACTGGCGTCTTGCTGCTGGACGCCGGTCGAGAGGTACGATTCGCGGGGCCGACGCAGCCCAAGCCGGCGCTCGCCGGCTGGATCCTCGACCAACTCGCCTCTGAAGTGTGCGCATGACCGACGGTACCGACAGCCTCGACGGGATCGCCCGAGCTGTGGCGCTGCACTTGCGCCGGCAGCGGCTCGCCTACGACACGCGCTACCTCAGGGTTCGCTCGGCGCCCACCCCCGCAACGCCGCCGCAGGTCCGCCCCGCACCCACGACCGCGCAATCGAGGTCCGCGCGGCCGAAGCCGGCGCCCAGCAAGTCCGTCGATGCCAAGGCCGCGCTTCGCTCCCAGGCCGAGAGCTGGAGCGCCGCGACCAAGCTCGAGTACCTGCGCAAGAAGAACGTGGGCGACTGCCGGCGCTGCGGTCTGTGTCAGACCCGCCAGAACATCGTGTTCGGGGTCGGCAACCCCGAGGCGCGCATCATGTTCGTGGGCGAAGCGCCCGGCGCTGACGAGGACCGCAAGGGCGAGCCCTTCGTCGGCAAGGCAGGGCAGCTGCTCGACCGCTGGCTCGTCGAGCTCGGCATGTCTCGTGCGGACGTGTACATCGCGAACGTGCTCAAGTGCCGGCCACCGGGAAATCGCGACCCGCGTCCCGACGAGGTCGAGCGATGCTCGCCCTTCTTGCGCGCACAGATTCGCGCGATCCGTCCGGCCGCGGTGGTGGCCCTCGGACGCCACGCCGGCATGCTCCTCTCGCGTCGCGATGACATGTCTCTGAGGGCCATGCGGGGCGCCCGGCTCGACTACGATGCCAGCTCGCCGAAAGAGGCTCCGCGCAGCCTCTTGATTCCGCTGGTGGTCACGTACCACCCCGCCTACGTGCTGCGCCAAAGCGGCGAGGCCGAAGTGGGGGCGACGCAGATGGTGATGGCCGACCTTCGCCGCGCGCTCGACCTCGCAGCCGAGGCGTGACGCGGCACAGTCGCGCTCACGTCGTCAAGTCTACGGCGAGTTTCTGCATCGTTCGTGACGTGCGGGGACGATCTCTGAGGAGATCTCGAAAACTGTTGACGACGATGGGCGGCCCCACTAAGTTGGCCACCCCCGCGGGATGTCGGGGCCCAGGCGCATGACGAAGGCTGAACTCATCGAGAGAATCGCGCGTTCACGCAACCTGCCCCCTGACATCACCAAGAAAGACATCGCTGCAATCCTAGGCATCGCGTTCGAAGAGCTGGCCGGATACTTCGCCAAGGCGAAGGTGACCCGTAGCTCCGCGCCGCGCTTCACGTTCCCCCGCTTCGGCACCTTCACCAAGAAGAAGCGGCCCGCTCGCCGTGGGGTCAACCCTCGCACGCTCGAACCGATGCAGATCGACGCGTCGTGCACCGTCGACTTCAAGGCGAGCAAGGAGCTTCGCGACCAGATGAACGGAGCCGCCGGGCGCTCGAGCGCGAAGGCCTCGTCGACCCCAACGTCGAGCCGAGCGTCGAGCAGGTCAGCGAAGGCCGCCAGCAGGTCGACGAAGGCGCCGGCAAGAGCTGGGACCAAGACCCGGACCGCCACGACGGGCCGGGCTGCGGCCAGCACCTCGACGAAGGCGTCTGCCAAGGCGACGTCCAAGTCGACCAAGCGAACGAGCAAGGCCGGCGCGAAGCAGGGGACGAAGCAGGGGACGAAGGCGCCCCGCACGAGCACGACGACGCGAAAGCGAGCCGCCAAGGTCAGCGCCGCGAAGCGCAGCAAGGTCGCGCCGAGCGGCCGACGCCTCACGCCCCGCGACGAGGACGCCGAGCTCGACGCGCTGATCGACGACGACAGCCTGTTCGTCGAGCTCCCCGCCACCCGCCTCAAGCGGGTGAGGCCACGCCATGACGACGGGAACGAAGGCTCGTCCGAGACGGGCTAGTCCCCGTCCTCCGGAGTCCAGCCCAAGCCCCGCGGTCTGGCCGTGCCGACCCGGATCACGCCTCCGGGGTGTGCTAATGGTCCACGACGATGGCCGGAACGGAAGGTTCATGGCGCGACGGTGCTCTTGGGGCCCTCGCGCGCTGGGGCACCGAGCGACCCTTCAGAGTCCTCGGGGTCATCTTCGTGGTGCTCGTCGTGTTTGCGGCCGCGTTGCCCGGGCTGCAGGTCACCACCTCGCGCAGCAACATGGTCTCCGACGAGGACCCGCAGCAGCGACGGATGAACGCGTTCCATGAGCGTTTCGGCCGGCCCGACTATCCGCTGTTCGTGGTCTCGGGGGGCTCGGCACAGGACCGTCGCAGCGTCGTCGATGCCCTGATCGCCGAGGTCGAGAAGGACCCCGCGCTGCAGGGGCGCGCCTTTGGCCGCATCGACCCCCGCGACGTCGCGTCGATCTTGCTCGTTCAAGACCCCACCGCGCTCGCCCAGCTCACCGCAGCCCTGCCGCCGGGGACCGACGGCGCCGCGTTCATCGAAGCGGGGCTCGAGGGCTGGCTCGCCGCGCTCGCAAAGCAGGTCGAGGCGGGGATCGACGGAGGTGGCGGCGACCCCTCCGCAGACCCCCAACAGGCGGCCGAGGGTCTGGGACGACTCGCCGCGCTCGCGGGCACCCTCGAAGCCGTGGCCAAGGGGGAGGACCTCATGGCGCGCTTCGAGGGGGACGCGTCCATGGCTCGCGAAGGCGTCGATGCCCGCGGCTACATCGTCACCGCCGATGGTGAGCACAACCTCTTGGCGATCTATGCCGACGTCGCCAGCGACGAGGGCAGGGTGCTCGCCCCGCTGGTCGAGTCGCTTCGCGCGTCGAGAGACCGCGTGCTCGCCGACGCCCCCGGGGGGGTCACGGCACACCTGACGGGCCTCCCTGCGCTGGCCGTCGACGAGCTCGCCATCGTCGAGCGAGGGCTCGTCGTCACGAGCATCGCGGCGACGATCGGCATCTTTGGTCTGTGTCTGCTGCTGTTCCGCTCGCTTCGTCAGACGATCGTCGCGCTCCTACCCCTGGCGCCAGGCATCCTCGGCACGCTGGCGGTCGTTCGGATCCTGTACGAGGACCTCAACATCATCACCTCGGGGTTCGTGGCGGTGCTCTTGGGGCTCGGCATCGATTTCTCGGTCCACATCATCGCGCGACGCAACGAAGAGGTTCGCGCCGGGGTTGCTCCAGCCGCTGCCATCTCGTCGTCGTTGCGACGCACGGGGCCGGGCATCTTTACCGGTGCCGTGGTGACCTCGGCCGCCTTCCTGACCAACGGTACGACCGAGTTCACCGCGTATGGGGAGCTGGGCATCGTGACCGCGATCGGTCTCATCCTGATGGTGCTGATCACCTTCGCCGTGATCCCACCGCTGCTCACGATCGGTCGCTCGGACGCCAAGGTTCGCGTCGCGCCCGAACCTCCAGGCCTCGCGTCACTGCCCGGCGTGATCCGCAAGGGCAAGATGCTCGTGCTCGGGGCGGCGGTCGGGCTCGCTGCGGTCGGCGGCGTGACGGTCAGCGATCTCGAGTACAACTCGCGCTGCTTCGACTTCTTGCCCGAGTCGACCGAGAGCGCGCAGGGCCTGGGCACCCTCGAGTACGACGCCTTGGCCTCTCCCGTGTTCGCCGCGATTCCAGCCGAAGGTATCGAGGAGGCCCGGGCCAAGACCGCGCAGCTGCGGGCCCTCGACTCCGTGGCTGGCGTGCAGTCTCCCTCGGATTTGCTGCCGCCGCTGGACGATGCCGGGTTGGCCGCGCTGCGGGCTGGCCTGAAGGCGTTCGACAGAGCCCCCGACGTCGAAGCGCTCGCCAAGGCCAGCATCGATCCTGCGGCGGTCGCCAAGCAGGCCGAGGAGATCGCCGATCTCCTCGACGAGGTCGCCTTTGCGCTTCGCAGCGGCGGGATGGACACCGAGGGCGCGCAGGCGGCCAAGGACGCGTTCGCGTCGCTGTCCGAGACGCTGGGGTCCCTCGACGCGTCGGGCAAGGCTCGGGTGCAAGGCATCAACGCGCAGGCGGCCGCTGTGCTCGGCCCGGCGATCGCCACGGCCGGGGCCGTCGCCGAGCGTGGGCACTACGCCCCCGAGGATCTGCCGCCCTTGTTCGCGACGCGCTTCGTCTCGAAGGACGGGGAGGCGGTCGCGCTCTTCGTGGTCCCGGCGGGCCAGTTCTGGGAGGAGGAGGTGGGCCTCGGTTTCGCCGAGGATGTTCGCGCCGTGGACGACGGGGCGGTCGGACTGGCGATGGTGCACGTCGCCCATGGCCGGCAGGTGCGCGAGGGGTTCGAGCGCGCCGCGCTGTACGCCGCCGGCATCATCGTCGTGCTGCTGCTCCTCGACTTCCGCAGCGCCAAGGATGCTCTGCTCGCTCTGTTCCCCACGGTGCTGGGGTGGCTATGGATGCTGGGGCTCATGCCCCTGCTCGGGCTGACCTTCAACGTGGCCAACATCGTCGCGCTGCCGCTCGTCCTGGGCATCGGCATCGCCTTTGGTGTGCACATGCTGCACCGGCTGCGCGAGGACGAGGACGCTCGCCCGAGCCTCGACACGGTCGTCCGGGGCACAGGGGGGGCGATCGGCGTCGCGGCGACAACCACCATGGCGGGCTTTGCCGCGCTGATGCTCAGCCCCTACGGCGGAATGATCAGCCTGGGCGCCACGATGGTGCTCGGCATCGGATCGTGCCTGCTCGCCACGCTGATCGTCCTGCCCGCGCTGTTGCTGGTCGTCGGCCGGGCTCGCTGAACGACGAACGCCGCACCCCCTCCCCGGGATGGGGTTGGGAGCGCGGCGTCTCGCTTCGAGTTGGGTGCGCCCTACTGGGGCGCTTTCATGTCGCCGGAGGCGGACTTGGGCGTGCTGGCCTTGGGGTTGGCCTTCATGCTGCCCGGACCCTTCTTGTCGGGGCTGGTCCGCTTGGCGCCCTTCTTCGGGCTGGTCCGCTTGGCGCCCTTCTTGGGGTTGGTGCGGACCGCGTCCGGGCCCGTCTTGGGGCTGGTGCGCTTGGGCGCCGAGTCGGGGTTGGTGCGGACGGCGTCCGAGCCCGCCTTGGGGCTGGTGCGCTGGGGCGTGGCGTCCTTGCCGTTGGTGCGAACGGGCGCGGACTCCGAAGGTGCCTTGGACGGCGCCTTGGTGGCGGAGCGCTCAGAGGGGGCCTTGGAAGCGGGAGCTTTGGAGGTCCGCGCGGGCGCCGGGTTCGACCGGGCAGGCTTGGAGCTCGGGCTGCTGCTGGCGGTCCCGCTGCTGGCGTGGAAGTGGCAACCGCCCAGCGCCATAGCGAAGATGGCGACCTTGGCGGCGGGGCTGAGCGTGCGTTGGATGAGCTTCATAGTTGTCGTCGTCCCTCTGGGTGGCCCTACAGACGGCGACCGCAGAAACCCTATTCACGGTCGGGGCGCCGTGGGTGTCAAGCCGGTGTCCGGGGGCGAGGATACCCGCTCCCGGACCTAGCACGGGGTTGACGCACGCGAGGTTGGGGGCCTTGGACCCCTTGCAATTCGCGGTCTCGGGACGTTGTTCCGGCCGGACGGAACAACGTTGCAAAGGGAGACACTTTTTTTGTTGGACGATGGAGGGTGGCGGCGCCAGGTTGTCCGCAAGCGACGGGGCAATGTGCCCCGCAAACAGAGCAAGGATTGTCCAGTGACCCGACAAAGAAGTGACGAGTGGAGAAAACAGCAGATCCGTGCCGCCGCAACGCGGTGCTTCGTCCGAAGAGGTTTCGCCGCGACGCGACTCCTCGACATCGCCCGTGAAGCGGGTCTGAGCAAGGGCGGCGTCTACTTCCACTATCGGGCCAAGGAAGCGCTCTTTCACGACATTCTCGACAACCAGCTCAAGACGCTCGAGGCGCGCTGGTCGTTCGAACCCGTCGCGGACCAGCCCGCCGATCACACGCTTTCGCGTCTGCTCGTCGCGCACCTTCGCACCATCGAAGACGAGCCCGACGAGACTCGACTCAGCCACCTCCTGCTGTCGATGGCGCCGCAGGATCCCACCTTCCGCGAGTCGCTCGACAAGGCCTTCCGCGTCATGCGCTCCCTGTACGAGGGCGTGATCCGGCGCGGCATGTCCGAGGGGGTCTTCACCCAAGGTGACGCCGAGCACCTCTCGCACTGCGTGCTCGGTTTGGTGCAGGGGCTCGCCGGCCAGAGCGCGACCCATGCCGAAGGCAAGCTCCCCGTGCGTCCCGAGGACGCCGCCAAGACGATCTTGAGCATGCTCGGCGGCACCATGCCCGCGACAGCCACCGTGCCCGAGCCCGCGCCCGAAGCCGTGTCCGAGCCGTCGGTCAATCCCGCGACCGTCTAGTCGGCGGCCGCGGGACCAGGGGCCAACGCCCGGCATCTGCGTGTTTTCGAGCACGCACGCCGGGTTTCGTCGTTCTGGCTACCTCAGGAAACGAACACCCGCGAGGCCGGCCACGCTGGGGCTCGGGTCGTCGCTCGGGACGTCGACGGCCCGATAGGCCGCGACTTCGGCCCGCGCGTCGGGGAGCAGCTGCCGAAGCGTGCTCATGACCGCGCCTCCGCTGGGGCGCCCTTGAGGATGGTCGGCGCGGCACTTCTTGGCGAGGGCCGAGAGCCGGCCCCGCACCAGGTCGTCGAGGCAGCCGCGATCCCTGTCCTCGAGGGACGCAACGCCCGCGCGGTCGAGCTCCGGGCGGCCGTAGGCAACACCGCCGTGGCTGAGCTCGGCGCTGGCCCACACGAGCGCGCGGTGCCCCTCCAGCAGCGCCTCCAGGGTGGCCGTGAACCGCTCTCCCGCCTCGGGATCGCGGGTCCGCAGCACGCCCGCGCCGCACAGCACCGGAATGATCCTCGGCACGGCGTCGCCATACAGCGCTCGCAGCGTCACGGCGGCCAGCTCGATGCTGTGCGCGTTGCGGTGGCGCAGCTCCTCGCGGAACGCCCACTCGATGCGTCGGTCGAGGGCGGAGAGGATGGGCTGATGCGCGGGGACGGGGCCCAGCGGCGTGTCGAACCCTCGGCGGGCCGCGGCGTAGGGCAGCAGCCCGGGCCCGTGGTCGGTGCCCAGGACGACCACGCAGTCGAGATCCTCGGCGCGAGGGAGGTCGTGCAGCGTCTGCGCGAGCGTCTCGCCGACCAGCTCGAGCGGGCCGTGCGGGACGAGCACGCCGAGCACCGGGCTGCCCTCGCGAACGCGGCGACGCTCGCCGAGGAGGGCGTCGTACGCCGCGCGCAGTGGCGCTTGGCCGTCGGGGTAGAGCAGCCCGGCGAATCGTGGGGCCCGCGGATCCTCGTCGAGGAAGTCGGCGTGCATGGCCGCCCATCGCTCACGAAAGACGTCGTCGTCGAGCCAGCCCTCGGCCCGCAGATCCTCGACGAACTCCGTGAGGGCGCCGGCGGGCAGGTCGAGCACGCCGCGCATGCGTAGCGACTGTCGGACCTGTACGACGGTGCGCGATCCGTCGAGCAGGTCGAGCACGGGCGCGAACTGTGCGTCGAGGGCGAACGACTCCGCGACGCCCATGGGGTCCCGCAGGATGAGCACGCGTTCACCGTCGTGGACTCGCTCCACCCGCTCGACGCGGCGAAGCGAGGGCCGCGGAACCTTCGTGTTCGCCGCTTGGGCTCCCGAGGCGCTATCGTCGGGGGGATCCGTGATCTCGTTCGCCATCGCAGCCTGGCTCGCCGCCGCGCCGTCCGGTCCCGCCACGCGGGTCGGTGTGGCCTGGCACGAAGAGGCTACGGCGGATGTCGCGGACCAGCAACGGGTCGCGGCCGAGGTCGCCGCGGTCTTTGGCGTGCCGCCCGACAGGCTGGTGCTCGGCGCGATCACGCTGGCGCGGCGCCTCGAGGCGTACCGCATGGATCCGGCCGCCGCGCGCGAGATCTCCGACCTGCAGGCGCGCGTCGAGCTCGCCGTTGCACAGTTCCGCGCCGGAGACCTGCCCGCCGCCACCGCGCAGGCCGACGTCGTCTTGGCCAGGCTTCGCCAGCAGCCGGGGCTCCCCATGGCCTCGTCCATGGCCTGGCAACTCCACGTCCTGCGCGGCCGGGTCGCGTGGACGAGCGCCGACGACGAGGCGACAGAGGAAGCGTGGAGAGCCGCGATCGCGGTCGATCCCCAGGCCCAGCTCTCGGGCCGCGAGGTGCCCCCCGACGTCGTCGCCTCGTACGAGACGGTCCGGGCCGAAGTCCTCGCCGACCGCTCGCGTTGGGTCGTGCCCGCGTTCGACGGTGCGGACGTCGGCCGCGCGCAGATCGAGATCGACGGCATCGGCGGGCTACGGCCCGTCCCGCCCGGCGAACACTTCGTCGTGGTGCACTGGCCCGGCGCTGGAGCGAGCGCCGCCGTGTTCGATGGAGCTCCCATCGTGCTCGAAGCGCCCGAGGCCTCGACTCCGGCCGACCTTCCACGTACTCGCGCCGCCGCCGAACGGATCTGCGAGCGGCTCGGCCTCGACGTGCTGGTGATGGTGCGGCAGCGGGGGCGACGCTTCGGCGTGCAGAGCTACGCGTGTGGCGATGACTTCGGAGAGCCCTGGTACTCCGAGGGCGCAGCGCTCGACGGGCTGGCGGACGCAGACTGGGATGTTGGCGGCTACGACGCGGAGCGCGGCGTCTTGCTCGACCCAGCGCCGTGGCCCGAGCCCGCGCCGCCGGTGGTCGCAGACATCGGAGAGCCGCTGGTGCCCATCGAGCCTCCTGGGGGAAACGACGTGCGCCCGACCAAGCCCTGGTTTCGTCGGGCGTGGATCTGGGTCGTCGCCGGCACCGTGGTGGCCGGGGCGGTCACGACCGGGGTGGTGCTGGGGACCCGTGATCCGGCTTCGTCGGTCGTCGTGACCGATGAGTTCCTGCGGCCCTGAGCCCCGAGCGGGTCACTTGGCGTCGACTCTGGTGAGCTTGCCGGGCTCGATGGTCACGCTCTGCTTGTAGAGCGTGCGCGCCGGGGAGCACACGTCGGGGACGCAGCGAACCTCGACCCGGTGGCGACCACTGGGCAGGGAGATGCGGCGCGTCGGCGTGTTGCCGACCTTCTTGCCGTCGACGCGAACCTCGGCCCACGCGACGGTGGGCGCGAGCACCCGGAGCCCGCCGGGCTCTCGAGGCTTGGTGGGCACGGGCTCGAGCGCAACCTTCAGCGGCGTCTCGCTCGTGGTGGCCGCCGACAGCGACAGCGTCTTGGGTTTGAACCCGCGCGCGCTGACGCGGACCTCGACGGTGCCCTCGGGGGGCACCGTGACCGTGTCCCCCTCGAGCGTCGTCCCGTCGACCTCCACGCGCGCCGTCTCGGGTTCGACGGCGAGTGGCTGCCGCGTGGGCGTGGGGGGCTCGGGCGCTTCGGGGGCCATGGCGGGCGAGGGCGCCGTCGCCGAGCCCAACCGCTTGGTGGGCCCGGGCGCAGGGGCGGATCGGCCCGCCGTGCTCGAGCGCAAGGGCGGCGCTTCGCGCTGACGGACCTCGGCCGCGGGAGCGTCGGCGAACGAGTCGGTTCGGCCGATTGCGAACGCCGCGATGCCGATGCCCAGCGCGCCGAGGACCATCGCCATCGACGACATGCGAACGCCTCCCTCGGCGCGCTCGCCCGTCTGGGCAGCGGACACGCTCGTGGGTTCGGTCGGGGGCGCCGCATCGGCGACGACCCGCTGAGGTCCGGTGGGCTCGGGGCGGGCCGGTGTCGACTCGGTGGGGTCGTCGCTCGGTGGCGGTGCCGCGTTGGGGTCGATGCCGGTGACGGCGGTCAGCCGGGTGGCGTAGGTTTCGCTCGGCCCGGCGGGGATCGGGCGCTCGCCCGAGTCGTGCGACTCGCGGTCGTCTCCGCGTCCCCAGCCGAAGGGGAAGAGATCGGCGACCGTACGGGCGAGGGCCGCGTCGTCGTAAGCCCCGGCGTACTTGGAGAACGCGCCCCGCAGGGCGCCGGTAAGCTCGGAGGCGTCCTTGAACCGCTCGTCGGGATCGATCGCCAGGGCGCGCTCGAGTGGCCCACGCACCTCCGGCGGCACGGCGTCGAACACCGGGAGCGTCCACACCCCCTCCTTGGGAAAGGCACGCTCGTGCGTGCACAGCTCGTAGAGCAGGCAGCCGGCCGAGAACACGTCTGCGCGAGGGTCTGCCGCGTCGCCGCGGGCCTGCTCGGGCGACATGTACCCGATCGACCCGGCGCGCACGCCGACCTGGCGGCGGGCGGGCGCGGCGATGCCGAAGTCCACGATGCGCACCTGCCCGCTGCGGTCGATGAGCACGTTGCGCGGCGTGATGTCGCGGTGCACGACCGCCGGACGCCCCGGCTCCTCGCGGTGCGCGTAGGTCAGCCCGGCGAGTACGCCGCGCATGACGTGCAGGCCAGCGGGGATGTCGGGCTCGAGGTGCTTGAGCTTCGCGACCTCGAGCAGCTGCGCGACCGAGGGGCCATCGACGTAGCCCATCGCGATGTAGAACGTGTCGGCGGCGCGCCCGAGCTCGTACGCGGGCACGATGTTCCCATGGGACAGGGCGACCGCGGTCTTGGCCTCGGCCGCAAACATCTCGATGAACCGCGGCTTCTCGGCCAGCTCGGGGAGGATCGTCTTGATGACGAGCTCTCGCTCGAAGCCCAGCTCGCCCACGAGCCGCGCCAGGTACACCTCGCCCATGCCGCCGCGGGCCAGCCTCCGGGTCAGCCGGTACTTCCCGAACTCGCGCCCCAAAGGCGCGTTGGGAGGCGAGTCCTCGGCCAGGCTTCCGTCCGCGTCGACGATCGACACCGTCTGCCATGGTAGCATGATGGGCTCATGGCGACGCCTAGAGCAGGCCGCGCGGGAGGCCGCCGGACGCGGTCTTCGCGGGGGGCTGCGGCCTTCGGTTGGGCGCTCGGTCTCGCGACGCTGAGCCTGACGCCGCTGGGGTGCTCGCAGGGGCGCGAAGCCGTCCTGCAGCCGCTTTGGGGGTGTGGTCTCGAGGGAGAGGCCCTCACCGCGGTACGGGTGCGGGCGCGGGGTGACCTGCCCGTTGCGGAGGCCGATTCGGTGCTGCTCGATGGCGGCCGAGCCTCGCTCGAGGACCTCCCCGATGGCGTGGACGCGGTGACCGTCGAGGGCCTCTTCGGGGAGTCCGTCGTGCTCGCGGTGGGCCGTACGCCCCGTTTGCCGCTCGAGGGGACGCAACCCGTCTACTTCTCACCCCCCGACCAGCTGTGCCCGGTCGAGGCCGCGCTCTCTCCACGCGATCGCGCCGCGGTCGCGGTCGCGGAGTCCGGGGTCATCCTCGCCGCCGGGGGGGTCGGACAGAACGCCGAGCTGTTCGATCAGCTGTTCGTGCTCCGCGACGACCGGGACGAGGTCGAGGTCGCTCAGGCGACGCTGGAGCGTCCCTCGGTGGGCCACACGCTCACCGCGATCGACGGCAACTCGTTCGTCCTGGTCGGCGGCGCGACCGGGGAGGCGGTCCCCAGCGCGGACGCCGTGCAGATCGACGTCGACCCCGGCTCGCTCGCGGTGACCGTGCATGCGGCCCGGCCGATCTCCCTCGGTGGGACTGCGGCCAGCGGGCGAGCATTTCACGGCGCCGTCGCGCTGCCCGACGGACGGGTGCTCGTGCAGGGGGGCTGCGCGTTCTTCGACGGCACCGAATGCGAGCCCTCTGCGGCGACAGTGCTGCGCTCGGGGTTCTACGTTCGCCATGATGGAGGCGGGCTCTCGTTCGAGGTCGCACCCTCGATGCTGCACCCGCGCTACGACCACATGCTGCTCGCGTCCCGAGACGGCGTGGTGTTTGCCGTCGGAGGGCGCGACGACGAGGGCGCGAACGTGCGCGACATCGAGGTGTTGCTGCCGGGAACCGGCGCGTGGACGCAATACGGCCCCGCGCTCCTCGAGGTGCTCGGGGGGCGGGACATCGTCGGCGCCGCGCTCCTCGAAGGGGGCTTGATCGTGCTCACGCTCAGCGACGGCACGCTCTGGCGGGTGGATCAGAACCACGTCGAGCAGCTCGAGGGGTGGTGCACCGGCGAAGACGCGCCGTGTTTCCTGACGCCCGAGGCGAGGCTGGACGTGCGCCGCTCCATGGTCGGCTTGTGGGGGGAGCGCGTGATGGTGGGCGGCTTCGTGCTGCACGCGGGCATCCTCGGGCGCAGCGGCGCCGATGCGGTCGACCTCTCGGCACCCCGGCCCGGCAGGACCTACCAGCCGCCGGGGCAGCGCATCGGTGGCGCCTCGGTCATGCTCGCCGATGGCACCGTGCTGACCGTCGGCGGCCGCGTCCCGGCCTCGGGCTCGTTGGCCAACCCCGTCATCACCCGGTTTCGTCCGCTGCTCGACGGCCCCGATGAGGGGACGCCCGATGTCTCGTCGCCCGTCGGCGGCGCGCTGGTGCTGCACGACCGCGCGGGGGTCGAACCTCGAATCAGCGCGGCGCTGCCCTCGGAGACCTTGCTCTTCGAGCCCGACCCGGCCCGAAGCACGGACTTCGCGGCCACCTGGGTGCACTTCCGCGGCTTCCGCAGCCGACGCTTCGCCGTCGAGGGGGCCTTCGAAGCGTTCAACGGCACGCCCGAGCTGCACGCCGTGTTCTCGCGCGGGGCCATCGCGCGGACCGAGCTGGCCGTGGGCGTCAGCGACGTCCGGCTGCTGGTGCGTGAGGCCGACGGCAGCGCGGTGGAGGTGACCTGCTCCCACGAGGGGCTGAACCTCTCGGGCGTCGGTCACAGCGTCGGGTTCGTCGTGTCGCCGCGGGCGATCGACGTGCGCGTGGACGGGGAGGCGTTCGCGCGCTGCCCGTGGTCGGGCGACGAGGCGGTCGCGGTCGGTCTGGGGGCCGTCGGGGCGGGCACGTTGCGCGCCAGCGGGCTCCGGCTCAGCCGGAACTGATTTCGGGGGTACCATCGGGCGCCATGGCCGATGACTCCGATCCCGTCGCCGCGGCGCAGGCTGCGTTTGCCGATCGCATCAACGCGGGTCGTCAGCACGCCAACGGCGATGCGCTCGACGAGGCCCGCGGTGCGTACGAGGAGGCGATTCGAATCCTACCGCTGCACCCCCAGGGGTATCTCGAGCGAGGCAGCATTCGCTCGCTTCAAGGCGACACGCCCGGCGCGGTCGATGACCTCGGCATCGCGCTGGCGCTGTCCGAGCCCGATGAGGACGTGCTGCGTGCACACTTCAACCGGGGCAACGCCCTGCTCGACACCCGCCAGGCCGGGCGCGCGGTGCTGCACTTCGAGGTGACCGCGGCCGCGGGGGTGGATGGAGCACAGCGCCTGCTGACGCGAGCGCGCCGTGAAGCCGCCCAGGAGGGGTTCGTGCGGCGTCGGGCGGCCGAGGCGTCGTGCGCTCGTGGGTTCGAGCTGCTGCCGCAGTCACCGTTGCTCGCGCTGTCGTGTTTCGACGACGCGCGGAGGTTCCAGCCCGCGATGCTGTGGGCGGTGCACGGGGCGGGGCAAGCCAACGGCGCGATCGGTCGACCGCTTCACGCTCGTCGGGACTTCACCGAAGTGCTCGAGCGCGGGGCCAGCGGCGCGATGCGGGCCGAGGCGCTCTACAACCGGGCGGCGCTGCTGCCCGAGGACGCGAGCTCGGACGCCAAGCTGCAGGCGCGCGAGGATCTCGAGACCTGCTTGGCGATGGCCGAGGACCCCGCGACAGCGTTTCCCGCGGTCGCGGACCCGGTGCAGGCAGGGGCCATCGTGGACGCGATCCAGGCGCGTCTGGACACCGCCTCGGGCGACGTCGAGGTGTGAGCGGGCCCCTCGGGCTCACTCACAAGGGTTCGCGTCGCCGGGGTGCAGGGCGCCGAGCGTGTCGGCGGCCGCCCGGGCGACGGGACCGGTCTGCTCGACGTACGCACACAGCGTCTCGTCCATGCGCTCGTCGCTGGCCGGTGCGTGACGCAGCGCCGCGGCGAGGCGCCGTGCAAACGCGGGCTCGGGGCGCGCGCGCAGGAGGTCGACCACCGGCTTGGTCTCGTCGAGGCGTGCGAGCTGGCGCGCGGCTTCGCTGCGCAGCTCGATGTCGCCGCTGGTGTTGAGCAGGATTGCGCGCAGCGACTTGGTCGCCCTGGGCGTCGCGCATCGCCCCAGGCCTGCGACGGCGGCGCGAGCGGTGGCGCGGTCGGTGTCACCGCCGCGATCGGTCGAGCTTCCGCGCGTCGAGAGCACGCCGACGGTATCGTCGCTGCACGGGGCGACGACGCGCTCGAAGGCCGCCTGGCGGACTTGCGGCCACGGGTTGTCGAGCGCGACGGGCAGCCACGCGTCGGCTCGGGACGGCGGCGCAAGGGCGAAGCCGAGGCTCGCCAGGCGTGGGGCCTCGGAGGCGGTCAGCTCGAAGCGCGCGGCCACGCTGGCGGCCTCGGACTCATCGAGGCTCTGCAGCGAGAGCCACCCGAGGATCTCGCCCCGCTGCGATCCGGCGCGCGCATGCTCGAGCTGGGTCTGCGCGAGGCTGCGCAGCGGCGCGGTGGCGTGTTCGGGGGGGAGCGCGCCCAGGCCTCGGGTGGCGGCCACGCGGGCCCCGAAGCGGGCCTCTTCGGAGAGCGCAACGGCGGCGAGGCGCTCGGCGAGCGAGGCTTCATCACCGCCGACGCGAGCGCGAAAGCGCAGCAGGGCGGGCAGGCGGGGCGCCTCGCGGGCGTGGGCCTCCTGGGCGTCGGCAGGATCGCCGAGCGCGGCGTCGAGCGCGGCGTCGGTCGCCTTCACGACGGCGTCGCGGACCGTCGCGTCCCGCTTGCACCGGTCGGCGAGGGCGCGTCGAAGCTGCTGCTCGAGCTCGGGCTGGCCTCGACCTACGAGCACCACCATCTCACCGGTGGATGCGGCGGGCTGGAGGTCGACCCAGTCGCCGAGCAGCTGGCCTCGCACCTCGAGGGGCAGCGCTTCGTCGCCGACGAGCTGCTGCAGGTGCCCGGTCGCGCTCGCGCCCTGGTCGAGCAGGAGCATGCGCCACGGGTGCGCGAGCTCGACCGGGTCGACGCCTGCGGGCGCGTTGACGAGCACCCGGCGCAGCGCGGTCGCAAATCGGTCGAGGTCTTCGGGCTGCCCGAGGGTGGCCAGCACGCCGAGCAGCCGCCGCTGCTCCGAGGGGCCGGGCGCCGGGACGGCGTCGAGACTGGCACGGACCGCCGCCGCCGCCACGCGAGGATGGGCTTCGAGACGGCCCCGCGCGTCGAGGTAGGCCTTCGAGCTATCGGTCTTGATCGTCTCGACGTCGGCCTCGGCCTGCGCGGGCGAGTATGCCGGCGTCGACTCGGCGGGAGCCGCGACGAGCAGGGTGGCCATCAGCGCCCAGGACTGCATGCACCGCACGATAGCAGGGGGGTTGCTCTGCGCGTGGACGGGGTCCAAAGTTCGCCCGACCATGGGTCCGCAGGACTACGACTTCACGCTGCCCCCCGAGCAGATCGCCCATGCGCCCGCGCCCGAGCGCACCGCGTCGCGCATGCTCGTGCTCGGCGCCGGAGTCGAGCATCGCCACGTCCGCGATCTACCGGACCTGCTCCCCCCGGACGCCTTGGTCGTCGTGAACACCTCGAAGGTCGTCCCGGCCCGGCTGCACGGCACGCGCGACGATGGGCGTCGTTTCGAGGTCCTGCTATGCGCGCCCGCGCCTGGGCAGGGGCCGGGCACGCGCGTCACCGCCTGGGTTCGCAACGCGAAGAAGCTCCAGCCCGGTCAGCGCCTCGCCTTTAGGGACGCGCTCGAGCTCGCCTTCGTCGGGCGCGACGCCCTCGACCCGCGCGCGCGGGTGTTCGAGGTCACCGCCGGCGACGTGCTCGCCGCGTGCGAGGCCGGCGGAGAGATCCCGCTGCCGCCCTACATCGCGCGGCCCGATGGCCCGCACCGCGAAGACGAAGAGCGCTACCAGACCGTCTTCGCGGCCGCCGAGGGCTCCGTCGCCGCGCCCACCGCCGGTCTGCACCTCGACGCCGCGATGGTCGAGCGGCTCGACCCCGCCCGCGTCACCTTGCACGTCGGGCCCGGTACGTTCCTGCCCATGGAGGCCGACGACGTGCGCGATCATCGAGTCGGTGCCGAGCGGTACGCGATCGAAGCCCACGACGCCGCGCGCATTCAAGCCGCTCGGGACGCGGGGCGCCCCATCGTGGCCGTCGGCACCACCGCCACTCGCACGCTCGAGACGCTCGGCCGAGACGGTCGGCGCATCGAAGCGGGGGCAGGGGAGACCGACCTGATGATCACACCGGGGCATCGCTTCGAGGTCGTCACGCACCTGCTGACCAACTTCCACCTCCCGCGCAGCAGCCTGCTGATGCTCGTGTGCTGCCTCGGCGGCCGCGAGCGGGTGCTCGCGGCGTACGAAGAGGCGGTCGCGCAAGGCTATCGCTTCTACAGCTACGGCGACTGCATGCTCGTCGGCCCCGCACAGTCATGACGATGCAACAGCTCCGACCCCATCCGCAGCAGGTGCTCCAAGCGCCCAGCCCCGCCGAGGACCAGCCCGTCGGCACTTTCGTCGAGGTCGCGCGCAGCTCCGACGCGCGCAGCGGTGTGCTGTTCACCGCGCACGGCCCCGTGCAGACGCCGGTGTTCATGCCGGTGGGCACCTACGGTGCGGTCAAGGGGCTGACCCCGCGGGACCTGAAGGACACCGGCGCGCAGATCGTCCTGGGCAACGCCTACCACCTGGCGCACCGCCCCGGGCCGGAGCTGGTCGCCGCCCACGGGGGCCTGCACGGCTTCATGGGCTGGGATCACGGCATCCTCACCGACAGCGGCGGCTATCAGGTCTTCAGCCTCCGTGGCCTGCAGAAGATCGACGACACCGGCGTCGACTACCGCACCCACTTCGACGGCTCGAAGCACCGCATGACCCCGCGTAGCGTGCTCGAGGTCGAAGCCAAGCTGGGATCGGACATCTGCATGATCCTCGATCACTGCCCGCCGGGCGACGCCGACCGCTCGCTCATGCGCGCCGCGATGGAGCGCACGACGCGTTGGGCCCGTGAGGCGGCGCAGCTGCGAGAGAGCATCCTCGCGCCCACCCAGATGTGCTTCGGCATCGTGCAAGGCGGCACCGACCTCGAGCTCCGCGAGGAGCACCTCGCGCAGATCGCCGAACTGGGCTTCGACGGGCTCGCGCTCGGTGGCCTCTCGGTCGGCGAGCCCACCGTGGCCATGCACGCGACGATGGCCGCCATCGCGCCCAAGATGCCCACCGACAAGCCGCGCTACGTCATGGGCATCGGCACGCCGCTGGACCTGGTCGCGGCGGTGCGCAGCGGCGTGGACATGTTCGACTGCGTCATGCCCACCCGCCACGCGCGCAACGGCCAGCTCTTCACGTGGTCGGGCAAGATCAACATTCGCCACGCGGCGCACAAGGACGACCTCTCGCCCGTCGACGCTCAGTGTGCCTGCGCGTGCTGCACGACCACGAGTCGGGCCTACCTGCGGCACCTGCACCGGCAGAACGACCCGCTGTACGGCCGCCTCTCCACGATCCACAACCTGTTCTTCTATGCGCAGCTCATCGCGGTGCTGCGCGAGGGGCTCCGCGAGGGGACGTTCGAGGCGGTGCTCACGGCGATCGAACCGATGCTCGCCGCGTACCGCGAGGCGTGAGTTGCGCTGCTCCCGCGGGGGCGAACGATCGCCCCGGGGCGTGTGCGCATCCTGTGGGTTGCCGCGACCTGCACGAAAGTCGTTCGAGATCAAGGCGTTGAGGGACGGGGGGCTGGCATTCGCGCCTTGACCGGGCGATCGCGACTCTGCTACTTCCCGGCGGCTGCGCTGCGTGGCTCGTCAGATGGGCGGGCTCGCTCGCCTAGTCTGCGGACACCGCCATGACCCTCTCGCTCTTCACTGTCGCCCTGGCTCTGCCATCCCTCGTCGCCGAAGGCGGTGCGGGCAGCATCCTCGGCAACCCGATGCTCCCCATGGTGGGGATGTTCGTCATCATCTACTTCATGGTGCTGCGGCCCATGAAGAACCAGGAGAAGGACCGCAAGGCGCGGCTCGAAGGCCTGAAGAAAGGTGACGAGGTCCAACTCAATGGCGGCATCATCGGCCGGGTCTCCAACATCGACGGCAACCTGGCCATCGTCGAGATCGCCGACCGCGTGAAGGTGCGGGTGGTCAAGTCCGAGATTCACGACACGCGCGAGGCCGCGGCCAAGGCCGCAAAGGACAAGGACAAGGGCAAGAAGGACGAGGCCAAGGACGCCAAATCGGCGAGCTAGGGCCCCATTCGAGCCCCCACTCGAGCCACGAATAGGAAGAACCCATGCGTAGGTTTCTCAAGCTCAAGGCCGTCGGTCTGCTGCTGCTCGTCGTCTTCGCGACGCTCTCGGTGCTGCCCTCGGTCGTTCCCAACGCGCAAGAACGGCTACCAGCGTGGATCACCGACACGTTTACCAGCCACTTCAAGCTCGGCCTCGACCTCCAAGGCGGCCTGCACCTCGAGTACTCCGTCGGCGTCGATGAGGCGCTGCAGAACAAACTCGACGGCATCGCCGCCGAGCTCGAGGCGTCCTTTGCCGAGAAGAAGGACGTCCGCCCCACGGTCAAGCGCGCCGAGGACACCTTCGACACCCTGCTGATCACCTTCGAGGATCCGAGCCAGGTCGCCCTGGCCACCGACGACGCCATGGCGCCCTCGTTCGGGCTGCTCGAGCGCGTCGAGGCCGACTCGGGTCCGAGCGAAGCCGACGGGGTCATCACGTTGAAGATGAACCCGGACATGCTCGCCGAGACGCAGTCGCAGATCGTCTCGACTGCACTGGAGACGGTGCGCAAGCGGGTCGACGCCATGGGCGTGGCCGAGCCGAGCATCTACCCCAAGAACCGCCAGATCGTCGTCGAGCTGCCCGGTTTGTCCGACACCAGCACCGAAGCCAAGGCCGCGGCGCAGCAAGCAAGCGACCGCATGCGCGAGGTGCTGACCGCCGCAGGTGCGCAGCAGGTCGTCATCAGCGAGGTCCGCGGCAACCCGTGGGCGTTCAAGGTCTCCATCCCCGACGGCAACGCTCGGGAGCTGCTGCAGACCACCTTCGAGGGCAAGATGACCGAAGCCTTGGTCATCGTCGATGACAGGCTCCCCTTCGAGCTGCAGATCCTCGAGGACGACCCGGCCATCCTCGCAGACGCCACCAGCGACGCGATCACGCTCACCGAGCTCGCTCAAGAAGAGGTGCTCGAGGACAGCAGCGACTTCCGCCGGCTGCTCAAGATCATCGAGCGGCAGGCCGTGCTCACGATGCACCTCGTCGACGACGAGCGCCCGTTCCGCGACACCGGAAAGCCCTACCTCAAGGCCCTGTTCGAGGCCGGCTACGTCACCGAGGGCATGGGCATCTCGGTCAACGTCGAGCGCGACTACGGCCGCGACAACGGCGTCACCGTCAAGGAACCCTACGCGTTCTTCGCCAAGGACAAGAAGACGCTGCAGAACTTCTTCGCCAACCTGCCTCCGCAGTGGCGACTTCCGCCCGACCGCGCCGTCTACTTCGGCCCGGTGCCCATCGTCACCAAGCGCGGTGGCGAGCCCGAGCTGCTCTACCGCACTTACATCCTGCACAGCCGCGCGGGCGTGACCGGTGAGAAAATCACCAACGCCTCGGTGCAGCCCGACCCCCAGACGGGGCAGCCGCAGGTCGCGGTGTCGCTCAACCGCCAGGGCGCCAACCAGATGGAGGACCTCTCGGGCAACAACATCGGCCGCAAGATGGCCATCGTTCTCGACGACGAGGTCCGCTCCGACCCTATCTTCAACGATCGGCTCAGCGGCAACTTCGTCATCACATTGGGCGCCACCCCAGGCAAGACGATCCGGGAAGAGGCCAACGACCTGGTCAAGGTCCTCAAGTCCGGCTCGCTTCCCGCTCGCCTGCAAAAGGAGTTCGAGATCCGCGTCGGCGCCGACCTCGGTCAGGAGTCGGTCGAGCGAGGCTTCTTGGCCTTCGTGGTCGGCCTCTCCGCCGTCATCTTGTTCATGTTGGTCTACTACCGCGGCTCGGGGCTCATCGCCGTGTTCGCCTTGGTGCTCAACATGGTGCTCATCCTCGCTGCGATGGCGTTCTTCGGCGCCACGCTCACGCTACCGGGCATCGCCGGCATCGTCTTGACCATCGGCATGGCGGTCGACGCCAACGTCATCGTGTTCGAGCGGATCCGCGAGTACGTCCGCGAGGGCTTCACAGCGCGGGCGGCCATCGAGTCCGGGTACGATCGGGCCTTCACCACGATCCTCGACGCGCAGCTCACCACCGCCATCGCCGGCCTGGTGCTCTACCAGTACGGATCGGGCCCCATCCAGGGCTTCGCGGTCACGCTGATGATCGGTATCGCAACGTCCATCTTCACCGGCGTCTGGTGCAGCCGCCTCTTCTTCGACTTCCAGTCCAACCGCCGCGGGTTCGACCGGGTGTCCATCTAGCCGTCGTTCGGCCCTCACTGGAAGGAACACGAAGATGTCCGACGACACCAACCAAAAGCAGAAGTTCTTCACGCTGATTCCAGCGGGAACGAAGATCGCGTTCGTCGAGCGCCGCTGGCGCTACATCACGATCTCCATCATCGCCATCCTCCTGTCCCTGGGGACCATGGTCTTCAACCAGGTCAACTCGGGGTCGATCCTCAACTTCGGCATCGACTTCGCCGGGGGCTCGCAGGTCCGCCTGCGCTTCGACCCCGACAAGGACCCGGGCGTCGACGCCATCCGCGAGGCGCTCGATGAGGCTGGCTACGAAGGCGCGTCCGCGGTCGAGGTGCCCGACTCCGAGCACGAGGTGATGGTCCGGGTCAAAGAGTCGCTCTCGATCGACGAGGACCAGGTCGAGGCGTGCAAGGCGGCCGCGCAGACCGTGCTCCGCGTCGACGGCGAGGGCACGACGCAGAGGCTCAGCTTCGACCACCCCAAGGGCGGCTCCAAGCTGTTCTTCGGCTTCGACGCCGAGCCCAACTACAAGGATCTCGAGAACAAGGTCAACGAGGCGGGCTGCATGGGCACCGCCGACAAGGGCTTCGGCGGCAAAGAGGGCGAGAGCCCCGCCGAGTTCGCGCTCATCGGCGTCGGCAACAAGATCAAAGAGGAGTTCGAGGCCAAGTTCGGCAAGGGCTCGATCGCCGAGATCGTCCGCTCCGAGACCGTCGGTGCGACCGTCGGCGAGCAGCTGAAGGAAGACGGCGCCAAGTCGATGCTCTACGCCATCGGCTTCATCTTCTTGTTCGTCATGATCCGCTTCGACCTCCGGTTCGCGCCGGGGGGCATCGTCGCGCTCACCCACGACGCCATCTTGGTGATCGGAGCCTTCGCGCTCACCGGCAAGGAGTTCAACCTCCAGACCATCGCCGCGCTGCTGACCATCATCGGCTACTCGATCAACGACACCATCGTCGTGTTCGACCGCGTTCGCGAGCGTGTCGCGCTGCACCGCGACGAGCCGATCGACAAGGTCACCAACGACGCGCTCAACGACACGCTGTCGCGGACCATTCTGACCTCGGGCACCACGCTGCTCGTGGTCGTGGCCACCTACGCGATGGGGGCCGGGCCGATCAAGGACTTCGCCTTCGCGCTGATCATCGGCGTCCTCGTCGGCACGTTCTCGTCGCTGTACATCGCGACGCCGGTGTTCCTCTACGTCAACAAGCGCTTCTATGGAGGCCGCGGGCACCTGCAGTGGGCCGACGAGGGCGAGGGCACCGGGACCCTGCTGTCGGGCAAAGAGAAGGGGCAGCCCGAGCCCACCGGAGCCGCCGACCCAGCACCCGCCGAAGGTGTCGGCGAGCCCAAGAAGAAGACGCGTCGCCGTCGCCGTCGGCCTCGGCCCAGCGACGACACCTGAGCGCCGCTCGGTCACACCCAGAGGGAGATCTCCGCTACAGAGGTCTCCCTCGTTCGATTTCCTCCCGAATCCCTTCCCATGCCCAGCCAAGACGCCTCGAGCGAGCCTACGCCCGCAGTAGCATGCGGAATGCCGCTGGATGCAGCCGTCACCGCGCCCGCGCCGACCGTTCGGATGCGCCGCGAAGGGGCGATGCCCGACCTCGAGCGGGTCGCCGCCGCGATCGGCGTCGCACCCCTGACGGCGCACCTGGTGTGGTCACGGGGCGTCGACGACGAAGCGTCGATGCGGCGCATGCTCGCGCCATCACTCGGACAGCTTCGGCCGCCGACCCAGATGGCGGGCTTCGAGGCCGCGCTCGACCTGCTCGAAGAGGCCAAGGCGCAGGGCTGGAGGGTCGGCATCTTCGGCGACTACGACGTCGATGGCGTCACCACGGCCACCATCCTCTCGGGCTACCTCGAGGCGCTCGGGCTCGAGGTCGTGGTGCGCGTCGCCCAGCGCGAGCGAGGGTACGGCTTCGGCGTCGCCGATGCGCAGGCGCTGCACCAAGCGGGGGCCACGCTGGTCCTGTGCGGTGATACCGGCACCTCGGACCTCGAGGCGCTCGGGTGGCTGCGCGAGCACGGCGTGAAGTCGGTCGTCATCGACCACCACCAGGTGCCCGAGGTTGTGCCGCCGACCGACGCGCTGATCAACCCCCATCAAGAGGGCTGCGGCTTCCCGTTCAAGGGGCTGTGCTCGGCAGGGGTGGCCTTCTACTTGTGCGCGGGCCTTCGAACGCGCCTGGCCAAGCGCACGCAGGCGCGGCTGCCCGACCCGCGCACGCTGCTGGACCTGGTCGCGCTCGCGACGGTCTGCGACATGATGCCCCTGTGTGACGAGAACCGGGTGCTCGTCGCGTCGGGGCTTCGTCACCTGCAGAAGCGCGGCCGGCCCGGGGTCGCGGCGCTGCTCGATCGCGCCGGCGTCGACGCGCTCGAGCCGCTCGACGCGGCGCATCTGGGTTTCAAGCTCGGCCCGCGGATCAACGCGCCGGGGCGTCTGGGGCCCGCCGAACCGGCGCTTCATCTCCTGCGCGCGCGCACGCCCGCCGAGGCCGGTCCGCTCGCCGACCGGGTCGACATGCTCAACGAGCAGCGCAAGCGCCAGACCGAGCGCATCAAGGCCGAGGCGAGCGCGCTGCTGAGCGCCGACCCCAAGCTCGCCGAGCGTGCCGGGCTCGTGGTCGCCCACGATCGCTGGGCGGCCGGCGTCGTGGGCATCGCCGCCACCGGGCTGGTCGAGCAGTTCGATCGGCCGGTCGCGGTGCTCGGCATCGACGCCGCCCGCGGCATCGCCCGGGGCTCGGTCCGCAGCTGCGGCGGGGTCGACGTGCGTGCCGCCCTGGCCGAGTGCGCAGCCCTGCTCGAACGCTTCGGTGGCCACCGCGAAGCCGCGGGCCTCACCCTCGCGGCGGACAACGTCGATGCGTTCGTCGACGCGTTCGATGCCGCGGTGGCGCTGCAGCGGGCCCAGGTGCCCGCGCCCGAGGACGAGGAGATCGTCGACGCCCAGGTGCCGCTTTGCGACATCGGCGTGGAGCTGTGCGACTCGATCCGCCGCGCGGGGCCGTTTGGCATGGGCTTCGACGCCCCTCGCTTCATCGCGCGGGGCTGCGAGGTCGTCGGCACACGCGTGCTCAAGGAGCGACATCTCGCGCTGACGCTGGCGCAAGACGGTCACAAGGCCGATGCCATCGCGTTCGGCATGGCGCACCTCGAGCCGCCGCGACGTTCGCGAGTCGACCTGGTGTTCGTCCCGCAGCTCGACGTGTTCCGCGGCGTGGTCCGCGTCAAGATGCATGTGCAGAGACTGTGGCGTTCACTTTGACGCTCCAAAACTCCCAATGCTAAACCAAGGGCATGCGTTCGCTGTCCGCCCGCGCCTGCTTTGGCCTCGGCCTGTGCGTAGCCTTGGGGTGCGGTCTGAGGAGTGACCCGACCTTCGTCGCCGACACCGACTTCGGGTCCGCAACGGGCACGGCCACCGACACCGACACCGATCCACAGACGGACGAGAGCAGCAGCGGCGACCCCTCGGACGACTTTCCGCCCCCGGTCGAGGGCCGCGCGGGCTCGTGCTCCAACCCGATCGAGCTGCCCACGACCGACACTCAGGTCGTCGGCGAGCTTCGCGGACCTGGGCTGTACACGGCCGAGTGCGCGGCCGCCGACGGTCTCGAGGACGTCTACCTGTTCCAGCCGACCTCGGCGACCGACGTGACGATCACCTTCGATCCCGCGTTGACCGACTTCAACCCGATCGTTCGCGTCAGCGAGTTTGCGTGCGGGCCCGACGGCGTCGTGCTCCGCGCGTGCACCAACGACTGGTTCGACGGCACCGTCGGCGACCCCCGCCACTTCATCGCGCCGGGCAACCGCGACTTCTTCATCCAGATCGACTCGGGTGAGGGCGGTGGAAACTACGGGTTCGACATCTCGCTCGAGCCGGTTCCCTTGGCGCAGTGCGAGGTTCACCCCGAGGTGATCGTGCAGGAGCCGGGGTCGCGCTTCTTGTGGCAAAACGACTTCGGGGGGGGCCAGGGCGTCGCAGACTCCTTCTGCGGGGGCGTGGGGCGGGAGAACTTCTTTCAGCTCGAAATGTTCACGCCCGGCTCGGTGACCGTGACCTCGACCGGATCGGGCGCGTACCGCCCGATGCTGAGCGTGCGGACCGACTGCAGCGCGCTGACCGAGCTCGAGTGCACCAGCGACCAGATCCTCGGTACGCCTGGGTTCGCGTTCCTCGAGGTGTTCCTCCAGCCGGGCACGTACTTCCTCGACGTCGACTCGCTCTCGCTCGACGAGGGTGGGTTCGACCTCGAGGTCGCCTTCGACTAGCGGGCGCGCCCTGCGGGCATCCCGGGGAATCGGTTGCCTTGGCGCGTAGTGCGGTCGTATTGTCCGCGGCGAGCCATGAGCGCTACGCGGTCTCCCGTCGGCATCGTCGCCACGAACTCCGTTGATTTCGTCCGGAAGACCTTCGAAGTCCTCGGGCAGGGTCGGATCGCCGTGCCGCTGCGCGACGCGGACGACCAAGAACGCATCGGCATCGCGAAGGTCACCGAGGTGCTCGAGCCGCGGTCCGAGCACGGCTGGGCGTCTTGGGACTACACCCCGCAGCAAAGCGACGCGGTGGCACAGTTCCTCTTCACCTCCGGCACCGAGGGGCGGCCCAAGGGCGTCGAGCTGACCCACCGGGCGCTCTTCGACATGGTGGAGCGGCTCAACGGGCTCATGGGGGTGACCTCGGAGATCCGCGAGTACGTCGGCATACCGGTCGTGCACTCGTTCGGATTTGGTCGGTGCCGAGCCGTGGCGACGGCGGGCGGCCGTGCGTATCTGCCCGAGCACGGGTTCGACCCGCTCGAGGTCGCGGACCTGCTGCGCAAGGGCGAGATCAACGCGATCTCCGCGGTCCCAAGCTTGTGGCGGGTGCTGCTGGAGGCGCGGTCGATGTTCGAAGACATCGGCGAGGGCATCCGCTGGATCGAGATCGGCAGCCAGTACATGAGCCGCGACGAGAAGATCGCGGTGCGCGAGCTGTTCCCCAAGGCGACGATCGTTCAGCACTACGGCCTGACCGAGGCGTCCCGCTCCACGTTCCTCGAAGTGCACGACACCGACGGCGACGCGCTCGAGTCGGTCGGCAAGGCGCACGGCGAGGTCGAGGTGGCGCTCACCGACGACGGTCGGATCAAGATCCGAGGCCCGCACGTCGCCAGGCGGCTTTGGATCGACGGTGAGCCGAAGCCGGCCGTCGACGCACAGGGCTGGTACGAGACCCAGGATCTCGGCTCCATCCGCGAGGGCTTCGTGTACTTCGGCGGACGGGCCGACGATCTGATCAACTGTGGCGGCACCAAGCTCTCGCCCGAGGTCCTCGAGGCGCACGCGCGGCAGGTGGTGGGGCCCGGCGCTCAGTTCTCGATCTCTCGCAAGCCCGACCCCATGCGCGGCGACGGGATCCTGATCAGCATCCCCCACGACGCGGGCCTGGACGTGGAGGCGCTGCGGCGCGCGGTGGTCGAGGCTGCGCAAGAGCAGGGCGTGCAGGCCCGCGGGGCGATCGACACGATGATGGTCGAGGCGCTGCCTCGCACCGGGTCCGGCAAGGTCCAGCGTCGCAAGCTCACCGAGCAGTGGGTCTCGGCTCACCCCGAGCCCGAGGCGCCCGCGGCCGCCGCCCCCGCTGCGCTGAGCGCCGCCGCGCAGCCCGAGCACGAGCGCGTGCGCGAAGAGCTTCGGTCGATCTGGAAAGAGGCGCTGGGCATCGAGGACATCGGGCTCGACGAGAGCTTCTACGACCTGGGCGGCGACTCGCTCACGGCGCTGAACGTGATCATGCGGATGGGGCGGGCGGGCATCGACCCGGCGATCTGCCGCTCGATCTTTCAAGGCGCCACAATTGCCGAGCTCGCCGAGAGCCTCGCGCCCGAGCCGGCCCCCGAGGCCTCCGGAGGGAGCGCGCAGCGCGACGCCGCGCTCGAGGAGCTTCGTCAGATCTGGCAGGAGGCGCTGGGCCAGGACGACATCGGGCTCGACGAGAGTTTCTACGACCTGGGCGGCGACTCGCTCACGGCGCTGAACGTGATCATGCGAATGGGGCGGGCGGGCATCGACCCGGCGATCTGCCGCTCGATCTTTCAAGGCGCGACGATCCGCCAGCTCGCCGACTCGCTCGCACCCGAGGTCTCGCCCAGCGCGGCCGCGCCCTCGCAGCGACAGGCCCAACTCGATGCCAAGGTCGCCGAGCTACAGCAGATCTGGAAGGACGCCCTGGGCCAGGCCGACATCGGGCTCGACGAGAGCTTCTACGACCTGGGCGGCGACTCACTCACGGCGCTGAACGTGATCATGCGGATGGGGCGGGCGGGCATCGACCCGGCGATCTGTCGCTCGATCTTTCAAGGCGCGACGATCCGTCAGCTCGCCGAGGCGAGCACGCCCCAGCTCGAGGCTGCTCCCGATGCTCCGGCGACGGCCGCCGAGGCCGCCCCACGCACGCAGGCCACCGCTGGCGGTCTGAACCTGGGGTACGCGAACAACCTCGTCGTCAACGCCGTGCGGGGCGTGCTGATGTTCTTCGTCGTGGCCGGGCACTGGTCCTCGGCCTTGTTCTCGCGGCTGCCCGAGTCGTTCGGCATCGTCGCCAAGCTGCTCGCGCCACTGTTCTCCTTCGGCACGCCGGGCTTTGCGGTCACCTTTGGTGTCGGCCTGGGCTACCTGCAGCTGCCGATCTTCGAGCGGAACCCGAACCGGGTGAAGGCGTCGATGCGCACGAGCCTGCTCATCGTGGGCTCGGGCACCGCCCTGCTGGGCGTGCTCGCAATGCTCGGCCGCGTGTTCATCGGCCGCGAGCCGTTCGGGCCCAACGTCTTCTTCGTCTCGTTCTACTCCCCGCTGCTCTTCTACACGCTCGGCGTCGCGACGGTGCCGCTTTGGTTCTCGCTGACCACGCGAGTCACGGCAGACCCCAAGCACCGCATGCGCTTCTTGCTTGGCCTGGCCGCAGGCTCGGCGGTGATTCAGATGGGGCTCGACGTCGCGCTCGCAGACGTCGAGGTCACAGGCTTCTTGCAGCTGGCCCGCCTCATGCTCGAGGCCAAGTTCGCCTACTTCGACATGATGAGCCTGGTGTTCGTCGGCTTGGCGCTCGGCACATACATCAAGCACAACAGCGAAGCCCCGGGCGCCCCGCAGTTCTTCCTCAAGGGCGGCCTGCTCGTCATCGCGGTCGCGCTCGTGTTCGGGGCGATCACAGGCGAGTACGTCGAGCTGACCTACTGGCCCTCGAAGAACTGCCTGACCAAGTGGGTGTTCTACGTCGGGCTGGTCATGGTCACCATCAGCCTGCTGATGTCGGTCACCCGCCGCTACGCGTCGCTGAGCGGCGGGGCGCAGCGACTGCTCAAGATCGCCTCGACGGTGGGGCAGCTGTCGCTGGTGTTCTACATCCTCGCCGCGCTGCCCATCCCGCTCAAGTCGATGCTCGAGCTCGTGGGCGTGCCCGGAGCGCTGGCCTTGCTGGCCTCGCTCGCGTTCTTCCTCGGGGTCTCCTACGTGCTGGTCAAGCGGGTCTACTCGCTGATCCACAACTGAACGGGCCCCTCGAGGATCTAATACGCGCCAGGCGGCTTCGGGACGGCGGGCGCCGGGACGTCGGTGCGCGCCGGGCTGTACCCGCCCTCGGGGATCGCGGCGCGGCCCTTGTCGCCGCAGCCCTTGGGGGCCTGCCAGCGGTTGTCGTCGTAGCAGACCAGGCCAGTGCCGGCGAGGTGGGCGTCGAACGTGGCAGGCCCATCGCCCGCGCCCCCCTCGAGGTCGACGAGGTTGCCCGAGAGCACCGCCATCCGAGTGACGACCGGCTCGGCCGGCTTCGACGGCGTGATCGTGACGCGCGCGGAGTGGTTCTTGCTCTGCGGGTCGCCGAGGTAGACGTCCTTGACCACGGTGTAGCGGCTGTCGAACACCTTCGAGGGGTCGGACGAGGGGCGACGGGGCTGCCCGAGCATGTCGCGATCGAGGCTGCCGTCGCTGCGCACGGTGATCGCGTGGCGGGGCGCGACGCGGCTGCCTCCCTCGCCGAGGTGGTGTCCGCTGACGTCGCTGTGCAGGGCCAGCACCCGGGTCGAGCATTCGACCCGCATGTTGTGCCCGATCGCGACCTTCAGCTCGCTGTCGAGCACGCCCACGAAGCTCGCGCAGGTGCTCTTGAGCATGCCCAGGTTGTACTTCGGTGGCTCCTGCCGCGATCCGATCAGCCGGGAGCCGGCGATGTAGAGCCCCTGGGGCAGCGGGATGAGCGAGCAGCTGAGGCTGTCGTCCTGCGTGCAGCGGTCGGTGGAGACCGTGACCACCGAGCCGCCCCGCATGCCGCGCTCGAAGTCCATGTCGAGGTCGTGCAGCGTGATGTCCCGAAAGGTCATGCCCAGCTCGATCGCCTCGACACGAAGGTCGGTGAGCGTGATGTTCTCGTTCCAGAACTTGGGCCCATACTCGGCGGCGCGCCGGTTGTTGGTCAGGGCGTGCCGGCACGTCGACTCGCGCCCGATGGCGAATCGCGTCAGCTCGGGCTTGGGGTCCGCGCTGTGCCCGAACGCGCCGATCTGGATGCCTTGGCGGCCGTATCGCATGCACGAGGGCTCGGAGCGGAACTGTTCCCCGCGGCGCAGCAGGTAGCGGGTGCCGGTCTTCCATTCGCCGAACTTGGGGAGCGAGCGAGCCCTCGAGGCACCCTCGGGGCAGGGGACGTCGCCGTCCCACGTGCCGGTCGACGAGACGCAGACCGTGCGGGCGCCGGGGTAGGCCGCGTCGGCCGAGCGCACGGTCACGGTGGACCAGGCGGTTGCCCAGTCGCCGGCCGCGTTGCGAACCGAGACCCCAGGGTGAAACGTGCAGGTCCCGGCGTCGCACTGGTAGACGTGCATGCCCAGCGGCGTGTTGGTGTCGGTCTCTCGGCTGGGCCCCCGCTTGGAGCGGAACGCGCTCGCCCCGTGACGGTAGGGGCCCTCTCGCGCGTCCGCGCCCTCGTCCCCGTAGTCCCAGTAGACGCCGCTGAGCGCGAACGGGTTGTCGCTGGAGGTGTCGACGATCGGGTCGATCGAGAACATCACGGCGCACGGCGAGGTGCACTCTCGTCGGGAGGCCCGCAGGAACGGCAGGCTCAATGCGCCCCCGCTGGTCTTGCCCTCCGGCTGGTCGGGGTGCGTCTTGCCTGCCGGGGCCGGTGGAGCGACGGCATCGCGGGAGGCGTGGGACGGGACGCCTGCGGGCGTGGGGTTGACGACCTCGGGGTCCTGTCGGCAGCCCGCGAGGGTCAGCCCCACGGTGGCGACGACGAAGCGGCGACGAGCCATGCGCGAACTCTACAACGCCTCGCGGAGCGCGCGAGGAGGAGCGATGGTGCTCGCTGTCGATGCGCTCTACTATCCGCGGGCATCGAAGAGACATGGAAACGTTCGTCGCACTGCTCAGCCACGACGCGGCGCAAGCGTCCCGCGCTCTCGATCGCGCAACGAGCGCTCTGCAGGGCTTGTTTCGCCACGTCTACGGAGCCCAGCGCTTCGCCTTCGAGCGACACGGCTGCGGAACCCTTGCGCTGCTGCTCGTGCGGCACGCGTCGGCGTCGATGCGCTCGGCCGTGTCCGCGGTGGCCACCGAGGACCGGCTCTGCTGTGTGTATGGGGATGACCCGCCGGCGCTGCTCGAAGCGCTCGCCGAGGGCCCCGCATGCGCGCGGGCGTCCGACCTGTCCTTCGGGGCTCTGTCGTTCGAGCGTGCCGCCGCGACGCTGACGGCCGTGGGCGACGTGACCGGGCAGCGCTCGCTCCGGTTCGCCCACGCCGACCGGGTCGCCATCGTCTCGCCGCACGACGTCGGCATCCTCGCCACGGGGCTGGTCGACTTCGAGCTCGACACCGCCTCGGCCGCCTCCGCCTTCGCGGTCGGCTGGTCGATGATGGGCACCCCGCTCGCGCGCGGGCTGCAGCGCGTCGAGCCCATGCAGCGGGCTGTGATCACCACCGGCGGCGTGCAGACGACGCGGCTGCCTGCGCTCGGCCTTGCGACGGAGCCGGGGCGTCGCCTCGAGGCGGCCGTCGTCGACGCGCAGCTCGCCTACCTCGACGCCGCGCTGCCGGGGGAGGGGACGATCCGCGTCGAACTCAGCGCGGGCCTCGACTCGCGGGGATCGTTCGCCAGCGCCTTGGCCGTGCGGCCCCGGGGGCAGCTCGAGGTCTTCTCCGACGGCGGCCCCCAATCGCAGGACGTCCGCGTGGCCCGAGAGATCGCGGCTCGCGTGGGCGTGGCGTTCGACAACCCCACGCCGGTTCGGCCGAGCCATGATGCGGTCGTGCGGGAGCTGAGCCACCTGGCGATGGCCGGCAACGGCACCGGCGAGGCGCTCGCCTTCATGACCAACCGCCCCACCGACTTCGCCCGCGACCCGGCGGTCTCCGTCAGCGGCGACGGCGGTGAGATCTTCAGCGGCTACTACTTCCCCTACCGCCCCTTTCGCGCCCCCAGCGACGCCGTGGATCCTGCCGCTGCGTTTCGCGCAAAGTTCCGAATGTCGGGCGTGGGGTGGGCCGCACCCGAGGTGGGGGCCGCGCTCGAGCAGCGCCTGGACACGCTGCTCGCCGAGATCGCTGCCGACGCACGGGGCCCCCTGGACACGCTCGATCGCCTGTACCTCTTCGAGCGCTATGGCGTGTGGAACACCAAGCTCAAGCGCTGCCACGGCAACGCCAGCCGCTTCACGCCCTACGCGTCAGTGCGGGGGATCCGGGCCGCGTATGCCGGATCCGCCGCCGACAAGCGCAGGTGCAACCCACAGTACTCGCTCCTGAGGACGCACCTGCCCCAGGCGCTGTCGCTTCCGATCAACGGGGTACGCCGGCCGGACCTGGACGGCATGGGCACGCTGGGGCGGCTGGCAGGCGACGGCTACGAGCTGGGCGCAAAGGCGGCGCGCAAGCTGTGGCACAAGGCCACGCGCGCGCTGCCACGGCTGGGCGGCGGGGCAGGGGAGTCCCTGCATCGCGTGCGCGCGCGGGTCCTGCTCACGCTGCTCGAGGGGGGCTTCGAGGACTCCTTGCGCGCTTCGAGCAGCCCTGCGGCGCGCGTACTCGGTGAGCGTGAGCTCGGCCGCGCCTTGGCGGCGCTGCGCGGCGGCGACGACGGCCAGGCGAACATGCTCGCAATGGCCCTGATGATGACCCTGTACGTCTCGCTGTGCTCCGAGGTCGCGCAGGCGGACGGCCGCTTCGTGGACTGACGGTCGGCCCGACCTGCCGCGCGCGAAGGGACGGGTGCGCGGCGCCGCGGGTCGGCGTAGGCTTCTGGGCGCGCCGGTGTTCCGTCCCTTCCTGCACGTCGTTCGTCCCACCGATTGGACGGGCAAGCTCGCCGAGGCCACCATCGTGGTGATGGGCGCGCTGGCCCTGTTTCCAATCGTGTTGGTGCGCCTGCCGCCGCGATGGCTCGAGCTGGCCTACGGGCAGGGCTGGGCGGTGCGCATCGCGATGCTCTTGGCCGGCCTGTGGATCCTCGCGTGGATCCGGGCGTGGCTGCTCGCGCGGCTGCCGCTGGCGCCGTACCTGGTGTGGAACACGCTCGTCTTTCCCGACCGGGGCCAGCAGCGTCGCGTGAAGGTGGCCGACATCGCCGACCTCTACGTCGAGCTGCGTCCCACGGGCTTGGTGCAGGTGTTCATGGTCGAGCTGCACGACGGCACGCATCATGAGCTGTGCCCGGTCGGGTGGCCCGGAGCCGGGCGCCTCTTCGCGATCCTCATGCGCCGCCTCGAGCGACGCCGACGTCGGGCCGATCGACGCTCGGCCTAGCAGGCCCCTCCGCTACCGCCGCTGGCGCGCGTGCATCCATCGCCCCAGCGCCGCGGCGACGACGACCAAGGCCAGCGCGGGCGCGACGTGGCCCCACAGCAGGTGCGTGGGCGCATCGTACGGGCAGATCCAGCCCGATGTGGTGGCCGCGGAGAGCGTCAGACCGGCCGCGACCCACCCGGTGCTCCGTGCGGCCCGGCGCTGAGCGAACGCGCCGCTGAGGGCGCCCAGGCCGACGAGGGCCAGGCCGAGGCAGGCCAGGGCCAACCCGCACGGGCCGGCGGGGTGATCGCCTTCGTGGGCTGCGGGGCCGCCGAGCACCGCGCACACCGGGAGCGCGATCCCGGCCGCCGCCAAGGCGATCCGGCCAGCGCGGCCGGGAAACCACAGCCCGACCCCGACGGCGGGAAAGAGGAGCCCGCCGACGATCCACGACGCTGCGAACGCGAGCTGACGCCACGGTGGCAGCGCCGCAAAGTCGTCTCGGGTGCCCGCCATCGCGAGCAGCGCGAGGCAGAGCGCGGCCGCGCCGAGGGCCGCGGGCACGAAGTGACGTCGCTTCTGCGCCGCCGCGGCGCTGAGATCGTCTCCGATCGCCTCGAGGACGTCACGCATCACTCGGCCTCCGGCTTCGGGTCGTCCTGCCCGAGCAGGGGGCGCTTTCGAGGCTGCAGGAGCCGAGCGAGGGCCTTGTACGCACGGTGCGCGCGGACCCGGATCGCCCCCTCGCGCACCTGAAGGCGGCTCGCGATCTCGGCCATCGACATGCCCCGTAGCTTGTGCAGCTCGACGACCTCCCGCTGCTTGTCCGGCAGCGCCGCAATTGCGGCCCGAACCTCCTCGACGATGAGCGCCTCGGCCTCGACCAGCTCTGTGTGCTCCTGGGCGGTGGGGCTGGGATCTCGGAGCTCGCCGATCGGATCGGCGTCGGCGCGCGCCGGGGCCTCGCGCGTCTTCGACCTGTGGCGGTCGCGCAAGAAGTCCATCGCCACGTTGCGCGCAATCGCGAAGTACCAGGCCTGGACGGCTCCGTCGGGGTCGCCGCCGGGCACCTTGAAGCGATCGCGGGCCAGATGCGCCTTGAGCAACGTGAGCTGAAGCAGGTCGTCGCAGGCGGCCTCGTCGTGCACCAGCTTGATGAGAAAGCCCCGCAGACGGCTGCCCAGCGCGGCGTGCAGGGCTTCGAACGCCCGCCGATCGCCGTCGACGTACCGCTCCATCAGGTCATGGAGACCTCGCTGGGCTGGGGCGCGGGCCACGTTCGGCCGAGTCTGCCAGAGCTTCGCCCGCTTGGGATCGCCATGGTGCCCTGCCAGGGGCCTGCTCGGCGCTTGCGGCCCTCGAATCGTTGTGTTATCTGCTCGCTCCGCAGCATCTCAAAAGGCAACCGCCATTTGAGAGTGGGCACCCCCGGGGTCCCGCTCTTTTTTTTCGCCGGCGCTTCGCCCCTGATGCTGACTCCCACATGAGCCCCTCTTCCGACCAGACCCACGACGACGCCCGCCGCGAGGCGCCGTGCACCGACGCCCCGGCGTCGGCCAAGGTCGTGCGTCCTGAAGCGCTGCTCGAAGACGTGCTCGGGCCGGTCGTCGAGTCCATGGGCTACGAGCTCGTGCACACCGAGTTCACCGGGTCGGGCAAACACCGCCGGCTGTGCGTGTTCCTCGACCGTCCTGCTGCGCCCGATTCCGCCGAAGGCGGCGGCATCTCGCTGGACGACTGCTCGAAGATGTCTCCGATCATCTCGAGCACGCTCGACGCTGCCGAGGCCGACCCGGACGCCGCCGCCGTCGCACGGGTGCTGAAGGCCCCTTACGTGCTCGAAGTGTCCTCGCCGGGCCTCGACCGCCCGCTCGCCAAGCTCTCCCACTTTCGCCGCTACCTGGGCGGCCTCGCCAGAGTCACCACGTTTGCCCCGCTGGACGCCGGATCCAAGCAAAAGAACTTCAACGGACGCATCGAAGCCGTCCAGCCCGCCCCTCACGCCCCCGAGGACGACCGCTCCGGCACGGTCACCCTCCTCGACCCCGACGCCAAGACCGATTCCAACGGCGCGGGTGGGCGACATGTCATCAGCCTGGACCAGATTCGCCGCGCGAACCTGGTCTACGAGGGCTGAGCCAAGGCCCCGCATCGGGTCGGAAAGGTTCCGGTAGCCATGGAAGAAGCAGTCAACCTCAGCACGGTCATCGACCAGGTTTGCCGCGAGAAGAACATCTCGCGCGACGTGCTCGTCGAGACGATGGAGCAGGCGGTTCAGGCCGCGGCCAAGAAGGTCTTCGAGGAGCGTGAGATCGAGGCCACCTTCGACGAGGAGACCGGCATGGTGAACCTGTTCCAGGTCCTCTACGTCGTCGACGAGGTCAAGCACCCGCTGCGCGAGATCACCCTGGCGCAGGCCCAGCGCTCCGGGCTCGAGGCCGAAGAGGGCGACGAGCTCCTCTTTCAGATCTTCTACCTGGCCAGCGACAAGAAGCGCGCCGAGGACCAAGCGCGAGACTACCCTGAGATCGAGGCGCTGCGCGTAGGCACGGGCGGATTCGGCCGCATCGCCGCGCAGACGGCCAAGCAGGTCATCATCCAGCGCGTCCGCGAGGCCGAGCGCGAGAACCTCTACGACGCCTACAAAGACAAGAAGGGCGAGCTGATGACCGGCATCGTCCGCCGGTTCGAGCGCGGCTCGATCATCGTCGAGGTCGACAACGGCAAGGCCGAGGCGATCTTGCCCGTGCGTGAGCAGGTGCCCCGCGAGTCCCTGCGGCCCGGCGATCGCATCGTCGCCTACGTCAAGGACGTCGACAAATCCGCCCGCGGCCCGCAGATCATCCTTTCGCGGACCCACCGCGGCCTCGTCGAGAAGCTGTTCGAGCACGAGGTCCCCGAGATCTTCGAGGGCATCGTCCGCATCGAAGCGTGTGCGCGCGAGCCCGGCGCTCGCTCCAAGATCGCCGTGTCCAGCCGCGAGCGCGACGTCGACCCGGTCGGCGCGTGCGTGGGCATGAGGGGCAGCCGCGTGCAGGCCGTCGTGCAGGAGCTGCGGGGCGAGAAGATCGACATCGTCCCCTTCAACGACGACCCGGCGCGCTTCGTGTGCAACGCCATCCAGCCGGCGCAGGTCTCTCGCGTCCTCATCGACGCCGACCGCCACACGATGGAGCTCATCGTCCCCGACGACAAGCTGAGCCTGGCCATCGGCAAGCGAGGCCAGAACGTCCGCCTCGCCTCACGGCTGACGGGGTGGCGCATCGACATCTTCTCCGAGAGCAAGATTCGGCAGCAGGAGACCCGCAACAAGGCCGAGATGGCCGCGATTGACGGTGTGGGCCACGAAATGTCCGACGTCCTGTTCCACATGGGCTGGCGCAGCTTGCGAGACCTCGCCGTGGCCGACGCCGAGGAGCTCGCGCAGGTCGAGGGCCTCGGCGACATCTCCGTGGCCGAGCAGATCATCGAGGTCGCCAACGACGCTGCCAGCGGCCATATCGAGCTCAAGGTCGAATACCCGCCCGAGCCCGAACCCGAGGACGAAGGCGGCGACCACGAAGGTGGACGCCCGCGAGATCGCGACGCCCGTCCACAACCTCCAGGAGGTGGCGATTGACCGCTCCACACACCCCCACACGAATGTGCGTGGCGTGCCGGACTCGGAAGCCCGGCACCGCGCTCCTTCGCTTTCGACGCCGACCCGACGGACACGTCGTCCCGGCCTACTCTCCCAAACGCGCGGGCGGACGCAGTGCATATCTGTGCCCCTCACGCTCCTGCTACGAAACTGCCATCAAGCGACGTGCGTTCACGCGCACGCTCGCAGGTCCTAAAGGCTTGTCAGTCGCAACTCCTGGCTCGACCCTCTGGGTGGACGCTGAACGAGCCGTGACAGACCAAGTCGAACAACTTCGGCGCACCGGCGCTGTGGATTCTCCGTCTTCGGACGGGTCCGCGCCGTCGCGTCGCCTGAAACAACTCATGCAGCTGCACGGCGAAATGTGCCGCGAGCATGGCCCACACCAGGGCCCAACCACGGGGGTGCATCATGGCGAAGGTTCGAGTCTATGAACTCGCAAGAGAACTCAACGAGGACAACCGAGCACTCGAGAGGGTGATTCGGAACCTCGGCATTCCCATCAAGAACTACATGTCCACGCTCTCTCCCGAAGAGGTCACGCGTGTGCGTGCAGCGGTTCGCGGTGTTCCTGAAGAAGAGGCCGCCAAGCCTGCCGAAACCTCCGAGCGCGTGATCGCGGGCGGCGGGGCGAGCAAGCGTAGCGGAGGCAAGGTGATCCGACGTCGTGGCGACGCGGTCCGTCGTCGTCGCGCCGAGCGAGTCGAGGAAGAGGCCGCTCCGGAAGCTGCCGGTTCCGCGTCCGGTTCTGCGGCTGGGGATACGGTTGGCAGGTCGCCTGCCAACTCGGGCGCGACGCCTGCCGCCCGTCCCGGAGCGCCGGTGCGCCGTCGTCGTGTCGAGCCCGAGGCTCGGCCGTCCGCCGGTTCGTCGTCCGCGCCCACGCGTCGCGTCGCCTCGGAGAGGCCGTCTCGGCCGTCCGCCGGTTCTTCGCCGGCGCGCGTGGAGACGCGCGCATCCGGGGATGGTGCTCCCGCAGCGCGCTCGCAAGGCGCAGCGGCGTCCTCCCGGCCCGTTCGAAGGGACACGGCGCAGTCGAAGCCGAAACGAGGCTCCGACGCCGCGCGATCCGCTGGAGTCGAGTCCGCGACGGGTGCAGAGGCAGAAGCCGAGGCGCCCAAGCGCGAGCAGCCCAAGGTCGGCGAGCGCATCGTGCTGCCGTCCAACACCCGGCGTCTGCCCGGCGGCATGGCCTCGCGGCTCAAGACCAACGGGCCTCGCGAAGCGGCACCCGAGCCAGCCGCCGAAGCGGCACCCGCAGCCTCGTCCGACGCTGACGCCGCGCAACCGGCCGCCGAGGGGCAGGGCTCCGCGCCCGACTCCAACGCGGGTGCCAACCCGGCCAAGGCCGGCGAAGCGGCACGCGAACCGGTGGCCGACGAGGGCGGTCGACGCGTCGTTCGCAACGAAGACGGCGTCATCGTCGGGGCAGCGTCCCAACGGTCCGAGCCGAAGATCCTCGGGTTCATCAAGATCCCGCAGAAGACTCGCAAGCAGCAGGTGATCATCACCGACGCGAACGAGCAGGAGAAGATGGGCCGCGCGTCGAT
The DNA here is from genome assembly GCA_024742475.1 of bacterium. GTDB lineage: Bacteria > Myxococcota_A > Polyangia > Nannocystales > Nannocystaceae > CAJXVA01. The sequence goes on along the minus strand of JANSYI010000029.1, from coordinate 67,954 downwards.
CCGCAAGCAGCGGGAAGAGCGGCATCAGGCTCGAGGCCGACGCAGGCCGACCCGCCGTGGGGGTCGAGGGCAGGACCGTTCGGGACCGCCCAAGATCAACACGGTCGAGATGAGCGACGAGAAGAAGCGCATCCGGGTGGACGAAGCCATCCAGGTCGCCGACCTCGCGCACCAGATGGGCAAGAAGGCCTCCGCCATCCTCCGCGCACTGTGGGGGATGGGGATGCGCGGCATCACCATCAACAACGCGATCGACTTCGAGACCGCCGAGATGGTGGCCGCGGAGTTCGGCTACACCACCGAGAACGTCGCCTTCGATGAAGCTGGCATGCTCGAGGAGGCCGAAGAGGTCGACGCCGAGACCCGCGCTCCGGTCGTCACCGTCATGGGCCACGTCGACCACGGCAAGACGTCGCTGCTCGACTACATCCGCAAGAGCCGGGTGGCCGCAGGCGAGGCCGGCGGCATCACCCAGCACGTCGCGGCCTACAAGGTCGACACTGCCAAGGGCGAGGTCACCTTCCTCGACACGCCCGGCCACGAGGCGTTCACCGCGATGCGCTCGCGAGGCGCCCAGGTCACCGACATCGTCGTGTTGGTCGTCGCGGCCGACGACGGCGTCATGCCGACCACGGTCGAGGCGATCAAGCACAGCAAGGAAGCGGGCGTCCCCATCGTCGTCGCGATCAACAAGATCGACAAGCCCGAGGCCAACTCCGGCCGCGTCAAGCAGGCGCTGATGGAGTACGAGCTGGTCGGCGAGGAGTTCGGCGGCAACGTGCCCATCGTCGAGGTTTCGGCCAAGACGGGGCAGGGTGTCGAGGAGATGCTCGAGATGCTGGCCCTTCAGGCCGAAGTGCTCGAGCTGCGGGCACCCATCGACGGCAAGGCCGCCGGCACCGTGCTCGAGGCGCGCATCGACAAGGGCCGCGGCACCGTCGCCACCGTCCTGGTGCAGAGCGGTACGCTCAACAAGGGCGACATCGTCGTCGCCAACGAGTATCACGCCAAGGTTCGCGGTCTCGTCGACCAGAACGGCAAGATGCTCAAGAGCGCCGGCCCCTCCACGCCCATCGAGGTGCTGGGTCTGTCGGGCGTTCCGCTCGCAGGCGACACGATCAACGTCGTGGACAACGACAAGGACGCCAAGGCTCTCGTCGCGCACCGTCGCGAGAAGCGCCTTCGCAAGGAGAGCGTCCGCTCGGGTCCGAGCATCACCGAGATGATGCTCATGAAGAAGGTGCCCGTGCTCAAGGTGGTGCTCAAGGCCGACGTGCAGGGCTCTGCCCAGGCGCTGGCCGAGGCGCTCGAGGAGATCACCAACGAGACCGACAAGGTCAAGCTCGAGGTGATCAAGGCCGAGGTCGGTCAGATCAACGAGACCGACGTCAAGTACGCCCACGCGGCCGACGCCGTCATCTTTGGCTTCAACGTCAAGACGGCGGGCAAGGCGGCTCCGGTGGCCGAGAGCGAAGGCGTCACGATCCACACCTTCAGCGTCATCTACGAAGCGATCGATATGGCGCGGGATCTGATGGTCGGTCTGCTCGAGCCCGAGTACCGGGAGCGCGAGCAGGGCGAAGCCGAGGTCCGGGCGCTGTTCCCCATCCCTCGTCTCGGTGTCGTCGCCGGTTGCCGCGTCACGCGTGGCCTCATCACCCGCAACTCCCACGTTCGGGTCGTCCGCGAGGGCGAGGTCCTGCACAGCGGCGTGATCGGGTCTCTGCGCGTCCACAAGGACGACGTCAAAGAGGTCAAGGACGGCTTCGAATGCGGCATCGTGGTCGATGGCTTCACCGGACTCGAAGAGGGCGACACCCTGCAGGCCTTCGAGATGGAAGCGATCCCGCCGACGCTCTAGCGTCGAGCTGGGTTTGAGGGTGCACGCGTGAGCACGCGTCAGTCCCGAGTCGAACAGCTGCTCCGGCGAGAGATCGCCGGGGCGCTGTTGCGTGGTGCCATCAAGGACCACCGCGTCCGTCAGCAAGAGATGATCTCGGTCACCGCCGTGCGTGTCTCACCCGACCTCTCCGTCGCGCGCGTGTTCATCGACGTGCTCGAAGGCGGACCCGCGGTCAGCCGGGTCGTCGAGGGTCTCAACGCCGCGCAGGGCGTGTTCAAGCGTCACCTCGGCAAGGTCCTCAAGCTTCGCCGAACGCCGTCGCTGCGGTTCGAGCACGACGACTCCATCGAACAGGGCACCCGCATCGAAGAGGTGCTCGCCGAGCTCCGCCAAGAGGAGGGCGCTCGCCCTGCGTCGGAGCCCGAGCACGCGTCTGAGTCCGCGGACGATGGCCCGGGCGATCCCGGTGACCCCGATGCCCCGGCGGACGCGTAGGCGCGACGACGAGCCCCTGGGCGTCCTGTACGTCGACAAGCCCGCCGGGCCCACGTCCGCCGAGGTCTGCGACTTCCTGCGGTGGGCGCTGCGGACCCGCTCGGTCGGCCACTGCGGCACGCTCGACCCCGGCGCCACCGGGTTGCTGGTGTGCTGCGTCGGCGCGGCGACCAAGCTGGTTCCGCTGCTCACCGACGACGACAAGACCTACCGAGGTCGCTTCGTGCTGGGTCGCTCCACCACGACCGCCGACGCGGCCGGCGAGGTGCTGACCACGGCAGAGGTCGGCGCCGACGCGTGGGGCAGGGCGCTGGCCGTCCTCGAGGGGCTCGTCGGTGCACACGAGCTGTCGCCGCCTGCCTTCAGCGCCGTACGCATCGACGGCGAGCGTGCCCATGAGAAGGCGCGACGCGGCGAGGACGTCTCGCTCCCAGTCCGGACGATGACCGTCTTCACCGTCCGTGAAGTTCGCGAGGTCGAGCGCGGCGTCGCCGAAGCCACCCTGCGGGTCAGCAAGGGATCGTTCATCCGCTCGCTCGCGGTCGAGTGGGGCCGTCAGCTCGGACTCCCGGCGCACCTGGGCGCCCTGCACCGGGTGGGCTCGGGACGCTGCTCGCTGCAGGACGCAAAGGCCGTGGCCGGCTTCGACGTCTCGCCCATGCCGCCACGGCCCGACGGCAAGCCGCGACATCGCATCCGCGTGGCGGGGGTCGGCGAGGACCGGCAGGCCCAGGCCGACCACCTCAGCGCCCGACTGGTCGAGCCCGCGGAGGTCTTGGGCGTTCCCGCGCTCGAGCTGTCGCGCGATGCGCACGGGGAGGACCTGGCCCGCCGCATCGGGCACGGGCAGTCGGTCGCCTGCGACCATCCGGCCCTGGACGGAGTCGCACGCCAGGGCTCGATCCTGCTCCGGGCCGGCGCGGGCAGGGTCTTGTGCAGGTTCGAGGGCGAGGGCGACTCCGCGGTTCTGCGGATCTCGCGCACCCTGAGACCTCTCGCATTCGAGGGCCCGCGCAGGCCTTGACATCCCACCTCGGCGCATGGATTCTGCGCCGACCTTCGAACCTAGACGATACCCAAGCGGAGGCGGCCGTCGCCTCCCCACAACCTCGAAAATTTCGAGCAAGCAAGTAGCAGCACAATGGCTCTCTCCACCGATCGCAAGGCCGAGATCATCGGCAAGTTCAAGCGCGGCGACCAAGACACCGGATCCCCCGAGGTCCAGATCGCCCTCCTGAGCAAGCGGATCAACTACCTGACCGACCACTTCCGCACCCACCGCAAGGACTTCCACTCGCGGCGTGGGCTTCTCAAGCTGGTCGGCCGTCGTCGTCGCCTCCTCGACTACGTCAAGGGCAAAGACGTCGAGCGCTACCGCAAGATCATCGCGGAGCTCAACATCCGAAAGTAGTCTCGCTGCTGCACGATGGGCGCCACCCCCGAGGGTCGCGCCCTTTCGTGCAATTGGCGTCATGGGAAGTCGGTTCGGCACCCGCGCGCCGCAGCGCCCTCCACCACGGCTCACCCTGGAGACGACACCCCCACGTGTCCGCGCTCGGGCGAGCACCTCGTCACCCTCAGGAGCACGAATTCCATGGAACAGATCATCGAATCCTGCCAGGTCGGCGATGTTGAAATCAGCATCGAGACCGGGCGCATCGCCAAGCAAACCAACGCCGTCATCGTCCGCCTCGGCGAGACTGCAGTCCTCGTCAGCGCGAACTCGGGACCCAAGCCCAAGGACCTCCCGTTCCTGCCGCTGACCGTCGAGTACCGCGAAGCGGCCGCGTCCGCAGGCAAGATCCCCGGCGGCTACTTCAAGCGCGAGGGCCGTCCGGCCGAGCACGAGATCCTCACCTGCCGGGTCACCGACCGTCCCATTCGGCCGCTCTTCCCCAAGGGCTACCGCTGCGACACGCAGGTCATCACGCACATCCTCTCCCACGACAAGGAGAACGAGCCCGACGTCCTGTCGATCACCGGCGCCTCGGCGGCCCTGATGATCTCCGACGTGCCCTGGGCCGGCCCCATCGCGGGCATTCGCGTCGCCTACCTCGGCGGCAAGTGGATCGCCTTCCCGACCTTCTCGCAGACCCAAGAGTCCGACATCAACCTGGTCGTCGGTGCCAACGCCGACGCCATCGTCATGGTCGAGGGCGGGGCGAACTTCGCCTCCGAGAGCGCCATGATCGACGGGCTCATGTTCGCCCAGGAGTCGGCGCAGCCGCTGCTCAAGCTCCAGCACGCGCTTCGCGAGCGCGCGGGCAAGCCCAAGCGCGAGTACGTCCCCCCCGAGGTCGACGAGGCGCTGCAGACCGCGGTCATGGACTTCGCCAAGCCCAAGCTCGAAGAGGCCTTCAAGATCGCGGGCAAGCACGAGCGCCACGAAGCCATCTCGGCGATCAAGGCCGAGGCCAAGGAGAAGTTCCTCGCCTCGCACCCCGACAAGGAAGACGACATCTCCGCCGGGTTCGCCAAGACCGAGAAGGAGACCGTCCGCAACATGGTCGTCAACACGGGCAAGCGCCTCGATGGACGGGGCACCCGTGACGTCCGCCCCCTGTGGATCGAGCCCCACCCGTTCGCGCGTCCGCACGGCTCGGCGATCTTCCAGCGCGGCGAGACTCAGGCCTACGCAACCTGCACGCTCGGCACCGAGTACGACTCGCAGCGCCTCGACACGATCCGCGGCGACGTCAAGCGCACCTTCCTCCTGCACTACAACTTCCCGCCGTACTGCACCGGCGAAGTCCGCCCGATCCGAGGCACCTCGCGCCGCGAGACCGGCCACGGTGCGCTGGCCGAACGCGCGCTCAAGCCGGTGTTGCCCTCGCAAGAGGAGTTCCCCTACACCGTCCGCGTGGTCTCCGACGTCATGGAGTCCAACGGCTCCTCATCGATGGCCTCCGTCTGTGGCGGGTCGCTCGCGATGATGGACGCGGGCGTCCCGCTGAAGGCTCCCGTCGCGGGCATCGCAATGGGGCTCATGCAGGTCGGTGACAAGATCGCGGTGCTCACCGACATCCTCGGCGACGAGGACCACCTCGGCGACATGGACTTCAAGGTCACCGGCACCGAAGAGGGCATCACCGCCCTGCAGATGGACATCAAGGTCCAAGGCCTCACCCGCAAGATCCTCGAGGACGCGCTCGACCAGGCTCGCGAAGCCCGGCTGCACATCCTCGCCGAGATGAACAAGGTGCTGCCGACCCATCGCGACGACGTCTCGCTGTACGCGCCGCGCATCGAGACCGTCCAGGTCAAGGTCGACCGGATCCGCGACATCATCGGGCCCGGAGGCAAGATGATCCGCGCCATCACCGAGCAGTCGGGCGCGCAGATCAACGTCGACGACCACGGTCGCGTCACGATCGCCTCGGACAACCCCGAGTCGATCGCCGCCGCAAAGCGGCTCATCGAGGGCCTCACGGCCGAAGCCGAGATCGGCGCGGTCTACCAGGGCGTGGTCACGCGCGTGGTCGACTTCGGCGCGTTCGTCGAGGTCCTGCCGGGCACCGACGGCCTCGTGCACATCTCCGAGCTGGAGAACAAGCGCGTCGAGAAGGTCACCGACATTCTCAGCGAAGGCGACGAGGTCATCGTCAAGGTCCTCAACATCGACCCCAGCGGCAAGATCCGCCTCAGCCGCAAGGCAGCCTTCGGCGTCGACCCGTCCGAAGTCTTGAACATGCGGGCTTAGAGCTTGCTCGCCGGGGTTCTTCGGGCCCCCCCCTTCGGGTGAGGGGGGCCCTGCGAACCCCTCCCGGCGGGAAGACTCTGCGCGCCCGCATCGCTATCTCTTGCGCTGCGGGACCCTCCGGGTCTCCTCGCTCTGTTGCTTTGGGCAGGTGTGATGACAGCGAACGCATCGAAGTCTCCCGCAGCCGACGCGGCGTCGGTGTTTGTTCAGAAACTCGATCCGCGGGCTGTGGTGCCGCGGCGGATGACGGGGCATGCCGCGGGGCATGACCTGGTGGCGTGTTTGGATGCGCCGCTTCGGATCGAGCCCGGGAAGCGGGTGGCGGTGCCGACGGGGCTGGCGATTGCGCTGCCGCCGGGGCACGAGGCGCAGGTGCGGCCTCGCTCGGGGTTGGCGTGGAAGCACGGGGTCACGGTGCTCAACGCACCCGGCACGATCGACGCGGACTACCGCGGCGAGATCAGGGTCTTGCTGATCAACCACGGTGACGCTCCGTTCACCGTCGCGCACGGCGATCGCATCGCGCAGCTGGTCGTGGCGGAGGTGGTGCCCGTGCAGTTCGAGGCTGCACGAGCGCTGCCCGAACCCGAGCGGACGGCCGGTCCCGAGCGCGGCGATGGCGGGTTTGGTAGCACCGGGCGATAGGCGAAACCGATACCCGAAATAGGACCTGTGAGACAGATTGCCGGGGCGGCCGCCGTGGTAGGCTGCGGCGGTGAGGCCTTCGTCGGGCGACCGGATCTGCGGTCAGGTGAAGATCGACGGAGAGGCGGCGCCAGACCTCGGTGCGCACGCCTTCGGACCGACGCTGTGGGCGACGTTGACCGAGGAAGGCGACCGCAAGGTGTGGCTCTCGGTCGTCGAGCGAGCGCTCGTGCCCTCGCAGGTCGACGTGTCGGCCTTCATGGCCCGCATGGGCGAGCTCCTCTCGCTCGAGCGGCCCGCGCTCGTGCCGGTTCGGCTCGTCGATCGAGAGGCGGACTTTTGCGTCGTCGGCTACGAGGTCATGCCCGGGGCGGTGTCGGTGCAGCGACGCATCGAGGGCGCCGGGAGCACGGCGGGACTGGTCGCGAGGGTCGCGGTCGAGGTGGCGCGCGGCCTCGCTCACCTGCACGCCGGTGGTCGGGTCCATGGCGCGTTGGCCCCCAGCAACATCGTTCTGTGGCAAGACGGCGTGGCGCTGTGGCAACACGGCCTCGCCGTCGCGTGCTCGGGCTCCGCCATCGCGCCCCGCTTCCGCGCGCTCGGGGGCGACGTTGTCGCGCCGGAGGTGCGCATGGGCGGCGTCCCGAACGCAGCCGCCGATGTCTACGCCTGGGGTGCCGTCGTGGCGGCGCTGGCCACCGACACGGTGGGCTCGGCGGCGCTGGCCGCGGTCGAGGATGGTGAGCTCGACGCGGGCCTGCTGACCGACATCATCGTCGCGGCCCTCTCGCACGAACCCGGTGATCGGCCCGCCGACGGGCTCGCGCTGCTGCGACGCATCTCCGAGGCGTCGGTGGTCGATGGTGCCGGTGGTGCCGCGGCGTCTCGGCAGGCCGAGCTGCGCGCGCTGGCGGGTCGGTACGTGTCCGAGGTCGAAGGTGGCGAAGGCGGTGTCGGCGAGGGGTCCGGCGGCGCCGAGGACCAGGCGCAGAGCTCGAAGCGCCGACAGTTCCGACGCACCGCGACCGAGATTCATCCGCCGGGGCTCGAGCCGATCGCCGGCGTGATGATCGCGCCCGACGAGCCCGAGCCGGATCCGTTCACCGTCCCCACCGACGAGGTCGCGCCCGCGGAGGTGCAAGAGGAGCAGCCGCAGCGGGTGCCGACGCCGGCCCCCATGCAGATCACGGCGCGTCGTCTCGAAGACGAGCCCGCACGCCACTTCAACCCGGACGCGCTCACCCCTCCCGACGGTGCTCGCCTCGCCGAGCTCGAGCGCAGCGCTCCTCCTGCTGCCGAGCAGGCGCCCCCGTCCCCATCCCCGGCCTCGGCTCCCTCGAACGTGTCGCCCGGTGGGGTGTCTCTACCTCCGCTGGTGATGTCGCCGCCGGCCATGGACGACGATCTCACGCCCGAGCCGACGCGGCTGCCGTTGTCCTCCACCCCGGCCGAGGAACTCCCGGTCCCCGCACCGCCTCCCGCACCCGCGGGGACCCCGATCCCCTCGCCGCCACCGACGGCAGCCATTCCGCCGCCGCCGGCCCACGATGATATGTCCCCTGCGGACAGCGGGTTCGGCCTGTCCGCCCCGGTCGCGGCGTCCATCGACTCTCGGACCGACGAGGGCCCCGCAAGCGTGCTCGAAGCCGCGACCTCGTCGCCTCGACTCTCGACGGTCGACGGTGTCCACGCGGAGCCCAACCCCGCGCTCGCCGGCCCCGAATCCGACGAACTGCCGCTCGAGCTGGATCTGCCCTCGCGTCCGAACGCGCCCAAGTCCAAAGGCGCGGGCGGCCGAGGGCGCGCGAGCTCGGGAACGCAGGTGGGTCACACGCCTGCGCCGATCCCCACGCCCTCCTCCTCCGACGCTGCACCCGAGCCACCCCCGCGCCGGCCGACGCCGACGCCCGCCAAGGTCCCGATGGGCGCCGCGCTCGAGCTCGACGTGGAGGCGACCAAGCGCCCCTCGCGTCCGCCCCCGGGGGAGAGCAGCGCCTCGCGGCCCGCCACGCAGTACGCAGGCCCATCGGGAGCCTCGGGGTCGTTTCGCCACGGCGACACCGCACCGGCCGGTCGCGGCCCTCGGGGGTCGCTGATGGCCGCCGTGATCGGCTTCGGCGCAACGATCCTAGCCGTCGGCTTGACCGTCCCGGTCGCGCAAGAGCGCGGCGGACTCTCGGTCCTGCTCGGCGAGCGCCTGCCGCAGACCGACACTTCCGCGGAGACCGAGGGCGAGGGCCCCGGCAACGCCGAGACCGACGGAGGGGGCGCCGACGTCCCCGGGGTCGACGAAGCGCCCCCGCCTCCACCGCCGACCACGTGTCCGGGCGACATGGTCGCGCTGCCCAAACACGCGCGCGTCTGCATCGACCTGGGCGAGCAGCCGGGCCTGCGCGACAAGCCGACCACCGGCCTGACGCATGCCGAGGCCGCCGCGGTCTGCGAAGCGCAGGGCCGACGGCTGTGCTCGGCGAGGGAGTGGAAGGAAGCGTGCCGCGGCCCGGGCGGTCGGCGGCAGCCCTACGCGGGCGGGCGCAAGGAGGGGCACTGCAACGACGCGCTCGCGGGCGTGCCGCAGGACCTCAACCGCGGCGGCGCGCGCGAGACGTGCGTGACCCCCGAGGGCGTGTTCGACCTGGTCGGCAACGCGGGGGAGTGGGTCGCTGACGGAGCGGTGATGGGGGGCGATGCTACCACCCGCGGCGCCTCGTGCCAGACTCGCCGCAAGCCCGGCAAGGACACGCAAGACCCGGCCATCGGCTTCCGCTGCTGCGTGTCCCTGGCAGACCCCGATGCGCCAGAGGGTTCTCCCCAGTCGGGCAAGTCCGGCAAGGCGCGCAAGCGCAAGCGCGGGAAGTGACCGGACCTGTTACTGTCCGCCCGCCATGCCGCTGCATCCCGCCGTGCTCCGTGACGCCCTGGCCGAAGGGGGGACCCTCGATGCGCTGGACGAGCGCTTCGACGCGCTGGGCGAACGCTACAGCGGCAAGGTCCGCGAGAACTTCACCCAAGGCCAACAGCGCCTGATCGTCGTCACCGACCGGGTGTCCGCGTTCGACGTCGTGCTGGGCACGATTCCGTTCAAGGGCCAGGTGCTCAACCTGCTCGCCAAGCACTGGTTCGACCTCTCGAAGGACGTGATGCCCGGGCACGTGATCGACGTCCCCGATCCGCAGGCAACGCGCGCGATCGAGTGCACGCCGATCCCGGTCGAGATGGTCGTCCGCGGGTACCTCACCGGCAGCAGCTCGACGAGCATCCTGCACGCGTACAGCTCGGGGGCCCGAACCTTCTGCGGGCACGCGCTCCCCGAGGGGCTCCGGCCTCACGAGCGGCTCGCCGAGCCGCTGCTCACCCCGTCGACGAAGGCCGCCAAGGGCGACCACGATCAGAGCGTCAGCAAGGACACGCTGTTCGAGCGCGGCCTCATCGACCCCGACACGTTCGCCGAGCTCGAAGCGGGCGTCATGAAGCTCTTCGCCTTCGGTCAGGCCGAGGCGGCCAAGCGCGGGCTGATTCTCGTCGACACCAAGTACGAGCTGGGCCGCGCCCCCGACGGGCGCATCGTGCTGATCGACGAGATCCACACGCCCGACAGCTCACGGTACTGGTACGCCGACAGCTACGAGGACGCGATGGCCAAGGGCGAGCCGCCGCGCGCGCTCGACAAGGAGTTCCTGCGTCGCTGGCTGGTCTCCAAGGGCTTTCGCGGTGACGGCACGCCGCCGCCGCTGTCGGCCGAGATCCGTGCGGAGGCGGCCGGACGCTACGTCGAGCTGTTCGAGCAGCTCACCGGCCGGGCCTTCGAGGCCGACGCGGAACCGCCGCTCGAGCGGCTCGCGCGCAATCTCGGCGTCGCCTGAGCCGGCGGGGGACCCAGTGGGGCAGCGCACTTGCCGAAACGGCACACCCGCGCGGGAATGCACCGCGGCGCGCTAGAGTTGCGGTGCCCATGGTTCAGCTCATCGCATCGATCGTCGCGTTTGCCGTCGGGATCTTGTTCCTGCCGATGGTGTTCTCCGGCATGCGGGTGCGGGGGACCTCGAGCGCCCTGCAATCGGGGGCGGTCGGCGGCGCGCTGAGCGTCCTGCTGGGCAAGGTTCTGCTCACGGTCCTGACCCTCATCTTCTTCCCCATCGCGCTCTTGGGCCCCCTGGGGGCGTTCATCATCCAGTCGCTGGTCAACATCGGGCTGCTGCTGGGCATCTCTCGGGTGACCGACGGGGTCGAGTTCGACGGCATCAAGACCGCGGTGTGGGCCGGTATCGCGCTGACGGTGCTCCAGTTCGTCGTGCGGCTGGTGGGCTGACGCGGTACGTCGGTGCCGAAAACGTGATACGGAACCGACTCGGCAAGCCCCATGTGCGGTGTCTTCGGCATCTACAACCACCCCGAGGCGTCCAACCTGAGCTACTTGGGCCTGCATGCGCTGCAGCACCGGGGGCAGGAGTCCGCCGGCGTCGTATCGAACCAAGACGGCGTGCTTCATGGCGTCCGCTCGATGGGGCAGGTCGGAAAGATCTTCACCCGTGACGCCTTGGCACAGCTGCCCGGCACCATCGCGATCGGCCACGTCCGCTACGCCACCGCCGGGGGGTCGCTGGTGCAGAACATCCAGCCGCTGTGGGCCCAGTACCGGGGCCGCTCGGTCGCCCTGGCCCACAACGGCAACCTCGTCAACGAAGAGGTGCTGCGCGAAGAGCTCGAAGGGGAGGGCGCCATCTTCTCATCGCTCAGCGACACCGAGGTGATCCTCCAGCTCATGGCCCGCAGTCGTCGCGCCGAGTTTGCAGAGCAGCTCGCCGACGCGCTCAGCCGCGTGCAGGGTGCCTACTCGATGGTGTTCACGACCGAAGACCAGCTCATCGCCGTCCGTGACCCCCACGGGTTTCGTCCGCTCGTCCTCGGTCGCCTCAAGGGCGCGCCCGAGACCTACGTCGTCGCGTCCGAGACCACCGCGTTCGACCTGATCGAAGCCGAGCGCGTCCGCGACATCGAGCCCGGCGAGATCCTGACCATCGACTCGACGGGCCTGCACAGCGCCCACCTGCCCAAGGCGCCCCGGCGCTTCTGCGTGTTCGAGCACGTCTACTTCGCGCGGCCCGATAGCGTCCTGGACGGCCTGTCGGTCTACGAGGCTCGCATCGCCATGGGCCAGCAGCTCGCCCGGGAGCACGCGGTGGAGGCCGATGTCGTCATCCCGGTGCCCGACTCGGGCGTGGTGGCGGCCATGGGATACGCCCAGGCCAGCGGCATCCCGTTTCAGATGGGTCTCATCCGCAATCACTACGTCGGGCGCACGTTCATCGAGCCCAGCGACTCGATCCGCCACTTCGGCGTGCGCCTCAAGCTCAACGCCGTGCCGCAGGTGCTCTCGGGCAAGCGCGTCGTCGTGGTCGACGACTCGATCGTGCGGGGCACCACGTCGCGCAAGATCGTCAAGCTGCTGCGCCAAGCCGGCGCCACCGAAGTACACGTGCGGATCTCCTCGCCGCCGGTGAACGGCCCGTGCCACTACGGCATCGACACGCCCACGCGCGCCGAACTGGTGGCCTCCACCCACTCGATCGAGCAGATCACCAAGACCATCGAAGCCGACTCGCTCGGGTATCTCAGCGCCGACGGGCTCCTCGCTGCGGTGCGCTCCGAGGGCGAAAAGAACTTCTGCGACGCGTGCTTCACGGGGGACTATCCTCTGCGCCGCGACCGTGGATCGGGCCGCAAGCAGCTGCGGCTCATCCAGGTCTAGGGCACCTCTGCAACGGATTCATCATGAGCGACAACGCCACCCCACAGACGCAGCAGTCGATCGAACACGCCAAGGTCGTGGACCTCATGGCGCGGCTCACCGAGCGCCTGGACGAGCTGCGGAGGCATCTTTGACTACGCTCGCAAGGTCGAGCGACTCGAAGAAATAGAAGCCCAGACGGCCGAGGCCGACTTCTGGGATGACGCCGAGGCCGCCCAGGTCGTCGTGCGGGAGCAGGCCGGCATCAAGCAGATCGTCGGCTCCATCGACGAGGCCACGAAGGTGCTCGAAGAGGGCGGAGAGCTCTACGAGATGGCCCGCGAGGAGAGCGACGAAGACTCGATCGCCGAGGCGTGGGGGCAGCTGCAGCGCTGCGATGGCCTGGTCGGCAAGCTCGAGTTTCGTCGCATGCTCTCGGGAGCGCACGACGACCGCGGGGCGATCCTCAGCGTCAACGCGGGCGCCGGCGGGGTCGACAGCCAAGACTGGGCCGAGATGCTGCTGCGCATGTACATGCGCTGGGGCGAGCGCCACGGCATGAAGGTCACCGTGCTCTCGTACAACGAGGGCGAGCAGGCGGGCATTCGCGGGGCCGAGATCGAGCTGCGCGGTGAGTACGCCTACGGCTACCTTCGCTCCGAGATCGGGGTGCATCGTTTGGTGCGGATCTCTCCGTTCGACGCCCAGGCGCGTCGCCAGACCGGGTTCGCGAGCGTGATGGTGATGCCCGATCTCGGTGAGGAGGACATCGAGATCGAGCTCGACCGCACCGAGATCCGCGAGGACACGTATCGTTCGTCGGGCAAGGGCGGTCAGCACGTCAACAAGACCGACTCCGCCGTCCGGCTCACGCACCTACCCACGGGCATCGTCGTCGCCTGCCAGGCTGAGCGGTCACAGCACAAGAACCGCGCCACGGCAGAGCGCATGCTCAAGGCGCGCCTATGGGCGGTCGAGGAGCAGAAGCGCGAGGAGAAGCGCGCGGCGTTGGCCGGGGACAAGAAGGCGATCGAGTGGGGCAGCCAGATCCGCTCCTACGTCATTCACCCCTACCGTCAGGTCACCGACCACCGCACGGGTCTGAAGGTCAGCAACGTCGACGCGGTGCTCGACGGCGAGTTCGATAGCTTCATCGAGTCGTTCCTGCTGCAGCACGGGGCACCCAGCGGAAGCGGTGCCGACGTCGACGCCGACGCAGAGGACGCCACGACGTGATCGGACGCGGACTCATGGCGTTTCACGCCATCGACTGGCTCATCGCCTGGCGACACCTTCGCAGCGGCGATGACCGGCCGGCGTGGGTCCGTCCGCTCCTGTTCACTTCGGTCTACCTGATCCTCATCGGCGGGGGGCTGGCGCTGTATGCCAGCACGCTCTCGAGTCCGCCGCCGCCGGTCATCGACGGCCCCTTCGGTCCGATTCAGCCCGAGATGCAGCCCACGCCGGTCGAGCAGTGGTACGGCACCTTCGGCGCGCTCACCCTCATCTTGGGGGTCATGTCCCTGATCTTCGGGTTGCTCGCCCGGTCCTTCAACCTGCTGCCCACGGTCATCACGATGTCCGTGCTGCTCGGCTGCATGGCGCTGGTCGTCGTGCTCAGCCTCATGAGCGGCCTCGAGGGGGACCTGCGCGACAAGATCCTCAACCAAAAAGCGCACATCCGGGTCAGCAGAGAGGACGGCAAGCCATTCGGCGACTACACCGCGCTGGCCGACGCGCTCTCGGGCGGCGAGGGCATCGCAGGGGCCAGCCCGTATCTCGAAGGCGAGATCATGGTCCGCTCGGGGCTCAACCGCCAAGGTGCGCTGCTCTCGGGCATCGTGCCCTCTCGGCAGACCGAGGTCTCGAACCTGCCCGAGCTCATCGAGGAGGGGCAGTACGACTACCTCTCCAGCCCCGAGTCGATCCCCGCCGCCGACCCGTTCGGCGTGATCGAACCGGGCACGCCATATCGGCTGCGCCATCTGGAGGAGGAGCGCAAGAAGAACGCCAAGGTCGAGCGCGTCCGCGAAGACGAGCGCAACGACGAGCTCAACCTCGGCGCGGCGGGCTTGGGCGAGAAGAAGGCCCCGTCCAACAAGCTCCCCCGTCCCAAGCCGCTGCCCAGCCTCGAGTCGCTCCGAGACGACGCGGACGGCTGGGAAGATCCCATCGAAGAGCTGGAGTCGCCGTCGGGCAAGGCCCCCCCGTCGGCCAAGTCGCCCTCGGACGAGGCTCGCTCGGCGTTGCTGGGCGACATCCCCTCGGTCAGCGAGCGCCTCGAACGTCCCGCGGTGAAGGACTCCGTGGGGAGCGACGGCTGGGAGGACCCGGTCGAGGAGCTCGGCGCAGACCCGGAGCAGCCAAACCCCGAGCCCGACGCGTACCCCGACCCCGCGCAACCCGAGGAGACCGAGGTCTCGCCGCTGCTCGCCGAGACCGGTCTGGCGATCGAGGGCGCCCGCAACCCGATCCTCATCGGGCGCGAGCTGTCGATGGAGCTCGGCGTGCGGCTGGGCGCCAGCGTGCAGCTGATCACCCCCGTGGGTCGCATCACGCCCGCCGGGCAGGTCCCCGGGCAACTCGCCGCCAAGGTCGGGGGGGTCTTCTACTCGGGCATGTACGAGTACGATCGCAAGAACGTCTACGCGCCGCTGCCCACCGTGCAGCGGTTCTTGCTCACCGGCGACAAGGTCACCGGGGTCGAGGTCAAGCTCGTCGACGTCGAGGCGATCGACGAGGGCAAGGCCGAGGCGCTGCGCATCGTGGCCGAGCTCGGCCGCGACGACCTCATCGTCGAGGACTGGCGTGACCTCAACCGCAACCTGTTCTCGGCGATGTTCCTCGAGAAGGTCGCCATGTTCATCGCGCTGCTGTTCGTCGTGTTGGTGGCGAGCTTCGGCATCCTGGCCTCCAACCTCATGAGCGTGATGGAGAAGAGCAAGGAGATCGCCATCCTCAAGGCGATGGGCACCAGCGACAACGGCATCATGCGGGTGTTCGTCGCCGAGGGCCTCGTCGTCGGGCTGCTCGGCAGCTTCGGCGGCATCGGCATGGGCTTGGGCCTGTGCTGGGCGCTCGACACCTACGGCCTGCCGCTCAACGAGAACGTCTACTACATCGAGAAACTCCCGGTCGTGGTCAACCCCCTCGAGGTCGCGCTGGTCGGGATCGCCGCGCTGGTGATCGTCTGCATGTCGAGCATCTACCCAGCCCTCGTCGCCTCACGTCTGCGGCCCGTCGACGCGCTTCGCCAAGGCGACCACTGAGCACCGCCCGTGCAGCGTCGTCAGACCATCATGGCGCCTCTTTGTGGACATTTTGTGGGCCGTTTGGCGCCGGCTCGACGCGGGCCGTAGCGCGTGTCACCACCCCCTGCTCAACCGTCCCCACGCGCGTTGACACCGTGAAGCGCGGCGGCGTACGCTGCCGCGGCTTTTCCCTGGGGAAATCCGGCTTTGACCGGCGTTTCTCCGCCCCTTCGCCCCCGCACCATGACTGCAGCAACCTCCGACGGCGGACGTGAAGTCCTCCTCCGGGCCGTCCGGATGACCAAGGAGTTCGATCGCGGAAGCGCGCCTCCTCTGCGGGTCCTCTCGGAGGTCAGCCTCACCCTGTACCGAGGCGAGTGCGCCACGATCGTCGGGGCCTCGGGCGCGGGCAAGTCCACGCTGCTGCACTGTGTCGGCACGCTCGACCTGCCCACGCGCGGTCAGATCCTCTTCGGGGGCACCAACGTCGTGACGCTGCCACCTCCGGAGCTTGCGAAGTTCCGCAACGAGACGATCGGCTTCGTCTTCCAGTTCCACCACCTCCTGCCCGAGTTCTCGGCGCTCGAGAACGTGATGATGCCGGCCATGATCGCGCGGCTCCCCAACAAGGAGGCCAAATCGCGGGCCGAAGAGCTGCTCGCGGCGGTGGGCATGAGCGAACGCCTCACGCACCGTCCCGGCGAGCTCTCTGGAGGCGAGCAGCAGCGCGTGGCGATCGCCCGCGCGCTCGTCATGAGGCCGCGCCTCCTGCTCGCCGACGAGCCCACCGGCAACCTCGACACCAAGACGAGCCGTGAGGTCCACCAGCTGCTCTTCCGCCTCAACGAGGAGCAGCGGATCACGATGCTCATCGTGACGCACAACCGGGAGCTGGCCTCGCAGGTGCCCCGCAGCATTCGCATGCAGGACGGACGCCTCATCGCCAGCGAAGAGAAGTCCGCCGAGGAGCTGGCTCGGGCTCGCGCCATCGCGACCGAGGACCCCGACGCGGAAGTAGGCCAGGGATGATGTCGCGCGCCGTCTCCCGCCGTGTCGTTCTTCGACTGGCCCGCCTCCTGTGCGCCGTCGCGCTGCTGTGGATGGTGCGGCCCACGAGCGCACAGGCGCGCGTGCCCACGGCCGCCACGCAGTACGCCGCGCTGCTTCAGACCATCGCCCAGGGCGTTGGCGACGACGTCTACGGCCAACCGATCGTCGAGGTCCGCTTCGAAGGCAACCGCCGCGTCGAGTCCGAGGCCATGCTGCTCGAGCTCGACAGCAACGTGGGCGAGCTGGTCAGCCAGCGCAAGCTCGCGACGGACCTCAAGCGCCTCTGGGCGCTGGGCTACTTCGAGGACGTTCGCGTCGAGGGCGAGTTGCTCCCCCGCGGCGTGGTGCTGACCTACGTCGTCGTCGAGCGACCCAGCGTTCGCAAGATCATCGTCGAGGGCAACGACGAGATCAAACTCGACGACATCAACGAGGAACTCGACCTCGAGAAGAACGAGGTCCTCGATCTCGGCAAGGTGGCCGAGAACATCGAGAAGATCAAAGCGCTCTACACCGCCAGCGGCTTCTTCTTGGCCGAGGTGAGCTACGAGCTTCGTCCGGTGCCCGACGAGCCCGGCAAGGTCGACCTGGCCATCGTCATCACCGAGTCCACCGAGGTCATCGTTCGGCAGATCGACTTCGTGGGCAACAAGGCGTTCTCCGACGCCGAGCTGCGCAAGAACATCTCCACCCGCGTGGGTGGCTACATCGCCGTCGTCGCGAAGCGGGCCGGGGGCTTCTTCAACCGCGAGCAGTTCCAGCAGGACTACGCGTTCCTTCGCAGCTTCTACGGCGACCACGGCTACCTCAACCCGGCGATCAAGGACCCGGAGCTGTCGCTCTCGGCCGACCGTCGCTTCGTCTACCTGACGATCCCCGTCGACGAGGGCCCGCAGTTCCGCATCGGTCAGATCCGCGCCAAGGAGGCCCTGCAGGCCGGCGAGAAGGAGCTGTACACCGAGGAGATGCTGCAGCGGCAGATCGACCCGCAGCTCTCCGTCGGCGACGTGGCGTCCACGGGCAAGATTCAGACGATCCGCGAGGCGATCGAGCGCCGCTACAAGGACTCGGGCCACGCGTACGTCAACGTCATCCCCAACTCCCGGCAGGACCCCGAGAAGCTCCTGCTGTACATGACGTACGAGGTCCAAAAGGGCCCGCTGGTCTACATCGAGCGCATCGACATCACGGGCAACGAGAAGACCGCCGAGAAGGTCATCCGCCGCGAGATGGAGTTCGCCGAGGGCGACCTCTACTCCGAGTCCAAGAAAGAGGGCTCGGAGTTCCGGGTGCTTCGCCTGGGCTACTTCTCCCAGGTCAACATCTCCACCTCGCGCGGGTCGGCCGACAACAAGATCGTCGTCAACGTCGAGGTGGTCGAGCAGCTCACCGGCACGTTCCAGGTCGGCGCCGGCTTCTCCACCATCGAGAACTTCGTCCTGCAAGGGCAGGTCGCCTACGACAACTTCCTCGGTCGCGGCGCCACCGTCCAGGTCGTTGCCCAGCTGTCGAGCCTGCGCCGGCTGTTCAACCTCTCGTACTTCACGCGGTACTTCCTCGACAGCCGCTGGAACTTCCTGTTCAACGTCTTCAACTCGCAGAACATCTTCCCGAGCTTCCAGCGGCGCAGCACGGGCTTCCGGGTCAGCTGGGGTTATCCGATCCTCCGCGACCTGACGCTGTTCGTCGGCTACAACCTCGAGGACGTCAACGTCAGCTTCGGCTCGTTCGGCTCGGTCGGCGGCGTGTTCTCGCCGGGCTCGCTGGTGACGGTCCCGCGCCAGTTCCTGATCAGCAACCTGTTCGCCGACGGCATCACCTCGGCGCTCACCGCTCGCATCCAGTACGACACCCGGGACAACTTCCTCTTCCCGACCTCGGGCCAGTTCCACCAGCTGCGCGGCGAGTTCGCCAGCCAGTACACCGGCTCGCAGAACCGCTTCAACCGCTACACGCTCGACTCGCGGTTCTACTTCCCCGTCATCCGCTCCAAGCAGCAGTTCCGCGCCTGGCTGGTCTTCAAGACCCGCCTGCAGGTCGGCTACGTGCACAGCTACGAGGCGCAGGGCGTGCCGATCTTCGAGCGCTACTTCCCCGGGGGCATCTACGGCGCAGGCGAGATCCGCGGCTTCCGTCTGCGAAGCCTCGGGCCGAAGATCAAGGTCGCCAGCGGGCCCGATCCCACCGCACCGCTCGCGCCCTACGAGGTTGGCGGCAACCTGCTGACCGCGCTCAACACCGAGCTCGAGTTCATGATGATCCCGCCGGCCAACATCAAGGGCGTGATCTTCTCGGACATCGGCAACGCCTTCAACACCGAGTCCCTCTTCTGCGAGCAGCTCAACCCCTCCGACCTGCCCAAGGCCGATCCCTGTCAGAACTGGCGCCTCCGCGACCTCCGCTACTCCGTCGGCTTCGGCTTCCGCTGGCGCTCGCCGATCGGCCCACTCCGCTTCGAATGGGGCTTCCCGCTCGATCGCCAGCGCGGCACCGCGTTCGACCCGATCGCCGACGACCCGGTCGTGTTCGAGTTCTCGATCGGCAACTCGTTCTAGCGTCGCTCGCTCGGGCGAAGGCCGAGCGACGCCTCCCCTGCGTCGCCCTCACCCCGTTGGGGTGAGCAACTGTCTTCAGGGGCAAGCGGTTTTGTCCATCCAGGGCTCTCCTTTTCGGAGGAGCGCGTCCCTTCGGGCCGCTCGTTCTCACGTTGAAGGAGCGGGGTGGGGCAGGGCGGCGCCCTCGTCTCGAGGTCCGCTACGGCCCGTCGGGGGTGGCAAGATGCCGGGAGGTCGATGATGGAGGCGGAGCTCACGGCAGAGATCGACGGAGCGAGGACGCGGTGCGAGGTCGTTGGGTTCTCCGAACTTTCAGAGCGCGACCAGCTGCTCGTGGCGGTTGGAGCGTTGGAAGCGGACGTGAACAACGGTGGGTTCGACCAGTTCTACTTCAACAGCGCCGGAGACCTCTGGCGGCAGGCGGTCGCGGGTCTACGCGTGGTCGGTGCGGTGCGGATGGCGGAACTCGTCGAGCGGTCGAGCTTGATGTTCGGACCGGCGGGCCCCTTACAGAACCGGGAGCGGAGGCAGGCGCAGTTGCTTGCGTTGACCGAGTCGGCGGAGGATCCCGACGTCTTCTCCGAGCTCGATCGAGAGTTCTGGAGCTACCCGGACGACGTCTCCGCACTGCTGCGGGCACATCTGGGCAGCGGCTAGGCTCCAGCTTCCTCGCCGCCCGGACTGGTCGGTCAGAACGTCGAGATCGGGTTGGTCATCGAACGAAGAACCGTCGCCCCCGGAACGCCCCAGGGAGTCTCCGCGAAAAGAAGCGGGGCGCGCGTGCCGGAGGGTTCCCTGGTCACGCGCAGGGCCGAGCGAGCTTTGGCGTTCGCAGTCGTACTGCCGCGGAGCAGTCCGCCGATGACTCGCCCCGCGAGGCGGCCGAGCATGACCAGGGAGCGCGTAGGCGCGGACAGCCCCGCTGTCATCGAAGCTCGAAACCTACGCGCAACGAAGCGACGTGCACATCGAAGCTCGAAGCCGCCGCCTATCGAAACCGAGCTCACTCCGCCGGGCCTGGTCGGGCAGCTAGACCTCGGCGACCTTCGGATGCCGGCGTTTCGAGGGGCGCCGGCGTGCGGCAGGCCACCATCGTGGCGGAAAGGTCAGGGATCCGATCAGCGCTCGCACGGCGTCATGGGGCAAGGCTCGCCCGCGCTTCCTGGGTCAACGTGTTCCAGATCACCGCAGGTGGGGACGCCTGCCTCGCCGCGGCCGCCGAGAACGCGCGAGCATCCGCATGTACGTCCCAAAACCCCGTGAATGCGTCACAAACCGCGGCCGTCCCATCCGCACCGGCGCTTGCCGCCGTGTAGACCAACCACTAAGGTGCCCCTCATGCGTCGAGCCCTCTCCCTCTGCCTGGCGACCGCCCTGTTCGCCGGCGCTGCCCCGGCGGCCACCGCCCAGGCGGCAGTCCCCAAACTCGAGAAGATCGCCATCGTCGACGTTCAGCGCTGCCTGATGGAGACCAAGGAGGGTCGCAAGGCGAAGAAGGACCTCGAGAAGACCTTCGCCAAGGGCCAGGCCAAGCTCGAGGCCAAGGCCAAGAAGCTCGAGTCCAGCTTCCGTGACCTGCAGGCCAAGGCGAGCATGCTCTCGGAGGCCGAGCTCATCAAGCGCCAAAAAGAACTCATGCGCTCGCAAGCCGAGCTCGAGCAGCTCTCCATGCAGCTGCAGGAGGAGGTCGTCAACAAAGAGGCCCTCCTCACCGAGAAGATCTACAACAAGGTCTCGGCCATCGTGAAGCAGGTCGCGCTCGAAGAGAACGTGCAGGTCGTGCTCGTTCGCTCCGAACTCACCGTGCTCTACGCCACGCCCAAGCTCGACCTCACCAACCGAATCATCGTCCGCTACGACAAGCAGCACGCCAAGTGATGCCGCAGCAGGAGTCCGACATGTCCCGAATCATCAAGTCCCTCACCGTCGCTGCTGCCCTGTCCATGGGAGGCATCGTGGCGCTCGCGCCTCTGTCCGAGGCCCGCGCCGAAGTCCCCGCGGTCAAGAAGATCGCCATGGTCGACATGCAGCGCGTACTCAACGAGACCACCGCGGGCAAGCGCGCTCGCAAGGAGCTCGAGTCCAGCTCCAAGGCCAAGCAGGGCAAGCTGGACAAGAAGCGCAAGAAGCTCGAGGCCGACGCCGCCAAGCTCGAGGGCATGTCCGGGCAGTCGCTCATGGAGGCCCAGGAGAAGTTGCAGCGCGAGTCGATGGAGCTTCAGAGCATGCTCTACGCGCTCGAGCAGGAACTTGGCGAGCAACACAACAAGCTGCTCGAGAAGATGTACCGCAACGCCCAGAGCATCGTCTCCGACATGGCCAAGTCCGACGGCGTCGACCTGGTGCTCGTCCGCGACCAGATGACGGTCATCTACGCCAAGGACGCCTTCGACATCACCGGCGCGGTGATCAAGAAGTACAACGCCAAGCACAAGTAGCATCCGCGACATCGCGTCTGTATGCTCGGGACCCGCGTGCCACCTCGGTGGACGCGGGTTCTCGCTTTTAGGCGGCGTACTCATGGCGATCGACGCGACCGAAGTCCAGTCCATCCTCCCGCACCGATACCCGTTCTTGTTCATCGACCGCGTGGTCGAGGTCGTGCCCGATGAGTCGGTCGTGGCCGAGCACTTGGTTTCGATGAGCAGCGGCATCTTGCAGGGCCACTTTCCCGGGCACCCCGTGCTTCCCGGCGTCGTGCAGGTCGAGGCGATGGCCCAAGCCGCAGTGATCCTGGCGCACCAGTCGGGCCGGTTCGACGCCGAAAAACACCACTGCTACTTCATGGGCATCAAAGAGGCGAAGTTCCGCGGCGTCGTCGCCCCGGGCGACGTGCTCTCCATCCGCGTCAAGGCCGAGCGCTTGGGGCGGGTCGGCAAGTTCAGCGGCGAGTGCTACGTCGGCGAAGAGCTCAAGAGCAGCGCCGTGGTCACCGCCGTGATCGAGCCCAAGACCAAACCTCAAGCCGACGCTGGCGCCTGACATGCACCGCTTCGCCGCCGCCGCTGCGCTCACCTGCCTGGCTTTGGGGTGTGGCCATGACGCGAGCCGTGAGCTCCGCCGCTCCAGCGCCCGCCTGGGGCGCTCGGTCGGGCGAGGGGACACCTCGGCCGTCACTGCGACCGCCGCGCCCGGCATGCGCGCCCACCTCGACGCGCAGGCGATGGTCGGTGACGCTGCGCGCGGACCGTGGAAGGCGGCCCTCAAGAAGCCGCGCGAGGTCGAGCCGTCCGCGGTTGTCTTCCTCGCGCCCGACTTCCCCGTCGACGTGGTCGAGACCGAACGCGGCTGGCGCTTCGCCGAGGATCCGACCGCCGTTTACAACGCAGATACACCCCGGCACGCCTTGCGGGCGCTCGTCTGGGCGAGCCGTGCGCAACGCTGGGATGTCGTGCTCAGGCTCGCCCCCAAGCGCTATCGCATGGGTTTGTCCGAAGACGATCTGCGGATCGCGTGGACCGAAGGCGAGTATGCGAATGTGCTGACGGATGCGCGAGATGCTCTGGCATCCCACCTGGCCGACGCCATCATCGCCGACGCCCACGAGGCCACGCTGGTCGTCGGTCCGGCCCACCTCGTTCACCTCGAACGCGAGGGAGATCAGTGGGTTATCGTCGACTTCGTCGGCGCCGACCCAGGCGGCGCTCGCCGCTGACCGCTCCGCGCACTGTGCGATTTCGCAGTGTGGGAGCGCGAGAACCGGGGAGCCTACAGTGTTCTCAGGCTCGGTGGTGAACGATGTGCAAGGCCCTTGCGTGGGCTGTCACACGCGTTACGCTGATCGTAGATGACTGCACCCTCCCGTCGCTCGATGCCTCGCACGTCTCGGCCCCCGGCCGTGTGCGCGGAAAAATCGGACGCAGGCGCTGGTTGTGGCGAAATCGTCGCACCTCCAGCCGCCTCGAACCCCTCGTCAGCGCGGGGGCCGGTTGTGGGACTGCTCGCCATGAACATGCTTCGAATCCCCAAGTCCACGCCTCTGCCGGCTCGAGCCTTGCGCAAAGAGCGCAATCGATCGCAGTCTGCACGGCTGGAGCTAACGCTCGAGATGCCCGCCCATCGCCCGGTCGAGTCGTCCGAGCCGAAGGACGAGGCCGCCAAGCCCGAGCGTGGCGTCGCGGAGATCGACTTCTTCATCTGAGGTCCACACACCACAGACCCCCAGCCGGGCCCGGCCGGTCTGGCCTGGTCTGGGCAGCATCGCAAAGGCGCGCGGACCCTCATCGGTCCCGCGCCTTTGGTCGTCTGGGTGTCTGGGTGTCTACGGCCCACGTCACGGCGGGGCATCTCCCCCAGGCGCGCCGGTCCTGGTAGCGTAGAGGGCAGTGGCGGACCCGAAAGCCCATCCCGCAGAGGTGACCTCGGTTCAACCCGAAGCGTATCCCCTGCGCCACAACGGCTACCGACTCTTGGTGCTGACCGGCGAGCTTCGCGGTCGCGAGATCGACGTGTTGTCCGAGGCGATCACCGTCGGCAAGTCTCGAAGCTGCGACGTCGTACTGCCCGATGACTCCGTCAGTCGCGTACACGCCGAGATTCGTCGCGAGGGCGACGCATACCGTCTGCGTGACCGCGGATCCACGAACGGCAGTTACGTCGGCGGCGCGCGGGTGACAGACGCCTATCTCAAGCCCGGCGACGTGCTCGGCGTGGGCAAGGTTCAGCTGCGCTTCATGCCGCGGGACGCGAGGACCGAGCTGCTGCCGTCCGAGGCGGACCGTTTCGGCGAGGTGATCGGCAAGAGCCTCGCAATGCGAAAGATTTTCGGCGTTTTGGAGCGCGTCGCGCCGACCGACGTCACCGTGATGCTGGAGGGCGAGACGGGGACGGGCAAGGACGTCATCGCGCGCTCGGTCCACCTCGCCTCGCCGCGCCGTGATGGGCCCTACGTGGTCGTCGACTGTGGAGCCCTGACCGCCGAGCAGCTCGAGGTCGAGCTCTTTGGCAGCGAGGGGCCGGCGGTCGCGGGGGGACTCCGGTGCCCGGGGGCGCGGGACGAGCCGGTGCCCTGGAACTCGGAACCAGCGGAACAGTGTTCCTCGACGAAGTGGGGGAGCTTCCGCGCGACCTCCAGTCGAAGCTGCTGCGGGTTCTCGAAACCAACCGGGTGCGGCGCGTGGGCGGCACCGCCGAGATCGAGATCGACATTCGCCTCCTCGCCGCGAACCATCGCGAACTCAAGACCCTGGTCGAGGAGGGGGAGTTCCGCGAAGATCTCTACTTCCGCCTGGCGGTCGTCTCGGCCGTGGTGCCGCCGCTGCGCGAGCGCCGAGACGACATCCCCGTGCTCATCGAGCACTTCTCCCGTCGCTTGCCGCCGGGCATGTGGAAGGCGCCCAGCTCCGAGGCGATGGCGCGTCTGGTGGGCTACGATTGGCCGGGCAACGTGCGCGAGCTTCGCAACGTCGTCGAGCGCAGCGCCTACCTGTCCCCTGATGGCGTCATCGACCTGGTCACCACGGGTCGACGCGTGCAGAGCGGCAGCGAAGCCGTCGACTTCGACCCGACGCTCACGTTCCGCGAGCAGAAGGAGCGGGCGGTCGAGCTCTTCGAGGAGGCATACCTTCAGTGGCTGCTGCAGCGCGCCGAGGGCAACATCTCCCGCGCCGCTCGCGAGGCGGACATGGACCGCAAGTACCTGCACAAACTGTTGCGTCGCTACGGCATCGACGCGAAGTTGTTTGCACGACGTTGAGTCCGCGCCAGGCCTGTAAGGTACGTCGGCAGGCGCGTACCATGAGAGCCGACGAGGAGAGCCGACGAGGAGAGTCGACGAGGACAGCCCGATGAGGAGAGCCCGATGAGCGCTCCGCAGGTACGCGCGCCGCGGTGGCACCACGCCACGGGGTCGCTGCGTCTGCAGCCCGCGCGCGTGATGGCGGTGCTCAACGTCACCCCCGACAGCTTTCACGACGGCGGAGCGTTCACCGATGGTGGCGGCGTCGACGTGCCGAAGGTGCGCGCCGCAGCGGTGGCGGCCATCGACGCGGGCGCCGCAATCCTCGACGTCGGCGGCGAGTCGACGCGTCCGGGGGCAGACCCCATCGACGCACGGACGGAGCGCACACGCGTGGTGCCGGCCGTCGAAGCGCTGGCCGAGCTCGGCGTCCCCGTCAGCGTCGACACGCGGCGGGCGAGCGTGGCCGAGGCGGCGCTGGGTGCTGGGGCGAGCATCGTCAACGACGTCTCGGGCCTGCAGGACCCGCAGATGGCCGCCGTCGTGGCGCAGGCCAACGCGGGCCTGGTGATCGGCCATCTGCGCGGCGACCCCAGGACCATGCAGCGTGCGATCGCCTTCGAGGACCTCCTCGCCGAGGTCGCGACCGAACTCGAGGCCTCGATGGGGCGCGCCGCCGAGGCCGGTGTCGGTGCGGAGCACATCGTCATCGACCCCGGGGTTGGCTTCGGCAAGACGCCCGAGCAGAGCGCCGGCCTCGTCGCAGCGAGTGCGTGGTTGCAGCGGCGGTTGTCGGTGCCCGTGATGATCGGCGCGTCGCGCAAGAGCTTCATCGGGGCCGTGGTCCCCAGCGACACGAAGGATCGGCTGCCCGGGTCGATCGCGGCGGCGGTCGTGGCCGTGCAGCATGGTGCCGCGGTCGTCCGTGTCCACGACGTCGCCCCCACGACCCAAGCGCTGGCCGTGGCGGACGCCATCGCACGCGCATACCGTGACCTCGCGGGGGAGGCCGCATGAACCCCTCGGAGTGGGTGGCTGCACTGACGTGGCGAGACGGGCTCGACTTCGGGCTGCTGGTCCTGATCGTCTATCACCTGCTCAAGGTGGTTCGCGGTACCCGAGCCGTGCCCGTGCTCGTGGCCGTGTCCGTCTTCGGGCTGCTCGCGCTGACCGTCAGCCAGCTCGACCTGATCGCCTCGGCCTCGCTGCTCAAGTACTTCTTCGAGTCGATCATCATCTTGCTGATCGTCGTGTTCCAGCAGGAGCTTCGCCGGATGCTGCTCGTGCTCGGGCAGCGGATCTTGCCCTCCAACCGCCGCGAGGCCGCCCAGTCCGCACTCAGCGAGCTCGTCGCGGGCCTCGAGCGGCTCAAGCGAGCGCGCATTGGGGCGCTCGTCGTGCTTCAAGGAGACATCGACGTCATGAGCGTCGCCACGGGCGTCGGCACCGAGATCGACGCGCCGCTCAAGGCCGAGACGCTCGTCGCGTTGAGCATCCCCCATGCTGCCAACACGGCGCACGACGGCGCCATCGTCGTCGAGAACTTCCGCATCACCCGCGCGGGCGTGATCCTTCCGCTCTCGGGGCAGACGCTCGATCCACGCTTCGGGACTCGGCATCGCGGCGCGCTGGGGGTGAGCGAGGAGACCGACGGGTTCGTGCTCATCATCAGCGAGGAGCGCGGCGAGCTTCGCATCGCGCACCGGGGCATCATCTCCGACCCGCTCGAGCCGGCCGAGCTGCAAGCGCGCGTCGAGACCTGGCTGTCCACGCCGCGCAATGACCCTACCGCCAGCGCGTCGTCCTCCACGCTCACCGCCGGGGCCGTGCTCGAGTCGGTCGGACACTCGGCCATTCTCGCCAAGCCTACCGGTGACGAGGCTACGTCGAGTCGAAGCCAGACCCACCTGTCCAAGGCAGCCATGGAGGACGCGCCGTGAGTACGCTGCTCGAATGGATCACCGACACGTTGTTTCGCAACTGGGGCCTCAAGGTCGTCTCGGTCGTGCTCGCCGGCGTGCTGTTCGTGCTGACACGCGACGAGGTGACCCGCACGTTCGAGGTGCCGCTGCGCGTGGTCGAGGATCCGCAGCGGGTCTTGCTCACCGAGCTCCCAGGCACGGTCAACGTGAAGGTCCGGGGCCCTTGGACGCGGGTCAACCGGCTGCAGGCATTCAACTTCAAGACCGCGGCCGTCGACCTGCGCGCCGCCGAGCCTGGGCAGCTCGAGGTCGATGAGGCCAGCATCGTCATGCCCTCGGGCGTGGTGCTGGTCGAGGTCCTCTATCCCCACGTCGACCTGCGCTTCGAAGACGTCATCGAGGGATCCAAACGGGTCGCGCCGCAGATCGAAGGCCAGCCCGCGGAGGGCTACCGGGTCGCGAGCGTCACGGTGACGCCCCCCAACTGGACGGTCCGCGGCGGCCGATCGATGGTGCAGGGTGTTGGGGAGCTGCGGACCGAACCCCTGCGCATCACCGATGCGACCGAGTCGTTCACACGGTCGCTGGTGGTGCTCGACCCGGTCGGCGACGTCGAGCTGGTCACGGCGCAGGCGCAGCCGCGGGTCACCGTGCGGGTCGAGGTCGAGCCCGAGATGGAGATGCGCGAGCTCTCGGTGCCGATCCCCGTACCCGACGGACTCGACCCGATGGGCGTGATCCCCGAGTCGGTCACCGTCCAGGTATCCGGCCCGCGGCTGGCGTTTCAGGCCCTCGATGGCCTCGAGCTGCGCTACCCGGTCGACGCGTCGGTCGTGCCGCGCACGGCGAAGACGGCGAACGGCGAGCCGGTGGTCGAGCTCCGCTTCGGGTGGTCAGAGGGCGTGCCCGCCGAGGTGTCCGAGGCCTTGTCGATCGACCACGGCGTCGAAGTGGTGGTGCTGCCGCCGCCTCCCGAGCCGCCCGCCGACCCTCCAGTCTGAGCCGCGTCGCGCCAACCGCACGTCCTGTGTGGTCCGTCCTCTCTGGTCGGCGACGCCCGACGACGGTACAACGACACCATGGCACCAGCGGCCGACGGGGCGGCTCGACGCATGTTCGGGACCGACGGGATTCGAGGCGAAGCCAACGTCCATCCCATGACGCCCGAGGTGGCGATGCGGGCGGGCATGGCCGTCGCGGCTCACTTCGGCCTCGGTGGCCGCGTGGTGGTCGGCAAGGACACGCGCCTTTCGGGCTATCTCATCGAGAGTGCGCTGGCGTCGGGCTTGGCGGCGATGGGCGCGACCGCGCT
Source organism: bacterium (assembly GCA_024742475.1). Classification (GTDB taxonomy): domain Bacteria; phylum Myxococcota_A; class Polyangia; order Nannocystales; family Nannocystaceae; genus CAJXVA01. The sequence goes on along the minus strand of JANSYI010000029.1, from coordinate 39,776 downwards.
GCTCGTGGGCCCCATGCCGACGCCGGGCATCGCATACCTGACCCACTCGATGCGGGCCTCCGCAGGCGTTGTCATCTCGGCCAGCCACAACCCCTACGGGGACAACGGCATCAAGATCTTCGGCGCGCAGGGGTACAAGCTGCCCGACGAGCTCGAGGCCAAGCTCGAGGCCGACATGGCCGGAGACGCGCTCGACGAGCACCGTGCCCGGGGCGCCTCCATCGGGCGAGCGTTTCGCATCGACGACGCGCAGGGCCGCTACATCACCCGGCTCAAGCAGGCGTTTCCCGCCGGTGACGACCTTTCGGGCCTGAAGATCGTCATCGACTGCAGCCACGGCGCGGCCTACCGCATCGCACCCACGGTGCTCGAAGAACTCGGTGCCACCGTCATCACGCGCGGCGTGAGCCCCAACGGGCTCAACATCAACGACGGCGTCGGCGCGACCCACCCCCAGGCGCTGTGCGCCGCGGTCCAGGAGGCGGGGGCCGACGTCGGCATCGCGCTCGACGGCGACGCCGACCGCAGCATCTTCTCCGACGAGCGCGGCAACATCGTCGATGGCGACACCATCATGGCCATGTGCGCCCGAGACCTGCACCAGCGGGGCGCCTTGCAGGGCGGAGCGGTGGTCGCCACCGTGATGTCCAACCTGGGCCTCGAGCGCAGCCTCGCCGAGGTCGGGGTGTCCCTCGTGCGGACGCCGGTGGGCGACCGCTACGTGGTCCAGGCCATGCGCGCCGGCGGGTGCAACCTCGGCGGAGAGCAGTCCGGGCACCTGGTCTTCCTCGACCATTCGACCACCGGCGACGGCATGGTCGCGGCGCTGCAGGTCCTGACGATCATGCGCCGGACCGGGAGCCCCCTGTCGCGACTCGCCGAGGTGATGACCCCCGTGCCGCAGAAGCTGAGCAGCTTCAAGGTGCCGCACAAGGCCCCGCTCGATACGCTGCCCAAGCTCCGCCGCACGATCCGAGCGGTCGAGCGTGAGCTCGGCGACGAGGGCAGGGTGCTCGTCCGCTACTCGGGCACCGAGAAGAAGATGCGGGTCATGGTCGAGTGCATGGACGACGCGAAGATCGACGGCTACGTGTCCACGCTGCAAGACGCCGCCGTCCGCGAGCTCGGAGAGCTGGCATGAGCGTGCTCGGCATCGGGCTCGACCTGTGCCCCATCGACCGCATGAAGCAGGCGGTCGAGCGTCACGGCGACCGCTTCTTGCGGCGGGTCTTCACGGAGCAGGAGCAGGCCTACGCCAAGGACGCGTCCGGCGGCATGGCGCAGTCGTTGGCCGCGCGGTTCGCCGCCAAGGAAGCGGCGAGCAAGTCGATCGGCGCGCCCAAGGGCATCGGCTGGCATGACGTCGAGGTCGTGCCGGCGCGCAAGGGTATCGAAGGACCCCGGCTGATCCTCCGCGGACGCGCGCAGGAGGTCGCCGACGCGCGCGGCATCAAGACGATCCTGGTCAGCCTGACGCACGCTGGAGGGGTCGCGGCCGCCGTCGCGGTGGCCGTCGCGTGAGCATCGAGGTGCTTTGGTCCGCCCAGACGTCGGCGGCCGCGGACGCGTACACGATGGACGTGCTGGGCATGTCGTCGGCGGTGCTGATGGAGAGGGCGTCGCTGTCCGTGGCGGACGAGGTGCAGCGCAGGGCAGGGGCGTACGCGGTGGCGTGCCTCGTCGGTCCGGGGAACAATGGCGCCGACGCGCTCGCCGTGGCCCGGATCTGTCGCGCCCGGGGCCTGGAGGTCGCCGCGTACTTGGTGACCCCGCACCGCAACGACGCCGCGCAGGCCCAGCTGGCGCTGGCGCGCAGCCACGGCGTGCGCATCGTCGAGGGCGTGTCGGCGGCGCCCGATGAGGCGGTCTGGGTCGATGGCCTGCTCGGGACGGGCGCCCACGGGGCCCCTCGCGGCGCCGTCGCGCAGACGCTCGGTCGCTCGTTCGTGGGGCCTTCCGTCGCGATCGACGTCCCCTCGGGGGTCGATGTCGACACCGGGTGTGTGCCCGGGCCTGCGTTTCGGGCGGACGTGACGGTCACGTTCGTACGCAGCAAGCCCGGGCTGCACGTGACGCCCGGGCGTGACTTCGCCGGACAGGTCGTCGTGGCCGACATCGGCATCATCGCGCCGCCAAAGGCCAGCGTCGCCGGAGCGCTGCTCACCGCTGGGCGCGTGGCGTCCATGCTGGCCGGTCGCGCCCATGACCCCGAGCACAAGGGCCGCCGGGGGCACGTCGCCGTGCTCGGAGGCAGCCCCGACACCCCCGGGGCCGCCGTGCTGGCCGGGACCGCGGCGATGCGGGCTGGGGCGGGGCTGTGCACGTTGGTCGGCCCCCCTGCGCCTTCCCATCGGCCCGAGCTGATGCGGGCGTCGCTGTCCTCGCCGGTCGTTCCGGGCGCGAGCGTGCTCGTCGTGGGTCCGGGACTGACGGACCCCCCGGCTGCGCCGTTCCTGGAGACCCTGTACGCGGACGATCCGCGCCCCGCCGTGTGGGACGCGAGCGCTCTGGATTCCGTGCCCGTGGACTCCGCGTCCGCTGGGCCGCGGGTGATCACCCCGCACCCCGGGGAGGCCGCGCGCATGCTCGGCCGCATCGACGCAGACCGGGGGTGGAGCGCGGCGATGGTTCAGCGCCAACGGCTCCGCGCCGCGCAGACGCTCGCCGAGGCCACCGGCGCGGTGGTCGTGCTCAAGGGCGCGGGCACGCTGGTCGTGGGGCCTGCGGGGGTTGCGGTCGCGCTCGAGGGGACGGCTGCGCTGGCGACCGCCGGTTCGGGCGATGTGCTGGCCGGGTGTATCGCGGGGTTACTCGCGCAGGGGCTGGACGCAGGGGCTGCGGCGGGGGCTGGTGTCAGCGTGCACGGACGCAGCGGGACGCTGGCCGGGCCGATGCCGCTGGCGCTCGAGATCGCCGACGCCCTGCCCGTCGCGCTGCAGGCGTTGTCGCGCGGTGAGCCGGGCCCGCGGGAGCCCGTCGCGCGTCGCGGATGACCCCACACTTGCGCCGTTGACCTCGGCGGCGTCCCGGGGGACGATCGTGCCGTGAGGTTCGCGGATGCCGTCGCGGTGGCCATGCTCTTCGCGAGCCCTGCGTGCCGGAGCAAACCCGCTCCCGTCCCGCCGCCAGCGGCTCCGCTCGAGTTCGACGACGAGCCGCCCCCGCAGGCGCCCGCGACCGACGCGCCGACGGCGACGCCGGCCGCAGACGCTGGGGGCTGCAAGGCGGGCGGTACCGCGTGGGACGGCAAGCACGAGGGGTGCCTCTACGAGGTCGCGGGATGCTGCTACGGCGACGCCGCGGCAGCGTGCGCCGCTGCCGGCTGCGACGGTGATGGGTGCCAAATCCTCGAGTCTGCGCCCGCACAGGTGGCCTGCCGCGCCAAGTGAAACGGGCGTCGAGTTGGGTTTCGGGGCGGGCCTACGGGAAGCCAGCGCCGGCGCCACCGCAGGCGACGGTCGAGGCCTGGTTGGGTGGGGTGTGGATGGTGCACGCCGTGGAGACCCCGCACTTGACGTCGCAGGCCTCGACGAACGATGCGTAGCAGCAGCTGTCGACGACGTAGCCGCTGCAGCTGCCGAAGTAGGGCTCGCCGTCCCCGCGGCAGGCCTGCTCGTCGAGGTCGGGCACCTCGGGCGTGCGTTCGGGGCGTCGCGGATCTTCGCCGGCCGGAGACGTCGCCGCTGCGAACGCGCTGACGTCTCCCGCGGAGCCGCACGCGTAGGCCTTGGCGCCTGGTGTGCCGGTGGACAGGCACGCGGACTGCAGGCCCGAGAGCGTCACCCCCAGCTGGTTCTTCATCTCCCCGTCGCGGTCATGCGGGGTGGTGGAGACCTCGGCGTAGCGCAGCGCGTCGTCGGGCATGGTCTGCGCGGTCACGCGGCGCACGTTCATGCGGCTGCCCGTGTCCACGTCGTCGGCGGTGAGCACCCACAGCTCGGCGTCGTCGCGCGGGATGAACACCGCGTCGTCGAGGTCGAGGTAGTGCGGAGACTCGCTGTCCGCGAGGGCCATGTAGGATCCCGAGCGAATGCCGACGGCCCACGGCAGGGCGTTGGGCGGGGTGACCGAGGGGACGGCAGCCAGGCGTGCGCCGTCCTGCGGGGCGCCGAGGACCGCGAAGTAGCGCGTGGCGGGGTCCCAAACCGAGACCGCCGTCTCGCCGGGGCCATACTCGGACTCGAAGTAGAGCTTGGCCTCGGCGCTGAAGCCGATGATGTTGGCGCGGCCGTTGGTCGTGGCGGAGCGGACGAGGCAGGCGGAGTTCGTGTCGATGTCGCGCAAGGCGATCGAGCCCGCTGCGGTCTTGTAGGCGAGGTGGCTCCCATCGGGGGACACGGCGCGAAGGCCGACGGTTTCGGTCAGGTCGTCGCGACCGCTGACGAGCTGGCCGTCGAAACGGTCGAGCAGTTCGCCGTCGGGGATCCGGAACACCAGCGTCTGGGCGCTGTCTCCGTGACCAAGGGTGACCGACACATGCTCATCTCGAGGTCCGACGACGACGCGGGTGGCCGTGCGTCCGCGCAGCAACAAGGTGGGGGCGTGGTGGGCGTAGTCGAGGTCCTCGTCGACGGGGATGAGGTACAGCGACTGGTCGTCGTTGCCGTGCGAGACCCGACCGATCAGATGGTGCTCGCCCACCGCTGCGATCGTCGGCGCCTCGAGGCCCTCGGCGATGCGGTCGGCGTACTGCTCGCCAGGCGCGTAGCGGACCATCTGCCCGTCGGCGTCGAGGCCGATGATCCAGTCGCTGTTGCGCAGCGACGCGAGCAGCTGAATCGGGATGCTCTCGCCCAGAGGCAGGCCTTCGAGGTAGCGGAGCTCGCCGCGCGGTGTGAACGAGAACGACCACAGCCGTTGGGCGCTGCGATCGGTCGCGACCACGTAGTTGCCCGCGGAGGTGACGAGGACGGCGTTGCGGCCCGAGCCGATGCTCGCCGTCGCGTCCTCGGGGTTGCGCAGCGGCGTGCGCGTGAGCGTGCATGCCTCTTCGGGGCTCTGCGGTGTCTCGCACACCCAGTGCAGGACGAACGGTTGGTCGCTCCCGCCGGCCATTGCGAGCACGGGCGCGCGGCGTGGACTCACGACCGCGCCCGGGTCGGCGTCGCCGAGCTCCAAGCGTCCACACGGCGTCGAGGGATCGCGCAGGTCGTCGCACGCCGACGCGGCGCCGCCCAACCCAACGATGAGCGCGGCGCTCAAACAAGCCTGCCGCGATGTCCCCACAAAACGCACATTCGGATCGTATCATGACTCAGACGACTTGTGGCAACCTCACGCCGGTGCGAAGTGCTCGCTACCGGCCCCTCGGGCGGTTCTTATCGAAACCCCGGTTCTTGGCCGTTCTGACCGCATTCGGGCTGTCCTCGGGCTGCGAGTCCGAGAGGTCCAAACCCACGCCTTCCCCGGCGAGCGCAGAGGCAGACGCGGCCGATCCCGGGCCCGGCGCGCCGGCGCCAATGACCGAGGATGCGTTGGCCGAGCGCACGGAGCTGTGGCGCACGCGCATCACCGAGGACCCGACCCTGGCCAACACCGCGCGGTTCTTCGAGGCCAAGACCGACCTGATGCGGGTGAGCAACGAGGCGAAGGACGTGCACCTGCGGGCCAACGCCTCGCTCATGCTCGGCCTTCTGTACGAGGGACGCAAGGACGTCAAAGCCGCCATCGCCCAGTACGAGCACGCCGCGAAGCTCGTGCCCGATGACGCGGGACCCTACATGGCCTTGGCGCTCGCGCGCGCCTCCAACGAGCAGTTCGAGGAGGCGGCCCAGGCTCAGAAGACGGCGACCACGCTCGACCCGGACAACCTCGAGAACTGGCTCGTGCTCGGCGAGCTGCTCGTGAAGTCCGGCGACGAGAAGGCGGGCATCGCCGCCTACGTCGACTACGAGCGGCGCCGCAAGGGGCTGATCGACGGGCTGACGCTCAAGAACAAGGGCGGTGCGTACCTCGTGGACACGCAGGAGCGCATCGGGTGCGCCGAGGCGCTGGCGTCGGCGACGGACCAGGGAACCGCCATCGCGCTGACCTACGCGCTCAAGAGCGACCCCGAGCCCGACGTGCAGGCCACCGTCGCCTCGGTGATGGGCATTCAGCGGCTCGCCGTCTACAAGCCCGCACTCGAGGGCGCGCTGCCCAAGGCGACCGGCGAGGTGAAGGAGGCGGTCGCGTGGGCGCTCTCCGAGATCGACCGCGACCCGGTCACGCCCAAGGCGCCCGAGCTGCCCCCGAAGGTCGTCGAAGCGGCGGCAGCGGCGAAGGACCCGCAGGCGCCCGGCGATGCCGAGCCCGCGTCGAGCAGCACCCCATGACCGCGGCCACCATCGAGGTTCGCGAGCTCTCCCACCGCTACCCGGGCGCCGACGTGCAGGCGCTGCGCCAGGTCTCGTTCGCGGTCGAGCCCGGTCAGCGCCTGGGTCTGCTCGGGCCCAACGGCGCCGGCAAGAGCACGCTGATGCGTCTGCTGTGTGGCTATCTGCCCTTGGCGGACACGGGGCGGCTCCGCGTGGACGGGCTCGACGTCGCGACCGACTCGCTGCGCGTCCGCACCCGCGTGGGCTACATGCCCGAGCACGTTCCGCTGTATCCCGAGCTGCGGGTCGCCGAACACCTCTCGTTTCGCGCGTCGATCAAGCGCGTGGCCCGTCGCGACCGCGCCAAGGAGGTGGAGCGCGTCGCGTCGAAGACGGGCTTGACCGATCGACTGCAGCAGCCGGTCGCGCAGCTCTCCCGCGGCTATCGGCAGCGGGTGGGCATCGCCGACGCCCTGCTGGGCAGCCCGCCGCTCATCGTGCTCGACGAGCCGACCGTCGGGCTCGATCCCAATCAGGTGCTCGAGATCCGCGCGATGCTGCGCGAGCTTGGGGGCGCGCACACGCTGGTGTTCAGCTCGCACATCCTCGCCGAGGTCGAGGCGCTGTGCGACCGCGTCGTGATCCTCTCGGAGGGTGAGGTGGTGGTCGATGCGCCGCTGGACGAGGCGCTGTGCTCCGGGCACGTGCTGCTCAGGCTCGCCGCACCCGCCGACGTGCTCGAGGCGGTGGTCGCCGAGGCGTGGAAGAGCGTGGGGGAGGGCGAGCCAGCCCTGCGGGTCGAGGCCACCGAGGGCGCGGCGACGGCGGGGCGCCTCGAGCTCGCCGACGACGTCGACGCCGAGGCGGTCCTGGCGTCGATCGGCTCGGCGTGCACCCGCCACGGCGTCGACGTGCGCACGCTGGCGCTGGGCCGCACCCGGCTCGAGGAGCGCTTTGCCGCCGTGACCGGTGCCCGTCGGGCAGACGAGTAGAGTACCTTCCTCCCCCGTGCTCACCGACCTCAAGCACGCCGCGTTCGGCACGCTGGCGCTCGCGTATCGCGAGCTGCTCTCGCTGTTCGTCACGCCGCTGGCGTACGTGGTCGGCACGCTGTTCTTGCTGCTGCAGGGCTGGAACTTCTCGCTGCTGCTGCAGGTGCTCAACGACCCGCTCGCCGCCCCAGGGCCGGTGATGCAGTTCTACTTCGGCGGCAGCTTCTTCATCTTCTGGCTGCCGGTCATCTTCTTGTGCGCGTCGCTGGCAATGCGTCTGATCGCCGAGGAGCGGCGACAAGGCACGCTCGAGGCGCTGCTGACCGCGCCCATCAGCCCGGTGTCGGTGGTGCTGGGCAAGTACCTCGGCGTCGTCGTCTTCTACGTGGCGCTGTGGTCCCCGACCGCCGTGTTCTACGTGCTGCTGCGCGGTGCGGGCGTCGAGCCCGACCTCGGGCCGATCGCCTCGGGCTATCTGGGTACGTTCATGGTCGGCTGCAGCTTCTTGGCCATCGGCTTGATGATGAGCGCGTTAGCCAAATCCCAGCTGCAGGCGGCGATCTCGACGTCGGTCGCGTGCACGATCATGCTGCTGGCCGGGCTGCTCGTCGACCAGGTGGAGTCGCTCGCCGTCGCGGAGGTGCTCGGACGAACGAGCCTGCTGTCGATGATGCAGGAGATGGCGCAGGGCATCGTCGACACCCGCTGGCTCGGGCTGCACGCGGCGATCGTCATCATCGCGCTCGTGGCCTCGGTCGTGGCCATCGACCCTCGTCGTGACCTCGACCGCTCGCTGCGGGCGGTCGCCATCGCGGTGGCGGTGGTGCACGGCGCGTGGCTGGGGGGGCGGCATGCGGTGCGTCAGGACTGGACCGAAGCGCAGATGTACGCGCTCTCCGATCGCGCGCGCGAGATCCTCTCGGGGCTCGAGGGCCCCATCGACGTGCGCGTGGTGGTGCCCGAGACGATCGGCGCGGGGCGACCCAACCCCCTGGCGCAGGAGCTGCGGGAGGTGCTCGCGCGCATGGGCGAGACGAGCGACGCGCTGCGCGTGCAGTTCCTCGACCCCGACCGCGACCGACAGGAGGCCGAGCAGCTCATCGCCGACTTCGGCCTCGGTGGTCGCGACCTGGCCGATGGCGTGGTCTTGGTGCGCGCGGGCCAGGGCGCCGACCAGCGGCGCGCGCACCGGCTGCCGGGCGACCTGGTGACCTACGCCACGGGCGCAGACGTGCAAGCGACGGGCCCGCGCGTGCAGGAGTTTCGCGGCGAGGAGGCGCTGCTCTCGGCGTTCCTCTCGGTGTCCTCGCCCCTGGACGTGACGGTGTGCGCGACGGCGGGCCACGGGGAGCCGCGCTTCGACAACCTCGAGCCGTTCGGCGGCTACGCGCACCTCTCGGACCTGATCAAGGACGCCGGCATGGGCCTTCGCACCGCCGATCTCGACGACGCGGACGGCCTCGAGGGCTGCGCGATCCTGCTGGTGCCGGGCCCCTCGGGCGTCTTTCCACCCGCACACGTGCAGGCGGTCACGCGCTACGTCGAGGGCGGCGGCGCGCTGCTCGTGCTCGGTGGAGCCGTCGTCCTCCCTCGAAAACCCCGTCTGGCGCGCAACGGGCTGGAGCCGGTGCTGCAACGCTTCGGCATCGTGATGGGGGAGCGGCTCGTGGTCGACCCCGACCACCCCATGCCTGGCGCATCGCCGCTGGTCTCGTTCACGGTCGACCAGGGCTGGAGCTCACACCCCGCCGTGCGGGCGCTCGTCTCCCGCGCGGTCAGCTTCGTGTTCGTCCGCGAGCTCGCGCTGGCCCAGGCCGAGGACGGCTCGGACCCCGCGGCGCTGGTCTCGAGCGCCGAGTCGGCGTGGGCCGAATCGGACCTGCAGCAGGTGCCGCCGCGCTTCGACGCAGAGCAGGACGCGCGGGGCCCCATCGTGCTGGCGGCCGCCGGCACGCTTGGCAACGCCAAGGCCGTCGTCATCGCCTCGGACCAGTTCGCGCTCAACGCTTACCTGCGCGAGGACGTGGTCTACGACCATGGGCGTGACCTCATCCTCAACGCGATGGGGTGGCTGTCCTCCGAGGATACGCTGCTGGGCATTCGGCCGCGGGAGCGGACGGCGGTCAAGCTGGTGCTCATGCCCGAACAGCTGCAGCGCATGGTCTACGTCTGCGTGTTCGGGCTTCCCGGCTTTGGAATTGCGCTGGCGCTGTGGGTGCTGTGGAGGCGTCGCGCATGAAGCTGCGCCCTGCCACGTGGGCTTGGTTGGCGGCCGCGGTCGGGCTGAGCGCCGCCGTGCACGGCCTGGAGGAGCCCGCAGGGCACGGCGGGGGCTTCGTCTCCACGCGCTCGTCGGCGCGGCGGGTGTTTCCCACCCTGCCCGAGGTCACGGTGCAGACCGCCACGATCACGCTCGCGCGCGCCGGGGGCCCCCTCGTCACGCTGGAGCCCAGCCCCGACGGGCACGCGCTGCGCGTCGACGGTGCGCTCGTCGGCCCGGCGGATCCGCGGGCGGTCGAGGGCCTTTGGGCGTCGCTGCGCATGGCCACCACGCTGCGGGCGGTCAGCGAGGGGTCCGCGGTCGGGGCCGACTCGCTGGGCGCCATCTCGGTCGAGGTCGGGGGCGAGCTGCGCACGCTTCGGGTCGGGGGCCGAACCTCGGACGACGCGGGGCGCTACGCCGAGATCGACAACCCCGACTTCGACCCTGAGGGCCCCGTCTCGCAGACCTGGGTGGTCGAGGCCGAGATGGGCGATATCCTCGAGCAGGCCCCCGAGGCGTGGCTGTCGAGGCGGGCGGTGCTGGTCGAGCCGGGGCAGGTGCTCGCGCTGAGGCTGCCGGCCGGTGAGGTGCGTCGTGGCGAGGACGGGCGCTGGCGCTCGAGCGTCGCGGACACATCGGCGCTGCTCTCGAGCGACGCCGTCGAGGCGCGGCTGGGGCGGCTCGTGGGGGCCCGCCTGTCACCGCTGCTGCCCCAGGGGGCGCTCACCGAGCCCAAGGTGTGGGTGCAGGTGACGGGCACCGGAGGCCGACGCTGGAGCTTGGCGCTGGCAGGACCGTGTCCCGACGGAAGCGGCCGCACGGTGCTGCATCGCGGCGAGGGCTGGCCGGGCTGCATCGACGCTTCGGTCACCGGCGACTGGCCGCTGCCCGGATCGGGCGCACAGGGCGCGGGCACGCTGGTCGAGCCGAACCTCTCTCCCTACGGCTACGGCCGGATCCTTCGTATCGAGCAGCGCTTGCCGAGCCGCCACGCGCTCGCCCGCGAGGTCGGCGACTGGCGAATGTCCACCGACGAGGGCGATCGCATCGTCGACGGCCCCGACGTGTTCGCGTGGTACGAGACGCTGCGCGACGCGGAGGTGCAGCTGGCCCCGCAGGACGCCGCGGTGCCCGCGTGGGCGGTCGAGCTCGAGCTGACGACCGACAGCACGCAGCGCATGACGATCCGCTGTGGTCCACGGGGCCCGCGGCGCCTGTGCCAGCGCGACGAGGGCCCTCTGCTCGAGCTGCGCACCCGCGACGTCGCGGTCGCCACCGACGTCCAGACCTTCGCCGACCGCGACCTGCTCCGCTTCGCCGTCGACGACGCCCGGGCCCTCGAGATCACCGCCGCTGGAGCGCCCCGGCAGAGCGTGCACTTCGACCTCGGGGTCTGGCGGCTCGACGCGCCGAGTCACCCCGAGGGCGACGCAGCGCTGAGCGACGTGCTGCTGCAGGAGGTTCTCGGTGCGGCGGCGTCGGTCCGCGTGCGCAGCTGGATGCCCCGTCCTGTGGCCGAGCCGCGTCGCAGCCTTCGCATCGAGCAGACCCCCGAGGAGGGCCGCGACATCGCCGTCGTGCTCGATCTGTGGGCCGACCCGGACGACCCCGACGCGTGCATCGGTGCGGTTGGGGAGCAGGCGGGGCGGCTGTCCGAGACGACGTGCCGGCGGCTCAGCCAAGACCTGCTGCACACCGATCCCGTGCAGTTCTGGCTCGACACGGCCCGAAGCATCGAGGTCAGCGCGGGGGAGGGGCAGACCAGCCGCTTCGAACGCTCCCCGCAGGGGCTGCTGGGCGATGGGCGACAGGTCGAAGAGGACATGCAGCGCCTGCGCGCCCTCGCGTCACGCCGTGTGGTCGCGCTCGAGCTGGCCAAGGGCGCGCCTGCGGGCTGGTCGCTGCGTGTGTTGCCCAAGCGAGGAGAGCGGCTCGAGGCACGCGTCGAGGGCGACACCCTCACCATCACGGGTTCGGGATGGCGCTACCGCCTCGGCGCCGCCGAGCGTCAGCCCTCGCCCGGTTGAATCGCGAGCGGGCGACTCGGCCTCGAGATTTCAACCGTCGTCGGCCATTGCCGCGCAGGCACGCGCCATCGTCGACTGGTCGCAGCAGCGCAGGAGAGGCGCGTCCGCGCCGCCGGTTGCCCGAGGGCGAAAGACCGCGCTCACCTGGGGTGGTGGCGCGGTCTTCGTCGAGATTCGGGCGCTCTTGAGCCGCTCTTCAGCCGCTTTTCTTCTTGTCGAGGGCGGCCTTGGCCTTCTCGGCGAGGGCGGCGTTCTCTTCGTCCATGCGCTGCACTTCGAGGGGGTGCCAGGGCGCGTTGGGCGGGTACACCCAGGAGTCGAGCTCGGCGCCGGTCTCGGGGTCGTGCGGCTTGTAGGCGACGAACTCGAGCAGGCCGCGGTCGAACGCGAACCCGGTGTCGCTGAAGCGCTTGAACTTGCCCTTGAAGGTGTACTGCTTGCCCTTCTCCATGATGACGTCGGGCTGGTCCTTCCAGCGCTTCGCGTCCCACTCGGGGATGCTGAACCGGTAGTTGACGACCATCATCGCCCGCTTCTTGCCGAGCTGGTCCGGCTTGTCGGTGATCCAGACGTGCGGCTGCTTGGGCGGCGGGCAGATTTCACCCTCGGGGCACTCGGGCGGCACGTAGATCTCCTGCACGTAGCCCTTGACCATGACCTCCGTGCCCGCGTCGCCCTTCTTGACGTTGCCGTCGATGTCGGTGCGGAGCCCGTAGATGGAGAACGAGCCGTCGGCGTATTGCTCTTCGACCTTGCCTTCGTCGAAGTCGGGCGCAGGCGGGAGCTCCACCTTGATCTTCGGCGCGGCGGCCTCTTTCTTTTCCTCCAAGTCGGCGGCGGCCTGCTCTTGCTCACAGCCGGAGGTGGCCCCGGAGATGGCGAGAAGCAGCGGCACACAGAGGAGACCGAGACGAGGGAAGACGGCGGGCGAGGTGGCTCGAGCGGTGGACATGCGGCGGTGGGCCTAGGCTGGGGGGAACGGGACCGCGCGGGTCGGTCTAGGTTCAACCGTAGTGGGTCGTATCACGCGCGCTCGCCGAGGATCAAGCGAACGCGCCGCGCTGCGGCTGCGATCTGCCGATCGCAGTGAGGTGCAGGGGCTGCTACAACGCTCGGCGGATGGCGTCGTCCAGCACCGCTCCTCGGCTCGTGCGCGGGGTTCTCGCGGCACTGTCGCTGGCCCTGTGTGCCTGCGGGGCCACGGGGACCCTCGAGGGGGAGGAGACCGACGGGGCAGGGGATCCCCGCGCGGTCGCCGACGCGATGCTGGCCGAGGAGCAGGCGCGCATCGGAGACGCGGGTCGGGCTGCCGAACGAGATCTGGTCATCGGGCTGCGGTCGATCCCTCGCAGCTTCGATCCCATGACCGACCAAGACCCCTGGGCGCGGCGGGTCATCGATGATCTTCTGTTCGAGGGGCTCACACGTCGTACGCCCAACGAGGCGCCGTTCGCCGAGCCCGGGCTGGCCGACGCGTGCATCGTCGACCCACCCTCGGGGCCCACCCGCGACGTCTACTGCCACCTTCCGCCCGAGGCGACGTTTCACGACGGAGAGCCGGTCGAGGTCGAGGACGTGGTCTTCAGCCTCGAGTACTGGCTCGACCCCCGCCGCGCGACCTTGCGCATGCAGCACGGCCTCGACGAGCTCCGCGCGGTCGAGGTCGTGGACCGACCCTTCGGCGCGCCCGAGCTCCGCGACCCCGGCCGGTGGATCCGCGTGGGCTTCGACCGCCCCGAGCCGCTCGCGCTCGAGCTGGTGTCGTCGATGAAGGTCGTGCCACGCAAGCGCCGACGCGCCAAGGGGAGGGCGTTCGCGGCCGATCCGATCGGCACCGGCCCCATGCGCCTGGTCTCCGTCGACGATGACCAGGTGGTCTTCGAGCGGGTGGAGGCCGAGCCCGAGAGGGACGCGGTGCGGCGCATCGTGTTGCGCGAGGTGGCCGACGGCGCCACCGCGCTCACCCAGCTGCGCCGCGGTGACCTGCACGTCCTCGCAGAGGTCTCCCCCTCGCACGTCCCCGACGAACTCGCCAAGCCTGGCATGGCGCCGCGGTTCTCGGCCTGGGTGCTCTCCCCGCCCCACTTCGACGCGGTGCTCTACAACCTCCGCAACGGGGCGCAGGCCGGCCCGCGGCTCCGCGAGGCCCTCGATTTGGGCATCCCTCGCGGCGTGTTGGTCTCGGCGGCCGGGATGCCCCCTGCTGCCGCCCGCACGGTGGTCGACCTCGACGACCCCGTGCCGCTCGACCTCACCGCCCTCGCCGAGGCCGGCGTGTCGGTCCGCTGGGGGATGGCGGGGTTGCCCGAGCGGCCCGCCTACGACGACGAGGCCGACGCCGCGGCCGCTGCGGGGATGCTCGACGCGCTCGATTGGACTCTCGAACGCGGCGTTCGTCGCAAGGCCACGGGGAACCTGCGCTTGGTCCTCATGTGGGATGGCGACGGCACCCGCGCGCGCTCGCTGGCGACCCGGCTCAAGGAATCCTGGCGGGCGCTGGGTGTTCAGGTCCCGTACGCGACGGCGAGCTGGTCGTACCTGTTCGGCCTGATGCGGCGTGGGGAGTTCGACATGGCGCTCGTCCGCCTCGTCACCCACTCCGACCAGGACCTCTACCCGCTGCTGCACAGCCGCGGAGCCCACAACGTCACCGGGGTCGCCGATGCAGTGCTCGACGGTGCGCTCGAGTCCTATCGCGCCGCCACCACCCGAGCGCAGCGCCAGGCCGCCAAGGCCGCGGTCGATCAGCGGCTGGCCGAGCTGCGACCGATCAGCCTGCTGCACGCGCCGACCGAGGTGATGGTCGTCAACAAGCGGGTGGGGGGCCTGCGGTTCATCGACGACAAGCCCGAGCTCTCCTCGCTCACGCTCGGCCCGGAGCGCTCCTGGCTGTCCGGCCAGTGAGCGCCTGCGTCGCTTTTGCGTTCGTTCGTCTTTTTTGCTGACCCCGGGGTGGGTGGGGCACGTTGGCGGTGCGAAACCCACCCCGACCAGGAAAGACGCGAGATGCACATTTGGATCATGCTCCTCAGCCTTCTGAACAACCCCGCGCTCGGCGAGCAGCCCGGCATGTCCCCCGATGACAGGCCTGAACCGATCGTCCGCTACCGCGGCATCGACTCGCTGCTCGAGAAGTTCGAGCAAGAAGCGCAGTAGCCCGCCACGGCGGGCCCGCGCGAGCGCGCCATGCCGCTCGGGCGGAATCAAAACCGGTACGCGATGCCGGCCGAACCGGCGAGGTACGTCTGGAACGTGGCGACGGGCGCGTAGGTGTCCTCGCCGCTGCGCTGCTCGAACAGCGCCCCTTGGCTGCGGGCGTTCTTGCGCGGCGTGACGACCCCGTAGGTGCGAAACGAGAGCACGAATGCGACGCGGTTGACGAGGAACTCCGCCTCGGCGCCGACGCGGATCGTGAACGCGCCGAAGGACTGGCGTCCCCGCAGCCCGGAGTCCAGTTCGTAGCGCACGCGCTGCAGTTGCCCCCCGAGGCCACCGCTGAGGGCGAACTGGCTGACCTTGCCGCGCCCCAGGTACAAGAGTGCGCCGAGGTCGGCGAGCACTTGGTCGGTGGAGATCGTGGTGTCGTTGTCCCGAGCCCGCAGACGCATCGAGCCGGTGCGGATGTTGGCGTCGAACCCGATGAAGGACAGCGGACGGTAGCGGCCGAACACGCCCAGGCCGCCCAGGGCCGTGGATCTCCCGACGAAGCGGGGGTCGACGTAGACCACGCGGGTGCGAAGCGGCGGCGTCGTGAGGATCGTGCCCTCGACCCCGAGCGCAAACGCGCGCCCATCCGGAGGACCTGCCGGGCGGTCCGATGACGGGGGATCTCCCCCGGGCTCGGCGGCGCCGGCCGGCTCGGCGTCGGCGGCGGAGGCCCGGCTCGGCACGGCCGCGAGGACGCCCAGCAGGGCGAGGAGCGGGCGAGTGCGGCCGTGGCCGGGTCCGCGCGGGCGCGAGCGGGCTGCGCACATGGCCGCGGAGCATAGCAGGCGGGCGGCCCTTGCGGCGGGTCGCCCCACAGCGGTATGCGGTGGTGGTGTCCGTCGTGAGCATGACCGGCTACGGCGCTGCCTCGCAGGCCTGGGACGCCCCACTCCACGAAGGGGCGCGCGGTCGCGTGCGCGTGGATGTCGAGGCCCGGTCCGTCAACGGCCGCTTCCTCGAGATCAAACTCAGACAGCCCTTCGGTGGCGCGCTCGACCCGAAGCTGCGCGCCGTCGTGGAGCGCTACGTCGGCCGGGGCCGGGTGGACGTCTCGATCCACGTGCGCCGAGACGCGAAGGCCGACGCGGAAGACGACCCGCTGCTCGGGCTCGGGCTCGACGAGGCGAAGGTCGCGTCCGTCGTGGCTGCGGCCGCAAGGACCTACCGAATTGCGGCTGAAGCGGGACTCGAAGTTCAGGCTCCAACATCGTTGGAACTGCTACGGTTTTGTTCGTCGGTCAAGTCGGGGCCGAGCGACGATCGACCGAGCGCGCCGGACTTCCTCGAGGACCTCGTCGGGCGTGCCATGGCCGAGCTCGCGGGCTTCCGCGCGCGCGAGGGCGAGGCGCTCTTGGCCACCCTGGTCGCGCTCGCCGCTGAACTCGCGGACTGCGCGGAGCGGCTGACCCAGCTGCTCCCCCCGGAGGCCGATCGCATTCAGGACCGCGTGGCCGCCCGGCTCGCGGAGCTGACGGCACGCTCGGGCAGCGCCGACCTCGACCCCGGCCGCATCGCGCAAGAGGTCGCCGTCGTCCTCGCCCGCGGGGACGTCGCCGAGGAGCTCGCCCGGGTCGCATCACACCTCGACCAGCTCGCAGGTGCGCTGGATGCACCCGCGTCGGCGGGGCAGGGCAAGACGCTCGACTTCGTCACCCAAGAGCTCCATCGCGAATTCACCACGATGGGCAGTAAGGTCACCTCCCATGAAGGGAGCCGCATCGTGATCGAAGGCAAGGCGATCATCGAACGCATCCGAGAGCAGGTTCAAAATGTCGAGTGACCCCGGACGCGGACTCCTCCTGGTCGTGTCGTCGCCCTCGGGTGCCGGCAAGACGACGCTGTGCAATCGGCTGCGCGACGAGTTCCCGAGGCTGGAGTTCTCGGTGTCGCACACGACGCGCCCACCTCGGCCCGGCGAGACCAACGGCGTGGAGTACTACTTCACCCCCAAGGAGGAGTTTCAGGAGATGGTCGCGCGCGACGAGTTCGCCGAGTACGCGATGGTGCACGGCAACATGTACGGCACGCTCGCCTCCCGCGTGCGCGACAGCATCGAAAACGGGCGCGACCTGCTGTTCGACATCGACTACCAGGGGGGCCGCGAGCTTCGCTCGAAATTTCGCGACGACCTGGTCTCGGTGTTCATCTTGCCCCCGAGCATTCGCGAGCTCGAGCGGCGGCTCCGCTCGCGAAACACCGACTCCGAGGAGGTCATCGCCCGGCGCGTTCGCGTCGCGCGCGAGGAGCTCAAGCACTACGCCGAGTACGACTTCTTGGTGATGAACGACGACATCGAGCGGGCCTACGATGCGCTGCGCTCGGTCTACCTGGCGCATCTGCACCACCGCACGCGCCAGGCGGACCTCGCCGAGGCGGTCATCAGCGGGCAAGAATCCCTGCTGTGAGCCCCGGCGGGCGGAGCGTCGGGGCGCCCAGTGGTGCTGCGCGCTTGCATGCCCGGCGGCTGGAGGGGTATTGCGATCCGTATGACCGACGCCGCCGGCTCGACGCGCCCCGACTCGGGGTCGCACCCTGTCGCTCGCGTGGCGGGTGACACGGGGCCCCATCCCTCGGCGAGAGTCGCCGGGGACTCTGGGCCGTATCCGGTGGCGTCGTCGATCGCGCCGCTGGGGCCCACGCCCGTGGACCTCGGCGAGGCAGACCTCGATGACGGCGGAGCGCTCGCGACGATCGTCGCCGAGTACCGCGCGCACCACCCCAAGGCGGACGGGGCGGTCCTCGAGACCGACGTCGGCATGCTCGAGAAGGCGTTCGAGGTGGCTGCGCGAGCGCACCGAGAGCAGCGACGCAAGAGCGGTGAGCCGTACTTCGTGCATCCCGCCCGGGTCGCGACGACGCTCGCGCAGCTGGGTCTGGACGCCACCAGCATCGCCGCCGGCCTCCTTCATGACGCCGTGGAGGACTCCGAGCTCACCGTGTTCGACGTGCACGAGGCGTTCGGCCGCGAGGTGGCGAGCATCGTCGATGGTGTCACCAAGCTTGGCAAGGTCCCCTATCTCTCGCGGCAGGAGCAGCAGGCCGAGAGCTTTCGCAAGATGCTGCTGGCGATGTCCGAGGACATTCGCGTGCTGATGGTCAAGCTGATCGACCGGCTCGACAACATGCGGACCCTCGGGCACATGCCCGCCGAGAAGCAGCACCGCATCAGCACCGAGACCATGCAAATCTACGCGCCGCTCTCGGGGCGCCTGGGCATCGAGTGGGTCCGCCGCGAGCTGCAGGACCTCTCGTTCTCCTACCTCGAGCCGACCGCGTACGCTTCGATTCGGCAGCACGTGTATCAGTTCCTCGCCGCTCACCCCGGCGTGGTCGAGGACGGCATCGCACGCCTCGAAGGGGTGTTCGTGCCCGACCGCCCCTCGGCGATCAGCGAGGACGATCCGCTCGAAGGCGCGGCGCCGTGGCGGGCCGAGGTGTTCGGCGACGTGCAGATCCGGGCGACGCTGCGGCCCATGTTCCGGCTGCAGCGGCGCATGACCGGGGGCGGACGCAAGCCTTCGCAGCTCTCCGACGTGGCCACGTTTCAGGTCGTCGTGCGCGACAGAGAGGCCTGCTACGCCGCAATCGGGCAGCTTCATGCGGCGCTACAGCCGGTGCCGGGGCGCTTCCGCGACTACATCGCCCTGCCTCGGCCCAACCGCTACCAGGCGCTGCACACCTCGGTCATCGACCGCAGCGGAGACCGCCTCGAGGTGCAGGTGCGCTCGGCTGCCATGGACGCGGTGGCCGAACGCGGCATCGTCGCGCAGTGGGGCGATGGCCCCACCGACGGCCGCCGACTCGCCTGGCTGGGGCAGCTGATGGACTGGCAAAAGGAGGTCGACGACCCCCACGAGTTCATCGAAGCGGTCAAGGCCGACCTCTACGCCGACGAGGTCTATGTGTTCTCGCCCGGCGGTGACATCTTCACGTTCCCCAAGGGCGCCACCCCCATCGACTTTGCGTTCGCCATCCACACCGACGTCGGCATGCAGTGCTCCGGCGCGCGTGTGAACGGCCACCTGGTGCCGCTGCGCTACCGACTCCGGCAGGGTGACACCGTCGAGATCCTTACCAACCCGCAGGTCGCTCCGCGGGAGGAGTGGCTCAAGATGTGCGTGAGCTCCAGGGCTCGTGCCCGCATCAAGCAGGTCCTGCGGCAGCGCGAGCGGGCGCGCCTGCGGTCCCTTGGGCGCAGCCTGGTCGAGCAGGAGGTCGCCTCGCGCGGTGGAGCTTCGGCCTCGCTCGATGACGAGGCCGGGCTCTCCGAGCACGCCGAGAGCCTGGGGCTGAGCCCCGACGTGGGCGGCAGCGGAATCCTCGAGGCCGTGGGCTCGGGGCAGGTGGCCGCGACGGCCGTCGCCGATCGCGTCTGCCGTGGTGGCGAGGCGGGCGGCCTGTTGGGGCGGGTGATGCGCCGGGTGCGCGGGCCCGCGTCCTCGCGAAAGCCGAGCGCCGGGGGACGCGGCTCCGAGCCGTCTCTGCCCATCGTCCTGACCAAGGCCTTGGTCGAGGGATCGGACGCCTTGGTGCACCTCGCACCCTGCTGCTCTCCGGTGCCCGGAGATCCTCTCCTGGGCTTCTTCGAGCCTGGGCGGGGCGTGACGGCGCACGTCCAGGGGTGTCCCGACGCCCTCGAGCAGCTCAGCGCGCGTCGCGTGCATCTGGCCTGGTCGCCCGACATCGAGCTCTCCTGCCCGGTCACGGTCGAGGTGCGCACGGGCAACACGGTGGGGTTGCTCGCCGAGATGAGCCGCGTGTTCTCCCACCACGGGGTGAACATCAAACAGGCCAACTGCAGGGCCTACGGCGACGGGGAACGCGCGATCAACACGTTTCACGCTCAGGTCGCCTCGCTCGACCAGCTGCAGTCGCTGCTGACGGCGCTGCGCACGACCGAGGGCGTGCTCGCGGTCCAGCGGGTGTTCAACCCCGGTTCGGGCACCTATCCGCGCCCTTGACACACGCCGGGGTGCCGGCTACAAGCCTGCGCTCCGCCATGGCCTCGTTCACTCAGATCTCCAAACGCAAACGCGCCAACCGCCAACGCAAGGCCGGACGTGCCCGCAAGGCCAAGATGGCTCAGCACAGCACGCTGTCCTACGACGCGCTGTTCGCGGGCTGCGGTGAGCCCGGGGAGCCGGCTCCCAAGGCCAAGAGCGACGCCCAGGCCAGCGCCTAGGCCAGTCGCCCACGGCCGGACCACGGCCGCCGGACCACGGCCGGACCAGGCCTCGACCCAGCCCGATAGGGCCCCCTGAGCGGATGACGAGATCGGACTCGTCATCCGCTTCGTCGTGTCTGTTCCCCCTGAATGTCCGCCCAGGCGGGCCTCGTTTGGGACTCTGAACACCGCGTCTTCTTGATCGACCGCGGGACGGCGCCGTACGCTCTGCCTGCCCCCTTGCGCCTGTGGTGTTCGAACGGGGCGGAGCAACTCGATGAGTGAATCTCAGCTTTCGCCGGGGACCGTGGTCGATGGCGCATACACCCTCGACGCCCTCGTGCGCTCGCGGGCTGGTGCAACGACCTACGTTGCGACCGACAGCCGCAACGCAGGGACGGAGCCCGTATGGGTCACGATCTACGAGGGGCGGTGCTTTCCCTCGGGACTCGCCCTCGAGCGCAGCCTTCGGGAGCTGCGCCAGCTCAAGAACGTGAACTCCCCCCGGGTGCTGCGGGTGCTCGACGCGGGCAAACACGGCGATGGCATCTTCGAGGTGACGCAGGCCGGTCCCGCGCAGACCTTGGTGGAGCACCTCCAACAGGGCGAACTCTCGCTGCGCGAGGCGGCCACGGTCGCGGTGCAGGTGGGCGAGGCGCTGCTCGAGGGGCAGCGCGTGGGCGTGATTCACCGCAACCTCGGCGCGGACGCGGTCTTCCCCAGTCCGCAGGGCGTGGTGGTGGGCGGCTTCGCGGTGGGCGAACCCCAAGCCAAGGGCGCCGGACCACTGATGACGATCGCGCCCGAGCAGGTCCAGGGCAAGGTCGTCGATCAACGGACGCTCATCTACAACGTGGCGGCCTTGCTGCAGTGGATGCTCAGCGGCTCCCCGTTGTTCGCAGGCAGCCCCGAGGAGGTGCTCGAGGCACACGAGACGCGCGTCCCCGACGAGTCGATCGACCCCAAGCTTCGCCGCGCGCTGGGCAAGGACCCGCGCATGCGGCCGATGATGCTCAAGCAGTTCCTCAGCGACATTGCCCACATGGGGGACGTCGACCCGCCCAAGCTCAGCGCCCGCGTCTCGGCGCCCAGCGTGTCGGCGCCCAAGGCCCCGATCGCGGCGCCCAAGGCCCCAGACGCGGCGGTCGCTCGACCGAGCAGTCGCGGGTGGACGATGTTCATGAAGGCGCAGGAGGACGAGCCCGAGAAACCAGCCGAGCCTGCACCGCCGCCGAGCAAGCCCAGTACGCGCGGCTGGACCATGTTCATGCAGGCGCAAGACGGGGAGTCGCAGTCGGCCTCCGAGCCCGCTGCGTCCGAGCCCGAGCCCGAGCCCGCGGCACAGCCCGAGCCCGCGGCACAGCCCGAGCCCGCGGCACAGACCGAGCCCGCGGCGCCCGAAGGCGAAGGTGCGCCGTCCACCCGAGGGTGGACGATGTTCATGAAGGCGGAGAACGGCGGGGCATCCGATGCCTCGGGAGGGCAGGGTGACCCCGAGGGGCAGAGCGAAGAGACCCCGCCCGAAGAGCCCGCGGTCGAGGGCACGCCGTCGACCCGAGGGTGGACGATGTTCACCAAGGACGAAGACGCTGGCGAGCCCGAGCCCGAGCCCGAGCCCGAGCCCGAGCCGGAGCCGGAGCCCGACCCGACATCCGAGCCGGAGGCGCAACCCGAGGCGAAGCCCGACGACGGCACTCCGTCGACGCGTGGGTGGACCATGTTCACCAAGGACGAGGAGGAACCAGCCGCTGCAGCCCCGCCGGCGGCGGATCCCCCCCAGGCGGCCCCAGAGAACGCCCCCGAGGCCGCGGCCGAAGGCGCGGCGCCGAGCTCGCGCGGATGGACGATGTTCATGGAGCCGGGTGCCAAGCAAGGCGCGCCGGCGGCCGAGGCCAAGCCGCCCGAAGGCGCCGAGGCTCCCGCGGCGGCCGAGCCCAAAGCGCCGGCGGCCGAGTCCCCTGCGGACGCGGGCGCGCCCAAGAAGCGGGGATGGACGATGTTCATGAACGCCCCGCTCGAGGACCTGCCCAAGGGCGACGCAAACGAGAGCGAGGGTGGACCTGCCGAGGCAGCGCAAGCGCCGGCGTCCAACGTCGAGGCCGCCGACCAGAAGGGGTGGACGGTCTTCGGGGCGCCTGCGCTCGAGCGGCCCGCCGAGCCGCAGCCGTCCGAGTCGGGCAGCGTCGAGAGTCCCCCGGACGCCGTCGCACCCCAGAGCCCCAAGCGAGGGAACACCGTCATGGTGACCAGTCCCTCGCCCGTACCCACGCCTGCTGCGCCGCCCGAGTCCGCGCCTGATGCTGCGGCCGCGGGTGCGCCGACGGTGGTCAACACGGGCGCCCCGAGCGAGGGCACGCCCCTCGAGAAGGGCAAGACGATCGTCGCCTCGTCGGGACCGGCGACCAAGCCCGACACGATGTACTTCAAGAAGGGCGAGGTCGAGCCCGAAGGCGGGGTCTCCCCGCGGGCGCCCACTGTGCGGGATGTGCCCTCGTCGCCGCGTCCGGTGGAGGAGAAGGTCGCGCGCGTGGCCGAGCCGACCTCGTCGGCCACGCCCGCCGTGCCCGAACCGGCGGCGCTCGAGCCCGCAAAGAGCTCGAACACCGCGCTGTATGTGATCGCTGCCGGCGTCGCGGTGGCGGCGGTCGTCGCCGCCTACTTCGCCTTCGCCTGACGTCCGTCCCCGACGGTTTCTTGGCTCCGCCCGGCGGCTGCCGCAGACTTCGACCGATGTCTGCGCGCACCGCCGCTGGGGTCTGTTCCGTGCTCGTCCTCGTCGCGTGCGCCTCGACGCCGCCCACGCGGCCCGAGCCACCAAGCGCGGCCGCTGCGCCTGTCGAGGCGACGGCGCCGAGTGAGACGGTGCAGCCGGACGTGGGCGAGCCGCTGAGCGCCGCGACACCGACGGCGCGACCTCCCTCGACGATCTTCCGCTCGGAGATCGAGCGCGCGCTCGCCCGCGGGCCCGGCTACCTGCTCTACGAGCTCGGCCCCGAGCCGTTCCGTCTGTCGGGCACGTTCGTTGGCTGGGAGATCACCCGGGTGTTTCCCGACGAGCCGGGGCTGTGCGACGAAGGCTGCGATCTGATGGTCGGGGACATCATCTTGTCGATCAATGGCGACCGGCTCGAGACGCCGCAGGCCCTGAGCAACATGATCGACGCGCTGCCTTCGACCGACACCCTCACGATCAAGAGCATTCGCGACGAGAAGCGACGCGTCGCGACCTACACGCTGGCAGAGGGCTAGAGCGCCGATCCGCTACACCGCGTGGGGCAGAACGGCGTCAGCGGAACGCGGTTCAAGGCGGGAAGGCGAAGCTGTGTTGGGCACACTACGAGACCTGACCAACGCAGAAACGCGTTTCGGGGGCGCTGTTATGGCGCGCGGGGTTTAGCGGTTCGCCTCTCTAGAGGCCGAGTGCGTCGCACGCCTGCAGGAGCGCTTCGCTGACGTCGGCGATGGATCGGGTCCCGTCGATCGCGACGACGCCGGGGAGCCCTCGCGCGAGCGCGGCTTCGTACGACGCCTCGACACGGCGCTGAATCGCCTCGGTCTCGAAGATTTCGCGCTGCGACTCGGGCGTACGCGCGTGCACGCGACGGGTCGCCTCTTCGGCACCGACGCGAAGCAGGAACGTCGCGTCGGGCCAGGGCGCGCGTGCGTTGATCGTCTCGACCCATTGCGCGTCGCAGTCGAGCGATTGGTACGCCCACGAGCTCATGACGTAGCGGTCGCACACCACGATCTCACCGCGCGCCAAGGCGGGCTCGACCTCGCGAGCGATGTGGTCGAGGCGATCGGCGGCGAAGAGCAGCGCGAGGAGGTGCGGATCGACTTGGCCGTCTCCACCGCCGAGCATCGCGCGCGCGCGTTGTCCGATGGACCCCCTCGAGGGTTCGTGCGTCGTCACGACGGTGTGCCCCCGCCCGGTCAACGCCTCGAAGAGCATCTCTGCCTGCGTCGAGGTGCCGCTTCCATCGAGTCCCTCGAGCGCAATGAACGTTCCCCGAGCCATGGGGGCGCAGGCTACCAGCCACGCCCCCTCGCGGGACATGCGCGGGCGGCCGTGCGCTCCGATTGCAACCGGGGTCCCCGCGGCGCATGCTGCGACGAGCGGTCAGGCTCTCATGTCATCCAAGCACCAAGGATCCAGCGACTCCGGGTTCGAGTTCTCGGGGAACGCCGCCGGAGGGCCCGAGCAGGGCCCCTCGTTCGGCGCCGGAGACAGCGGCTCGTTCGTTGCGGGTGATCTCGACCTCTCCGACGAGCCCATGCGGCAGGCGTCGAACCTCGGCGGCGGCGGAGGTCTTTGGATCGGGCTCGTCGCGGTCCTGCTGCTGCTCGGTGGTGGCGTCGCGTGGGCGATGGTCGGCAGCGGGTCGGCCGAGGCCTCCGAGTCGGGCGCAGCGGATCCCGCCGACCCCGAGGTCCCCGCCGAGGCTCCGGTCCCTGCGGCCCAGCCTGCCTCGGCGCAGCCCGCCGACCCGGTCGAGCCCGCGAAGGCCGAGCCCGCGAAGGCCGAGCCCGCAAAGGCCGAGCCCACAAAGGCCGAGCCCACAAAGGCCGAGCCCGCAAAGGCCGAGCCCGCAAAGGCCGAGCCCGCAAAGGCCGAGCCCGCGAAGGCCGAGCCCGCGAAGGCCGAGCCCGCGAAGGCTGCGCCCAAAAAGACCGAGCCAAAGCCCGCGGCCAAGCCGAAGCCCAAGAAGAAGAAGTCGCTCTCGACCAAGAAGAAGCCCCGGGACCCGCTCAGCGGACTGCCGGCGCCTCCGACCTGAGCCTCAAAGGTCGAGCCGACGGCGAAGCGGAGCGCCGAGCAGGCCACAGGCGAGCAAGACGGCGCCGACGAGGCCCGCTCCCGCCCAAAGCCGGAGCCGATCCACTGCGGGCGCCTCAAACGCGGGCGCCGAGGCGAGCGCCGCTCGGTCGGCGCGGAGCTCGGCGTCGTCTCGAACCTCGAGCGCCCGGTCGATGAGCATGATCCGGCCGGTCCGCGGCAGGTCTTCGAGGCTCGCCTCGACGACGAGCGCCTCGGCGTGCAGCGCCTGAGCCTGCCCCTCGTCGTGCCCGCGCAGGAGCATGGAGGCCTTGCGGTAGAGCGCCGCGGATCGTGCGGGCTCGGGCGCACGCAGCTGCGCTGCGTAGTCGGCAAAGAACGTCGCGACCCGAACCGGCTCGGCGAGCTCGCCCTGCGCGATCAGCCGATCGAGCGACTCCGCGGCGGCGGCGGGATCCGTGCTCGCGAGCGCAGCGTCGACCGCCTCACGCTGGGCCTTCAGCCGGCGCGCGTCGAGCCACTCGAAGTAC
Organism: bacterium; assembly: GCA_024742475.1. Lineage (GTDB taxonomy): Bacteria > Myxococcota_A > Polyangia > Nannocystales > Nannocystaceae > CAJXVA01. The sequence continues at coordinate 14,520 of JANSYI010000029.1, read as the reverse complement.
GCCTTGGTGTGGCGGGCGGGCTGCTGCTCGCACTGCGTGTCGAGCTTTCCGTCCTCTCGGACCACCTCGCACTCGGGCTCGAGCAGGTCCGGGGCATCGGCACCGAGCTGCTCACGGAGGGCGATCCGGGCCCGGTCGCGGTAGTTGAGGTAGGCCAGCGCTCGGCCCGTACCGCCGCCGAGCAGGCGCACGGTACGTCCCGCCGACTTGGGTGCGGGCCCCGAGACGTAGGCGTCGAACGCGGCCCTCGCCGCCGCACGGACCTCGACCGAACGATCGTCGGCGAAGCCGAGCAGGACGCTCGCCGCTTCGCCGGGCCGCCGGACGGCGTAGGACTCGAGCACCCGCGCGAGCAGCCGCGGGGACGTGCGGACCGCCTCGGTGGCGCGCGCCGGGTGCAGGCGATCCATCTTGTCGAGCACGTGCTCGGCATACTTCGCGCGCTTGACCTCCGGCTTGTCCTGGTCGCGCTTGCGGTTCGAGGGGCTCAGGGAGGCGACCACGAGCGCGGGGATCGCCGGGTCTCCAACGGCGACCAGCGCACGTCCCACTTCATCGCGGAACGTTCCGCGGTGCAGATACGCGGCGTCGAGCAGCGCGTCGACGACGTCGTCGACCTGCGCGGGGTCGCCTGCGCCCACCTTCGAGGCGGCCCGCAGCAACGCGGTCTCCAGCACGCAGTCACGGTAGACGGGGATCAAGCCGGGCGACACCTTGCTTCGCGGGAGCGTGAGCAGGTCCTCGAACCAGTCTTGGCTGAGTCGGACATCGTACCCGTGTGCCCGCTTCCAGGCGAGCTTGAAGTAGCCGTACTTGTTGGGCACGTCGCCCCCAATCGCCGAGAGCAGCGAGCGGTAGTCGCCCTTGGGTGCCTTGCGTTCGGCGAGCAGCCGCACGCGCAGCTCGGGCCAGAGCGAGGCGTCCGCGGCGGCGATCCGACGTGCAGGGCCTGCAAGCTCGTCGAGCGGGCCACGCCGGACAGCGCTGACCAGCTCCTCGAGCTCGTCGACCGTCCGAGGCGGGTGCGTCGTCACCGTTTCGAGGGCCGCGGGGGCCTCGGGCGTGCGCGCCTCGAACTCCTCGGCCAGGGCCGCGAGCACCTTCGTGGCGGCCTGCTGGGCGAGCTCGGGGTCGTTGCGCTCGAAGGAGCGGCCCACGTAGGTGTTGACTTCGACCTCAGGTGTCTCCTGTGGACACCCGGTCACAGTCGCGACGAGCGCCGCGGCAGCCAGCGCGCGTGCGGGGCTCATCGGACACCTCCGCGACGCGCCGTCATCAGTGAAGGGCGTGGGCTGGGGGCGTGAGGTGCTCTTCGGGCAAGAAGCGAAGGAACCGCAGGCCGACGCCACACAGCGCCCGCAGTCCCTCGCGGTCGGAAAACTGCAGGTAGTAGTGGTTTTGCACCCTCGCCATGGCGGTCAACGCCGCGTCGTTCTCCGAGGCCTCCATCCCCTCGGGGATGTTGCCGGTCAACGCGAAGCGCACGATCACCTTGGTTCGAAGGGGCAGGGGCTCGGGCATCTCGACGAACATCCCGGTCGAGGAGATGTTGCGGGCGACGAACCATTGGTCGCCGCACTCCTCGGTCGAGATCAGCACCCGAAAGACTTTGTCGATGCGACTGGACCGACGTCGTTCCACGCTCACGCTCATGCCCGCAGCATGACGCGGGTAGGACGATGAGCCCAAAAATCCTACATGTAGGACAACTGAACATGATCATGGGAGTGCGCCTCCGATCACCCAGAGACCGGCGAGTTCGAGGCTGCACGCGAGCATCGCGGTGCATGCGCATAGCGTCCCCAGGGCCCGAGGTCGCACGTCGCCCTCGAACGCCAAGGCGGCGATGGCCGCCAATCCGAGGGTTCCTGCGGGCCAGGCAGGAATTCCGCCATCGGGCCACAGGGAGGCGAGGGCAGCCAGCACGGCGCCGACACCGAGGACGGCGCCGACCCAAGCCATCGCTCCTTCGAGACGAGTGCGCATGACTGCACACCTATCAAGGGGCTTTCGGCATTGCACGAAACCGGCAAAGTCGGCCATAGACTGCGCCTTCGCCCCGATGACCGACGCGCCCTCAGATCCTCCGACCGAGCTCCCGCCCGGACACCGCAGCGGGTTCGTCGCGATCTGCGGCCGCCCGAACGTCGGCAAGTCGACCCTGCTCAACGCGATCCTCGGTGAGCCCCTCGCCGTGGCTACGCCCCATCCTCAGACCACGCGCGAGAAGCTGCTGGGCGTGTGGACCGAGCACGCGTTTCAGGCCGTGCTGGTCGACACACCCGGGATTCACCGCGCCCGCTCTGCGCTCAACCAGTACATGGTCGGGCAGGCGCTCGCGGGCGCTCGCGATGTCGACCTGGTGCTCTTGCTGGTCGAGACGCCGTTGGTGCGCTCGGCCGAGGACGCGCACGCGTGGCAGCCCGGTGAGGTGGCCCTGGAGGCCTTGTCCCTGCTCGCCGAGCTGCAGCGACCCATCGCGCTGGTCATGACGAAGATCGATCGTCTGCGCGACCGCGACCTGATGATCCCGATCCTGCAGACGATGAGCGAGGCGCACCCCTTCGAGGGCATCGTGCCAACCGCCGCTGCAACCGGAGAGGGGCTCGAGCAGCTGCGGTCCCTCGTCAGCGATCGTCTGCCTCAGGGGCCGCGGTACTTCGATGGCGAATCGCTCTCCGACCGTCCCATGCGGTGGCACGCCGCCGAGCTCATCCGTGCCGAGCTGTTCGAGCATCTGCGCGAAGAAGTCCCCTACAGCTGCGCGGTCGTGGTGACCGCCTACAACGAGGGTAGCCGCGTCGACCGGATCTCCGCCACGATCTTCGTGGAGCGTCCGTCCCAAAAGGGCCTGGTCATCGGCAAGGGTGGACGCATGATCAAGAAGCTTCGCGAGGGCAGCCAAATGCGCATCGCGAACCTCACCGGGCGAGTGTCCGAGGTTCATCTGAACATCGACATCGCCAAGAACTGGACCCGGGATCCGAGCAAGCTCGAGACCTTGGGATACCGCGAGGAGAAAGACTCATGACCGCATTGGTCGCAATCGTGGGCCGACCGAACGTCGGCAAGTCCACGCTGTTCAACCGTCTCATCGGCTCGCGCAAGGCGATCGTCGAGGACAACCCCGGGGTCACGCGAGACCGCATGTACGGGGTTGCGCAGTGGGAGGGACGGAGCTTTCTGGTCGTCGACACCGGCGGCATCGATCCCAGCCTCGACACGGGGATGCCCGCGCACATCGCCGCGCAAGCCGACGTGGCCATGGACGAGGCCGATCTCATCTTGTTCGTCGTCGACGCGCGCGCCGGGACGACCTCCACCGACCAGGACATCGCCGATCGGCTGCGGCGCGGCGGCAAGCCGGTCGTCGTGGTCGCCAACAAGGCCGACTCCCCCAAGCGCGACGATGACGTGGCCGAGTCCTACGCGCTGGGCGTCGGCGAGGTCTTTCCCGTCTCCGCGGTGCACGGCCGGGGCGTCGCCGAGCTGTGCGACACGATCTTGGAGGAGGTCGGGGCCGACGACGAGGACGTCGAGCTCATCCCGCCGGGCATTCGGATCGCGTTCTTGGGGCGCCCGAACGCGGGCAAGTCGACGATGGTCAACAGCCTGCTCGGAGGGGATCGCGTGATCGTCTCGGAGACGCCAGGGACGACGCGCGATGCGATCTACCTGCCCATGAAACACGGCAACGACGACTGGGTGGTGATCGACACCGCCGGGCTGCGCCGCCGCCGTCAGGTGGCCCGGGCGCAGGAGAAGCTGGCCGCAATCAAGTCGATCCGCGCGATGGAGCGGACCGAGGTCGTGGTGCTCACCGTCGACGCGAGCGAAGGGGTCACCGATCAAGACCAGCGCATCGCCCGCATGGCCTTCACCCGGGGCAAGGGCGTGGTCGTGCTGCTGCACAAGTGGGACCTCATCACCGCGGACAAGAAGCGCGCGCGGGAGGTGCTGGAGGAGACGAAGCGGCAGCTTCACTTCCTCGAGAACCCCTACATCGTCAAGACCTCCGTCATGGGCGACGGACGCAACGTCGGCGAGGGCCGCGTGCACGGTCTCGAGGCGATGCTCGAGGCGTGCAAGCGCACCGCCGGATCACTCAACAAGCGGATCTCGACCTCCGACCTCAACGAGGAGCTTCGCGCCGCCGTCGCGCACAACCCCCCGCCGCTTTCGCGGGGGCGCCCGGTCAAGCTGCTCTTCATCACGCAGGCCGATCGCTCCCCGCCGCTGTTCGTCATCTCGGCCAACCACGGCCGCTCGCTGGCCGAGGCCTACGAAAAGTACCTGCTCCGTCGCTTTCGCAAGAAGTGGAGCCTGCGCGGCGTGCCGATCCGCGTGGTCGTGCGCGGCCGAGGTCGCGGCGGCGACCACAAACAGCACGGGTGATCCGGATCGACGCGCGTGTCCCTGATGGGCAGGGCACGTCGTCACGAACGGCGGACAGGAAGGTTCCCAAGAATCGCCGACCGGCGCGGTCGTCAACCCGGTTGACCCTCGCGCCGGCGCGGTCGCCAACGACGATGACTCCGCGAGGCAGGCCCCGGCGCGCTAGGTCTGCGAAACCACGTCGAAGCAGCCGCTGGCCGGCGGCTCGCAAGGGGGGGATGCATGCGTTCGCGTCCGTTCCCCCCGCTGTCTGTGCCCGCTGCCCTGCTCGCCCTCGTCGCCTGTAACCCGCACCCGCTCAAGGATGTCGAGCTCTCGCGTACGGCCGAGACGGTGCTCGACGTCGACATCGCACCGCTGCGCAACGTCGACATCCTGTTCGTCATCGACAACTCTGGATCGATGGCGGCCGAGCAGGCCAACCTCGCAGCGAACCTGGCCCCGATGATCGAGGAACTCGAGCGGGAGGACATCGCGGCCGACTACAGGATCGCGGTGACCACCACCGACGTGGCCGACTCGGCGTGTTCGACGACGGGCCCCGAGGACGGCAACTTCGTCGCGTCGAGCTGCCGGTCTCGGCTCGAACAGTTCGTCACGCTCCCGGGCTACAGCCCGGCCGAAGACGCTCGGGAGAGCGCGTGCACGAGCCTTTGTCCCGAGTCGCTGGCCGACCTGCGCGTGCTGCCGACGACGACGAGCGTCGATGCGGACGCGCAGCCGCGCCCGTGGATCGAGAACATTCTCGGCTCGACCAACCTGCCCGAGGACGTCAGCACCGAGCAGGCGTTCGCGTGCATGGGGCCCCAAGGCGTGGACGGGTGCGGGGTGGAGGCGCCGCTGCGGGCGATGCAGCGGGCCCTCACGCGGGCGGGCGCGTCATCCGAAGACGAGTACGGGTTCCTTCGCGACGACGCGATCCTGCTCGTCGTCTTCGTCACCGACGAGGCCGACTGCTCGTCGTCCGGGGCCTTCCCCACAGAGCTGGTCTCCGACGGCACGAGCGTCGGCTGCTGGAACGCCGGGGTGCGGTGCACCGAGCAGGACGACGGCACGCTGGACTGCGCGTCGGCCAACCTCGACGCCTCGGGCAACGAGGTCTCGGCCGACGAGGCCGTCCTGCGGCCCGTGGAGGAGTACGTCGACCTCCTCGAGGCGATTCGAGACCACAAGCGAGCCGTCACCGGGAGCGACGAGGTCGACGTGATGGTCTCGGTCGTCGCGGGCGTCCCGACCGGCTTTCCCGACGCGCCGGTCGTCTACGACCGACGGACTCCGTTCGCCGAGCTGTACGGCATCGACGCCGGCTGCCAGAGCGCGTTCGGCGACGCTGTGCCGCCGGTACGCCTGCTCGAGCTCGCCGAAGCGTTCGCGCCCCCGACGGGCACCAACGTCAGCTCGGTCTGTGCAGAGAGCTTTCAGCCGGCGATCACCGAGGTCACCGACCAGCTGCTCGCGCGGTTCGAGCCCACCTGCGTGGACACCTGTCTCGCCGGAGGGCGCGGGGAGGACTGCGTCTTTCGCGAGCGCGTGCCCGGTGAGGAAGAGCGGGCCGTGGCGCAGTGCGACCTGGCGAGCGACGGATCTCCCGTGCTCCCCGAAGATGCAAACAGCTGCATCTTCATCGCGGTCGACCGCGACCGACATCCAACCTGCCAAGCATCGGGGGCCGCGACCGAGTTCCGGGCGCTGCATCGCCCTGGCGTCGCGCGCGTCCCAGGCAGCAAGATCTCGGCCACGTGTAGCGTTTCGGACGATGAAGCGTTCGAATGCCCGTGGGCGCAGTGAGCGCGATGTGCCAATGGTGTTGCTGCTCCGCGTTCGATAAGTGCCAACATGGTTGGCTTCTGTGCGGAGAACCCGATCCCAAGTCGCCGAATCCACGAGGGTTTCCCTGGCCCTCGGCTTGCTATAAAGTGCGACGCACAGATGCGGTCGGCCGAGCCGCCCGTTCGGCCGCCCCGTTCGCAAGGGCGGGGCCCCCCGACGCTCGAACCCGCCCGTATCACTCCGCATCCCTCTAGGAACAAGCCTAGGAACAAGCCTAGGAAAGAAGCCCAACCATGCGCGCCTCTCTCGTTGCTCGACTCAGCCTCCTGACCGCCACCACCGTGGCACTGCCGACCCTTCTCGCCTGTCTCGACCACCCGCTCAAGCGCGTCGAGTACGAAGCGGCCCAGGAGGAGATGGAGGGTATCCAGATCGAGGTGAACAAGGACGTCGACATCCTGTTCGTCATCGACAACTCCGGCTCCATGGGTGAGGAGCAGGCGAACCTCTCGGAGAACTTCGGCAACTTCGTCGGCGTCCTCGAGGCCGACGACGTCAAGGCGAACTACCGCCTGGGCATCACCACCACCGACGACAGCAACTACTGGTGCACGGGCAACAACGTCTCGGCGGCGGAGTCGGGCCAGTTCGTGCTCTCCAGCTGCCTCGGCCGCGAGAACGACTTCTACTTCGCCGGAACCGACACCAACGCGTTCCCCGAAGCGTGCGAGGCCTTCTGTTCGCTCACCGACGCCGACCTCGAGATTCAGCCGACGACGACCGACGTCGACCCCAACCCGCGGGCGCGTCCGTGGCTGGAGAACATCGAGGGGGCCACGAACCTGCCCGAGGGGGTGTCCACGACCGAGGCGCTGCAGTGCTTCGGACCGCAGGGCATCAACGGCTGCGGCTTCGAGTCCCACCTCGAGTCGATGTGGAAGTCGCTGCGGTTGGCGCAAAACGCCGAGCAGGACCAGTACGGGTTCCTCCGCGACCAAGCGATTCTCTCGATCGTCTTCGTGACCGACGAGGCCGACTGCTCGTTCAACCGGGACAACCAGCGCACGGTGTTCGGTGAAGAAGGCGTCGGCAACCAGGTCTTCTGGTCCCTGCCCGACGTACAGCAGTCGCCCAGCTCGGCGGTGTGCTGGAACGCGGGCGTCAGCTGCGACTTCAGCCTCGAGAACGACCAGTGCGTCTCGGTCAACCTCGACGTCAACGGCAACGAGACCGAGAACGAGGACGAGATGGCGCTGTATCCGCTGTCGAAGTACACGGCGTTCGTCCAGCAGCTCGAAGACGACAAGAAGTCGATCAACCCCAGCCAAGAGGTCATCGTCTCCGCCATCGCCGGTGTCGCCGACAACTACGACCAGACCGGCTTCATCAACTACGCCGAGGGTCCCAACGCCAACGACGAGAACAGCTTCCAGGCCAACTTCGGCATCGGCCAAGGCTGCACCAGCCAGGTCGCCGAGGCCGTCCCGCCGGTCCGCCTCCGCGAGTTCGCCGAGACGTTCTTGGTCAACGAGGACGACACCAACCTCTTCTCGGTCTGCGACACCGACTACGGCCCGGCGCTCGACTCCATCGCGAACTCGATTCGCGACCAGCTCAAGCCCGCGTGCATGCCCGATTGCGTCGCCGACACCGATGCGGTCGAGCCGGGTCTTCAGCCGCTGTGCACGCTCGAGCAGACCTCCAACGACGGCTCGGGCAACGAGACGGTCAACATCCCGGTGTGCGGCGCCGACGACTCGGTCCCCGAAGGGGCAGACGTCTGCTTCGTGTACCTGACCGACGACGAGCGCGACCAGGCCTGCGTCGACTCGGGCTACAACCTCGAGTTCCGGATCGTCCGCCGCGAGGGCGTGCCGGCTCCCGGTGGTGCGCAGGTCAGCGCGACCTGCCAGCTCTCGCAGCAGCGCACCGTCGACTGCCCGAACCTCCCTGGCTGAGCCGAAGCGCTCGAACGGGGACGCCCGCGCAGCTTCGGCTCGCGGGCGTTCTCGTTGGTGCAGGGGCACAGCAGGTGGCGCGCAGAGCGGGTCAGAACCGCAGCCCGAACCGCAGCGCCGCCTGAAGGTAGACCGGATAGACCTGCGGGTTGGACAGAAGGGCGAAGTAGCGCAGACCCACGCCGACCGAGGTTCGGTGCGTGACCTCGACGTCGAGGGCGACGCCGGCGTGCACGACGAACGTGGCCTGGGGCCGGCACACGTTGGCTTCGACGTCGCAGGTGGAGCCGAGCTCGCACAGGTTGCCGCCGAGGCAGGGTTGGCCGGGCTGACCGTCGAGGACACCCTGCGGGGTGCGGGCCCACATGGGACCCAGGCCGAGCTCGAGCATGGGCTGAAGGCGCCCGCGGTCCATGGCGTACAGCAGCGCGGCGGCGGCGTGGCCCACGTGGAGCATCCCAGCGGCTGCCGTGTTCAGCAGCGCGCCCTCTTCGTCGCGGGCGTAGGCGGCGGGCAGCCGATGCGCGGAGTAGGACCCCGTCAGCCGGATCCAAAGCGAGGCGGGCCGAAACACCGGCACGTCGACGTCGAACTGGGCTCCACCCCCACGGTTGGGGTCGAGCGCAGAGCCCGAGCGGCCGGCCAGGGGCACGCGTAGCGAGGCGAAGATCGGCGAGAGCGTCAGGCGGATCCGGTCGCGGTGGCCCCAGCGCGGGCCGTGACGGGCCTCGTAGGTGCGCGCGCCGTCGCTGGAGAACCCGCCGTGCCGTGGGTTCATGAACGGCGCCTCGTTGGGATCTCGCCGCGGTGGCTCCAGGGGGTCTCTCCGCGCCGCCTGGGACGTGTTCACGCCCAGCGCCAGCGTCAGCCCGAGCAGGCACGCGGCGATCACACGGCGGCGAAACACGCCTCGACTATACCGCAGGTGCGCAGGCCCACGACCCACGCGTCTTTCGCACCGCCTCGGTGGACAGCGCCGGGCGGCTTGGGTAGACAGGCCCAATCGTGAGCGACAAGGACGACAAGCCCGACGAGCCGGGCACCGCCACCGACGACGCCACCAAGGCCTCCGACGGCGACGGCGAGCGCATGGACCTCCCCAAGTGGAACCGTGCTCGAGTCAAGCGCAAGCAGCCCAAGGGCGAAGAGCAGGACACCTTTCAAGCGGGCGTCCGCAAGGCTGGCAAGACGGCGCTGACCCAAGCGCCGGTCGTGATCGGCCTGATCGTACTCGTCGCGGGCGTCATCGCGGGCGTGGTCTGGTATCGGGGCAAGGCCGCCGAGGACCGCGCCGTCGCCACACGCGTGCTCGCCAACGCGACGGCCGCCCAGGCGCGCTCCCGCATCGAGGTGGTCGATCCCGCAGAGTCGGCCAAGAAGCTCCCGCCGCCCAACCCCGTGTTTCCCGACGAAGGCGCGCGCGCGCAGGCGGTCGACGACACCCTCGCGCAGCTCGATGGAGAGCTGGCCGACAGCGAGGCGGCGCAGCTCGCCGGCTTGGTCGAGGCCGGGCGCCTCATGCAGCAGGGCAAGTTCGCCGACGCCAAGGCGGAGTACGAGTCCTTCCTGTCGGCCAACCCCGATCACCCGTTGGGCTTCCTCGCGAACGAAGGGCTCGCGCTCGCGCTCGAAGCGAGCGGAGACATCGACGGCGCGGTGTCCATTCTCGACACGATGGCCCCCGACGCCGGCGCGTTCTATCGAGACCAGGCGCTCTATCACAAGGGCCGCATGCTCGAAGGGCAGGGCAAGTCCGACGAAGCGCTCGCGATCTACAAGACCTACGTCGAGGAGTACCCGCTCGAGCAGGACTCGCTGGCCAAGGACGCCGTCATGGCTCGTCTCGAGGAGCTGGCGCCCGACCTCATCCCGGCCGAGGCCAAGGCGCCCGCAGGGGGCTTGGGCGGTCCGGGTGGCATGATGGGCTTGCCGCCGGGGCTCGGAGGCTGACCCGGTGCGTGGGTTCGCGGCAGGCCGCTCGGCGGTACGCAAGCTCTTGGCGTTGGGCGCCTCGCTCGTGGCGCTGGCCGGCTGCGGTCCGACCGGGCGCATCGAGGTCATCCACCCGCAGGGCAGTGACGCGGCGCGATCGCTCTTCCGGGTCGCGATGACCCAGCAGATCACGGTCCCCGACAACTTCGTCATGCGCCCCGACGAGTTCGGGACCGTCGCGTTCGACCATCCCCGCCAGCTGCTCTACGTCGGGAGCCGCGAGGGCACCCTGATGGCCCTCGACATGCAGACCGGCGAGTTCATGTGGGAACTCCCGCTCGGCGGCGCGGTCGCGAGTGACCCGCTGATGGTGGACCTGCCGCGCGAGACGGTGAAGGCCATCGGTGCGCCGAAGGACCTGCTCTTGGTGGGGACCGACAACGGCGAGGAGATCGCCGTCGACCTCGACACCCGCGAAGAGCTCTGGCGCTACGCGACCGACGGCAAGGTCCGCCGCGCGCCCGTGGTCGCCGAGGGCGTCGTGCACGTCGCGAACTCCCGTGACCAGGTCTACGGTCTCGATCTGCGCACCGGCGCGTGGCGCTGGCAGTACGAGCAGCCGCTGCAAACCGGCTTCACGGTGGCCGGATACGCGGGCCTGGCATACCGCCCCAGCTCCGATGGTGCCGTGCCGGGCGTTCTGTACACCGGGTTTGGCAACGGCAAGGTCGCCGCTCTCGACGCGGGCTCAGGCGAGGCACTGTGGCTCGCCTCGGTGGCCCCGACGGGGGGCGGAGACTTCTCCGACTGCGACACGACCCCGCTGGTCGACGCCGAGCGCAACCGACTGTATGTCGCGGGACAGCAGACGGGGGTGTACGCGCTCTCGCTGGACGACGGGTCGGTGCAGTGGAGCTTCGAGGTTCGGGCCGCGGGCGACCTGGTCTGGTCGGCGGGCACCGACCTGGTCGCGGCGTCCTCGCTCGAGGGCATCTTCTCGCTCGACCGCGACGGCATGCTGCTGTGGCGGACCGAGGTCGACCCAGGCGTGGTCAGCCGGCCCCTCGTCGTGGCGGACACGGTCTACGTGGCGCACAACGAGTCGGGGCTGATCGCGCTCGATCGCGACACCGGCGAGTTCCTCGCGCGGGTCGACCCCGGCAGCGGCGTGTCGAGCCCGCCCGTGTTCGATGCCGTGATGAACCGCGTCTACGCCACGTCGAACCGGGGCGTGCTCTATGGCCTCGAGCTCGTCGATCCGGTGCCGATGCTCCCCGCCGACGACTTCGCGTCGCTTTGAGGCGCTCGCCCCTTACTGCTGCACCGGCGGCACGGGCCGGGCGTCGAGCGTCGCATCCAGGAGGAAGGTCTGGATGCGCTCTCCGTGCGTGACGGTGGCGCGGTCGGCCTCCACCGTGAGCGTGATGGCGGGAAAGCCGACGCCAGCGGAGCCCCGCTGCAGCGGAGCCTCGATGGTGTGCCGATGCAGCGCCCCGGCAGCGTCGCGGGCGACGAGGAGCAGCAGGGCGGATGAACCGCGGGTCCCGGTCCGAATGAGCTGTGCGCGAGGAAGATGCTCGGGGGTGCTCGACATCCACCGATCGCGTAGCGCGACCTGTCCGGCAGGCAGATAGCCGGGGATGAAGCGGTCGCCGTCACGGACCACGGCTTGGGCCCATCGCGTGCAGAACGGCTCGGGGTCGTCATCACATCTGTCGACCATGCCGACGACGAACACGTCGCCGCGTCGGCGGGCGAGGGCGAATCGTTCCGAGGCCGGAGGAACGCGGGCGGACGGGGCGGAGAAGAGGGGCGCAGCGTCGGGGAGCAAGGCCCCGACGCTCCAGCGGGTCTGCGGAGGCAGGATGCGCGTCGCGTTGGTGGGCCATTCGATCGGCCGCCGATCGCCGGCCGCGGTGGCACCCGTGACGACCATCGCTCGAAGCTGCACGCCAAACGACTCGTGCAAGCCTCCGGCCACGGCTGGTGCGGTCTCCTCGTGCAGCATGTCCGGGTCGAACGGCAGGGCAGGGGACGCGTCCCCGAAGGCGTGCTGCTCGACCCAGCCGAGCACGGCGTGAATGTCGGCGACGTGTCCGACCGCTTGCCCGGGCAGACGGCCGTCGCGAGGCGAGCGGGGCGCCGTGTCTGCGCTCAGGGAGAACGCGGCCTCGGCTCTGGCCGACGCGGGGCCGATGAGGTCGACGCTGAGCCAGTAGCCCGCCTTCTCGCTGGCGGGCGCGGGGGTCGCGAGGAACAGGGCCGCGAACAGGGAGATGGATGCGAGCATCACGTTCAGCCGACGAAGGCGCACTCGCACTCGCGGACGACCTCGTGCAGGCGCGCCGCCACGGAGCGGTCGGGCAGCTTGAAGCAGACGCCAAAGCCCGCGGTGCCCCGGCTCTGACGTAGCCAGGCGACCTCTCCGCCCACCGAGATTTCACCGGCCGCATCGGGTGTGCGCAGCACGACGTCGACGCGGGCGCCCACCGAGGGAAGCACGCGGCTCTCGATGAACGCGCCGCCGTAGCTCAGGTCGCGAGCTCGGGAGGCGTATCGGTCGCCCTTCCAGGTCCAGCGAACCTCGAGGTCGACGGGCACTCGGCGATGCCGCCGGGCGGCGGCGCTGCGCGTACCTGCGAGGACCTGCAGCACGTACGTGGTCTTGCTCCGCTCGGAGAGCGGCACGCTCAGGGCGACCCGGTCACCGTCGATCGCCTCGACCGTGGCCGAGAGCATGACCTCGTCGACCATCGGTCCGAAGCTGATCTCCAGGCAGAGGTGCTCGCCCTCCTCCAAAGACTCTCGGAGCAGAGGCAGCAGGATGCGAGCCGCCTCGCTCGCGCTGGGCTCGACGAAGGCCTCGCGAATCTCGGAACCTCGCACCCGAATCGTGCGGGGGCCATCGGAGACCGCACGCAAGTTCAGCCACGATGGCCTCCGGTTCATGGACGGAAGCATACATCGTGGCTGCGTCACGGGGTGCCCGTCAGTTGGCGCCGAGTGCTTGCGCAACCGCCGCGGCGTGACCCTTCACCCGAACGGGCGAGAACACCGTTTCTACGGCGCCCTCGGGGCCGATCACGAAGGTGCTGCGGATGATTCCGATCACCTTGCGCCCGTACATCGACTTCTCGCCGAGGGCGCCGTACGCGTCGGCCACCTCGCGATCGGGATCGCTGAGCAGCGGGAAGTTGAGGTCGTACTTCTCGGCGAACCTGCGATGGCTCTTGATGCTGTCTGCGCTGACGCCGAGCACGGGCACGCCCAACGCGTCGACGCGGTCCCGAAAGTCGCAGGCTTCTTGCGTGCATCCGGGCGTGTTGTCGCGCGGGTAGAAGTACAAGACGAAGCGCTGCCCTGCGAGCGACTCGAGCGTGTACGTCTTGCCGTCCGATCCCTCGAGCGAGAACGACGGGGCTTGGTCTCCCGCGGAGAGCTTCGCCGTGCTGCTTGGCGCTGTCGGGGGAGAGCCGCCGGAGGTGGTCCCTCCATCCGTCGTGCTGCCGCTCCGCGCTCCGCCCCCATCGTCGTCCGCGCCGCCCTCGCCCTTGGGCGCCGGTTTCGCCGGGGCGGGCGCGTCATTCTTGGGCGCGGGCTTGGACTTGGGCTTGGGCTTGGCTTTGGGCTTCGCCTTCTTGGGGCCGGGCGCGGCTTTGGTCGGCGGAGTCTGCGTCGACTTCGCCTCGGTCGGCGTCAGCTCGAGCTGTTCCGCGTCGGGCTGCTTGGGTGCCGGTGTCTTCTTGGCGGCGGTCTTCGGCTTGGCGGCGGGCTTCGTCTTGGCGGCGGCCTTCGTCTTGGCGGCGGGCTTCGTCTTGGCTGCCGGTGTCTTCTTGGCTGCAGTCTTCGTCTTGGCTGCAGTCTTCGTCTTGGCTGCAGTCTTCGTCTTGGCTGCAGTCTTCGTCTTGGCCGCGGTCTTCTTCTTGGCCGCGGTCTTCGTCTTGGCTGCGGTCTTCGTCTTGGCTGCGGTCTTCGTCTTGGCCGCGGTCTTCCTCTTGGCTGCGGTCTTCGTCTTGGCTGCGGTCTTCGTCTTGGCTGCGGTCTTCGTCTTGGCTGCGGTCTTCGTCTTGGCTGCAGTCTTCGTCTTGGCTGCAGTCTTCGTCTTGGCTGCGGTCTTCGTCTTGGCTGCGGTCTTCTTCTTGGCTGCGGTCTTCTTCTTGGCTGCAGTCTTCTTCTTGGCCGCAGTCTTCTTCTTGGCTGCGGTCTTCTTCTTGGCTGCGGTCTTCTTCTTGGCTGCGGTCTTCGTCTTGGCTGCGGTCTTCTTCTTGGCTGCAGTCTTCTTCTTGGCTGCAGTCTTCTTCTTGGCTGCAGTCTTCTTCTTGGCTGCAGTCTTCTTCTTGGCTGCGGTCTTCTTCTTGGCTGCAGTCTTCTTCTTGGCTGCAGTCTTCTTCTTGGCTGCAGTCTTCTTCTTGGCTGCAGTCTTCTTCTTGGCTGCAGTCTTCTTCTTGGCTGCAGTCTTCTTCTT
>JANSYI010000057.1 GCA_024742475.1 bacterium | reverse complement strand
CCAGGCAGAACTCGACGATTTCGACCACTTCCGGGGTCGGGACCAGCCGATAGCTGCGGTTCACGCAGCGGCTCGTCACCTTGAGCATCTGGTCTCGGCGGAGGTCGCGTGGGGCGGTCACGCGAACGACGTCGACCGTCGTTCGCGATCGTTGCACGGTTTTCTTCCGGCCTTCTGGCAGCTGCACGACTTCCGGACAGGATCACCGCACCGGCCTTCCGGCAGCTGCACGACTTCCGGACAGGATCACCCCGTCGGCACGACTTCCGGACAGGATTTCCCCTCCCTCCCCCTGGGCGCCTGGGCTCGGGCGAGCGCTGACGCTCGATCGACGCAGTGCGCGAACTCCATATGCCCCTGAAATCATGATGTTTCTACGAAGAGACAGCGTTTGCAAACCAGGCGGCCGGAATGGCTGCGACCGTACTCGAGATCGTCTTGGGGCTCGGGCTCGCCGGCGGTCTCGCAGTGGACGAGCCCGCCGAGCGTGCCGATGAGCCCACCGCGACACCTGCCGATGCCCAGCCGGACCCGCGTGCCGTCGCGGCATTCGAAGCCGGTCAGAAGGCGTTCGCAAACGCCGACTTCTTCACGGCTCTGCACAACTTTCAAAGGGCCCAACAGCTGGCTCCCACCCCAGAGCTTCACTACAACATCGGGCTCTGTCACGAGCGGGTCGACAACTGGGATCGCGCCATCGAATCGTTCGAGCACTACCTCGAGGAGACGCCCGACGCGTTCGACCGTGCCGATGTCGAAGCCCGCATCCGGGCAGCGAAGCGACGTCGCGCCAAGGAGGCACGAGTCACGCCGCCTGCGCTGACGCCAGGCAAGAGTGACCCGCCCCCAAGTCCGCCGCCGACGCGAGTGCAGCCTAGCCTAGACGCCGAGCCCGAAGTCGCAGCCCACAGAGCTCTGGTCGTGTCTGGTGCCTCGCTCCTGGCAGTGGGGATCGCCGGCGGTATTGCGGGACCCGTCGCGATGACGATGGGCATCCGGGACAACGATATCGTGCTCCGTCGGTTCAACGCGGGCAACCCCGAGGGGATCCCCATCGAGGATGCCCGTGCGATCGAGCAAGAGAGCAGGACGTTGAACACGGCTCGTTGGGTGACCGTGGGCGTTGGCGGTGCGGTCGCAGCCACCGGTGCGGTGCTGCTCGGGGTCGGATTGAAGCGCCGTGCCGACGCAAGACGGTACGCCGAGGTCATCCCGAACATGGGCCCGCACAGCGCGGGCGTGACGGTCGCGGGGCGCTTCTAGAGATGAGCACACACGTCGACGACTCTTCACCTCCGCTCGAACACCACCCGGCGACCCGCGCGTATGGTGCGGCCTCGCTCGAGATTCGAGACGGATTCGAGGTCGACACTGACGCCGACGTCGATGATCTTCCGCCGGGCTCGGAGATCGCCGAGCGCTACCGAGTGGAGGAGTCGATCGGTTGCGGTGGCATGGCGTCGGTGTATCGCGGTCGGCACACGAACATCGGCAACAGCGTCGCCATCAAGGTGATGCACGCCTCCGTTGCGCGCATGCCGGGCGCAGCTGCCCGCTTCCTGACCGAGGCACGCGCCGTCGCTGCCGTAGCGCACCCCGGGGTCGTCCGGGTGACGGATTTTGGGCAGCTTCGAGGCGCTCGGCCGTTCATGGTGATGGAGCACCTGCACGGCCGGGACCTCGACTCTCTGATCTGCGATCAGGGTCCGCTGCAATGGGAAGCACTGCGTCCGATCCTCCTGCAGGTCTGCGCCGCGCTGCAGGCCGCTCACGACGCGGGCATCGTCCACCGTGACGTCAAGCCGGCCAACGTGTTCGTACTCGAAGACGCCCCCGAAGACGCGAACGTCAAGGTCCTCGACTTCGGCATCGCCAAGGTCGACGACGAGATGCTGCGCGCCAAGGGGGCCCCGCATACGCAGACGCTCGGGCTGCTGGTCGGCACCCCCGACTACATGGCGCCCGAGCAGGGGCGCCACGTCGAGATCGACCTGCGCGCCGACATCTACGCGCTGGGCGTGACGGCGTTCGTGTGTCTCACCGGTGCCCCTCCCTTTCCCGAAGCCGAGCATCCGGTCGCTCAGATCGCAAAGCACATGTACGAGGAGCCTCTCACGCTTCGGGAGGCGGGCGCCGACGTCCCCGACGCGGTGCAGGCACTCCTCTCCCGCGCGATGGCAAAGGATCCCGACGAACGCTTCCAGAGCATGGACGCGTTTGCGGCCGCGATCGAGTCGGTCGACGAGACGCGGCAACGCCCAGCGTCGACTCCGTTGGCGATCGACGCTCCCATCGACCTATCCGATGAAGAGATCCATTGGCGGGAGCCGCGGTCGGCTCGCCGCTACGCGCTGCTCGGCGGCGCCGCGCTCGCGACGGTCGCCGCCGTTTTCGGACTACTGGGCACGCCGTCTTCGACCCCTGGCACGGTGACGCCGGGGCTGGCCTTCGCGGTGGTGCCCCCGGCGGTTGCGCCCGAGCCCAAGCCCGAGCCGCCGGTTCTCGTCGCAGCGCCTGCGCCTGCCGAGGTGGAGGTTCGGTCCAGCGGCCCCCCCCTCGAGTCGAAGGTCGACGACGACGAGGCCACACGAGAATCGGACCCTCCGCCCAAGTCCAAGCGTTCCCGCAGGACACGTGCGCGCAAACCCGCCCAGACCAAGCCCGCACCGCCCGTGGACGACGCGACAGCCGTCGACCCGTTCGCCCCCGAACCCGAGCCCGAGCCCGAGCCCGAGCCCGAGCCCCTCCTCGAACAGGACCCGAAGCCCCGTGCGGACCAGATCGGCGCAATCAAGAACCCCTACGATTGACTCGCTGCAGGGCCCCTGAACGCGACTTGCGCGCGGGCGCGATCGCGGCGAAGCTTGCCGCCGTGGGTGATCGTGACACCGCGAGCGAGCTGCTATCGAAGCCGCTGAGCGTCGAGATGCTTGCGCAGGTGGGACAGGTGCTTCCCGACGGTCTGTCCGTCATCGACACCAACGGCGTGCAACTGGTTGTCAACGACGTGTTCTGCGAGATGACGGGCTTCTCGCGTGACGCGATGATGGGAAAGACCCCCGGGGAACTCTACTGGCCGCCGGAGGAGCTCGACACGATCCGCGCCGCCTTCGAAGCCACGCTCGCGGAGCGCTTCGACCACTTCCGCCTCACGTTCTGCCGAGCCAACGGCGAGAGGTTCCCAGTCATCGTCAGCCCAAACGTCGTCCGAGACGCGTCGGGCGAGCCGGCGTTCTACTTCGCCATCGTCAAGGACATCACCGAGATCGAACGTGCACACGAGGCCGTTCGCGACAGCGAGGCCCGCTATCGGACGCTGGCCGATTCGACCCCCTACGGTCTCGCCGTACACATCGGCGGAATCGTGCAGTACGTCAACCACGCCGCGACAGAGCTGCTCGGCGCGTCCGCGGCGGAGTTGGTCGGGCGACCGCTGTCCCGTTTCGTACATCCCGACGACCTCGAGCTCGTCGCTGCGCGCGTCCGGGCTCTCTCCGATGGAGCCACGTCCGCGCCGTGGGCCCGCGAGCGCTTTCGACGGTTCGACGGGACGTACTTCTACGCCGACGTCGCTGGCCGCTCCGTGCGGTTCCGAGAGCAGCCCGCGGTTCAGGTTGCGTTTCGAGACGTCACCGAGGAGCTCGAACGAGAACGGCTTGCGTCGGAGACGAACCGACTCGAGGCCATCGGGCAGCTCGCTGGGGGTGTTGCCCACGACTTCAACAACCTGCTGACGGTCGTGATGGCCGCATGCTCCTTCGCCCTCGATCACGAGGCGCTGCCGAGCGAGCTTCGGGGTGACCTCCAGAGCGCGACGGAGGCGGCGCGCCATGGGTCCGCGCTGACCCGGCAGCTGCTCGCCTTCAGTCGCCAAGAGCCCGCCGAGGTCACGGCGGTCTCCGTGCCCGAAGAGCTCGATCGAATCGCAGCGGTGCTCGAACGCATGGTCGGCGAGGACGTCGTCTTCGAGCGGTCGGTCGACCCCGACTGTTGGCCGATTCGGGCGGGCTCGAACCAGCTCGAGCAGGTTCTGCTCAACGTTGTCGCGAACGCTCGCGCCGCAATGCCCAATGGAGGCCACCTCCGCGTCGAGGCGACGAACGCTCCGGCGGGCACCGTCGAGTCCGAGCTGCTGCTGCCCGCCACCCAAGACTTCGTCCGCATCGTCATCGACGACGACGGGGTGGGCATGGACGCCAAGACTCGCGCCCAGATCTTCGAGCCGTTCTTCACGACGCGCCGCGCGGAGGGAGGCACGGGGTTGGGGCTCGCGACGGTCTACGGGATCGTCGTCAGCGTGGGCGGGACCGTGAAGGTCGAGTCCGAGCCAGGCCAAGGAACACGGGTCACGCTCTTGTGGCCGAGGGCGGCACGAGAGGCGAAGTCGAGCTCGAACCCCGCGCCAACACGGGGCCCTGGCACCGAGACCATCCTCGTCGTCGAAGACCAGGCGCCCGTCCGTCGCATCGCCGTGCGGTCGCTCGAACGCGACGGCTACACGGTGCTCGAAGCCGAGGGCTACACCGACGCGCTCGTGCACCTCGAGGCGGGGGGAGACATCGACCTGCTGCTGACCGACATCGTCCTGCGCGACCGCACCGGCCCGGCGATCGTCGACGCGGCGCTCGCTCTGCGCCCCGCGCTTCCGGTCATGTTCATGTCCGGCTACGCCAACGTCCCCTCGCTCACCCCGGAGCACGCGGCGCGTCCACTGCTGCAAAAGCCCTTCACTCCCGCGGCCCTGAGCGCTGCCGTTCGTGCGGTCTTGGCCGAGGAATGAGAAGCGCGATAACGCGCAAGTTGCGACAGTATGTCGTATTTGACGAAGCGACAATTCCAGACGTATCGCCGCATCAGAACCGTGCGGCGACGCCGAGGGTGGGTCCACCGAGCGGGACACGACCGATGAGTCGGTGGTCGTAGCCGGCGTAGATCTCGAAGCGCCGGATCATCACCGACGCAGTCACGCGCCCCTGCACCGCCACTGCCCCGCCGATTCGCGACAGCGCACCGCGGGCTGTGAAGACCAGCGGTCGCACCGGGTACAGCTCCAACTCCAGCGCGGCGCCGATGCCCGGCAACAGCGTGGGCTCGTCGGGCAACGAGCGCTGGTCGTCGAGCATCAAGGTGCCGACCAGGCCAAAACGAGCGGCGAAGGTCTGCTCGTGCACGACCTGCGGGCCCACCTCCACACCCGCGAAGTGCAGGCGATCTCGCACCGCGCCTTGCACCTCGATGTCTCCCTCGAGCTTGGGGGTGGGGCCTTCGAGCATCAGGTCGTAGCTCGCGCGTGCGTACAGCTTTGGCGCCATCAGGGTGATGCTCGACCCCGATCGCCACACGTCGTCGTAGAGATACGCCCCCTCGGCGCTGAAGCGAAACGCGTATTCGCGGCCCCACGGCGGCAGGTCGTCGCCTGGCTGGGTGTGGACCGCGAAACCGCGGCGGCCGTCGACGTAGGGGTAGGCCAAGAAGCCGACGCCCCTTTGTGCGACCTGCACCGCGGGCGCGGTGCTCGGCTGAGCATGGCGAGGGCGATCGTCGTCGTCGTCGGCGGCGACCGCCTCGCTCAGCCCAGCGAGCGCGCCGAGGATGCCGCTGCCGCCCGTGCTGTTCGAGGACTGCGCTTCTCTACGCGCGTCGTCCAGCCGGTCACCCGCCATCCCTGTTCGCGGGGCCGCAACGACCCCCAACCACCACCACACCCAAAGCCACCGCGCTCCTCGCATGCCCACCACCGGTTGCACGAGTCGTTCCGGTCAGGATCTCGGCAGGTTGAGAGGGCGGTGGTGCCGGGTCGTGTGGTCGATTCGCAACAGTGCCGCGCTCACACCACGGCTAGCCGAACCACAGCGGCTGGAAGATGTCCCACAGCTGGTTGGGTCCGGTGTGACACGGATGGACCTGCAGCGGCATCTTGAAGTCGACGCCGAAGGGGACGTCGATGCACTCCCCGGTGAAGGCGTTCTGAAGGCGGCCATACGTGTGGTACTCGCCGGTCCCGAAGTCGCCGTTCCATTGTTCGTCGAATGCGATCGGCTCTTCGGACTCGGGCTCGATGAGCGTCCACTGCTGGCGGGGGTCGCTGAAGTCGCACCGGTCCATGATGAGGCCATGCGAGCCCATCTGGTACTCGCTGGTGCGAAGGTCGTCGTCGTTGCCACCGTTGAACTCGGGCGTCATCAGGTCGACGCAGTTGAAGACCTGCTGGCCCTCCTCCTCGATCTTCAGCGGGCTCTGAATGACGAACGTCGAGCCGCCCGCGCTGCGCAGGAAGAAGCGCTGGTTTTGGTCGTGCGGAAAGTTCGACTGAGTCATCGACTTGCACGGGTACTGATTGACGAGCGTCCCGGGGGTCGTTCCGAATCCCTCGACGTCCATGCACAGATCCCAGGCGGGCTGGTGCGTGCGAATGAAGGCGAAGTTCCAGGAGGTGTGGCGTTCTGCGATGTCCTCGCCCTCGAGGAGGTCGGCGTCCTCGACGTCGCAGCCGAGTGAGGCGGCGCTGAGCAGGATCGCGGCGGAGACGATGGCCCGTTGGAGTTTCATGGGAGCACCCAATGGCAAGACGCGTGCCACCGCGCTCTCGCAACGACGACGCGGTGCCGGGCTTCCGCGGAGGTGTGCGGCCCATGTGACCGCCCCATGCGACCGTCGGCCGAGCCGTAGAAAGTTTGCACGACCCGTCAGATCGAGGGACGCGAGCGCGAACTGATGTCGCGTTGCCGCCCCCCTCGCGCAGCGCCCCGAAGATCCATGACGCACCCCCGCATTTGCACGCTCACCCTGCTGACCCCGCTCGCGGCATTGCCCCTGGCCGGCTGTGCCGACGGCCGCACGGACGAAGACCTGAGCAAACACCGTTCGACCTACGGCACTGGAGTCACGATCGGGGACGACGACGGCGGCCCGAGCTGCGAGCCGTCGGAGTTCTTCGACGTGAACGAACGTCGGTCCTTGTTCGAGACGCATGAGGGGGCGCTCTCCTCGTTCAGCATGCACGAGGTCCTCGACGCGCTGGCGTCCAACGCAGGACTCCCCTCCAATCCCGCCGCGCTCCACGACCAGCTGTGGGACACGTTCGACGTCGCGCCCGGGGTCACCGGCGGCCCGCATTGCGACGATGGAGTCGCATTCGACGGGACCCCTGGCCTCAACGGCTACCCGATGCAGTGTCCTCGGGCAGAGCACCAGCAGGTGGGCAACCTCGACGAGTGGTTTCCGATCGCGGCCGTCAACCGGTTCGACCTCGCGCCGTCGGACGGCTCGAACTGTGGTGAGGCCCGGCTGGTGTTCGCCAACAACGCGCCGATCGGAAACTCGCGCAACTTCGTGATCTTCGAAGCCCGGATCCCCAACCCGGACCCCGGCTGCGGAATCAACGCTTGCGCTCCGGTTCAGGCGTTCTGGGCCGACCTGACGCACGAAGAGAACCCCATCGCGCGCGGCGAGCTGCTGCGTGCCGCGTTCCTCGATGGGCATGCCGAGCTCGAAGCCGCGGGCTTCGGCCCCTTCGTCACGGCGCAGGCGTTTGGTTTTGGGGCCGGTCAGGTCCGGACCAACAGCTTCAACCAAGGGCCCTGGACGCTGCGGGAGTTCAAGACGGTGGCGCTCATCAAGCCCCCCAGCGACAGCAAGGGTCCGATCGCGACCAAGCCCGGGGCGGTGTCTGCTGCGCTCGAGTTCGTTCCGGTGCCCGTGGCCGCAAACCCGTTCGGCGAGCTCTGGGACATGTCGACCGACCAGCCCCACTCCAAGGAGTGCGCCAACGCGATCGTCGCGACCGTCGAGAGCTTGATGCCCGACGACCCGAACCTCATGGGCGTCTCGGTTCCCACCGTCTGCCTTGCGGCCGAGAGTCCCAACAACTCGGTGATGGACTACGCGCAGCAGCTCGGGACATCGAGCTCACTTGCCGCGTCCATCCAAAAGCGCATCGACGAGCTCGATCCGACCAGCGAGCTCACGCCCGCGCACATCGCCCGGAGAGCGCTCTTCGCAGGGGGCTGCATCGGCTGCCACCAGCGCAGCAACTTCGGCTCGAACAACGACCTGGGCAACGGCGTCGATGCCCCGATCTCCGGAGGATTCGTGCACACCAACGAGTTCGTTCAGGAGGACTGCGGCGACGGCGACGTCAGCTGCTTCCGCATCTCCGAGGGGCTCCGTGGCAGCTTCTTGCCCCACCGTAAGCAGGTGATGGACGCGTTCCTCAACGACGGACCGTGCTGCGAGGGGCCGATCGGAATCGTGCCGAGTGACCCGGACCCCATCCTGCCGATCGAGCCCATCGCGACCGAGCAGCTCGACGTCGATGCGATGCTCGAAGCCGAAGCGGCGGCCGAAGCGAACGTCTCGCCCCTCACAGTGGCAGGACAGTCCACCCAGCGAGCCCACTAGCCCTGCGGCTGCCGGGAATCTGAAATCAGGGCCGTCAGATTCCCCGTCGCTCTCGCAAACTACGGCGAAGGGGCGCTCTGCGCTCCAGAGCCGGGTCCGATGCGTACGCAAACCTTTGCCACTCGAAGGCGCAGCGAAGCCGCGCCTCGGCACGTAGACTCCGGCGAGGAGTCGCGATCTCGGGTGGTTGACGAACGCGAACGCGCTGCGAATGCCACCGGGCGGGGTGGGCTGCCGTGGGATCCAAAGCGCATCGAGGCCGCGTTGGCCGGCGGCGCAGACGCGAACAACCAGCTCGCCAGAGCGCTGCTCCCTGAGGTCGTCATCCTCGCCGACCGGGAGCTGCGTCCATGGAGCGCGCACTACAAGCGCAGCGGTGCCGCGATTCGAGACGACGTGGTGCAGGACGTGATGCTCAAGCTGTTCGGCGATCAAGGCCGGGTGCTTCGAGCCTGGCGACCGCATTTGGGGCTCTCGCTGCGCGGCTTCCTCAAGCGCGTCGTTCGATTTCACGTGCTGCAGTTGTTTCGTTCTGGGGTTCGTCATCCGTGGCGAGACGAGTCGATCGGAGATCGGCGTCCGGAGTCGGATTCTGCGACCGCCAGCGCGCTGCTGCATCAACTGTGGGTGTGGCAGATCCGAGATTCGCTGCTCGCGAGCGAGACTCCGACGGGGCGGGCGCTGTATCTCGCGCTGTTCGTCGAACAGGAAGACGCGACCGAGGTTGGGCACCGGCATGGAATGACTCGGGACGCCGTGTATCAATGGCGGGCGCGATTCAAGCGACGAGCGGCGAGAGCCCTGAGTGAACGCGAGGAAGGGAGACGAGCATGAGCGAGGACCGTGACGCCGAGGTGGACGCCGCGATTGGGTCGATGGCGGAGTTCGACCGTCAGGACGCAGCGGTCCATGCTGCGGTCGACGAGCAGTCTCTTCCGCCTCTGAGCGCTCGTCGGGAGGCCGACATTCTCGCGAAGGTGAGGGCGCACTCGGGCGCCGCTGCGCCGCGTCCTGCACGAGGTCGGCGGGCCTCGGTGGTGGCCGGAGCCGTGTTGGCTGCAGCGGCGGCAGTCTTACTGTTGTGGCGCGCGCGCGCAGAGAGACCCACCCCGCCCGTCGGGCCCCTCGAGGTGCAGCTCGGCGGAACCTCCAGGGTGCTCGGGGTTAGCGACGCACAGCCGCGGCGGTACGGGCCGGGCGACGACTTCGTGCTCCGGCTGGTGCCGCACGGGTGGGCGGCGGATCGCGTCCCCGCTCGGCTGACGGCTTACTCGCCCGATGGGGAGCGGCGGCCGCTGCCATGGACTCCTGCGATCGCGTTCGACGGCGCCATCGAGTTTCGGGGCGACATCTCGGCCGTCTTGTCGGCGGGGGTTTGGGCGCTCCGCGCAGAGGTTGGGCACTTCGAGGCGTGTGAGCGGCCCACCCGAGCGAGTCCAGACGCGTGCACCGTGGCGGAGGCGAAGGTTGAACTGGTGCCGGACTGAGCGAGGGCGAGCGAGGCGGGGTGACGCGTTGCGACGCTTCCTGCTGATGCTGGTCGGGGTCGCTCTGGGCGGGAGCTGCGAGGAGGCGGCCGAAGGCGGAACAGACACCTCGGTCGAGGTGTCGTGGTCTGGCTGCGCGTCCGAGGTCGGACGTGGCACGTGCGAGCTGGCCCAAAAGCCGTTGACGGTCTGGGTTCCCGAGCTCGCCGAAGCGTGGAGCTGGACCCTCGGCGATGCCCCTTTGACCCCGACCTCTTCCGCCTTGGTCGACGGAGGCGTCCGCCTGACGTTCGAGGTCTCGACCGCGATGCCCGGTGCGCTTGCGCTGATCGATCAGGAGGGCGCGCAAGCGTTTTCATTGATGCTGGAGCCCTACGCCCTGGAGCCGAGCAGCTTCGAATGGGGTGGGCGCTACCGTGAGCTCGCGGGGTCCAAGGACGTGCGGGCACGCCGAGCCCTCGCGGAGGAGCTCGCCGCGGGTGTGGGCCGCGCCGCGACGCTCGAGGCGCTGTCGCGACTGCACCATGCCGCCAAGCTGTGGCGCAACCGCGGGGACCCAGCGGATGAGGTGGCGGAGCTTCGGGCCCTGCTGGATCGCGAGAAGGCGATGGCGGAGCGCCTGGGACGCACGGGCGAGGTCTGCGAGGCGGTGAAGATGCAAGTGTTCCTCGACACCGCCGTGTCGACCTCGGGCGGTGATGAATCGTGGCGGGCGTGGAGTGAGGCGTGTTCGCGTCACAGCCCGTCGATGGCGGCCAAGTTCGACTTCTTCGTCGGTGTGCACGCGCTTCGACGAGGGCGGTACGGCGAGGCCGAAGCGCGACTGCGACGCGTCCGCACGTTTGCCTCACGCACTGGCAACGCGTTCCTGCTGCCGAGTCGCGAGCGCTTGCTGGAGTTGTTCGTCGACACGGGGCGTTGGCGTGAGGCCCGGGCGGAGATCGACGCGCTCGAGACGGCACAGGCGCCACGGTGTCGTCGGGGCATCCTCGACGCCGACCTGGGCGCGGTGCGGGTGGCCGCGCGCTTGCGGGGGGACGCCGATCTCGGCGACCCGCGGCCGGGGTTGCTGCGCGCGCTCGAGGTGCACGCGCCCGGCGGAGCGTGCGAGAGCTCGCTGCTGTACCACCACGACCTGATCAAGCTGGGGTACGTCGACGCCCTCGACGAAGACGCCAATGCCCTCGGCGCTCGTCTCCGCGTGCTCGAGGCGGCCACACTCTACGAGAAGTACCCCCTGCAACGGGCGGAGCTGCGCGTGCACGAGGCGCTGTTGCGCGAGTCTCCCCAGGACACGCGGCGGGCGCTGAGTCAGATGGCGGACGAGATGGGTGAGGGGACCGAGCCCGAGGCTCGTTGGCGCTACAACATGTTGGCCGCGCGGCTTGCAGAGCTCGTCGAGGACCACTCGGCGGCGG
Organism: bacterium; assembly: GCA_024742475.1. Taxonomy (GTDB): domain Bacteria; phylum Myxococcota_A; class Polyangia; order Nannocystales; family Nannocystaceae; genus CAJXVA01. Next base: position 18,366 of record JANSYI010000057.1, on the reverse strand, counting down.
TGGAGGCGTATCGCGCGGCCGAAGCGGTGCTCGACCACTTGTGGCAGCGCGTGCGCTCGGGGGCGGTGCGCGAGCAGTGGTTTGGGAGCTACCACTCGAGCGCATTGCGCCTGATGGAGACGTTGGTCGAGTTGGGCGACGCCGAGGCGGCCGCGTGCGCGGTGCGTCGCGCTCGCTCGAGGGCGCTCGAGCGGGGCGGCGCGCCGATGCTCGCCTGCGACCGCCCGTGGGCGAAGCACGAAGGGGAGCTCGTAGTGCTGATAGTGCCCGACGAGCACGGGGCGTGGAGGGTGTTCGCGATCGAAGACGAGCGGGTCGTCGACACCCGCACCGTCCCGGCGTTCGACGAGAAGTCGGACGCCGCGCGGTGGTGGGACCCATGGGGACAGTGGCTCGGTCGAGCGTCCCGCGTCCGCCTCCTCGCGAGTCGGGAAGCGATGGAGGTGCCTCTGCATCGGCTCGGCTGGGAGGGGGAGCCGCTCGGTTTGCGTCATCCCGTCGCGTGGGGGTTGGATCTATCCGAACGGCCGAGTTCGGCCCCCGCCACCGAGGGGGCGCTGGTGGTGTTCGCCGACGCCGACCCGCTGCGCACCCTTGCGCGATACGAAGGTGAAGTGCTGGCCGGAATGGCGGAACTCGCCGACGCCGGATGGTCCACGCAGTATGCGGGGCGCGAGGTCGACCTCGACCTCCTCACGCGGAGCCTGCCGGGCGCGGGTCTGCTGCACTACTACGGGCATGGCCTTCGGGACGAAGAGAAGGTCGCGGCCCACCAAGGCGAGCTCGGCACCACGGCGTTGCTGCTCGCCAACGGCACCCGACTGGACGTCGGAGACATTGCGTCTGCGCGCCGAGTGCCGCGCCACGTGACGCTGCTGGGTTGCGACGTGGGGTTCGCCGATGGCCACGGGTGGAATGGCGGCCTGAACCTCGTCCACGCCTTCCTGCTTCGGGGTGCGACCGAGGTGCTCGCCTCGAGCGCGCCCATCGAGGCTTCGCACGCTGCGAAGCTCGGTGCGACCTTGTATCAACACCAATCTCCCGAGGCTATCGACCTCGGGAGAGCACTTCACCGCGCCTGGAAGCGAGGTATTCCCTCGCGCTCCGAAGAACTCTGGAACGATCTTCGCGTATGGACACCATGACCCGATCGACCCTCTCAGCCCTGTTGCTCTGTCTACCCCTCGCGGGCGCATGTGACCCCGACGCGGAGTCATTCGATGCGCATCGCATGAGCGTCGATGACGTCAAGGGCGGCATCTCCTGCGACTGTCCAGACTGTAGCTTCTGGATGCAGGCCGCCGACTCCATCTTGCTCAAGCTCGATGCCGATGTGGTCGACCTTCTCAGAGAGCAGACCCCACACGGCATGCTCAGGATCACGCTCGAGAGTGGCCGGGTGCTTCGGGTTCCGGTGGACTTCAAGGCTCTGACCTTCCTCCCCCCGAACTCCGTGGGCGCCGACGCGAAGTACCACTTCGATGGACCGCTCTCTCAGGGGTACGTGAGGCTGAGTGACGCCGCCGAGTCCGAGGAGTCTGTCGCATCACTGGATGCCGAGGAGTACGATGCGTTGCTCGAAGAACTCACCACGGTGTTGCACGCAACGTTCGGGGGCCGCTTCGGCAACACCATGGTGTCGCTCACGACCGAGCGCTGCGATGACATCTGAAGGCGTGGTTCCCGTTCTAGACAGGCGTCAGCAAGCATCGAACCAGACGTGGGACTCGCAGCCTTCGAGCCCCGCACGAAGCTCGCCGAAGAACGCTCGAAGGCGAGCCACCGCGTGATCACTCGAAGACGCGCAGTAGCTGACCTCGAATGTCTCGGTGCCGTCGAACGCAAGAACGAACGCGTCGTGCCCGTCCACGGCAAGACAGCTCGACAGACGTCCGGGACGAAGTGGTGCGGATGCGGCGACGTACTCTGCGAACTGTACCGCTGGCCCATCAAAGCGATCCCGCGTCGAACGCTCCCCTCGAGCGAGGCATGCGTCGCGGGATCGGCTACGATGGCCGCAGCGAGAACGAGGAGTGCGATGACCATTCGAAAAATCGTTGCTGCGGTGGATGCTTCGGCGTCGTCGCGAAGAGCCGCGGAACGTGCCCTGAGCCTCGCGCGCCGCTTGGAGGCCGAACTCATGCTCGTGCACGTCTACGACCCGGGACTCTCCGACGAGGGGACCGTGTTGCGCACGACCGAGCGCGGCCAACAGCGGCGCCGCCTCGCGGAGAAAGCGATGCAGGTCATCGTCGCGCAGCTCGGGTCTCCGGATGTTCGAACCGAGGTTCGAGTCGGCGGCGACATCCCGGGAAAGATCTGTGAAGTCGCGCAGGATCGAGATGCCGACCTGCTCATGGTCGGTACGCTCGGGCACACGGGTGTCGCCCGGTTCTTTCTGGGCAGCGTCGCCGAGCGGGTCATGCGTCGGGCCCATTGCCCGGTCTGGGTGGAGCGCCCCGGCGGTCCTGAGCATCACGACGTCGAGCGCATCGTGGTGTGCACGGACCTCTCGCCGCTGTCCGAGGCCGGTCTTGCACTGGCGTCCGCGCTTGCGAGCGACCTCGAGGCCGCGGTCGAGCTGGTCTATGCCCTCGAGCCGCCCTACGCCGGGCTCTCGGTCGACGTGAGGCGCGAGGCGATCAAATCGGTTCGTGGGGAGCTCGCCGAGCTCGCCGCCAGGCACTTCACGGGCACCACACCCCGCCTCACCATCGTAGAGGGAGCGAACGTCGTCGACGGCATCACCGCGCACGCCTCTCGCACTGCCCCGGACCTACTCGTGCTGTCGACCCACGGCCGCACCGGCTTGAGCCGGGCGTTCATGGGAAGCGTCTCCGAACGCGTTGCCCGCTTCGCTCCGTGTTCGGTGCTCGTCGCTCGCTCGCCGGTCGAGGTAGCAGCGCAGTGACCCCATCAGCGGTTCCCCGCGTCGCCTCGGGTGCCGAACAGGCGGTTGCGAGCTTACATCGAACCTACTCCGCGGTACGCTGGGGCGTGACGCGGAGCAGCGCTTTCATCCTCCTCACCTTCGCCGGCTGCGCTGGTGGTGACCAGAACCAGCCCGGAGGCGTGACGCTCGGCGGAAGCGCCTCGGGCGGCTCGGAGACGGGGGTCGCGACTACGGGGATCTCGGCGAGCGGGGCGACCTCGACGGACCCCTCGGCGACTTCGGGCGCGCTCCCGACCAGCTCGGAGACCGGACTCACGTCGCAGACGGACGAAAGCGGCGAGTCCGAGGACAACTCTTCGAGCGGCGGCACGCCTGTCAGCTGGAACCGCTACAGCCTCGACACCGCGTCGGGCACATGGTCGCAAGCGCCGCTCAGCGAGCTGTGGGTCGGCGGCAACGCGCCGCCGCCGACGGGCGTCACGGCGGCCGTGTCCCTGACTCGTTTCGACCGCCTGCTCGTCGCGACCGACGACGGGATGATCTACGAGCGCGCCGACGGCGTATGGCAGACGCCGCTGCCGCTCTCCGAGCGCTTTCCCCTCGCTGCAGGGCTCGAGCTCGAGGCCATGGTGCACTCCCCGGGGCAGGGCGTCGGCGGTGAGATGCAAGAGGACATCTACCTCATCGATTCGCCACAGGCGGCCTTCTATGTGCAGCTCGAAAACGGCGGGCTCGAAAACGGTGAGGTCTTCGATCTCGTCGACGAAGAGGACGGGCCCCCGCAGGCGAGCCAGGATTTCGTGTGGTCGATTGCGGAGACCGACCCGTCGCAGATCGGCATGGACCCGGACTGGTTGGTTTGGCATCACGCCTTCGCCAACGGCGAGGTCTGGCGGTTCAACGCCGGCCTGACCTGGACCGAGTACTCCCTGCCGGCCAACGCCTACTTCAGCGGAGCAGCCGGCGAGCCCGATCCCACGACGGTTCGCGCCGCGTTCTTCGACGACGCGTTCGGCGTAGCCCACTTCATCGCCCCCTGAGCCGTGGGCGGCACAGCTCAGAGGTCGGGCGCGGCGACGAGCGTGCCGTCCGCGACCGCGTCGCTCGGGTGCACGATCACCGTCTGGCCCGGCTCGACGCCCCCCAGCACCTGGGCTTCGCGCCTGGACCTCTCTCCGAGCACGACCGGGCACACCTTGGCGTGCTCGCCCTCCACGCAGAACACCGCCCAATCATCCCCGCTGCGGAACAGCGCCGCGGTCGGCACTTTGACGACGTCCTCCTCGTGCCAGACGGTCATGCGGGCCTCGACTCTGTAGCCCTCGCCGAGCTTGCTCCACGCCTCGTAGGGCGCCTGCAGGTCCAAGATGACGTTGACTCGCTGCTCCTCGACGCCTAGCGACGACATGCGTGTGAACGCCGAGGGCTCGACCAGCACGACCTTGGCGGGGAGCGGGTCGCCGCCCCAGCGCTCGACCATGGCTTCGGCGCCGCTTTGAATGCGGACGGCGTCGCGCGTGAGCACGTCGACGACGATCTCCAGCGCCCGAGGATCGCCGAGCTCGACCAGGGGCGCGCCGGGGTTGGTCACGCCCTCGCTCTCTCGGTGAATCGTCAGGACCTTGCCGGTGATCGGGCTGTGAATCACGAACTGGTCGGGTTCGGATCCGCTGTTGGGGTGTTCGAAGCGCTCCAGCGCGGACGCGGCCATGCGCTCTTGATGTTTGGCGACCCGGGTGGCGAACTTCGCCGACTCCACGTCCGAGCGCAGCGTCTTGACCTGCAGCAGGGCTCGGTCCAGCTCTGCTCGCGTGGAGGCGCCGCGGTCGACCAGCGGCTCGAGGCGTTTCACCTCGCCCTGCGCGAAGTTCAGCGACGCGCTCGCCCGCTTGGCCTGCGCCGCCGCCTGCTTGACCGCGGCCCGGGCCGCCTCGAGGTTGGCCTTCGACTGCTCTCGCGTCCGTCCGTCGAGCAGGGGCGTGGGCAGGGGCGCGATGCGGGCGAGCACCTCGCCTTCGTCGATCGCATCACCGGCGTCGAGCTCGATGCGCGCCAGGTTGCCCGCCAGCGGCGCGTAGACGACGTAGCGGTCCTTCACCCGGGTGCGGCCGTCCTCGGACACCTCGACCCGCAGCTCGCCTCGGGTCACCTCGGCCACCTCCACCGCCAGCGGTTTGGGTCGCCACGCGCTGACCACCGCCGCCACGATCGCGACCGCGAGCAATGTCAGTAGCACGCGCTTGATCCATCGGGTCACAGCCTTCTTTCGATTCGCCATGGTCGTCTCACTCTCGGGTCTTGAGCACTTCGATGAGGTCGAGCTGCGCGAGCTGGCGCCGCACCAGCAGCGCGCTGATCACAGCGGCCGCGGCCGCGACCAGGAACGCGAACACGTAGCTCTCGTAGGAGATCAGGATCGGCAGCCGGTAGGTCTCGGGGTCGGCCGTGCTCATGATGCCGCGGGCCATCATGTTGCCGAGCCAGGCCCCGATCGGCAGCGCAACCACCAGCTGGATCGCCTGCTCGCCGAAGAGGATCGCCGCGACCTCGGCCTGCGTGTAGCCGAGCACCCTCAGGCTCGCCAGGTCTCGGTTGCGCTGCGAGAGCGCGACGCGGGTGTTGTTGTAGATGACACCCACCGCAATGATGATCGCGAACACCGTGATGATGAAGGTGTAGACCTGCATCATCGCGCCGCTCTGTTCTTCGAACTGCTCCCGGAAGTCTCGTGGACTACTCACCGAGAGCACCCACGGCTGCTCCTTGAGCGTCTCCGTGATCGCGATTCTCTGCGCGGGGTCCACCTGCAGCAGCACCGTGCTGACCGTGTCGCCCTCACGCATGAAGCGATGGAGCGCGTCGGCGTCCATGTGGCCCTGCAGGCCAAACGACTCGTCGACGAGCCCGGTGACCTCCACCCTGCGGACCTGGCGGTCACCCTCCAGGGCCTCGAGCTGCACGCGCTCGCCCACCCGCACACCGAGCACCTCGGCGAGCTTTCGCGTGAGCACGATGCCGGGGCCGCGCGGGTGGCCCACGATCGTGCCGTCGCTCTCCACCAGCTGGGTGAGCGTGACATCGTCGGTATAGCCATGCACTGCGATGTCGCGTCCGCGGTGCCCGTGGTGCAGGCGCATCATGACCGTGCGCATCCCCTCGGCTCGCAGCACCCCATCGATGTGCTCGAGCTCCCGCACCGTGCGGGCCGGGCGGGGGCCGGTGAGGTTGACCCGCAGATCCTCGCGCATCGTCCTGGGGATCTGCACGTTCATCAGGCGGTCGACCGAGTCGCCCATGAACTGGCCCACGACCACGATGCCGATCGCGGCCGCGATGCCCATCGAAGACATGAGCACCTTGAGCGGTCGGCGCTGAACCTCTCGCAGAATCATTCGCGTTGCGGGGCCGAGTACGGAGAACAGCCCGATGCGCTCGAGCGGTGTCTTCGCGTAGCGGGCCGGGGCCGGGGGGCGCATCGCCTCTGCCGGGGGCATGCGGGCCACTCGCAACACCGCCGAGAGCACGCCCACGCCCGCCGAGAGCAGGCTGACCCCGATCGCCACGAGCGCGGTGTCGATGCGCATCGTGAACCGGGCGTCGGGAAATCGGAAGAACGTGCCGGTATAGAGCTCCAGCATCTGCTCACCCAGCCATCCGCCGACGAGCAGGCCCGCCGCGGATCCGACCAAGACGACCAGCATCACCATCCCCAGGTAGTGGGCGGCGATCGAAGCGTCGCTGTAGCCCACGGCCTTGAGGGTGGCGATCTGGCTGCGCTGCAGGTTGGCGAGGCGAGCCAGCACCACGTTGAGCAGGAACGCCGCAACACCCAGGAAGATGAACGGGACGACCGTGGCCATGCCTTCGAGCTGCGCCAGCTCGCCCTCGAGGACCGCGTGGGATGGCTGACGGTCCCGGCCGATCGCGCCTCGCGATCCGTGGGGCCCCAGCAGATCGTCGAGCCCAGCCTTGACCGCGGTGACGTCGGCGCCCGGCTGCAGACGCACCGTCACGTCATTGAACGCGCCGGCCATGTCCACGGCGGCCGCGGCCTGCCCGTGCGACATCCACAGCACGGCGACTCTCTTGGGGTTGATGACCAACTCGCCCGCCGGCATCGTGAGCACGTACTCGGGCGACATCGCCAGACCTACGACATTCAGCGTCCGCATCGCGCCGCCGATCACCACCTGAATCTCGTCGCCGGGGACGAGGCCGTGTGCATTGGCGAACGACTCCACCACCAGCACCTCGCCGGTGGCGTCCGGGTCGAGCGGGCGTCCCGCGACCAGGTGCACCCGGTTGAGCACGGCCTCCCCGTGCTCGGGCAGCGAGACCAGCGTACCGGTGGCCGGCCGCGGCATGTCGGGCATCGGCACCATCACGGGGTGGGTCACCCGGGTCTGAACTTGGGACACGCCGGGCAGGGTCTCCAGGCGATCTTCGAGGCTCGCCGGGGCCCGCTCCAGGTGGGCGAACACGTCGGCGAACCGAAACTTCGCGTAGTACGCGTCGCGGCTGCGCAGAAGCGAGTCGTAGTTGGCCTGCATCGTCACGAAGCTGGCCACACCACAGGCGACCACCAGCGCGATGGTCACGAGTTGCCCGCGCAGACGGGCAAGGTCACGGAGCAGCTTGCGGAACAGCGGGCTCACCAGACCAGCTCCCTCGCCTCGCACTTGGTCTCGTTGCGTTCGTCCGAGAGCACCGCGCCGTCGGCGAGCGACACCACGCGATCGGCGAGCTTGGCCACCGGAGCGTTGTGGGTGATGACCGCCGTGGTCGTGCCCAGCTCTCGGTTGACCCGCTCGATCACCTCGAGCACAGCGATGCCGGTCTTGAAGTCGAGCGCCCCTGTGGGCTCGTCGCACAGCAGCACGTGGGGTCGCTTGGCAACGGCTCGGGCGATTGCGACTCGCTGCTGCTCACCGCCCGAGAGCTGGCTGGGGAAGTGGTTGCGTCGCGCGCCAAGGCCCACGAGTTCCAGTGCCTCGGCCGGCTCGAGCGGGTCGGGCGAAATGTCGGTGACCAGCGCCACGTTCTCCTCGGCGGTGAGGCTGGGGATCAGGTTGTAGAACTGGAAGACGAACCCCACGTGCTCTCGCCGGTACCTCGTCAGCTCTCGACTGCTGGCCTCGGTCAGCTCCCAGTCTCGGTAGAACACCCGCCCGCTGGACGGGACATCGAGCCCGCCGAGGATGTTGAGCAGCGTCGACTTGCCGCTGCCCGACATGCCCAGCAGCACCATGAACTCGCTGGGGTAGAGCGCGAAGTCGACACCCCGCAGGGCATGCACGTCCACGTCGCCCATTCGGTAGGTCTTGGTGACCGCCTCGGTGCGCAGCACAGCCGTCTCGGGGTCGGGCACGGGTTGAGGGTGCGCCCGTTGGCAGGGGCTCATCACGCAAACGTTGCGCGATCGACCCCGTTGGCAGCGCTACCGTACGGGAATGGAGCTGCACTTCCACGGCGCGGTCGGTCAGGTCACCGGATCCATGCATCGGCTGCGAGTCAACGGGCGCGACATCCTGCTCGACTGCGGGCTGTTCCAGGGCCGACGGGCGGAGGCGGACCGTGAGAACCGACAGCTGCCCGACTGGGCGGCGCAGGCGCACGCCCTCGTGCTCTCGCACGCGCACCTCGATCACTCGGGCAACATCCCGACGCTGGCCAAGCATGGGTTCAAGGGCAACGTGTTCTGCACGCCCTGCACCCGGGATCTGTGCGCGGTGATGCTGCGCGACGCGGCGATGATTCAGGAGCAGGACGCTCGCTACATCAACCGTCGCAACGCGCGGGAGGGTGTCGAGCACAAGGTGGAGCCGCTCTACGATCTCGCCGATGCCCAGCGCGCGGTCTCGTTGATGGTCTCGGTGGGCCTGCATCGCCCGATGATGGTGGCGCCCGGGGTGACGGTGACCTTTCACGAAGCGGGCCACGTGCTCGGCTCGGCCGTGGTGCAGCTCGACCTCGAGGAGAAGGGCGTGCGGCGGCGTTTGCTGTTCACCGGTGACCTGGGCCGCGAGGCGCTGCCGCTGCTGCCCTCGCCAGAGATCGTGCCCGACGTGGACGTGCTGATGACCGAGAGCACCTACGGCGACCGGCTACACGCCGAGTTCCAGAGCACCGACGACGAGCTCGGGGAGATCGTGCGCACCACCATCGATCGCGGCGGACGCGTGTACATCCCCAGCTTCGCCCTCGAGCGGGCCCAAGAGGTGCTCTTTGCGCTCACTCGGCTGGCGGCCGACGGCAAGCTGCCCAAGGTGCCCATCTATGTCGACTCGCCGCTCGCGGTGTCGATTACCGAGATCTACAAGCTGCACCCCGAGGGGCTCGCGTCGTCCGTGCAGCAGCGGCTGCTCGAGCGCATCGACCCCTTCTCGCCCCCGGGCATGCGCTACGTGACCGACGTCGAGGACAGCAAGGCGATCCAGACTAGCGGTGAGCCGTGCATCGTGATCGCCGGCTCGGGCATGTGCGAGGCCGGGCGGATCGTCCACCACTTTCGCAGCGGGCTCGAAGACGCCAAGAACGCCGTCGTCATCGCCGGGTTCATGGCCCAGCACACCCTGGGACGGCGCCTCGTCGAAGGTCGCAAGGAGGTCAAGGTGCTAGGCGTGCCCCGCGACGTGCGGGCACGAGTGCACTCGCTTCAAGGCCTCTCGGCCCACGCCGACAAGAAGGGCCTGCTGGACTACGTCCATCGCACCCGCAAGCGGGGCCGCCTCGGCACGGCGGTCATCGTGCACGGAGAGGACAAACCCCGGCAGGCCCTGGCCCAATCGATCAAGGACGCCGGCGTGCCGGAGGTGATCGTGCCGCAGCGAGGTCACGTCGTGTCGCTGTAGGGCCGGCGCCAGAAGGGGGGGGCATCGTTGACCGACTCGTCTCGTTGGTCGACCCATCCGGGGCCGAACCCTCGGGCTCAACCAGAGAATGCGAGGAACACGACGGCGCGTTCGGCAGCTTCCGGCGGGGTGAGCCGCTGCTCCCTCATCACGCGTGCGAGGCAGCTCTCCAACTTTCGGCGCTTCTGCAAGCCCTTCGAAACGGCTGCGACGGGAACCCCCCCCGATGCCGAGATCGTGAACTGAATGACGACTTGCTCCCCCGACGCGAGACCGCCGAACTCCGACACGCAACGCCTGGCCACAGTCCTTCCCACCTTCGCGAGTTCCTTCCGATTCGCCGGGCCTTCGAGCTCATGGATCGCGACCGAGAGCGTCGTGCTGAGCCTCTCAGGCTTCGGCGGCGACGCTCGTGGGGGGTCGTCGTCCTTGTCGGCCTGTGATTCTGCGAGGGCGAAAGCCTCTCCGATCTCGGCAGACGTCAGGCTGTTCCACACGTCCTCATCATCGTCGGGTGTCGAGGGGACCGGGCTCCGCGGCGGCGGTTCGTCATGAATCGACTCGTTCGAGCGAGGCGCGGCCTGGTCGGACGAGTCCGTATGAGCCGTCGTAGCCGAGGGCTTCGTCGAGTGCCGTTTGCATCCGAGACCAGCACCGACGAAGAGCAGCAGCATTGCGAGAGATGTCTGCGCGAAGGGCATCTGCGGGGAGAAATAATCATAGCGAGCGACAGGGTGTTGACCAAGGCGCTCAGACGGGTCACTACACTGACGCGCTGGCGGAGCTGCGGGCCACGGTCGATGTCGCGTCGAAGACTGAGCCGCACGCCCCGGACTCACTCTGGCAGCAGCCCGTAGCGCCGAAGCTGACGGTAGATCGTGCTGCGGGCGACGCCGAGGGACCTGGCGGCGGCCGAGACGTTGCCGTTGGCGTCGCGCAGGGCGCCGGCCAAGGCTGTGCGCTTGTGGTCGTCGAGCGTATTCGGGGTCGGAGCGACTCCGGGCGCGTCGGCGCCCAGCTGAGGTCGGCAGGGTCGAGTGTCTTCGAGAGGCAGGTCTTCGGCGTCGATGAACTCGGCGTCTCGGGCCAGCGCCAATGCGTGGTGAAGCACCATCTTGAGCTCGCGGGTGTTGCCGGGCCACGCGTGCGCCTGTAGACGCGCCTCGGCGGCCATCGTCAAGCGGGGGGCGGGTTCGATAGACTCGGCAGCGGCCAGCTCGGCGAGGAGCGCCTCGGCTAGCTCCGGGAGGTCTCGGCGTTCGCGCAGTGGGGGGATTCGCAGGCACGCACCCTTGATCCGGTAGAACAGGTCCTGACGGAAGTCGCCGGAGTGGACGAGCGTCTCGAGCTCGCGACACGTTGCGCACACGATCCGGACGTCGACGTGGCGTAGCTTGGACTCACCGACCCGCTGGTAGCTGCCGCTCTCGAGGAAGCGCAGGAGCAGCACCTGGAGCGCGCTGGGCATCTCACCGAGCTCGTCCAAGAACAAGGTGCCGCCGGCAGCGGCCGCTAGCTTGCCCTCGCGGCCCTTGGGGTCGGCCCCCGTGAAGGCGCCCGAGGCGTAGCCGAAGAGCTCGCTGGCCATCAGCTCCGGCTGCACCGCGCCGCAGTTGAGGGAGACCATCGGCTTGGACCACCGGCTGCTCGACTCATGGATGGCACGAGCGAGCAGCTCCTTTCCCGTGCCGGTCTCGGAGCAGAGCAAGATGGGAAGGGACGTCGCTGCGACCCTGGCCGCGTGATGCAACACGGCGCGAAGGTCGGGGTCGGAGCCGGTGATGCGGCAGAAGGCCTTGGGCAGCTCGGGCTGGGTGGTCGACGTGCCTCGGTCGCGCCAGGTGGACGTGCGCGGCTCGACGAAGACCACCGCAGCCCACACGTCACCGCGAAGATCGAGCACGGGCTCCACGTGCAGCTGCCGGTGGGGGAACGTCTGCGCGAGCCGGGCCGCCGTGTCGACCGACAGATCGCCGGACTCGATCAATCGCTGGAGGTCGGCCCACTGCAGGCCGACCACGCTGTCGAGCGTCGTGGGCTGCCGCCCCAGTAGCTCGCGGGCACGATCGTTGGACGCGCGCACCGTGCCCGGCCGCTCGACGACGAAAGCGGGCACGGCACACCGCTCGAGCGTCTGGCGAAGCACGCGAAGCGAGTTGGGTCCGCGCTGCGGCCAGTGCTGAAGCCGAAGGCGGTCTTCGAGCGCGGTGGCAGCGGACCGCACGGCGACGCTCACGAAGTCGTCAGCGCTCGCCAACGATCCCGTCGCATCGAGGATGGCGATGGTCTGCCCGCTGGGATCCCGTATCGGGCTCGCGTAGCACACCAGAGACTTGTTGGGCTGGGCGTAGTGGGCCGCTCCCAGGACCGTGACCGGCAGGTCCTCGGCTAGCGCCGTACCGATCGCATTGGTGCCTCGAACGTTCTCGGCCCAGTGTGCTCCCTCGACGAGTCGGACCGCGTCGGCGACCGACTCGAACTCACCACCACCCATGCGCCGCACCACCACGCCATCGTGGTCGGCGAGCAGCAGGGCAAAGTGGTGACGGGCGAGGTCTCGGGCCAGACCGTCGAGGACCGACCGTCCTGAACGAATCACGTCTCGCACCGCCGCCTCTCGACCCGCCAACCCCGAACCTGGCTCGATCGATTCGTCGTGGCCGATGCCGTCCTGGTCGACGCCAAATGCCGCGGCGCGGTCCCACGCGCGGCGAAGCGGACCGTCCAACTCGCCGCCATCGGCTCGAAGGGTCAACGCCACGTCGTCGAGTTCGGATTCCATGCCCCTACATCCCGATGGACCAAGAACCATCGGCGCCTCGACAGGATAGGGGCGTGCCGTCGCGAAACGCAACAGGTGTTGCGGCCGCACACGCGACAGGTCGACGCGACAGGTCCGGCGCGAACCGCCCGGAAGCGCGACAGCTGTCTTTGGCACTCGGCTTGCTGTTGAAGCGCTGCGTCCGCGTTGGGTCTACGCCGGCGCACCAAACCCCAGCCCCCTCGAGGAGTCCGCATCGTGGTCTACAAAGCCCCCAACACCGAAGGTTCCCCCGTCAAGTTCAACAGCCGCTACGGCAACTTCATCGGCGGCGAGTTCGTCGAGCCCGTCAAGGGCAACTACTTCGAGAACATCACCCCCGTCACCGGTAAGACGTTCTGCGAGGTGGCGCGCTCCACCGGCGAAGACGTGGATAAGGCCCTGGACGCGGCTCACAAAGCCGCAGCTGCCTGGGGTAACACCTCGGTGGCCGAGCGCTCCACCGTCCTGATGAAGCTCGCCGACCGGCTCGAAGAGAACCTGGAGCGCTTTGCGGTCGCCGAGACCTGGGACAACGGCAAGCCCGTCCGCGAGACGCTGGCGGCGGACATGCCGCTGGCCGTCGATCACTTCCGCTACTTCGCCAGCGTGATTCGTGCACAAGAGGGCTCGATGGCTGAACTCGACGGCAACACCGTCGCCTATCACGTGCACGAGCCGCTCGGTGTCGTCGGTCAGATCATCCCCTGGAACTTCCCGCTCCTCATGGCGGCCTGGAAGCTCGCTCCCGCGCTCGCCGCTGGCAACGCCGTCGTGCTCAAGCCGGCGGAGCAGACGCCCGTCAGCATCATGATGCTCATGGAGCTGGCCGCGGACCTGCTCCCACCCGGGGTCGTCAACGTCGTCAACGGTTTTGGCGTGGAGGCCGGCAAACCCCTGGCCCAGAGCAACCGCATCGCGAAGGTCGCCTTCACCGGAGAGACCACGACCGGGCGGCTGATCATGCAGTACGCGACCGAGAACATCATTCCGGTCACCCTCGAGCTGGGAGGCAAGAGCCCGAACGTGTTCTTCGGCGACATCATGGCCGAAAACGACGACTTCCTGCAGAAGTGCCTCGAAGGCTTCGGCATGTTTGCCCTCAACCAGGGCGAGGTCTGCACCTGTCCGTCGCGTGCGTTGGTCGACGAGAAGATCTTCGGCGCCTTCATGGAACAGGCGATCGAGCGGGCGAAGAAGAACCACCCGGGCAACCCGCTCGACCCTGCCACCACCGTCGGCGCACAGGCATCCAACGACCAGTACGAGAAGATCCTCAGCTACCTCGATATCGGAAAACAAGAGGGTGCCGAAGTCCTCATGGGCGGTGGCAAGGCCGAACTCGAGGGCGACCTGGCCGGGGGTTACTACATTCAGCCGACCGTCTTCAAAGGCCACAACAAGATGCGCGTCTTTCAAGAGGAGATCTTCGGGCCCGTGGTGTCGGTCACCAGCTTCAAAGACTACGACGACGCGATCGACATCGCCAACGACACGCTGTACGGCTTGGGTGCGGGCGTGTGGACCCGTAGCGGAAGTACTGCCTACAAGGCCGGCCGCGCGATCAAAGCGGGCCGGGTGTGGACCAACTGCTACCACCTCTACCCCGCCCACGCGGCATTCGGTGGCTACAAGCAGTCTGGCATCGGTCGCGAGAACCACAAGATGATGCTGGACCACTATCAGCAGACCAAGAATCTCCTGGTCAGCTACGACCCAAAGCCGATGGGGTTCTTCTAGCCTTCATGGGCACCGCACCGCAAGACGTCGCGAGGGTCAGCGCCACCGACGAGGCGCTGGCCTTGATCCGGCGCCTCCAAGACCTGCACGGGCCGCTGATGTTCCATCAGTCCGGAGGCTGCTGCGACGGGAGCGCGCCGATGTGTTATCCCGCCGGAGAGTTCAAGGTCGGCAAGGCTGACCGGCTGCTCGGCGAGATTGCGGAGTGCAAAGTGTACATCGGCGCCGCGCAATGGGAGGCATGGAAGCACACCGTGCTCATCATCGACGCGGTGCCGGGGCGCGGCGCAGGCTTCTCCCTGGAATCCCCCGAGGGCATGCGCTTCTTGACGCGCTCGAAGGTGTGCACGCCGGAGCAGCTGACGAAGCTCGACGCCGAGAGCCCGGTCCTCTCCGGTGACGAGACGGGTTGACGGGTTCGACGAGAGGTCTGACGCCATCGCCTGAGAGGCGCCGTGATCCGAAACGGAGCGGGCGGGGCTCCCCGGGCATGAACGTCATCCGCACCGCCCTCGCCCTGTGTGTCCTCCTCGTCGCCGGTTGTGACGTCCCCTACGCCGATGCGGGCGCGTGTCTACCCGGGCGGGGCTGCGACGGCGTCCGCGAGATCGCCGAGGTCGAAGCCGAGTCCGGGGCCGGCGAGGTCAGTTCGGACGAGCAGCCCGCGTGGTGCGATCAGAGCGAGGACACGAGCTACATCGCGACCAGCCCAGACGTGTGCGAGGGGATCAGCATCCTCTGTGAACCTGGCTGGCTGAACTTCGACGACGAATGCGGATGCGGCTGCACCTACGTGGGCGGGGTCCCTATCCGGGAGTTGCCGCGGCCCGATCGCTTCCGGAGCCGCGGCTCGTAGCCCGTCATTCGACGATGAGGCGCACCGCGACCGAGGGCCTTACCCCGTCGCGAGCCGCCTCGATCCCAGCGCCGAATTGGACGCGAAAGTGCTGACCGAGCTGCAGGTGAAACTGCGGCAGGGTTCGGACCGTCGATAGGCGCCCGGCGAGCACCGCGTTGTTCTCGAGACCGACCGTTGCGCGTTCTCCGAGGTCGACGAAGATGCTGGGATTGATCACGAGTTCACCGATCAGTCGTCTCGGCTCGGCGTGCAGGCGCGGCCCGAGCATCGCAAGCACGCTCGTGCGCCGGCCGATGCGCCGACCGGCGATGTACAGAGCGCTGAACTCACCGGCGCCGCGCAGCCGGCCCTCCCCGATGAACTGCCAGCCGTGAATGAACTTCGGACGCCGCTCACGGAAGGTCCCCTGCACCGCAAGCTTCATCGCTTCGAGCGAGGCGTCATGCATGGGGAGCTCGAACTCGATCGCGTGCCGGTCTGCGAAGGCCCACTCGACCTCCGGCGCCCAGCGAAGGCCGTCGTACGGCGCGAAGCTCGAGGCGGCGAGCACGTTGAACTCGAACTCCCCTCGCTCGGCGCCCAGGCCGCGAACCAGATCGAAGCTCAGGGGCTCGGGGACGTGGGGGTAGCTGCCGGGAAAGAGACCTGGCACATGTGGATCCGTCTGCAGTCCGCGCTCGACCTCGTCGCTGACCCCATCAGCGTCGGCGTCGTCCTCGTCGATCGAGCGGGGTGTCTGTGTGCCTGACTCGTCAGGTCCTGCCTGCGCTTGATTCGGGAACGAGAACGAAAACGCGAGCCCCAGCCAAACAGACCTGGCGATGAAACCGACGAGGGTAGCGCTATGCGGACTCGGTTTCGACTTCGCCATCGCACCCTGTGTAGTCAGGCACGTCGAGGCGCGGGGTTAACTTCGGATTAAGAGTCTGTAAGGTACTGAGAGACGCAGGCTGCTACCGTCCTCGACGGAGCGTGAGATGAGAGTGCTCGTCGTCGAAGATGATCCGAAGCTGGCGCGCTTCGTCAGCCGCGTGCTGATCGAGGAGGGCTATCTCGTGGATTGCTGTAGTGACGGCGACGAGGCGCTCGAGCGCGGTCTGAGCGGAGCCTACGACGCGTTGGTCTTGGACTGGATGCTCCCGGGGCGCGACGGTATTGGCGTCTGCAAGGCACTTCGTGCCCGCGGTAACGAGCTCCCGATCTTGATGCTGACCGCCCGCGGAGAGCTACCCGAGCGCGTGCTGGGCCTACGCTCGGGCGCGGACGACTACCTGTCGAAACCCTTCGAGATCGAAGAGCTCCTCGCGCGTCTCGAAGCGCTGTTGCGACGAGCTCTACGAAGTGGCGAGCTTCGTGTCGGGCCCCTCGTCATTCGCCGAGCCGAACGCTGCGCGTCCGTGGATGGACGCGCGCTCAACCTCACCGAGCGCGAGTTGGCGCTGTTGAGCCACCTGGCGATCCGCAACGAGCAGGTGATCAGTCGCACCGAAATCCTCGCGCGGGTGTGGGGCATGAACTTCGATCCCGACTCGAACCTCATTGAAGTGCACATCAGTCGCTTGCGCGACAAGCTGGGCGAACACGCCTTCATGATCGAAACCGTGCGAGGGCGCGGGTATCGGCTGCGGCAGGAGCCGCCGTCGTGAGTCTCAAGGCACGCTTCATCGTCGGGCTTTCGGTCATCATTGCCGTGAGCCTCGCCGCCGCCCTTTGGACAATCGCCCTTCGCGTCAACGCCGGCCAGGAGCGACAGTTCGACGACGCGCTACGACGGGAGGCGTGGCAAGAGACCCGAGAGATCGCTGACGGCGGGGGCGCGCGACTTCGAATCTCCCCCCGGCTCGGACCGAGCCCCGACGACGTCGGACCGCTGACCAAGTTCGCGGTTCTCTACGGCGCAGACGACTCGATCCTCGACGCGACCGAAAGCTGGGACGGCGCTCCTCCAGCCCGAGGTCGGGTGCCCGCCGAGCTCGGCGACTTCCACCATCGAGGCCGAAAGCTGCGCGGGCTCGTGTCGGCGATTCCCGGTCGACCGAACACTTCGCTGTTGCTAGCTGCGCCGCGGCGCGACCTCGACGAGGATGCACTGTACCTGGCGCGGACGATGATCGTTGTGTTCGTGATCGCGCTCTGTTGCACGGTGCTCATGACGTCCGTCCTCGTCGGACGCCTCACCAAGGTCCATGACGGGATCGCCCGCGTCGCCCGACGCGTTGCGGCCGAGGACATCAGCGCTCGGATCGGTCCGGTGGGCGGCGCGCCCGACATCGCGCAACTCGCCACCGACGTCGACGCAATGATCGAGCGCATCGAGCAGCTGCTTCGCAGCCGAAGCGACTTCATCGCGCACGCAGCCCACGAGCTCCGCTCTCCCCTAACGGCGCTGTACGGGGAGCTCTCCAACACGATGCGACGCGAGCGAAGCCCGCAGGAGTATCGAGACGCGACGATGGAGGCTCTCGATGCGACCCGGCGGCTGATGGTTCTGGCCGACGATCTCCTCGCGCTGGCCCGGGTCGGTCGGGGCGGAGACGAGGAGCTTCGGCGGGTGCGACTGGTGGACTGTGTCGATGAAGCGGTGGCGGTGGTGGCTCGGGAGGCGCGTGAGCGCAACGTGCGACTCGACGTCGACATCGAGGACTTCGATGTCATGGGCCGCTCTCTCGACCTCGCCCGCATGCTGCGGAACTTGGTCGAGAACGCGGTCGCTCACTCTCCCGATGGTGCGTCGATCGAGGTTCGGGCCGCGCAGGACGCCGGCGTCGGATGGGTGTCCGTGCGGGATTTCGGTCCGGGCGTGGCCGACGACGATGCCGTGCGGATCTTCCAGCCGTTCTTTCGTGGCAGCCGCGAGCGGGCGAGCGGGCGGGGGGGCACGGGCCTTGGCCTCGCCATCGCTTCGGAGATCGCCAAGCAACATCCGGGCGGCACGCTGGAGCTCGTCTCGCCCGACGGTCCGGGTGCGTGCTTCCGTGTGACGCTCGCGAGCGTGAGTGCAACGTAGGCGGGGAGTCCGGGGAGGAAAACCAGTCCGGAAGGTCCGTCTCCGTGCAGTCCGGGGAAAACCAGTCCGGAAGGTCCGTCTCCGTGCAACGGTCGCCGGCGACGGCCGACCTGTTCGGGGCAATGACGATGCCCCGAAACCTCTATCCTGACACCACGCTGTACGTCACGTGCCGCGCTGTGCACCGCAGCTATCGGCTCGTGCCGACCCCCGTGG
>JANSYI010000045.1 GCA_024742475.1 bacterium | reverse complement strand
CGGTGCATGCGCGCCACGAGCACGTCACGCTGCGCAAACACAAGCGTCTGCCCGAACCGAAGACGTCCTCGCACGAGCACACCACGATCACCTACTACAGTGGGTCGGGTGGGGTGTTGCAGACGCGGACGAAGATCGAGGGCTCTCGATACCGGGCGGGCGGGCAGCAGCACATCGGCAACAAGGGGCACGCCGTGCGCACCTTCGACCCGTCCGAAGGTGGCCCCGGCTACGCGGTGGTGACGGGCGACCCGGTGAAGACGGTCCGTCACGATGACCTGGGGCGGCCGATCCGGGTCGAGTACCGGGATGGTTCGGTCGAGCGCACCGAGTTCGACGCGTGGGGGCAGGTCTCGTTCGACCGCAACGACACGGCCCAAGACGAGGGCTACGAGGGAGACCTCGACGCACGCGAGAAGGCCGACCTGGCCCTGCATGCGGGCACGGGGAAGCATGTCCGCTTCGATGTGCTGGGGCGCGCCTACGCGAGCTTCGCCGAGCTGCGCGACGACACGCAGCGGCAGATGGTGAGCAGCCGGACGCACTTCGATGCGGCGGGCAACGCCTTCGAGACGATCGACGCGGCTGGGCGGGTCGCCGAGAAGCGCCGCTTCGGGTTGGGTGGCCTGCAGCTGAGCGCGCGCAGCGTCGATGGTGGCGTGTCGGCGAGCCTGCCCAACGTCGACGGTTCGGTCTTGTATGCACGGCGTGGTCCCCTCGGAGAGGGCTACGGGACGTACTCGAGCCATGACGCGCTGCGTCGGCCAGTGAGCGACTTCATCGTCTCGGATACGGATGGGACCTCGGCGGTCGTGAAGCACCGGGTGTGGGTCGACGAGGCGCCCGAGGTCGACCCTGGCGAGGCTGTCAACGGGTCGACGTATCACAAGGGGCGACTGCTGCGTGTGTACGACGGCGGGGGCATGCAGGCGTTCTTCGACTACGACCACCGCGGCGCGGTCGAGCGAACGGAGCGCGTGTTGCCCGCGGACCCGACGGGCCGCCCCGACTGGACGGTGCTGGTCGGCTGCCGCTCGGTGGTCGAGCTCGACGACGCGGCGGCCGGGCTGCTGGAGACGCAGCGGCGCTTCGAGTCGAGCGCGCAGTTCGACGCAAACGGGCGGCTCGTACAGTCCCAGAATCCGCATGGGACGCGGACCTTCCACGAGTACACCGAGGAGGGGCAGCTCAAACGGGTGTCTCGAGCGCGGCAGGGCGGCGGGGCGGAGGTCATCCTCGAGGTCGAGGGCTACGACATCTTCGGTCGGCCCACAGCGACCACGCGCGGCAAGGTCCGGACCGCCTATGCGTACGACCCGACGACGCAGCGGTTGACGTCGGTCACCTCGAAGGCAGGAAGCAAGGCGCTGCAGGGGCTGTCGTACGTCTACGCCCCGGCCGGGGGCGTGCTCCGGATCCGAGACGACGCGCACAAGGCCGTGACCGTGGGCGGCGAAGTGGTGGAGCCGGTCTCGCGGTACCGCTACGACACGCTCGGCCGACTCGTCGAGGCCAGCGGTCGCGAGCATCACGGGCAGCTGCCAGGGCAGGGCGGTCGGGGGCCGATGGACGCCGCGGTGGCGCGAGTGGCTGCGCCCAACGACGTCACCGCGGTGCGGAGTTACACGCAGCGGTACCGCTACGACGTTCACGGCAACATCCTCGAGCTGAGGCACCAGCTGGCTGCGCGCCACAGCGCCGACGCGTGGACGCGCCGGAGTCAGTACTCGGAGTTCGGGAACCGGCTGCGGGCCAGTGCCGTGGGGGCCACCGACACGCCCGAGCGGTTCGAGCACGACGCGTTCGGCCGGATGCAGATGCCGCACCTCGACGCGATGGTATGGGACGAGCTCGACCAGCTCCGCTCGGTCCGCCGCGGCACGACCGAGGTGTTCTTCCAGTACGTCGATGGTCAGCGCGTGCGGAAGTGGACCGTCAAGGGGGGGCGGACCGAAGAGCGGGTCTACGTCGGCGGCGTCGAGGAATTCCGCGCTTTTGTGGGGAGCGACCCGTTCGACGAGGACAAGGTCGACGAGCAGACCCACACCGAGCACGCGCCGGGCGGGCTGACGCTGGACGTCAAGCTGCGTCGAGACCGGAAGGCGGTGGCGAAGCCGAAGGCGCTGTACCGCTATCGGCTGGGGAACCATCTGGGCAGCACGAGCCTCGAGGTCGACGAGGACGGCGGCGTGGTCTCCTACGAGGAGTTCCACCCGTACGGGACCACGGCGTACCGAGCGGTGCGCAGCGGCATCGACGTTGACGTGAACCGCTATCGGTTCACGGGGATGGAGAAGGATGAGGAGACCGGGCTGGCGCAGCACGGCTGGCGGTACTTCGCGAGCTGGCTGGGGCGGTGGTGCAGCGCGGACCCGATAGGGCTCGGGGACGGGCTGAACCGGTACGCGTACTGCGGGGGCGATCCGGTCAACCTGGCGGACACTGAGGGAGCGTCAGGCTACTGCACGCTCTCGGAGCACTGTGCCTACGCGTACGAGGGGGAGTCGTACATCGACTTCTCGGACAGCGAGGTCGGCCCGTCGATCACTCCGCATGGCCGAGACTTCGACGGCGACCCCATCACCAGTCTTGCGGTGCCGAACGCGGACCCGTCGTGGGTCGTCGACCCGTACATCGCGAGCGCGAACAGCAGCGAGTACATCAGCCGCGGCCTCGAGCGGGATATCCACGGGACGCAGGCCGCAGGCGCCGCGGGGATGGTCATCTACGCCGCCATCCTCTTCGGGTCACCCTTCATCATCGAAGGGGCCCTCGTCTTTGGTGCGTTCGCGAGCGGCGCGGGGGCTTCGCCGTTGGGCTTGTCGACGGCCACATGGCTCACGGGGCAGCACCTGTCGGCCGGGGTCGGGACGTATCTCGCGGGCAGCGCCTTCGCACGAGGGATTGTGACGCTTGGCGGGATCGCCGAGCAGGCGGACTCGGTCGCGAACGGCGAGCCGCTTGGCGTTGTCGATGTCCCCCTGCGTCGGGGGGGGCGCTTCGGCCTGCCTTCTAGTCGAAGGCGACGGGTTATTGACCTTTCTTCCAGCGGTTCCCCGCGTTCTCTCGTGTCAGGGCCCGGCGCTGCTCGAGCGCTTCCGCCTGCCTCCGGTCAGCGGGGGGGCAAGGCCGTTCCGCTTGGCACGAACTCCGGGGTGAACGTTCTTCCTAACTCCGGGGCAGCGATCCCTTTGCCGCCAAAGGTGCCGGGCAACCGTGGCGGGGCGTTCACGCGGTGGTTCGACTCCTTGTCTCCCGACGAGCTTGACTGGATGTGGTCTCACCCCAGGGTTCGAGAGACGATCGAGTCCCGTATCCGAAGTCCAGGTGGAAAACACGAGTGGCTCATGGCTGCTCGCGCGCCTACATTTCACAAGATGGGGGTCTCGATGGCCGACATTCGAACTCTACGGACAAGGACGGGTGACGTACTCTTGCAGCGAGGCGCCGAGACCGGCGTGCACGGAGGCAACTTGTCTGGTCGGATGCACTACGAACTTCGTGCGCTCATCGACAGTAGTCGAAATTTTTCCGACTATAGAAACCGAATGCAGAGGTTTGCGAGACGGTGGTTGCCAGGCGGCGTTGCCGACCTTCCGGAGGGCTTGCGGCCATGAACGCAGACCAAGCCGCGGCTATGCGACTGTTTTCGGACGCGGCAGGGATAAGTCCTCCGGCGGAAGACTCAGCAGGGCTCGTCGGTCTGTTTCAAAAGTTCCGACCCCACGGGCATGGGCTTGAAACGGTCATGGCGAAGGTGCAGGGCGGGGACGATGTCCTCGCGCGAGCTCTGCAAGTCTACGCCGCCTCAGCCGATGCATATCGTCCAGGCCAGGCCTACTTCGAAGTGACGCCCGGCCGTGTGCGTGGAGAAGATGCTCTGTCACTCGCGCGTGGGCACCTTCGGACGCTTGAGGGGCTTGTTCAGGCCGATGATGAACTCGTCGAGCTTCTTCGCGATGTGTCCGTTGAGTACGTGTCGGACCTCGCCAGGTTCGAGGTTCTCGACGGGGACGACGACCCCTCCGTTTGGCTCTTCGACGCGGTCTCAGACGTGTTGCTCGACGCTGTCGACCGCTCGTCGCCGCTGGCTGTTCTGCGAGATGCGGCGTTTGCCATCGCGAACAACATCTACATAGCCGGATTTGTGCTCGCGCCTCTCTATGCGGGTCTGGGTCCGGAGGACCTGCTTACTCCCTGCTTCGAGCTTTGGGCGGCGGGCCTCGAGATTCGCTTCCTCGCGCCGGAGAGAGGTGTGGTTGGTCCGGCGGTACCGTAGAGGAGCTGGCCGCATCCGGGAGCGTGTGGGCCGCTCGCCTGGGCCAGGGATGGGGCAGGTGGATGAAGGCGAGAGCCGAGAGCCTGCGACGGCTGAACGGCTTGGAGTGACCTTGAGTGCTGGAGGGCAGGGCCTTGCGCGGCCCGGATGTCACGCCCCGAAGATCGCGTCGCCGAAGGCCATGGGGGTGGTCAGGTGTGTGGCTGAGGGGGGCATGACTAGGAGGGCCGGACTGTCACTCGCTTGGGGTCAAAGGAGGGGCTTAAGCCGTCGAGAGCCCTTTTCCGAGGTGATCGTAGGGCCATCCCGCGCAGCCGGGCCCCGAGCAAGGTCGCGACACCCGTCCGCACTAGCGTGCCTACCTTGTGCAGGGCGCCGGAGGATGCCACCGTTATCGAGATGACAGGGCGAGTCACGATTCCCTTCCTGGTTTTGAGCCTGTGTGGGTGCTTCTCGCCTAGCGTTCCGGTCGACGGCCCAGCCGAAGAAGGTTCGGAGCCGGAGCCGGAGCCGGAGCCGGAGCCGGAGCCTGACCCTGACCCCGAGCCGGAGCCCGACCCCGAGCCGGAGCCCGACCCCGAGGGATCAACGAGCGGAAGTACGGGGTCAGGAAGCTCGAGCGACACTGGGTCAACCGGTGATGCTGGAGACGAAAGCGGCTCAACGGGGAGCCTGCCTGACGTAGACGGCCCATATGGGCAGTGCACCCCGGACTCAGACAAGTGGCAGTGGGAATGCCCCGCAGGGAACACTGACCTCGGGTGTCTCCCAACCGCCGAGGGAGGTTCCATCTGTGCTCAGGATTGCACCGACCGTAGTGGCGAAGGCAATGTCGAAGCATGTCCTGACACGGGAACCCCCTTCGGACCATACTGCCTCCAGCTTGTTGGCGGCCGATACGCCTGCATTATCGTTTGTCAGTCGGATGACCACTGTCCTGTAGGGATGGAGTGCCAGGAGTTTGGTAACTCCGAGGCATGCGCGTGGCCAGCGGAGTAGCGATGCCGCAAGCGGGATGAGCGTGCGTTTTGCGCTCCCTGAACCCGCGTATCCCGCCGCTGATCTCGAGCTGCTCTTTTTGGTCGTCGGCTTCGGTTCCGGAAGTTCGGTCACGTTTCTGGGCTGAAGCGTGGTCGAAAGCGTCGGCGAAGGACGCCTTGACGCTCCTTCTAGTCCGTGAAACCTGTTCGTTGTGGCGTCGGAGAGGGTCAAGTCGGGAAGAGAGATTCAGGCCGTGGCTCAGGGGAAGGGTGGCGTTGGAAAGCTGAGGAGCACAGGCGCGAAGCTGCTCGATGTCGTGGGAGATGTCGCTCGCGCTTGGAAAGGGCAGGACGCGGTGCCATTGCAGGAGAGGCTCCAGCGTGAGGCCGCTTCCTTGAGGGGGGAAGATGTCGAGAGAGGGGAGGGCGGCAGTGCCCCTGCGGAAAAATACGCAGCCTGGGTCGAACGGGCTGAATGGATCCGGTTGTTTGAGCGCTGGGCGGTCGCCCGCGAAATCGGCGCGAAAGTGCCTGAGAGCATGAGCCCCGAAGCTTGGGCGTGGATCCTTGGGGCACCTAGGGAACTCGCGAAGAGCAATCTTCGCGACTTGGAGGCGCTGCTCTCCGAGATGGAAGGGTGGAGGGGCCCTCTTGTAAATGCCGCCGGTCGTCTGCAGGCGTATGGGCATGCTCTTGAGGAGTTGAGGCTCCTGCCCGACGGCGATGAGGAGCAGTTGCCTCGGCTTCACAAAGAGACGAAGAGGGCTCTCGAAGAGCTGATGAAGGGGCTCATGGCGCTTGCCGAGGGGGCGAGGCGTATGCCGAGTGGCGACGTTCGCTGACCCAAGTCGAGCTGCCCGAAGCTTCAGTCACGTTTCCACGATATCTCGTGATCGAAGCGCGGGCAGGGGAGGGCGGAGGCTCGGGCGACGTCGAGCTCGACCTGGGCGCTCACGGCCACCAGGGGTCGAGGGTCCAGACCGCGAACGCGGCCCGGTGAGCGTGGTCCCACGACGCAACGGCTCGGAGCGCGTCGAAGCGGCGAGCTCGTCGAAGTCGTCCTGGTTCCATACGCCGAGGATGAAGCGGGCGCAGTGGCGCTCGGCCTCGGTGTGGAGGTTCTCGACGGCCCAGTGGTAGAGCGCGTCGGGGTTCCAGGGGTCGAGGCCGGCGGCGTGCTTGAGGGCGTGGAAGGCTCGGGCGAGCAGGACGATGGCGACGCGGTTGTTGCCCTCGCGGATCTGGCCACGGGCACGGATCGCGAACTCGCGGGCTCGTTCGACGTTGGCCATGGGTGCAGTGTACGGCCGGAGCGGTCGGTCGCATTTTGGCTCGGCCGTCGGCTTGGCCTTTTAACCGGGATCGCGAGATGCGATCATGGGGTCGTCATGCAGCTGGCGATCGAATTCTCGGCGTGTTCTCGGCCTGCGGTGGCGGAGTCGTCGACGTCGAGGCCGCGGTCGAGCTCGCTGCCGCCCGAGGTGTACACGCGGGAGGAGGTGCAGCGGATGCTCGATGGTCCGCTCGGTCGCAACGAGCGAACGAGGACCCGCAACCGGGCGCTGCTGGTGGTGATGTGGCGGGCGGGGCTTCGGGTGAGCGAAGCCCTCGGCCTGCGGATGGACGACCTGCGGCCCGACGAGGGTGGGGTCTGGGTGCGGCGAGGGAAGGGCGGCAAGCCTCGGCTCGCGGGCATGGACCCGGAGTCGTTCGAGGCGATGCTGCCGTGGCTCGAGCTTCGCCGCGAGCTCGGGCTGGACCCCGCCGGGCCGGTCTTCTGCACGTTCAACGGGAACGCGGTGGAGTCGAGCTACATGCGCCACATGTGCCGGAGGCTGCGGGCGAAGCTGGGGCTCTCGAAGCGAGTACATGCCCACGCATTGCGGCACACCCATGCGCACGAACTGTTCCGCGAAGGCGTCGCCGAGAAGCTGATCCAGGTGCAGCTCGGACACGCGTCACTGGATGGAGTCGACCGACAAATACCTGCGGAAGATTGGCGCCAACGAGGCCGTGGCGGTTGTTCGCGCGCGGGGGTGGTAGCTATGGCGGTCGATATTCTTGCCGGGATCGGGTTGTTCGGCGTCATCTAGCGAGCCGAGATCGCGGTCGCAAACCGTCGCTGACCGCTCCGTTGGGATGACGGCACGCCCACTGGCGAAGGCGAGTCATGCAGCCGACGAGGACGAGCAGCCCCTCTCCGCGGGGAGAGGGGCTGTCGAACGCCGAGCTAGCGACGGGGGCCGAAGACCAGCAGGGCTACGATCACGACCAGGGCCAAGATGACAATTGTGCTCTCCATGGAGTCCTCCTTTCTGAAAACGGGTTGGCGATAGGCGGATCACCGCGCCCTCGCGACCGAGGGATTTCAGGCTGCAGGAGCAAAGGCGCTCTGCACAGACAGACGTGCGATGTCCCGATGTCCCGACGGTTGGGACGCCTCGCGAGCGGTCAAGTCAGCCGCCCGGCCTGACAGCTGGCAGGCCAGCACCGTGGGAGTGGATCGCGCTGCACTCGCCGGGTTCGCTCGCGGCCCGCGGCCCGGCTCGGCCGTGTGCCCCCGCTGGTCCCGTCAGGGGGCCCGAAAACGACCCCGACGACGAGCGAACTCGGTCACGCTGGCCGGCCCGTGGGCGCGGCCTCGGACCTGCACCGAGAGCCGCGCAGTCTGACGGCCGTCGCCGCAATTGACGCAGCAACTCAGCCGCACGAACACCCTGTTCACACGCGTTGTTGGCCTCACCCTGTGCTGTCGCGGCGTGCGGCGCTTCATGCGCATTCGTTCTCTAAAGTTCGGATTTCGGCCTGTGACGGCTCTTCGGGGCGCTCGCGACTCGCGCAGGGCCAGGGCTGAAGGGAGGCGTTCGATGACGAGCGCCACAGTCTCCCGCTGTCTCCGTCGCAGCTGGTCAGGCTTGGTGAACGCTAAATCCGAACGGAAGAGGGACAAGTCAGGTCGACATGAACCGAAATGAAGGAAAGGGCTCTCAGGGGGCGATCGCTGCCGCGCTGAGTTTCGTGCACGAGCATGCGAGGACGGCCACGTTCGCGGCGGGCTTCGGGGCCCTCGGAGGGGGCATCGTCGCCATCGTTGTCGCGCCCGTGGTGAGTTTCGAGTGGATGCTCCTTGCGGCGGGAGCGTTCCTCGTTTGCGCGCGCCTTGGTCAGCTTCTCGACCGCGCCGTCGGGCCAGTATGAACAGGCTCGGCGGTGCTAAGCGGGTCTTGGTCTCTGCAGAGCGCGACCAGCCGCTGATGCCGGCGACCCGCCCAAAGCTACTTGACCTCCTTCCTAGCCGGTCTCCGTTGATGGCCTCGGGTTCGAGATCCTCCAGCCCCGAACTAAGAGCCTCGCCGGCTCCGCCGCTTCTCGATGATGACCGGCGCGTTCGACCGGGACGGAGAAGCTTCCCTCCGTCTGCGTGGTCCCGGATGCGGCCGAGGGGATGGGTGCTCGTGCGGCGCGTCGACGAGCTTGATCGTGGACTCATCCTCCACCCCGGACAGTCGGAGCACGACGCCGTCGCGATCGAGCTCGACGACCTCGACCTCAATGGTCCCGATCAGCGTCATCTGTCCGATCTTTCGGGTGAGGGTGAGCATCCACGAGCGTGTACCACGCGGCGGCGAGCGCCGTGTTCGCCCGGGATCGGGATGTTCGATGAAGTGGAGCCAGAGACTCCCACTGAGAAGCTCGAGGCAAACTTAGGCAGTGACGTCCACGGCCCACGACCCGCGCGGTTGGCGAAGAGGCGCGTTCGCTCATGCGAGGTCCTGAGTCTGTTGGTGAGGCTCCGTGATGACGCGGCGGGCTTGGCCGAAGCCCTATGCGCGTGCCCAGTACCGGCGAGCTGCCGTGTTGCCTTTGAAGCGGATCTTGTTGCCGAGGCGGACAACCGCGCTACGGATCTGCGGGAGCGAGGCGCCGGTCTCCTCGGCGATGTCGCGAGCGCTCAGTCCGTTCTGCACGCCGGTGAGTAGACCGAGGAGGGCGGCGTCGAAGGCATCGCGGCCTGTTCGCGTGCGCGTCTCGACGGCGGAGATGCTGGAGGGTGCCGTCGCTGCGGTCGACGACGAGCATCTTGCGGACGAGGCTTCAGCCACGACACCACCGCTGCAGAAGCGGACGATGTCCTCGATGCTGCGTCCTGTGCGACCGCTGAGTTCCGCCACGGTCAGGTTCCCTGCGAATTCTTCAAGAGCTCGATCGTTCACCGTCGCACCTTGACACGGGAAGGGCCGCTTTAGTCAAGGCCTGTAGGCTGGAGGTCCGGACGTCCTTCGACATCATGTTTCGAGCGAGATGCTTGGACAGAAGGCGAGCTGCAGGCGGCAGAAGTTTCTCTCGAGCGGTCGACGGTGCCGTCCGCGTGGCGCGGCCAAGGCGCTTGCAGTCGATCCTCCCGTCGGGTAGGATCGCCCGTGTCTCTTTAGGTCATCCTGTCTTTATTGGACATAATCCCGATTATCGGATCTTCGCGCGGGTGAAGAGCAGGGGGCTCTGCGAGGCGAAATCGGCCTCCAGAACGACACCCTGAAGCGACGGATGTTCAGCCTTGGGCGCACCGTTTTTGGAGCGCTGTATCGTGGCGGCGTGAGCTGGACCTGTGCGTGGGCCACCTGAATATGACGAAGTTTCGATGCGCAGTGGTCCTCCGCCTGCCTATCCGCCGGATAAAGCGGTGGCCATCTTTGACGCCACCCTTGCTCGTGCTTTGTGCAGTTGGCTGAGTTCGCGGACCATGGTGAGCAGAGATTTCGCTCGGGATACGATGTGGTCCTGCTCGGCTCTCGGTGGCAATGGGATCGGCATTCGTCGGAAGTCTCCGACGTTTACACCTGGAAGTGCGACACCTTTTGTCTCACCGGACATCCAGCCTTGCCCGTGTGGCGAGTCGATGACGAGTCGGATGTATTCTCGAGACAACCTCCGGGAGATGGAGAATCGCAGTACGTGCTGCGTGATGTTTCCACCCGCTAGCGCGGCGGGAACAAATGCTGTCTTGCCGAGCGTGGCTCCATCCTTTGCGATAAGTAGGTCTCCCTCGCAAAGCATGGTTTTTTCGAATTTGGACGCCCGTTCTGGATCACACTGGGCGAGGTGTGACAGGTCAATCTCCCCGCGCTTCATATCCTGCACTCGGACCGTTGGAACCCCTTTCTCGACCCAGACGGGCTTTAGGACGCCGTAGGTTACGGATGTGCCGATCTCGGCTAACTCTGCTAGTTGCGTCCAAGTCCACCTTGGTGATGGGAGTGAAAATGGGGGCGCGGAATGCCCCGGTTTGCTGGCGCCTTGAGCGTGAGCTTTTTGTCGTGGGTTTGCCGCGGAGCGCTGTTCTGCCCGTAGTTGATCGAGAAGCGCTTGTGCCGTCCCGTTAGTGAGCTGTGTGGTCGCGATGCGGCCGCGGACTGCTAGCGAACGAATCGTCCCTGCGAGGTGCTTGAAGCTGGCTTCCGCCCCTGCCGTTACGGTGAAGTTCTTTGAGATGCGCTCCCATGCGCAGGCGAGTTCGTCGGGGTCCTTTGCGTGCACGAGGCTGTCTAGGGATGCCTTGCTGACGTGGATGGCGACGGTCTGCTTCCTCTTCTGGCGCTCTTCCAGGTCGTTGAGCATGGTCACGAGTTGCTCGACCTTAGCGACTATTCGCTTCTGCTCGGCGAGGGGCGGAAGCGGGATGAAAGCGTTGCGGCCATCTTCGGTGCCAAGTCGAGGGAGGTTCATCCCATAGCTAAGGTCAACGACGTGTCGGATGAAATCCGGCCGCTTGAGGGACAATCGTAGGTATTCAGGGGTGACGGCGCCGAAGCTTCGCAGCGGGACTATCTCGGTTGTGCAGTACCCGTCGGAACTGGCCACGATTACTTTGTCCAGGTATGGACGGAGTTTCCCGTAGAGGACATCTCCCTTCCGAAAAGTGCTCTTCGAGCTCTTCGGGGATCGCTCGCGCGCCGTGACGCGCGCGAGAAGTGTTGAGGATGTCTTCTCGATGTCCTCAAGTTCCAATAGCCACGCGTCAGCCTCTATCGCCTCGCCCTTTACTCGGGATCCGGCGTTGTATTCCACTATTCGCCCAAGTCTCACCCAGTCCCAGTGCTGCGGCACCTCGAAGGGGGGGGCGTCGCTCTCCAGCGCGCGGAGTGGCTTGCCCTTTCGGATCTTCTTCGAGGCAATTGCTGAGTCCCTGGTTGCGTCGGACTTGAGCAGGTTCTCTGCAACTTTGTCGTCACCGGAGAGACCGCTCGTCAAGCGTCCCGAGCATGCGAGCTTGAACACCAGTTCTCGCAGTTTTGCCACCCCGTTCGGTGCCTCGGCGATGGCACCGAAGTTGGCCATGAACTGTTCCGGGGTCACTCCGAGCCTCCGCCCAGCGCTGCGCCGAGTTCATCGCGGAGCTTGTTCCGGGCCTCCTCGACCTGCTTCGCCAGTTTTTTGTACTGGGCGATGAGGACGTCGGGGTCATGGCTCTCCGACTCGCCCTCATGGGGGTTCTTGAGGTCGAGATTGTAGCCGTTCTCGACGACCTGTTGGACGGGGACGCGCCAGGCGAACTCGTTCTCCTGACGGTCGTTCCACCAGGACTTCTCGGGTTCGAACTCCTCAACGCGCAGAGGCTTCGTCTTGGAGTAGCTCTTGTAGCCCTCGGGGTACGGGTGCTCGTAGAACCAGATCTCCTTGGTGGCCTCGCCCTTGGTGAAGAAGAGCAGGTTCGTCTTGATGCTCGTGTAGGGCGAGAACACGCCCTTGGGCAGGCGGACGATGGTGTGGAGGTTGCACTCCTCGAGCAGGTTCTGCTTCACGCGAGCCTTCACGCCGTCGCCGAAGAGAGTCCCGTCCGGTAGGACCACAGCTCCGCGGCCGCCCTTCTTGAGCAGGTGGATGATGAGGACCAGGAAGAGATCGGCGGTCTCGCGCGTGCGGTACGAGGCCGGGAAGTTGGTCTCGATCCCGTCCTCCTCCATCCCGCCGAAGGGCGGGTTGGTGATGATGACGTCGACACGGTCGGCGGCCTTATAGTCGCGAAGGGGGCGGTTGAGCGTGTTGTCGTGGCGGATCTGGTCGGGGACCTCGATGCCGTGAAGCAGCATGTTGGTCACGCAGAGCATGTGCGGCATCGGCTTCTTCTCGACGCCATGGATCTGGCTCTGCAGCGTGGCCCGGTGCTTCGCGGTCTTCACGTAGTTGCTGCGGACGTGTTCGATGGCAGAGGTTAGGAAGCCGCCTGTGCCGCAAGCTGGGTCGAGGATCCGCTCGCCGAGCTTGGGGTCGACCATGTCCACGATGAACTGGGTGACGCCGCGGGGGGTGTAGTACTCGCCAGCGTTGCCCGCTCCGCGCAGGTCGCTGAGGATCTGCTCGTAGATGCCGCCGAACTGGTGGAAGTCGGCCGAGCGGCTGAAGTCGATCTCGTTGAGCTTGTTGATGACCTGGCGCAGGAGTTGGCCGGACTTCTGGTAGTTGTAGGCGTCCTCGAACACCGCTCGAACGACGGCTGCTCGCGGGTTGGACTTCGGGCCGATTTTGAGCTCCTTGAGCGCCTTGAACAGCTCTTCAACGTGCTCGAGAAGGTCATCGCCCGTCATGCCCTCAGGATCCTTGGCCCAGTTCCGCCAGCGGTACTTCTTGGGGAGCGGCGACTTGTAGTCGTCGTCCATCATCTCGGCTTCGTCCTCTTGGAAGTCGAAGATCTTGAGGAAGAGCATCCAGCAGAGCTGGCTGATGCGCTGGGCGTCGCCGTCGACGCCCGCATCCTTGCGCAGGATGTCCTGAATGGACTTGATCGTGGCGCTGAGGGACATGGAGCCCCGTTGTTTTATGGCGAGTAGATCGCAGACTCAAGGTCCCGGATCGCCTGCTTGTAGGCGTCGCGGCCACCGAACGCGTCTACGAGCTCTCGGACCGAGCCGAGGTCGGACAGTGGCTGGACCTTGAGGACGGCCATGTTCTCGATATCGTCGAGCCCGCCGTCGGAGTACTTGTCGAGCAGGGCGCTCAGGACCGCCCTCGCCTGCTCTCCGTACTTCGAGAAGTAGTCGCGCTTGCGGACGTTCTCGGCTCGCTCGCGGCGTGTGAGCGGGGGCTGGCCAAAGACGACGTGGCAGATCAGGTCGAAGGGGCCCACGTCCTTGCCGACCTCGTCCGCGAGGGCTTGGAAGATGACGCCCTCTTCCTCGAGCTCGCGCACGACGGCTGCCTTCTTGTCCGCCTCGGACCAGGACTGCAAGAACTGGTCGAGGGAGTGGTACGCGGTCTTGACGCGCTTCGTCGTGTAGTCCTTGAGCGACTCGGTGACGAGGGTCCCGTCCGCGTCGTAGTACTGCACGCGCTTGGAGGCGACAGATACCTGGACGTCGCCGACAACGTAGCGGCGAGTCCCCTCCCCTTCGCCCTGGCTTCCGCCCAGGTGTTCGAGGCCCACGTCATCCTGGTCGAGAGGCTCGGGTGAGGTGGCGTCCTCGCTCCCCTCGTCTTCGTCGGTGCCGTCCGGCGGGACCACTGGGTCCCCCTTGCCCGGCTCGTAGATCACCTCAGGTGGGCCGTCGAAGTCGGGGTCCGCGAACAGCTCGGTTGCCCGCTTGAAGTCCATGATCGTGAACGAGAGCTTCTCGGGGCAGGCTTCGTTGCCTGGGTCGGTGTAGATGCGCGTACCGCGGCCGATGATCTGCTTGAACTCGGTCATCGACCCGATGCGCTGGTCGAGGACGATGAGCTTGCACGTCTTGGCGTCGACGCCCGTGGTCATCAGCTTTGACGTCGTGGCGATGACCGGGTGGAGGGACTCCGGGTTGATGAAGTTCTCGAGCTCGCGCTTCCCTTCGTTGTCGTCGCCCGTGATCCGCATGACGTAGCGGGAGTTCTGGGTGGCGAGGTCGACGTTCTCGTTCGCCAGGGCCTGTCGCATCCGCTCGGCGTGGTCGATGTTGTCGCAGAAGACGATCGTCTTGTCGAAGCGGTTCGTCCCCTTGAGAAACTCGGTGATCGTCCGCGCGACGAGCTTCGTTCGCTCCTCCAAGACCAGCGTCTTGTCCATGTCGCGCAGGTTGTAGATGCGGTCCTCGATCTCCTGGCCCTGCTTGTCGGTTTGCCCCTTCTCAGGGCGCCAGCCGAGGTCCTTGTCCAGGTCGATACGGATGACCTTGTAGGGGGCGAGGAAGCCGTCGTCGATGCCCTGCTTCAGCGAGTAGGTGTACACCGGGTCGCCGAAGTAGGTCATGTTGGAGACGTCCTTGGTCTCCTTGGGGGTCGCGGTCAGGCCGATGTGGGTCGCGGACGAGAAGTAGTCGAGGATGCGCCGCCATGCCGAGGCCTCGCGGGCGCTTCCGCGGTGGCACTCGTCGATGATGACGAGGTCGAAGAAGTCCGGCGAGAACTGCGTGAAGAGGTCTTCGTCTTCGTCGCCGCCGGTCACGGCCTGGTAGAGCGACAGGAAGATTTCGTAGGCCGGGTCGAGGTTCCGGCGGGTGACCTTGGTCATCGCCCCGCCGAAGGGTTTGAAGTCGTTGGTCCTGGTCTGGTCGACCAGGATGTTGCGGTCTGCGAGGAACAGGATTCGCTTCTTTGCCTTGGCTTTCCACAGTCGCCAGATGATCTGGAAGGCCGTGTAGGTCTTCCCCGTGCCGGTGGCCATGACGAGCAGGATGCGGTCCTGCCCCTTGGCGACGGCCTCGAGGGTGCGGCTGATGGCGTTGACCTGATAGTAGCGTGGCTCCTTGCCGGATCCGTCGGTGTGATAGTCCTGGCAGACGAGTTCGAGTCCTTCGTCGGTGAGACCGGTGCTCTTCTGGTAGAGCCGCAGGAGCTTCTCGGGCGTGGGGAACTGGTCGAGCGTCAGCTCCGTCTCGAGAGGCGGCGTGGTGCGGGTTCGGTCGTGGAACAGAAACCCGTCGCCGTTCGAGGTGAACACGAACGGCACCTGCAGGATCTCGGCGTACTGGATGGCCTGCTGCATCCCGTGGCCGACCGACAGCGTGTTCTTCTTCGCCTCGACGATGGCCAGGCGGATGTTCTGGTGGTTCAGGATGTAGTCGGCGCGCTTCGACTTGCCGCGCGAGTGGTGTTTTCCTCGCGCGATGACCCGTCCGTCGGTGAAGGTCACCTCCTCGCGGATGTCCGTGTCCTTGTCCCATCCCGCCTTGAGGAGCGCCGGCGTGATGTACTTCGTGCAGATGTCTCGCTCGGAGAGCTTCTTCTTGTCGATGTCGGTCACGGTCGAGGGGCGCCGGAGACTTCGGCGCCCCTCGATCCTACTCCTGTAGGTGGCGGGTGTGGGGCGCGTTCGAGGGGGGGGGCCTGCAAGGCATAAGCCGTCGGAGGCTACGAGTGAGGGGGCTTCGGCCTTCGGCGGCGGCGGCGGCTGGGCTTTGAGCGAGACTTTTGCATCGCGAACCGAGCTGCGGTCGCCTCTTCTTTCTCGGTTGGGCTTCGCGAGTAGTCTGGTGCGTCGTCGGAGCTTCGGCCAAGGAACGTTCGAGCCAGCTGATCCGGCGAGATGTCGCTGGAAAGGAGAGTCGACACTCGATCGTGGGGCCACCGGTCCTGCAGGAAAGAGGCGGCCTTCCAGAAGTCCAAGTACGCCAGGAGTTGTTCTTTGGACGATATGTGCTCGGCCAAGTAGGCGACCTTGGCAGTCGTAATCACCGCCACCGTCCATGCTGCCATCGCCTCGGCGGGGTCCGGCGCTGAGCCGTCGTGGACGAAGTGGTGGCGGTTGTCGAACAGCCCTTTCAGAAACCCTTCCGAGCTCTTGCCGAGCACCCCGAAGCGACGCTCGAGCAGTCGGAAGTCGGAGGTGTCGACGAACATTCGCTCAAGGGCGGTGATCGACAGCAGGGCTGTGAGGCGTGGCGAGCGTTGCTCGAGGACTTCGTGCAGCAAGAGGAAATTGCGGCGAAGGATTTTCTGAAGGCTGGAGCGTTTTGCCTGTCTCCCGAGCAAGAGAGTCCATGGGTCCTCGGCGGCCAGCATCCATCGCCGGTCGCCGGACTGGATTGCTGTGGCGTTTCGGAGCGAGCTTCGAGCTGCTCCCAGGTCGATCGGTACGCCTTCCAGGGGCACACCATCGTTCCCATCGAAGCTCATCTGGTACTCTGGCTGTCCGTTTTCCTTGATCCGTGCGGACCGCAGATACTGGACTGCGATAGCTGAGGGGTCGGTGCTGAAGACCTTGGTGATGATTGGCCG
Source organism: bacterium (assembly GCA_024742475.1). Lineage (GTDB taxonomy): Bacteria > Myxococcota_A > Polyangia > Nannocystales > Nannocystaceae > CAJXVA01. Next base: position 41,486 of record JANSYI010000045.1, on the reverse strand, counting down.
TCCTGTGAAGCTGTACGCAAGCGAGAGCGCAGCCAGAACCTCGCGAGCTCTCATCTTCGCGCTGTCGAGGCTGCTGCGCCGGACGCCGACATAGCAGTCGGGAGTGAGTTCGACGAGGCGTTCTCTGTGCTTCATCTTCGGGAGCGTGCTGAGTGGTCGGGGGCTTCCGATTTTTCCGGTCAGGACTCCCATCCGCGCCAGTGTGCTAGGGGAGACGAGTGTTGCGTCCGCGAACAGCGGATCCTTGACGGCATCGTGGTCGTCAGTTGTCGTGAGCCCGTACGCGGCCACGAAACGCCAGTCGGAGGAGGGGGGAGTGAGTCGCTTCATGGTTTCAGGGGCGACAGCGGCGCGGGTACTCGCGCCTGCGTTGCTGTGTCGAGGGGCTCCTCGGTAGGTGTTCTCAGAGCTCCGGCGCCCAGAGCATGGTCAGGACGAGGCCTGTCATCCCGAGGGGCATGGAGTGTTCGCGAAGGTCGTGTTCGGATGCCCAGTCGTTGGTCGTCCACGCGCTGGCTTCGACGTTCAGCGCATGCTCTTGGGGGTCTTTTCCGGAGAAGATGTCGCCTGCGTACGAGGACCCACTGAGGTTGTGCCCGTTGGGCAGGTAGTAGCGCCAGGTCTCTGACCGACTCGAGTACATGACCTTGGCGTTGCGGGAGACGACTGCAGCGCATGGTTCTGGGGAAAACCGGGCGAGTCTAATGGCCGTCGCGATCAGGCTTGTGCCGTACTTCGCCGCGAGCTCGCGAACATCGTTGAGGTCCGGACGGTTTCGGTCGCAGTCGGGCTTGAAGAACTGTGACGGCATGAGTAGCTCGGCTGCAAAGTGGTTGGCCTCGGGCTCTCGTCCGCTGGAGTGGTAGTCGGAGAGGTCAGCGGTCGTGCACGCCTCGTACTGGTCCGCTCCGGCGTGGAGACGAAAGTGCCCTAGTTCGTGGGCCACGACCCATCGGGCACGCGGTTGGCCTTCGAGCCGGGCGTCGACCACGATGACCGCGTTGGAGCCTCGGCGAACGATGTGCCCCTGCTCGTGTTGAAGTGGGCGATATCGTGTGATGGCGCCGTAGTGGGCCGCGATCAGCTCGACGTTGAGCTCGCTGGCGTCTCTGATTTGCAGGTCTTCGAGGATGTCTTTTGCCACCTTGTGGGCTCTTGGGCTTGCCCTGCGGCGGTTCACGGCTCGTCGTCCTCAAGTTGGTCGAGAAATCGGATGTCCTCAAGCAGTCCGGCTAGCTCCTCTTCGTTCGCCTCCTCGGCGCTTCGGTCCCGGAACGCCATCTCAACCTGGTTTGAGAATCGGGGGTTCGAGCGGGCTTGCTCAAGAAGGGCGAGGAGAGAACCCTTGTCGGTCGGGAGCTCGCGAAGGCTGGCACTGGTGTCTCTCGCGCGAGACAAGCGCGATTGCGCCCTGGTTTTCCATGAAAGTCGCTGTTCCTCGCGAAGGTCTTGGACAAGTTGATCGCCCCAGGCCTTGATGGTGCTTGGGTCCATCCCGAACAGTCGTAGTTCGTCCTGGGCGAGTTCTAGGGGGCCAAAAAGGAGGTCCTCATCCAGGGTGCCCTCAAGCTGTGATGGGCTGCTTGGCTTGCGGTCCTTGCTCATTTGTTTTCCGGGGAGGCTGCGCTTCGTATTCGTCGTCTGGCTTCGTAGACGCGAGATGGTGTCCACTTCAGCGTCTCGGCTTGGTCCGATGCCTTCTCCGTGCCCTTGAGGAAAAGGTCAAGGATATCGCTCGCGTCATCATCGCCGTCAACCCGCTCAAGAAGGGTGTAGACGAGGTCTTCGAGCCCGTCTGTTTCGTCTGGGCGGGTGCCACCGGGCTTCTTGGCGAGGGAGTCTTCGGGAAGAGCATCTCCGCGACGCATGCGAAGGCGTACTCGGTTGGCGACGATGCCGTTGATCTCGCTACCGAGGTGGCGCATCAGGCCCTTCTTGCAAGGGGAGGTCGGCGACCAGTCGCGAGACTGCGGGTCGAAGAGGCGCCGGAGCGCTTCCTGGACCACGTCCTTTGCATCGTCAGGGTTGTCGATGCCCCCGCGCCGCAGGCGATTGAGGGCGTAGGCGGTCAGTCGAACCGCAACCTCGCCCCAGTCGGTGGAGGCGAGAAAGTTGTCGAGTGTGCACACGGGTCGGAGGGAGGAGAGGTTGAGCGGCGCTGTATCGTAGGGCCGTTTTATACGGCGGCAGCGGGACGGCGGGGCTCAGGGGCAGCGGAAGAGGTTGGAACGCCGGTTTGGGGGGCAATGCTTGACGTTGGACGGTGGGCCGGAAGCCGAGACTCGGTGTCCTGCCTCGGCTTCCGGATGGCCCTAGCCTTCAGGCGGGTGAGGGTCGTTGCCGTGCGAGTCTCGCTCCCGAATCTGACCGTTCTTGCCATGAATGAGCAGTTCGGTGCCTTGTGCCCGGGCAAGTTCGCGGCCTCGGGCGATCGCTTCTGCCTGCGTGCGATGGATGGATGACGGCCGCTGCGAGTTCGCGGGTCGAACGGCCCAGCCCTTCGGGTGCGGAACAACGTGCTGGTTCTTCTTGCTCATGTCGATTTCTCCTTTGCCAGCACAACAGCTGGTCTCATCCGTATAGAGGTCGCGTGTGGCGGGTTTTTGGGCTGGGAGGTGAAAAAAAAAGTCCCTCTTCGGTTGAGCCCGTGGGCGCCAAGGCTTCTGTCCGCCCGGACGGGCTACTAGAATCCTGGTCGTGCAGTGTCTTGGCAGCAGGATTGCGCTCGCCTTCTTCGTGACCGGGTGTTCCTCGGCGCAAGCACCGTCGGACGGTGGAGCGTCGACCTCATCGGGGTCGACGGCGGGGTCCGCAACAGCGGGGTCCACAATGGGGACGATGAGCGGAGGCAGTGCCTCGGCAACAGGAGCCATCGAGACTGCTGGGACGTCTGCGGGCTCGTCCGAGGGCTCCTCGGTGTCGACATCCCCCAGTGAGAGCTCAGGGGCATCAGGAGAGGGCAGCAGCACTGGCGGAGTCGTGTCACCCCTTGTCGCATTTTGCCGGCCGCCGTGCCGCCGTCCGAGTGATTGCGCGGGCGATGGTCCCTACTTCGACGAGGACAACTACGAGTGTGTCGATGGGGGGTGCATCTGGATCGGTTGTACGGCAGACAGCGACTGCCCGGATGCCTCACAGGTGTGCCGACCAACGGACGATGGAACCGGCGTCGACAACTTTTGCGTCCAGAGCTGCGAGAACCCCGATGCCTGCGGGCAGGGGATGGGCCCCTACGTCCCGTCCAACTACTCGTGCATCGATGGCGGCTGCATTTTTGATGGCTGTTCGGCCGATGCAGAGTGCGAGGACGTCTCCCCGGGGACACGATGTGTCCCCGAGCTGAGCAAGTTCTGCCTTCAGCCGTGTGCGGTGCCCGCGGACTGCGCCACAGGTGCAGGCGCGGCTTGGGATGCCGACAACTTCGCGTGCGAGCGCGGTGTGTGCATCTACCTCGGATGCAATGATGACCGGGAATGCGACGGCGAGCAGGTTTGCCAGGCTCCGACGTAGCTTCGGGCGAGCCCGGTTAGGCTGATGGTCGGATCATCCGGGCGAGGTCGAGTTGCACCCCGACCCGCCTGAGGTAGGTCTCCGTGGTCGTCAGTGAGTGGTGCCCAAGCTGTTGCTGGATCGCCAGCACGGGCACGCCTGCGAGCGCCAGGTCGGCCGCATGCGTGTGTCGAAGCCCGTGCGGGTGCACGCGCCGCTCTAAGCCGGCTCGCTTGGCCAGTCGGGGCAGCAGATGCCGGGCATAGCTCGGGTCGGTGGGCGTCCCCTTGAGGGTGCAGAGCAGGGGCGCCCCCTCCCCTACCGTCTGCAGCTTCCTGCGCTCCTCGAGCCAGCGCTCGACCAGCGGCAGCGCGTCGAGGTCCGAGAGCACCGTCGTCCGCGGCTTGAGCCCTTTTCCAAGCCGCACGCGCACGGTGCCGTTCTTGAAGTCCACGTCGTGCGGCCGAAGCTCGAGCGCCTCGGAGATCCTGACCCCGGTCCTCCAGAGCACTGCGAGCAACGCCCGGTTCCGGTGTCCGGTGATCCCGCGAGTCGAGCACGCGGCGATGAGCGCCCGCACCTCGTCCTCGGTGAACACCTCGGGCGGCATCAGCTTCCCGCGGGTCGGATGCGGCGCAAGGTCGGCCTCGCGTTCGACGAGGTCCCCCTCCCCTGCCCTGTCGTCGACCTCGAGCTCGACGCCGGCCTCGTCGCGCTCAACTGTGGGCTCCTCGATGACGACCGGAGGCTCAGGCCCTCGTGCCTCCTGCAGCTCGTCGACCTCGGCCTCGGCCGAACTCGGCGCAGGCACGAGGAACGACAGCCGCGGGTCGCTCCTGGTGGGCGGCGAATCGGGCCGCCGCTCCACCCGGAGCTGCAGCCCCCGCTTGTCCTTCGCCGCGCCCGAAGGCCCCCCTACCCTGCGCGAGCTCGACTTGCGTCGAGGCTCGGCGGGCGGGGTGTCGAACATCGCGAGCTGCATCGCCCAGACACCATGACACGCGCGATCGCCGGTTAAAAGCCCTTTCTACGTGTCCCCTCGGGCCAGGCGATCACACTTTGTCAGCTTTAGTGTGATCGCATTGCACCGGACGTGAGGTCGCGCGATCGTTTTCGATTATGAAGCGCTGGCGATCGAGTTTCTCGATCGTCAGCACGCGGTGAGGCAGTCCGTCCGCGCGGCGCCGCAGGTCGCGACGTTGGCACACTCGGTGATGCACGTTGCCTCGTCCGCGTAGCACTGGGAGATGCACGCGGGGTTGGTGGACGGGCAGTCCGCCCACGTCGACTCGCACCCGACCTCTGCCGCGTAGTCGTCGGCGTAGCAGGAGGCGAGACAGTCGTTGTAGCCGCAGTCAGGGGTCCCGGCGTCGCACCCCGTGAGGCAGTCGGACACGGTCGTGGCGTTCCGGCAGAGGAGGAGGGCCAGCGACTCGTTCCCCGAGCATGTCCCATCGGATGCGGACGACCAGCCGTCCGATGGGCTCCCGGACGTCTCGCAGGACTCTCGGCAGCCGTCGTGGAGGCTGAAGCAGGCGTAGGTGGAGCCTCCTTCCCCTGTGCAGGTTGTTTCCTCCGCGCATGCCTGTTGCTGCTCGGTGCAGGCCGTGTAGCAGGCCTCGAGATCCTCCGAGATGACGGCGTAGACGCACTCCGGGTAGGCGTCGCGGCAGTCTCGAACCTCGGGTGGAGTCGGCGTGTCGAGAGAGCACTGCGTGGTGCAGGCTGAGTATCCGCAGGTGTCTGCCGCGGAGGGGCAGGCCTGGATGCAGGTCTCGTAGAACTCCGTGGCCGGGGAGTGGTCGGCGAGGCCGATGCAAGCTTGGTAGTAGGCGTATCGCTCGTCGGTGCACGTGTCGGTGCTCGAGGAGTCGGAGCTGGACGTGTCGCTGCCCTCCGTCGATGTCTCGTCGTCGGGGCCGCTGCGTTCGGTCGTCGCGTCCTCGGCAGTCGTGCTGGCACTACTCTCGTCGGTCGTGGACGAGCTCGGCTCGGTTGATGCCCCGGTGCCGGAGCTGTCCGCGTCCGGCGTGCCGTTGCAGACGCACGCGGCGAACGTCATGTCCGGTTGGCACGTCTGGACGCCGGGCGTCTCGCCGTCGCACCAGCACATGGCCATGGCTCCAGGGACGCATTGGCCTCCGTCGGTGTCGGATCCTCCGCTGTCGCTCGGCGAACAGCCGAGGCCGAAAAGGCCGACGACGGCCAAGGTGCGGAGGAAGACGGAGGGGGTGACGGGCGCGACTCCTTCGGCCAGGTTCATGCGCAGGGGTTTATCAGCCTTCTTCTGGGGCTGCGATGTGAGCGGGAGTGTGCTGGCCGCGATCGGGGACAGCCTCGGCGGCCGCTAAGCCGCCGGTCCGCTTCACTCGTCCTGGGGCTCGCCGGCCGTGACGGTCGCGATGAGCCCCAGGGCGCCGACGAGCTGCACGAGGTAGTCGTCGTAGAGCTCGATGCCTTGGGGGATCCGGCCGTCCTCGAGATTGTACCGCCGAAGGGAGACGCGCCCGTTGTGGCGTCGGGTTACGCGGAGGCGGTGCTCGGCGCCGAGGTCGACCTCGGTGAATGTTTGGCCGGAGCCGTCTTCGTGGAGGGTTGGGAACGGGTCGTAGTTCTTCATGGGGGGGCGGAGACGAGATTCGCTCGAGATTTGGTTCCAAGTTGGCAAAAAAGCTCCGACATGTCGGATGAGCGGAGGCGTCCCGTGCGTCTTTGGTTCCCGGAAGGTTTGAAGTGATGGCCGGGCGTTGGGCGCTGGATCACGCTGAACTCATGAAGATCGCAACGACCAACCGACCCTTTGTCTTGGGCTGCACCCGTCCCAGGCCTGCGCACCCCTACGAGCCGTCACGCTCCGATGGTGACCCCGTGAGTGTATCCATGGGCTCCCGAGCCGCATGGGAGGGGACCTTCGAGCTTCGCGCACGTGTGCGTGATGCGATCGCGAAGGGGGATGACGGGATCCGGAGGCTTGGCGACCTCGTGTCGACGAACCGCGAAGCCGTCCTTCGGATGCCCGAACTCCACGAGTACCTCGAGCACTTGCGCAAGAGGGGGAACGCGAGTGCGTGGAGCCGGATCATGGGCACGCCGCGAAGTCGGGGGCGCCCACGGGCCGACAACGTCGGTCTCGTCTTGCGCGTCGACAAGTGCATGGACGACCCTGAGGTGGGGTCCGTGGCGGAGGCTGCGAGGAGGCTGGAGCCGGTTCTATGCCTCAGCTCGCGGACGATCCGGAACGTGTACTCCAGGTACGAACCCCTGGTGCGAAAGATGCTGGCTGGCTACGCCAGTCCTTCGGGAACGATGACGGAGCGGCCCTATACGGCTCTGTTCAGCCGTGCTGGCTGAGCCAAGGCGCGAAGGTGAGAACGACGATGACCCAACAAGATCGAAATGGAAACCAGCCGTCAGGTGGTGGTCCTCGGCCGCCCGTGAGCAACGCGCCGTCCAAGCAGCCTGGAAGAAAATCAGGAGGAGGGCGTGGCAACAACCCTCCGAGACGCAGGCGCTAGGAGGCGCAGTCGGTTGCAGTCGTCGCCGCTCTGTCCGCGCAGGTGGTTACCCTTGGTTCTCGATCCCCGGGCTTAGATCAGCCGGGTCAGGTCGACGGTAGTTGCCGCAGCCGCCGCGCGCTGGACCGCTTCGATGCCGGCGTCGCGGGCCGAGGTCGAGCTGTACATCTCACTGGTGCCGATGACCTCGTGATTGGGCCTTGAGCACGAAGTACGGGTTGCCGTTGCTCGAGGTCTTCTTCTCGAAGCGGTCGGCGTTGGGGGCGTTCGCCTTGACCGAGACGATGCCGTTCTCGGCGCCGGCCTTGGCCTTGTACCCCTCGCTCTTGAGCACGTTCTCGCCGTTGGCGGCCTTGAGGCGGAAGCGGTACTCGCCAGCAGTGTCGTTGTAGAGTTCGAATTTGGCTGCCATGGGGAGGAGGGTAGCCGAGATGGCTGAATCTGTCGGCGCTCACGGAGGTCCGGGGAAATGACCACTGATTGAATGAAGAAGGGGCGGAGTTGCCTCCGCCCCTCTCCCTCCTGGCGGAACCAGGGTCTACCCGACGGAACCGAAGAATTCGCGTCTCACCGCGCAGATAGCGGTGGTTACTAGCGCGACGGTCTTCAGCACCGCCATGAACATGCTCAGAGTGAACATGTCCCTAGTGTACAAGGTTGAATCGCGAGTTTATCCAGGTGGTGGCGCGTAGACCTGGCTAAGGCTCTAGAGGGGGCACGTCATCCCGTGTCCCCATCCCTGTGCTTGGAACCCGAACCGGTCGAGCTTTGTGGGGCCGACGCGGAAGCCGTGGCGAGAGAAGGTGTCGTGAGCCTGGGGGGAGGCGGCGACGAGGGACAGCTTCGTGTCGCCACTCTCGCGCGCCACACGCTTCAGTCGTTCAAGGAACTCACCGAAGAGATGCAGTCCCCGGTGAGTTCTGGTGACGGAGTTCAGGACGGGGTGCCGGTTGTCCGCGAGCTCGATATCGGAGATATGTAGCTCTTGCGGGTGGATCCGAGCGAGCGAGATGGTTACGAAGGGGACGTGTGGATCGATGCTGTTGAAGAACTCGACAGCAAATGCCTCGCGTACGGGTGGTGCTCCAAGCTCCTGCTCCACGAAGTCAAAGATGCCGGCGTATTCGTTGTTGACGATCGGCGCGATCTTGTCAGGCGTGTCGGTCTCCTTCCGGTGGACCATTCTGTCCCATATGTACATGAGCGTTCCTGAGACATCCTGCTTGCGGGCAGCTTGCCAGTCGGAAACGGTGTCGGCCAAGGTGACCCTTCTTGCATCGGGAAAAATGGCGCGGATCGCCTCTTCTGGGATGGCGTCGGAGAGCATGCGTCGTCGTGGTGATCAGCGAGGTAGGAGGGCGGAGGGGGGGAGAGGGACCGTCCTGACTTCTCCCGTCACCGCGTTCTCGTAGGCGATCGCATGGTCGAGGAGGTTGACGGTCGAGTTGCGCTTATGGGCAACCATCTCGACCTCGATCGAAGCCTCGAGAAACTGAGCTCGGACCCCGTCTATGACGACGAAGGCGTCCGCGTCAGGCTTGAACGAGGCGGTTCCTGTCTTGAGTGTCTGGGAGATGCAGGCTTCGAAGTTGTCCCAGGCGTTTCCGACGACTTCGTTGGAGGCGTTGAGGAGGAACCACTTCTCCCGGGTCGCCTTAGAGAAGGTGCAGTTGACGACCTTCTTGTTGTCGGAAGGTGAGCGTTTCAAGTTGACTCGCAGCGTCTCGGTCTTCAGGACCTGTTCCATGAAAGTCATGTTGAGTCCGACTGATGCGATGTAGCCGGTTGGAGACGCTTCGTCAGGGCCGTAGTCGTCCAGTGTAAGCGGCCTTGGCGTCCACAGGGAGAGGCGGCGGGCGGAGGGTTTTGCTTCGCGGAGAGCTTCTCTGGTGAAGCCGCACTCGGCGACGATGATTCCCGCGGATGCGCCGAGGTTGGCCACGACCGAGGACCACTCCCGTATGTGTTCGACCCCAACTTTGTCCTTCCACGCCTTGCAGCTGATGAGGATTGGACTTTGGAAACCATCGCGCGGTCGGAGAACTACGTCGACCTGGTATTGGCCTCCGTGGTCGTCGTGAAGAACCTGGTCGGTCTCGATGCTGTAGCGCTGGGCGCTGTCCAGCGCTCGGTGGATCTGGGCAACGAGCTCCTCGAACGAGCGCCATCGAGGCATGCTGTGCAAGGTCGACACGCTGGGGCTACTATGGCAACGAGGCGACGCTGGCGGCCGCGTAGTAGGTCGCGCCGTCGTGCTCGATGCGGCGCACGCGGCCCTTGCCGACCTCGGTTTTCAGGGCCTCCTCGTAGCCTCGTCTCGTCTCTGCGTGTTTGTCGGTGAGTGCGACGGCGAGTTCGAGCGCCGCGCTTACAAAGAACTGCCCTGGCGTTTGGGACAGGGAGAGCAAGTCGGAGCGGTCGCCGAGGCCCGCCATGATCTCCTCGAGCTCAAACGCGTTCTTGGGATCACGACGAAGGAACTCGTAGATCTTGTCCCCGAGGGGGCGCTTACGGCGTCTCGCTCGTCGTTCTTCTCTCTCTATCTTCTCGATCTGGATGGGCATCACCGCACGTCCTTGTGAGTCGGCGGATGCCACATGCCTCCGCTCTCAGCGAGAACCTAAGCAGCCGTGTAGGGTGGTAAAGGGGTGTTCAGCGGTCCTTCGCGGGAAAATTGTGTTGGCTTGGATACGAAACAGCGTTCTTTGTTCGGTGCTCGTCTGAGGGGAGATCTCCCCCTGTGCCAGGTGCGCTACTTGGAGAGCCGGCAGGAGCCAGAGCGCCACCGAACAGCGTCCGCTTCGATGACGAGTTCGCCATGGGCACTGTTCCCGCGTGCGTAGGTCAGGCTGGCGTCGAACGCGTGCATCCTGACGATGCCGCGGAGATCGGATCGGCATGGGTGACGGCGACGTTTCTGAGGGTGCTTCATGCCACGAAGGTCGACCGCCGGGAGCACGTGTTGCAGGGAAAGTGCGGCGCCATGCAGGGCCGCGTCATGCGAGAAACAGGGCCGCGGCTCCGAGTCCTGCTGCCAGCGCGAGACCAGAGCTCCGAGGCTTCTTGCGAGGTGGGTTCACGGGCGGCTTGGGCAGGGGCGAGCCGCCGCCCGGGTGTGGCGGAATCGGCGGGTCTGGAGCCTCGTCGCTGAGCCACAGGCCGGCCGGGGTCTTGCGCTTCCGCCGGGTCTGGTCGAGGGCGAAGGTCCGCTCGAAGCTCGGCGTGAACGCCCCAGCGTCACGCAGCTGGGCCTTGTACTCCTTGTCGACGACGTCGCGCTTGCGGACCTCGTAGCGTTCGGGCCCTTGAAGGATGCGCCGGCGCGCGTCCTCGATGGCCGCGCGCATCGTCGGGTCGTAGCGGGCGGCTCCAGCATCGGGGTGCAGGTAGGCGGCGACGGTCGTGTGGCGCAGGTAGTAGTGCTGCGCGAGCCACAGCGACATCGACGCTCGGTCGGCGAGGCCGGCGTAGAGGCTGTTGTCGAGGAACCCCGCGAGGGGATACAGGTCGTCGCACAGGTCGAACGGTGCCCACGACACGGCCCCGATCTCGTAGTTGATGCCGATCGTCTGAAGCCGAGAGGCTTCCTGCAGCGCGCAGCGCCACACGCCCGTGCCCCAGTAGGACTTGGCGGCGCCTCGATTCCACAGCCACGCGAGGCCGTCGCCCCAGGCGTCGGCGTGGTCTTGCCAGGCGCGCTGAAGCTTGACCGCATCGACCTCGTACATGGCGGGGCCGACCTGCATGATGTGGTTCCAGACGGTCAGCGCGGCGTTGTTGGTGGAGGGGTAGAACGAGCCGACGTCGCGGCCGACCACGCTTGCACCGCCTGACCACGTGCAGCCACCGCAGCGCGGGTCGTAGTGCGGCGTGTCGCTTCGTCGGGGGCGCAAGACGAGCGTCTGGATCAGCGAGGTGATCCGGCGCCCGCCCGGAAGAAACCCAAGGTGCCCCGTGGGACGAAACGTGCCGTTGCCGACGTGGCCGTCTCCGAGACCGAAAGCCATCCCGTAGTGCCCGGTCGCCTCGTCGCGGCGCTCTTGCATCGTCATCGAGCCCGAGAAGCGAGGCAGGAACAAGCTGGTGAGGTCGCGGTCCTTGAGCGCGCGGTTGATGTGGACGTGGATATGCCCTGCGTCGGTGTCGTCGTCGTACGACTGCAGGGGGAGGACGCGGTGGGACGGCCCCTCCCCTGCCTTCGGGCGGAAGATGTCGTAGAGGAGCAGGCCCAGGCCAAGTACGGCAGAGGCAATCTGGGTGTAGGGGGTGGGGATCGCCGAGAGCACGCCCGCGGCTGTGCCGATCGCGGTGGTGACGAGCTGCTCGGCGAGCTCGACCTGCGAGGTGGTGCCGCGGACGTCGAAGCCATTGAGGGCCTGGCTGACGACGGGCTGGGCATGACTGAGGATGCCCGTGCTCAGCGCAAGCCCGCGGACGACGTGTTGCTGGGCGCGGAGGGCATCGACGGCTGAGAGTTCGACGAGGTGCCGCTGGAGCGAGGCGCCGACCATGCCGGAGAACGATGTCGACAGCCCTCCGTCGAGCGTCGAGTCCGCCAAGAGGTCGGCGCTCGGCAGCGCGGACTTGAAGTCGGTGTCGAAGCCGAGGTTCTCGAAGTCATCGGTGCGGAAGAGCATGCCCCCCTGCCCTTTAGGTGATGCGAATGCTGTTGCTGTAGTCGGCGAAGGCGTCCTTGGTCTGACCGGAACTCAGGTCGCGGATCCACCACGAGAGGTTCTTGACCGCGCGCATCTTCGTGGCGAGCGTCTTGCCCGAGCGCGTGGCGAGGTGCTTGCCCAACACGCCCGTGAGGGTCTCGCCGACTTCGGTGAGGCGCTTCTTGGTCTTGCTCGTTGCGACCGAGAACCCGGTGGGGAGATGGGTGATGCTGAACTGGCCATCCTCGCGCTTGTGGATGGCGAGGTGTTCGCCGACCGGAGTTCCGGTGACCGTGGGCCAGGTCGTCTTCGGCCCCTTGATGGCGATGGCGTACTCGAGGGGGGCCGAGGTCGTTCGGGGGGCCTTCCTGGCCGAGGTCGACTTCTTGGCGGAGGTCGACTTCTTGGAGGCCGGCTTCTTCTTGGACTTTGCTCGTTCGGCGGCAGCCTTGCGCTTCTGCGCGGTCGCCTCGCGGATGCTCAGCGCGCGTTGGTGCCGAGCTGCGACGAGACGGTCGTGCTGCTCGCGGAGGGCGTCTGCATCCTCATCAGGCACACGGACGGTGACGCGCTTGCCCCCGATCTTGGGGCGGTACTTGACCCGGCCTTCGCCGTCGGACTCGGCCGAGAGCGGAAAGCCAGTGGGGTTGACGACGGTGACGCGGTAGCCCATCGGGTCCTCCTTAGAGTCGGCGCAGGGCCCGACGAGCCCGCTCTGCGTCGGCGTTGGCGCGCGCGCGGGCACGTGGAGGCTTACCGGGGTTCGTGGTTGCGGCGGCGCGGCGTCGAGTCGGTTTTTCAGCCCCGACGATGACCTGCGCCTTTCGGGCGACGCTGAAGGCCTTGCGCTTGACCCCGCTCATCTTGTCGCGAACCGCCGGCTGTGCGGGTCCGTGGTCGAGGACGAAGCCGGCGTGCTGGTGGGCGAGGGTGGCCTCGGCGTGCGCCTGCATGGCTGCGGAGCGCTGGGAGATGCTGTCCTTGGGCGCCTTCTCGGCCAGGGCAAGCATGCGCTCGGCCTTCTCGATGGCCTGGTCGGCGGCAACGAGGTGGTAGCTGCGGCTGGGGTTGGGCTCTGGCGCGGCCCGCCGCGGTCGCCTCTTGGCCGAGCTCGAGGCGCTCTTCTTGGGTTTCGCCTTCGCCTTCGGCCTCGCCTTCGCCTTGGGCTTCGGTGCGGCCTTGGTCTTGCGCTGGCCAGGGTTCTTCGTTGTCTTGGGCACGGGGACCTCCCAGATGCTGATCTGCTTCATGTCGGTGGTGGGTGAGGCCGTCGCCGCTTCGGCCTTGGTGGGTTGCGTGGTCGAGGACGTCTTGGCGGCAGGCGTCTTGCGAGAGGTCTTCTTCGTACGGCGCCCGGTGGCGGGCTTCTTGCCGGCGAGGAAGTCCTTGAAGTCCTGGACGTAGGGCTCGGTGATGACGGTGCCCCCCTCGTGCACCCGGTCCCATGGCGAGACGGTCGCGTCGTTGCCGGAGATCGCCAAGTCTGGGCCGAACACCGCGCGAAGGGCCGAGCGTTCGGTCTCGGTCCACCGGCGGCCGTCCTTGGTGCTCAGGTCGATCGTGCGGGCCATCGAGTAACTCGGTGTCCGGATCGTGATCGGGACCTCGGGGTGGCGATGCTTGAACAGCTTTCGAAGCGCCGCGGCGACGTGCTTGCGCTCGATGTTGGAGCCTGGCCCGCCCGTCAGGGCGTGGATCGCATTGGGCGGCTCCGGGGGGCGCGCGTTGGCGGGTCCGTCTTCGGAGAGCCCGGGACGCAGCTGAAGCAATGCGGTGGCGACGCGGTGGCCCAGGGGCGTGAGGGCGGATAGAGCGCCGTCGAAGAGCCCTCGAGCATGCAGGGCTCCTCGGAGGATCGACCCATAGACCTCACCGCCCCGGTGGGCGCGGACGAGGGTTTCGACCTCTCCTTCGCGGAGTTCTTCTGCAATCTGCACGACGCGCTCATCGGAGACGGGCTTCTCTGCGAACGCAGGGCGCAAGCGGAGGCGGGCGCCGATGAGGTGCCCGAGGTCGGTGGGGCGCCGAAGTTGAGGGTGCAACAAATGGCGAGCGATGAGTGCCTCGGCGAGCTGGGCAGAGGGGACCGTGCCGTGGACATGCGCGTCGACGAGGGCCGCGGCCTCGTCAGGCCCGAGCGCATCGGCGACCTCCTCGATGCGCGCCTCGTAGCTGCTCTGGGGCTGCGGCGCCGGGAGGCCGAGCCAGTCGCGGGCGCTCTGCCGCCGCTGCGCATGGGCGTCCGTGTCCGGGATCTGCCGGAGATAGTCCTGCAGTGCGTCTCGCCAGGCGTCACTGCCCCGCTGCAGGACGTCACGGACAAGGTCTGGACGAAGGCGAAAACGCTGCAGCTGGCCCGTATCCCGGTTCTTGGCTTCGACAACGAGTGCGCGTGACTTGATGTCAACGACGACCGCGGAGCGGCCAGTGTCTTCGAGGACGACGTCGCCAGGCTCGAAGTCGGCCACGCTGCGGGTTGGAACCGAGGTGTGGTTGCTTCCGCCGGCCGCAGTGAGCCACTTGCGGGCCTGAACGATCCGCTTGGGGAACGCGCGCGGCTGCGGCTCTCGGTTCTCCAGCCAGCTCAGGTAGAACTCGATCGCCTTGCGCCACGCCTTCGTTCCGCGGATCGGCGCATGCGTGATGTCGGTGTAGGGTTTCTTCAGGTCCCACATATGTGGGGGGGAGTCGATTGAGAGCGTCTTCTTGTTGACGCGGACCACGATGTCAAAGCCCCCATTGCGGTACGCCAGGACGTCGCCGGGCTGGAAGTCCTCGGGCCCCCAGACCTTGACCCCGGACTCCTCTACGAGCTGCTGCCAGTAGCCCAGCTGGTCGAGGATCTCCGCGCGGCGGACCTGCAGCTGCGTCTTGTACTCGCCTCTCGCGGGACCATCCGGTGCGAGCCCGCGCCAGTCGTCGGGCGCCTCTCCAGTCAGCGTGACGTCGAGGCCACGCAGCTCGGTCTTGAGTTCGTCGATGCGACGCCGGGCGAAGTTGGGGTCCTTGCGCCGCTTGGACTCGCGCCGACTTGCTTCTGCCCGCCGTTCGAGTCGCTTGGACTCGTGGTGGGCACGGACAGACTTGCGCATGCCCCGGTCGATCTTGTCCAGGTCTCGGCGGTGGCGCTTGGCGCTGTAGTGGTCGACGAGCACGGGCTGGCCGAAGGGGATCCGGTCGGAGATGTCCTTGGCGCTCGCGTAGGCCGCATCGGACTCGCTTTGCTTGTTGGCAGCCCGGAGCTCGAGACGATCGGCGCGCGCCTGTGCACGTTCGGCCGAGGCGTCTTCTCGGTCTGCCATCGAGGTGAGGTTGTTGGGGTCGACCGCGGTGTAGTCGACGTCGACCCGAACGCCGCTGCTTTGGCGCAGCTCGTCCGCGATCTGCTCGACGACGTGTCGGGGGACGTGGCGTTCGCGCGTGCGGGGGACGTACCAGGCGCAGTCGTCGGGCAGCCGCCGGCTGAACTTGAACCGCTTCGTTCGCAGCGACTTGATCGCCTGACGGTGCGGATACGTGTCGCCGCAGACGAGGATGCCCGCGTCGTAGCTGTACACGACGCGCAGCGGAGCATCGCTGTGGCTGTCGTCCGCCGCGGCTGCGGCAGCCTCGGGGGGAGGCTCCTCGGGGTTGGGGCGGGGGATGCTCTCGAAGTCTGGGAAGCCCGGCTCGCCCTGGTGGTGCGTGGTCCAAAGCGGGTTGTATCCGGTCTCGCACGCGGCCTGCAGCTGGCGCAGCTCTGCGTACAGCGCTGGGTAGTCGCAGGTCATGCCGCCGGTGTGCGGGTCGGGAGCGCAGGCCGAGACCGGGATGACGCTCGGGTCGTCGTGCCAGGTCTCCCACTCTTGGAGCCGTCGCTCGACCATGCGGCGCAGTCGCGGGCTCAGACACGTGCGGCTGGCCTCGTAGGTGCTCCGCAGTCGCTCGAGCCCCGCCGCCAGCTCCCGCCGGCTCTCGCAGTCTGCGACACGGGCGAGGGTGTCGGGGTCGAGCTCGGCGAGGGCGTCGGCATCGAGCTCGCCAAGGAAGGGGCGCCAGTACAGCCCTGGGCGGTTGGGTTCGCGAGGGTCGTAGGGCTCGAAGTAGGGCTGGAGCGCTTCACCGAGGCGCTCGATGAGAGGCCAGTCGACCTCCTCCCACCGACGCGAGCGCGTGCGGCCGAAGATGACTTGGAGGGTTTTGCGGATCGCCTCGGCAGGGGGTGCTTCGAGGATCGTCTGGCCCTTCTTGGTCTGCCCGAGCTTCTTGTGGCGTTTGCCCGCACGGACCTCGATGCCGTCGAAGACATCTCGGAGGCCGTCGTAGGGGTCGCGGACGTGGTCGAAGAACAGGGCGTTTCCGTCATAGAAGGCTTTGGCGGCCTCGGCCGAGGACTTGAAGGTCGCCCGGAGTCCCGGCGCCCGAGGAGGGCACGCGGTGGGCTTAGGCTTCGGCGCTTTTGGGGCGCTCGAGGCTTCGGCGGCGAGCCTGCGCGCGCGGGCGATGTATCCGGCAGGGGCGCCGTAGTCGAAGCGGAGGCCACCGCGGACCGGTGGCTGCGTACGCGTTGGGAGGATGATGTCCTCGGGGTCGACCTCGACGTCGTGGCCGTCGATGGTGGCGACGTAGCGTCCGGTCGAGGTGGCGCCCAGGTCGCCGGACCTTCGGGGGGACCCGGTGGCGCCGTCGATGATGACGGCGCGGGCGCGTGGGACTGGCCCTTGAAGGCCTCGCTCGGCGGCAATGCGATGGCGCTGCGGTGCCGAGCACTCGGTGGCGATGAGCTCGGCGTCGGCTTCGGTGACGCGATAGGTGCTGCGCTGGCCGTCGCGGTTGGGCCGGTAGGTCACCAGGCCGTCGCGCTCGGGGCCCGAGAGCGGGCGGCCGGTGGGGTTGTCGTGGGGACGTCCCATTCAGCCCACCAGTCCTCGCTTGGTCAGGCGCAAGGGAGGTCCGCGAACGATGAGGACCGCGGGCGCGTGGCCGGACTCGGCGTCCGCGGCCATGTCGACGGTGGTGCCCGGGTCGAAGTGGTGGATGTAGTCGGTGCTCGGCCCCCACTTGTTGCTGCGATAGACGATGTGATGCCCCTGCCCTGCCGTCACGATGCGTGGCGCAGGCACGTCGAGGTCGCGGCTGTGCGCAGGCGTGCGGCCGGTCCAGGTGCGCCAGGACCCGAGGGCGGCGTCGACGGAGGCGGGCGAGGTCTTCGGCATCCGAAGGACCTTGGGGCGCGGGAGCGTCAGGCCTGGAAAGATGTAGAGGGCCTGGCGCTTGGGGGACCACAAAAGCTTCGGGGCACTGCGCACAGTCCAGGCGTGGTGGCGAGCCTCGCCGCCGGGGACCTCGTGCTGCAGCTCGAGGACGCTGCCAAGCAGCGCGAGGTCGCCGGGGTCTTGCATCGTCTGCGCGCGAGCACGAGCACGAAGACGAGGCGCGCGAGGGCGCTGGGCTGTGCGGGAGGTCGTCATGCGTCGGGGTTGTGGGGGCCTCGCCCCTGCCCGGTGGGATTGGGCGGCAGGGGGTTGAAGATGCACAGGGATGCGAAGCGCTGCGCTTGGGCGAGCGCCTCGGGACTGGAGCGGGTGAACGCCTCCATCCCAGCGGAGAAGAACAGCTCGGTGGGGTTGAGCCCCGGTGCGGGCGACGCTTGGGGGTCGAGGCCGAGGGTGCAAAAGAGACGCTGCGATGCAGCGAAGGCTTGGGTTTGCAGCATCACGTAGCCCAGCAGGAACGTGCGGAACTCGGAGTCCTGCGCGGCGTGGTGCTCGATCTGCTCGAGGAGCTGGGCGGCGCTCACCGGCGCGCTGTGGCTGTCGTCGCTCATGTCCCCGCTCTGCGGTGAAGGCGAACGTTTGCGAAGCGGTCGTAGGGGAGTCGAAGCCCGCGCAGACCGTGGGAGGACACGATGCGTCTGGCCGGTTTCTTTCGCGGCTGAGGTGCTCGGCGCGGCGCCGTGCTGCGGGCGGGCGCCTTGGCCAAGCCAAGAAGCGTCGCGCCCAAGCTCTGTCCGGGTCTCGGTTGCACGGGCAGCGCACGGGGATGCGGGCTGCCCTGCCCCACCATCGCGGTGCGGCCCGAGATCGCATGCTGCAAGACGGCCTCCCATTGGGTTGGCTGCGGGGCGAATGCGGTCGAAAGCGGCGTGTCGCCGACGATCGGCGTGGGCCAGGCGATGCCTTCGGCATTCGCCGACGAGAGGATGTAGCGGAGGCCACCGAGCAGCTCGGGGAGCCCGAAGTGCTGCTGGGTGTCCCAGAGACTGACGACGTAGAACATCAGCTCGGGATGCAAGCGGGCGAAGTGTTCGAGGCCGGCGATCGCCTGCTCGGCGTGGACCCACTCAGGGTCGAGGGCGAGCACGACCGTGTTGGGGCGGGCCCGGGTTTGACCTGTGCGTTCACCCGCGGCGACCAGGCGCAGCAGCGAGGTGTCGGAGATGCCCTCGCGAGTCGAAGGGCTCTCGATGTTGCTCGGCGGGTCGTTGCGATCGTCGGTGACCGGCTCGGGAAGCGGCGGTGGAGGCAGGGGCGGTCCTTCGGTGCCCAGCGGTCCCGGAGGGACTGGAAACGGCTCGGGCGGAAGGATGGGGTCGGGTAGAGGCGGCTCGACCGGCTCGATAGGCTCTACGGGCTCGGGCGGCAGCGGGGGACGAGGGCCTGCGTCTGACCCGTCCGGCCCTTGCGGAACAGGAGGTGTGGGCGGTGTCGGTTCAACCGGGACTTCGCCGTCGCCGCCTCCATCGGTGGGGGCAGGTCGCGAGGGCCGGGCGCGGTAGGGGTCGAAGGCCGGGTCTTCGCAGGACGCGAGCGCGTCGAAGCTGCCCGGAAGGTCAGACTCGTAGCTCAGCAGCATGACCACGAGGCACCAGGTCGCCTTGTAGGCCTGCGCATAGGCGTCGCTGCTGGTGTCGAGGCAGGGCTGCGTCGCACGTGCCCAGACGGCGTCGACGATGTCCCAGACCTGGGCTCGCTCTTCGACGGGGTCCTCGAGGGTTGGGAGCAGCTCGAGGAACGCGGTGGTTGCGGTGGTCTCGAGCCATCGCTGCAGGACGTCTGGCGAGGCGAGCTGCGTGCAGCGTGTGCCGGGGACAACAGGGCTCAGAGGAGGTGTGTCCGGCGGAGCGTCCGTGCTCTGGGCGGGATCCTCGTCGCTCGTGGACGCAGAGGCGCTCTTGGCTTTGGCTTTCTTCTTGGACTGCTCGTGCTTCCACCACATCGCGCCGCCGATGCCGAGGACCGCGAGGGGGACGAGGTTCGACGAGGACGCCATGGCTAGCGCTCCTCACCGTAGCCGCCCGAGCCCCCCGGCAAGGCGGGGAACGGCGGGGCATAGGCGGGCGGGTGGTGATAGCCGCCGTAGTGCTGGGGCGGGGGCGCATAGGGCAGCCCGTGCATGGGGGGAGGCGGCGGTGATGCGAAGGGCGCACGTGGGCGAACGCTGGCGAGGAGTCGTTCGAGGTGGGCCTGCTGCTGACGAAGTGTGTCGACCTGGCGGTCTTGGTGTTCGTCGCGCTGGGCCTGCGCCTTGTTGCCGAAATGGTCACGCAGGAAGTGCGAGACGGCGGCTCCGACCGCAGCGGAGACGACGGTGTTGACGAGAAGCTGGTTCCAGTCGCGAGAGGAAGATTCGTTGGCCATGGGCAAGACTCGTTTCAGGGGTTGGTGCGGCTGGGCTCAGCGGGGGTGGTGCGCGTGGGCTCGGTCGTGGTCGGGGTGGCGGGGCGCGGCGGCGCTGCGGTCCAGCCCCCGATCGGGAGGCGGGGCGGTTTCTTCTGTGTGCGCTTCGGCTTGCGGGTGACGATGAACAGGCCCGCGCCGAGGAGCAGAAGCGTGCCGGCCTTCATGGCGCCGAGCCCTTTGCGCTGCTCTCGTCCTGGCGGGGGCCGTTGTCGTCGTCGTCGCCGTCATCGTCGTCGCCGTCGGGCTTGGGGTCCCTCGGTGTACCGAAGGAGACCTCCAAGCGACGCTGAGGCGAGGGGTGCTGCGCGGCGCTTGGCTTGGCGTCTGGCTCTGGCTCTGGCTCTGGCTCGTCGCGCAGGAGCGGGCGCAGCGTGGGCAGCGAGTTCTGAACGAGCCTCGGCACGGGCCCGAGCGTGATCTGGATGAGGTGAGGCCCGGGGGCCTCGCCGTTGGCTCCGGTCTGCAGGACCAGGGGGTGGCCGGCGGGGATCGGGACGCTGAGCCCCTCGGTGAGCACGCCGGTGTTCGTCTCCTCGCAGGCGCCGAGGTCGACCAGCGGAATGGTGGGCGATGGCGTGGGGGTGATGTCGGCGAGCTCGGGCGCGGCCAACCCAACGAATGCGCCGGGCTGATGCACTCCGGCGGCGCAGGTGATCGTCAGATGCTCGATCCAGTGCTCGGAGCCAGGAGCCAGTGCCCCGAGGTCGAGGCGGCCGAGCGAGACGCCGGGTGGAACCCAATACTCTCGCAGGCCCAGCGATGCGTTCCACGCGGAGCGGACTTCGGGGTGCAGAGGCGTGAGGCCGTCGAGCGGGCCTTTGGATTCGACGTAGATCCGCAGCGTGGTCATCGAAGAGCCTCCACGCGCTCGCTGGGCAGGCGTGCGGGTTCGAAGGTGAGCTGGACCAGGTGCGGTCCGGGCGACTCGCCATCGGCACGGGTATCGAAGACGAAGGCGTGTCCGGGCGGGCACGGCACCGCAGGCATCTGCGGGACCAGGCCCTCACAGAACACGCCGAGGTCGGCGAGGACCCGGGCGTGTGCAGGGTTGCGCAGCCCCGGAGGCTGAAGCGCCACATGGCAGCCGGGCGCGTGCACGGGGGCGCGTCGGCTCACCAGGGTCAGGCTGCGCAGCACCGTGGTCGCCGAGGGGCCGCCGAGCCTCTGAAGAAGACCGGGGTCGAGCAGGCCGAAGCGGCTTCCCGGAGGCAGGACCAGCACGGCAAGGCCGCGCATGGCGTCCTCGCGGAGCATGTGCAGCGCGCTTGGGGGGATCGGCGTGGTGCCGTCGAGGGGCTCGGTGCCTTGATGAACGATGCGAAGCGTCGTCGCCATGGGGTCCTTTCGGGGTTAGGCCGCCGCCTGCGGCGAGGCGGAGGTGGGCAGTGGGTCGACGAAGAGGTCGGGGTAGCGCCAGGGGCTGTCGATGAAGACCCCGGCGCCCGGCTGCTCGGGCTCTGCCGAGGCCAGCGGTGGCGGTGCATTGCCGGCATGCGTGCGGCCTTCGAGCGCCAGGAGGGCGTGCAGGACGTGGGTGAAGCCGGGGTAGCTGCGGGGGCTGACGGCGAGCCGGTCGATGTTCGGAGCGACGCCGAAGCTGCCCAGGGCGGCCGCGCTCGTGCGGAAGCGTTCCTGGTTGCGGGCCTTGCCCTCGGAGTTGGACGACGGCTTGGCCCACCGAGGCAGGGCCCACCCTGCCCTCACATCGCCCCAGGTCTGGGCGCCGTAGTTGCGGGCGATCCTCGCGGCAAGGTCGACGGCATAGGCGACGGCAAACGGAGGGTCGAAGACGCGGGCGGGGTCGTGGGTGTGGGCTCGCTTGTCGGCGGTGGCGAGCGCCGTGGCGGGCATGATCTGAAACCATCCGCCGCTGTAGGCCCAGCGGGCGGCGCTTGGAGCATCGGGGGTGCAGGTTTGCGGTCGCCAGGGGTTTTGGGCGTAGCGACGGGCGAAGTTCTGGTCTCGGCAGAACAGGGAGAACGCAGGCTTGGCGTCCGTCGCGGTGTTCATGGCCGAGGCACGGCCGGCGCTCTCGGTGCGGGCGGCGGCGAGCAGGAACGAGTAGAGGTTGCGCATGCCGGTCTCGCGTTCGGCCGCGGCGGCGAGCGTGCGCATGCGATCCCAGTCTTTGTCGACGCGCGGCGGTGGGAACACGGCGGCCCCGAACTCGACGTCGCCGTCGGGGACGGGCGGCCGAGTGCCGGGGCGAGCTCCGGTGCCCTCACCATGCTCGGGCGTGGGGGTCCTGGACGCGGACTTCGCCGAGCGCCTGGCGCTGCGGCGGCTGCCGATCACCATGGCGGCGACCGTCGCGGCCCCGAGAACCCACACCGCAGTGTTGCTGCGCGCGCTCATCGGCCGGCCATCTTTCGCAGCGTTTGGTAGAGGACGCTCGGCGTGGCGCCCTGGATCCGCTCGACGTAGGCCGCGAGGCTCTCGTCCTCGTAGGGGCGCAGCACTTCGAAGGCCGTGTCGCGAAGGTGCCCCGCTGCGGCCTGCGGCCACGAGTTTCGCTTGCGTGCGCCGATCGTGGCGGCGGGCTCCGAGGGGCTGCGCAGTGCGGCCAGGACGTGACGGCCGATCGTTTGCGCACCGGCATAGCCACCGGCCAAGGCAAGGGGAACGGGGCGTCCCGAGGGGAGATGGAGGATGACGCCGCCTGGGGTCTCCTCGATGCCGAACAGCTTCATGCCACCTCCCCAGGGGGCACGAAGACGATCGACTCGTCGACGTACTGGTTGAAGTGGGCCGCGAGGTCACTGCTCCAAAGCCGGCTTTCCACGGCTTGCAAGAACGCATCGACGGCGGGGTAGTTCGTCGCGTACCAGTCGGAGTACGCCAGGAACGCGCCGTAGCCTTCGTTGGTGTTGCTGTCCCACTCGCCGCCGGGGACGTCGAGGATGGACCCCAGAAAGTAGGTCCAGTTCAGGATGCAGCCAGGCTCGAGGTTGCATTCGGGCGCATCGGGCGGGCACGTCGCATCGGTCGCGCTGAGCAGCAGCGCGCGCATCAGGATGTAGGGATGGTTGAAGGCATCGCCGTCGAGCTCGACCAAGCGAGAGCAGGCCGGGTAGAAGACTTCGCTCCACCACTGCGCACCTTCGAGGACGTCTTGGCAGTCGAAGGTGATCGCCAGCGTGTAGGGCCCGATGTCGCTCAGGGTCGTGCCCGGCGGGACGGGCAAAGGCGCCGGGTCGGTCGGGCGCTCGGCTCCGCCCCCGCCGTTTCCGCCTCCGCCGCCTGGCTCGACCTCGTTGCCGCCTTGTTCCGGCGGCGTGACGTCGGGGACGTTGAAGGGGTCGAAGGGGCCGGTCGGCACGGCGCCGCGGCCATCACCGCCTCCGCTGCCCCCACGGCCTGGGGTGGCGCCGCCTCCGTGGGCGCCGCCGTCGGCGTGCCCATCGGTGCCCCCTCCCCCACCACCAGTGCGTGTGGCGCCCTTCTTCTTGTTCTGATTGTAGAGGTACAGGCCCAGGGCAATGCCGCCGCCGATGAGAAGTGGGTCCATGGTCGTGCTCGTCCTTGTCCGTGGTCTGGGGGGCTAGAGAGGGAAGAGGAGTTCGTCAGGGTTGCCCGACAGCTCGAAGCGCCGCAGGGCGTCGATCACCGCTTCGGTGATGTGGGCGTACAGGCCCAAGATCGCGGCATGCGGGTAGTAGTCGGGGGCGCCGGGCACATCGGCCTGCAGCGCGTCGAAGCGAAGGACGCTGCTGTCCTGACCGCGTGCCAGGGGCAGCGGGCAGCCCGGGTGTTGATCCTCGAGGATCCGGTAGCTCAGGGTGACGGGGTCTGGATCGCTTGCGGTGCCCGTCATGCGCGCGCGGATCAGGTCGCGGAGCAGTGCGCCGAAGCGGGGTTGGGCGACCTGCACGATCCAGGCGTCGCTCATGGTCCAGCTCTCGCAGTCGGCCGCGATGTCCAGGGGTGCAGGCGCGGCGGGGGCCTGCGGCGTCGGTTGTGGCGTTGGCTCTGCGCCAGGGGTGCTGCGGTGGCCAGGACGCTTCGAGGAGGCGCGGCGACGCTTCTGCGCCTTTTGGTGCTTGTCCCAGGCGTATGCCGCCCCGGCGAGGAGGATGAGGTGACCTGCGTTCATCGTGATGCCGCCTTCCAAAGGGCGTAGGCACCCAGGCCGACGCCAGCGCCCAGGAGCCAGGGAAAGGCCTGCTTGACCACGCGGGGGGAGATGCCGAAGTAGCCGCCGATGTGCTTGGCGATGTCGTCGGCAGCGCGAGCGGCTTCGAGGAAGGCATCGCGGAGGGCACCCTCGAAGCCCTCCGCGGCGCCGAGGAAGAAGGCGTGGGTGTGGGCGTAGATCGCCCCGACGGGCGAGACGAGCGGATTCATCATGTTCAGCTCGGCGGCGCGTGCTTCGGCGAGGCCGTTGACCGTCTGGACTGCGAGCAGGAGGTCAGGGCCCTGGCAGGCGGGAAGAAAGGGGATCCCCCACTGCGAGCGGCAGTCCTCAATCGACCAGAGCAGTACCGGGCCCTCGAGCGACGCTTCGAAGTCCTCCCAGGTCTCCGCGTCCCACTGCTCGGGCGGGTCCATTTCCTCCGGACTCCAGCGTCCGTAGATCCCCGCATACCGAGCGCGAAGTCCCGCGAGGTCTTGGTCGAGCTGCGCGAGGCCAGAGGCGTCGAGCGCAAGGCGCCCGCGCTGGGCCACGGCGAGGTTGATGAGCTTGCGCAGGATGTCGAGCGTGGCCTGCATGGCCATGACGCGCAGGATCGGGGCGCCGAGCTCGGCGGCCTTCTCTCGGGCCGTGATCACCATCGCCTTGGTGTCGGCGAAGAGGCGGACATAGCCGGCGGCGGTTCGGTACCGGGTGCGCTCGGCGTCTGTCATCCCGACCTCCTCAGGGACAGCGCGGTGCGGGGGTGAAACCACATCCGCGGGGTTGGTGCGGTGCGGCTTTCGGTGTCAGAGAACTCAATCTCCCATCCGTCGCAGCCCCACACGCGTTGGTCGCTGCTGGCCGTCACGCCGAGGGTGAGCACCTCGGGCGGCGGCATGATCACCCAGTCGCCGGTCTCCCAGTACTCGCGCTTGACCTCGACCCGACCTTCGCTGAGCGCGAGCTCGTCGAGCGGTGGGAGCCACAAGAACGCGTGCTTGCCCCCGCCGGGACGTTTGCGATCGTCGTCGTGAACGCGGCGGTCGGGCGTCTCACCATTGGCGAGGCGTTGCGCGACGTGGTCATGAACGGGATAGAGGGAGACCGAGTCTCCGCTGGGCGTCGGGTAGAAGCCGATCTCCCCGGGGAGGCTCGGTGCGCCGTAGAGCAGGTGGTTCCACGGGCAGCAGTTGATCACCTGTCGATAGGCGCGCCAGTTCTCCGAGCGCCGCGCGAGGCGATCGGCTTCGTCGAGGTCGCCCAGGACCAGGTAGAAGGCGGTGGTCAGCGCCTTGCGGGCGATGGCTTTGAGGGTGACGCCCGAGTTCTCGCCCCCGATCTGGTGGAACATGCCGGGCGTGGGGTAGTTCGCCGGATCTGTCCACGGCCCGAGGTCGACGGGCCCCGGCGGTGGGTACTCTGGCCACACTTGGCCGCCGTCGCCTCCCCCACTCCCGTCGGGGGGATCGACCGGTTCGACCGGTTCGGGGTCGATGGGCGGTTCTGGATCCGGGCCCGGCCGGTCGCCACCGCTGTCCCATGGGGCCCACTCGTTCGGCGGCCCGGCTTCGACGCAGCCGAGGACCTCGTCATACCGATAGCCTTCGGGGCAGGTTCCCGGAAGGGGGGCGATCGCGTCGGGGCCCAGAGGGGGCGTGCCAGGACGAGGTCCGGGCGGAGAGGGGTCCGGCTCGTCGTCGTCGGCCTCGTCGTCGGCGAGTTGGGCGAGGATGAGGTTCACCCGGATCTTGATCCGGCCGAGGATGCACTGCGCTCGTGCGTCGTCCCCGGCGGGCGGCCAGGCCTGCGGGGCGCCTTCGGGCGTGGTGCCGTAGACGGTGCGGGCGGCATGCATTGCGAGCGCCTCAGCGTTGCGCTCGCCCGCGTTCGTGCGCTCGGTGATCGCCGCGTCGACGGGCTGGGGGAGCCAGGGGTAGAGGCCGCAGCTGTCCGCGGGAAGCTCCCCTGGTGGTGTCTTGGCCTTGCTGGATTTCTTCTTCTTGTCGCGGGTCGCCCACCACAGGCCTCCGCCCAGCAAGACGAGAGGAAGGAGTTTCTTGGCGCTCATGGGTGACCTCCGGTGCAGTTGCAGGCCTGCCCGCTGCACTGGCCGGGGTGCTGCTGAAGCTCGGCCGCGGGGTCTTGGATCCCCTCCTCGGTGCGGACGACCGCGTGGAACTGTCCTGGCAGCGGCTTGCCTCCGTAGGTGCGCTGCTCGATGACGACGGTTGCCTCTTTGCCTGCAAGGCGGAGCCGGGCGGCCCGTTCGCATGCGAGGTCGAAGCAGGTGCCGCGCTTGTGCTTGTAGATCCCTCGCACATCGAGCAGGGCTTGGCAGCTGTCGACGGCATCCGGCAGCGGCGGTGCCGCCACTGCTGCAGGTCGTTTGCGCCGAGCGGTGCGGAAGCCGACGGGAGCGGTGCGCCTGGGCCTGGGCGTCGTCGCAGCCGTTCGCGGGCCGCTGTCGCAGACGACCGGGAGGGTGTAGCGGACCTCGCCACAGCCGAGGCAGCATGGCAGGTCGGGCGTGTTGCGAAGCTCGAGCATGTTGACGGCGACGAGCGCTTCGGCCAGCTCGGCGCAGGCGGGGCCGAAGAGCGTGTCGTCGTTGAGGTCGAGGTTGAACTGCATCTGACGCATGGCGGTCCTCAAAGCTCCAGGGTCCACACGAGGGTGAGCCGGCGGTTGGCCGAGACGGCGGGGCCGGTGGCCAGGTGCGTGGCGGCCTGGGGGACGAGGTGGTCGCCGGTCGTGCCGGCAGCACTCGCGGCGACCTGGGCGAGCACGAGCTCGCCCAAGCGGTACTCCAAGCGTTCGAAGGTCGAGGGCGCCGGTGCGTAGGCCTGCAGGCGCTTGGCGAAGCGCGGCAGAGGCAGGCGCAGGTCTGCGGTGTCCGCGGGGATGACGACGCTTTGCGTGAGCGTGTTGGGGTGCGCGGGGTCGGTGGCGACACCGAGCGCTTGGCCGCTGAGCAGCGTGTCGAGGTAGATGCCGCCGCTGCCCAGTGGACGAGCGTCGCGGGCTTGGGTCTCGCGGAGCGCTCCTGCTGGACCGAGGACCTCGAGCTCGAGGCTGCAGCCCTCGATGCACAGCCGAAAACCGGTGCCGATGTCGAGGACGATGCTGGTCCCCTGCCCTGCCTGCATCCACGACACACGGGCGTGCAGTCGAGAGGACGGGACGCCGCGTTGCCGAATGTCGTTCAGCGACAACGCGGTGGCGGCCTCACTCGTGGTCCGGACGACCTCGAGCGCGCTCATGCTGACCGTCCATCCGGCGCGCTCGGAGTCGCGGGTGCTCAGCACCTTGATCGCGTCCTGCTTCATGCCGGCGTCGTCGCTCCACTGCGAGAACAGCTGCGGAGCGGTCTCAAAGCGGGCGGCGAGGTCGAGGTGTGCAGGTGCGGTGTCCATGGCGGTGGGTGGGGTGGTGAAGAAACGCAAACGGGAGGACGACCCCGGTCGCCGCCCTCCCCTGCCCGCGGACGCGGGCTAGATGTCCCCCCACAGGACGACCGAGGCGTGCACGGGGATGTCCTTGTTGGGGTTGAAGAACAGCAGGCTCAGGTTGTGCTCGGTCGTGGAGGTGAACTCCTCCCAGTCGACCAGCTCGATCTCCTTGCTGTTGGCGTAGGCGCTCTGCGAGATGCCAAGCGCTGGGGAGCCGCCGCGCCGAAGCTGCGACTTCCGACCGACGAGCGCATCCACCAAGAAGAGCGGAAGGCTGCTCCGACCGCGCAGGCGATCGGTGTCGATGAGGTCCGGCGAGGCCCAGGGCATCGCCTCGAAGAAGAGCTTGGTCGGCTTGAAGCTCTTCGCATCACCCGCCGTGACGACGACGGGAGTGACGACCCCGGGCGGGATGCCGTCGCTGCCGAACGTGGTCTGTCCGATCGCGTTGGCGCCACACGGCGTGGGCGTCTCGCAGTGCATCGTGACGCCGTGGCCACAGGGGTCGCACTCGGGCTGCGGGTAGGTCTGCCCGTGCGGGTACGGTGCTCCTCCGGTGGGTCCCGGTGGGTATTGGCCCGGGGACCCCGGCGGGTTGCTGGGGTCCGTGGGGTTTCCGTTGGGGTAGTACGGATCCGCCGTCGGTGCGGGCACGTTGGCGGGTGCGGGTGCATCGCCGACGTATCCGCCTCGCGGCGGGTATCCGTATGCGTAGGCGGGCGCGGGGGCTCGCCGGGCGGGTTGGGCAGGCCTGGCTGCAGGCCTTGCGTGTTGAGCCGGAGCCCGGGCGGGTGCCCAGACGCGGCCGCCGGGTTGGCGGTGATACGCCCCCACCCCAAAGCTGGGAGTGAGAGCCCGCTGCGCGTTCGCAGCTTTCTTGGCCTTACGGTACTTGGTCAGAAGCTCGTGAACGTCTGCCATGTCGTTTTCTCCTGCACGCGGATGCGTGCCGGTGATGGGGCGTGGGCTCTGCCCGTGCATCGTCCGCCGCGGTCAGGGGCCCAGCTCCGTCGAGAGGAAGCTGAGGATGTTGGGAGGGAGACGCGACGCTCAGGCGACGCCTTCGTCCTCGTCGGGCGCACTTGCGCGGTCGTACGCGGAGCGGCCGATGAAGAAGCTCAGCGCACCGATGCCGCCTTGGCGCAGCCACGGCCGGTACTTCTTCGCTTGCTTGAGGTAGCTGGCGCCCGCGAGGCTCAGACCGAGGGCGAGGTCTTTGGGCAGCCCGAAGATGTTCTTGTCCTCTTCGCTGTACCCCTCGGTCCCCGCGTCCAGCTCCTTCTGCACGCCGCCCATCACCCACCCGGCGGCGGCCGCACCGGCCGCTGCGCTCATGTAGTCGGCGTTGGCTTCGGCGGTGGCGACCGCCTTCTCTTTCGCCTTCGTTTTGAAGTCGTGGATCTTCTCGGCGAGCTTGAGAGCCTCCTCGGCGAGCTCGCGCTTGGGAAGCGCCATCAGTTCACGGTGGGAGAGGTCCTTCGCGGCCATTGCTCTGCCACCGTGATGGACTGTCATCGACGACGCCATCCACGGTCGATCGACCGCTATCGTGGATCGGCAAAGCGGCGTCGTTTCAAGGCGTTGGCGGTCGTGCCGACCTCGGCGATCGACGGTCGTCTATTCCCGGGTCGTCGCGTCCAAAACGAAAACCGGCTCTACGGTTCCGTAGAGGGCACATCTCGATCCACGACGACGAACCGTCTACGGATCGATCGTCGTTTTGAGAGTCGATGCACGGCCGAAATCGGGAAGCGGTGGCCGATCCACGCGCGGATCCACGGTCGAGATCCACGATCGACGGTTGTGCGATCGACGACGTACAGGGGTCTGCGCCGTGTTCATCCATGGTGATCGACGGACGGCGTCGAGAGCATCGACAGCCGATCGATGCTCGATCGACGCGGCGTCCACCGCGAAACGATCGAAAAAAGTTGAGCCGCAGCGCTCAAAACCCGGTGTGGACGCGGCTCTGGATCCTGAACGCCGAGGCACCTGTCCGTGAAACTGGCGCCGGTTGGGTTCGGGGCGATCGCGGTGTCAGGCTTGGGGCGTGTGGGTCGAGAGCGCGTTGAACCGGATGGTCCCTTCGGGATCTGCGCTGAGCGTCATGGCTACGGTGACGCTGAGCACGAAGACCCCAAAGGGATGGAACCCTCGGAGGCGAGGAGCGTGCTCCAAGAGACGCACTCGTTCGCTGTGGGCAAGGGTCCGGCTCGCGCGTGCGCTTGACGAGCGACGTGGCGAGGCAACGCTGAGCGAGGCCGTAGGAGAACGGAGTCGAGGATGAAAATCGAGAGCGGGTCTATGGGGCAGGAGCGAACGCCAGCGATTGCTCCTCGGGTGCAGAAAGCAACGGAGGCGTACTTCCACAAGCTCGGCCGCGTCGTGGTGGAGGTCAAGGAGCCAGGCGGCGACACCACGGGCTTTCGCAAGCTCAACGCGATCAGCCTCGATGGCTGGCCGCCGCATGCCCGAACCTCGGAGCAAGAAGACGAGCTGAACACGGCGATCATGCAGATCGCGACGGAGTACGTGGAGGAGACCGGAGAGTCGAACCGGTTTCGGGTGCGCTACGTGGGCGGGCCCGATGCCAGTGGTCGACCGCTGCGGAAGTACGCGTGCTTCAAGGTGAGCGCGGAGGAGGATGAGGGCGCAGCCAAGGGCCCCTTCCCTGCGATGCCGTCCATGCCTGCGGGGCTCGAACCGTGGATCCCCGTCGTGCGGTGGCTGATGTCAATGCTGGAGCAGCGAGAGCAGCAGCTGATGGCCTACAACGACAAGCTCTCCGACAAGCTCCTCGACGCGTCTGCGCAGGCAGAGCCCTTGCTCAAGGCCCACGGTGCGATGTCGGGGATCCTCGAGCAGGCGATACGGATCCTGTTCGAGACGGTAGCGGCCAGGGCCGGGCTGGCCGAGAACGCGCAGCTCTTGGGTGGTCAGGACAGTGGCGATGGAGGGCTGCAAGAGATGGTGACCACCGCGCTTCTGCAATTCTTCACTAACGGCAAGGCGCCGCCTTCGATGCCGGGCATGG
This sequence comes from bacterium, assembly GCA_024742475.1. Classification (GTDB taxonomy): domain Bacteria; phylum Myxococcota_A; class Polyangia; order Nannocystales; family Nannocystaceae; genus CAJXVA01. The sequence goes on along the minus strand of JANSYI010000045.1, from coordinate 11,566 downwards.
GCCCTCAACCCCCGAGCGCTCCACCACCCGGCCCCAGTGCCCCGCCGCCGAGCTCGCCGGGGGCGCCCGGAGCCGGCGTTCGGTTCGGGTTCGATGCGCGCGCAGGGAAAACGACGACGAACCCTGAGTCGATGGCTGGGGCGTTGGTCCGCGCAGTCCGAAAACTGTTTGGAAGCATGGATGGGATGCAGCTGCTCTCGGTGACGAGTGCTCTTGGAGAGGCGCACTACGAGAGCCTCTGCGCCGTGCGTGCTGCGAAGCAGGACGAGGCCGCGGCCCGGGCCATCGAGGCGATGCAGCGCAGCGGCGGATGGAATGCCCTACGGGAGCAGATCGGGGATGCCGAGCGCTCCGCGATGGCGGAGATCGAGTCGCTCCTGCAGCAGCGTGCGCACGCGCCACGGCGGCAGGACGGTGCTGAGCAGCTTCTCGTCAAGAACGTGCAGCTGAGTCTTGGCACGATGGATGGCGACCGTGCGATGGAGCTGACCAGTCAGCTCTCGGCGTCTCAGAGGGCAATCCTCGAGACGATGCGGCAGGCCCAGACGGACGACGCCGCCGCGGATGCGGTGTTGAAGCTCGGGGCTTCGTTGGTCGCGGACGGCAAGGTCGCCTCGCTCAGCACGGCGCTGAGCGAAGACGAGCTGCAGCTGTTCCGCCTCGTTCATGCCCAGGCCGCGGCCCACGTCGAAGGGACCGAGCAAGGCGAACGCCCGACCGAGGCGCCCGCGAAGCCTCCGGGAGAGAAGGTCGAAGCGGTGCTGTGTCTACCGCCGCAGAGCACCCAGGACATGGGAGGGCCGCTCGCGCAGGCCACGTCGGCGTGGCTGAGGGGCATGGACGGGGAGAAGGGCATGAAGTTGCTCTCCATTCTCTCTCCCTCGCAGCGAGCGGGCTTCCAGCGCATTCGGACCGCTCGAACGGAGAGAGACGTCGCCCAAGCCGTGCTGGCGTTCCAGACGAGCGTGATGCAGACCGTGGCCTCGACGGGGATGGGGCTGCTCTCCCAACTGGGGTCCGAAGACATGGGGGCGCTGATGGAGATCCGCGCTCTCGCCGAAGGTGTTCTCGGGCTGGATCGGGAGTGAGCGCAGGGACTCGTTGACCTGGGCTACCCGCATTCTGCGACCGGCTCGGAAGCTGGAGGCGGAGCGGTGGTTTTGGGTGGCTTTCGGTTCTTCCTGAGACGGTATCGGCGTTGCCGCAGGAGGCGACCAGCCTCTTTGACGTCTTCATCTGAGACATCGGCGACAGGACGGCCCCCGAGGTCGTGGCGTGGCTGTCTGCTCTTGATGGCCTTGAGGTAAGCTTCCTGCCGGACCCATCGGCCGATGCCCTTGGAGATCGCGGTGTTGTTCACCCCTTCGAGTGAAGGGGGCCTTGCCGCACGGATCTGCTTGTGGACCCCTTTCTGGAGTGGTTTCGGGGGGTCCGTGAAGAGCAGGGGGTAGGCTTGCCGAAGCCGCTCGACAACCTCTCGGGGAGAGGGGTTGGGCAGTGTGGACTCCGTGCCCATCCAGGCGAGGATATCACTGTGCTCACCGCCGGGCTCGATGTGCTCGAACCGCTTATTCACGCGCTCGCCGTCCGGGCTCGTCGGCCGACGGGGTGATCTCTCGTTTTTGTCCCGCATGGAACCGCCAGTGTTCTGGGCGCCTAGTTTCAGCTGTGAACAGAGCCGGCTCCACGCCCGCGTACGGGGCCGTCAGGGGCTCGTATGACCCCCAGGGGCAGGTCTGCAATTTCGCTAGACTTAAACCGCTTGGTTTGGTCGGATTGACCCTCCAAAACCCGCGCTCGTTAAAGCGAGAAGGCCAGCATTCCAGTGCTGACCTCTCAGGGAATGACTCCGTTTCGACCTCGGAGTCACCCGGCACGCCCGGGTCCCGGAGCGCTAACGCCGTCTTTCAGGAGAAGACGACATGAAAAACGTAGCACAACACCCGTCCGTCTCCCAACCCCCTGCCCATCACAGCCTCGTCACGCGTCGCTGAGGTCTGGGTCGGATGTTGGCCGCAGATTTCTGCGGTCGCAGCGGTGCCAAGATGGCACTGCGCGACCGTACGTATCGTCGTGCGCGCGCTGATGCGCGCCTGACACCGGAGGAGATCTCCTCCGCATTTTTCGCTGCTCGAGGGGGCCCTCAATGAGGCGTGGTGACCTCGAGAAGCTCCGTCGCCTGGACCCGAAGCTGGCGGCTCAGCTCGAAGGCGTGCTGGCCCAGCGAGAGGCAGCGACCGACAAACCCGAGGGGGACTGCGGGGCCGTCTTGCAGTCTCGGTTCCGCAGGGGTGTCCAGATGGCGACCTGCGATGGAAGCCGAGCGCCCTCCCCTGCTACGGACGTCGGTGCCCTGAGCTGCGGAGCCGAGAGCGCCTCGCAGAGCTGCGCTGAGGAGCTCTGCGAGACGAACCCCCCCCAGCAGCGAGCGGGGGCAGAGCGCTCTGAAGAGGCGTGTGGGGAGCCCTCGTCGTCTGCTGCGCCAAGCTTCGTCAATGCCGAGTCTCAGGTGGGGCTTCCCGATGTCCCACAGACCCTCGTCAGCACCGAGGCTACGTCCGCGGAAAAGCTCGCCGAGGTCTGGGCAGGCTATGAGGACGATTGTGTCCCTCCAGAGGAGCAGGAGCGCCGCCGCGCCCAGCGGGCCGCCGAGCGCGAAGCTCGGATGGCTCAGTACCGGGAGAACGCCAAGCAGCTGGGGTGCTTGCCCTGGGCAAACTGGCGGCGCCATGGGACAGGCAAGCACGTCTCGTGTTCGCAGCTCGAGCTTCAGCTCGACGGCATCGAGCGCCGGGTCGGACGTGCCTCGACCTGGGACGAAGGGCTGTCCGCCGCCCGGACGATGGACAACGTCGAGGCCCAATGCTTCACGGTCCGCGACCTTGGCGATCGCTTCGACAACATGCCTGGGTGCCTGCGCGGCATGTTTCCGGAGCTGACGCGGACGCAATGGAGTCTGCTGCGGGCCGTGGTGACCGCCTACATGGGCGGCGCGATGGGCATCTACGAGTACCAGCCGATCCTAGCCTCGGACCTCGGGATGTCCGAGCGAGCGATGAGATACGCGCTCAACGGCGGCACCGGGCGCCCCCCTGGCCTCGTCGCGCTCGGCCTCGTCGCGAAGAGGCAGACGTGGAAGCGGGGCTCGGGCGAACGCCCGAGCGACCACCACTATCTGCTGCTCCAGGCTGGCCCGGTCCTGTCGGAGATCTTGTTGCCGTTGGTCTGCGAGCGTCGAGCCCGACAGGGCGAACGGGTGCCGAGGCGCTCCGGATACACCAGGACGAGCGCTCGTAGGGCAGCCACGAGTGCTCGACAAACCGCTCGGCGGTCCCGCTTCGAGCGCGCAGAGCGGGCAGTGCAAAGAGCTCGGGGGGACGTGAGAGAGGAGCGCCCAGAGCCTCTGCGGAGTCGTCGGCAGAAGGCGAAAGAGAAGCTCTCAGACACGAGGTTAAATTGCCCGGCACAAAATGCCGACAACCCCGTCCCCCCCCCTTCGGGGGAAGGGGGACTAAGGGCTCGAAGGGGGAGACCCCCTTCTCCCCCCTGTTCGGACGTGTCGCTTCGCGACTCTTCTCCCGCTCCGGCTACGCCTCCGCCCCTCTCATCGAACGGCAGTGACTCCCCTCCCCCACCGAACAACAGTCTTTGCGCACGAACGCGGGCTTTAGACGGGGGTGGTGCGGAGGTCGCGCAGAACCTCGAGGTCTGGAGAAAACGCAGAGAACGTGGGACTTCGATCCCTGACGAGATCGATCAGCTTCTACTCAGAGAGAAATTCTTGAAGCTCGGTGAACTCATCTGGGGGTAGATGCCGCAGAGGGTCAGGACGTCAAGCCATCTCGGCGTTGGAGCGCCGAGGGCTCAAGCTGTCCAGGCGCTAGGACGTCAAAGCGTCGAGGCGCTGGGACGTCGAAGCGCCGAGACGTCGAGGCGCTGGGGCGTCGAAGCGTCGAGACGTCGGGACGTCGAAGCGCCGGGACGTCGGGACGTCGAAGCGCCGGGGCGTCGAAGCGCCGGGGCGTCGGGGCGTCGAAGCGCCAGGATGTCGAAGCGTCGAGGCGCCGGGACGTCGAAGCGTCGGGGCGTCGAAGCGCCAGGATGTCGAGGCGTCGAGGCGCCGGGACGTCGAAGCGTCGGGGCGTCGAAGCGCCAGGACGTCGAGGCGCCGGGACGTCGAAGCGCCAGGACGTCGAAGCGCCGGGACGTCGAAGCGCCAGGACGTCGAAGCGCCAGGACGTCGAGGCGCCGGGACGTCGAAGCGCCAGGACGTCGAAGCGCCAGGACGTCGAGGCGCCGGGGCGTCGAAGCGCCAGGACGTCGAAGCGCCAGGACGTCGAGGCGCCGGGACGTCGAAGCGCCAGGACGTCGAGGCGTCGAGGCGCCGGGACGTCGAGGCGTCAGGATGTCCAGGCATCAGGACGTCGAAGCGCTAGGGCGTCGAGGCGTCATGACGCCGAGGCGTTCAAGCGTCAGAAATTTGGAGTTGGCCGCTACCAGAGATATCGCTCTGGTATGGAACGAACGGGACTCGTCATCACCGTTGCCTCGCAGAAGGGTGGGGCGGGAAAGACGACCGTCGCCACCGGTTTGGCTGCCGCGTGGCGCGCAGAGGGTCTGAAGGTCATCATCGTGGACGCGGACCCTCAGGACACCGCCTCGTCGTGGGCTGCGAAATCACCTGAAGGGCAGGGGGTCGACGTTGTGAGCGTTGAGCAGGGGCGCTTGCTGATCCGGCAGGTCCCCAAGCTCGCTGCCGAATATGACCGCGTCATCATCGACACCCCCCCGAGATTGGGGGCGGAGCAGCGGGGAGCCGTACTCGTCGCTGATGCTGTTGTTATCCCCACCTGTTGTGGCGGATTCGAGGGCGATGCTCTCGGACCGACGCTCGACTACGTCGAGACGATCGCTGCCTCTCACCCCGGAGTGCCCCCGCGGATCCTCCTGGTTCTCAACAAGATGTCGAGGACATTGCTTTGCGATGCGCTTCGAGCCGACGTCGCCGAAACCGAGACCACGGTCTTGAAGACGGAGATCCCACAACGGGTTCGGATCCCCGAGGCTCAGAGCGCCGGGCAGACGGTTCTCGACTACGACCCGAAAGACCCCGCCGCAAAAACGTTCGTGCGGCTCGCCCAGGAAGTAGAATCCCATGCCTTCACGATCAGTCCCGAGAACCACGATTCGGAAACCGAAGCCGACGGTCACGCAGCTTGAAGAGGCCTTCGAGGCGGTACCGGATGCCGTGCCGGCTCCGCCTCTCGAAGTTGTTCACGAGCGCCCGACGATGTCTCCTGAGCGGGATGTAGAAGAGGTGCCGGAGAAGCCTTGTGCGACCCCGAAGTCGAAGTCGAGGCCCAAACGCAAAGGTGCCGCTGCCTCGAGCAAGACCGAGGGGCGTCGTAAGCAGACCTTGTACCTCAGTGCCACCGTCCGTAAGAAGCTTCGCTACCGAGCTATTGAAGATGAGTGCGAACTCTCTGATGTAGCCGAACAGGCTCTCGCTGCCTATCTCGGTGTCTGACGACACTGAGACCCGCACCCAAAAGCCGCTGCCTCCTCAGGGCTCTAGCCCCTGAGGACTCTCGCCGGGCATGACGCCTCGAGCAATGACCACGGCGGGCCCCTCAACCCCCTCGAAGGTTGCGTGGTGCCCGTCGGATGCATCTGTTCGAGCGTGTTGCAGCTCGATCGTGGCGGGCAGGGGCGTGCCGTCGTCGAGCCGTAGAGTAATCCTGACGCCGTCTTGAGGTACGGGGGCGGTTGGAAGCGTGGCTCCGTCTTTGCCGTCGGGTTGGGGGTCGCTTCCATCGGTCGTGGCGTCAGTGCCTCGGTCCGACTCCGGGCTGGCCTCCGGCCGGGGAGGCAACAGCACGTTCTCGAATGCATAGGTGGCCTGCGACGGTAGGGGGAACCCCTCCGCGCGCACGGCTTCTCCATCGAGCACTCCGCCATGGTCGCCGCCCTTGGTCGACAGGGTGTAGCTTCCGGTGGTCACCGGTTCTTCATCCAGGAACAGCTCGGCGGAGACGAATGCGCGCGGGTTCGGGTGAACGACCAGGACGTGTTGCCGCTGCGTCGAAAGCCCGATCGACTTGCCGAGCTCGTAGCGGGTACCGCCAGACAGCGGCAGCGAGCCGCGGGCTTGGGCATCTCCAGATAGCTCGAAGTGAACGGTGCCGCTTTCGGTGAGGTCGTCGAAGCGAACGCTCGAGCGAGCGTCGAGCGTGACGTACTCGCTCCGGCCGTCCGGTAGCCGAATACGGGCCTTGGCGCCCGCAAAGGACTCGCCCTTGGCTGAAACGCAGATCACCTCGATCCAGCGCAGCCCTCCGTGAGGGCTAGGACCCTGCCCGCGGTCGTCGGTGTCGCCCTTTGGGAGCAGGTCAGTGATGTCGGTGATCGGCGGGGTGTCGAACGGGAGTTCTTGAGGAGGGACTTCGAAGAAAAGGGCGGAGCGGTCTTCCAGCTGTTTGTACAGCTCGGTGTAGACCCCCTCGGTATCGATCCATCGCGGGCACATGAGGGCACGACGAATGGCGTCGATGTTGTCGGGGGTGATGAGCTCGAACGCGCCGCGCTTGCCGTTGAGGAAACCGCCCCACCGGTCGAGCTCGCGCGAGGGCACGAGGTGGAAATCCTCGCCGTTCAGACACAGCTTGATCGGCTTGAGAGCCACGGCGGGGCAAGTTTCTCGGACGGCTCGAGATGCGACAAGCAGCCTGTGCAGAAGAGGGCAGGGGGGTAGGACCTGTCCTTTCTGCTGACGGTCGCTGGGGGCCGGCGTGAGGGCGATGGTACGGTGCGCTCGCCCGGATGGCCGACGATAAGCCCGACGTCACGCACCACGTGCGGCTGCTTCCCAACGGAGAGACGCCGCCGCTTCCCGTGGAGGCGGGCAAGCACCACGAGCTGGTGGTTCACGTCGAGGGGCAAGAAGACCCGCAGGCGATGACGCCCGAGGTCGGCGGCTCCGAGGGCGGGGTCTCGCTGCCGAAGCTGGGCGAGAAGTTCTCGGTGAATCCCGTGATGGGCTCGGTGACGGGCAGCATTGCGTTTCCAGTGCCGCCGGGGCGCACCCTGACCCCGAGCCTGGGGCTGGGCTACGACAGCAACGGGGAAAACGGACCGTTCGGCCAGGGCTGGGCGCTGTCGGTTCCCTATGTTCAGCGTGCGACGACGCGCCCTCACCTACCGAAGAACGGGGGCCAGAGCGCTCGCGGCGTGCCTACCTACGACGACGCGGCGGAGTCGGACGTGTTCGTGTTCTCGGACGCGGCCGAGCTGGTCAAGGTCGGCAGCGGACCGGGCCCCGACGGCTACACGGTCACGCGCTATCAGCCTCGGCTCGAGTCCGGCTTCTCCCGGATCGAGCGCTGGGAGAAAGCCGGCATCTCCCACTGGCGGGTGACGAGCGCGAGCAACGTCGTCTCGCTCTTCGGTGTCGAGCCGGCCTCGCGGGTCGCCGATCCCGACGACCCGACGCGGGTGTTTCGGTGGAACCTCTGCGCGCAGCTCGACCCCCTGGGCAATACGCTCGTCTACCAGTACGTCACCGACACGGACGTCGAGGCCGGGCGAGCTGCGGGGTGCCAGAGCGTGCTCGTTCGGGCGCTGTACGCCAACAAGGCGTCGGCAGCCTCGGCGTTTCCGATGGGCTCGGAGGCCGAGATGCTGGCGCTGTGCACGGCCTCGCCCGAGGACTTCTTGTTCGAGGTGCTGCTCGACTGGGAGGCCGAGCCGGGCTCGGGCGAGCTCGCACAGGATGACCCGAGCGCCTGGCTGGCCCGCAAGGACGCCTTCTCCTTTGGCCGCGCGGGCTTCGAGGTTCGGACGCGTCGGCTGTGCCGGGGTGTCCGGGTGGTGCACCGACTCGGCGGGCAGACGCTGCTCGTCTCGCGCACCGAGCTGACCTACAACACCGATCACGCCGCCGCGCTGCTCACCAAGGTCGAGCATGTGGGCATCGGGGATGATGGCTCCGAGCTGCGGGCGCCCGCCCGCGAGTTCATCTACGAAGCCGACGGCATGAAACCGACGGCGCGGGCCCTCCCGGCGTTCGAGGGGCTCGACCTCTCCAAGAAGAAGACCAACGCGGAGTTCATCGACCTCGATGGGCGCGCGACGGCCGGGCTGCTCGTGCGCCACATGGGGCAGTTCGACTACCACCGCTGCGTCGATGCAGAGTCGAACGCGCCGCCGCAACGTCTCGCGTTCGGTGCGTCGGCCTCGAACAGTCAGGATGCGCATCGGCAGCGCTTCTTCGACCTCGACCTCGACGGACGCCCTGCGTTGGTCGAGCTCGGCCCCGGTGGCACGGGCCAGGTGTGGGAGCGGAATGCGGACGACGATGGCTGGAAGGCGGCCGCGGTGCTGCCGTCCGTGCCTCCGGAGGCCGACTTCGACGAGGAGACCGGGTTCCCGCGGGTGCTGTGGGGGGATCTCGACGGCGACGGGCGCACCGACGCGCTGGTGGTGCAGGCCCAGGGCGAGGCTCCGACGGTTTGGCGGTTCGAAGGCCCCGCGCGCGGCTGGGAACCGGTGGACACGCCGCCGATGCCTGGCGGGGCTGGGGCGGTGCTCGACGACCCGGACGCGTGCGTGATGCTCGTCGACCTCAGCGGCGACGGCTTGCCCGACCTCGTGCACGTCGACCACGGAGCGCTGACGGTCTGGCCCGGGCTCGGGCACGGGTCGTTTGGCGAGGCGGTCTCGATGGGGTTTCCGGTAGCGTCGCTCCCGACCCGTGATGGGCTGCAAGGGCCCGCGGTCGATCCTCGGCGGATCCGGGCCTTCGACATCGACGGCATCGGTGGGGCCGACCTGCTCATCCTCGAGGACGGCCAGGCGCGGGTGCTCGTGCAACAAGACGGTGCGTTCACCGACATCCTCGAGTCGTTCCCGATCCCCGCGTTCGACGAGCTGGGGCTGTGCTCGCTGTGCCGCATCGAGGGCAGGGGGACCGGGTCCTTCGTATTCGCCAAGAAGGAGGCGAACGCGACGGTGACTGCGGTCGACTTCTTCCCCGGCGCACAGGGAGACATTCGGCAGTACGTGCTCGGCGCGGAGGTAGGCGGCATCGGCCTGCAGACGTTCTTCACCTATCGGCCGAGCACGGCGCTCGAGCCTTCCCCCGAAGACGCGTCGCCGATCGCCCGACTCCCGCGCTGCGTGCCCGTCGTCACCGAGGTCGAGTCCTACGACATGGTGGCCGAGGTCTTCGCTTCATCGACCCTCGACTACCGCCACGGTTGCTGGGACCCGCTCGAGCGCGAGTTCCGAGGTTTTGGCTTCGTCGAGCAAGCCGACGCGCAGGAGCTCGAGCTCATGCGGGAGCGGGCGCTGGTTCGCGGCGGGGGCAAGGTCTCGAAGCGGCAGCTCTTCGACGTCGAGCACGCGCTGCCTCGGACGTTCACCCGCTCGTGGTTTCATCTGGGCATCGTGCCGCCCGGTGGCGCCAGCCTCAGCGATCTGTACGAGACCGAGTACAACCAGGCCTACGACCCTGCCGTGGTGTTGCTGCCCGAGCCCGGCAATGGCGACCCCGAGGTCGTACGGGCGCTCAAGGGGTCGCTGCTGCGCTCGGAGAGCTACGCCGAGGTGCGGCCGGAGGTCGAGCTGGGCTCTGACGAGGAGGCGAAGGCCGAGGCGGCCGAGGTCGCGAAGCGGCCGTTGGCGATCTCCGTGCACGGCTACGACGTGAAGACGGTAGCCAGCGGCGACGACCACCGCTGCTTGCTTGTGGTCGCCGAGCAGTCGCTTTCGTACAGCTACGAGCGCAAGGAGACGCCCGACCCACGGGTCAGCCACAGCGCGGTTCTGGAGGTCGACGACCATGGCGTCCTGCGCAAGAGCATCGAAGTCGCCTACCCGCGGCGCGAGGCGGTGCCCGAGCCCACACTTCCCCTGGGGCCGACAGACCCGTTCGGGCCGACGGACCCGGAGGCGGAAGAGACCGGCGTTCGCGTGCGACTCGTGGGGCCGATGTTCGAGGAGGCAAAGAGCTTCGTGCTGCCCTCGGCGCTGCCGGGTCTTCGTGCCGCGCATGCGGTGCATCAGGGCAGAGCGGGCGCCGATGTGGTCGTCGTCGGGCACACCGACACCGAGGGGCAGACCCACGACAACGCAGCGCTGTCGCTGTCGCGTGCGCGCAGCATGTCCGCGTTGCTGCAGGGCGACATCTCGGTGTGGCTCGCGGAGTACGAAGGCAGCGGTGTCGGCGTCTGGGGGCCGGTCGAGGACGCGCACATGGCCGGGGCGCTCGGACACGCGAGCTTCGGCGCGTTCGTGGACGCCACAGGGGGCGACCGAGCCGCGTTGGTCGCGGCGTACTTCGAGCACGCGGCGGCGTCGATGCCCGAGGGCGTCTCGGTCCGGGCTGTCGGCGCCGGCGAGGCGTTCCTGGCTGTGCCGACGCCGGACGATACGCCCGAGCCCGCGAACCGGCGGGTCGAGCTGTTCTTCTTCGATGCGCAGGCCGACCCCGCGCCGTCCGAGCAGCTTGTAAGCGACGACGGGGTCTACGAAGCGTGGGCGTCGGGGATGACGCGGACGGTGTCGATCGATGTTGCGACGGGTGAGGTGGACGACCCGTCAGGGACGAAACCGCCCGACGCAGGCCCCGAGAAGGCGCCTCCGGCGGACCTCATCTCCTCCGATGCGCCTGGGGATGATCCGCAGCGCCGCACCGAGGTGGTGCGCACCGAGGTGGTCACCGTCTTCGACGTGGACACACCGGAGCACTACCGCGTCGGGGCGGTGGCCGAGACGAAGAGCTTCGCCGTGCCCGGGCAGAGCGGGGACTCGACAGCACCGTTCTCGATGGCGGCGCTTCGGGCCATGGGCGGCGGGGAGCTGCTCAGCCACGCGCGGACCTACTTCATGGATGACGACGTCGCCGGGCCCTTCGGGGGCGCGGCTTCGGGGACGCCCGGCGGCATCGGCAGGACCGGCATCGTGCATTCGAGCCACTCGGCGGTGTTCTCCCAGGCCCAATTCGACGCCGCGTTCGGAGATGACGCGCTGGCCAAGGCGCGTCTGGAGTCGTCGCCGTACGTGAAGGATGCCGGGCTGTATTGGGCACCCTCGGGGACGTCAGAGCACGACCCGGGCCGCTTCTTCCTGGCGACGCGCTCTGTGGACGCGTTCGGCAACGCGGCGAGCGTGGAGTATGACGACGACGCCTACTTTGCGGTCGCGGCCACCGACGCGTTGGGCAACACGGTGCGCTCGGACTTCGATCCGCGCACACTTGCGGCCACGCGGGTCGTCGATGCGAATGGGGTCGAGGCGAACGTTCGCTTCGACGCGCTGGGCCGGGTGACGAAGACCTGGACGGTCGGCGTTGACGGCGAGGGAACGTCGGAGGACGAGCCGGCGACCCGCATCGAGTACGACCTCGCCGCGCGCCCAGTCTCGGTGTCGGTGCATGCGCGCCACGAGCACGTCACGCTGCGCAAACACAAGCGTCTGCCCGAACCGAAGACGTCCTCGCACGAGCACACCACGATCACCTACTACAGTGGGTCGGGTGGGGTGTTGCAGACGCGGACGAAGATCGAGG